>NZ_JAGIOA010000001.1:2485766-3728650 GCF_017876435.1 Microbacterium phyllosphaerae
AAGGTCGTGCCCGCAGCCGACATCATCACCCCGAACCAGTTCGAACTCGGCTTCCTCACCGGGACCGAGCCTGACACGCTGGAGTCCACGCTGGCCTCGGTCGACCTGGCGATGGCCATGGGACCCCGCACCGTGCTCGTCACGAGCGTCGAGCGCCCGGACCGCGAAGAGGGCACGATCGAGATGCTCGTCGCCGACTCGGCGGGTGCCTGGATCGTGCAGACGCCTCGCCTCCCGATGAAGGCCAACGGCTCGGGCGACGTCACGGCAGCGCTCTTCACCGCGCACTACGTCGAGACGGGCGACGCCAATACGGCGCTCGAACGCACCGCATCCAGCGTGTTCGACCTGCTCGCCGCGACTCTCGAGTCCGGTGCGCGCGAACTGCAGCTCGTGGAGGCGCAGGAGTTCTACGCGAACCCGCGGATGCAGTTCACCGCACGCCAGGTGCGCTGAACCGCCGCTCTACGGCGTCGGCCAGGCGTTCGCCACAGCTTCTCGCACTTCGCCGAGCAGCTGAGGCAGCGCCTTGGTCTTCGCGATGATCGGGAAGAAATTGGCGTCCGACGTCCACCGCGGCACGATGTGCTGGTGCAGGTGGCCGTCGACGCCGGCACCGGCGACGGCACCCTGATTCATCCCGAGGTTGAAGCCGTCGCACCGCGAGACCTCGCGGAGGACCCTCATGCCGATCTGGGTCAGCGCCCCGATCTCGGCGACCTCCTCGGGCGTGGCCTGGTCGTACGTGCCGATGTGGCGGTACGGGCAGACCAGAAGGTGTCCGGAGTTGTACGGGAACAGGTTGAGCAGTACGTAGGCCGTCTCACCCCGCGCGACGATCAGCCGTTCGGCATCCGGGAACTTCGGAGCCTCGCAGAACGGGCACTCCTCGCGCAACGGCTCGGGGCCCGCCTGGATGTACGCCATCCGGTGCGGGGTCCACAGCCGCTGGAACTCGTCGGGGACGCCGGCGAACTCACCGGCGTCCTCCCACGGCTCCGAGGGCGTCACGCCAGATCCCCTGCTGTCTGCACGAGCGTGTGCGCATCGATCGCGGCACGGATGCGCGACACGGCATCGGCGATCGGCACGCCGTTCTCCTGCGTTCCGTCGCGGTAGCGGAACGAGACGGTGCCCGCATCGCGGTCCTTCTCGCCCGCGATCAGCAGCAGCGGGACCTTGCCTGTCGTGTGCGTGCGGATCTTCTTCTGCATCCGGTCGTCGGACGTGTCGAGCTCGGCGCGCACACCCTGCGTGCGCAGCGTGTCGACGACCTCTCCGAGGTAGTCGGCGAAGTCGTCGGCGACGGGGATGCCCACGACCTGAACCGGAGACAGCCAGACCGGGAAGTCGCCGGCGTAGTGCTCGAGGAGGATCGCGAAGAAGCGCTCGATCGAGCCGAACAGCGCCCGGTGGATCATGATCGGACGCTTCTTCTGTCCGTCCTTGTCCATGAACTCGAGCTCGAATCGCTCAGGCAGGTTGGGGTCGACCTGCACGGTCGAGAGCTGCCAGGTGCGGCCGATCGCGTCGCGTGTCTTCAGGTCGATCTTCGGGCCGTAGAAGGCCGCCTCGCCGGGGACCTCGGTCAGCTTCAGACCGGATGCCAGGGCGACACGACGCAGAGCATCCGTCGACGACTCCCAGAACTCCTCTGAGCCGATCCACTTGGACTTCTCGTCATCCTTCATCGACAGCTCGAGCTCGAAGTCGGTGAGACCGAAGTCGCGGAGCATCGAGAGGATGAACTCCAGGACCTTCGCGACCTCGCCCTCGAGCTGGTCGGGCGTGACGAACAGGTGCGAGTCGTCCTGGGTGAAGCCGCGCACACGGGTGAGGCCGTGCAACGCACCGGAGAGCTCGTTGCGGTACACGGTGCCGTTCTCGGCGAACCGCAGCGGCAGGTCGCGGTAGCTGCGCGCACGCTCCTTGTAGATCAGGATGTGCATCGGGCAGTTCATGGGCTTCAGGTAGTAGTCCTGGCCCTGCTTGGTGATGTTGCCCTCGTCGTCGCGCTCCTCGTCCATGACGATCGGCGGGTACATGCCCTCCTTGTACGTGACGAGGTGGTTCGAGGTGAGGAAGAGGTCTTCCTTCGAGATGTGCGGCGTGTACACATAGGTGTAGCCGCCCTCGATGTGGCGTTTGCGCGCGTGCTGCTCCATCTCGCCGCGCACGACTCCGCCGCGAGGGTGCCAGACCGAGAGCCCCGAGCCGATCTCCTCGGGGAACGAGAACAGGTCGAGTTCCTTGCCCAGGCGCCGGTGGTCGCGCTTGGCGGCCTCCTCGAGACGGTGCTGGTACTCGCGCAGCTCGTCCTTCGACGGCCACGCCGTGCCGTAGATGCGCTGCAGCTGCGGGTTCTTCTCGCTGCCGCGCCAGTAGGCGGCGGCGATGCGGGTGAGATCCCAGCCGTTGCCGATCATCCGCGTGTTGGGCAGGTGCGGGCCTCGGCAGAGATCCTTCCAGACGACCTCGCCGTCACGGGTCGTGTTGTCGTAGATCGTCAGCTCGCCCTCGCCGACCTCGACCGATGCGCCCTCGGCTGCTTCCTTGCCACCCTTGAGTCCGATGAGCTCGAGCTTGAACGGCTCGTCGGCGAGCTCTGCCCGCGCTTCGTCATCGGTGACGACGCGACGCACGAAGCGCTGTCCCTCACGGACGATGCGCTGCATCTCCTTCGTGATGGCCTTGATGTCTTCCGGCGTGAACGGGGTCTCGACACCGAAGTCGTAGTAGAAGCCGTCGGTGATGGGCGGGCCGATGCCGAGGTTGGCCTGGGGGTTGATCCGCTGCACCGCCTGCGCGAGCACATGCGCCGCCGAGTGACGGAGGATGTTGAGTCCGTCGGGGCTGTCGATCGTGACTGGCTCGACCTCGTCGGCATCCGTCACTGTCGCGGCGAGGTCCTTGAGGGTTCCGTTGACGCGCATCGCGACGACTGAACGGTCAGAGAACAGGGCGAAGCCGTCTTTCGGCTGAGCATTTTCAGGCACTGCACACTCCATCTGGGTCTGGATCTAGGCTACTCGCATGCCCGGCGGCTGCTGACCGCTACGACACGCTCTCCGTCGCGGTGTTCGCCGCCGTCGGCGCGAGGATGATGATCGCCGCGCCGACCAGCGCGATCGCGGATCCGACCCAGTCCCAGAGCGTCGGCTTGAAGCCGTCGACGATGATCCCCCACGCCAGGGATCCGGCGATGAACACGCCACCGTATGACGCCAGCACACGCCCGAAGTTCGCGTCGGGCTGGAGCGCCGCGATGAACCCGTAGGCGCCGAGCGCCATGACACCGAGCACGGCGAAGACCCATCCCCTGTTCTCCTTGACCGCCTGCCAGATGAGCCAGGCTCCGCCGATCTCGGCGACGGCGGCGAGCACGAAGAGGATGCTGATGCGCAGGACGGTCATGCACCCAGTGTGGCAAAGACCCGGAAGCCGGGGGTCAGCCGCCGGGTGTCACCAGCCCGGACTCGTAGGCGAGGATCACCAGCTGCGCCCGGTCGCGCGCCGCGACCTTCGCCATGATCCGGTTCACGTGGGTCTTCGCCGTGTGGGGCGAGATCGTGAGACGGTCGGCGATGTCGTGATTCGTCAGCCCTTCGGCGACGAGCTCGAGAACCTCGCGCTCGCGCGGTGTCAGCGGAGCGAGCACGGCGTCCCAGCGCTCCGAGGGCGGCACGGCTCCGGGGCGGAGCGAACGTTCGATCAGCGCCCGGGTCGCGGACGACGAGAGCAGCGCGTCACCCCGGTGCACGGTGCGCACGGCCCGGACGATCTCCTCCGGCTCAGCACCCTTTCCGATGAAACCGCTCGCACCCGCTCGGAGCGCGGCGACGACGTTCTCGTCCTCCTCGAACGTCGTGAGGATCAGCACTCGGGTGCGGTCGTCTGCGCCGGCATCCGCGCAGATGAGCGCCGTCGCGGCGATGCCGTCGAGCTCGGGCATCCTGATGTCCATGAGCACGACGTCCGGCGCCGTCTCGGCGGCCGCGCGCACCGCATCGCGTCCGTTCGACGCTTCACCGACGACGACGAGACCGCCGTCGACGAGGATGTCCCGCACGGCATGCCGCACGAGAGGCTGGTCGTCGACCACGAGCACCGAGATCGTCATGAGCTCGTGTCGGCCGCGGTCGGGATCCACGCCTCGAGGGAGAAGACTCCGCCCTCGCTGCCGAAGTGCACGGCGCCTCCGACGGCGGCGATGCGTTCCTGCAGCCCTCGCAGGCCGTTGCCGACCGCGGGCGGCGACGACTCGGTCGCGGTCGGGTTCACGATCGTCAGGTGCACCGCCGCACCTTCGGCGCGGATCGCCACCGTCGCCGTGCCGCCGCGCCCGTGCTTGTGCGCGTTGGTGAGAGCTTCGTGCAGCACCAGATAGGCGACGTGATCGCCACCCGGCGACAGAGCGATCTCGCGGCGTCCGCGCCGCAGATCGACGCGGAGCCCCGCACCGCGGAAACCGCTGAGGAGCGCGTCCAGATCGGACAGCCCCCGCTGCGGGCGGAGCTCGGCTTCGTCGTCCGAGCCGTCGGAGCCGTCGGCGCGGAGGAGCGTCAGGAGTCCGCCGATGTCGGCGAGAACCGTCCGTGAGGCGCTGCGCACGGTCGTCAGCGCCTCACGTGCGCGCTCGGGTCGGGTCTCGAGAGACGAGGATGCGACGCCCGCGTTCAGGCTGATGACCGCGATCTGATGCGCGACGACGTCGTGCAGGTCACGGGCGATCCGCACTCTGTCCTCGGCGACCCGTCTGCGCGCCTCGTCGTCGCGGCTCCGCTCGGCCCGCTCGGCGCGCTCGGTCATCGCCGTCGCGAACTCCCGGCGCGACCGGGCAGTGTCGCCCAGCGCTCCGCCCAGGACGATGAGCAGGACGAACTGCAGAGCCGTCGAGTCGAAGAGGTCACCCCCGAGAGCCCACCCGTTCGCGAGGACGGCGACCACGACCGACACGCCGAGGGCGAGCAGGCCGATGCGGCGTCCGAGACGATCGAGCACCGCGAAGCAGGAGATCGCGACGGCGAGGAGCGCACTCGGGGAGATCGACCCCGCGGCGGCGACGGCGACCACGCACGCCAGGCTGACACCGAGGGAGGCGAGCGGCCACCTGCGCCGGAACGGCACGACCACGGCCGGCGCGAGGCCCGGGATGAGAAGCAGCCCGTCGCCGCGGAAGGTCTCGTCGGGGAACGGGAGGACGGCGAAGATCACGATCAGCGCGACCGCGAGGACATCGCTCATCCGGAACCCGTCTCGGGAGGTACGGGTGGTCGGCATGCATCCAGTATTTCGTGTCGGCGTGCGCTTCGGATCCGCCCGGCGGATGACTCCCGCATACCGCGAACGCGGTACCGAGGTGTCTGCGGCGGACTGACGCGCCCGTGGAGTTCACGATCCAGTCTGGGAGGACAGGCGTGCACCACCCTTCGACACCCGTGTGCGCCGGGAAGGCCATGATGCGCAGATCCCTCAGAAGAGCCCTCGTCGTCGGCGGGGCCATCGGCACCGTGCTGGCGGTCGGGCTGACGACCACGACCGTGGTGAACGCCGTATCCACAGAGACGGAGAAGAACCGTATCGAGACCTACGGTCAGACGGTGAGCGTCGACGGGCGGGCGATGAACGTGGTCGTCGCCGGCGAGGGCGAGCAGGACGTCGTGCTGCTCCCCGGGTTCGGCACGGCGTCTCCCGCCCTCGATTTCGAGCCTCTGATCTCGCAGCTCGCGCGGGATCACCGCGTCATCGTGGTCGAGCCGTTCGGCTACGGTCTCAGCGACGGCACCGACAGCGAGCGGACGACCGACAACATCGTGGATGAGATCCACCAGGCGCTGCAGTCGCTCCACGTCGACCGCTACGTGTTGATGGGGCACTCGATCGCAGGGCTCTACGCGATCGAGTACACGAACAGGTACGCCGACGAGGTGACGGCATTCGTCGGGATCGACACCAGCGTGCCGGGGCAGCCGAACATGGACACGGTCTTCCCCACCGGCCTGTTGGCCGCAGCGAAGAACCTCGGCCTGATCCGCCTGGTCTCCAGCGCAGCCGGAGACGGTCTCGACGGCCTCGCCTACGACGACCGCACGCGCGAGCAGATGTCGCTTTTCAGCAACCGGAACTCCCTCAGCCCGACCTATCTCGACGAGATGACGCACATCAGGACCAACTTCGCGGATGCCGCGGGCACCGAGTTCCCCGCCGGACTCCCTCTCCTGCTGTTCGTGGTGGCCGACAACGCCGGCAATCCGGACTGGATCGACCTTCACGAACGTCAGGCGGCGACGGTCGACGACGGAACCGTCATCCCCCTCGACGGCGAGCACTACCTGCATCACACGCACGCACCCGAGATCGCCGACGGGTTCCTGCAGTGGGAGGCCGACCGTCTCCTCGACGCCGACTGACCCGGCGCGACGCGCCTCGGTGAACCGGGAGTCAGCGGGTGCATCGGGGTAGCGTGAGCGGATGATCAGAGCACTGGCGCGTTGGATCCTCGCACTCGCACTGGGTGCGATCGGCATCGTCCACTTCGTGAGCACCCGCGGCTTCCGGGTCGTCGTGCCGGACTGGGCCACGAAGGCCACGCGTCTCGACAAGGACGCGATCGTGATCGCCTCGGGCGCCGCCGAGGTCGCGCTCGCGGCCGGACTCCTCGTGCTGCCGAAGGAGCGACGACGCATCGGAATCGCGACCGCCGCGTTCTTCGTGGCCGTGCTCCCCGGGAACGTGCACCAGTGGCGCACGCATCGTTCGACTCCCGGTCTCGACACCGAGGCGCGGCGCTTCGGCCGGCTGTTCCTCCAGCCGCTGCTCGTGCTGTGGGCCCTGTGGGCGACTGCTCCCGATCCTCTCCCGGCGGGCCGCCGGCGGCCTAGCCGCTGAGACAGACGGCACGCAACCCCTGCCCGCCGATTCCGCCGCGCGGGCGAGAATGGAGCCATGGCTTCCCCCTCGATCGTGTGGCTCCGTGACGACCTCCGCCTCGCCGACAACCCGGCCCTGCGGGCAGCGATCGATCGAGATGAGCCGATCGTCGTGCTCTACGTGCTCGATGAGGAGTCCCCCGGCATCCGCCCGCTCGGTGGCGCCGCACGCTGGTGGCTGCATCACTCGCTCACCTCGCTCCGAGAGCGACTCCTCGAGATCGGGGCCACGTTGACCCTGCGCCGCGGACCCGCCGCACGCGTCGTCCGCGAGGCCGTCGCGGACGCGGGGGCGACAGCCGTGTTCTGGAACCGTCGCTACGGGGGCGCGGAACGCGAGATCGACGCCGCCCTGAAGACGTCTCTCCGCGAAGGCGGCCTCGAGGTGGCATCCTTCGCCGGTTCCCTGCTGCACGAGCCGTGGACGGTCAAGACCGGAGGCGGCACCCACTTCTCCGTCTTCACGCCGTTCTGGCGCGCATGCCTCGCGCTCCCCGCGCCCCGTGCACCGCTCCCCGCGCCCCGGAGTCTCGACGGGATGTCGCCTGCCCCCGCATCCGACGATCTCGACGACTGGGATCTTCTGCCGACGAGTCCGGATTGGGCGGGCGGACTGCGCGAGACCTGGGAGCCGGGTGAGCCCGCGGCACGAGCCCGTCTGCGCGCCTTCCTTCAGGACGACATCGGCGCGTACGACAGAGCGCGGGACGAGCCGTCCGCCGGCGCCACCGCCCTGCTCTCGCCCCGTCTGCGCTGGGGCGAGCTGAGCCCGTTCACCGTCTGGCACGAAGCGGTCGACGCGCACGGAGCCGCGGGCTTCCTGTCGGAGCTGGGCTGGCGCGAGTTCGCGTGGCACACCGTGTTCCACTCCCCCGATCTGGCGACCGTGAACCTTCGCCGTCAGTTCGACGCGTTCCCGTGGCCGCCCCTCGACACGCACCATCTCGAGGCGTGGCAGCGCGGCGACACCGGCGTGCCTCTGGTGGATGCCGGAATGCGCGAGCTGTGGCACACCGGTTTCATGCACAACCGCGTGCGGATGGTCACCGCGTCGTTCCTCGTCAAGAACCTCCTGATCGACTGGCGGCGCGGCGAGGAGTGGTTCTGGGACACGCTGGTCGACGCCGACGGCGCGAGCAACCCGTTCAACTGGCAGTGGGTCGCCGGGTCGGGTGCCGACGCCGCGCCGTACTTCCGCGTCTTCAACCCGGAGCTGCAGGCCAAGAAGTTCGACCCCCACAGGCTGTACATCTCGGAGTGGGCATCGGATGCTCCGACAGAGCCGATCGTGGACCTCGCCGCCACGCGCAAGGCCGCGCTCGACGCCTATGACGTCGTCAAGCGCTCCTCACGACAGGACGCATGATCGCGGCACAGGCCGCTCAGGAGGCGTAGCGCTCCACGCGCAGCACGCAATCGAGCGCCTCGTCCTCCACGGCGACCGTGGTCTCCCAGTCGGCGCTCGCCCCGGCGGCGATCGGCTCGACATCGACCTGCGTCAGCGACCGTGTGTCGCCGCCCTGGGTCAGAAGCGACACGTAGATCCGGTACGACGCGTCCGCATCGCTCGAATTCGTGACGGATCCGGCGACCTCCCAGTGGTCGCCGGCGAGCTCGCAGGTCTTGACCTCGGCATCCGCGAGCGCCCCCTCGAGCCCCTCTCCGGAGCCGGGCGTGTCCTGGATGTCCGTGATCCCGGCCTCGGCGGGTTCCGTCGCTGTCGGCGTCGGCTTCGGGTCCGGTGCCGAGTCGGTGCATCCGGCGAGCACCAGGCCGAGAGTCACGGCGATGCCGGCCACGACGACCCCCTTGGTCGCCGTACGGCGTCCTGCGGTGGACGGGGTGGTTGAGCTCGAGTTCAGCATCGTGTCGCCTTTCAGTACGGATTGCTAGGAGGAGAGGTCATGGGGCCGCATCGACCGGCGACGCCGGGCGGCGAGCAGGAGCACGAGGCCCGCGAGCAGAAGCAGCGCGGACCCTCCCACGAGAGGCAGGGGATCGCCGCCACCTGTGAAGGGGAGCAGATCGATCGGCACGATCTGCGCGGGCTGCGGAAGGTTCACGGCATCCGAGGCCACATCGAGCACCTGCACACCCGACTGCGCCTCCACACTGGTCACCACGGCACGGGACGTTACCACGGTGCCCTCCATCGAGGGGGTGATGACCACGCTGGCCGTCGCGGTGACGCTCTGCCCGGGGAGCAGCACGCCGGGCTCGCCGGGCCAGGTGTAGACGATCGACGAGAGTCCGGGGTACGGATCCGTGATGCGCACGCCCGTGAGGGTCGTGGTCCCGGTGTTCGTCGCGGTGTAGCGGAAGATGAGCGCGTCGCCCGCGAAACCCTTCTGTCCGTCCTTCACCGAGATGCTCATACCGAGGCGGATGCTCGGGGCGTCGGGAACATCCACCCGAACCGAGTCGGCGTCGTCGGTCGTCGTGCCGCCGGGCGCTGTGCCGACCGCGGAGGCGGTGTTGTCGACGTGCTGTCGCACGACGTCTGCCGACGTGATCACGTAGTCCGCGGTCATCGTGACGCTCTGGCCGGAGGCCAGCATCCCGGGCGTACCGGGCCAGTTCACGGTCGGGGAACCGAGGCCGGCGAGGTCATCCGTGATCGCGACGTCGGACAGCGTGACGTTGCCTGTGTTGGTGACCGTGACCAGGTATCGGATTCCGCCGCCCTGCTGCGCTGCTCCGGTGAGCTCGGCGGTCTTGACGAGGGTGAGCGCGGGGGCGGCGGCGATGACCGTCTCTGCGACGGTCTCATCACGGACGACCGTGCCTGCGCCGTCACCTGTGGTGACCGCCGGCGACGTGATCCGCCCGGCATCGACATCCGCCTGGGTCAGGATGTAGGTGGCCGTCGCGGTCGCCGACTGTCCGGGGGCCAGTACGCCGATCTCTCCCGGCCACGCGATGCCGAGTCCCGTGATCCAGACCTGGCCATCGGCGAGCGTCACGCCGCGGAGCGTGATGTTGCCGGTGTTCGTGATGGTGAAGGTGTAATCGACGACGTCGCCGGGGCGCCCGGTGGCACCCTGGGCGAGCACCTGGGACTTCTCGATGTCGATCGAGGGTGCGGAACCGATCGTCGTCACGACCGACTCGGGCGACTCGTCCGTCACCGGGTCTCCCCCGGGGGTCAGCGCACTCGCCGAGGCGGTGTTGCGCACCTCGCCCGTGTCGATGTCCTTCTGCTGGACCGTGTATGTCGCCGCCGCGCTGACGGACTCTCCCGGCGCGAGCGCTCCGTCAGCGGTCGGCCACTCCGCGTACGAGATGTCGGACAGCCCGTCGAGCGAGTCGGTGAGAGCGACCGAGCTGAGCGAGAGCGTTCCGGTGTTCGTGATGACGAAGTCGTAGCGGATCTGCGTGCCCAGGCTGCCGTCGCCCAGGCGCGTACCGGTCTTCGAGACGTCGAGCGATCCCGTTCCGCCGACCAGCGGCACGATGGTCATCGGCGTGCGGCTCGTCACGACCGCCCCCGCCGGCGGCGTGCCCGACCCCGTCGCGGTGTTGCGGACCGTGCCCGTGTCCACATCCTGCTGCGTGACGAGGTGCGACGCCGTGATCGTCACGGTCTGACCCGGCAGCAGGCGTCCGGGGTTCGCGGCATCCGGCCAGGTGTACGCGAAGCCGGTGAGTCCGGCGACCGTATTGCTGAGCGTCACACCGTTCAGGGTCGTGTTGCCGGTGTTCTGGATCGTGAACGTGTAGTCGACCGAGTCGCCGAGCACGCCGACGTCCCCGGCGGCGAGTTGCGCGGACTGCGTCGTGCGGATCGCCTGTTCCGGATTGGTCGGCGAGTCCGTGTCGATCGTGAACGGGGCGGAGCTGTCGGAGACGACGACTCCGCGCGGAGACGTTCCGAACGACGTGGCGACGTTCGTGATCGACCCCGCATCGACGTCGTCCTGGGTCACCGTGTACCGGGCGACACCGGTCGCGGTCCCGCCGGGCGGCAGGATGCCGGTGGCCGACGGGAACTCGATACGAGGAGTGCCGAGGCCCTCGAGGTCGTCCTGCAGACGGATCAGTCTCAGGGTCACGTTTCCGGTGTTCGTGATGTCGAAGGTGTACTCGATGATGCTGCCCACGCCGCCGGTGCCGCTGACGTAGCTGCCGCCCTTCACCGTCTGGATCGATGGAGCGTGGTCAGCGGTCGGGATGGGCTCGATGGTCGAACGGGTCGACAGCACCTCGCCGCTCGGTGTCGTGGCACGGACGGATGCCGTGTTCTGGACGGATCCTCGATCGACGTCCTCCTGGCTGATGTCATACGACGCCGTTCCCCGCGCGATCTGTCCCGGCGCGAGCACGCCTGCGGCCGCGGGCCAGTCCACCGTGATCGGTCCGATGCCGACGAGTTCGTCCGTGATGGCCACGCCCGAGAGGGTGACGGTCCCGGAGTTCTCGATGCGGAAGTCGAAGGTCACTCCGTCGCCGGTGCCGTTCGCACTCGCGGCGTCCAGGCTCGCCGTCTTGCTGAACACGAGACCGGGAGCCGCGACGAGCGACACCGTCGCGGGGGTCGTGGCCGCGGCCCGTGCACCGGTCGACGGTGTTCCTGTTCCGGTGACGAGGCTGGTCACGCTGCCTGCGTCGACATCCGCCTGGGTCAGGACATACGTCGCCGTCGCCGTCACCGACTGACCCGGCACGAGGACACCCTCCGCCCCCTGCCACACATACGACGGAGCGGACGCACCCGGCAGGGCGTCGGCGAGGGCGGCGCCGGTCAGCGTCACGTTCCCGTCATTGGTCAGCACATACGTCCACGTCACCACATCACCGGCCCGGCCCGACGCCCCCGGAGCCAACGCACCACGATCGGTCACCGACACCGCCGGAGCCGCCGCCACCGTCGGAACCACACTCTCCGCAGACACCACCGTGATCGGCTCACTCCGCGCCGGCACACCAGACGCCGACGCCGTGTTCACCACACGACCCGCATCCACATCCGCCTGCACGATCACATACGACCCCGTCGCCGTCGCCGTCTCCCCCGGAGCGATCACACCCGGCGCACCCGCATCCGGCCACACCACACCCGACAACACCACACCAGGCACCGCATCAGACAGCACCACACCCGACACCGTCACATTGCCCGTGTTCGTCACACCGAACTCATACGACACCACATCGCCCACCGCACCAGCACCCGACGCCACACCCGACTTCGACACCGACAACCCCGCCGCAGGCAACACCGTATTCACCCGCACCGTGTTCGTATCCGCCGACACCCGCACCCCACCCGGAGCGAACGCCGCCACCGACGCCGTGTTCTCCACAAAACCCGCATCCACATCCGCCTGCGTCAGGTCGTACTTCCCCCGACCGACGGCCTGCTCACCGACACCGACACGACCGGGCGCGGCGGGGTCCGGCCACACGATCGACACGTCATACAGGCCGACCATCGGATCCACCAGCACACCGCCGGTGACCGTCACGTTGCCCATGTTCGTCACCACCACCTCGTACTGCACCGTGTCACCGACCGCACCGATGTCCCCCGCAGCCAGAACACCCGACTTCACCGCAGACAGCGCAGGAGTCCTCGGGATGGTGACCGTCGCGGCGTCGGCGGCATCGACCGTCGTGCCGGCGGGTGTGCTCGCGACGACCTCGACCGCGTTGGCGACCGATCCGGCATCGATGTCCGCCTGGGTCAGCGTGTAGGTCGCGGTACCGCGTGCGACGGAGCCGACCGGAAGGACGCCGGTCGCTGCGGGGTCATCGCTCGGCCAGACCACGTCGATGGCGCTGAGCCCCGACAGTGCGTCCGAGAGCTCGACGGCGCGGAGAGTCTGGTTGCCGCTGTTCGCGATCGTGAAGCCGAACTGCACGACGTCGCCGACCTGACCGGTGGAGCCCGGTGCGAGTGCGCCCGTCTTGTCGATCGTGATCCCGGCATCCGCCTCGATGGTCGGGGTGCTGACACGGTCGGAGTCGTCCTGCACGGCAGCCCCGCTCGGAGAGGCCCCCGCGGCGGTCGCGATGTTGACGATCTCTCCCGCATCCACATCCGTCTGCACGATCGCGTAACTGGCGGTCGCGGTCGCGACCTCGCCCGGCGCGAGCACGCCCGTCTCACCCGGCCAGCGCACCGTCGGGGCCGAGAGTCCCGGAAGAGGGTCCGAGAGCGTGATCGCGGACACCGTGACGTTGCCCGTGTTCTCGATGGTGAAGGAGTAGTCGACGATGTCGCCCACAGCACCGTCGCCGCGCACCGTCGCCGTCTTGCCCGTGAGCAGCTCCGGTGCCGCAGCTGCGACGCTCGTGTTCGTCGGCGGTGTGCTCGCCGTGATCGTGTCTCCCACCGGCGGCTTTCCGCTGGCCGTGGCGATGTTGGTGACGGAGCCGCGGTCCACGTCGGCCTGCGTGACGGTGTAGTCGGCCGCCGCGTCGACCGTCTCACCCGGCAGCAGGATGCCGGGCTCACCGGGCCAGTCGAATGTGGGCGAGCTGACGCCGACCAGGGCATCCACGAGGTCCACGAGCGTGAGCGTGACATTGCCCGTGTTCGTGATGCCGAAGGTGTAATCGATCCGGTCGCCGACGTCGCCCGCGCCGTCGACCACCCCGGACTTCGTCGCAGCGATGCCGGGGCGCGCCGCGATCTCGACCGAGGCGACGGAACTGCCGGTGACGTCCGCTCCGCGAGGCGGGGTGCCGACACCGTCGACGGCGCTCGACACACCGCCGCGATCGACGTCTGCCTGGGTGAGTTCGTACGTCGAGACCGCCGTCACCGTCTGACCGGGGAGCAGCACTCCCGGGCGGGACGGGTCCGGCCACGTGTACTCGGGGGCCGTGGAGCCGCTGAGACGGTCGGTCAGGGCGACGCCCGTGAGAGTGACGTTGCTCGTGTTCTGCAGCGAGTAGCTCCAGGTGACGACATCACCCGCGACGCCTGTGGCATCGGGGTCGAGCGCGGCGGTCTTGTCCACGACGATCGACGCCTGGATGCCCTGGGTGTCGACGGTCTCGATGCCGGCAGGGCTCGTGACAGGACCACCCCGCGAGCTGCCGCTCGCCGTCGCCGCATTGGCGATCGATCCGGCATCCACATCCGTCTGAGTGATCGTGTAGCCGGCCGTCGCGATCGCGGTCTGCCCGGGCGCGAGCACACCGGCCGTTCCCGGCCAGGTGATCTCCGGCACGCTGAGCCCCGGCATCGGGTCGGCGAGCGTGATCGCGCTCACGGTCACGTTTCCGGTGTTCGTGATGCGGAAGGTGTAGTCGACAGAGCCGCCTGCACCTCCGTCGCCGTCGACGACGCCGTCCTTCACGACGGTCAGCGCGGCCGCGGGCTGCACGGTGTTGATCACGACCGGGTTGGAGTCCGCGACGACGATCGTCCCCTGCTCGGTGACCGCCTCGACGCCGGCCACGTTCCGCACGAACCCACGATCGATGTCGGCCTGGGTGAGCGTGTACCGAGCGACTCCGACGACCGTGTCGCCGACGAGCAGCTCGCCCTCAGGGCCGGGCCAGGCGATCTCGGGCAGAGAGAGTCCGGCGAGACGATCGATGAGCCGCCCGTCCTGCACGGTCACGTTGCCCGTGTTCGTCACGACCAGGCGGTACTCGATGACGTCTCCGACGGCCCCGATCCCCGGCTCGAGCACCTGTCCGCTCTTGACCGTCGTCAGCTCTGCCGCCTCGGTGATCGGCACCGTCGCGGTCGCCGTGCGTTCGACCGGCGCACCACCGGGGGCGGATGCCGTCAGGGTGACGCTGTTGTCGACGCGCCCTCGATCGACGTCGGCCTGAGTGAGCTCATACTCCGCGGTGGCATCGGCGGTCGCACCGGGGGCGAGGACGCCGTCTGCTCCGGGCCAGGAGACCACGATGTCGGACAGGCCGACGAGCTGATCGTCGAGAGCGACCCCAGACAACGTGACATTGCCCGTGTTCGCGATGCGGAACGAGTACCGCACCGTGTCGCCTGCGCGGCCCGTCGCACCGGGCTCGAGCACGCCGCTCTTGCTCACGGTCGCATCCGGCGCGGCCACGACTGTGGGAACGACGACTCGGTCCGACGGGTCCTCGACGGTGGTGTCCGAGGGATCGGTGCCGGAGCCCACCGCGATGTTCGACACCGACCCACGATCGACATCGGCCTGCGTGATGACATATCGCGCGGTGCCCACGAGAATCTGCTCGGGCGCGAGAACCCCTTCGACGCCGGGCCACACGACCGAGATGTCGGAGAGGTCGTCGAGCTCGTCGACGATGCCCACGCCGTCGAGGGTCACATTGCCCGAGTTGCGCACGGTGACCGTGTACTCGATGACGTCGCCGACGGCTCCGCCGGCACCGTTCGCGATGACGGCGGACTTCGTCGTGACCACGGCGGGTGCGAATACGTCGAGCGGCGTCACGACGGCATCGGAGGATGCCGAGATGCTCGTGCCGCCGGGAAGCGACGCGCTGGCCGATGCGGTGTTCGTCACGTCACCGGCGTCGACATCGCTCTGCGTGATGACGTACGTCGCGGTGGCCGTGGCGACTTCGCCCGGCGCGAGCACACGGTTCGTCGTCGGCCACGTGATCGTCGGTGTGCTGAGACCGGAGAGCGTGTCGGACAGCACGACACCAGACAGGGTCACGTTGCCGCGGTTCTCGATCGTGAACGCGTACTCGATCGTGTCTCCGACGCTGCCGCCCGTCGCGGTGTCATCCTTCGTGACGACGAGCTCCGGAGCGCTGACGATCGGCACGGTCGCCGGGCTCGTGGCCGAGACCACGGCTCCGCCGTTGGCCGGTGTTCCTGTTCCGGTGACGAGGCTGGTCACGCTGCCCGCGTCGACATCCGCCTGGGTCAGGACGTACGTCGCCGTCGCCGTCACCGACTCGCCCGGGGCGAGGATGCCGACCGGAGTCGTCCAGGTGTAGCTCGGCGGGGTCGTTTCGGTGAGGGCGTCGGCGAGGGCGGCGCCGGTCAGCGTCACGTTCCCGTCATTGGTCAGCACATACGTCCACGTCACCACATCACCGGCCCGGCCCGACGCCCCCGGAGCCAACGCACCACGATCGGTCACCGACACCGCCGGAGCCGCCGCCACCGTCGGAACCACACTCTCCGCAGACACCACCGTGATCGGCTCACTCCGCGCCGGCACACCAGACGCCGACGCCGTGTTCACCACACGACCCGCATCCACATCCGCCTGCACGATCACATACGACCCCGTCGCCGTCGCCGTCTCCCCCGGAGCGATCACACCCGGCGCACCCGCATCCGGCCACACCACACCCGACAACACCACACCAGGCACCGCATCAGACAGCACCACACCCGACACCGTCACATTGCCCGTGTTCGTCACACCGAACTCATACGACACCACATCGCCCACCGCACCAGCACCCGACGCCACACCCGACTTCGACACCGACAACCCCGCCGCAGGCAACACCGTATTCACCCGCACCGTGTTCGTATCCGCCGACACCCGCACCCCACCCGGAGCGAACGCCGCCACCGACGCCGTATTCTCCACAAACCCCGCATCCACATCCGCCTGCGTCAGCAGATAGAAGCCGCGCCCTGTGGCGGACTCCCCCACACCCACGCGACCGGGAACGGCTGGATCCGGCCAGGCGATGGAGACACCCTGGAGCCCCTCCATCGGGTCCACGAGGATGCCGCCGGTGACCGTCACGTTGCCCGTGTTCGTCACCACGACGGTGTAGTCGATCCGATCGCCGACCGCGCCGATGTCTCCCGCAGCGAGCACACCCGTCTTCACCGCGGACAGCGCCGCCCCGGGGGTGATCGGAACGGTCGCAGCAGCAGGAGCGGGCGCGAGGGTCCCTCGTACGGGGGTACCCGTGACCGTGACGGCGTTCGACACCGCGCCGGCGTCCACGTCGGACTGCAGGAGCACGTAGGTCGCGGTCGCGGTCGCTTCGGCGTCGGGAGCGAGCACGCCGGGGCGCGTCGCATCGGGCCAGGTGATCGCCAGGGGGCTCAGCCCGGTGAGGGCGTCGTCGAAAGCGACCTCGCTGACCGTCACGTCGCCCGTGTTGACGACCGAGAAGCGGAATTCGACGGTGTCTCCCGCACGGCCGGTCGACCCGGCGGCGAGAGTACCGCGCTTCGTCGCCGTCAGCGCAGGACCAGCCGCAGCGAGCGGGGTCGTAACCTCGGCTTCGGTCGACGACACATCGACCTCGGTCGGGGTGGTTCCTGCTGCGATGGCGGTGTTGAGGACCTCACCGGCATCGACGTCTGCCTGGCCGATGGTGTACTGCGCGGTGGCCGTCACCTCTTGCCCGGGAGCGAGGCGTCCCGTCTCCCCGCTCGGCCATGCTCCGAACACGATGCCCGAGATTCCCTCGAGCTCATCGGCGATCGCGATGTCGGTGACCGTCGTGTTCCCGGCGTTGCGCACGGTGAACGTGTATCCGATCGAGTCTCCGAGCACGCCGTCGCCGGAGAGCTCATCCGCCTTCACCAGTTCGAGCGCGGGCGCCCTCGTCTCGGTGGCGAGCGTCACGATGTCGGATGCGGACACCGCGGCGTCGGACGGCGTGAGGCCCGTGACCGTCGCGATGTTGCGGACGCCCGCGGCATCCACGTCCGCCTGCGTCACGGTGTACTGCGCCGACGCGCGCACGGCACCGCCCGGGGCGAGCGTTCCCGTCGCCGACGGCCAGGGACCGAACGTGATCGCCGACAGTCCGGGCAGCGGGTCGCTCAGCGCGATGGCGTCGATCGTCGCCGTGCCCGCATTCGTGATGTCGAACGTGAAGGTCACGATGTCGCCGACGGCCAGGTCCTCGGTCTGCGATGCGGACTTGTCCAGCGTCAGACCGGCGGTCGAGGCGATGGTCACCGTCGCCGGGGCGGTCGCGGTGACGACGGCACCGGTGGGTGCCGTGCCGCGCCCGGTCACGAGGCTGATGATCGAGCCCGCATCGACGTCGGCCTGGGTCAGCACTGTCGTGGCCGTCGCAGTGACCGTCTCCCCCGGGGCGAGGATGCCTGCCTGGCCGTTCCACTGGTAGACGGGCGCCGTCGTGCCCGCGAGAGCGTCAGACAGCGCAGAACCGCTCAGGGTCACGTTGCCCGTGTTCTTGAGCGTGTAGGTCCAGGTCACGGTCGACCCGGCCGCGGACCCTGGCGGGAGCGAGCCGCTGTTCGTGACCGCGACGGACGGCGCTGCTGCCTCCACCGGCACGATGCTCTGCGGCGAGGTCGTCGACACGGCGCCCACAGGCGCGGTCCCCGATGCGGTCGCGGTGTTCAGCACGCGCCCGGCGTCGACGTGTGTCTGGGTGATCTCGAGCGTGGCCGTGGCGGTCACGCTCTGCCCCGGATCGAGTACGCCGTCAGCGCCCGGCCAGTCCGCCACGATGTCGGACAACCCGACGAGCGGATCCGAGATGACGATCCCGGTGACGGTGACGTTTCCGGTGTTGCTGAGCACGAAGGTGTAGGTGATGTCGTCGCCGAGTCCCGCCTCGCCCGGCGGCGTCGTGCCCGACTTGCTGAGCCTGAGCTCGGACCGCTGCGCACCCGTCGCGACCTGGACGGAGTCTGTCGCCGTCACGTCGGCCCCGGTCGGCGGCGCACCCGACGCTGTCACGGAGTTCGGCACGGATCCGCTGTTCACGTCGGCCTGGGTGATCTCGTAGACGGCCGTGGCCGTGGCCGTGGCGCCGGGAGCGAGGACGCCCGCCGATCCCGCATCGGGCCAGGTGACTGTCGGAACGAGACCGGGGATGCTGTCGGCGAGCTCGACATCCGTGAGAGTGACGTTGCCGGTGTTGACGACCACGAAGTCGAACCGGATCTGGTCGCCCGCCTCGCCGTCTCCCACTCCGTCACCGACCACCGTTCCGGTCTTCGACACGTCGATGGATGCCGACGGCGCGATCGGGACGGTGACGTCGTCGTTCTCGGTGATCGACGCGCCACCCGGAGCGGTACCCGAACCGCTCACGACGTTGTCGACGGCCCCCGCGTCGATGTCGGCCTGCGTGAGCGCATAGGTCGCGGTAGCCGTGACGACCTGGTTGGGAGCGAGGACGCCCTCCGCGCCCGGCCACGAGTAGACCAGCGGAGAGACGCCGGGCTCGAGGTCGGCGAGTGCGACGCCGGTGAGCGTGACGTTGCCGGTGTTGCGCAGCGAGAACGAGTAGGCGACAGCATCGCCCGCGCGAGCCGTCGCTCCGCCGGCGAGCGTGCCCGTCTTCGTCACCTCGATGTCGGGGGTCTGGGCCGCCGTCGCTGTCACGACCGTGTCGGACGGATCGGTCACGGCGGGCCCCGTCGGGGGCGCACCCGTCGACGCCGCCGTGTTCGACACGGAACCGGCATCGAGGTCTGCCTGGGTGATGCGGTGCGTTGCCGTCGCCGTCACGGATTCACCCGGCTGAAGGGTGCCGCTGGCGCCCGGCCACGGCCCGTAGGCGAGCGGGCTCAGTCCCGGAGCGGGATCGGACAGCGCGACGCCGGTGAGGGTGACGTTACCCGAGTTGGTCGCACGGAGCGTGTAGGTGATGAGGTCGCCGAGCTGTCCGGGCCCCCCGACCGACGCGGTCTTCGTCGTCAGGATCGCCGGGGCGGGAGTGGCGGTGCCGAGCACCACGGTCTGCGAGGTCGCCGACACGGCTGCGCCCGTGGGCGGGCGCCCCGACGCGGTCGCCACATCGGTGATCGAGCCCGCGTTCACATCGCTCTGACGCACCTGGTAGGTCGCCGTCGCGGTGATCGTCTGGTTGGGCGCGAGTGTGCCCGTCGTGCCGGACGCCCAGGCGCCATAGCTGATCGTGGAGAGTCCGCTGTGCGGATCGCTCACGGCGACTCCGGTGAGCGTCACGTTGCCTGCGTTGCGCACGGTGTACGAGTAGGTGATCGTGTCGCCGACCGACCCCGTACCCGCGGTGTAGGCGCCCGATTTCTGGATCGTGAGCGCCGGTGCCGAGGTCAGCGGAACCGTCGCCGAACCCACCGCCGACGTGGCCTGGCCCCGCGAGGGAGTGCCGATCGCCGTCGCTGCATTCGACACCGCACCTGCATCGACGTCGGTCTGACGAACGGTCGAGGTCGCGGTCGCCGTCACCACGTCACCCGGTGCCAGCACACCTGCGGTGCCCGACGGCCACACTCCGTAGGCGAGGTCGCTGATACCAGGGAGGGAGTCGGTGGCAGTGACGCCGGAGAGCGTGACGTTGCCGGTGTTCCGGATCGACACCGTCCAGGTGATGGTCTCCCCCGCCACGCCCGTGGCGCCCCCGGGGAGCGTGCCGGACTTGACGACCTGGAGCCGCGGATCTCCCGCGGCTGTCGGCGTGGTGACAGTGCCGGATGCCGCGCTCACGGGCGTGCCGTTCGGCGACAGCCCGCTTCCGGTGGCGACGTTGACGATCGAGCCGGCATCCACGTCGGCCTGCGTGATCGTGTGGCTCGCCCGCGCGACGACCTGTGCACCGGGCGCGAGCACGCCCGCATCACTGGGCCAGGTGTATGTGAAGGGTGTGAGTCCCGCCATCGGGTCGCTCACCACGACGCTGCGGAGCGTCACATTGCCGGTGTTGGTCACGCGCACCGTGTAGTCGACGACGTCGCCCACGGCCCCGGTGCCGCCGACGGATGCCGACTTCGCGGTCGTCAACGCGGGGCCGGCGGCGACGGTCGCGAGCGAGACGGTCTGCGAGTCGGCACCGACCGCAGGACCGCTGGGTGGCGTGCCGGTCACCCGCGCGGTGTTGCGCACGGTGCCGGAGTCGACGTCGGCCTGCGTGACCGTGTACGTCGCGGTGCCGACGACCTGGGCGCCCGGCGCGAGGGTTCCGGCAGTACCGGGCCAGGTGAGGGCGATCGTGCTGAGGCCCGCGTGCGGGTCAGTGACCGCGACGCCGGTGAGTGTGACGTTTCCGGCGTTGCGAGCCGTGAACGTGTACGTGATGACGCTGCCGACCGCGCCGTTCCCCTGCGTGTAGACCCCGGTCTTGCCGAGGGTGAGGAGGGGGCCGGCGATCAGCGGGAGAGTCGCAGCGGCCGTCGCCTGCACGGCGTCACCGGTCGGCGGCGTGCCTGTGGCGGTGGCGGTGTTGGCGACGGAGCCGGCATCGACGTCCGATTGCGTGAGCGCCCGCGTCGCGGTCGCCGTCACGCTCTGCCCTGGCTGCAGTGTGCCTGTCGCGCCGGGCCAGCCCGTGTACGCGATGGTCGAGAGTCCTGGCAGCGCATCCGCGATGCCGACACTCGTGAGGGTGACATTGCCGGCGTTGCGCACGGTGAAGCTGTACGTGACGACGTCTCCCGCGCGGCCCGTCGCGCCGGGCGCCAGGCTCGCGGTCTTGTCGAGGGTCAGCCTGGGCGCAGCGGTCACCGTCGGCGTCACGACGTCTGCGGACGACGCATTGACCGATGCGCCGCCAGGCGCCGTGGCCGTTGCGGACGCACGGTTGCGGATCGATCCGGAGTTCACGTCGGTCTGGGTGATGACGTAGGTGGCGCGAGCGGTCGCCGTCTGCCCCGGTGCCAGCACGCCGTTCGCGCCCGGCCAGGTCACCGAGAGCGCGGAGAGCCCCGAGAGCGGATCGCTCAGCGTCACGCCGGTGAGCGTCTGGTTGCCGCTGTTGGTCGCCCGGATCGTGTAGGTGATGACATCGCCCACGCGCGTTCCGGCCGCGGTGTCGGCGCTCTTGGTCACGGTCAGCCCCGGTGCGGCGACGCTCGTGGGCACCACGGCCTCTGTGGATGTCGCGCTCACCACGGCACCCGTCGGCGGTCGACCGCTGACGCTCGCCGTGTTGCGCACGGATCCGGCATCGACGTCGGCCTGCCTCACGGTGTACGTCGCCGTTCCGGTAGCCGTCTGTCCCGGGGTCAGGGTGTTCGGCGAACCGGGCCAGGTGATCGACGGAGCACTGAGCCCTGCGAGAGTGTCGGTGAGCGTGACGCCGCTGAGCGTGACGTTGCCGGAGTTGCGGATCGTGAACGCGAACGTCACGGTGCTGCCGACCTCGCCGGACCCGGTAGTGACCGAACCGGTCTTCTGCACGGCGATCGATGGGACCGCGGCGATCCGCACGGTGGAGGGAGCGGTTCCGGTCACCGCTGCACCCCGCGGCGGTGTGCCCGTGGCCGTCGCGGTGTTCGCCACCGCGCCCGCGTCGACGTCGGTCTGCTTGACCGTGTAGGTGGCGGTGCCGGAGACGCTCTGGCCCGGCTGCAGGGTGCCCGCGGCTCCGGGCCAACCCGACAGCGGCACCGGTGCCTGACCGATCAGCGGGTCGACGAGAGACACGCCGGTGAGGGTGACGTTGCCGGAGTTGCGCACGGTGAAGGCATACGTGATGGTGTCGCCCGCGGCACCGGTTCCTGAGAGCGTTCCGGTCTTGGTGACCGAGACGGCGGGGGCGCTCGTGGCCGTCGGGGTCGTCACCGCTCCGGATGCCGCGGTCGCGGTCGTTCCTCCGCCGGTGCCGGTGGCGGTCGCCGTGTTCGTGACCGATCCGGCGTTCACGTCGGCCTGCGTCACGGTGTACGGCGCGGTGGCGACGACGGTCTGGCCGGGAGCGAGTGTTCCTGCGGCACCGGGCCACTGGTACTGCAGCGCTCCGAGTCGCGGGAGCGGATCGGTGATCCCGACACCCGTGAGCGTGACGTTTCCGGTGTTGCTGGCGCGGAACGTGTAGGTGATGACGCTGCCCACGCCACCGCCGCCGCCCGAGGCTGTCTTGGTGATCGCGATTCCCGGTGCCGCAGCGACCGTCGCGACCGTCACCTCGCCGGAGGATGCGGTGATCGCGGCGCCCGTCGGCGGGGTGCCGCTCGCACTCGCGGTGTTCTTGGCGGAGCCCGCATCCACATCCGACTGGCGCACGGAGTACGTGGCCGTCGCGGTCACCGTCTGGTTGGGCTGGAGCGTGCCCGCAGTGCCCGGCCAGGTGTAGGCGATCGTCGAGAGACCTGCGTGCGGGTCGGTGATCGCGACCCCTGTGAGCGTGACGTTTCCGGTGTTGCGCGCCGAGAACGAATAGGTGATCGTGCTGCCGACCGAGCCGTTGCCCGACGTGACCGCACCGGTCTTGGTGAGTACGAGACCGGGAGCCGAGGCGAGCGAGACCGTCGCAGGAGCCGTGCTCGTGACCGCGGCCCCGGTGGGCGGGGTTCCGGAACCGGTCGCGGTGTTGCTCACCGCGCCGGAGTTCACGTCGGTCTGCGAGATGACCGATGTCGCGGTGGCGGTGACGGTCTGCCCCGGTTGCAGGACGCCGGTCGTGCCGCTCGGCCACGTGCCGTAGGTCGGCACGGAGATGCCCGGGAGCGAATCGGCGACCGCGACCCCGGTCAGCGTCACGTTGCCGGGGTTTCGCAGCGTGATCGACCAGACGATCGTGTCACCTGCGCGACCGGAGGAACCGCTCTGGAGCGCACCTGTCTTGGTCGTCACGATCCCCGCCGACGCGGTCACCGTGTTCGTCGTGACCGTTCCCGACGTGCTTGTGACGGGGGTCGTGCCGTAGACGGCCGACGACGATGCGACGTTGCGCACGGACCCCGCATTCACGTCCGCCTGCTTGATCGTGTATGTCGCGACAGCCGTCACCGTCTGCCCCGGTGCGAGCCTCCCAGACGTCCCCGGCCAGGTGTAGGTGAAGGCCGACAACCCCGCGAGTGTGTCCGTCACGGCGACATCCGTGAGCGTCACGTTGCCTGTGTTGGTGGTGCGCACCGTGTAGGTGATCACGTCGCCGACTGCGGCGGTGCCCGAGACGGTGGCGGTCTTCGTGGTCGTGCTCGCGGGCGCGGCCGCCACCGTGTTCACCCGCGTGGTGGGCGAGGTGCCCGTGACCGATGCCCCACCCGGCGTACGGGCCGAAGCGGTAGCCGTGTTCGTCACGGTGCCCGCATCCACGTCCGCCTGCCGCACCGTGTACGTCGCGCGGCCCTGCACCGTCTGCCCCGGTGCGAGAGATCCCGCGGTGCCGGGCCAGGTGTAGGTGATGGCCGAGAGTCCGGGAAGAGGATCCGCGATCGCGACCTGCGTGAGCGTCACGTTGCCGTTGTTGGTCGCCGAGAAGTTGTAGGTGACGGTGCTGCCGACCCCGCCGTTCCCCGTGGTGACCGATCCCGACTTCAGCACGGTCAGAGCACCCGCCGGGGTGACCGGAAGCGTGAATGCCCTCGTCTGCGAGAGACGGGCACCGCTCGGAGGGAGGGCCGATGCCGTCGCGGTGTTCGCCACGGATCCTGCGTCGACATCCGACTGCTTCAGCGTGTATGTGGCGGTCGCGGTCACCGCTTGTCCTGGCGCCAGGGTGCCCGCGGTCCCGGGCCACGTGTAGCTCAAGGCCGAGAGGCCTGCCAGCGGATCGGTGATCGAGACCTCGGTGAGCGTGACGTTTCCGCTGTTCGCCAGGCGGAACGAGTAGGTGACGACGTCGCCCGCCTTGCCCGTGCTGCCTGGCGCGAGCGCCCCGGTCTTCGTCAGATTCACCGCGGGGGCGGATGCGGCGGTGGAGACGACCGACTGGCTGCTCGGAACCGTGAGAGTCGCACCGGCCGGCGTCCGAGCGGTGCCGGTCGCGGTGTTGCGCACCGCTCCGGCATCGACGTCTGCCTGGGTCACGGTGTACGTGGCGGTCGCGGTCACGGACTGCCCCGGTGCGAGAGTGCCGGCGGATCCGGGCCATGAGTAGGCGAGAGTCGAGAGCCCGGCGAGCGGATCGCTGATCGCGACGTTCGTGAGAGTCGTGTTGCCGGAGTTGCGGGCCGTGAACGTGTAGGTGATCGTGCTGCCCACTCCCCCGCTGCCCTGAGTGAGGGATCCCGACTTCGTCGTCGTGAGTCCTGGAGCGGAGGCGATGGTGGGGACGGTGACCTGCGGAGAGGACCCGGAGACTGTGGTGCCGCCCGGCGTGCGGGCTGTGGCGGTGGCGATGTTGCGGACGCTGCCTGCGTCGACATCTGCCTGGGTGATCGTGTAGAAGGCGGTCGCGGTGGCTGTCTGACCGACGGGGATGACGCCCGCCGTCGCAGTGGGCCAGGTGATCGCCGGTGGAGAGAGACCCGGCAGCGGGTCGACGAGCGAGGCGTTGTCGAGCGTCACGTTTCCGGTGTTCCGGATGGTGAAGCTGTAATTGATGCGATCGCCCACCCGGCCGGTCGTCCCGCTCGCGAGAGCCCCGGTCTTGGTGACCGTGACGGCGCCGGCGGCGGCGATGGGCGTGACGCGATTCGCCGATCCGGAAGGACGGATGCCGCCGTCGTCATCCGCCGCGCTGACCGTCGCCGTGTTCGCGACGGAACCTGCATCCACATCGCTCTGCTTCAGCGTGTAGTTCGCTGTGGCGGTGACGGACTGACCCGGAGTCAGCGTTCCGACCGTTCCGGGCCAGGTGCCGAAGGTGATCGCCGACAGCCCCGGCAGCGGATCACTGAGGATGATGTCGGTGAGCGTCGACTGACCCGTGTTCGTCACGGTGAAGGTGTAGATCACGACGTCTCCGGCGCGGCCCGTGCCACCGGGAGCGAGCGCGCTGGTCTTCGCGAGAGTGATCGCGCTGAGCAGGACCGTGGTGCTGTCGTTGTCCTGCGCGAGGAAGTCGCCCACGACCGTCCTGGCTGTGGCCTCGGCCGTCGACACGTAGCCCGTCGCAGACGGCGCGGTCGCCGTACAGGTGTAGGTCGTCGTCTGCAGGGGCGCGAGAGTCAGGGTGCCGAGGTTGCGCGCGCAGTTGGCCTGGTCGTCGGTCACGACGATGTTGCGCAGGGTTCCCGCACCGGTGTTCGTGATGCGGATCGTGAACGTCGCGAGTTCCCCTGATGTTCGGGACTGGGTGTCTGCCGTGCCGTCGAAGGTCTTCACGAGCTGCAGTCCGGCGGTCGGCACCGAGAGCATGGCGTTGCGGAGAAGGTAGGAGTCGCCCGACGTGCCGAGGCGAAGGTTCACGGTCGAGTCGCCGGCGACCACGTTGGTGAGCGGAACCGTCGCGACGTCGACGTTCTGGTTGGTGAACGCCGTGCCTGCGGTGCCCGTGTATCTGACCGACCCCACCGCCCGCGAGATGCCGACGTTGCCGGTCGCGCCGGCCGCGTTCGCGATCTCGGTGTACGGCGTGGAGCCTCCGCGCGAGTACGACGCGGTGTCACCGGTGATGTTCCGATCGCCCTCGAAGAGGGTGAATCCGGCGCGCGTTCCGGCGGCGACCGCGGTGAAGCCGTTGAACGCCACGGTGAGGTCGGCGTCGTTGGCCCCCTGCCGCACGTGGCCCTCGTAGTAGATGATGTTGTGCGGCACCGAGGCCGGGTTGTCGGCGATGAACGTGCCGTAGTCGTAGACGACGTTGATCGACCAGCCCGCGTAGCAGCCGGCGCCGGTCGGGGTCCAGATGTTCCCGGCCGAGATCGTGACCTCGGATCCCGTCGGCACGGCCGCGAAGGCCGACGTCACATCGGCGCTCGCCGAGTAATAGAGTGCCGTCGCCTGCGAAGCGGGGTCGGCGAGCATGCTTTGCGGCGAGACGTTGATGACCGAACTCCCTGCGACCTTGAGCTGAACGGCACGCGAGGTGTATCCGGTGGCGCTGCCCGACGGCATCGTGGCCACGCCTCGTGCGGCAGAGTACTGGGCGCACAGACGGCGCGTGTCACCGGTGTAGACGCCGGTGTTCGCGCTCCAGGTGAGGAAGGCCTTGACGACGGTTGCGCCCGCGGGGATGGTCATGGTCGCGCTGCTCGAGTTCGAGGTGAAGCCGGCGACCGAATTGTTCTGGCTCATCACGAAGTTGTCGTTGACGTTGTTCGCGTTGGTGCTCGAGGCCGCGTGCAGATCGGCGCAGGGGCCGTTCGTCGTGGCCGTCGTCGCGGAGCACGCGAGCACACCGTTGCCGGCCATGATGAAGTCGCCGTTGACGTTCGCCTGGTAGTTCGGGGCGGTGCCGGAATTGGTGCCCCACTGCACGACAGCGGCTTCGGCAGCCTGCGGTGCACCGAGGGTGAAGCCCGCGGCGATCACGGCGATGGCGGTGGTCATGGCGATGGTGGATCTACGCCACCCGCGACGAACACCTCCCCCCGCCATCACGACCCCCCTCAGAGTCCGTCGAAAACCTTTGTGGATATACGACGTCCTCTCACCCTAGGCGACGCCATCCTTTGTTGACAATGGTGCAGTTGTGACTGGAGCGAAGTCTGTGACCGGCACTTACCTGACGACCGTCAGATAAAGTCGAGGTATGGACGCACGGTCGCGACGTTCGCGCGAGAGCCTTCGCGGGGCGGTCCTCACACTGGCGGGGACCACCCCGATCTCGGAGGTGACGGCATCCGCGATCAGCTTGCAGGCGGGTGTCACGCGCGACACCTTCTACCGCCACGCCGACAGCCCGACGAGCCTGCTCGCCGACGCGCTGTCCGCCGAGATCGATGAGGCGATGGAGGTCCTCCCCCAGGCCGACGTGATCGGCGACGGGGAGCGCGCACTGCTCGAACACGTGCATCGGCGAGCCGATGTGTACCGCGGCGCGATGCATCCGCTGCTCGCTGCTCCCGTACGCGACAATCTCGAGCGGTCGATCAGCGCGGGCCTTGTGCTGTGGGCCGAGCTGCACCCCCGGATCATCCCGGCAGTGTTCGCCGACGACGCCGCAGCCATGCGGATCGCCGTGGCCTACGCCGCGGCCGGCACCGTCGGAGCCATCGAGGAGTGGTTGCGCAGCGGGGACGACGACATCGAACGTGCCGTGAGGCTGATCCTCGCGGCGTCACCGGAGTGGTGGCTGCGTTGACAGCCGCCCGGAAGAGGAGAAGAAGATGAAGGCCGCACAGTTCCACGCCAAGGAGGACCTCCGGATCGAGGAGGTTCCCGAGCCCTCGCCCGGCCCCGGACAGGTGAAGCTGCGGAACGCCTTCGCCGGCATCTGCGGCTCCGACCTGCACGTGTACTACAGCCCCGAGGCAGCCGGCCTGGACTTCGATCACCCGCACCCGATCACCGGGTCGACGCTCCCCCAGATCCTCGGGCACGAGTTCTCCGGCACGGTCGTCGAGCTCGGCGAGGGTGTCGATGACGTCGTCGTGGGCGACCGCGTCGCCGTCTGGCCCATCTACTACTGCGGAGAGTGCCCGGCGTGCCGCCGCGGCATGTTCAACGCCTGCCAGAAGATCGGCTTCCACGGGCTCAGCTCGCACGGCGGAGGAATGGCGGAGTTCACCACGGTGGATGCCACGAAGCTGCACGTGCTTCCCGAGAACGTCGACCTGCGCATGGGCGCACTCGTCGAGCCGATGTCGGTCGCCTGGCACGCCGTCACACGCGGCGGTGTCGAGGCCGGGGGCACCGCGCTGATCGCGGGCGCCGGGCCCATCGGCATCGGCGTCTGGTTCGCACTCAAGGCGCGCGGCATCGAGAAGGTGCTCGTCTCGGAACCCAGCGCAGACCGGCGTGCCATCATCGCTGCGCTCGGCGCGACGGTCGTCGACCCGGTCAACGAAGATCTCGCCGCCGCGGTCGCGGCGCTGACCGACGGCGACGGCGTGGACGTCGCGTTCGACGCCGCAGGCGCGGGCCCGGCCGTCACCTCGTCGCTCGCCAGCCTCGTGCCCGGCGGACGCGTCGTCGTCGTCGCGATCCACGAGCGGACCATGGAGTTCCTGCCCACGCAGCTCGTCATGGCCGAGACCGAGATCGCCGGCGCGCTGGCCTACCTCCCCGAAGACTTCGATGCGGTGATCGAGGCGATGTCCCGCGGCGTCTACGACACCACGGGCTGGGTGCAGGAGGTCGCGCTCGAGCAGGTCGTCGACGCCATCCACGCGCTCCGAGGCGGCGCCGGCGCGAAGATCCTCGTGCAGGCCGACTGACCGCCACATGCAGACGGAGGGCCGAGCGGATGCATCCGCTCGGCCCTCCGTCGCATCCGTCCGAATGAGCCCCGGCGGTGACAGGACAACGAAAAAACCCCCGGAGGACCGGGGGTTTTCATCTGTGCGCGATACTGGGATCGAAACAGTATCTGCGTTACTGGGCAAAACCGCGTGGTTGCAGCGAACTGAGCCTTCCTGGTGCGGTTTTATCCTGATTGTGTTAAGGTCACTGGGACGCATGAGGTCGCAGTACACCGCACAAGATATTGCCCGTTATTGCCCAGGAGAGACAGGCCATGGTTCCCAAGAAGCGCAAGAGGCGCGAGTCGTTCGGTGCGATTCGGCAGCGCTCGTCGGGCCGCTATCAAGCGTCGTACGTGGGGCCGGATGGAGAACGCCACAACGCGCCGCAGACGTTCGATGGCATCACTGATGCCCGCGGTTGGCTCGCGGTGCAGCAGGCGCGCATCCTCGACGGCACCTGGTCAGAGTTCGACACTGCTCGCGCGGAGTCATCCGGCAAAGGTAAAGCGCTCACCTTCGGGTCGTACGCCGAGGACTGGATCAGCACCCGAACCAACCGCCACGGAGAGCACCTCCGCCCGCGGACGGCCTCTGAGTATCGGCGCCTCCTTGCGGGTTCGCTTCGCCCGTTCGCGGACTCGCGACTGACAGCCATTACGCCGGATCAAGTTCGTTCGTGGTACTCAACGCTGATCGCAGCCGGGACGAAGACCCAGGCCGCTCGAGCATATGAACTCTTGAAGTCGATACTTTCAACCGCGGTCGCGGACGGACGCATCAAGGTTAACCCCTGCCAGATTCGGGGCGCCGCCTCCGCGTCGACAGGGAAGAAGACCGAGCCCCCAACTCCGTCAGAGCTGCAAGCGATCCTCAATGCGATCACGCCCCGCTTCCGAGCTGCAGTGGTCTTGGCCGCATGGACCGGCGTGCGCTACGGCGAGTTGACGGAGCTTCGCCGCAGAGACATTGAGATCGTCAGCGACGATGAGTCTCAGTCGATCGTGGTCAACGTTTCCCGCGGGGTAACGCACGTCACCGGACAGGGCTTCATCGTCGGTCGCACGAAATCGGAGGCCGGAGTCCGTGCCATCGTTCTCCCTCCTCATGTCAACGACATCGTGACCGAGCATCTGAGTGAGTTTGTAGGTAGATCCGCCGACTCGCTGCTGTTTCCATCTGCGGACGGAGGCGGGCATCTGGCTCAGTCAGCGTTCTGGAAGCACTGGAACCCGGCTCGAATCGCGGCGGGTCGTCAAGACATGCCGTGGCACGCACTTCGTCACTACGGAGCGACCCGTGCAGCGTTGGCTGGTGCCACGCTCAAGGAACTGCAGTCGCGCCTCGGCCACTCTACGGTCGCGGCAGCCATGAGATACCAGCACACCGCTGGACGTGACGAGGAGCTCGCGAGGCGCATGAGCGAACTCGCATGAACGTGATGCGGCAACCGTCGCATCCAAGAAGAGCCCCCGCCGAGCGGCAACTCGACGAGGGCTAGGTCAAACAACTAGGAGCTGACATGACCAATACGAGTATCCCATCCGCAATTACAGACACGCACCCGCAGTGCGAGAAGTTCACGTGGTGCGAGCTCGACCACACCGACTCGGAGATCGTGCAGTTCGCGCCTCACTCACATGAGAAGCGAATCACTCTGGAAGCCGGCGATGTCCGCCAGAGCTTCCTGCTCGAAGTGGTGAACGGAGTCCCTCGCATCGAGTGCTGCCTCGATGTCGACGAGATCTGGCGTGAGCCCGACGAGAGCACCGACTCCTTCAGGAACCTCAGCGACATCTTCACCACGGCCTCGACCCTGTACGAAGAGTTCGTGCTCGAGATGACTCCGACTCTCAAGCGGGCGCACGCCGTCACTCACGAACTCGCAAACCGAGACGTCTGATGACCGTGCACGAACAGTTCGCCAGCCTTGAGCGATCAGGCCTCTCGGCTCGCCAGATCGCGCAGATCTGCGGGGTATCAAGCCGGACGGTAGTTCGCTGGCGACAGGCGACCGGTCATAGCCACCGTCCAGCTACGACCCCTGTTCCGCGCACTCAGCTTGAGCGGGCGCTGCTGCTCCTCGAAGACGGGGCATCGATCAGTGAGGCAGCCCGAAGCATTGGCTGCTCGAACAAGACCATCTCGAAGCGCTGGCCGCAATACGCATGGAGCCAGTCCCAGGCAGGCCGTTTCGCCGCCATGGTCGCCCGCGCCAAGCGGGGTTGGATAGAGGAAGGACATGGGCATGAGTAACGCAAGCCATCGGGGAAAGTACGCCGACTACTCTTTCGAGGTCGGAAACGATATCGCTCGAGACGGCTGGTACGAGCATCGAGAAGGGGGCTCTGTCCTCAAGATTCACTACCGCGCTTTCCGAGTCCCGAGCACCAGGAAGTTCGTCATCCGGCACTACGCCTGGGCTACGGACTCAGAGCGCGCAGAGGCGGAACGCATGCTTCTCCTCTTGCCCCGGATCTACCCGACCTGGGAAGCGGACGGGAGAGCCAGGCGGCGCCGACACGCAGAAGGCCACTACTACTGGACAGCACCGTGCGGGTCGTTCCTGGACGACCCGTTGATCCAGCTCGAGCTTGAGATGATGGCAGACCAGAGCACGGGCGCGTCTACCTGAGGGCACACGGGATGTGCGTACCCGCCCCTGCTGTAGTTCAGTGGACAGAGCATCGAGCTTCTACCTCGATAGTCGCTGGTTCGAATCCAGCCAGCAGGACGCGTCCCCAGACTGATATGTCGCCCAAAACGCAAGACGAGCGCTGGCACAACAGGCCTCGACGCGCCGTCACATCCGGGTCAATTCAAGCCGATAGCAGGCGTAGTTTTGCACACATTCTATAAAGTGGCTCAACACTAAAACAGCCCAAGAATCAGCGGAATTTCGCCAAATCGTCGTCCATCAGATCTGTCCGACGCTCCGACAAACCTCTCTTATCCACAGATTTATACACAGAGCACGTGGCAAAGTTCGCAGAGATCCATTTACATAGTTATGCGGCCAAGTGCTGCGCAGTACATGGAACTTCGTGGGCTATCGAACGCGCCCGCTTAACGCTCTGACCTGTTAAGCGGCCGCTACCACGGAGACGGTTGAGGTGTCAGGGTGGGTCCCTTCAGGCTACCCACTCCGGCTTCGAATGAGGAATCGGGGTACAAGAAATGTCGGAAACAACTTGGGGAAGCATTGCAGAGGTAGCCGTTGTGATGGGCGTGAGCACAGACACAGTGCGCAGACGCATCACAGACGGGTCTATTCGCGCTGTCAAATTCGGGCCACGGCTCATTCGCATTGACATGACGAGTTTGGAGAAGTCGGTGCGCCCCCTGGCCGGATATGCAGCATGACCAGCGGGCCTATCGAGCGTCTAATTCGATACGCGTACGCGGGAGACGGCGTCGACATCCCACCAGCCCGGATGACACGCATCATCCGCAAGTCAGTTCGTTTGCTGGGGTACGCCCGAACGATTCAGCTCATTAATTCAGTTCGGACAGGCGCCATCAGTGAACAGCGCCTCCGCGTGATGACTTCGACGGGAGTGGCTGACCCTACGGGAGAACTGGCCGCGCAACGCGTCGACTTCGCGCGGGCAGTGAGTTGAACGCGGCACCCTCACCGAGCGGAGCCGATCATCCACGCACAACAATCAGCGCACAAGCATCGATCGCTATCGACGCATGGGCGTGGGGGCTCGCGGACGGCTCGCTGCGGCTCTGGCAACTCCCCGACGCAATCAACACCCTATGGGGAGTCGCCTACGAGCAAGGACGGCGCTCGCGAGACACGGAAGTGCAACTCCTGAAGCTCGACGCCGACCGTCTGTGGCTTCGCGCGTTCGTTGACAACGACCGGCAGCAGTACCTTCTGGACCGGCTCGACCAAGCCGCGGATCTCGCGAACCGACCAGACGTTGATGACGTCCTTGATGAGGCGTGGCAGATCTATCTCGCCAGCCTCGACAACATCCGTGAGCCAATACGGCTCACCTCAACTCAAGACACCCGAAAGGAGGTCGCGTGAACAGCTCAAACCGCATCTCAATGCTGGACCTCATGTCTCGGAAGTTCGCCCCAATTCAGTACGTGATCCCCGGCATCATCCCCGAAGGTCTGACAATCCTTGCCGCACCACCGAAGATCGGTAAGTCCTGGCTCGTGCTCGACCTGGCGTACCAGCTCGCTACTGGCGGTGAAGCTCTCGGAGCAGTGCCAGTGGACCGAGCAAGACCCGTGTTGTACCTCGCTCTAGAAGACACGCAACGGCGACTTCAGGATCGCCTCAAACACCTTGATGTGGTTGTCGCACCTGAGCAGCTCTACTTCCAGACCGAGGCTGACCCCGGGTCCGTTCTCGAGCAGGCCAGAGAGTTCATGGGCGAACACCACGACGAGGCTCCGGTCATCATCATCGACACGCTTGGAAAAGTGGCACCGCCAGCAAACACTGGCGAGTCGGACTACCAGAAGGACTATCGGATCGGTGGCGGTCTCAAGGCTGTCGCTGACAGCGTCTCGGGCGGTTCGGTGATCGTGGTTCATCACACTCGCAAAGCAGCGGGTGACGACTTCCTCGATTCCGTGTCAGGAACGCAGGGCCTCGCAGGATCCGCAGATTCGATCCTGGTCCTTCGCCGCGATCGCAACGAGAACAATGGCAGCTTGTCTGTCACGTCACGTGACGCCGTTGAAGGCGAGTACGCCGTTCACCGAGACGGCGTGAGATGGGTGCTCGTTGGTGGCGCTCTTACCGAGGCTGCGGTCGCCCTGGCGAATCAGCGAGTGACCGAGGGACTAGGTGGAACATCGACCGCTGTTGTCGCGTACGTCACACAGCATCCAGAAGGAGTCCGTGCCGCCGACGTCGCCTCAGAGCTCATCATCACAGAAAAGGACGCAGGTACTTATCTGCTGCGCGCATACCGAGCGGCTCGAATCGGCAGAGCGGACCGCGGACTCTATATCCCCGTAGGAAATACCCCTGTAGGAAGCGTAGGAAGTGTAGGAACGGCACCTGAGCTTCCTACACAAACGACACTTCCTACACCCCTACACACGGCCTACCTGTCGGAAACCGACCCCGGAACGTGCGTGCACGGAGTGACAGTCGGAGCTAAGTGTTCACGGTCAGGATGCGGCGGCAAGGCGGTGACGGCATGACCGCTCAAATCCAGTTCATACGCGAACGGCGCAACTTCACGAAGGTCCTGATCGACAGGTCATTCGACGAACCAGCCACGAACGCGCAACTCGCGGCACTCCACGACCTCACGATCGCGGAATGGATCGAGTTTGCTCACCCGAAGAATGGCCCGAGACCAACACTCGGGTTCATCAACTCCCCCACACTCACGCAGCTTTGGACGACACGCGCGCGAGAGGAGCACGTACGAGCCGAGATCAACCGCATCCACGGCGTGAAACGCGCTCGCTCACGGAGGCGGAGGGGACGCAGATGAATCGACCAATCAACATCTCCCCAGCAACATGCACGACGTGTTGGCCGTGGGTCCGATGGTTCCGCACGGGCTCGGGATCTTGGACCCGACAGGAGAGACACGAGGAGCACTGCAGCGTGTTCCCGAAAGTACAGAGATCGGAATGACATGACAGAGGACTTGATCAGCCGAGCACACGCCGGCATCCGCAACTGCCCGGACCACTCCCACTGGAACGGCGAACGATACGACGCACTGCTCGAGCGAGTTGTGCGCGACATGACCAAGGTCGCCCGTCGACCACACCACAAACTTCCCCCTGAAATCGCAGCCCTCTTCGGCCGCGACTCCAACTAACGAAAGGCATCCAGAACCATGGCACTCGACGCACTCAAGACCGAGATCGACGGCTACCGCGCCAAGGCGATCGCAGAGATCAGCCAGTACAGGGAGCTGCACGACAAGCTGAAGACAGATCCATCTCTCACCCCACTCGGCAAGCAGGAAGTCCTCGCCGACGCGCACCGACTCGTCACCGAGTCGGTGGCGAAGATTCAGAAGCAGGAAGAGACCGCGATCGCCACGAAGGCCGAGTCTCTGCAACGGTCACTCGTCGCGAGGATCGGAACCAGCGGCGGCGACCTCGTTGCAATGCGAGACGCAGAGGAGCGAGCCGACCGCCTCGAGGACGACAAGGACGCAATGCGCACCATCGAACGCGCGATCCGCTCCGATGACCGCCCCCTTGCGCATGCCGTCATCCGCAAAGCAAACGAGTCGGGCTGGGCAGATGTGGTCAACAAGGCTGCCGAGGCGTACCCGTCCGCGGGTGAAGCGATCCGTGATGCTGCGGCACTGCACCGCTACACGACCGACATCCGCGAGGGCTTCGTTCGAGCAGCCACGTACTCAGTGGGCGACGCGCCCCGATTCCGCGGTTGAGAAGGAGGGCATCGTGAACCCCTGGGAAATCGTGTCCTGGATCGGCGCGATTGCAGTGGCCATCGTGATCCTGACGATGCTGTTCGTGTTCGTGAAGGGCGTGATCAAGCCGTTGACGAAACCGGAGCATCCGGTAGATCGGCTCGCACGCCGGCTGGGTGGTGGTGATTCGAATGAATGATGACGAGCTCGCTCAGTACGTTGCCGCGAAAGTGCTCCTCGCGAAGCCCGCTGATCGGGAGCATGTGATGCAGACCGAGATCCCGTTGGATCGCTTCGCACGGGTGCTGCCGTTGATCCCGATCGCGATGGCCCGGGTCTTCGACGGCTTCACAACTGACCGGCGGCTGCGGCTGGGGATGGAAGGAATCCTCCGCACCTTCGTGCGGCAGGCAAAGCAGTAGAGCAGTTGCAGTACATGGGGTGCCCGGGGTTCACAGCCTGGGCACCCTTCCTAATTCAACAGGGGATGTCGCCTCACCCTCTGCAGACCTTCGGGTCGTTCGGAGGTGCCACATGGCACAGGAAATTGGTGTGGCTTACGTGAGCCTGCTCCCATCTGGGACTGGGTTCTCGAAAGCCGTCGATAAGGAAGCCGGTCAAGCATTCGGTGGCGCCGAGAAGCGTTCGAGAGGCTTCTTCACCTCTCTCGCGAGCGGCGTGGGGAAGATCGTCGGCGGGGTGGGACTGCTCGCGGGGACGGTGGGAGCTATTGCCCTCGGTGGGGGTATCTCTCGTGCTTTGAATATTGAGGATGCGACAGCGAAGCTGAAGGGTCTTGGGCACGATACCAAGGCCGTCGAGGCGATCATGAAGGATGCTCTCGCTTCGGTGAAGGGCACGGCCTTCGGTTTGGATGCAGCGGCCACAACCGCCGCCACTGCAGTCGCTGCAGGCATCAAACCCGGTCAGGAACTCGAGCGTTACCTGCGCCTCACCGCCGATGCGGCCACGATCGCTGGCGTCTCGCTCGAGGAGATGGGGTCAATCCTCAACAAGGCCACAACGTCGGGGAAGGTCTATACGCAGGAGCTGAACCAGCTCGCCGATCGTGGGCTGCCGATCTTCCAGTGGCTGCAGGACGAGTACGGCGTCACCGCCGAAGAGCTCCGCAAGATGGTCGAACAAGGCCAAGTTGACGCGGCCACTTTCCGCAAAGTCATCGAGGACAACATCGGTGGTGCGGCACTCGCATCGGGTGAGACGACGCGTGGTGCCCTCGCGAACGTCGGGGCCTCGCTGAGCCGACTGGGCGCACTCTTCGCTGGGCCGGCACTAGGACTCGCACGCGACTTCTTCAACGAGGTCATTGTCCTGTCGGACGGAATCGCGTCCCGACTGACCCCCGCCGTCGAAGGCTTGCAGTTCGCTGCCGATGGCGTCGACTTCGACTTCGCAGATCAACTGCTGGGACTCATCGACGGCGTCTCAGAGAAGTTCTCCGGATTCGGAGACGTGTTCGGTGGTCTTTCGGGGCTGACTCCGGTCTTCACCGCGCTGGCTGGCGCGATGGCGCCCCTGCTCAGCATGCTGCCGGTCATCGGACGGTTCCTGCCCGTGATCAGTGGGCCTGTAGGAGCGATCATCGGCCTGCTTGCGGGCCTACTCATCGAGTCGGAGCCACTCCGGGAATCGCTCGCTGGTCTGGCAGAAGAAGTCGGCGGGGCTCTCACAAGCGCGTTCGGAAGCGCTGAGGGATCACTGTCCGGGTTCGGTCCCATGCTCTCCGAACTGCTGCAGGTTCTGGGATCCGGTCTGGCTGATGCGATCGTCGCGGTCACCCCCACAATCGGGATGCTGATCGAAACGTTGGGTCAGGTGTTTGAAGCGGTCTCGCCGCTGTTCGAACCGCTGATGCAGATTGTCACCGCCGTGCTCACTCTGCTTGGGCCGCTGGGAGAGCTCGTGGGGGCGATCCTCCCACCCGTTGCCGAACTGTTCACGCTAATCGCGGGTTCCGTCGCGGACCTTGCCGGGACGTTTCTGAACGCACTGCTGCCCGTCGTCGAGGGACTCGTGACAGCGCTCGGAGGGCTCATCTCCTTTATCATCGGTGTCTTCACCGGGGATTGGGACGCCGCGTGGACCGGTCTTCAGACTGTGTTCTCTGGTGTGTGGGATGCGATCGTCGCGGCGGTTCAGGGCGTCGGACAGATCCTCGCCGCGGTCTGGAACGGGCTGGTCGAACAGATGAGCGGTGTCATCAACTGGCTGACCGGGGTCTTCATGGGCGCGTGGATGGGTCTCGTCGCATTCTTCGGCGGGATCTGGAAACAGATCACCAACGGAATCACCTCAGCGTGGAACAACGCGATGACATTCCTCGGGTCGATCCCGAAGCGCGTGCAGAACTTCTTCAGCGGCGTAGGAACGTGGCTGCTTGATTCCGGACAGGCACTCATCCAGGGATTCATCGACGGCATCAGCTCGATGGTCGGTGCAGTCGGAGACGCCGTGAATGGTGTCCTCGAATGGGCCGGCGGATTCTTCCCTCACTCGCCCGCAAAGCGAGGAACGTTCTCAGGATCGGGATGGACAGCCGTAGCCGATGGGGGCGCTTCACTCATGGAGCAGTTCACGTTTGGAGCGGAGAAGTTCAAGCCCGAGATCTCGTTCTCGAACATGACCAGCCTGATCGGTGCATCGTCGCCAGCCGTCCCCCGCATCCCCGACAACATGCGTCTCGTCGTCGAAGGACACGAGTTCAACGCATACGTCGACACCCGCGCGGACGGGCGAATCGGATCATTTGACGAAACGGAGTCGGGTTTTGCTCGACGTCGCGGGCTTAGGGGCAACTGACACGCCACTCTGTGCCCCGCCTCGGCCACGGCTGAGGCGGGGCGGGCTATTAAGACGAGAGCTTCAACCAGGCAGAGAACACGACACCAAGGCCGAAGATCCACGCATACAGTCCGCACGCCGAGGCCCAGTCGCCTGCCTTGCGTTCCATCTTCCGGAACGCAAGCAGATCATCGGCTGACGTGTCCTCAGGCAATTCCGCGATCTCCAAGCGAATCTCTCGCTCCCGGATCGTGAAGATCTCCTTCGCGCCGCCTGCCGCGATCACGAACAGTCCCAGAAGAATCGCGAAGCCGATTGCGAGAGGCCCGTCAGAAGGCGGGAAGTAGACGAGTGCAGCCGTCCCGAGAACAAACCCAAAAGCAATCCCGGCGACCGTCCAAGTCGTGTTGCGGATGTGGCTCTCGGCCTTCTCGCTCAGCGTCGGAGGGGTGGGCGTAGTAACAGTGCTCATAATCCGACCATAGCCAACGCATAGCCGCACCACTGAATCCAGGGAGGAGTCTCATGAATGCCAGCCGAACCGCGACAACCGCATGGCGAACAATCACCCGGCATGTGCGCAAAGAAGGCCGGGCGCACAACACCCCCTGCCACCTCTGCCACGGCGCCCGGGTACCAATCGACTACCGGACCCAATCCGAAGCAGACCGGGATGCACGTGCCGCCGGCAAGTACTGGGATATAGGGCAGGCTAGACCGCTCGCACTAGACGTCGACCACATCACCCCCCCACGCACAAGGCGGGGCCGACACCCTCGAAAATTCGGCCCCATCGCACGCGATCTGTAACCGGCAAGCACGAGCCAAACAGAAGCGCACCCAAACCCACACGAACAACCAACCAAACCGTCAACGGCTACTGGTTGCCACTCCACGGGAACACACAACCGCCGAAAAGGCAGAGCCAAGCCAGGCACCCAAACCAGCACACACATCTCCCGACCCAGCCAACGGCGAGACGGGCCTAGACCCCCTTCCGCCCCATCCTTCGGCCCTCCCTATAGGTACAGGGCCTTTTCACACACGGAGATTTATCACGGTCGAACCTCGGTGGTCACGTGCTGTCGGTGGCTGCTGAGGTGACCGTGTGCGAGGAAGCGTTACGGACGCTGCCCGGGTCCTGTGGAAAAAACACGATAGATAGATCGGCACTGTACCTATGGGAGGGCCGACAGGGTGGGGAGGGAGGGGGCATGCCCCTCGACCTCGATGCTTCATCATTGGCTCCGTCTTAGCTTCGGCTGAGACGGGGCCGTTTTCTCATTCGTCGAGTGGACTCACGTCGAAGATGTACCAGCCGCGGTTTATGTGGTTGTACGGGATCCGGTGAGGTCGGTACCCGAGGGATGTGAGACGGCCAAGAACCTGCTCAAGCTTGGTGTAGTTCTCATGCCCGGACGCAGGAAATGGTTCGCCAGGACGGGTGTCTCCATTGGCGTTGTAGAGAGTCACCAGCCACTGCTGGTCCTCTTCTTTGAAATCGACTCTGACGACGCCTTCCATACCGAAAAGATAGCGTAGTTGCACCATCGTGGCGCTCAGGTCCCAGACGTCTCGCTCGGCAAGGCGGCGAGACGATAGTGCCCCATCCAGTCGCGACCCACGATCTTGAGCTGGGGGAATTGGACCATGTAGTGACGAGCCACGCGTTTGTTCTGCGCACGAATGTCGAGCCAGTATCCTTCAAGACCGTCGATCCACGTGGCCACCGCTTCGCGGAGTGCGGGTGCACTCTCACCGCGGAAGGTTCTTGCGTGGTTCGCGAAAGAGACCCGCCGGTTGCTCTTGAAGATCACATCAAGACTAGAACCCAGATCAGGTGCGAACAGGACCAGGCGGTTCGGATCGAGCAGTCTCCAAAGCGTATGCAACGCGCAGAGCGCAGCGCCAAAGAGTGTGATCGCGAGCAGTAGAAGAAAAAGCATGCCGGCGGCTGCGGGCGCGCCGAGGAGAACGAAGGCGATCAGCTCCATCGCAAGCAGTCCCGCGGCTGTGAGCATCAGGTATCGATATGGACGAAATCGCCAGATCAACAGAGCTGCGGCGTGCCCGGACGCGGTGAAGGTCTTCCAGAACATCCCCAGTCGTGCTCTGCGAGAGTTCGTTGGCCTGCTCTCTGGAAGATAGTGCGGGAACAGTCCGCGGACCCACGCTCCCAGCTGCGCCCAACCGCGGCGGAGACGTTGTCGAGCAATGACGCGGCGTGCTGCGAAACCGAGGGGCTTACCCTGAAGCGAGAAGAGCCTCTCCTGCCCTCGTGATCCTTGAACCATTACGTAGAAGTCACGGTTTCGAAAGGCGCGTTGGAGATTGAACGTGGCCACAGCGGTGGTTTTCGGCGGAACCGTGACGTCTCCCGACACCGTCATGACTCGAGGCCGCCAACCCGCATCCCACCCATACAGACAGATGAGCGGTATCGGATGAGAATTGGAGTTGAAGGCTTCGGCGCGGACGTGTACCGGAATCTGGATGTTGTTCCCGTGAACGCTGTACTGAATCTTCACGAGGTTGAACTCGGCCAGATCCTCTCGACGTAGCTTGGCCCTCCAGGTGTATACACCGAACAACACTGCTGCTGTGGTTCCGACTGCACCAACCCAGGTTGGAGCGTCGCCCCAGTTGATCGTGGCCCACCATCCAGAGAAGCCGTTCCACAGTTGTTCCATCACGTCTCGGAGCATAGCGAGTGATCGCTCGCAGTCGGCGACCGTGCGGCGAACGGACCGCGAGGGGCTACGAACTAAGATCCAAGATCCTTGACCGCTTTAGCCGTGTCGGCGACAGTCTTGATGTCAGCCAAGTCAATGCGGAACGTCGTTACCTTCTCATCTGATCGTCTGCCCTGCGGTTCAGGAGAAGACGCAAAGATTCGTTCGCCGAGCATCCTCCGGAACGCGGTGGCTTCGGTCTCAGACATACCTTCCGTGAACGGTTCGAGCGCGAGAAGATCGAGAGCGCGGTAGTTCGCTTCGATTGCGTTGCGCTGCCGCTTCCCTGCTTCCCGGAAACAGAACCCGGAGAATGCGATAGCCGTGACCGAGAGACCAGTTTTCAGAAGCGTGACCGTCAGGTCCGGCGCCTCGTTAAGCTGGGCGATCTCTCGGAGCTCGAGTCCGAGATAGGCGAGAGTGGCGATGACTGCAAGGCTCCCGGCTGCAATCCAAAGCCGGTAAGCGAAACGTTCTCGCCGGGCAAACTTGTCGTACCCACCAGCTCGCGCCTGGTCGCCAACGCGCTGAACTAGCTGCTGGCCAAGTTCAGCGTCCTTCGCCAGAGAGGTGATGGACCTCTCAGCCCGAGCCTCCAGTTGGTCTCGTTGACTCTGAGCAAGCGAAGATACCTGTTCTCGTTGCTTGCCGGCGTCAATTTCAATCTTGCGGAGAGTGTCACTGTGCGTCGCGTTCCACTCATCGGTGATCACTGTCTGTTCGGAAACAAACCTGTCGATCGTCGACTGCGCCTCGGCTGCGACGCTCTGCGCCATCTGGGTCGCCGCGGAGGATGCTTGAAGAGCAGCTTGCGCCTCACTGTGCGCCAACTCGGCGTCTGCCTGAAGAGCTTGCAGCGATGACTCTGCTGTCTCGACATAGTTGCGCGCCGCGTCGATGACCTGAACCGAGCGAGACGGGTTAGGGAGAGCCGGCCAGAATCCTCTGCTGAGCTCCCCCAGAATCTGATCGCAGAGTGCGTCGATTTGAGTAACCGTGTTCGGAGCCATAGCCCCCGATTGATCCCACCCCTGCACCTGGCTTTCCAGCGCCTGAACGAGGTTGTGGAACATGGCGGCCTGATTAAGTCGTTGGCTCGGAAACAAGTCAGGCGAGACGTTACCGAACGCGCTCAGGTACTGCATGACGTTCTTCGCTCGAGCGGTAGTCGCTCGATCGATGTCGCTTAGCGGACGAGTTCGGCGTAGTTCGATCTTCACATCGTCGACGGCATCCCAAAGAGGGTGGCGCTTGAAGGCATCGATGTCTTCGGGCGAGGTCATAACCTCAGACCCTAGCGGCCTCAGGCCCGGCACAAAGAGTTCCGCATCAATCGTCTTGGGACGAGACTGCGTTGCCCCATACCCAGCAGCGAAACACCCGGTCGCCGGCCTTGAACTCAATGCCTGCAGCGAGCGGTGTCGACCGCACGACCTTCGCGTCTACACAGACGGGCTCAAGTCCGAATCTCACCCACGCGCGTACTCGACGTTGAGCAGCAGGAGGGTAGATCGTGACGGGAGTTTCGCGCACGCCGAGCTCGCGATCCGACAGAGACTGCAAGGGGCCTTGTTTCGCCGCAGTGAGAATCGCCTGATGTTGTGCCTGCATGTCGTAGTACGGGGCTAACCGCTTGCTCGTCCCCATGCCGGCATCCCTTCTTCCGGCCTCAAACCAGGGTAGCAAGATTCGAACATCTGTTCTACAGTCTTAACCCATGGACGCCCTAACTGTCGAACACCCCACAACCCTATGGATGGTCAACGACATCCCCACGCGCATGGTCTACGCGGGCCGACGATGGCGCGTCACAGACACCCCGACACGGTTGCGCCACTCAGTCTGGACCGCGTCCCTCGAGTCCCACACGGGCCTCTACGGGTGGCGATTCCAAGGAACCAACGACGATGGCGTGTCACTAGTTTTCGACCTCTATAAGGGCGAGGACGGCTGGCACGTACACCGCTCCTACGCTTAGAGCCTGTGGGCCGGGCGGCATGCGACTCCACCGCTAGATTGTCGCCATGCTCTCTCTGACGTACTCCCACCTCGCACTCGTACACGCGACCGGCCCCTCAAGCAGCGCACCCTGGTGGGGTGCCCCAGTTATCGCGGGGTCCTTTCTCGTGCTAGGCGCGGTGCTCGCGTTCGTGTTCAATCTCACCCAGGAGAATCGTCGAACGAAGCGCGCGAATGTCGAGCGATGGGATCAGAAGATCCTGGACCATACATCGATGGTCATGACCACGACCCGGCAGCTTATCCAGGACTCGTTCGATCATGAGACGGCCTTGAGCGTCTTCTCTGAGCTAGCCGTCGACCAGATGCACAGGGGCGAAAGCAACGATCCACCTCCCATTCGCGAACGATCGGGAACCAATTTCTACGAGACGTTCGATGCCCTGATGGGCGAAAGCTCGTCGCTCCAACTAATCGCCCCCAAGGGCGTTCGGGATGCAATCAACGATCTGCAGACAGCCGCGGGCGACCTGTTCTTCGCGGAAAATGAGCTGGTGAGGTCCGAGAGCGTGGATCGCCTGCACCGGGTCTCGGCCGCACTCGAGAAGTCGGTCCGCAAGCATTTCGGCATTAAGGACTGACCGACACGTGCGATGGCGTTTCGCCTGCACCACGTCTGCGGACAGCCCCGCTCTCAACGCAGATACAGCGCCCAAACGCCATACTGACCGTCAAACCCTACGCATTCGAAGCCGAAGGACTTCGCAAGCCGCTGCGACGCGTTGTTGGCGAAGTGAATCTTCGTGGAGACAGTCTCCGCTCCGGTCTCCCTCACCCGCCGCAGAACCTCCTCGAGGATCTCCGCACCCACATTCGTGCCGGCGAGCCTGTTCGCCCGACCGATGTGACCGATCCATGCATCCCCGGTTTGATCGGGCGGCTCGTACTCCGCAAAGGCAGCTATTCCGTGCTCATCTCGAGCCACCAAAGCAACCATAGAGGTACGTGAGGGGGCTCTGAACGACCTGATATACGACTGAACAGCGTGCTGATACGGCCGCGGGTGAGAGTTTGGACCAGGCGTTACGCGCCTTACACGCTCAGGGTGAGCACACGCAAAAATCTGGAGCTCTCCGCGATCGGCGAGTACGCTCTCAGACCATTCAAGCGGCACGCTTGCGATCGCGCCAAGCGGCCACAAGCTCGCGGCTGCGTGGAGTGCGAGCCTGGTTTCGGGCGCTAACCATAGCCAGAGCGGTTCGCTCCGCGTCCGTAAGATCGTCAGTGCCAACGGGCGCAGCAGGGCCAGCCTGTAGCGAAATCTTGTTGGCGAGGATCTTGGTCATGGATATACCGTATAGCACAATCCTGAATCTCAGATCCAGATTTGAGCGCTGCCTCGGTCGCAGTGAAGCTCATCTACAGGTTCAATCTTCAGGATCGCTCTTCTGTAGTTGATGCTGAGCGAGCAAGCAAGGCGCCAGGAAGCTTCTCGAGTCACTTTGGCACCGGGATTGGCGTGAAGCCAGCCTGCGGAGAGCCAACCTGCAGCTTCACTAGGGCTTCCCGCTCCCGGAAGGCATTCCAGGTGCGGAACAGATAGAAGAGCGCCTGGCCGGGAAGGATGCGCCGTGATGCGCCCGATTGAAGGTCATTGGAGACTCGCCGAGTGAGCGTCAGGAAGGGGTCGCCGGGACCGTTCTGAACTCCGTCTCGGATTCGATTGAAGAACTCAGCAGTGTCATCTACATCGAGCTTTGAGAACTCGAGGTAGGCGACACCGAGCGCACTGACCGGCAGTCGCAGGTAGCGGTACATGCCGCGGGCGTGACGCGCTGCAAACTCGATGCTTGGGATCGAAAGGACCGCGTCTGCCATCTCCGACTTCGTAAGTCCCGAGCTCCCCCCGATATGAGAAGCGGCGTGCTTCACGTCGCCGGCCTGGAACGCGGAATAGAGACGCGCGATGGCACCGACGTCCTTGGCGTCCGCTCGGTCTGCCAAACCGGTGATCACGAGCATGTCCCCCGTGTTGCGCGCTGAGCCCGAGTCGAGGACCACCAGTGCGTCCTCACTGATACCGCGAACGACGAGCACCCAAGCTCCCTTCGCCGCTGCAACGATCGCCTGACAACGGTTCTGACCATCGATCAGATGACCCGCCGTGTCGAACTTGATCGCCTCCCCCGTGATCACCCAGCGATCACTCTGGATGTCACGGACGTACCCGTTGATGCGACTCTTGCGCATGTTCCGGTTGCGGTCGATGTTGACCGCCAGCCACTCGACTGCCATCTCTGGCGTCACGTAGACGTACTCCGCCGTCTCCCCCGCTGGACCGTGCGCGACGGTCGCTGCCTGAGCTTTCATGGTCACCCCTTGTCGGAGCGGGCATTCACTTGATCCCGCTGCTGAGATCAAGTTGTAACCAAGAAGTTTTCGGGGCGCACTATTGCCGGATCATATTGCCCAGATGTTGCCCGAGCTTCCCCAGACGACAAAAAACCCCCGGAAATCCGGGGGTTTCGTTGTGCGCGATACTGGGATCGAACCAGTGACCTCTTCCGTGTCAGGGAAGCGCGCTACCGCTGCGCCAATCGCGCCCAAGTGGGCTATTCAGTTTGTGAGAGGTGGCGACGGGATTCGAACCCGTGTAAACGGCTTTGCAGGCCGGTGCCTAGCCGCTCGGCCACGCCACCGTGTGGATTGACCCCACGTGCGGAAGGCCTTCCGAAGAAGGCCCCTGCACTTGAGCGGATGACGAGACTCGAACTCGCGACCCCAACCTTGGCAAGGTTGTGCGCTACCAACTGCGCTACATCCGCGTTGTTCCCGGTTGTTGTCCCGGGCACTTATGAAACATTAGCCGAAGATTCACGACTGTCCAAACCGGAAGCGAATCTCGCGCGTGTCTCCCAGGGTGGTCAGCGACGGCTCCGACCGTCCGGTAGTATCGGTTGACGTACCCCAGGGTATGGGCGATTGGCGCAGTTGGTAGCGCGCTTCCTTCACACGGAAGAGGTCATCGGTTCGAGTCCGGTATCGCCCACAGGCACAGGCCCCGCACAACGAGAGTTGTGCGGGGCTTTCTCGTGTTGCGATACCAGCCGTCAGGTCCGTACGTGACCGCCGCCCGCCTTCCCTGCGAAGAAAGAGAGCCCACCATGACCGACTCCCCGTACTCGCCCTCACGGGACACGCGCTCCAGCACGCTGTCGATCGTGGCGCTGGCGCTCGCCATCATCCTTCCTCTCGTGGGCTTCGTGCTGGGACTCCTCGCCCGCGCGAAGTCGAAGGCTTCCGGATCACCGACGGTGGTCGCGAACACGGCCGTCGTGATCGGGGCACTGCTCAGCGCCGTGTGGACGATCGCGATCGTCCTCCTGGTCGGCTTCGGAGGCGTGCTTTCCGGAGGGCCCGCCCCGAGGACGCCCGATACCGCGGCACCCTCCGAGTCGACACCGCCGTCGGGATCGGAATCCGGCGATGAACTCGTCATCGAGGTCACGTCGGAGCGCGAGCTCGACTCGGCGACTCTCGCAGCCGCACGTACCGCACTCTCCTTCTATGCAGAGAACGCCGGTGTCGAGATGGTCGACATCACCGAGACGAACGCCGATACTCTCGCCGTGACCTTCGGCGCGGATGCCACGAGCACCGATGTCGACGCGTTCGCTCGTGCCGTCTCCACTCCCGCCGCCGAAGGGTTCTACGCGGTGGACGCGGTCCACCCGGCGACCGGAGGCGCAGACCTCGGCGACGGTTCGACGACTCCCCCGTGCGATGCGCTGCGGTTCGGTCCGATGACTGTGGAGGAGCACGTCCTCGCCTGCGACGAAGCCATGGTGACCCAGCTGCTCCTCCCCTCTTCCGCGCGCCTGGTCGGAAACGCCATCGCCGAGGTCGAGGTGAGCGGCGACGTCGTGGCCGTGACCCTGTCCGACGCTGCCGCCGAGGAGTTCGCCGCGTGGACCCGCGAGGCCTCCGACGCGACCGCGCCGGGCAATCAGATCGCCCTCGTCGACTTCATCGGCGTCATCAGTGCGCCCACCGTCGCCGAAGAGCTCGCCGGCGAGTTCCAGATCTCCGGCGCGACGCTCGACGCGGAACTCCTCGCCGCCCGACTGCAGCTGCTCAGCAGCGGAGTGTCGTTCACCGCCCGCTGAGCGAACCCGCCCGCTGAGCGGACCCGTCCGCCATGGTAACTTAGGGTGACCTAACCATGACGCGAGACAGCAGGCGGGGAGAAGATGTCGCCGATCGGCCAGCATCCCGACGAGTCCGTCGCCTGGCGCATCGACACCAACTCGTTCGAACTCGCAGATCACGTCGAGTGGGATGCGCACTCCCACGACGATCGGCACGAACTGCTCTGGGGCACACGGGGCGCACTGACCGCAGAGACCGATGACGGCTACTTCGCCATCCCCGGATCCCTCGGCCTCTGGATCCCGGCCGGCGTGACGCACCGCGTGGTGGCGGCGGCAGGCACCGTCTTCCGCTGCACGTTCATCGACGCCGACATCGACGCGGTCGCCGCCCGGACGACAGCCGTCGCGATTCCCGAAGTGGTCCGGGCGCTGCTCGACCGGCTCGAAGCATTCCCATACCTCTCCGCCTCCCCGCGTCTGCATGCTGAAGAGCTGGCACTGAGCCTGCTCGAGCCTGTCGAGGTGTCGACGATCGACCTTCCCCTCCCCCTTGACATGAGGACGCGACTCGTCGCCGAAGCACTCCTCTCCGACCCTGCCGACGCCCGATCGATCGAGGACTGGGGCCGCCACGTGGGCGCGAGCGCCCGCAACCTGTCTCGCCTCTTCGTCGCTGAGACGGGCCTGAGCTTCTCGACTTGGCGCACACGCGCACGCATGCGCCGCGCCATCGAGTGGCTGGCCGCCGACCACACCGTCGCGCACGTCAGTCGGCGCTCCGGATACGCGACGCCGAGTGCGTTCGTGCAGGCCTTCCGACGAGAGCTGGGTCGCACCCCCGGCGAATTCGCCTCGGTGCGCAGCGAAGCGACCAAGAAGTCGGCCTGAGCGCGACACCGGCTGGCACCTGCGCAACACAGGGCCGGTTCATACTAGGTAAGCCAAGCCTTAGCTAACTTCCTTGGCGCCCTCCCGACACCCACATCCGGAAGACGATCCATGCGCTCCACGCCCCTCCCACTCGTCGCGCTCGCCGCGACCGGCCTCCTGCTCACCTCCTGCGCCGGCTCCACCGCCGCAGGCTCTTCCGGTGACGCCGAGACCGTCGAGCTCACCACGCCCGCCGGGGTCGACATCGAGATCCCCGCCGAGCCGCAGTCCGCCCTCGGCTTCTACACGACGGATCTCGACATCCTCATCACCCTCGGCTTCGAGCTCGCCGACACCCAGCCGATCCGCGACGACTTCACCTCATTCCCCGCGTTCTTCCCCCAGGAGGAGCTCGAGGGACTCGAGACCTTCGGCAACTTCCCCGAGTTCAACCTCGAGGCCGTGCTCGAGGCCGACCCGGACTTCATCCTCAACGGGCTGGGCTATGAGGAGAACCTCGACGGCAAGCTGCAGAAGATCGCCCCGACCTACACCTACAACGCCTTCGACGGCGGCGACTGGCGCGATGTGGTCGCGCAGGCGGCATCCGATCTCGGACGCGAAGACCAGTGGCAGGCCTGGGTGGACCAGTACGAGGAGCGCGTCGCCGACATCAAGGCGCGCCTCGACGCGGCAGACATCCACCCCGTCGTCGCCGACGTCGGCTACTTCGACGGTCAGGTCACGACCTCGTGCTACGGCGTGCCGTGCCTGGTGTTCGCCGATCTCGGGCTCGAGATGCACGTACTCATGAACGCCACCGACGAGGGCCTCCCCGCGAGCGAGGACTACACCGAGCTCAGCGCCGAGCAGGTCGGTCAGCTCGAGGGCGTCGACGTGGTCTTCACCGGAGCAGATGAGGACGGCACGGTGTGGATCGAGGACGACGCAGCACTGCAGCAGAACCAGCTCTGGCAGAACCTGTCGTTCGTGCAGGACGGCGCCTACTTCCCGTACAACTACGAGATGATCTACGGCTCACCCAGCGGCATGGACGCGTTCCTCACCGTGGTCGAGAAGGCGCTTCTCGGATGAGCGTCAACCTGATCCACCGCATCATCGTCCAGCGCGTCGAGCGTCTGAGCCCCGGCATGGTCCGCATCGTGTTCGGCGGAGACGGACTCGACGGATTCGTCTCCACCGGGGTCGGCGACGAGTACTTCCGCGTGTTCTTCCCCACCGAGGGTCAGCACGAGCCGAACCTCCCCTTCCCCACGGATGACGGCTACTGGGACTTCCCCGAGGGCGTCGAGCCGGCACCGATGCGCACCTACACGGTGCGCGGATGGGATGCCGCGGTCGGCGAACTCACGATCGACTTCGTCGTGCACGAGGGCGGCGTGGCCGCGGCCTGGGCTCTGCATGCGAAGCCGGGCGACGTGGTCGGCGTCAACACCCCGAAGGGGCTGTACGACCCGCCCGCCGGCATCGAATGGCAACTGCTGATCGCCGACGCGACCGGGCTCCCCGCCGCCGCGCGCCTCGCCGAGAACGCTCCGTCCGGGATCCGCACCCGCGTGGTGCTCGAGGTCCCGACACCTGAGGACGAGCTGGATCTCACACCGGCGGAGGGCGTCGAGCTGCACTGGGTGCACGGAGGCAACGGCCATGCCCCCACCCGCATCGAGGAGATCCTCCGAGCCTCCGATCTTCCCCGCGGCCCGGGGTACGTGTGGGTCGCGGAGACCAAGGCGACTCGTGGCGTGCGCAAGCACCTGCGTCACGAGCTCAAGCTCCCCGCGTCCGCATACAAGGTGATCGGTTACTGGACCGAGAATGCCGAAGCCTGGCGTGAGAGGTACGAGTCCCTCGACGAATCCATCCACGCGCGTCTGATGGCGATGTGGGACGACGACACCCGCGCCGCAGAGGACATCGAGGAAGCCTACGAGGCCGAGCTCGAGAAGCTGGGTCTGTGATCACCGGCTCATGACCGCCGTTCTCTCCGAGGAGCAGACGACCCAGGTCTCGGCCACGCGCCGGGGCCTGGTCGTGCTCGTCCTCGTCATCGCACTGGCGCTCGTGTGCGTCGCCAGCATCTTCCTCGGCTCCCAGCGCATCAGCGTCGACGAGGTGTGGAGCGGACTGACGACCGGGGCAGGCGACCCCGGCGCGATCGTCCAGGGCATGCGCGTCCCCCGCACTTTCATCGGTCTGGCGGTCGGCGCCGCTCTCGGCATCGCCGGGGCGCTCATCCAGGGCTTCACCCGCAATCCGCTCGCGGACCCCGGGATTCTCGGAGTCAACGCGGGTGCCAGCCTCGGGGTCACGACCGGCGTGGCGTTCTTCGGACTCACCGCCGCCAGCGGATACATCTGGTTCGCCTTCGCAGGAGCCACCGTCGCGACGGTGCTCGTCTACCTCATCGGCTCCGCGGGCCGCACAGCGCCCGACCCGATGCGCATGACGCTCTCCGGCGTCGCGCTCGGTGCCGTCATGGGAGGCGTCGTCGCTGCGATCGGGCTTCTGAATCCGAAGGCCTTCGACTCGATCCGCTGGTGGAACGCGGGATCGCTGTCGGCGCTCACCCCGGATGTCTACTCGGTGCTCCCCTTCCTCCTGCTCGGGCTCGTGCTGGCCTTCTGTCTCGCACCCTCGCTGAACGCCCTGGCGCTGGGCGACGACCTGGCGACCGCTCTCGGATCGCGCGTCGTGCTCACCCGGGTGCTGTCGATCGTCGCCGTCACCCTGCTCTGCGGAGCCGCCACCGCCGCGGCGGGGCCCATCGCCTTCGTCGGCCTGATGGTGCCGCACGCCGTCCGCTGGTTCGTCGGACCGCATCAGGGATGGATCCTCCTGGGCACCGTCTTCGCCGCTCCCCTGCTGCTGCTGACCGCAGACGTCGTGGGTCGGCTGGTCCTTCGCACCGGAGAGCTGCCGGTATCTGTGGTCACCGCGTTGATCGGCGCTCCCGTGCTCATCGCCCTCGTCCGCAGGAAGAAGGTCAGCGGACTGTGACCGCTCTGCTCTCTGCGTCGACCGAGGTCGATGCCGGTCGACGGGTCTTCGCGCCCCGGACCGATGCCTTCTCTCGTCGCATCGGGGTCCGCGCCACCATCGTGACGGTGGCCTCTCTGCTCGCCGCCATCGCCGTGGGCGTCTTCGCCTTGACGCTCGGCGACGCCCCGTTCTCTCCCGGCGAGGTGCTCACGACGCTCCTCGGTTTCGGCGATCCGCGCGCCGAGCTCGTGATCATCGAGTGGCGACTCCCCCGTGTCCTCGCCGCGCTGGTGTTCGGCATCGCACTCGGCATCGGCGGTGCGATCTTCCAATCGCTGACCCGCAACCCGCTGGGCAGCCCCGATGTCATCGGCTTCGATGCCGGCGCCTACACCGGTGCGCTCATCGTGATCACCACCATGGGCATCAGCGTCGCCTCGACCGCCGCCGCCGCACTGGCGGGCGGCGCGGCGACGGCGCTGCTCGTCTACCTGCTCGCGTTCCGTCGGGGCTTCACGGGCTTCCGTCTCATCATCGTCGGCATGGGGTCGCCTCGATGCTGGCGTCGGTGAACACGTGGATCATCCTCAATGCCGACCTGCGGATCGCGATGCTCGCCAGCGCATGGGGCGCGGGATCGCTCAACGTCATCACCGCCGAACAGGTCGCCATCGCCGCGTGCGTCATCGTCCCGATCGGCATCGCCGTGGCCACGCTCGCCGATCGGATGCATCTGCTCGAACTCGGAGACGACACGGCCTCGGCGCTCGGCGTCCGCACCGGTGGCACGCGGCTGACCCTCATCGTTCTCGGCGTCTGTCTGACCGCCGCGGTGACGGCGATGGCCGGACCGATCGCGTTCATCTCCCTCGCCGCCCCGCAGATCGCCCGACGTCTGACCGGATCCGCGAGCGTGACTCTCACGGCGTCTGCCTCGGTCGGCGCCCTGCTGCTGGTATGCAGCGACGTGCTGGCGCAGAGGCTGTTCGCGCCCACTCAGATCCCCGTCGGGATCGTCACGGTCTGCCTCGGCGGCCTGTATCTGGTGTGGCTGCTCATCCAGGAAGCGAGAAAGCGATGACCGTCATCGACACCTCCACCGCGCGGCTTCGCGCCGACGACCTCACGATCGGTTACGACGGCCGTGTCGTGTCGGAGCACCTCGGAGTCGACATTCCCGCGGGCGCCTTCACGGTCATCGTCGGGCCTAACGCCTGCGGCAAGTCGACGCTGCTGCGCGCCTTCGCCCGACTCCTGAAGCCCCGGAAAGGTCAGGTGCTGCTGGACGGCCGTGCGATCACCGAGCTCCCCACCAAGGAGATCGCTCGACGCCTCGGCCTGCTTCCGCAGACCTCGATCGCCCCCGACGGCATCCGCGTCTCCGATCTCGTGGCGCGGGGGCGCCATCCGCACCAGACGATCCTTCGGCAGTGGTCCCATGACGATCAGACGGCCGTCGCCGCGGCACTCGCCGCGACGGGGACGACGGAACTCGCCGGCCGGCTGGTGGACGAGCTCTCCGGAGGACAGCGCCAGCGTGTGTGGGTCGCGATGCTGCTCGCGCAGGAGTCGCCGACCATGCTGCTCGACGAGCCCACGACCTTCCTCGACATCGCGCACCAATACGACCTGCTGCGGCTCTTCCACGGTCTGCACCAGCAGGGACGCACGATCGTCGCCGTGCTGCACGATCTCAACCAGGCGGCGCGGTTCGCGGATCACATGATCATGATGCGCGACGGTCGGATCGTCGCCTCCGGCGACCCCGCGTCGATCGTGACCTCCGACCGCGTCGCGGAGGTCTTCGGACTGGAGTGCTCGATCATCGCCGACCCGCACACGGGAACCCCTCTCGTGGTTCCGCGCTGAAGTCCGCGGGCGGCGGCCCCTCCTCTGCAGACGCCGCCCACGAGCGGGCCTCAGGCGGTGCCGAAGGGGTTGTCGATCGCGTAGCGCCAGCCGTGCTCGTCGTCGTGCACGGCGACGTCGGCGGTGCTTCCGCCGAGCTTCACCTCCGAGCCGTCGGGACCCGTGCCTTCGAGCGTCCAATCGGCGACGGCGAGTCCGACAAAACCCGCCTCGAACACGTGCCGGACGTTCATGGTGATGGGCAGACCGAGCGCGAGGAACTGCTCGAGCGCGCCGCGGATCGAGTCCTCACCCTCGACGGGGTGGCCAGGCGCCGGGGCGAACACCGCATCCGGCAGGTTCAGGGCGAGCAGGCCCTCGATGTCGCGGGCGTTGAAGCGCTCGGCGAACGCGAGGTTGAGCTGATCGAGCGAGGTGACCGGGGTCGTGGGCATGATGTGCTCCTTCGTCAGGTGAGAGACCGCGGAAGCGGCCCATCGAGAAGGACGTTCAGGAGCGACGGATGTGACAGGACCGCCGATCAGGTGCGCAGCGCGCGCCGTGCGCGGGACACACGCTGACGCGCCGCGGCCGACGTGATGGAGAGCCTCTGCGCGATCTCCTGCGCCGTCAGGCCGTCGACGACGCTCATCAGAAGAGGCTGGCGAAGATCATCGGGGAGTTCGTCGATCGCGCGGAATGCCGCCTCGAGCCGTTCCCGCAGCTCCGCCTCCGCTTCGACGTCCTGCGGCGACGCGAGCCGCTCGCACAGGACCTCACCGAGATCGTCCTTGCGTGCGCGGTTCATGTCGATGGCGGTCGTCCGCACGATCGTGTCGAGCCACGCGCACATCGGGCCGGCATCCGCCGAGCGGAGCGCGGAGAGTGAACGCCAGGCTCGAAGCGCCGCGTTCTGCGCCGCGTCGTCGGCATCCGCCGGCGGCACACCGAGCGAGATGCTGCGCCTGCGCAGCCGCTGGGGCTCCCTGCGCAGCATGGTGTCGAGACGCGCGGAGGCGACGGCGATGACTTCGGCGTTCACACGGATCCCCTCGTGGATTCGGGCATTCGGCCTCATGCTAGCCGAGCCTCGAACGCGGCGTCCGTGGCCGCCGGTAGCGTGCCGATGGTGACGACGACCCCGCTGCCGAGCCCCTGTGCACTCTGCGGGCACTGCGACGCGGTGCGCGTGGCGGCGGCTCTGATGTGTGCCTGGTGTGGGTGGCGCTACGGCGACTCCCCCGACCCCGACCTCCCGCGCCCGGTGATCGAGGTCGTCTATTACATCCGGTACGACCGCCGGGTGAAGATCGGCACGAGCAGACGGCCTCGTCAGCGACTCGCCAGCATCCGTCACGAAGAGCTCCTCGCCTTCGAGCAGGGAGGGCGTGCGGTGGAGCAGGCGAGACATCGGCAGTTCGCCGACATCCGCGAGGGCGGCGAGTGGTTCACGCTCACCCCACAGCTCGAGCGCCACATCGGCGGCCTCCGCACCGTCGCCGACCCCTGGCAGCTCTACGCGCGCTGGGTGAGCGCGTCGCTGCAGAACTGAAGCCCCGCACGGGGCCGACGTTCCGTGCGGGGCTTCAGAGTTCAGCGGGGTCAGGCGCGTGCGGCCTTGACCTTCGCGGGCTGCGGCTGCGAGAACAGCACCACGATGATCACCGCGACGCCGACGACCACGTGCGGCACCCAGACGTTCGGCGCCTCGGTCGAGAAGCCGAAGATCCACGGCGACAGCGCCAGGAACAGGCTCGCGACGATGTCGAAGACGAGGTGCACGGGCATCGGGATGAAGCCGAAGGGGCCCCACTCGTACTTCGTGAAGAGGCTGTAGACGATGAGTCCGACGCCGAGCACGATCGGGATGATCACGGCGGGGCCGCCCATGCTCGCGAAGCCGAACAGCCACGGAGCAGCGATCAGCGCCACTCCGACGATGTAGTCGAGAATTCCGTGGACCTTGGTGGGGATGAAACGCATGATTCCTCCTGTGGTGTCGTCGCGTGCTGCGACTCACAGATGGTTCGCAGCCCGCGCCGAAACGGATTGCCGCCCACCCGCTCGTAGGCTGGACGGATGACGTCGACGCCGCCGCCGCCTCGCGCGATCTCCGCTCTGAGGCTCGCTGCCGGAGCGTCGGTGACGGGCATCCTGCTCTACACGTACGTGATCGGCATCCCCCGTCAGGGAGCGAGCCTCGTCGACCACTTCGGGTACTTCACGAACCTGACGAGTCTGCTCACGGCCGGCATCCTCATCTCATCGAGCCTGATCTCGCTGCGCGGACAGCAGGTGCCGCCGGTGCTCACCTCGGCGCGTGCGGTGGCCGTGGCCTGCATGATCATCGTGGGAGTGGTCTACAACGTCCTCGTCCCCGGCACGGGGAGCGCGCCGGCCTGGGTGAGTGCGACCCTGCACGCGATCTTCCCGATCCTTCTCGTGCTCGACTGGGTCTTCGTCGCCGACCGCCCGCCGATGCCCTGGCGACGACTCTGGGTGGTGCTCCCCTACCCGGTGCTCTGGCTGGGGGTCGTGCTCGTGCGCGGGGCCACCGACGGCTGGGTCCCCTACGGCTTCCTGCTTCCCGAGCGCGGCGCGGCATCGCTCGCGGCCCACGTCGCGGGCCTGCTCGTCGCACTGCTCATGTCGGGTGCGCTCGTGTGGACGCTCAGCCGGGTTCGATTTCCCCGACCGACCCGGTGGTCAGGCGCTCGCCCAGCCGTATCGCCGAGCGAGCGCGGAGGCGATCCGACCGTAGCGTGACCGGTCGAGCACCGCGGCTTCACGGCGTAGCCCGGTCTCGTGCACGCTGTAGAGCTGCTCGATGTCGACCCACGACTCACGCCCCTGCGAGTCCCAGGCTCCCGAGCCGATCGACAGGTAGTCGCGGTCACCGTCATGAGCCTTGCTCGTCATCCGTACCGCGTAGACGCGCTCTGCGGATTCCCGGCCGATCACCAGCACCGGTCGGTCTTTGCCCCGACCGTCGTTCTCCTCGTAGGGAACCCAGGTCCAGATGATCTCGCCCGCATCGGGGGCGCCGTCACGGTCGGGGGCGTACCCGATGCGGAGATCGTCGATGCGATCCGGGTCGACACGGACAGTCTCGACCCCGTGCGCCCGGGCCTCCGCGCCACCCGGAGCAGAAGGATGCACCTCATCGGAGGTGCGCAGACGCGAGACCGGGCGCCTCGGACCAGTGGTCCGAGGCGCCCGGTCAGATCCCAGTGCCTTGAGAAGGATCTCCGCGAGTCGTGCCAGGATGCCGTCGGTTTTGCTCACACGGTCACCCTAACGGCAGCTCAGGCGTCGGCGAGTGCGTAGCCCTCTTCGCCGTGGACGACCTGGTCGACACCGGCGATCTCGTCTTCGCTCGTGATGCGGAAGCCGATCGTCTTCTCGATCGCGAATCCGATGATGAACGCGACCACGAAGGAGTAGATCAGCACACCCAGTGCGGCGATCGCCTGGACGGCCAGCTGACGCAGGTCGCCGCCGACGAACAGGCCGGTGCCGGTGGCGAAGAAGCCGAGGTAGAGGGTGCCGAGCAGACCACCGACGAGGTGGATGCCGACGACGTCGAGCGAGTCGTCGAAGCCGAGACGGAACTTCATCTCGACGGCCAGGGCGCAGACGATACCGGCGACGGCACCGAGCAGCAGCGACCAGCCAGGCGTGAGGTTGGCGCACGCCGGGGTGATGGCGACGAGACCCGCGACGGCACCGGAGGCGGCGCCGACCGACGTGGCCTTGCCGTCCTTGATGCGCTCGATGAGGATCCAGCCGAGGATCGCGGCAGCCGTGGCACCGAGGGTGTTCAGGCCGATGAGTCCGACGCCGCCCATGTCCTCGGCGAGCCACTCCGCGCCGGCGTTGAAGCCGAACCAGCCGAACCACAGCAGCGCTGCGCCGAGGAGCGTCAGCGGCACGTTGTGCGGCTTGAGGATGCCCTTCTGGAAGCCGATGCGCTTGCCCAGGACGATGGCGAGTGCGAGTGCGGCAGCACCTGCGTTGATGTGCACCGCGGTACCACCGGCGTAGTCGATCACACCGATTCCGCTGTCCTCACCGAAGAGGGCGGTGCCGAGGTTCATGATCCAACCGCCACCCCAGACCCATGCGGCGACGGGGAAGTATCCGACGGTCGCGAAGACGCCGGCGAAGATCAGCCAGCTGCCGAACTTCGCACGGTCGGCGATCGCGCCCGAGATCAGGGCGACCGTGATGATCGCGAAGGTGGCGCCGTAGGCGACACCTAGGAGCGCGACGTTCGAGCCCTCACCGGCCGCGAGGCTCGAGAGGCCGAAGTCGGCGAAGGGGTTGCCTGCGAAGGCGGTAGGGCTGTCGACGGCGCTCATCGAGAATCCGAAGAGGATCCAGAGCACTGCCACGAGACCGATCGAGCCGAAGCTCATCATCATCATGCTGACGACGCTCTTGGCCTTCACGAGGCCGCCGTAGAAGAAGGCGACGCCGGGCGTCATGAGCAGTACGAGGGCGGTCGCGGTGATCGCCCAGGAGATGTTGCCTGGAGCATCCATAGTCAAACCTCACATTCGGGAAACTGAGAGCTTCAGTGTGACGAGGCCCGATTTCCGGAATGCGTGAGGTTTGTTGCGCTGACGTTACAGAGCGGCTCTGTGTGTGAACATCGCGTTACGCGACACTGCGATCCGCGTGTGTAAGTGCATTGAGTCTGGAGATCGCGCGCAGGTACTTCTTGCGGTATCCCCCACCGAGCATCTCGTCGGCGAAGACCTGGTCGAGGCTCACGCCGGTGGCGACGACGGGGATCTGCGCGTCGTAGACGCGGTCGACGAATGCGACGAACCGCAGCGCCTCCGACTGATCGGTCAGCACGTGCACGTCACGGAGGCCCACGAGATCGAGGCCCGCGATCACACGCAGGTACCGAGAAGGGTGGACGCGCGCGAGGTGACGGATGACGTCGGCGAAGGAGTCGTCGGATGCCGTTCCCGCGGCAGCGCCGGTCTCGACGGCCGTCTCGTATTCACCGGCCTCGCTGACCACGGCGTGCCCGTCGAGCGCGCGCTGGCGGAAGTCGACTCCGTCGATCCGGATCGTCTGGAAGCTGTCGGACATCGCGTGGATCTCACGCAGGAAGTCCTGCGCCGCGAAGCGACCCTCGCCGAGCGCATTGGGAGGGGTGTTCGAAGTCGCCGCCAGCTTGGTGCCGGTGGGCACGAGCTCGCCGATGAGACGGGTCATCACCATCGTGTCGCCCGGATCGTCGAGTTCGAACTCGTCGATGCAGAGCAGATCCGCGCCCTTCAGAAGGTCGACCGTGTTCTTGTACCCCAGCGCACCCACGAGCGCCGTGTACTCGATGAACGATCCGAAGTACTTCCTCCGGGCCGGCATCGCGTGATAGATCGACGCGAGCAGATGCGTCTTGCCGACGCCGAAGCCGCCGTCGAGGTAGACGCCCGGCTTCACTTCGGGTTCCTTCTTCGCACGGCTGAAGAATCCGCCCCGCTTGACCGGCGCTCCGCGTCCGGCGAAGCGGATCAGCGTCTCCTTCGCCTCCTCCTGGGAGGGATACGCCTCGTCCGCCCGATAGCTGTCGAAAGTGGCTCCGTCGAACTGGGGCGGCGGAACGAGACTCGCGAGCATCTCGGGACCGGTGACGGTCGGCTGGCGATCGGTCAGGTGCACGATGCCCGTGCGGCTGGGCGTGTCGGTCATCAGGGTCCTGTATCGGGGGCGCACCTGTGTCGAAGTCTTACGAATCGGGTGCAGGGCGCACGGCGTGGATCTATCGTCGAAGTATCGGCTCCACATTACGCCGTCAACGCCCTGCATCATCGCCGCTCACCGTCTGAGGAGATCCCTGTGGCCATCGAGTTCGACACCACTTCGTCCAAGTTCGCCGAGTACGCCGAGCCCGGCCGCCTCGTCACCACCGAGTGGCTCGCGGAACGCCTCGGAAGCCCGGGTCTGGTCGTGGTCGAATCCGATGAGGATGTGCTCCTGTACGAGACGGGGCACATTCCCGGCGCCGTGAAGGTCGACTGGCACACCGAGCTCAACGACCCGGTGGTGCGCGACTACGTCGACGGCGAGGGCTTCGCGAAGCTGCTGAGCAGCAAGGGCATCTCCCGCGACGACACCGTGGTGATCTACGGCGACAAGAACAACTGGTGGGCCGCCTACGCGCTGTGGGTCTTCTCGCTCTTCGGCCACGAGGACGTGCGCCTGCTCGACGGGGGCCGCGACCGCTGGATCTCTGAGGGCCGCGAGATCACGCGTGACGCGTCGACGCCCTCGCCGACCGAGTATCCCGTCGTGGAGCGCGATGACTCCGTCATCCGCGCCTACAAGGAGGACGTGCTCGCCCACATCGGCAGCCCTCTGATCGACGTCCGCTCCCCCGAGGAGTACAGCGGAGAGCGCACCACGGCGCCCGCGTACCCCGAAGAGGGCACGCTGCGCGCCGGCCACATCCCGACCGCGCAGAGCGTGCCGTGGGCGAAGGCCGTGGCCGAGGACGGCGGTTTCAAGTCCCGCGCCGAACTCGACGCCATCTACCGCGACGGTGCGGGCCTCGCCGACGGTGACGACGTCGTCGCGTACTGCCGCATCGGCGAGCGTTCCAGCCACACGTGGTTCGTTCTCAAGCACCTGCTGGGCTTCGAGAACGTGCGCAACTACGACGGATCGTGGACCGAGTGGGGCAGCGCCGTCCGCGTCCCGATCGTCACCGGCGCGGAGCCCGGTTCCCTCTGATCGTGTGACAATGACAGGGATGAGCACCAGCGAAGTTCCTGACACCCTCGCCGAGATCCGCGACGGATTCCTCGAGACCCCTGAGGCAGATCGCCTGCTGCTCCTGTTGGAGTACTCGGACGAGCTGCCCGAGGTCTCCGAGGAGGTCGCGAACCACCCCGAGATGTGCGAGCGCGTGGCCGAGTGCCAGTCGCCCGTCTACATCTACGTCGAGGTGAACGACGGGATCGTGACCATGCACGCGACCGCTCCGCCCGAGGCACCGACGACCCGCGGTTTCGCGAGCATCCTCGTGCAGGGCATCACCGGCCTCACGGCCGACGAGGTGCTGGCGATCCCCGACGACTACCCGCAGTCGATCGGACTCACGAAAGCCGTCTCACCGCTGCGCATCGGCGGAATGACCGGGATGCTGATGCGTGCCAAGAAGCAGGTCACGCAGAAGCGCTGAAGCCCTGCATGCGGAGCCATTCGGTGATGGCGTCGCTCCAGCCCGCCTGGTCGTAGTTCCACAGCTTGGTGTGACGCGCCCCCGAGAACGGCGGCATCGTCACCAGGTCCGGCCTGGCCTCCTGCAGTGCGTGCGAGGCGTCGGCGGGGACGAACCCGTCATCGTCGCTGTGCAGGATGAGGATCGGGACCGACAGTTCCTCGGCGCGGGCGACCATGTCGAGCCGGTCGAACGGGATCGCGTCGTCGGCGCCGCTGAGCCGTGCCGTGAGCGGCAGCGAGAGAGCGCTCATCGCGAGGTCGGGCAGCGGAGCGCGCATCCCGGCCTCCCGTGCCTGGAATCGCAGCACCGTGCGCCAGTCGACGACGGGCGACTCGAGGATCAGCCCGGCGATGCGATCGCGATTGCCCGAGTTGACGGCCGTCTGCAGCGCGACGGCCCCGCCCATGGACCAGCCCATCAGGATCACCCGGTCGGCGCCGTGGCGCAGCGCATACGCGATCGCGGCGTCGACGTCGCGCCACTCCGAGGCACCCAGGGCGTAGGCGCCGCTGCGGCTGCGAGGGGCCTCACCGTCGTTCCGGTAGGACACGACGAGATTCGGGAAGCCGGCCGCATGCAGCAACGGCACCGCACGAAGGCACTCGGCGCGAGTGACGCCCCGCCCGTGCACCTGCACGACCCAGGTCGACGACTCCGCCGGGAAGAACCACGCGGGGCACGGGCCCGCAGGCGATCCGATGAGCACGTTCTCCCAGCGGAGGTGGAGTTCACTCGGCGTGGCGTAGTACCAGCCGCTGAACGCCGCAGTCCGATCGACCCGTGCGCCGGGCTCGATCTGCGTGAGCAGCTTGCGACGCACCGTGGTGGCATCGGCGCTGAGCACCGCACCGAGCTTCACGTAGCCGTAGGTGCCCGACGTGAACAGGCCGTATCGACCCGGCAGCTCGGTGTCACGCGTGCGGGTCAGCTCGATCGTCTGGGCGCCCGTGTCGACCGCGAGGATCTCTGCATCGGCAGGACGCTTCGCAGGGATCACGACCCGTCGGGCGATGCTGAGCACGAGCAGAGCCATCGCCGCCCCGAGAGCGAAGACTGCAGGGACAAGGAGCGCAACGGCGTGCCTGAGACTCTTCATCGCTTCCTGACTCTAGCCTGTTGCCGTGACCGCACACCCCGATGCCGGGACGATCTTCGACGCCGCAGTGGCTGAGCTGCGTGATATCGCGTTCCGCGCGGACATCACGATCCGTGAGATCCCCACGCCGCAAGGCCTCGCCCCGCACGCCCTCGCGCTCGCCGCCGACGTCCGCCCGGACGACGAGGGCGAGTCCGCCTACGGGACGGGCCGGTTCGTACTGCTGCACGATCCCGACTCGCCGTCCGCGTGGGACGGCGCATGGAGGATCATCATCTTCGCCCAGGCGCCGCTGGAGACGGAGATCGGCACCGACCCCCTCCTCGCCGACGTGACGTGGTCCTGGCTGGTCGACGCCCTCGACTCCCGTGGGGCCGGATATCACTCCGCGTCCGGCACATCGACCAAGACCCTCTCGAAGGGCTTCGGTTCTCTCGCGGTCGAAGGGGACGGCGCCCAGATAGAGTTGAGGGCGTCCTGGACACCCGATGGCCCGTTCCGACCGCACGTCGAAGCATGGGTCGAACTGGTCGGGATGCTGGCGGGTCTTCCGCCCGGTTCCGAGGGCATCGCCGTGATCGGCGCGCGAAAGGCAGCACGTGACTGAATACTCCGTGATCTCCGACGTCTCGGAGTTCCGTGCGGCGTGTGCCGCACTCGCCGCAGGCACAGGCCCTGTCGCCGTCGACGTCGAGCGGGCATCCGGATTCCGCTACTCCCAGCGCGCCTACCTCGTGCAGGTGTTCCGCCGCGACGCGGGGGTATTCCTCTTCGATCCGCCGGCCCTCGGTGATTTCAGCCCTCTCCAGGAGGCGATCGGCGATGTGCAGTGGATCTTCCACGCCGCCAGCCAGGACCTCCCCTCGCTGCGCGAACTCGATCTGCTCCCCCCGTCGATCTTCGACACCGAGCTCGCCTCGCGGCTGCTCGGGCACGAGCGCGTCGGTCTCGCCGCCGTCGTCGAGAACACCCTGGGCATCACGCTGAAGAAGGAGCACTCGGCCGCGGACTGGTCGACACGGCCGCTCCCCGCGGCCTGGCTGGAGTACGCGGCTCTCGACGTACTGCACCTGATCGACGTCTACGAGGCGCTCGAGGCAGAGCTCGAGGAGCAGGGCAAGACGGAGTTCGCCGCAGAGGAGTTCGCCGCGACCCTCACGCGACTCCCCAAACCGCCGCGCGAAGACCCGTGGCGCCGGCTGAGCGGACTCCACCAGGTACGCGGAGCCCGCAATCTCGCGGTCGCGCGATCGCTCTGGCAGGCCCGAGAGGCCTTCGCGCAGGATCAGGACGTCTCCCCCGGTCGACTCGTTCCCGACCGGTCGCTGATCGCGGCCCTGCTGGCGAACCCGCAGAGCAAGCAGGCGCTCGCCGGTGTCAAGGACTTCCAGGGTCGCGCGAGCCGCACGCAGCTCGACCGCTGGTGGCAGGCGTTCGTCGACGGGCGCGCAACCGAGGAGCTTCCTCGCGAGCGCGTTCCCAGCGATGCCCTCCCGCCCCCTCGTGCCTGGTCCGACCGCAATCCCGAGGCCGACGCTCGTCTCAAGGCCGCACGCCCCGTGATCGAGGCGACGGCAGAGGAACTCGGGATGCCGACCGAGAATCTGCTGACGCCCGACTACCTTCGCCGCGTGGCCTGGGACGTCCCCGGAACGACCCCGGAGGCCATCGGCGACGCCCTCGCCGCCCTCGGTGCACGTCCGTGGCAGATTGCACAGACTGCACAGAAGATCGCCGACGCCTTTGTAGAAGCCGCGCAAACGCCCGACGAGACGTCCCCGACCGCTTCGTAGGTTCGATCCAAGCGATTCCTCCCGGTTTCCGGCCCTCCCTAGACTGAGGCCACCGCACAAACTTGGAGGCAGAGTGGCCGAGATCTCGGACGTCTTCTTCGTCGATGGAGTGCGCACCCCCTTCGGGCGCGCCGGCGAAAAGGGCATGTACTGGAACACCCGCGCTGATGACCTCGCCGTCAAGGCGACCATCGGCCTGATGGAGCGGAACGCGGCCGTGCCTGCCGACCGCATCGACGATGTCGCCATCGCGGCGACGAGTCAGACGGGCGACCAGGGCCTGACCCTGGGACGCTCGGTGGCCATCCTCGCCGGACTCCCGCAGACGGTTCCCGGCCTCGCCGTCGAGCGCATGTGCGCCGGAGCGATGACCAGCGTCACGACCATGGGCGCGTCCATCGGTGTCGGCATGTACGACTTCGCCCTCGCCGGCGGCGTCGAGCACATGGGTCACCACCCGATCGGCGGCAATGCAGACCCCAACCCGCGTTTCGTCGCGGAGAGGATGGTCGACCCGGGCGCCCTGAACATGGGCGTCACGGCGGAGCGCATCTTCGATCGCTTCCCGCACCTCACCAAGGAGCGCTCCGACCGGTTCGGCATGCTCAGCCAGCACAAGGTGCAGGCCGCCTACGAGGCCGGCAAGATCCAGCCCGATCTCGTGTCCGTCGCGACCAAGAGCGCCGACGGCGCCTGGGGCCTCGCCACGGAGGACGAGGGCCGTCGCCCCCAGACGACGTTGGAGGACCTCGCGGCTCTCAAGACGCCGTTCCGTCCGCACGGCCGCGTCACAGCCGGCACATCGTCGCCCCTCACCGACGGCGCGACGATGTCGCTGCTCGCCGGAGGCGGTGCGGTGAAGGAGTTCGGCCTCGCGCCGAAGATGCGCATGGTGTCGTTCGCGTTCGCAGGCGTCCAGCCCGAGATCATGGGCATCGGCCCGATCCCCTCGAGCGAGAAGGCGCTGAAGAAGGCCGGGCTCACGATCGCCGACATCGGCCTGTTCGAGCTCAACGAGGCTTTCGCGATCCAGGTCATCTCGCTGCTCGACCACTTCGGGATCGCCGACGACGACCCCCGTGTCAACCAGTGGGGCGGCGCGATCGCACTCGGACACCCGCTCGCGGCATCCGGTGTGCGTCTGATGATCCAGCTCGCGGCGCAGTTCGCCGAGCGCCCTGACGTGCGCTACGGTCTGACGGCCATGTGCGTCGGTCTCGGACAGGGCGGCTCCGTCATCTGGGAGAACCCGCACTTCGACGGCAAGAAGAGGAAGTAAGCGCCGATGGCACACTCGATTTCCGAACAGTACGCGAACGTCGACTTCTCCCCGATCCAGGCCCTCACCGAGGGTGAGGTGATCACGCACTCTCCAGTGCGCGACATCCGCCTCGCCTCGGGCAAGGTCCTCGCTCTGATCACCCTCGACAACGGACGCGACCACACGCGGCCGAACACGCTGGGTCCGGCGACGCTCACCGCTCTCGGCGAGACGCTCGACGGCCTCGCCGCCCGCGCCGCCACCGGCGAGATCCAGGCGGTCGGCATCACCGGCAAGCAGTACATCCTGGCCGCAGGTGCCGACCTCTCCGACATCAGCAAGGTCGGCTCGCGTGACAACGCCCGCCTGATCGCGCAGCTCGGCCACAAGGTGCTGGGCAAGTTCGGCGAGCTCGGTGTTCCCTCGTTCGCGTTCGTGAACGGGCTCGCGCTCGGCGGCGGCCTCGAGATCGCGCTGAACTCCAGTTATCGCACGGTCGACGCGTCTGCCGCGGCGATCGCGCTGCCCGAGGTCTTCCTCGGGATCATCCCCGGCTGGGGTGGCGCCTACCTGCTGCCGAACCTGATCGGCATCGAGAATGCCCTCGAGGTCGTCATCTCGAATCCACTGAAGCAGAACCGGATGCTGAAGCCGCAGCAGGCGTTCGACCTGGGCATCGTCGATGCGATCTTCCCCGCGGCGAACTACCTCGAGAACTCGCTCGCCTGGGCGGACGCGGTGCTCGGCGGCAAGAAGGTCGAGCGCAAGAACGAACCAGGAAAGATCGAGCGACTCACCAAGTGGCCGATCGCCGTCAAGATGGCGCGCGGGATGCTCGAGTCGAAGATCGGCACCGTGCCGAAGTCGCCGTACGCCGCACTCGAGCTGCTCGACAAGGCGAAGAGCGGCACCAAGGCCGAGGGCTTCGCCCGAGAGGACGAGGCACTCGCCGAACTCGTGACGGGCGACCAGTTCGCGGCATCCATGTACGCGTTCGATCTCGTGCAGAAGCGCGCCAAGCGTCCGGTCGGCGCGCCCGACAAGGCTCTCGCGAAGAAGGTCACCAAGGTCGGCATCATCGGGGCGGGGCTCATGGCGAGCCAGTTCGCGCTGCTGTTCGTGCGCAAGCTGCAGGTGCCCGTGCTGATCACCGACCTCGACCAGGCGCGTGTCGACAAGGGCGTCGCCTACATCCACGAGGAGATCGGCAAGCTCGAGGGCAAGGGCCGCCTGGACGCGGACTCCGCGAACAAGCTGCGTGCGCTGGTCACCGGCACGACCGACAAGAGCCTGTACGCGGACTGCGACTTCGTCATCGAGGCCGTGTTCGAGGAGGTCGGAGTCAAGCAGCAGGTGTTCGGTGAGATCGAGAAGATCATCGCCGAGGACGCGATCCTCGCGACCAACACCTCGTCGCTGTCGGTCGAGGAGATCGGTGCGAAGCTCGCTCACCCCGAGCGCCTCGTCGGCTTCCACTTCTTCAACCCGGTCGCCGTGATGCCCCTGATCGAGATCGTGAAGACGCCGACCACGTCGGAGGCGGCGCTGTCGACCGCGTTCGTCGTCGCGAAGAACCTGGGCAAGAACGCGGTGCTCACCGCTGACGCCCCCGGATTCGTGGTGAACCGCCTGCTGGCGAAGGTCATGGGTGAGGCAGCGCGCGCGGTCTACGAAGGCACTCCGATCACGGACGTCGAGAAGGCGTTCGCGCCGCTCGGACTGCCGATGGGACCGTTCCAGCTGATCGACCTGGTCGGATGGAAGGTCGCCGCTCACGTGCAGGACACGATGGCGCACGCGTTCCCGGAGCGCTTCTACGCGAACGAGAACTTCCACGCCCTCGCGGAGCTCGACGCGGTGATCGAGAAGGACAAGGGCGGTCGGGTCACCGGCTGGACGAAGCAGGCCGAGAAGCTGCTGAAGCCCGCCGTCGGCAAGACTCCCGCGTCGGCCGAGACGATCCTGCACCGGGTGCAGGACGGCCTCGCGAGCGAGATCAAGCTCATGCTCGACGAGGGGGTCGTACCCGAGGTCGAGGACATCGATCTGTGCCTCATCCTCGGCGCCGGCTGGCCGTTCATCGACGGTGGGGCCTCGCCCTACCTCGATCGTGAGGGCGCCTCGGAGCGCGCCTTCGGCGGAGAGTTCCACACGCCGCAGATCCGCGGTATCGAGAGCCGCTGATCGGATGCATCGACGGGGGTCGCGCTCGGCGCGGCCCCCGTCGTCATGTCTGCTGAACGGGGCGCCCGTCGACGTCGCCGGAGCGTGGCCAGAACGACATGGCGCGCTCTGCGAGCGCCGTGATCGTCAACGAGGGGTTCACGCCCGGATTCGCGGGGACCGCCGCCCCGTCGACGACGTGCAGCCCCGGGTGCCCCCACACGCGGTGGTATCGATCGACGACACCGGTCTCCGGCGACGCCGAGATGACGGCACCGCCGAGGAAGTGCGCGGTGAGCGGGATGCCGAAGACCTCGGGCCACGAGCCCCGCGCCCCTGCGGGCACTCCGCCCTCCTTCTGCACTCGGGCGGCGATCGCCGCGGCCGCTCGGTGCGCCTGCGGCAGATGGCTCGGGTTCGGCTCGCCGTGCCCCTGCCTGCTCGTCATGACCAGGCGGCCGAATCGTCGACGCAGTGACAGCGTGAGCGAGTTGTCGACGGTCTGCATGACGAGCGCGATGATGCCGCGTTCGCTCCAGCGCCGAAGCGACCCCAGGCGCACCTGTCGGATCGGCGCCCGCAGGAATCGCCCCACGAGAGTGCCCAGCCGACGACCGAGCGACGCATCTCCCGGCACCATGATCGATGCCAGCGCGCCCATCAGGTTGGACCCGGGTCCGTAGCGCACGTTCTCGACATGGGTGCGCTCGTCGACGTGGAAGGAGGTCGTGATGGCGACGCCCTTGGCGAGCTCGAGAGAAGTCGGAACCTCGGTCGCGATCGCGCCGTCGAGCGCTTCGGAGTTCGTCCTGGTGAGGCGCCCCACGGCATCCGAGATGCGAGGGAGCGCACCGCTCTGCTTCATGCGATGCAGCAGCTGCTGCGTGCCCCAGGTGCCCGCGGCCAGCACGACCTGACGCGCCCGCACGGTGCGGCGCTCCCGCCTGAGCCAGGCTCCGCTGCGCTCGGTCGTCACTGCGAAGCCGCCGCCGGGGAGCTCGCGCACCTCGGTGACCGTGCGGAGCGGCTCGATCACCGCCCCGCGGCGCTCCGCGAGTGCGAGGTAGTTCTTCATCAGCGTGTTCTTCGCGCCGACCCGGCACCCGACCATGCAGTTGCCGCAGAGCGTGCAGCCGGTGCGATCCGGGCCCTCTCCGTCGAAGAAGGGATCGGCTGTGCGCTCGCCCGGCTTTCCGAACCAGACGCCGACAGGCGCGTGTCGGAACGTGTCTCCGACGCCGAGGTCCTCGGCGGCCCCCGCCATGATGCGCTCGACGGGACCCGAATGCGGATAGCGGTCGACCACGCCCAGCATCCGCTTCGCCGTCGCGTAGTGCGGGGACAGCTCGGCATCCCAGTCCGCGAGCGCACTCCACTGAGGGTCCGTGAAGAACGCTCCGCCCGGCTGGTACAGCGTGTTCGCGTAGTTCAAGGATCCTCCGCCCACGCCCGCTCCGGCGAGAATCATCACGTGCGGCAGGCGATGGATGCGCTGGATGCCGTAGCAGCCGAGCGCCGGTGCCCACAGGTATCGGCGCACGTCCCAGCTGGTCTTCGCGAAGTCCTCGTCTTCGAAGCGACGTCCCGCCTCGTAGACCAGCACCCGGTACCCCTTGTCGACGAGCCGCAGCGCGGAGACCGAACCGCCGAACCCGGAGCCGATCACGACCACGTCCTCATCGAACACGGAATCACCGCGCGCGGTCGTGCCCGCATCACGCATGATCCGCCTCCGTCGCCGCGGGCACCAGGACGGTCAGCGCGGCCGGTCGGATCCCGATCGTGCAGTCGTCCTCGCCGAGGCGCTCACCGTCGGCGTAGACGACGAGTCCCGGCGCGCTCACCCTCACCGAGCGAACGCGCCGGTGAACGACCTCTCGACGCGTCAGGTGCGTTCCTCGCAGCAGCAACGGGAACAGCCGCAGCAGACGACGCCTGCTCAGCGGGGCGACCTGCACGAGATCGAGCAGACTGTCGTCGGCGGCCGCACCGGCGCACACCGGCATCCCGCCCCCGTAGCTCGCCGTGTTGCCGACCGCGACGAGCGTGCCCGGAGCCGCGACAGGATCCGAACCGTCGACCGACACGGTGAACTCCATCGGACGAAGACGCAGGAGCTCGATCACGACGGCGAGGTAGTAGCGGAGCACCCCGTGCGGCCATCGGAGACGGTTCGTGCGATCGCTGACCTTCGCGTCGAAACCGAGAGCCGCGATCGTGAGAAAAGGTGCGACCCGATCCGCCGTGCGGATCTCTCCGACATCGATCGCCCGCGCGACTCCCGAGAGGGCGACCTCTGCCGCGGCGACCGGGTCGTGCCGGGGAAGGCCGAGCGCCCGTGCGAGATCGTTCCCCGTTCCGGCGGGCACGAGCGCGACGGGTACCGCAGCCGCGCAGACCATGTCGAGGATGCCTGAGAGCGTGCCGTCTCCGCCGACGACGACCAGCACTCGTGGCTCCTCGCCGAGTGCCTGCGCCGCCAGCACCCGGCTCGACGCCGCAGAGTCGCCGGTGAAGACGCGGATGTCCGCGCCACGACCCCGCAGGTGGGCCAGTGCCGCGTCGGCCTCGCGCCCACCGCGTCCTTTGCCCGCGAAGGGGTTCGACAGCACAGCGATGTGGTCTGCCATGTCATCGCGTCCGATCAGCCGAGATCACGGCACCGGGGTTCAGGATCCCCGTGGGGTCGAGCTCGCGCTTGATCGCGGCCAGGATCCTCACGCCGGTCTCGCCGATCTCCTGCTCCAGCCACGGGGCGTGATCGCGGCCGACGGCGTGATGGTGGCTGATCGTGCCGCCGGTCGCGATGATCGCGTCGTTCGCACGCGTCTTCACCCGAGCCCACACCGCCAGAGGGTCGGACCGGATGCCGGCCAGCACCGTGAAGTACAGCGATGCCCCCGTCGGGTAGATGTGAGAGACGTGGCACATCACGTACGACTTGGCGCCGGCATCCGAGAACCCGTTCCGAAGCGCCGCGGCGACCGCCGACTTGAGCGCATGGAGGTTCGACCAGGTGGTCGCCGTCTCGAGCGTCTCACAGAACACCCCGGCGTCCAGCAGCGCATCACGCAGATAGGGGCCGTCGAAGCGTCCGTCCAACCAGTCCTCAGCGCCCGATGCGCCCGACGAGGTCCCGCCGGCCGCGACGAGCGATGCCGACGTCCGCGCCCGGCGCGCACCAATGTCATCGCCTTCGTAGACGGTGACCACCTGGGCACCCTTCGAGAGGGCCTTGCCGATCCGGCCCACCTGCGCCAGGCTGACCGCGGTCTCAGCCTCGTCGGACAGTCGGATCACGGTCGGCCCGCCGCCCTGCTGTGCCACCTGCCGCAAGGCGTCGACGCCCGCGGTGAAATCCGGGAAGCTCCAGGACTCGAGCACTCGCTCACGAGGGATCGGATGGATCCGCACGCGGACCTCGGTGATCACCCCGAAGATGCCCTCGGAGCCGAGGAACACACGGATGAGGTCGGGACCCGCGGCAGACCCCGGTGATCTCCCGAGATCGATGTCACCGGTCGGCGTGGCCACCCGGATGCCGGTGACCATCGTGTCGAATCGACCGTGACCCGCGGAGTTCTGCCCCGACGACCGCGCCGCAGCGAACCCGCCGATCGTCGCGTAGCGGAAGCTCTGCGGGTAGTGCCCGAGTTCGTACCCGTGCGCGGTGAGCAGTGCCTCCGCGTCCGGCCCGGCGGTTCCTGCGGCGAGGACGGCTTCGCCGCTCACCTCGTCGAGCCGGAGAAGACCGGTGAGTCGACGCAGGTCGAGGCTGACCACGGCGTGGTGGCTCCCGCGCTCGGGATCGAGGGCGCCGACCACGCTCGTCCCGCCGCCGAAGGGAATCACCGCGACACCGCGAGCGGCCGCGACTCCGAGCACCGCAGCGACCTGGTCGTGATCGCCGGGTCGGACGACAGCATCGGGTGCTGTCTGATGGAGTCGTCGTCGCCGAAGCAGATCGGGTGTCGAGCGCCCGCCCGCGTGGCGGATCCGAGCCTCAGACGACACGTCGACGTGGCCGGTGCCGACGACATCGGCGAACGCATGAATGTCGGCAGGCAGCAGCGCGGATGCGTCGAGCTGCACGTCCTCGAGCTCGACCGGCACCTCCGGCTTGCGGATCCGTCCGAGCAGCAACGGGAGAAGCGCGCGCACGGCACGCGGCAGATCACCGGCCTTCGTGGGGTCACCCCAGCCGTTCCACCGCATCTCCGATCGCTCGGCGACTCTGCCGTTCTTCTGACCCATGCGTTACAGTGTGACAGATCATGGAAGAACGTCAAGCGATTGCCGAAGCGCCGCTCGCGGAGCAGCCGCACTGGGATGCCACCCAGTCGCGCATCCTCGATGCGGCCGACGAACTGATCAGCCGCCGAGGCGTGCACGGAGTGACGATCGCCGAGCTCGCACGTCGTGCAGGCCACAGCCGACCCACGATCTACCGCAGCTGGAGCGACGCCGACGACGTCGTGCGGGCAGCTCTGCTCCGCCGGGTCGCCGGCATCGTCTCGCAGTTCCCGACCGAGCCGTTCACCCGAACCGATCTCGTCGACGATGTGCTTCGTTTCTCGGTCCTCTTCCGAACTGACGAGGTCTACGGGCGGTTGCTCGCGGACGAGCCGGAGGTCTTCACCCGCTACACGCTGCAGCGTGTCGGATCGAGTCAGCGCCTGATCCTGAGCTGGCTCGCCGCGGCGATCCGTGCAGCACAGCAAGGCGGCACGGTGAGGACAGGAGACGCGGACGCGATCGCGGTGATGCTGCTGCTCATCGCGCAGTCGGCGGTGCTCTCGCACGGCACGGTCTCCGAGCTCATCTCCGAGGAATCGTGGGAGCGCGAGCTGCGCGCCGCTCTCGACGGGCTGCTCCGGCCGTGAACGCCCACTCCCCCGACCTCAACGTCGCGCGTCGGGCCGTCGAACTCGCTCGGGCCGCCGAGGAGGTCGTCGACGTGCTCGTGATCGGCGGTGGGATCACCGGCACGGGAGTCGCGCTCGACGCCGCGGCCCGGGGGCTGACCGTCACGCTGCTCGAAGCGGATGACCTCGCATTCGGCACGAGCCGATTCAGCTCGAAGCTCGTCCACGGGGGGCTCCGGTATCTCGCCACGGGCGATCTGGCGACCGCGAAGGAGAGTGCTTTCGAGCGCCACCTGCTGATGACGGTCATCGCTCCGCACCTCATCCGACCGCTCGGTCAGCTCCTTCCCTTCGCCTCCGGGGTGACCGCTCGACAGCGCGCCGCCGGCGCCGCAGGCATGACCATGGGCGACCTGCTGCGGCTGCGCGCACGAACACCCCGCGCGATCCTGCCCGCCCCACGGATCATCTCCGCCCGCGCCGCGCATGATCTGGTGCCGGCTCTCGAACGCCGAGGGCTTCGCGGGGGCATGCTGTCGTACGACGGACAGCTCGTCGATGATGCGCGACTGGTCGTGAGCGTCGCCCGCACGGCCGCGAGTCTGGGCGCACGCATCCTCACCCGGGTCCGGGCACGGGAGCTGCGAAGCGACGGAGCGATCGCCGAAGATGTCCTGACCGGCGAGACCCTCGACATCCGCGCCCGCAGCGTGATCAACGCCACGGGTGTCTGGGCCGGAACCCTCGACGAGTCGATCACGATGCGACCCAGCCGTGGAACGCACATCGTGCTCGATGCCGCCGACCTCGGACGCGCCTCGGCGGCGCTCACCATCCCGCATGAGGGGTCGATCAGCCGGTACGTGTTCGCCCTGCCGCAGCAGAGTGGACGCGTGATCGTCGGTCTCACCGACGAGGACGCCCCAGGACCCGTGCCGCCGATCGCCATCCCGACGGAGGGTGAGATCTCCTTCCTGCTCTCGACGCTCAACCGGGTGCTCGAGGAGCCGATCACGCGCGACCGGGTGCTCGGTGCCTTCGCAGGGCTCCGCCCACTCGTCGACACCGGCGCCGATGCCACCGCTGACATCTCCCGCCGACATATGGTCGCCGTCTCCGAGGCCGGGTTCATCAGCGTCCTCGGCGGCAAGCTGACCACGTATCGCCGGATGGCCGAGGATGCTGTCGATCTCGCGTCACGCGCGAGCGGTCTGAACGCCGCGCGGAGCACGACGGCATCCCTCCGGCTCACCGACACCGCTCGTGTGATGCAGGAGGTCCCGGACTATGAGGGCCCGTCACGCTCGCAGATCGACTTCGCCGTACGCGCGGAGGGCGCGATGACCGTCGACGATGTCCTCGATCGACGCACCCGCGTCGGCCTCGTCGACGCAGACCGTGAACACGCCAGGCCCACAGTGGAAGCGCTGATCTCGGAAGTACTGGCCGCGCTCGCCTGACAGGCCCGATGCCGGCCGAGTCGATGGCGTATCCACCTCGGGGCGCCGCGGGGAACGCCGCGGGAACAGCGCGTGAACACCGGAGCCAGAGGCTCGCACGAGGCCGTGATGACGCACTCGAGGGGGCACAGTGGTGTCATGGACATGCTCCTCACGATGCTGGGCGGTAAGGGAATGTCGGGTCTGTTCAAGACCGGCACGGCGATCCTCACCATCCTGCTGGTCGTCCCCGCCCTGCTGAAGATCTTCGTCGTCACGGTGGATGAAGGGTGGGCTGCGATCCGCACCCGCAACGGTAAGCCGATCATCCGCAACAGGCCGCAGCGTCGGCCCACCTCACGCGGGGGCGCGGTCGGCGAGGTCGTCGTGCTCGATCCCGGTTCGCACGGGGCCTTCCCGCTGTTCTACTGGTACAAGCTCATCGACGTCCGCTGCCGCGCGACGGACCTGCCCGCCCGCGAGATGACCGGAGCGAGTGGGCATCAGCATCGGGTGCATGCGTCGTTCGAGTGGAGACCGCTGCCGACCGGCCGAGATCTCCGGGTGTTCGAGCTCGACGTCGTGAACGTGAACGAGCGCGCGTCGAACATCGTCGGAGCGGCACTGCGAGACGTCATCCGGGGCCTCGACGGCGCCGAGCTGCCGCACAACGACGAGATCAACACGCGGGTCATCGCCGCCAGCGCCGACGAGGTGCGACGCTCGTGCGGGGTCGAGCTCGTCCGCGTCATGGTCACGGGGGATGCGCTGACCGACGGCTACCTGCTCTCCACCGCGCTCCGCGATGCGGACCGTGGCGCCGAGGCCGTCGCGGCGCTCCACGCCCTCAACTGACGGCGCGGGCGCCCACGTGCGGGCTGCCGGGGATCAGCTCCGCTCGTGCAGCGGAAGGTCGACCGTGCCGGTCTCGCCCGACTGGCGGGCGACCGGGATGCGAGTGCCGAGAACCTGGGCGACGACGTCCTGTGCGATCTTCGACGCCGTGAGCCCGGCATCCGCGAGGATCTGATCGCGCGAGGCGTGATCGATGAACTCGTCGGGCAGACCCAGTTCGTCGACCGCCGTGTCGATGCCCGCCTCGCGGAGCACCTGACGCACGCGCGTGCCGATGCCTCCCACGCGGATTCCGTCTTCGAGCGTGATGACGAGGCGATGACGCGCCGCCATGCTGACGATCGAAGGCTGCACCGGGATCGCCCAGCGGGGATCGATGACCGTCGCTCCGATGCCCTGGGCACGGAGACGCTCGGCGACGTCCATCGCGAGCGCCGCGAACGGGCCGATCGCCACGAGGAGCACGTCTTCGGACTCGCCGCGGGCGAGCACGTCGACACCGTCGTGCAGGCGTTCGACGGCGGGCAGCTCGGGCGCCACGTCGCCCTTCGGGAATCGGATCACGGTCGGTGCATCCTCGACGAGCACTGCCTCATCGAGCGCCTCCTGCAGGCGCGCGCCGTCTCGCGGGGCGGCGATGCGGATGTGCGGGACGATCTGCAGCATCGCGAGGTCCCACATGCCGTGGTGGCTGGGCCCGTCGGGACCCGTCACTCCCGCGCGGTCGAGGACGAAGGTGACGCCTGCGCGATGCAGGGCGACATCCATGAGCACCTGGTCGAAGGCGCGGCCCATGAAGGTCGCATACAGGGCGACGACCGGGTGCAGGCCGCCGAACGCGAGCCCTGCCGCGGACGCCACGGCGTGCTGCTCGGCGATCCCCACGTCGTACACACGGTCGGGGAACCGCTCGGCGAACGGAGCGAGTCCTGTCGGGCGCAGCATCGCGGCCGTCATCGCGATGACGTCGGAACGTCGTTCTCCGACCGAGACGAGCGCGTCGGAGAACACGTCGGTCCAGCCGGTTCCACCGGACGAGAGGGTCTCGCCCGTGGTCGGATCTATGCGCCCGACGGCATGGAACTGATCGGCCTCATCGTCGCGAGCCGGCTGATAGCCGCGCCCCTTCTCGGTGATGGCGTGCACGATGACGGGAGCACCGAACGACTTCGCGAGCTCGAGGGTCTCGAGCAGCGCGGGAAGGTCGTGTCCGTCGACCGGGCCGAGGTACTTGATGTCGAGATTGGAATACAGGGCTTCGTTGTTCGTGAAGCGCGAGAGGAATCCGTGGGTCCCGCCCCGCACACCGCGGAAGACGGCGCGGCCGACGGGTCCGAAGGCGCGGAAGAGGCGATCCGACTTGTGGTGCAGCTCCTTGTACGCCGCGGCGGTGCGCACCCGATTGAGGTAGCGCGACATACCGCCGATGGTCGGCGCGTACGAGCGTCCGTTGTCGTTGACCACGATGACGAGATTGCGGTCGTTGTCGTCGGAGATGTTGTTGAGCGCCTCCCACGTCATACCGCCGGTCAGGGCGCCGTCGCCGACCACCGCGACCACATGGCGATCTGCACGACCGGTCGCGGTGAGGGCACGTGAGACGCCGTCCGCCCAGCTCAACGAGCTCGATGCGTGGGACGACTCGACGACGTCGTGCGGGCTCTCGGAGCGCTGCGGGTAGCCTGCGAGCCCTCCGCGGACGCGCAGCGACGAGAAGTCCTGACGGCCGGTCAGCAGCTTGTGCACATACGACTGGTGACCGGTGTCGAAGATGAAGGGGTCGTCGGGAGACGAGAAGACACGATGCAGCGCGATCGTCAGTTCGACGACGCCGAGGTTCGGCCCCAGGTGGCCACCCGTACGAGAGACGTTCTCGACGAGGAACTCGCGGATCTCCCCTGCGAGCTCGATGAGCTGGTCCTCGGACAGAGAGTCGAGGTCACGGGGTCCTGAGATGCTCGGAAGAATCGGCATCTGCACCTCCTCATAGGCACCGTTCGCGGCATCCGATTCCGGTACGGACGCCTGCTCGATCCTACCCCGGGCATCCGGGAAAGCTCGGAGAGCGACTCCCCCTTGACACCGGCCCTGAGACGCGGAAAGGGCCCGGTTCCGAAGAACCGAGCCCTGTCCGAGCGTGCGATCAGACCAGCGAACGCAGCACGTACTGCAGGATGCCGCCGTTGCGGTAGTAGTCCGCCTCACCGGGGGTGTCGATGCGGACGACCGCGTCGAACTCCACGACCTGCTTGCCCTCGGGCGAGTCGACGGTCGGGGTGGCGGTCACGCGGACCGTCTTCGGCGTCGTGCCGTTGTTGAGCTCCTCGAGACCCGAGATCGAGACGACCTCGGTGCCGTCGAGACCCAGCGACTCCCAGCTCTCGCCGGCCGGGAACTGCAGCGGGACGACGCCCATGCCGATCAGGTTCGAGCGGTGGATGCGCTCGAAGCTCTCGGTGATGACCGCCTTGACGCCCAGCAGGCTCGTGCCCTTGGCCGCCCAGTCGCGCGACGAGCCGGAGCCGTACTCCTTGCCGCCGAAGATGACGAGAGGGGTGCCCTGCTCCTGGTAGTTCATGCTCGCGTCGTAGATGTACGACTGCGGGCCGCCCTCCTGGGTGAAGTCGCGGGTGTATCCACCCTCGACGACCTGGCCGTCGTTGACAGCCGAGACCATCATGTTCTTCAGACGGATGTTCGCGAACGTTCCGCGGATCATGACCTCATGGTTGCCTCGACGCGAACCGAAGGAGTTGAAGTCCTTGCGGTCGACGCCGTGCTCGGTGAGGTACTGAGCGGCGGGCGTGCCGGCCTTGATGTTTCCGGCGGGCGAGATGTGGTCGGTGGTGACCGAGTCGCCCAGGGTCGCCATGACGCGCGCGCCCTCGATGTCGCGCACCGGGGTGAGCTCCATCGTCATGCCGTCGAAGTAGGGCGCCTTGCGCACGTACGTCGAGTTCTCGTCCCACTGGAAGATGTCGTCGTCCGGGGTGGGCAGGCTGCGCCAGCGCTCGTCACCGTCGAAGACGGTCGCGTACTGCTTGATGAACTGCTCACGGGAGATCGACGAGTCGACCAGCTCCTGGACCTCGGCCGGGGTGGGCCAGATGTCCTTGAGGAAGACGTCTTCGCCGTCGGTGCCCTTGCCGAGCGCGTCGTTCTCGAAGTCGAAGTGCATCGACCCTGCCAGCGCGTAGGCGATGACCAGCGGCGGGCTGGCCAGGTAGTTCATCTTCACGTCGGGGCTGATGCGCCCCTCGAAGTTGCGGTTGCCCGAGAGCACGGCGGTCACCGCGAGGTCGTGGTCGTTGATGGCCGCGGAGACCTCTTCGATCAGGGGGCCCGAGTTGCCGATGCAGATCGTGCAGCCGTAGCCGACGGTGTAGAAGCCGAGACCCTCGAGGTCCTTGTCGAGTCCGGACTTCTCGTAGTAGTCCGTGACGACCTTCGAGCCGGGGCCGAGTGTCGTCTTGACCCACGGCTTCTGCTTGAGGCCCTTCTCGAGCGCCTTGCGGGCGACGAGCCCTGCGGCGATCATGACCGACGGGTTCGAGGTGTTCGTGCACGACGTGATCGCCGCGAGCGTGACGGCACCGTTGTCGAGGATGTACTTCTCACCCGACGGCGTGGTGACCGGCACGGGCTTGGACGCGTTGGCGGGGGCGCCGCTGTTGATGTGCACCGGACGCGTCGTGGTCGGCTCCTCCTCGCCGGGCACCGAACCGGGGTCGGATGCCGGGAAGGAGTGCTTCGACTCGAGGTCGACGACGGAGTCCGAGGTCGATGCCGAGGCGTACGAGAGGATGTCGTGCTCGAACTGCGACTTGGCCTCGGAGAGGAGGATGCGGTCCTGCGGGCGCTTCGGGCCTGCGATCGACGGCACGACGGTGCCGAGGTCGAGCTCGAGGTACTCGCTGAAGGTGGGCTCGTGAGAGGCGTCATGCCAGAGCTTCTGCTCCTTGGCGTACGCCTCGACGAGTGCGACGGCCTCGTCACTGCGACCGGTCAGGCGCAGGTAGTCGAGCGTGACGTCGTCGATCGGGAAGATCGCGGCGGTGGAGCCGAACTCCGGCGACATGTTGCCGATCGTGGCACGGTTGGCCAGCGGCACGGATGCCACGCCCTCGCCGTAGAACTCGACGAACTTGCCGACGACGCCGTGCTTGCGCAGCAGGTCGGTGATGGTGAGCACGACGTCGGTCGCCGTCACGCCGGCCGGGATCTCGCCCGAGAGCTTGAATCCGACGACGCGCGGGATGAGCATCGACACGGGCTGCCCGAGCATCGCAGCCTCGGCCTCGATGCCGCCGACGCCCCAGCCCAGCACACCCAGGCCGTTGACCATCGTGGTGTGCGAGTCGGTGCCGACGCAGGTGTCGGGGTACGCACGCAGCACGCCGTCGACGTCGCGGTCGTAGATGACCTTGGCCAGGTGCTCGATGTTCACCTGGTGCACGATGCCCGTTCCGGGCGGGACGACCTTGAAGTCGCTGAAGGCCGTCTGGCCCCAGCGGAGGAACTGGTAGCGCTCGCCGTTGCGCTCGTACTCGATCTCGACGTTGCGCTCGAGCGCGTTCTCTGAGCCGAAGAGATCGGCGATGACCGAGTGGTCGATGACCATCTCTGCCGGCGAGAGCGGGTTGATCTTGTTCGCATCGCCGCCGAGCGCCGTGACAGCCTCGCGCATGGTGGCGAGGTCGACGATGCACGGAACACCGGTGAAGTCCTGCATGACCACGCGGGCCGGCGTGAACTGGATCTCGGTGCTCGGTTCTGCCGCAGCATCCCACGAACCCAGTGCTTCGATCTGCGCCTTCGTCACATTCGCGCCGTCCTCGGTGCGAAGCAGGTTCTCAAGGAGCACCTTGAGGCTGAACGGGAGCTTGTCGAAACCGGGCACCGTGTCGATGCGGAAGATCTCGTAGTCGGTGCTGCCGACCGTCAGGGTGCTCTTGGCACCGAAGCTGTTCACCGTGGACACGAATCCGTCTCCTTCTATTCGGATGGGAGCGACAGGCGCCTCCATCTTGCTCGCCAGCGAGCCCCTGCGGCTAGCAAGGCAGACCTAACCAGTCTGCTCCGCTCAGCCTCCGGGCGAAAGCCTGCAATTTATCTTGATGTCAAGATAAATCTATCACGACTGCGCAGGCGCCTCGGCATCCGACGCGCGCGGATACAGCGCGCGCACGACGAGCCAGGTGACCGCGATCAGGGGCGCGAACAGGGGCAGCCCCATGATGAGCTTCAGTGTTCCGAGTGCCGTGACGTCACCGGCGAGGTACAACGGCAGCTGCACGGCGAGCCGAGCGAAGAACAGGGCGGCCCAGGCGACTCCGAGCCAGAGGAAGGCGCGGCGCTTGCGCCGGTCACCGCGCCAGGCTGTGCCCTCCCCCATCAGGAATCCGACCGCGAGGCCGATGAGCGACCATCCGATCAGAGCGGAGACGAGCATCGCCGATCCGTACACGGCGTTCGTGATCAGTCCGGGAACGAAGTTGTCCTCGCCCCGCCCTGTCCACAGCGCGAGCGCTGCGGCCGCCGCCGCGGCGACCAGACCGCCGATCGCGGCGGACGGCGGCGACTTCTGCACCAGTCGCACCACGGTGAAGACGGCCGCGAGACCGACCGAGACGCCCAGCGGGAGGATCAGTGGCTCGGGACGGATCGTGAAGAGGATGACGAACGCGAGGCTCGGCAGGACGGACTCGAGGATGCCTCGCCATCCGCCGATCGCAGACCACACCACCTTGTGGGTCGCACCGCTCTCGGTCGGGTCGAGCCCTGCGCGGCGAGCTGCGCCGCCGAGGGCCGCTCCGACGATGTCCGACGCGCTCTGTTCGCGCTCGGGCTCGGAGGCCGGGGCGCTCACGCCGAGCCGGGGGTGGCGGGCATCTTCAGCGGGATCAGGTCGCGCGGCGGCATCGGAGCGCCACCGCGGACGACCACGATCGACCGGAAGAGGTCCTCGACCTTTGCAGCGGCCTCGAGATCGGAGGCGGCGGCGCCGCCGATCACTCCGCGGAGGAACCAGCGGGGGCCGTCGATGCCGATGAATCGGGCGAGCCGAAGCTCGGAGCCCTCGTTCGCGGCGGCCGGCACCTCGGCGAGCAGTTCCTTGCCGAGGGAGCCCTCACGTTCCTCCACGCGACCACCCTGCGCGCGGACCTGATCGCGCAGCTGCACGCGGGTCTCGTCCCACAGGCCACCGGAGCGCGGTGCGGCGAACGGCTGCACCTGCAGCGAGGAGTCGGCGTAGTCGAGGCCGACGGCGACGATCCGCTTGGACTGCTCCTCGACCTCCAATCGGAGGTTGAGGCCCTCGCGCGGCAGGATCTTGATCCCGCCGAGGTCGATGTACGGGCGGACCGGGTTCGCCTCGGAGTCGTCGAAGGGACCCTGGGTCGCACGGTCGTCCGGAGCCGACTTCGATGGCGTCGCGTTGTTGTCAGTCATTGGTGTGTCCTGCCGAAGGGGAATGGGATCCTGCCTGGTAGCCGGTCGAGCCGAAGCCACCCTCGCCGCGGACGCTCTCGGGAAGCTCCTCGACCGGGATGAACGTCGCACGCGTCACGGGCATCACGATCAGCTGCGCGATGCGATCGCCGACGGCCACATCGTACGCGCTGCGGATGTCGGTGTTGATCAGGCTCACCTTGATCTCGCCCCGGTACCCGGCATCGACCGTGCCCGGCGAGTTGACGATCGAGATCCCGTGCTTGGCGGCGAGGCCGCTGCGCGGCACCACGAATGCCGCGTATCCCTCGGGCAGTGCGATGCGCACGCCCGTCGCGACGAGCGCGCGCTCCCCGGGGCCCAGGTGGACGGCCTCGGCCGACACCAGATCCGCTCCGGCATCGCCGGGGTGGGCGTAGCCGGGCACCACAGAGGCGATAATGGGGACATCAACCGAATCAGTCACCCCACGAGGCTAATGCAGAACATCGCTCCTGACGCGCGGACCCGCTACCGCGAGAGACTGTCCCCCAGCCTGTGGCTGCTGGTGACGGTCGCTCTCGCCGGCCCGATGGTCGCGCTCATCTTCGTCCCCGTCGGCTCCACGATCGCGTTGATCGTCGGAGCCGCCGTCTCGGCGCTGCTCGTGATCGCCTTCATCTTCTTCACTCCGGTGGTCTCGGTCGACGGCCAGGTCCTTCGTGCGGGCAGAGCCCACATCGAGACGCGACACCTCGGCCGGCCGACGGCTCTGACCGACGAGGATGCGCGCCAAGCGCGCGGACCGGGGCTGCCCGCTCGCGGATGGCACCTCATCCGCGGCGGCGTCGACGGCGTGGTCGTCGTGCCCAACATCGACCCGGACGACCCGGTCGACACCTGGACCATCTCGAGCAGGACTCCCGACCGCCTCGCGGCGGCGATCACCGCATCGCAGGCCTGACCCAGCGCGCGGCCGACGACCGCCGAAAGAACGACGCGCCCCTGACCGGAAGGTCGGGGGCGCGTGAATTCTCGCTACGGTGCGCTCAGGCGGCGCACTCCTTGCAGATGGGGCCGGAGGCTCCCTCGTGGTCGAGCTGAGAACGGTGCTTCACCAGGAAGCAGTTCATGCAGGTGAATTCGTCCTGCTGCGCGGGCAGCACGACGACATCGAGCTCGAGATCGGAAAGGTCGGCTCCGGGAAGATCGAAGCTGGACGGATTGTCCGCATCCTCGTCTCCCGAAGAGCCGGAGAGCTTGTCCGGCACACGCTCCTTGAGGGCTTCGATCGACTCGGAGTCGTCTTCACTCTTGCGGGGGGCGTCGTAGTCGGTTGCCATGTGGTGAATCTCCACTTTCATGCGAGTGGGTGGTGCGCCGTCGGGGTAATCGGCGGCCATAGTTTGCACGACTGCGGAGCAATAAGCAAATGCCCGTGCGTGCGACAGACCAAACTCACGGCACGCCCAGAGTATTCCCGGCTCGGAGGCACCCCGCGTGACACCATGAACGCACACCCATCAGAGGGGCATTCGCATGGAAAACGTCACCATCGTCGGCACAGAAGCAGGTCTGCTCGTACTCGCGACAGAGTCGGGCGAGCGCTTCGCGCTGCCCATCGACGACGTCCTGCACCGGGAGATCCGGCGGGCGACACGCCAGAGCGAACCCACCGCTCAGCGGCTCGCAGCGAGTCCGCGTGACATCCAGGCACAGATCCGTGCGGGTCTCACCGCGCCCGAGGTGGCCGAGCTCCTCGGCATCAGCGTCGACGACGTCATCCGCTTCGAAGCGCCGGTTCTCGCTGAGCGCGAACACGTGATCGGCCAGGCCCTCGCGGTGCCCGTCCTCATCGGCAGCGATGTCGAGCCCGACGCTCAGCCGACCTTCGGCACCGCCATCCGCGCCAAGCTCTCCGAGGTCGAGGCCTCAGCCGAGCGCTGGGCGAGCTGGAAGGGCGAGAGCGGCTGGATCATCAAGCTCGAGTTCACCGCGAGCGACGTCGACCACGACGCGCGCTGGAGCTTCGATCCCCGACGCAGCGCGCTGTCGCCGCTCAACGCCGACGCGACCCAGCTGTCGCGGCAGGGTTCGCTCCCCGAGGGCCTCATCCCTCGCCTTCGTGCTGTCGAGGCCGAGCGACAGGCCTCGCCGTACAAGGATGAGAGCCGCTTCGACTCCGGAGCCTTCGGCCCGCGCCTCGTCGCTGCTGCCGAGTTCGAGAGCGACGAGGTCACTCCGCCCGAGCGGTCGACGGCGGCGGTCCAGGACGCAGCGATCAAACGCGCACCCGACTCCGCGACCACGAGCCCCGAGACCGCCGATCTGCTCGAGGCTCTGCGCCGTCGGCGCGGTCAGCGGGAGACGGCCCCGGTGCTCGAATCGTCCGATGAGGACGAGACCGATCGCAACCCCATCGCACTGTTCGACGCGTTCGACAGCTCCGAGCCGGAAGACGACGAGCCCGAAGTCACCCCCGAACCCTCGACCGAGAACAGCGGCCGCCGCAAGCGCCGCAACGCGATGCCGTCGTGGGACGAGATCGTCTTCGGGGCTCGCACCGACGAGTAACGCCGACGAGTAACGCCGACGAGAAGGGCTGATACGACGTCCGTCAGCGGGCGAAGGCCCCGAACCGCAGCAGCGGCACCTGACGCTCCTCCGGAGTGAGACCGCCGTGCTGCCCGATCATGCCGCGACTGCGCTGATCGTGCGCCGTGCCGTCATACACCGCGCCGTTTCCCCTCGCCACGACGAGGAGATCGCCGATCCTCGACGCGGCGGCATCGCTCACCTCCGGCCCGAACAGCCCCGAGGCGATCACCTCATCTCGGGTGCCCACATCGGCCCGCCCGTCGAGATCCCTCGTCCACCGATCCGCCGCCGCAGAGGTGTCGACATCGGGATCGAGGTAGACGTGCAGCATCCGGGGTTCTCCGCCGAAGTGCCGCACTCCCTCGAGGTGCTCGGCCTCGAGCACGATCTGTCGGTGCGCCGGCACATCCACCATGCCGTGATCCGACGTGACGAGCACGCCGACGCCGGGCGGCACACGCCGCGACAGCGCAGCGTCGATCTCTTCGAGTGCCGACACCCACTGCACGGAGTCGAGTCCGTACCGGTGACCGGCCTTGTCTGCCTCAGGGAGGTAGCAGTAGACCACGGAGCCGGGGTGTCGTTCGGCCAGCTCGTAGGCGACCTCGACGCGCTCCGCGGGCGTCTGTGCTGCGACGAAGTCGGCGCCGCGCAACGTAGCGCGTGTGAAGCCGCTGGCCGCGTACGCGGCGACGCCGACGGCGAAAGCCGGCCTGCCCTCGGCGCGAGCCCGCTCGAAGATGGTCGGCGCGGCCTGCCAGGTGGCGGGATCCAGTCCCTCGGACTCCCAGCCGGTCAGCTGGTTCACCAGGACGCCCTGTGCGGGGTCGAGCACGCGATACCCGACCAGTCCGTGCTGCCCGGGCCATGCCCCGGTGAGGATGCTCGTGAGCGCCGCCGCGGTGGTCGACGGGAACACCGACTGCACCACGTCCTTCTTCGCCATGCCCGCCGTCAGCCCCCTGGCGTGTCCGGCGTGGGCGCGCAGGCTGATGGCGCCGAGTCCGTCGATGAGCACGAGCACGACGGATTCGGCCCGCGGCAGGGCCGCGGATTCGCCGCGGAGTGCGGCGAACACGTCGTCCGCCACCCCGACGACGCTCCGGGCTGCGGGCGACTCGGACGGTAGAATGATGGGCATCCGAGCCAGTCTGACACAGGCTCCCGTACGCCCTCAGCCTCGCACCCATTCAGGATGGCCATGCCGAAGACCCCGCCTCCCGAGCTCGCCCCGGAGAGAATCCAGGACATCGATCTCGAAACCGAGATGCAGGGTTCCTTCCTCGAGTACGCGTACTCGGTGATCTACTCTCGTGCGCTGCCGGATGCCAGGGACGGACTGAAGCCGGTCCAGCGCCGCATCCTCTACCAGATGGCCGAGATGGGCCTGCGTCCCGACCGCGGCCACGTCAAGAGCGCCCGCGTCGTCGGCGAGGTCATGGGAAAGCTGCACCCGCACGGTGACTCCGCGATCTACGACGCACTCGTGCGCCTCGCCCAGGAGTGGGCGCTGCGTGTTCCGCTCGTCGACGGACACGGCAACTTCGGCTCGCTCGACGACGGGCCCGCGGCGGCCCGTTACACCGAGGCGCGTCTGGCCTCCCCGGCGATGGCGCTCACGGAGAACCTCGACGAGGACGTCGTCGACTTCATCCCGAACTACGACGGCCAGTTCCAGCAGCCCTCCGTGCTGCCCGCCGCGTTCCCGAACCTCCTGGTGAACGGCGCGAGCGGCATCGCCGTCGGCATGGCGACGAACATGGCGCCGCACAACCTGATCGAGGTCGTCGCCGCTGCCACGCATCTGCTCGAGAATCCCGACGCCACGACCGAAGAGCTCATGGAGTTCGTGCCGGGGCCCGACTTCCCCTCCGGCGGCATCCTGATGGGGCTCGACGGCGTCAAGGATGCGTACACCAACGGTCGCGGGGCTCTGAAGGTACGAGGCAAGGTCTCGATCGAGCCGCTCGGCCCACGGCGCACCGGCATCATCGTGTCGGAGCTGCCGTACATGGTCGGCCCCGAACGTCTGATCGAGAAGATCCGCGATGCGGTGCAGGCGAAGAAGCTGCAGGGCATCAGCGACGTCACGGATCTCACGGACCGCAATCACGGTCTCCGCGTCGCGATCGGCATCAAGACGGGATTCGATCCCCACGCCGTGCTCGAGCAGCTGTACCGGCTGACGCCCCTCGAGGACTCGTTCAGCATCAACAACGTCGCCCTGGTCGACGGACAGCCCCGCACACTGGGGCTCAAGGAGATGCTCCGCGTCTACGTGGCGCACCGCCTCGAGGTCATCACCCGGCGGAGCAGGTACCGGCTCGCTCGACGGGAAGAGCGCCTGCACCTGGTCGAGGGCCTGCTCATCGCGATCCTCGACATCGACGAGGTCATCCAGGTCATCCGCTCGTCCGACGACTCCGAGCAGGCGCGCGCTCGCCTGCGGTCGGTGTTCGACCTCAGCGAGCTGCAGGCCGAGTACATCCTCGAACTGCGTCTGCGCCGACTGACGAAGTTCTCCCGCATCGAGCTCGAGACCGAGCGTGATGCGCTCCTCGCCGAGATCGCCGCGCTGCGCGAGCTCCTGGCCAGCGATGTGCTGCTGCGCGCCGTGGTCGCGAAGGAGCTGGATGCCGCGGCCGACGCGTACGGCACTCCTCGCCGCACGCTCCTGATGAACGCCGCTCCCCCGAAGCCCCGAGCAACCAAGGGGGCCGCAGTCGACCTCCAGATCGCGGACGCGCCGACGGTGCTCGTGCTCTCGACGACGGGTCGCGCCGTGCGCGTCGACCTCGGTGAGGGTCAGGAGCTTTCGCTGCCGCCCCGTCGCAGCAAGCACGACGCGATCCTGACGACGCTCGAGACGACGGTCCGCGCTGAGCTCGGCGCGCTGACCACGGAGGGCCGCGTGCTGCGATTCACTCCCGTCGACCTTCCGTCGGTGCCGTCGTCGTCCGTCCAGCTCGCCGCCGGCGCACCGCTGCGCGACTATCTCGGGATCACCACCCGAGGAGAACGGATCCTCGGATTCGTGCGCTTCGACAGTGACACGCCGATCGCACTCGGCACGGCTCAGGGCACGGTCAAGCGGATCGTCCCCTCGACCCTGCCCGTGCGTCCCGATCTCGAGGTCATCGGCATGAAGCCCGGCGACACCGTCGTCGGCGCCGTCGAAGCGAACGACGATGCTGACCTCGTCTTCGTGACGACCGACGCGCAGCTGCTCCGCTTCTCCGCATCCGCCGTCCGCCCCCAGGGTGCGCCCGCGGGCGGAATGGCCGGCGTCAAGCTGGGAGCGGGGGCGTCCGTGCTGTTCTTCGGCGCGGTGGCACCCGACACAGACGCCGTGGTCGCCACGGTGTCGGGTGGCGACAGCAGCCTGCCCGGCACCGAGCCCGGTCGCGCGAAGGTGTCGTCGTTCACCGAGTACCCCTCTAAGGGTCGGGCGACCGGCGGCGTGCGCGCCCATGCCTTCCTGAAGGGCGAAGATCGTCTGACGGTCGCGTGGGTCGGACCGACCCCGGCGCAGGCCGTCGACCCGACCGGCGCCGTGCGCAAGCTTCCCGACGCGGGTGCACGACGGGACGCCTCGGGGCAGCCCATCGACGGTGTGATCGGCAGCATCGGCCGCACCCTGGTCTGAGCCAGGGCCTGGGCCTGGCCCGCCCGGGATCCTGCGCGGGCCCGCTGCTCAGAGCCGCAGCGCGAGCACGTTCGCGGTGAGCCCGGCGGCGGTGCCGCAGAGGATCACGGTGTCTCCGGCTCCGACCCGACCGCTCTCGAGCGCGCGGGCGAGCATGAACGGCACGGATGACGACACCATGTTGCCGAACTCGCGCACCTCGTCGATCCGGCGCTCGACGGGGATCCCGAGGCGATCGAGCATGGGCCCGAGCGCGGCCGACGCCTGATGAGGCACCCAGAGCGCGACATCGTCGTACGAGACACCCGATGCGCGATGGAACGACTCGAAGAACTCGGGGAGCACGCGCATCATCCCCAACAGCGCCCGTCGTCCGTTCATGTCGAAGAGATAGTCGGCCGGATCGCCCGTGCCGTAGGTCTGTGCGGGAGACCTGGACAGTCCTCCCCTGATCTCCGTGTCGTGCGCGTACGCCGGCCAGGTGCGCTGGGCGCTCGCGATCACGCCGCGATCCGAGTCGGCGGAGCGGCGCAGCACGACCGCCGCGCCGGCGTCGCTGAACAGCTCGAAGCTCTCGCGCTGCTCCGGGTTCAGGAATCGCGTTCCCACGTCGCCCGCGAACACGAGGATCGTCTCGTGGTCACCGGCATCCAGGTACCGCGATGCGACATCCAGTGCGGTGATGAAGCTCGTGCAGGTGGAGTTCACGTCGAAGGCTGCCGCATGACCGGTGAGCGTCAGTCGCTCAAGCACGAGCGCCGCCGTGCACGGGATCGGCTGGATACCGGCTGCCGAGGCGCCGAGGACGAGGTCGATCTGATCCGCGTCGACGCCCGCGTGCGCGAGTGCCCGCTCGCACGCCTCAGTCAGCATGTCGAGGTGCGACACGTCGTCCTCGATCCGATACCGCGTCTCGTCCTCGAATCGCACCGTGCGTTCGGGCAGGGATGTCCCCCACCCCACGATCTCGCAGTTCCTCACCATCTCCGGTCCCCCCATTCCTGCACCACCCGGCGCAGCTTCACCGAGCCGTCCCTCACGAAGTCGACGAACGTGAGATCCGGCCGTTCGCATCCGAGTCGATCGGCCAGCGCCCCCACCTCGTCTTCGACGCGGCGCCGAGACCGATCATCGACCGTGTCCAGGGCGATCTGCAGTCGCGACTCGCCGATCTGCGTGATGCGGTACTCGTCGAATCCGTCGGCATAGAGCAGCGCCCGGGTGATCACGTCGGCGAACACCGGAACGGCTCGGCCGTCGAGTCCCCGGAAGACCAGGGTGTCACCCTCTCGACCCTCGATCCGCTCGATCGCCGTGAGCGCACTGCCACAGGGGCACGGGCTGACGCGCTCTCTCAGGACGTCGCCGAGCCGGTACCGCACGATCGGCTGCGCGCGTCGGCGCAGATCGGTGACGATCGGCGTGAACCGCTCGTCGTCCAGGGCTTCGCGTTCGACGAGGATGTTGTCTTCGTTCAGATGGATCACCCCGTGCTCGCACGTGTGCGCGAGGAACCCCTCGGTGCACTGGTAGAGCTGGTGCAGGAGCGGCTGCCCGAGCGAGACCCTGATGCGCTGCTCGTCGGCGATCTCGAGCACCTCGGCCACCGAGTAGACCCGCTGCGGGACGACGTCGAACGCACCGGCATCGGCCGCACGTGCGATCAGCCTCAGGACCGACGGCGGAGCGACGAGGATGGTGGGTCGATACTCCTGCAGCCGGGCGATGTTGTCGTCCATGTCGGAGTACACGTCGAAGTAGCGGAACGACACCGCCCTCGACCCGACCGACTCATAGAGGCTGTTGTCCGCGCGGAGGAACAGCGCGATCCGGTGCCCGAGGATCCTGCCCCGCGGAAGAGTGCGGGCGAGCACAGTCCCCACCCAGGCGTCGCGCTCGGCGCTGCTCACCACGAAGAGGCCCCGGTGGCCGCTGGTCCCGCTCGAGAGTCCGACCGAATGCGAGCCCAGATCCGCCTCGAAGTCACGCGAGCGCTCGTTCCGGATCGCGAGCGCGAGCGCCTCGTCCCTGCCCACCCCCACAGTGTTGATCTCGTCGAAGCGGCTCATCATGACGCTCTTGTCCATGAGCGGGAGGTCGCCGAACGACCGCGTCGCGAGCATCTCGCCGAAGTACGGCGATCGACGGCGAAGGAAAGCCACGTGCGATCGCAGCAGGCGTCGCTGGCGTCGCTCGACCGCTGTCCTCGTGCGCAGCGGCCGGAGCCATCGCACCGCGGCGAACTCACGCAGGATCGCGAACTTCGACATCAGCCCAGCAGCTCCCTCGCGCCGAGCGGGTCGTGGCTGCAGACCACGCGGATGCCGGCGGCCGCGAGGTCGCCGAGAACGCGTGCTGTCGCAACGTAGCGGTCCGCATCATGCTGGACGAGCCGGGGCACGGGCTTCAGGTCCGAGCAGGCGCCGATCAGATCGTTCCCCCACGCCGCGTCCCCCGCGAGCAGCACACGATGCTCGACCACCGCGCCGAGGTGCCCGTCGGCGTGACCCGGAAGGTCGACGACGAGGTACGAGCCGTCACCGAACAGGTCGTGGGCCCGCATCGAGACACCGTGGATCGTGACCGTCGAGAACGCCGCGTCGTCGACGACGATGCGGTCAGCCCGGGAGAACCACTCGGGAAACAGGCCCGGGAGCACTCCCGCGCGCAGACGCGGTGCCGCAAGCGTCCGCGCGTGCCCCGCGCTGAGCACGAACGTGGCCTGCGGAAAACGGCGGACTCCCCCGACATGATCCGGATGCAGGTGCGAGAGCACGACATGCGTGACGGATGCCGGATCGATGCCGTCGCGGCTGAGCTGCGCGGCCACGTCGTCCGCGTCATCCACCGTCGGCGGCAGCAGACGACGATAGACGGCACCACGCCAGCCCGTGCGCCACTCCCCTGTCGCGTATCCGGTGTCGAACAGCACGCGACGCCCGTCCGCGCCGTCGTAGAGGAACACCCCGGAGGGGAACTCACGCACTTTCCTCGCACGTCCGTGGAACATCGCACCGACGTCGTGCGAGGTGCTCCCGCACACGTAGTGACGGAGGCGGCCCGTCACGCGGCCCGCCTCAGGTGTGCGGCCACCCCGGCGAGGGCGGAATCCACCGAGACGACGGGCCGATAGCCGAGTTCGTTCCGCGCACGTGAGATGTCGAGCGTCTGCGAGTAGGCGATGGTGCTGAGCGTGTACCGCGTGAGCGGAGGCTCGGGTCGACCCGGTACGACCCCGCACACGCCCTCAAGAAGGGATGCCAGTGTCCACGCGACCCGCCGACTCATGGGCCGGAATCGCGGAGTCTCCCCCATCAGCTCGAGCAGCGTCGTGAGCAGTTCGCGGAACGCACGAGGATCATCGTTCGTGATGTTGTACACCCCTCCGGCGGGATCGCCGCGATCGAGAGCCAGCCGCAGGGCCGAGGCGACGTTCTCGACCGCCGTCACGTCGATCAGGTTGTGGCCGCCGTCGAACAGCGGCACGCCGATGCGGCTGTGCACATCGAGCAGCCTCGGCACCAGGCTCGGGTCACCCACGCCGATCAGTCCGCGAGGACGCAGGATCACGACCTCGGGGACCGTTCGCGCGTCGAGCGCCTCGAGCAGCAGGTCCTCGGCGGCGATCTTCGAGCGGATGTAGCCGTTGAGGCGGTTGCTGCGGTCGACGTCGTGCTCACGTATGCCGAGGCGGTCGCGAGCCGCGGCGTACACGCTCGGCGACGACACGTGCACGACACGGCGCGCTCCGTTCCGACGGGCGAACTCGACCACATGACCGGTGCCCTCGACGTTTGCCCGATGGAAGTCCTTCCAGTGCCCCCAGGGCGTCGACAGCGCCGCGCAGTGGATGACGGCATCCACCGGGAGGTCACGGGCGCGCAGTGACGCGAGGTCACCGGGAACACGATGGTCCGGATCGGCGACCAGGGCGAGGGCCTCGGTGTTGCGTCCGGCGGCGAAGACCTCGTACCCGTGGCGCTGCAGCTCGGGCACCACGTGGCCGCCGAGGAACCCGCTCGCCCCCGTCACCAGCACACGGGCTCCGGACATGCACATCACCCTAGCCGCCCTATTGTGGTCGAGTGCGCATCGCCATGGTCACCGACTACTACCTGCCGACTCTGGGCGGCGTGCAGACCGTGATCAAGGCACACAGGGAAGCACTGGAGCATGCCGGTCATGAGGTGTTCGTGTTCGCGCCTCTCGCGGAGCGCAGTGCGGATCCGCACGTCGTGCGCCTGCCGACGGCACGTGGCTTCGCGCCGGACGGCTACCCGTTCACGTGGACGCCCTCGGCCGCCGCGGCGGCGTTGCGCGACGGGCTGAGCGCGCGCGGGATCCAGATCGTCCATGTGCACACCGAGATGTTCGCAGCGCTGGCCGGCTTCGAGGCGGCGCGGACGCTCGGCATCCCGATCGTGCAGACCATGCACGGGCGGATCGATGTGTACACACGCTCGGTGCTGCCGATCCCTTCCGTCACGACGATGATATTGGCCGCCATGCACCGACGACGTCTGAGCCACGATCGCGCCCAAATCGACTCGACAGCCGCGTACGCGAGCACGCGGATGGCACAGCGGATGTGGCGGCTCATGGTCAGTCAGGCGAATCACGCCGACCACGTCATCGTGCCCTCGGCGCACTTCGCGGCGAAGCTCGTCGCCCAGGGCGTGCAGACTCCGCTCACCGTGCTGTCGAACGGGCTCGAGTCGAGCGTGCTCGCTCGCGTGGGCTCGCCGACGCCGCGTGTCGTCGCCCCGGGCGACGAGCTCCGAGTCGTCTGGTGTGGCCGGCTGTCGCCGGAGAAGCGACCCCAGGTCTTCGTCGACGCCCTACGGCAGTCGCCCGGAGTCCGTGCCGAGATGTTCGGTGACGGTGTCGCCCGTCGCGCTGTCGCCGCCGCCGCTTCGGATCTGGCATCGGGGCGCCTCACGGTCCGCGGCGGGGTCCCCCAATCCCAGGTGCTCGACGGGATGCGTCAGGCGCACGTGCTGGTGTCGACGTCGCTCGACTTCGACAACCAGCCGATGGTCATCCTCGAGGCGATCGCGTCGGGGCTGCCGGTGATCGTCACCGATCCGGACCTCGCCGAGATGCTGCCCGAAGGCGGAGGCGTCGTGACCGAGACTCCGGATGCCGCGGGATTGGCCGCGACTCTCCGAACGCTGCGAGACGATCCGACACTGATCACCTCGATGAGTGCCGCCGCGATCTCGCACCGGTCGCAGGTCGCGCAGGACACCCACCGCGACGCACTGCTCGACGTCTACCGCGCCGCGCTCTCGAGCGCTCGCTGACGATCAGGCGTCGATCGATTCCCGGGACAGGCGATCGGACGAGTCGATGATGAACTCGCGGCGAGGAGCGACCTCGTTGCCCATCAGCAGCTCGAAGACACGACCTGCCGCCTCGGCATCCTCCATGCGCACTCGACGCAGAAGCCGCCCGCCGCGGTCCATCGTCGTGGACGCCAGCTGCTCGGCATCCATCTCACCGAGTCCCTTGTATCGCTGGATCGGCTCGTGCCAGCGCTTGCCGGCCTTGCGCAGCTTGGTCAGCAGCGCGTGCATCTCCTGCTCGCTGTACGTGTAGATCGTCTCGTTCGGCTTCGAGCCCGGGTTCATCACGATCACGCGGTGCAGCGGCGGCACCGCGGCGAACACACGCCCGTGCTCGATGAGCGGACGCATGTACCGGTAGAAGAGCGTGAGGAGCAGCGTGCGGATGTGGGCACCGTCGACGTCGGCGTCGCTCATCAGGATGACCTTGCCGTAGCGCGCGGCGTCGATGTCGAAGCTCCGCCCGGAGCCCGCGCCGATCACCTGGATGATCGACGCGCACTCGGTGTTCGAGAGCATGTCACCGACCGAGGCCTTCTGCACGTTGAGGATCTTGCCGCGGATCGGCAGCAGGGCCTGGAACTCGCTGTTGCGCGCGTTCTTGGCCGTGCCGAGGGCAGAGTCGCCCTCGACGATGAAGAGCTCGCTGCGCTCGACCTCGTTCGTGCGGCAGTCGACGAGCTTGGTCGGCAGGGTCGAGGACTCCAGCGCGTTCTTCCGGCGCTGGGTCTCCTTGTGCGCACGGGCCGACACGCGGGCCTTCATCTCGGCGACGATCTTGTCGAGCAGCTGCGTCGCCTGGCTCTTGTCGTCACGCTTGGTCGAGCTGAATCGGGCGGCGAGATCCTTGCGGATCACCTGGGCGACGATCTGGCGCACGGCGGGCGTGCCGAGCACCTCCTTCGTCTGTCCCTCGAACTGCGGCTCAGGCACGTTCACCGTGAGCACCGCGCTGAGCCCGGCGAGAACGTCGTCCTTCTCGAGCTTGTCGTTGCTGCCCACCTTGAGTCGGCGGGCGTTCTGCTCGACCTGCGATCGCAGCACCTTGAGCAGCTCCTGCTCGAAACCCTGCTGATGCGTGCCGCCCTTCGGCGTGGCGATGATGTTGACGAACGACCGGGTGATCGTGTCGTAGCCCGTGCCCCAGCGCATCGCGATGTCGACGGCGCAGACGCGCTCGACCTCGGTGGCGACCATGTGACCGTCTGCCTGGAGCACCGGCACGGTCTCCTTGAAGGTCCCCTCGCCCTGGATGCGCCACGTGTCGGTGACGGGTGCATCGTTCGCGAGGTACTCGACGAACTCCGAGATGCCGCCCTCATAGTGGTACGACTTCTCCGTGGGCTGGCCTTCGACCTCCGAGCCGTTCGCCGCACGCTCGTCGCGGATGACCAGCTCGAGGCCCGGGACGAGGAAAGCGGTCTGGCGCGCGCGGGTCTCGAGCTCGTTGAGCTGGAAAGCAGCGTCCTTCGTGAAGATCTGGTGATCCGCCCAGTAGCGGATGCGGGTTCCACTGGTACCGCGGGGCGCCTTGCCGACGACCCGGAGCTCGCTCTTGTCGCGGAACGGCGTGAACTTCGCGTCCGGTCTCTTCTCGCCCGAGTCCGCGAAGAGACCCGGCTCGCCGCGATGGAACGACATCGCGTACGTCTTGCCGCCGCGGTCGACCTCGACGTCGAGGCGCTCGGAGAGTGCGTTGACGACCGACGCGCCGACACCGTGCAGACCACCGGATGCCGCGTACGAGCCGCCACCGAACTTGCCGCCGGCGTGCAGCTTCGTGAACACCACTTCGACGCCGGTGAGACCGGTACGGGGCTCGACGTCGACGGGGATGCCGCGGCCGCGGTCATGGACCTCGACGCTTCCGTCCTCGTGCAGGATGATGTCGATCTTCGAGCCGTTGCCCGCGACGGCCTCGTCGACGGCGTTGTCGATGATCTCCCAGAGGCAGTGCATCAGGCCCGGGGATCCGTTCGAACCGATGTACATACCGGGACGCTTGCGGACGGCCTCGAGCCCTTCGAGCACCTGGAGATGATGGGCGGAATACTCGGCGGTCACAATCTCCGAGTCTATTCGCGATGCCCCGTCCGGGCCCGCAGACACTCCCCGCGGAGGGCCACTGGGGCACCGGCGCGTACGCGCTGAGCGAAACACGCCGCAAACCGGGCATTAGTACAGCCACAGCGTGGTTACATTGAACACGCCCAACCAGCGAACCCGACACTCAAGGAGGCACCGTGATGAACGCAACGACCGAACGTGAGACCTCCGCCGTCGAGTTCCGCCTGACCGCCATGGATCGCTGTGATTCGTGTGGCGCTCAGGCCTACATCGCGGCCGAGGTCAACGGCTCCGAACTGCTCTTCTGCGCCCACCACGGACGCAAGTACGAAGAGAAGCTTCGCAGCATCGCAACGAGCTGGCACGATGAGACCGCTCGTCTGATCGACTGAACCACTCGGTCTGATCCGCCTCGGAGCCCGTCATGAGACGGGCTCCGCTTCTGTTAAGCAGCGGCTTTCGTCGCGCGGCCGCGCTCGTCAGGCGACGACGACGCGTCGAACACGCGACGTCAACCGGGTGAGGATCTCCTCCCCGACCGTGTCGATGCGCTCGGCGAGCGTCGTCGCGCTCGACTCTCCGTGCTCGCCGGCACCGAAGAGCCACACCGGATCGCCGGCTCGCATGCCCGGCCACCCTGCGACGACCGCCGTCGTCGCGTCGATGCGACGGAGCTCACGCGCGCCCGCGGTCGTTCCGACGTGGGAGCCTGCGAGAGTCGAGGGGATGCCGTCGAACGAGCCGATCGCGATCACGGCCTCATCATCGCGGACGGTGACGACCGTCGCGATGAGCTCCGCGACGGGGAGCACACCGTCGAGCTCCGGACCGTCAGCCGAACGGACGCCGTAGCAGAACGCGCCGATCCGCGACACGGATCCGCGCAGCTCCGGTCGCCACCACGATGCTGCGGATGCCGTCAGGTGCAGCGCCTCCGGGGTCGGCCCCGACGACTCGGCCACACGGACGGCCTCGAGGAACACCGCCTGAGCGTCGTCATCCTCGGCGTCGCTCGCCTCGGCGAGGTGGCTCCAGATGCCCGCGAGTTCGAGATGACCCGCAGCCTCCGCCGCGCGGACGTCCGCGATCGTCTGCTCCCACTCCTCGGGGAGGAGTCCGTTGCGGTGCAGTCCGGTGTCGATCTTGAGATGGACGCGGGCGCGCACGCCCTGGGCCCGTGCCCGGGTGACGATCCGGGTGAGGTACTCAGCCGATCCCACTCCCAGATCGATCCGGTCGTGCAGCGCGTCGTCGATCTCCGCGTCGGTCGATGTCACCCAGGCTAGGATCCTCCCGGTGTCGCCCAGCACGCGTCGCGCCTCGACTCCGCTGCCCACGTCATACGAGCCGTACCACTCGACGCCTGCCTCCGTGGCCGCGTCGACGGCCCACCGCAGCCCGTGGCCGTAGGCATCGTCCTTCAGCACGACCATCAACGTCGACGGGGCGATGCGCTCGCGGACGGCGGCGATGTTCGACACGAATCTGTCGGTGCGGATGCGCAGCTCCGGGCGAGTCACGCCTCCCACCCCCGGTCGGCGTGCGAACCGGCCACCGCGATGAGCTCGGCGATCGTGAGCCCGGTCACGGCGCTCCAGCGCGCGAGACCAGGGCCTGCAGACCCTCTGCCGCCGAAGTACGTGGCATCCTCCCCCAGCTCGACGTCGTCCGAGCCCTGGAGGTCGATCACGCACACGTCCATCGCGACACGCCCGACGATCGGCCGCGACGCACCGGCGATCTCGACGGTCGCCGCGTTGCCGAGCGCACGGACGATGCCCTGCGCGTACCCCCCTGTGATCAGCGCCGCGGTGGTGTCCTGCGTCGCCCTGTGCGTGTAGCCGTAAGAGACGGCATCCCCGGCCTTGAGCGGCTTCGTCGAGAGGACCCTCCCGGCGAGCCGCATCACCGGAGTCGTGCGAAGCGTGCCGTCTGCATCCGGGAGTCCGTAGAGAAGGGATGCGTCGATGTCGGCCACGCCCTCGGTGAGCGCCTCGATGCCCTCGAGGCGCAGCGCCTCGACCTCTTCGGAATGGTCCACCAACACCGCGGCTGCGCCGGCGGCGGTCACGGCGTGGGCGATCGCGAGCACCCCATGCCCCCAAGCATCCCTGCGCAGATCGGCGACACGGCCCCCTGCGTCGACGGCGGCGGTCGATGCCGCTGCCAGAGCCGACCGGGAGATCACCGCGCGTGGACGGGAGCTGGATGTCTTCTCACACACCCGTCCAGCCTAGCTCCGGCTTCCCAGGATGCCCTGTGCGCCCCCCGTAGACTGGTCATGACCCCGAATTTGGAGATCCATGTCACGCTTTTCCCTCGTGCCCCGCGTCCGCTACCTGCTGGCGCGCGCCCGCCGCATCGACGTCGCCTCGGTGATCGAGAGGGCCAAGGAGTCATCCGCCCAGCACGGCAAGGCCGTACCTCTCGTCGTGGTCGACATGCTCTGGTCGGCTGGACGCCACAACGTCGGATTCCAGGACTACATCGACTACGACTTCGCGATCCTGACCAAAGCCGAGCGCGACACCTTCATGACGCACCCCGTGTCCAACGAGATCTCGCAGAAGTACGACCACCCCGACTACCGGCACCTCTTCCATGACAAGGCCGAGTTCGACGCACGCTTCGACGCCTTCCTCAAGCGCGAGTGGATGCTGATCACCGAGGGCAACGCCGACGAGCTGCGCGCGTTCACCGAGCGCCAGGGCACGATCGTCGTCAAGGAGACCCACGGCCAGGCCGGCACCGGAGTCCACCGCTACCACGCGGCCGATGTCACCGACTGGGATGCGTTCCACGCCGAACTGCTGGCGAAGAAGCAGGTGCTGGTCGAAGAGGTCATCCGCCAGCACGCCGACCTCGCCGCCGTCTGCCCCGGCACCGTGAACACCACCCGCATCACCGCCTTCTTCGACGGGGAGAAGACGCATATCCTCGCCATGGCCCAGAAGTTCGGCCGCGGCGCGGTGAGCGACCAGATGAGCTTCGGCGGTTTCTACACGATGCTCGACGAGAACGGTCACTCTGTGGGCTCGGGCTACGACTCCCACGGCCACGTGCACGTCACGCACCCCGACTCCGGCTTCCCGATCGCCGACTTCCAGCTGCCGATGATGGACGAGGTCCGCCAATTCGTCGACCAGGTCGCCCGCGTCGTGCCGCAGATCCAGTACGTCGGCTGGGACATCGTCGTGACGCCCGACGGCCCCGTGCTCGTCGAGGGCAACTGGGGTGCCGGCGTGTACGAGAACAAGCCCAGCGTCACCGGCATCCGCACCGGTCACAAGCCCCGCTACCAGGCCGCGATCGGGTTCTGACCCCGAAGCGCAGACGCAGAGAAGGCCCGGATGCTGAGCATCCGGGCCTTCTTCGGAGTTCTGAGCTCAGTGAGCGCCTCAGACCGCGCGGACGATGCCCATCGGTGTCGACTGCGTCGCCTGGCCGAGCGGGTTGTCTCCGAGGATCTGCACGAGACGACGCTCGCCGGCCTTGTCGAGAGTCGAGCCGAGGATGTTGCCGCCGATGTCGTTGATGTCGACCACCGCGACGTCGGCGTGTCCTCCGACCAGCTTCTGCAGACGGAGAGCGACCTCACGCGGATTCTTCGGTCCGAGCACGACCGCCTCGTTGTAGGGCGGGATCGTGTTCTTCGTGGGTCCGTCGATGGCACGCGCCTTGTCTCCCGCGATGCGGTAGAAGTCGCCACGTCGCCCGAAGGCCTTCGTGATCACCGAGACGCCCGCCGCGAACAGGATCCGCAGGGTGCCGCACTCGCGCAGCGCCATCTCCATCGTCTCGGGCATGCCGAGGCCGATGCCGTACGACGTGCGCACCACATAGCGCGAGAGGAAGCGCGCGAGCGGACGCGGCGTGATCTCGTCGAGACGGTAAGACCGCCCCTGCGTGATCGCGACGATCTTCTCGGTGACGAACAGCAGGTCACCCGGCTGCACGGCGTCCTTCGCGTACTCCGTGATCACCGAGTCGAGATCGTCGTTCGGCATGATGACGCGGGTGCGCAGCGGGATGCGCGCATAGCTCTTGCCGTCGACGCTCGCCTCGAGCGCCTTGCCCTCGTTCGCCTGCATCACTCGAGGTAGTCCCGCAGCGACTGCGAGCGGCTCGGGTGGCGCAGCTTCGCCATCGTCTTCGACTCGATCTGACGGATGCGCTCACGCGTCACGCCGAACGTGTCACCGATCTGGTCGAGCGTTTTGGGCTGGCCGTCGCCGAGTCCGAAGCGCATCCGGATCACACCGGCTTCACGCTCGGAGAGCGAGTCGAGCAGCTGCTCGAGCTGACGCTGCAGCATCGTGAAGCCGACCGCGTCCGCGGGGACCACGGCCTCGGTGTCCTCGATGAGGTCACCGAACTCGCTGTCGCCGTCCTCGCCGAGCGGCGTGTGGAGCGAGATCGGCTCGCGGCCGTACTTCTGGACCTCGACGACCTTCTCGGGCGTCATGTCCAGCTCGCGGCTGAGCTCTTCCGGGGTGGGCTCTCGGCCCAGGTCCTGCAGCATCTGGCGCTGCACGCGGGCCAGCTTGTTGATGACCTCGACCATGTGCACCGGGATGCGGATGGTACGGGCCTGGTCGGCCATCGCGCGGGTGATCGCCTGACGGATCCACCAGGTGGCGTAGGTCGAGAACTTGAAGCCCTTGGTGTAGTCGAACTTCTCGACGGCGCGGATCAGGCCGAGGTTGCCCTCCTGGATCAGGTCCAGGAACTGCATGCCGCGACCGGTGTAGCGCTTGGCCAGCGAGACGACGAGACGCAGGTTGGCGCCGAGCAGGTGGCTCTTCGCACGCTGTCCGTCACGAGCGACCCACTGAAGGTCGAGCCCGAGCTGACCCGCCTTCTCTGCGGCGGTCATCGTCGAGAGCTTCTCCTCGGCGAACAGACCGGCCTCGATGCGCATCGCGAGCTCGACCTCTTCGGCCGCGTTCAGCAGCGCGACCTTTCCGATCTGCTTCAGGTAGTCCTTGACCGGGTCGGCGGTCGCGCCGGTGATCTGCGTGGAGTAGACCGGCACATCCTCGTCGTCGTTCGACGAGATGACGATCGCGCCGGTGGGCAGGGGCTCGGTGAACTTGGGCTTGGAGTCCTCGTCGTCCTCGTCGGGCTCTGCGGCGGGAGGAGTCTCGTCGTCTTCGACGATGTCATCGGCCTTCTTCTTCTTCGCGGGCGCGCGCTTGGCAGCGGCCCGCTGCGCTGCGGTCTTGGGAACCGGCTTCTCAGCGGCCTCCTCGACCGGAGCGTCGACCTCGGGAGCGTCGGCGGTCTTCTTCGTCGTCCGGGTCTTCTTCGTCGTGGCAGGAGTCACGTTTCGCCTTTCACGGGGCCGCTCGCAGGCCCCGGAGCATTTCGGACACTAGTAAGACCCTTGTCAAGTCAGATCTCCGGAAAGATCGATTGACAACGGGTCAGAGTCCTAGTATCGCACACGTGTGGGCATGCAGATGCATTCCGCCGAAGTTCGCGCCCGGATGTCAACCCCGGCCGGGCTTGTCCTCGTCGCTGCTGGGGCGCGAGGCGAGATAGCGCTCGAGCTCGGCGGCCAGTTCATCGGCGCTCGGGAGGTCTCGTTCGTTGAAACCGCCCTCGTCGTACGAGCCGTCCTCGGGGTCGCGGCCGGCCATGTAGGCGTCGTAGCGGCGCTCGAGACCCTGCACCATCTGCTGCAGCTCGTCGTTTCCGAGCACCTGCTCGTCGACGCGGGTCAGGTAGTCCTGGCGGCGCTCCTGCACCTCATCGAGCAGGATCACCAGGCCCGTGGCGGCCATCAGTTTCTCGGCGGCCGCGATCACGGCCTCCGGATTCTCGGTCTCTGCGAGGTAGTGCGGCACGAGCAGGACGAAACCGACGACCCGGTCGCCGTGCTCGGCGAACCGGAACTCGAGCAGATGCCCTGCGGTCGCCGGCACCTGCGTGCGCGGACGCCACACGGAGTGCGCGACCGTGAGCTCGCGCCGGTTGCCGCTGACCGTCGTACCGATGGGACGGGTGTGCGGCACGGGCATCGCGATCGAGTGAACCCAGTTCAGACCCGAGACCTCGAACTCGTCGGCGAGCTCGAGCACGGTGCGGGCGAACTCGTTCCAGGCGAAGTCGGGCTCGTAGCCCGCGAGGAGCAGGAACTTCTGACCGAGGGCGTCGGTCGCGAGCGAGAGCTCCAGTCGAGCGGGACGGAACTCCGTGAGGTGGTCCTGATCGAACGAGATCACGGGGCGACGCGCGCGGTAGTCAAGGAGCACGTCGTTGTCGAAGACCGCGATCGGCTCGGGAGAGGTCGTCTCGCGGAGGTGCTCGATGAGCCCTGAGACAGCGTTGCCCGCGTCGGTGAAACCCGTCAGGAGCAGGACAAGGGGCAGCCCGCGCGGCACCGCCGGCGCGTTCGCTACACGTTCATGGATCTCTCCGGAGAAGGGCATGAGTCCATGCTACGAGCAGGTTCCGACGGGCGGGCGGCGACCGTCATGCTGAGAGCGAACAGCCGCTCCGCGTCTCCTCCGGCAGGCTTCCCTAGGATGGAGTCATGACGCTTCCCGCGCTCTCGCGCACCTCAGATCAGTTCCCCGGAAGCGCTGCAGACGCCGCAGTGCTCGTCATCGCCGACATCTCCGACTCCACAGAGTCGTTGTCCGGCCACCCGGGACTCGCCGACTCACTGAAGGGCATCGGCTTCACGGGCTCGCCGTCGGCGTTCACCCGCGTGTACGCCCCCGAGGTCACCGAGCTGCCCTTCGCCGTCGTCGGTGTCGGACGCACGCCCGATGCCGCAGCCGTGCGCAACGCGGTCGGCGCTGCGCTTCGCTCCCTCACCGGGTTCGAGAACGTCTCGCTCGGACTCGCTCCCGGGCTCGAGGAGTTCGCCTCCGCTGCCGCCGAAGGTTCGGTTCTCGGCGGCTACCGATTCGACAGCTACCGCCGCGAGCCCGGCAAGAGCCGCGCCACGTCGGTCGCGCTGCATGCGGATCTCGACGAGCAGGATCTCTCTCGCGCCGTCGCCGTCGGCGAGGCCGTCGCCCTCGTCAAGGACCTCGTCTTCGTCCCCGCCGAGTGGCAGAGCCCCGCCCAGCTGGCGCAGAGCGCCGCGGACAGCGTCGAAGGCCTCGACGTCACCGTCGAGATCCTCGATGAGGACGCGCTGGCCGAGCAGGGCTTCGGCGGGATCCTCGGCGTCGCCCAGGGCTCTGACCGCCCTCCTCGTCTCGTGCGCCTGGACTACGCACCCGAGAACGCCACCCGGCACATCGCGCTGGTCGGCAAGGGCATCACCTTCGACACCGGCGGGTTGTCGCTCAAGCCCGCGGCGTCGATGGTCGGCATGAAGTTCGACATGGCGGGGGCGGCCACCAGCGTCGCCGCGCTGCGGGCGATCGCCGCACTCGCCCTTCCCGTGCACGTCACCGCCTGGCTCTGCATCACCGACAACATGCCCTCGGGTCGCGCACTGCGCCCGGGTGACGTCATCCGGATCCTCGACGGCACGACCGTCGAGGTCCCGAACACGGATGCCGAGGGACGACTGGTCATGGCCGACGGGCTCGTCGCCGCCAGCCGTGAGAACCCGGACGTCATCATCGACGTCGCGACGCTCACCGGCGCGATCGTCATGGCGCTGGGCCACCGTCACACGGGCGTCTTCGGCGCCGATGACGCGGTCGCCGAGTTCCTGAGCGCTGCGCGGGCCGCAGACGAGCTCGCCTGGCACATGCCTCTGCCCGAGCACATGGAGGACTCGCTCGACTCCCCCATCGCCGACATGCAGAACGCGAACATGAGCGATCGCATGGGCGGTGCGTCGTACGCGGGTCTCTTCCTGCGACGCTTCGTCGGACGCGTCTCCGACGAGAAGGACGCCCCTCGCATCCCCTGGGTGCACCTCGACATCGCCGGATCCGGCGAGCACAACGGTGCGCCGTACGGCTTCACCGACAAGGGCCCCACGGGCGCGATGGTCCGATCGATCATCGCGTTCGCCGAAGCATCCCACACGGAGGCATGACCATGACCACGCACACCTTCGACATCGTCGTCCTGGGCGGCGGAAGCGGCGGATACGCCGCAGCACTGCGCGCGAGCGAGCTCGGCAAGTCCGTCGCGCTGATCGAGAAGGACAAGGTCGGCGGCACCTGCCTGCACCGGGGATGCATCCCCACCAAGGCACTGCTGCACGCGGCCGAGGTGGCCGAGCATGTGCGGGATGCGGCTCACGTGGGCATCTCCGCCACGCTCGCGAGCATCGATCCCGCCGGGGTCCGCGCCTACCGCGAGGGCATCGTGGCGAAGAAGTACAAGGGTCTCGAGGGGCTGGTGAAGGCCCGCGGCATCACGACGGTCGCCGGCGCCGGCCGCCTCAACGCGGACCGCTCTGTGAGCGTCGGCGACGACGTCTACGTCGGCACCGACGTCGTCCTCGCCACAGGCTCGTACAGCCGCACGCTGCCGGGTCTCGAGATCGGCGGCCGGATCCTCACGAGCGAGCAGGCGCTGGCGCTCGACGTCATCCCCGAGCGCGTGCTGATCCTCGGCGGCGGCGTCATCGGCGTCGAGTTCGCGAGCGTGTGGCGGTCGTTCGGGGCCGAGGTCACGATCATCGAAGCTCTTCCGCATCTCGTCCCGAACGAGGACATCGCGATGAGCAAGGGCCTCGAGCGCGCCTTCCGGCGCCGCGGCATCCAGTACTCGCTCGGGATCCGATTCCAGAGTGCGACGCAGGACGACGGATCGGTGACCGTCACGCTCGAGGACGGCAAGGAGTTCTCGGCCGACTACCTGCTCGTCGCAGTCGGCCGCGGGCCGGTGACAGCCGATCTCGGCTTCGAAGAGGCCGGCATCGCCCTCGACCGAGGATTCGTCACGGTCGATCAGGACCTGCGCACGGGCGTCCCCGGAGTGTGGGCCGTCGGCGACATCACCCCGGGTCTGCAGCTCGCGCATCGCGGCTTCCAGCAGGGAATCGCCGTCGCCGAGCGGATCGCCGGGCTCTCTCCCGCGAACATCCCCGACATCCAGATCCCGAAGGTCACGTACTCGAGCCCCGAGGTCGCGTCGGTCGGAGTGACCGAAGAGGCGGCCATCGCCGAGCACGGCGCGGACGCCGTCGTCGCCTACGAATACAACCTCGCGGGCAACGGCAAGAGCGAGATCATCGGAACGAGCGGCCTCGTCAAGGTCGTCCGACTGAAGGACGGGCCCGTCATCGGTGTCCATCTGCTCGGCGATCGCGTGGGCGAACTCATCACCGAAGGCCAGCTGGCCGTCGCGTGGGAGGCTCACCCCGAGGACATCGCGCCGCTGATCCACGCGCATCCCACGCAGAGCGAGGCACTCGGCGAAGCCTTCCTCGCGCTCGCCGGAAAGCCACTGCACGCCCTCTGAACACCAACCGGTGCACAGTTCACTAAGCTAGACACGCGTCATTTAACTTCTTGAAGGAGACTCAGTCATGAGCACATCCGTCGTCCTCCCCCCTCTCGGCGAGAGCGTCACAGAGGGTACGGTCACCCGCTGGCTCAAGCAGGTGGGAGACACCGTTCAGGCGGATGAGGGCCTGCTCGAGATCTCGACCGACAAGGTCGACACCGAGATCCCGTCGCCCGTCACCGGTGTGATCGAGGAGATCCTCGTCTCCGAAGACGAGACCGTCGAGGTCGGCGCGCTGCTCGCGCGCATCGGCGACGGCAGCAACTCCGCTCCCGCCGAGGATGCTCCTGCCGCAGCCGCTCCGGCCGCCGAGCAGGCACCCGAGCCCGCCGCGCCGCAGGCCGAGGCGCCCGCCGCACCGGCAGAGTCCGCGCCTGCAGAGGCAGCACCGGCCGCCGCACCGGCAGGCGACGCCACCGACATCGTGCTCCCCGAGCTCGGCGAGAGCGTCACCGAGGGCACCGTCACCCGCTGGCTGAAGCAGATCGGCGACACCGTCGAGGTCGACGAGGCACTGCTCGAGATCTCCACCGACAAGGTCGACACCGAGATCCCCTCGCCCGTCGCCGGCGTGCTGCAGGAGATCGTGGCCGCCGAAGACGAGACCGTCGCCGTCGGCGCCGTACTCGCACGCGTCGGCTCCGGTGCTGCACCCGCGGCTCCGGCAGAGGCTCCCGCTCCGGCAGCCGAGGCCCCGGCACCCGCTGCTGCTCCGGCCCCCGCTGCCGCACCGGCGCCCGCCGCCGCTCCGGCCCCCGCTGCCGCACCGGCACCGGCCGCTGCTCCGGCACCCGCTGCCGCACCTGCACCGGCTGCCGCTCCGGCACCCGTTGCCGCCCCGGCACCTGCCGAGTCGAAGCTGTCCCTCCCGACCGAGAGCGACAACCTGTACGTCACCCCGCTCGTGCGCCGTCTGGCCTCGCAGCAGGGCGTCGACCTGGCCGGCGTCACCGGCACCGGCGTCGGTGGACGCATCCGCAAGGAAGACGTCCTCAAGGCTGCCGAGAGCGCCGCATCCGCACCCGTTGCGACCGCAGCTCCCGCCGCACCGGCCCCGCTCGAGGTCTCGCCGCTGCGCGGAACCACGCAGCCGATGTCGCGTCTGCGCAAGGTCCTCGCCAAGCGCGCCGTCGAGTCGATGCAGCAGACCGCTCAGCTGACGACGGTTGTCGAGGTCGATGTCACCGCGCTCGCGGAGTACCGCGACAGCGTCAAGGGTTCGTTCCTCGAGAAGACCGGCGACAAGCTGTCGTTCCTGCCGTTCTTCGCACTCGCTGCCGCCGAGGCGCTGCGCGCCTTCCCGATCGTGAACGCCACGGTCGACGGTGAGAATATCGTCTACCCGGAGTCCGAGAACGTGTCGATCGCCGTCGACACCGAGCGCGGTCTGCTCACGCCCGTCCTGCGCGACGCCGCGTCGAAGAACATCGCCGAGATCGCTCACGAGATCGCCGATCTCGCTGCGCGTACCCGCGACAACAAGCTGAAGCCCGACGAGCTCGCCGGCGGCACGTTCACGCTGACCAACACCGGTTCGCGTGGCGCACTGTTCGACACCCCCGTCGTGTTCCTGCCGCAGTCCGCGATCCTCGGCACCGGCACCGTCGTCAAGCGCCCGGGCCTGGTGAAGGTCGGCGGAGCCGATGCGATCGCCGTGCGCTCGTACGTGTACCTCGCGCTGTCGTACGACCACCGCATCATCGACGGTGCCGACGCTGCCCGCTTCCTGGGCGCCGTCAAGGCCCGCCTCGAGTCGGCGCAGTTCGCCGCTCAGCTCGGAGCCTGACCTCAGCATCACTCTGGCTGGTCCGCGACGTCGTAGGCGTCGCGGACCAGCCATTTCTCATTCACCCGCGCGAGCACCATCATCTGCTCCTCCCCGCGCGATGACTCCGTGTCTCCCTCCGCAGCGGTCCACGTGACCCGGACGACCGCGACATCGCCGTACTGATCGACCGGTGAGAGCGTCGGCTCGGCCTCCGCGTGCGTCATCAACGCCTCGACGACTCCCGTCGATCCCCCCGCGACGGCCTCAGCACAGATCATGTCGCCAGCCTCTGCGCAACGCATCACCGACGACAGCGCACCACGAGCCGCCGCCAGCGGGTCGTCGGTACTCATGTGCTCGTCCGGCGACTCGGACGACGGTTGCGGCGACGGGGAGGATGACACCTCGACCTCGCCGACTGCGACCGTGGGCCCGGCCGACGGTGCGGCGCCGGCCGGGCTCGTCGTCGCGGACGGCCGATCGGTCGCCCCACCCGGCTCCTCCCCTGCGCCGCCCGGCCAGCTGAGCCCCACTCCGAGCACGACGACGGCCACTGCGACCGCGATGACGCCCATACGTCCTCGGCGTCCGCGCTTACCGCTCTCGTCACGCGGCGAAGCCGACTCGGAGACGTGGCCCGGTGTCGTTCGCTGCTCAGGGCGTTCCGGCCGCCGGTTCGCCCAGCCGCGCGCTGCCGCGTCGCGGAGCCGATCGTGCAGAGAGCCCCTCACCTCGCCCAGCCGACGCCCCAGCACCCGCACAGCGCGCCCGACTCCCGAGGAAGCCCGTCGCCCGCCGAAGCCCTCGGCACCCCCGATTCGCGCCGCGCGTCTCGTCTCCGCCGACATCGTCACGCGTCGAGCCACGTCGACGTCCCGCGCACGCTCCGGCACGTGTGCATCGCGACCGATCGGTCGCGGAGCAGCGATCGCGAACAGCTCGCTCTCCCAGCGATCGAGCAGCCGCTGCGGCATCCCCGGGCGGTCCACGTTCGTGCTCAACCCCTCTCTCACCTCGGTCAGCAGACGGCTCAGCGACCGGTCCACGCATTCCCGCTGCATCCGGCCGATGAGGCGAGCGGCTGCGGTGCGCGCGTCCTCACCCGCACCGATGACGAACATCGGGCGCCCGTCATCGGTCAGCCACCATTCGCCGGAGCCCGCCTGGTCGCCCGTGCGGGTGAGTTCGCCCAGTCCTCTCAGGATGCTGGCGACCATCGTGGTGGCCTCGCCCGGCGTCAGCGGCGTCGCGGCCACCGCACGTCTCCCGAGGAAGGCCGCGACGCGCTCACTGCACCACGGAAGGAGGACGTCGTGGCCGTCCGCTCGCCGAGCGATGTCGAGCGGGCCCGCGACGTGCTCGGCCCCCGCGTGCTCCCATCCCGCCCAGCCGGCGATCTGGGCCGCGTCGATCAGCACCGCGACCGATTCGCCGCGGCTCACCAACGCACCGGCGTAGGGTCCCTCGCCGGCATCGAGATGTCTGATCACCCGGTGGGCGCCCGGCACGAGCCCCGTCGTGCGCCCTCGCGCGTCTGCAACTGCCATTCGCCCATGTCACCGGATCGCCGCGCGCTGCAGCCGACATCGTGGCCCCTGTGGACGGATCTCGGCCGATTCCGTGACCGTGCAGGACGGCTGCTCGGCGTGATGAATCCGCCTGACGCGAACGACGACGTGAGCGCATCCGGGAATCGGTATTCTTATGGACATGGCAAACCGTTCGTCCGCGCCCGAGAAGCGTCCGGGGTTCTTCTCCCAGATCAAGTCCCTCTTCAAGTTCACGAGGGAGATCTACCCCTGGCTGCCCTGGGCGCAGATCGCGCTGCTGGTCGTCGGCGTCCTCCTCGGACTCATCGTCGGCTACCTGATCCCTCCGTTCCAGGTGTGGACCCTCATCCTCTGGGGCATCTCCGGTCTGATGCTCGGCGTGCTGGGAGCGATGTTCCTGATGACGCGCCTGTCGACATCGGCGATGTACCAGAAGATCGACGGGATGCCCGGCGCCACCGGCCACGTGATCAGCACGAGCCTCGGTCGCAACTGGCAGGGTTCTGAGACACCGGTGGGCATCAACCCGAAGACGCAGGATGCCGTCTACCGCACCGTCGGCCGCGGTGGCGTCGTGGTCGTCGGAGAGGGCTCGCGCGGACGCCTGACTCGCCTGGTCAACGACGAGCGCAGCAAGGCCGCCCGCGTCGCGCACGGCGTCCCCGTGACCGTGATCTACGTCGGGCACGGCGACGACGACGTGGCGATCGCCGACCTCGCCAAGACCATCAAGAAGCTTCCCAAGGTGATCGACAAGGCCACGATGGGTGCCGTCATCCGACGCATCGAGTCCGTGTCGCAGTCGATCTCGTCGCTGCCGATCCCCAAGGGGATCGACCCGACCAAGGTCCGCGCGCAGCGTCCGCGCTGACCCGCACACGCACCCGCAGACGCAAGAAGCGCGGCCGCACCTCGAATGAGGAGCGGCCGCGCTTTCTCGTTCACTCCGAGAGCGGCTGGCGCGGAAGTCTGCGCACCTTGGCGCGGCGACGGCGACGCTCGGGAACCATGGAGCGCATCTCGTCGAGCTTGCCGAAGCAGAACAGGCGGTCATCCGCCTCGAGCACGACATGCTTGCGGGGGTTCGGGATGACCGAGACGCCGCGATGCAGTGTCAGCACCGTGATGTCACGCTCCCACAGCCCCGCCTCGCCGAGAGTCTTGCCGACGAGGTCGACGGCCCCGTGCACCATCAGCTCCGCGACGCCGTAGCCCGTCGAGACGGTGAGGCGCTGGCGCACGTCGATCTCGGGGAAGGCGACCTGACCGGCGATGTAGTCGATGATGGCTCCTGCCACATCGAGCTTCGTCGCGGTCTCGATCCCCTGCAGCCCGGGTGAGGAGTTGACCTCCATGACGAGCGGCCCGTCGTCTCCCTCGAGCATGTCGACACCCGCGACGCGGAGTCCCATGATCTGGGCGGAGCGCACCGCTGCGCGCTCGTAGATCGGATCGAGCTCGACGGCCTCGACGGATCCACCGCGGTGCACGTTCGAGCGGAACTCGTCTCCCGCGGCCGACCGGCGCATCGCCGCGACCACTCGGTCCCCCACGACGAGCGCGCGGATGTCGCGGCCGCGGCTCTCCGAGATGAACTTCTGGATCAGCACGTTCTGCTTGGTCGAGTGGAGGGTCTCGATGATCGCCTCGGCCACCTTGACCTGCGGCGCGAGGATCACACCGATGCCCTGGGTGCCCTCGAGCAGTTTGATCACCACGGGAGCACCGCCGACGCGCTCGATCGCCGGTCGGACGTCCGCACGGTTGCGCACGAAGGCCGTGGGAGGCATCGCGATGTTGTGCCTGGACAGGATCTGATTCGCGCGGAGTTTGTCACGCGCGCTCGAGATGCCGTTGGCGGTGTTCGGTGTGTAGACGTCCATCTGCTCGAATTGCCGCACCACCGCGGTGCCGAAATACGTGATCGAGTTGCCGATGCGCGGCAGGATCGCGTCGTAGTCGCTCAGCTGCCGGCCCCGATAGTGCAGGTCGGGTTCATCCGCGGTGAGATCGATCGCGAAGCGCAGCGTGTTCAGCACCTTGACGGTGTGACCACGCTGGAGCGCGGCCGCACGCAGTCGTTGGGTGGAGTACGCCTGCGGCGCACGGGAGAGCACTGCGATCTTCACGGGGGATTTCCTGCCAGGATGGTCGGGTGAATAAGTCATCCCATTCAAACACTCTTATCGGGTGGCGAGAATGGGTGAGCCTGCCCGATCTCGGCGTCGATTGGCTCAAAGCCAAGATCGACACCGGCGCACGTACCTCTTCGCTCCACGCATTCGAGATCCAGGAGTTCGAGCGAGACGGCGTGTCGTGGGTGCGCTTCCGGGTGAAGCCCTGGCAGGACAGCCAGGAGGACGCCGTGGTCGTCGAATCTCCCGTGCACGATCGCCGTGCGATCCGCAGCTCGTCCGGACACGCGCAGGAACGACTCGTGGTCGAGATGCTCATCCGGCTGCACGACCGCGAGGTGCTCGCGGAGGTGACCTTGAGCAATCGCGACGAGATGGGTTTCCGGATGCTCATCGGCCGCGAAGCCCTGCGCCAGGGCTACATGGTGGATCCGGCACGATCGTTCCTCGGCGGACGCGCACCGCGAGAGGCCAGACGCCGCAACCGCGGCAAGGAGTGAGTCCGCTCAGGCGCGGATGAGCACGAGGTCGGTCGCCTTGTCGTGCAGACCCCGCTGGTCGGCGTCCCAGATCACGGCGGGGATCACCACCACCAGAAGAAGTGTGCGCACGATCGGACGCCACAGCCCGACCCAGCCGCCGCCGAGGCGGACGATCCGCATGCCGAGGATGCGGTGCCCCGGGCTTCCCCCGGCAGTGGGGATGAACAGGATCTGCAGGACGGCGAACACCGCCATGGGGGCGAACTGCGTGAGTCCCGCCTCGCTGGGGAGCGCGAACTGGTCGTAACCGAGAAAGCCGGTCGCGATGATCGTCGCCGCGAGGTAATCGATCAGCAGCGCACCGATCCGCCGGCCGGGGCGGGCGATGCTGCCGGTTCCTGTCTGCGGCATTCCGAGTCGCTCACCCGGGTACGTGTTCACTGCGTCCGTCACGTCTCAAGCCTACCGGCGCGTAACATGCCGGAAACAAAGTCGATACCGTGGGGTAACGCCCCGCACGTACTGTGCACAATGGCCGTGAAGCCATCGATCCGCAATCCAGGAGTCGTACATGTTCAAAGATTCGTCCGAGGTGCTCACCTACATCAAGGAGAACGACGTCAAGTTCCTTGACATCCGATTCACTGATCTCCCTGGTGTCCAGCAGCACTTCAACATTCCTGCTTCCACCGTCGATGAGGACTTCTTCGTCAACGGCCAGCTGTTCGACGGCTCCTCGATCCGCGGATTCGCCAGCATCCACGAGTCCGACATGCAGCTCATCCCGGACGTGACCACGGCCTACGTCGACCCCTTCCGTGAGGCGAGCACCCTCGTCATGGTGTTCGACATCTACAACCCGCGCACGGGTGAGATCTACTCGAAGGACCCGCGTCAGGTCGCCAAGAAGGCCGAGAAGTACCTCGCCTCCACCGGCATCGCCGACACCGCGGTCTTCGCCCCCGAGGCCGAGTTCTACATCTTCGACGACGTGCGCTACTCGGTGACCGCCGGCGAGAGCTTCTACAAGGTCGACTCCGAAGAGGCCGCGTGGAACACCGGTCGTGAGGAAGAAGGCGGAAACCTCGCCAACAAGACCCCGTACAAGGGCGGATACTTCCCCGTCAGCCCGGTCGACAAGACCGCTGACCTGCGCGACGACATCACCCTGAAGCTGATCGACGCCGGATTCATCCTCGAGCGCTCGCACCACGAGGTCGGCACCGCCGGCCAGCAGGAGATCAACTACCGCTTCGACACCATGGTGCACTCGGCGGACGACATCCTGAAGTTCAAGTACATCGTCAAGAACACCGCCGAAGAGTGGGGCAAGGTCGCCACCTTCATGCCGAAGCCGCTCTACGGCGACAACGGTTCGGGCATGCACACGCACCAGTCGCTGTGGAACGACGGAAAGCCGCTGTTCTACGACGAGGCCGGCTACGGCCAGCTCAGCGACATCGCTCGCTGGTACATCGGCGGCCTGCTCGCGCACGCTCCCGCGGTGCTCGCGTTCACGAACCCGACCCTGAACAGCTACCACCGTCTGGTCAAGGGCTTCGAGGCTCCGGTCAACCTGGTCTACTCGGCCGGCAACCGCTCGGCTGCGATCCGCATCCCGATCACGGGCTCCAACCCGAAGGCCAAGCGCATCGAGTTCCGCGCACCGGATGCCTCGGGCAACCCGTACCTCGCGTTCGCCGCGCAGCTCATGGCCGGCCTCGACGGCATCAAGAACCGCATCGAGCCGCACGAGCCCGTCGACAAGGACCTCTACGAGCTTCCCCCTGAGGAGGCGAAGAACATCCCGCAGGTTCCGAACTCCCTGCTGGACTCGCTCGAGGCCCTGAAGGCCGACCACCAGTTCCTCCTCGAGGGCGGCGTGTTCACCGAGGAGCTCATCGAGACCTGGATCTCGTACAAGTACGAGAACGAGATCCTGCCGATGGCTCAGCGCCCGCACCCGTTCGAGTACGAGCTGTACTTCGGCGTCTAAGCACACCGACCAGGCTTCGGCCCCTCCGCGCTTCGATCATCGAGCGCGCGGAGGGGCCTTCGTCTGTTTCGAATCGCGCGCGCGGATCTCCAGGCCTTGACATCCATGGACCCGCGGGTCGACCATTGCTCATCACACTGGGGGTGATCTCGATGGACGACGCCGCCGCCCTGGCGCAGAGCAGACAGGGCCATGTGCTGGCGCTCGTCGCGGTCGGCGCCGGCATCGCCGCCACGCTCCTGTGCTCGCTCCTCGGGATTGGCAGTGACATCACCGGGGTGATCGTCAGCGCCACCGCAGGGATCCCCGCGGTCATCGGCTTGGTCGGCACTCGTGCACGTCGGGACAGGAGCGCTGATCTTCGGCGCTTGCAGCACGGCGAACTTCGTCGTCCCGTTTCCTCGGTGGTGTTGCTCCTCGCCGTCTCGATACTCGCCGTGGACTCGGCCCTCGGCGTGCTCATCGTCGCGATCGTTCCGCCGGATGCACCTGCGGGGGTGGGGTGGCTCGTCGTCCTGGCCATCTTCGTCGCATCGTTCCTGATGGCGACCTACGCGAGCCACTATCTCGGCCCGCGACCCTATGCGATGGCCAGCGTCGCGGTTCTCGGCATGGTCGCCGCGAGAGTCGTCATCCTGGTCGTGACCCTGAGCTCGATCGGCGCACCGGACGCGATCCCCTTCTACCTCGAAGGGCTGGTGCTGCACGTGTTCACCCTCGGCGCCGTGCTGCTGGGGGTCTTCGTCGGACGCCGGCGCCACACCCGTTTCGTCGCAGAGAAAGCAGCGCGGCTCGAGTCCGAGATCCGCCTCGACGCACCATCGGATGCCCGCACGCAGGAGCCGCCGCGAGCTCGTACACGGATTCCGAGGAGCCGTCTGCGTTCCGCCTCTCTCGGCGCACCGCTCAGGCGTCGGCGTCGTGGTCGAAATGAGAGCGGCTGACGGTGTTCCGGCCGAGGGCGATCTGACGGTGCCCTCGTCCGGCGTCTTCACCGAGACAGATCCAACACCCACTCGTTCATCGTCAGATCGGCGCCGCGGAACTCCTCGGTGAAAGTGCCTGCCAGCTCGAAACCGCTTCGTCTGCAGACGCCGTTGGACCCCGGGTTCGTGATCGAGGGGAACGCGACGAGGAATCGTCGATCGTTGCGGTGCTCCCGAGCGTCGTCGATCAGGAGCCCGAGGGCGCGTGAGGCGACGCCCCTCCCCTGGGCCTCCGGCACGACGAACCAGCCGGTCTCGAAAGCGGGCTCGCCACGCCAGTCCGCACGCCAGTAGCCGATCGACCCGAGCGCTCGCTGCGCGGAGTCCTGGATGACGAACATCCTGGCCTCACCCGTGCGCCACAGGCGGAGGTACCGCTCGTTGCGCTCGATGAGCTGCTGCTCGGTCTCGACCCCGTTCAGGTGCTCTGTCATCTCCGGTGTGTTCGCGATGCGGAGCAGATCGCGGTCGCCGTCGGACCACGGTCTGAGCGTGAGAGTCTCCATCTCCGCACGATCTCACAGACCTCGGACATCCCACACCCGGCTCTTACGCCCGACCGTGCCCGTGTCGCGCTTGCTTCGAAGGGCTCCGGGTGGTGCACTGAGAGGTCGGGATCAACAGAGGGGACGACGCCATGCGCCGGAAGACCGAGAAGCAGCAGCTGAGGCATACGACCGAGACTCCCCCGGCACAGCCCAAGACCGCTGCCGCAGCCATCGCCCGCATCAACCCGTTCATGTACGGTCTGCTGGGCGCGCTCGGCGTGCTCGTCGCCCTGATGCTCGGCGGCATCGTCAATCAGCTCGCGACCGTGCTGGTCTACATCGGGGTGGCGATCTTCCTCGCCCTCGGCCTGGATCCGATCGTCTCGTTCCTCGATCGCAGGCTGCCGCGGCCTGCGGCCGTCGCCATCGTCGTGGCCGGGGTCGTGCTCGCGTTCGCGGGCATCATCCTCGCGATCGTCCCGATCCTCGTGGAGCAGGTCGCGAACCTGATCGAGAACGGCCCGCAGATGGTCAAGGACATCATGGCGTCCGGGTGGTTCAAAGACCTCAACGCGCAGTTCGGCTCGACGTTCGAGGATGCCGCGAACGGCGTCCTGTCGTTCCTCCAGGACCCCGGCAACCTCGCCGACATCGGCGGCGGAGTCTTCGCTGTCGGCGCCGGGATCGCCGGAGGATTCACCGGCGTCACGATCGTGCTGATCCTCACCCTGTACTTCATGGCATCCCTGCGGAGCATGAAGGGCGTGGCCGCACGCTTCGTCCCCGCGTACCAGCGCGACACGTTCAGCGGTCTGCTCGACGACGTCTCGGGTGCCGTCGGACGCTACGTGATCGGTCAGGCCAGCCTCGCGCTGGTCAACGGCATCCTCAGCCTCATCGTGCTGAGCATCATCGGCGCACCGGTTCCGGCGCTGCTCGCCCTCATCGCCTTCATCGGATCGATGATCCCGCTCGTCGGCACCCTGAGCGCCTCGATCATCAACTCGCTGATCTGCCTGATCGTCAGCCCCGTCACCGCGCTGATCGCGTTCATCTACTACCTCGTGTACATGCAGATCGAGGCATACATCCTGTCGCCGCGGATCATGAACAAGGCGGTCGCTGTACCGGGCGCCCTCGTGGTGATCGCAGCGGTCGCCGGCGGCGCGCTCGGCGGAATCCTCGGCGCGCTGGTCGCGATCCCCGTCGCCGCCAGCATCATCATCATCGTGCAGAAGGTCGTCTTCCCCACTCAGGACAGCAAGGTCGTGCCGCCGGGGACCCTCAGCGAACGGTGAGAGCCGCGGGCTGGACCCGCACGGAGAACTTCGAGACCTCGCCGACCTCTTCGCCGTCGATCTCGAACGCCAGGGGCGACGATAGTTCGATCGTCGCCTTCTCGGCCGAGATGTGGCGCGTGGAGTCGGTGCTGACCGCCTCGTCGACGCCACCGAGGATGCGCCGGATGCCGTTCTCCCACACGAACGAGCGCACGGTGTCGAGCCACTGGAGCGGCCCGTCGGCACTCACCAGCAGGATGTCGAGGAGGCCGTCGTCGAGGACGGCGTCGGGAAGCAGGCGGATGCCGCCCTGCACCATGCCGCAGTTGCCGATCAGCATGGTGTGCCCGCGCAGCTCCTGCGCATCGCCATCGTCGAGGGTCACCGTGATGTCGGTCATCTCCGTGCCGGCGAGGGCGCGGCCCATGGCCTCGACGTACGCGAGCCAGCCGGCCTTGTCCTTGAGGTCGTCATCCGTCTCGACGAGCATCTGCGCGTCGATGCCGAAGCCCACCATCACGACGAACCCGTGCTCGGTGCCGTCGAGCTCGACCCAACCGATGTCGATCTTCTTCGGCTCGCCGTCACGGACGCGCTTCAGCGCCGCAGGGATGTTGTTGAGGGGGATCTCGAGGTTACGGGCCAAGAGGTTGCCTGTTCCCTGCGGAACGATGCCCAGCGCCGTCTCGGTGCCCGCGAGCGCCTCTGCGACCGCTCGCACGGTGCCGTCGCCGCCGACCGCGACCACGACGTCACAACCCGCCTCGACCGCGAGCGTCGCCATTCCGCGACCGGGATCGTCGACGCTGGTCTCCCACCACTCCACCTCGGAATCGGCGAAGGTGTCGGACACGGCGGCGCGCAGCTTGTCCTCATCGATTTTGGAGGGGTTCCAGATCACACCGAGCTTCGAGATCGTCATGGGCTCAGCCTGTGGGAACCGCCCCCAAAAGGCAAACGACGCGCCATCCCTTGACGGGAGACGAAACCGCTACCCGTAGAAGAGCTGCTCGAAGGCACGGCGGGCACGTCGGGTGACGCCGAGGTAGTCGTCGTCGAGCACGCTCGCCGAGCGGTCGGGGTAGCCGAGCAGTCGGCCGATCGCATCGAGTTCACGTGGGTCGGTGGGCAGCACGTCGCTCGTCTTGCCGGTGAACAGCGTGATCGCAGAACGCAGGCGGCTGGAGAGGAGCCATGCTTCGCGAAGCAGATCGGCCGATTCCGCCGGAACGAACCCGGCGTCGACGGTGGCATCGAGGGCCGCGAGCGTCGAGGTCGTCCGCAACTCGGGCACCTCATGCGCGTGCTGCAGCTGGAGCAGCTGCACCAGCCATTCGACGTCGCTGAGGGTGCCGGGGCCGAGTTTCAGATGGCGTCTCGGATCCACGCCCTGGGGCAGCCGCTCCCCCTCGACGCGCGCCTTGATGCGCTTGATCTCCCGGGTCCCCTGCAGATCGATCTCGGCCGGATAGCGGATGCTGTCGGCGAGGGCCGTGAACTTCTCGATGAGTGTGGTGCTGCCGGCCACGCCGCGCGCGCGGAGAAGCGCCTGCGCCTCCCACGAGAGCGACCAGCGCCGGTAGTACTCCGCGTACGCCTCGATGGAGCGTACGACGGGGCCGTTCCGCCCCTCCGGTCGCAGGTCGGCATCGAGATCGAGCGGCACCCGATGGTCGGTGAGGTGCTCACGCAGCCCGGAGACGATGCGCGTCGCGAGGGTCTGCGCCCGCTGCGGATCGACGCCGTTCGCGTCGTACACGTACAGGATGTCGGCATCCGACCCGAATCCGAGCTCCGCTCCGCCGAAACGGCCCATCCCGATCACGGCGAAGTCGAGCGCTTCGTCTTCAGAGGGGACCAGCTCGCGGCGGACGGCTCGCAGCGCGGCCTGGATCGTCGCGTCGGTGATTTCGGTGAGGGAGGTGGCGACCTGCTCGATCGTCAGCACATCGAGCACCCCGCCCATCGCAGTGCGCAGCAGCTCGCGGCGCCGCAGCGCGCGAACGGCCTGCAGCGCATCACCGACGCTCGTGTGCCGGGTCTGGATCGCTCGCGCCTCCTCGTCGATGGCGGCGCCGCTGCGCGGGCGGAGCAGCTCGCTGCTGTCGAGCCAGGCGACGGATTCGGGAATCCATTCCATCAACTCGCCGACGTACCGCGATGACGACAGGAGTCGGGTGAGGCTCTCGGCCGCGCCCGACGAGTCTCGCAGCATCCGAAGGAACCACGGGGTGTCGCCGAGTCGCTCACTGATCCTGCGGAACGCGACGAGGGCGTAGTCAGGGTCGCTGCCGTCGGCGAACCATCGCACCATCACCGGCATGAGGTGCCGCTGGATCGTCGCCTTGCGACTGAGGCCCGTGGTCAGCGCGCCGATGTGCCGCAGCGCGCCGGCGGGGTCTCGGAAGCCGATCGCCATGAGGCGGTCGTGCGCCTGAGCGGTCGACAGCGTGCGCTCCTCTTCGGGAAGCGAAGCCACGGCGCTGAGCAGCGGGCGATAGAACAGCCGCGTGTGGATGTCGCGGACCTCTCGCCGCACGCTCTCCCACCGGGCCCAGATCGCCTCGCCGGACTCTCCGAGACCGGTGCTGCGGGCGAGCACGCGCAGCCCGGCCGGAGTGCGCGGCATCAGGTGGGTGCGGCTGAGCTCGGTGAGCTGCAGTCGGTGCTCCATCAGTCGCAGGACGCAGTAGTCGTCGGCGAAGGACGCCGCCTCGGCCCGACCGATGTACCCGCCCTCGACGAGGGCGTCGAGGCTCTCCAGGGTCCCCCGCGTGCGCAGACGCGGGTCTGTGAGGCCGTGCACGAGCTGCAGGAGCTGCACGGTGAACTCGATGTCCCGAAGCCCGCCGGAGCCGAGTTTGAGCTGGTACGGAGCATCCTCCGGGTCGATGTGCTCCATGACCCGCTCGCGCATGCGCTGCACACTGTCGACGAAGTTCTCCCGAGCTGCGCTGGAGAAGACTTTGGGTTGCACTGCGGCGATGTACTCCGCCCCGAGGTCGGGGTCGCCCGCGAGGGGTCGTGCTTTCAGCAGCGCCTGGAACTCCCAGCTCTTGGCCCACCGGTCGTAGTACGCCAGATGGGACGTGAGGGACCGCACCAGAGCGCCCTGCTTGCCCTCCGGGCGCAGGGCCGCATCGACCTCCCACAGGGGCGGCTCGACCTCGATCCCGCTGAGTGCCCGCATCGTCTCCCGTGCGAGACGCGTGGCGATGTCGATCGCCCGCGCCTCCGACACGGTCTCCTCGTCCTTCGTGCCGCCGACGAAGATCACGTCGACGTCGCTGACGTAGTTCAGCTCGCGCGCACCGGCCTTGCCCATGCCGATGATCGCGAGCTGCGTCGCCGCGACGTGCTCACGACTCAGGGTGTCGGCGAGACGACGGCGTGCGACAGCGAGCGCGGCCTCGAGCGCAGCACCGGCGATGTCGGCGAGAGCCGCCGCCACGTCGCCCACGATGCGCACCGGGCTGTGCGCGGTGAGATCGAAGGCGGCGATCACCGCGAGATTGCGCCGATACGCGACCCGCAGCGTCACGATCGCCGCATCGTCTCCGGATTCGGCGAAGCCGTCGCGCGCACCCACCGCATCCAGCATCCGCTCGCGCAGAGTCTCTGCAGACGGCAGGGCGACCGTCGATTCGCCGAGCACCGAGATCTCGTCGGGGTGTCGCAGGAAGAAGTCCGCGAATCCCTGTGACGCGCCGAACACCCGCCAGACGCGCTGACGCGAACCCGGGTCGGCGAACAGGGCGGCGATCGGAGCCGCGTCGCGACGTGCGACACGGAGCATGCCCTCGACCGCGGCATCGGGGTCGGCACCGTCGGCCTCGCCCAGCAGGATCGACCGATCGATGCCGAGGAGGGCCGCCAGCTCAGCGAGGTTGGCCGCAGCCTCGCTGAGCTCGGCGAAACCGAGCCTGGCCAGCGCGGAAAGAGAGACGGAGTCGTCCGAACGGGCCATGCGCGACTCTCAGAGGAGCTCGAGGTTGTTCTTCAGCTCCAGCGGGGTGACCTGGCCACGGTAGGCCTCCCACTCCTTGCGCTTGTTGAGCAGCACGTAGTTGAAGACCGACTCGCCGAGCGTCTCGGCGACGAGCTCGGAGCTCTCCATGTACTCGAGCGCATGGTCGAGGCTCGCCGGCAGCGCCGAGTAGCCGAGCGCGCGACGCTCGGCATCGCTCAGCGACCACACGTTGTCTTCGGCCTCGGGAGGAAGCTCGTACTCCTCCTCGATGCCCTTGAGTCCTGCAGCGAGCATGAGCGCGTAGGCGAGATACGGGTTGGCCGCCGAGTCGAGCGCGCGGTACTCGACACGAGACGAGCCGCCCTTGTTCGGCTTGTACATCGGGACGCGCACGAGCGCCGAACGGTTGTTGTGACCCCAGGTGACGAAGCTCGGCGCCTCGTCGCCGCCCCAGAGTCGCTTGTACGAGTTCACGAACTGGTTCGTGACGGCAGCCATCTCGTTGGCGTGCCGCAGCAGGCCGGCGATGAAGTGACGACCCGTCTTCGAGAGCTGGTACTTGGCGCCCTCTTCGTAGAACGCGTTGCGCTCGCCCTCGAACAGCGACATGTGGGTGTGCATGCCGCTTCCGGGATGACCGCTGAGGGGCTTCGGCATGAACGTCGCGTAGACGCCCTGCTCGATCGCGACCTCCTTGATGACCGTGCGGAAGGTCATCACGTTGTCGGCCATGGTGAGCGCATCCGCGTAGCGGAGATCGATCTCGTTCTGACCGGGGCCGCCCTCGTGGTGGCTGAACTCGACGGAAATGCCGAGATCTTCGAGCATCCGCACCGAGCGACGACGGAAGTCGTGCGCCGTGCCGCCGGGCACATTGTCGAAGTAGCCGGCGGAGTCGACGGGTACAGGGCCCTCCGGGCCGAACGACGACGACTTCAGCAGGTAGAACTCGATCTCGGGATGCGTGTAGAACGTGAAGCCGGCGTCCGCAGCCTTGGCCAGGGTGCGCTTGAGCACGTGCCGGGGGTCGGAGACCGCCGGGCGACCGTCGGGCGTCGTGATGTCGCAGAACATGCGCGCGGTGGGGTCGATCTCACCGCGCCACGGCAGGGTCTGGAAGGTCGTGGGGTCGGGCTGCGCGAGCAGATCGGACTCGTAGCTGCGGGTCAGGCCCTCGATCGCGGAGCCGTCGAAGCCGATCCCCTCGGCGAATGCGCCCTCGACCTCTGCCGGGGCGATGGCGACGGACTTGAGCGTGCCGATGACGTCGGTGAACCACAGGCGCACGAACTTGACGCCGCGCTCCTCGATCGTCCGGAGGACGAAATCCCTCTGCTTGTCCATGGTCACTCTGCGCCCTTGCCGATGCCGGCGTCCCAGCCGCTCTCGGCTGCTTCCTCGTCGGCCCAGGCGCGCGAGCGCTCCTGGAGCTTCTCGGGCGCACGGCTCGCCTCGGCTTCCGTGTCGAAGGGTCCGACTCGGTCGGCGGACGGCGAGATCATGCCGAACTCCACCTGACCGGTCTCCAGGTTGTACCAGTACTTCTCATCGCCGTTCGACATGGCAGATCCCCTTCATCACGTGGTGTCATCGATCCTACTGGCGCTGACGACGGTCGCTAAGCTATCGACCATGGCAAAAGCGATCGGCGTCGACATCGGCGGCACGGGTATCAAGGCAGGCATCGTCGACCTCGAGCACGGCATCATGGCCTCTGACAGGGTGCGTGTCCCCACGCCGGAGGGCGCATCGCCCCAGGACGTGCTGGAGGCCGTGAAGACGGTCCTGAAGACCCTCGACGTGCACGACTCGACTCTTCCCCTCGGCGTGGCGTTCCCCGCGATCGTCAAGCGCGGCAAGACTCTCTCGGCCGCGAACGTCTCGAAGGAATGGGTCGACTTCGACGCCGAGCGGTTCTTCCGCGACGGTCTCGGCCGCAACATCGTCTTCGTGAACGACGCGGATGCCGCCGGCGTCGCCGAGGCCCGCCACGGCGCGGCCCGCGATGTGCGCGGCTTCACGCTCCTCACGACCCTCGGCACGGGCATCGGCTCGGCGTTCCTCTACGACGGCGTACTCCTGCCCAACACCGAGCTCGGTCATCTGAACTTCGGAAAGTACGAGTCGGTGGAGACGTACGCGGCGACATCGGCACGCGAGCGCGAAGGCCTGAGCTGGGCCGACTGGGCCGAGCGTCTGCAGGCGTTCTACTCGCACATCGAGTTCCTGTTCAGCCCCGACCTGTTCGTCGTCGGCGGCGGCGTGTCGAAGAACGCGGGAGACTTCCTGCCGCTGCTCGACCTCAAGACGCCCATCGTCCCCGCGATCCACCGCAACAACTCGGGCATCATCGGCGCGGCGTCGCTCGCCGGAGACTGAACGACATCCTCGACCACGACGAAGAAGGCCCCGCCGGATCGGCGGGGCCTTCTGCATGTCTGGGCGAATGGGCCGACCTGTACGCCGGGTTCTGATCATGCGATGTTGGCGCTGGTTGTCAGATACGGTTTACGTCTTGTGATCTGCTCTTTCCTTATTGGTACCTAACGGGAAGGGCTGGAGCGGATAGGGAGTTCTGCGGACTCTCCGCGGACTGACCCTGGGCTCGCTGGCGCCGGCACAAGCCGCGATCTGTTCCACTCATCTAGATCAGCTTCGTAGAACGCGTTGCGTCTCCCCTGCTTGAAGTACGTTGGGCCTTCGCCTTCACTAATCAAGTTGTACAGCGACTGTGCGCTAGAGAGACCGCAGTATGCAGCGGCTTGCTTGGTCGTGTACACACCGACCGGAGGTGGGCGATGATCACAGGCGCACTGTGGGGGCGGAATCTCAATCTGCGCCAGCACTTCCCGCGCAACCCTGTCGACGATCTCGCTCACCAGTGCATCCATTGCCTTACTCATGGCGTGAAGATATCGCTTCGCTCCGGAGAGTCGTATGGCGCACAGGCGCCCGAGCGGGCTTGCGTGCGCTACGTTCGGCTCATGAGCGACGATCAACTTGCGTCCGCGCCCAATTCGGTGCCCGAGACTGTCGAACCTTCGGGCGTCCAGGCTTCGCCGCAGAGCCGACCTGGATGGCCGTTCCTTGCAGGGATTGGTGTCGCTGGCATCGTCCTGGGTATTGGTGGCACGCTTGTCGTTCAAGCATTGCTTGGTGGCGGTGCCGCTGCGCCAGAAGATGACGTCCGGCTCTCCGATGCGTATTCTTCTTGCGGTTCACCCGTGGGGACCACGCTTGCCGACGAGGATCGCACGCTCACGATCGATGTCCGTGGCGAAGAGGATTCGAACGGTGCAACATACGAAGCTCAAGCCTGCATCCTGCGCGAACTCGATACACCGTCAAGCGTTATCTCTCACCTTGAGCAGACGACGTCTATGGATGGACGCCAGACCGAGTCCTGGGATGGCATCACAGCTGCGTGGTCCTATCACCCCGACCGTGGAAGTGACATGGTCATCACCCTTGAGTCGACTGAGCAGTAGGTGCGAGAGCATGCGCTGTCGCTCGGGGCGAGCGGGGATTCGGAATCTGTGGCATCCTCGGCGTCGTGACGGAATCTCGGGTTGATCGATTTGTGACGAGTAAGGCTCTGACGGTCACTCTGCGTTTGATCGCGCTCGGACTCGGTGTGGCGACGGCACTCAGCGGGCTGAATGCGAGCAACTCGCCGGAGTTTCCTGAACTGCGCAGCTGGACCTTGTGGTGGGGTATCGCAACCGCCGTCATCTCCTTCGTGATCTGGCTCGTCGATGACTGGGTAAAGCGGATTAGGGAAGGCGAAGTACGAACGGTCGAACAGCTTCTCGAAGCCGAGAGGATTCGCATCGCCACCGCCACGAACGGTGCCTTTCTCCCTATGCTGAAATCCCTGCAGCAGCTCTCGACGATGGAGGTCGCGGCCCGCCGTGCGGAGATCAGCGGCTTTCGCCAGGAGCTGATTGACAGGACATCGGACTTGATACGGAACGATGCGCCACGGCTTGCATACTTTCGTGTCGATGACCTGTCAGTCGAGTCCAGGGTCATGCATCCCAAGCCTGTTTCGCAGCAGAACCGCACTGACGAGTTCACTTCGCTGTTTGCTGAGAGTGACCCTGCTGATCGCGAGATTTTTGATCTCATCGATCAAGCTGAGACTGCTCTCCTCCGCACGGGCGTAACGGTCCCAGACCGCGTCTATCACTGTTACGTGTCAGCTCCTGTACGCGCCGGGGGTATCGCTTTTGGGATGCTGACCGCCAACACGCTCGAGCCGGAGGGGCTCTCTCGAGAGGACGCCAACAACATCGTTGTGATGGCGAGAATCCTCGCTGCTGCCGAGGGGCTGACGCTTACGACGGCCGAGCGACGCGCAATCCTCGCAGTGTCCGGATCGCGGAGTAAGATCTAACTCGAAGGGGGTACGCATGAGCACTATCGTCGATGGACGCGAGTTCCGATCTCCTGAGATGGCGCAGGCCTACCAGGACGCGGTTGAGGCTGTCCTCGCTGAAAGAGCGCTTCCCGAACGGGTTCAAGACGCTCGACGCCGAGCACTGTTGCGATGGGTCTCAGGCGAGAAGAGCGCCACGATTTCACCCCGCCGGACCGCGCGCTTCTAAGCTAGGTGGCTGAAACACAAGCCCGCTTACTCGACCGGACCGTGCGTGTCGAGCTCACGCGGCCCATTGAAGTCGGCACCCGCTAGCTGTGGCCTCGTCGTAACGAGACTGCGATCTTGCGGCGGTCGCCTCACCGCGCGCTATGGTCAAGGGTGGAATTTTGGAGCGCGACTTCTCAATTAGCCGCCGTCTTGGCCCTTGCGCTGGTTCTCGAAGTTCGCGGAATGTACACCCGCATTGCCGAGAACCCGCTGTCCATTCGCAATAGATGGGGGCGGATGGTCACCGCGGTGATGTACACCCTCACTTTGTTTGCTCTGGTGTATGCGTTCTCCTCGTCTCTCCAGGGGCTGAGAGAGCCAGATGCCACTCCTGCGCTGAGAGATTGGACTTCGCAGGCCCTTTGGTTCTCGTTCGTTGTGCTCGTGGTCGTGCCGACCAGCCCGCTCATCCAAGCAATGATTGCGGACTTCTCCTTCTCCCCAGCTGGCGTGCGGCGCAGGCGATTACGCCAGTTGGAGGGCGAGGTAGGAAGAGCATTCGACGACGCCAGGCGTCGAGATCGCTCGGCGCGGCTCACCGCCTTGATCTCGGTCTCGCGGCGGGTGGTGGAGCTTTCGAAGAGCGGCGCGAGCGCTGACAAAATCAATGCTGAATGGGCTGGGTTCGTGGCTCTGCTGAGTGATGCCGCATCTCTTGTGGCTGCAGAAGGTGAGGTAGACGACCTGATGCGCACGCTGACCACAGGAGCTGATCTGACGGACGTAGAAGTCAAGCGCTTTCGCAATGCCATGAGCGTGGCGGAGGAGATCGGACGTGCCGATCTTCGCGTGAACCTAAGTGGTGATGCGCAAGCGAATGCAAAGGAAACCCAGTCGTGACAGCGGTGGACGTGCCGACCAGTCCTCGCCCTTGTAGACATTGAGAGCGAGCGACAGACCATCCTCTTCGGTTCCTTGGACCCGCCAGCCGTAGAGATGCCCGTGTGTGATTCGAGGGGCGCGGTCCAGACGCGCAAGCTACTTGAAGCGCATGATCCTCTGCGCCTCGCGGACATCAGCGTTGACACTCTTCTCGCGGAGCAGTGACTCCCGTTCTTCCAGCGATTCACGCAGCTTCGCTTGACGCTTGTGGTCGTCAGGGGTGGCTTGATCCTCGGGTACGTCGTGCGAGTCAGGTTCCATGTCGCGGGCCTCAGTTTGTTCAGAAAAATGGGGCCACCCTTAACACGACGGGTCAAGGATGGCACGGGGTGTCGGTTGCCGCTAGACCGACGTGCGATCTTGTCACGCTTAGTCGCGCATGAAGATGCGAATGGTCGCGGTAGCTCGCAGGGGGTGACGCCCGACCGTGGTGATTAGGGCCCGAGATTGGGATAGCGGGTCCCGCGAGAGAAGGTGATTGATCATCACACTACTAGTCAGACTAGCTAATCGTAAGGGTGACTCTATAACTGCTGGATATAGAACATAGATTCGAACTTTGGTACCCTCGATCCAGGCCGGAGGAGGGGCGCCGGCATGGGGACAAGCAAGCGGTTAGCCCCGTACTACGACATGCAGGCGCAACACCAGGCGATCATCGCAGCATCAAAACACGGACCGCTTCAGTCGCTCACCGACCGTGAACTGGGCATTAGAGAGGTGCCGGTGACGGTCTACCCGCACGCTGCACAGCGCCGTGTTCGCGCGTGGGTGAGGTTCGGACCAGAGCCGATCTGCGTTGACGCGAAGGTCGTACGTTCGACACCACTTGCCGCTGGAATCGAGTTCAGGGCGGGAGATCATACGTTTCGATGTTGGGTGTGGGGCAACGCTGTCTACGCACTCAGTGACGAAGAGTAGGAGTCGTCACCCGCGTGGGCCAGACTTATAGCGTGCCCATCTCTGAAAGCGACCGAACCTTCGTGGCGACAGTCGCCCAGATCGTTCCTGTTCTGCTGCTTGCGCTCGTGGTTGAAGCACGTGTCTTCAAGTACACCCACGCCGATGCCCTGCCCTCACTACGCAAAGCGCGAGAAGATCTGCGACAGTCGATGCCCTGGGCCGTCTACTGGGGGTGGCGGCTGCACACTGCGTTGCGCCGTTGGGGCGTGGGCATCGTAATCACGTCCGCTCTAGCCGGCTCCCTTGTAGTCGTCGAGGTCGCGGCTTTGCTATTACTTGCGCGAGATAGAGCCCCGTCCAACACTCTGACTCTCTTCTTCGTGATCGTAATCGGTGCAGGAGCTATCTCAGCCGGTCTGATACCGATCTGGAATCAGATAATCGAGCGCAATGCCGCGCTGATCGCGCTTGAGCAAGAGGTCGAGCAGGCAATGATCGAAACGCGTGCACGCGAAGCTGCGGAGGCACGACGCCTCGCCGAAGCTGCGGTCAAGGAACGGCAACCCTGGTGGCACATGCTTTCGCTTGGTAGGAACCGGCCCGCAGCCAGGCGCGCACACCTAGACGCCGATTGCCGAATCCGTCGATAGCATCCATGCATGGATAAGCGGTATCAAGTCTTCGTCAGCTCGACCTTCACTGACCTCATCGACGAGCGTCGCGAGGTGATGCAAGCACTGCTGGAGATGGACTCTGTACCTGCCGGGATGGAACTCTTCCCTGCGGGTAACGACGACCAATGGACCCTAATCAAGGGGGTCATCGAGCAGAGCGACTACTACCTCGTGATCCTCGCCGGCAGATACGGGTCAGTGACTGAGGAGGGACTCAGCTTCACCGAGAAGGAGTACGACTACGCCGTTGAACTGGGACTCCCCGTTCTCGGATTTGTTGCGGCCGACGTTGACAGCATTCCCGTAGGTAAGACCGACCGAAACGATGCCGCGGCCGCGAAACTTGATGCATTCCGCGCCAAGGTTCAGAAACGGATGACGAAGGATTGGAAGAACGCGGAAGACCTTGGTTCCAAGGTCACTCGGGGTCTCATGCACCTCTTCAAAACTCACCCGAGGCCCGGATGGGTGCGCGGCGACCAAGCTATGACCTCTGAGACTCGAATCCGGATAGCAGAGCTCGAAGCGAAGATCGCCACGCTCGAGATGCAAGAGATCGAGAACCAGAACGCGAACGAGCGACGGCTGGATACAGATTTCGCCCACGGCAGCGAACGGATGGAGATCTCGATTCACCACAGCGGCTTCGATGCCTACGGAACAGGAGAAGAGGAAGAAGACGGTACTTTGGCTTGCACGTGGGACGAGATTGTCGAAGTTCTCGGACCCTTCATGATCGATGAGGCTCCCGAACCCGCGCTCCAGAGGCGATTGGAGAAGTACCTCGTCACCAAGCTGTTAGAAGACTCGGACGGCGGCTGGACGCTCGGCTGGGAAGACCACGAGGTCAGCGTCTCGGACAGCTCCTGGGGTTCGATAATCGTGCAGTTGCGTGCCTTGCGCGTTATTACCATCGGAACTCGACCACGAGGCATCAACGACCGCAACGTATATTGGAAGCTCACACCGGCGGGGGACGACTACGTGGTCTCGTTGCGAGCGACTCCGAGCGAGAGCCTCGGAGCTACTCGATGACGGCGCCCCACCCGTTGATCTTCTTGCCGTCACGGTAGGAGTAGGTGTTGTTCGGGTTGAACGAAGAGATCTCCTGCGCAATGGAAAGGAGCGCGGCGATCTCAGCTACCTTGAGCTGCTGATCGATCGTCATGTGCTCAACCTCATCGACTGAGCCCGATGAGTGCCCCTGAGCAGCCCCAATCGCTCGCCCAAGCGCGTCCCAAGCTGTCGCGTAGTCGTTTGTCATGTCCGTTGCCTCCTTCACTGAGTCGATATGTCCTGACCGTACCGCGCCCTCTTCACACAAGAAAGGCCCGCCCTAGCCGAAAACCAGGACGGGCCTTGAGGTGTCTGTACACCTCGGGTCAGTCTCCTACTGAGTCGCGCACACCGGAGATGGTGCTTGCGCGTCTCACCAGAGTGTTGACTTCGCGGGCGATCTCTCCCGGGTCTTGCCCGTAGATATCACCGTTGAAGTTGTACGTCGGACCGGCTGCCGCGCGTGATCCAGAGCCGCTGTTGTTGAACCCCAGACGGTTGCCTACCTCGAGCCACGTCCCATAGTTCTGCTGCTTCTGATCCGACTTCGGAGAGATGTACGCCTCCCAGGGGAGCGTCTTCTCAGCGAACTTGTGGATCTCCGCGCCGCCCCGGTAGATACCCGAGCTCATGCCACCGTTAGCGAACGCCTTATACGAGTACAGGCCACCGTTCTCATTCCCGGCGACAAGACCACCCTGACCACCGAGACCCGTCGAGACATGCAACGACTGGTTACCCGTCACACTCCGGAGAGCAGCCTGCACACGCATCAGCTCGGTGTAGACGGCAGACGTGCCGGTCAGGGTGAGGTTGATTGTCGGGTTCTTTGGGACGTTGTTGATCGATGCAGAGACATTCCCCATTGCCTGCGTCACCTGAGCAGCCGACCCAAGGTTCTGATCGGCCCACGCGACAGCTGCTTCACTCGATTCGCCTAGCGCCCCGCCCATCTCGATGATCTTGTCTCGACCGCGCTGCCACTCAGCCTGGGCGTCAGCGAGAGTCCCACCGTTCTCCAAGATGGCCACGGCAGAGTCAAGGTGCGCCTGCTCTACCTCGCGAATCGAATCACGGAACCGGATCGACGCATCATTCGTGCCCGTCAGAGAAGCGCCCTCAACAGCAGCAGCCTCCACCAGCGCATTGATCGATGCCAACGCGTCATCGTGAGACTGCGTCATGTCCTTTGCTCCACCGGCAACATTCAGCAGCGCTTGCACCATGTCCTCAAGCTCACCCACAGCAGCCTGAGTAGCGGCCTCGAAATCTTCGGTCGCAGCGGTCGCATCGTCCGTCGCTGATGTGCTCTCACGGTTTGCCTCAGCCTTCTCCCGAGCTGCCTGAGCTGCCTGATCGAGAGCGCCCGTTTCCTTCTCGATGTTGTCGCGCAGGTACACCGCCGAACTGTTCAGCTTGATGGATTCCTGATTCCAGAAGTCGTAGCCGTCGATCGCCGCCTGAGTCTTCGAGTTGACCTCATCGAGCGCGTCCGCGTTGCCCTCAATCGCCTTGCGCACCGTGTCGAGCGAGATCCCGAGATCCTTGGCAGCGTCCGCAGCAGAGTTGCCCTCGAGCCACAGGAACGCACCCTCCTTGGCGGTGATGTTCTCCGCGATGAGTTCACGCGTTGCCTTGGTGACCTTCTGGGTTCCCTCCGCGAGCGTGTCTGCGTACGCTTTCGCGCGCTCCTGAGCTCGAGCCTGAGCCGTAGCAAGCTCCGTCACGACGCCGGTAGCAAGCACGAGAGCGATACCCCACGGTCCGCCCAGGAACGAAGCAAACCTTGAGATGCCAGAGAGTGCTGATGCGCCCGAGACGCCAAGCGTCTGTAGTGCGATCTTGAACGCGGCAAGCTTCGGAACCGCAATGAGAGTAGCTCCGCCAAGCAGCCCCACCCCCGCAGTCACCAGGCCGATCCACAGAACGCCTTGCTTACCGGCGTCGGGGAGATCGTTGAAGCCGTCCACCAGGCCGGTGAGTCCCTGCACAAGCCCACGAAGAGGCCCATCAAGACCCTCACCCATCGTGATGAACGCAGTATCCAGGGCGCCCGTAAACGCCTCCCAATCACCAATCAGATTGTCGAGTCGCTGCGCCGCGGTTTCAGCCGCATAGCCCTGATCGTTGACAGCCTCAGTCCACTTTCGAACGCCGTCCGCGCCTTCGCTGTACAGAACGCTCGCGGCGCGCACAGCATCCGACCCGAAGATCACCGCCAGGGCCGCGTTTCGCTGCTCCGGGGTGAGATTCTTCAACGCGGTCTGCAAGTTGCCCGCGAACTTCTCCATTCCGACGAAGTTCCCCGACGCGTCGTAGGCGCTGATCCCCAGTTCCTTCATCTTGTCCGCGGCTTCCTTCGACTGCGGCGTCAAGCGCTGAAGCATGGATTTGAACGACGTACCGGCGTCCGAACCCAGCAGACCCTGGGAAGCGAACGCCGCCAGAGTCGCCGTGGTCTCTTCGATCGATAGGCCCGTCTGAGCCGCAATCTGACCGCCCTGAGCGAGAGCCGCCGACAGATCCGACACGTCACCCATCGCCTTACCGGCACCCGCGGCCAGAAGATCCGCCACATGCGACATGTCCTCACCACGCAGGTTGAACACCTTCAGTGCAGTAGCAGCAATACCCGCAGCATCCGCAACCTCAAGCCCACCAGCAGCCGCAAGATCCAGGGCGCCCTTCAGACCACCACCCAGAATGTCCTTCGCCGACAGGCCAGCCTTCGCCAACTCCTCGATCGCATTCGCAGACTCAGTCGCAGAGAACACAGTTGACGCGCCCGCATCAAGGGCCGCTTCCCGCAGCGCATCCATGTTCGCGCGGGCATCATCGCCCGTAGCCGCAACATTCGACATTGCAGCGTCGAATTCCGCGTACTTCATCACAGCGACACCCACACCAGCCGCAATCGCCGCACCAGCAGCCAGCATCCCCGTGCCCAGCAGTGTCATCGCCTGATGCGTCTCAGCAAGCTTCTTACCCTCGTCCGAAACCTGCTTCGTCGAATCAGCAGCCTGATTCATCGCGCGGGCAAACTGTGAGATATCCGCCTCAAGGATTACAGCGGTAACGCGTTCAGCCATTCGGCACCCCCCTCTTTTTCATGTCTCGAGCCAACGCCCGAAAAGCGTCTTGTGCCTGTGCGCCCAAACGCACGGCCTTTTTCGTGTCTATACGACGTTCTGGATCCCAAATATCAATCGGCGTGGAGTAATCCGCCGCCCGCTCCGCCGCAGTGAGAACTAAAAGCGCCAGCCCTCGAATTGCGTCGTCGACTGTGTCGAAAGCGTCAACCACCTCTGCCATGATTCGGCGGGTGTCCTCTGAGCCGGCGCGATTGGCATATGCCTCAACCAACCGATCCACGACCGCCCGATTCGCCGTCAACTTGTCGTCCATGCGTGACCCCTTGCTATAAAAATGCGGCCCATCCTCCTGGCGAGGTGGCCGCTGTATGTTGATTGTGATGTGGGGCGCATAGACCGCGCCCGTATTGTGGAGCGTTTGGATCTAAACCCAACTCGACCAGCTCGCGCCGTGTACGTGGGTAGTGGTCGGCTACCGTCGCGAAATCAAAACACCCGTCAATGACACAGATGTAATCGCGCGACAAGACAGCCGACCGGAACCGCAGATGCCCCTTCGTGCCATACACCTTGTTATCGACACGGGCACGCCGCGCCTCACGACGATGCTCAGGACACTTCGAAACCTTGTCGTCGTACAGGGCCGGACAACCCGCCACCGCGCACACCCTCACCGGGTGCCACCAGCGCAACGCAGACACGCACACGTACTGCCCCCCGGATAGGGCGGGTACTTCGCGTACAACGCCTTGAGGAACGCCCGGTGTTCACTGACAGGGAGCGCCCGTAGTCCGTCCTCGCACTCCTGAAGTATCCTGAAGCGCTCGCGGGCACGTATGCGCCCGTCAGACGCCTCCTGCGGCCCCTCAGGCTCCTTCCAGTACGCCACGGGGTCACACCGCCTTGAGGCCGTGTCGGGCCGCTGCGCCCGCCTTAGCGCGCCGCGTACGGAACTTCTCAGACGCGGCCTTGTCCTCTGGCAGATTCAACGCACCTACCAGCCGCAGGAAAGACGCCTGCAACATGCGAACCTCAGCGATCGCCGGGTGCAAGATCTTCTGCCCCATAGAACCCGCAATCACCGCACCATCCGTCGTGACCTGCTCCGACAGATCATCGATCCGATCCAACGTGCGACACGCCTCAATCAGATACTCACGCTCCGCCACGGAGAACACCATTGGCCCCGTCAACGCATCCCAGAACGCAAGCCCACGCGCTCCCAGCCCCTCCGGGGGCAAATCCTCGTTCTCATCCATCCGAAACCTCTTCTCCTTTGCGCCTCCAAAGCCCCGAAAAACCAGACCCTCCAAGCACCGACCAAAAGTTGCCCTCTCCGGCGACTCCTAGCCGGTATGGGTTGGTGGGGGTGCCCCCTGGGGTGGGTGCTTTGTGTGCGGGGCATGCCGCGGGGCCAGTCGAGTTCGTGTCGACTGGCCCCGCGTGTGCGTTGGCTAGTTCTTGTTTGGTACGTGTCCGAGTTCTCGCACGAGTCGCGCGTAGAGGTCTTCGGGCCGGCGTTCGGGGTGGAGGATTGCCGCGGTTGGCAGTGTCGTGAGTGCGGTGAGGTATTCGCTTGCGTCTACCGATCCGATGTGTCCGGTGTCGATGAGGATGTCGAGGCCTGCGTAGTTTGAGAGCAGCGGTGCGATGCCGGATGCTTCGGGCGCGGTGGTACCTCGTCTCACCTCATTGACGCCGAGGTCGCGGAGTCGCTTACGCCATCCCCGCATCTCTGCAGCTCGTGCTTCGTTGAGTTCGATCCAGGCAATGGACGCCTTCTCGACTGCACGGAGGGCTTCGACAAATGGGGTGGGGTCGTCGATTGCGGCTTCGATCTCGGCCCTCACTGCGCTGATGGCTTCGAGGCGGTCCAGCTCGGTCTGGGTAAGGGCCGCGGCTTCGATGCTCTCAATCCGCAGGTGCGCGAGGCGGGCGTCGGCTTCTGCTGATTCGAGGTCGCCGGGTTTGATCTTCGTGTTGCCGGTGCGGATCGATGCTCGGATGGCGTCGACTCGCTCGTCGGCTTCGCCCGCTGCTCGTGTTGCGGTCTCGATGTCGGTCGCGGTGTTCGTGGTGGTCATGATTTCTCCTGGTTCGTCGGTCCAAGTTGGCGTGCTTTGCCTTGGACTGTGAGGTGGGCAAGGTTGCCTTGTTCGTACGCTGCGACGATCTCTTCGGGTGTAATCGTTCTGAGGTCGTGCCGAGTGAGTGGCGCCGGTCGTGGGTTGGCGTCGGTATCGGTCATGTTGTGACCTTTCTGCTGGATGTGCATTCGTCGCACGTGTTCGACCAGTGACCTTCGCTGTCTTTGGTCGACGCCCACCCGGCTGTTGTTGCTTGTCGGGTGAGCTCTGAGTTGGTGCAGTGTCGTCGTTCGGCAGTGAAGACGTTGGGGCAGGTATCGCAGAGCAGCGCCGGCCTGATCATCTGCGGTTCCGGAAGATCACGCGGATGCCGCGGGAGTGCTCTTTGATGCTGATGTCCCACTTGCCCTCGGCTGTGAGGTGGGCTAGTGCGAGGACGTTGGCGGGCGATAGGTGTCCGAACGTGTAGTGCACGGCGTCTGTGGCGTGTGCTTCTCGTGCGGCCCACATGGTTGTGTCGATGCCAAGGCGTGTGAGCGTGTCGATGGGGTTGGTTGTGAGACTCATGCGGTCTCCTTTCGTTCGGTCCAGTCGTGCGTGGGTAGTCGTTGTCCTGATGCTTCGAGCTGGGAGTAGTACCGGTTGAGCTCTCGAGCGAAGGCGACGGGGTCATCCCACGCGGACGACATTGCTTTCAGGTTCAGCGGTGCGGGCGCTTTCATGCGCTGTTCCTCCTTACGCGTGTTTTGTGTAGTCGTACACACTGTCGGGGTCTCCCAATGAGTCTGCGAATGCTTGACCCGCTGCGCTCAGTGCGTCGTATTCGGGGTCGCTGGGTTCTGGGTAGTATTCGGCGTCGTCGGGTCTGCCGATTTCTTTCTTGTACCGGTAGATGAGGTTGTCGGCTTCGTCGCGGGTGAGTTTCCGCCACCGTTGCAATTGCGTTTCGTTGGGGATGCCGCCGCCTGTCCGGTATCCGATGTGGATGGCGAGGTCTTTGAGGTATGCGACCTGCTTTTCGGTGGCTCCGTTGATGTCTGGGAGATCGAATGAAAAAGGCTCATGCTCGCTTTCGGAGAAAGTGAGTGTTACATCTTCTTCATTGGTCTTCTTCTCATTGGTCTCGTTAGACAGACTCCGAGTCTGTGGGGGGCGCGGACTCGGAGTCTGTGGGTCAGACTCGGAGTCTGTGGGTGCGAACCTCACGCCGTGTTCAGCAGGTGCTGAGTCGAGCTGTTTTGCGCGCTTACCCGCCGACTCGGAGTCTGTGGGTTTGGCCCGACGTGGGATGCGTGTGCCACGAGCGCTCTTCTTGGAGAGGCCAGCAGGACGTTCTTTCGCCGGGAGCGCCACGGTGTAGATGTTGGGTTGGTTGTTGGTGATGGTCGAGCGGCGATCCACCGTGATCACTCCGTGCACCTCCTCAAGTCCCCTGACGGCCCTCTCCGCGCTCTTGAGAGACATGCGCCCGAGATCCGCGATTGTGGTCATGCCCGGAAAACATGTGCCCGTGTTCGGGTTCCTGAACCTCAGCAGGACGGTGTATACCGTCAGCTCATAGAGGTTCATCGGGTGATCGTCTAGGAGCCAGTTGGGGACTCTGACGAATCCGTCTGTTCGTGCCATGCGTCACCGCCCTTCGCCCGCTGTCGAGCTGCTGCGATGAGCGACTGTGATTCGCGAAACGCCTTCATCCGCTTCTGTGCGGCGGTCTCCTTCGGTTTGTCAGCCATGTGTGCCCCTTCCTCGGGGTCGGATGTTCAGTTGAGATGGCACGGTGCCCCTGGTCGAAACGAGGGCACCGAGTCTTAGAGGGCGTCGATGTATGCGGTCACGAGATCCAAGAGCGCGTCGTCGTGGCAAAGGATCTCTGGTTCGTTGTCGTTGTTGAGGCCGTAGATCAGCGATCCATCAGCCGCGACGCGCCATTGCTCGATGACCGTGAACTTGTCGTCCTGGAACTCGTAGCGGAACATTGCCCCACCGTCGTCGCTGATCTCGGTGAAGATGATGTGCCGAGCCCATCGTGGAGCGTTCTCGATGAGCGCTGGATGCGTGTCACAGAATCTCGCCGCATCCTCGTTCACCACCGTGACTTGAGGGTGATTCAGCGTTTGCATCACGCACCCCTGGACATCAGCTTGGCTAGCCGCTGAAAGATTTCGGCGGGGTCGTCGGGGTCGATCACGTTCGCGACTCTGAGGAGGTCGGCGCCTGTCCACCCGGTGCGGCCCGCGAGCTTCGAAGCCAACGCCCCTGGTGTGAGGTCCATTGCTCGTCCGAGGTCGAACACGTCGACTTCGCGGTCTGCGAGTAGGGCGTTGATCTCGGTGGTGATGAGTGCGTTGCCATCTCGCCGTGTCTGGCGGATGATCCGGTTATTGAAGTCCCTGCACACCCGCGCGGCCTCGGCGATGTTCGCGGCCTGTGCGACCTGCGCCGCGGTGTCACACGGACGCACGTCACACGTATTGACTTCGAGCCGCCACATGTTGCGGGTGTCGTCGAACCACACTGTGAGATCGATGTCGACCGGGAACTCAAGGCTGAGGAACCGTTCGCCGTGCGGTCCCGGCTGCCCATCGAAGTACTCGGCTGCCGTCTTGATCTGCACTCCACGCTCAGCGAGGAAGCGCAGTTCTCGCCCGATCGCTGGGTCTTGGTACCAGCTCGAGGTGCTGGTCTCAGTGGCGTGCTGTACGCTGATTACGACAGTCATTTTCGAATCTCCTTTGATGTGACTTCGCCCTCACCCTGGCCGGTGGGGGCTTTCTTCTTATGTGCGCGGATGGTTTCGCGTCCGCGACGTGTTTTGGTGAAGTGCAAGTGTGGGAGTATCCCGGCTAGCACTTCCGGCTTGATCCGAAACAAGACGTGACCCTTGATGTCTACGACTGCGTAGTCGTCTACTCGGGAGTCGGTCATGATGTTTCGGACTGCGGCTTCCCCGGTTGGGTCCGCGTGCGGAGGTCGCCAACCGTCGTCGTGTGAATCCCGGCTCGAAGCAACGTGATCCATGTCGCAGGCTGTATCTCTCACCCGGCGTCCGCGAAAGCCTCCGAGATGATCCGGTCGATCTCTGCGGCAGCAACGACAACGCGCCCGCCGATCTTGCCGGTCTTGATTTGCTCGGTGTGGATCATCCATCTGATCGACGCTTCCGAGCGACGAAGCTCGGTGGCGACCTCGTCCACGAAGTAGAAGCGCTTCTGCGGCACATCCGACGTGAGTGTCATCGTTCCTCCTTGAAGTGAAATTGGAAGAGCGATCGCTCCACCTGTTCGTATTCACCATACATGGAGCGTATTGCAAAAGCAAGTCTTTTTCGAACACTGGTTGCCGTGTAGTGTGGTGAATGTGAACAGCCTCCCCAAGTACTCACTGGAACCGCTCGAAGGTGACGAGTGGGAGGTGCGCCGCACCAAGCAGATCCTGCGCGCGGTGGTCCGCGAGAAGGAGATACGTCGGGTCACAACCGAGGCGCTGGCCGCCCGCTGCTCCGCATTTCTCGGCGCACCTGAGTCGGTCAAGAAGGCCACGCTAAATGGCCTCTTCGCAGGCAAGCGGAAAACGGTCTCGATCACGGAACTGACGATGCTCTCCCGCGCACTGGGGGTTCCCATCTGGGATCTGGTCTACCCCGCTCGCGAAGAGATCGAGGTGAGGCCGGGCGTCTTCTTGAGCGCCGCAGACGCCCTCGTCGCTGACTCATTCACGTCTCTACCGGTGGCTGGGACCGGGAATATGATGCACATTCCCGGTCGGTTGGTCGACACCTCTCGACTGATTACCCGGAGTGAGGTTCTAGCCGACCACGTCGAGCGCGCGATTGCCCACGTACGCGCCGGCATTGGGCTTGGGCATCATCTTGCCTCGGCAGCATACGAAGCTTTCGAGTTCCGTTTGAGCCTGGCCAACTACGAGAACCTCTATGGTGAAGCGCCGACGCTGAGATCTGGCATCCGTGAGGTCGCGAGCCTTACGTTCAACCGTAATGAAGTCGCACAGGGCGGCGACGCCGCAGACCACTTCGCAGCCCAGCTGCTCTCGATCGAGCATCTGTTTGCAGGCGTTCAGGTGGGCGACTACATGCTCGGGTCATCCAACATCGAGCTACCGACGGACGGATAGTCCACATGGTGAGGCAGTACATCGAAGATCGCTGGCATCGGCGCGGCGATGACGGTAGGCGGGTGCGGTCGAACCGATATGGCGCGGGGATGCAATGGCGCGCGCGATACTTCGATGCTGCGGGCAAGGAGCACGCGAAACACTTCCCCCAGAAGAAGCTGGCTCAGAAGTGGCTGAATGAGGTCACGGCGTCAATCGTCACGGGTCAGTATGTCGATCCCCAGTCTGCGAAGGTCACCTTCCGCACCTACGCTGATGCGTGGTTGGCCGCACAGGTGCACAAGGATGCGACGGCGCTGCTCTACCGCGGGCATCTCGAGCGCCACGTGTACCCAGTTCTTGGCGACCTGCCGCTGGGTAGCGTCCTGACGACAACGGTTCAGGGGTGGGTCAAGCGCCTGGGTACGGGAGATCCGGACAGCGGTCGTAAAGGCCTGGCGCCGGCGACGGTGGGTGTTGTGTACACGGTGGTTGCGTCGATCTTTCGTGCTGCTGTGCACGATCGCAAGCTCGCGACTTCGCCGTGCACGCGAATCAAGCTTCCGACCGTCGAGAAGACGCGTATACGACCGCTGACGACCGCGCAGGTAGATCTGCTGGCGGACACCCTGCCTGCCGAGTTGCGGGCGCTGGTGATCCTCGCAGCGGGCACGGGGATGCGCCAGGGTGAAGTGCTCGGGCTGACGCGAGACAGGTTGCGCCTGCTAGGCAAGAACCCTGCGGTGACGGTGGATCGACAGTTGGTCACGAAGGCTGGTGGGCTCACGGCGTTCGCTCCCCCGAAGACTGAGGCATCGAATCGGGTCATCCCACTCCCCCGCGTCGTCGTTTCCGCTCTGAACGATCATCTGGCGCGATATGACATCAGGGATGGGGAACTGCTGTTCACGTGGCTTGGTCAGCCGCTCACCCGGCAGCGGTTCGGGCACATCTGGCGACCGATCGCGAAGACTGCTGGGCTCAGCGCTGAGACCGGCACAGGGATGCACGCGCTGCGTCATTACTACGCGAGCCTGCTGATCCGATACGGCGAGTCGGTGAAGACAGTTCAGGCGCGGCTGGGCCACAAGTCCGCGACGGAGACGTTGGACACGTACGGCCATATGTGGGCGGACTCCGATGACCGGACTCGAGAAGCCGTTGACAGCGTGCTTGGCAGTTCTGCGGACTCTCCACGGACTCTGCCTGGCGCGGTGTAGAAAAACACCTGTTCAAGTCATTTAATGCGAATGGGTCGACCTGTACGCCGGGTTCTGTTCCGGGGTTCTTCGCCCCTTCGACGGCCATCTCTCTCGGCGACACGTTGCCGTGGCACTCTAGCGGTCTACCCGAGGACTCGGCGAGCCGCGTCAACATCCTCTGTCTGACCTTGCTCCGGACGAGGTTTACCTGGCGGGCCATGTCACCATGGCCCCCGGTGGTCTCTTACACCACCCTTTCACCCTTACCCCTTGCGGGGCGGTCTGCTCTCTGTGGCACTTTCTCGCGGATTGCTCCGGGTGGGCGTTACCCACCGTCCTGCCCTGAGGAGCCCGGACGTTCCTCGGTGCGGTCACCCGCCACGCGGCCGTCCAGTCGACCCATTCGCAGTCCCAGTCTACGTCGAGCCGTGGCTACTTCTCGGCCGACTCCGCAATGCGCAGATCGAGCGGCACGTCGATCGGGAAGCCGCCGAAGAGCCGTCGGGTGGCGACGGCTGCGGCCTCGCGCACGGCATCCGCCGCCGCCTCGGCCTGATCGGCAGGAACGTGCAGGATCACCTCGTCATGCAGGAAGAATGCGAGGTGCGCGCGGGAACGGAACACTCCGGATGCCGCCGCGGGCCGCTCCGCATCGGGCAGCGCCTGCAGGCGGTGCCTGATCTCGGCGAGCCAGATGAGCGACCACTCGGCCGCCGTGCCCTGCACCACGAAGTTGCGGGTGAACCGACCCCAGTCCCTCGCACGGCGCCGCGCGAGGGCGACGTCTGCGGGATCGGCGTCGGCATCCGTCGCACGCGCCTGCATCGCCTCCCACTCCGTGGACGGACGAGGCGAGGATCGTCCGAGCCAGGTCGAGACGACTCCCCCGTCCTCCCCGAATCGCGCGGCCTTGTCGACGAGAGCCATCGCGCGCGGGTACACCTTGCGCAGACGAGGGACGAGGCGGCCACTGTCGCCGGTCGTCGCGCCGTACATCGCGCCGAGCACCGCGTACTTGGCCTCTTCGCGGGTCGCGACGGCCCCGGATTCCACGACCCCGGCATAGAGGTCCTTGCCCTGCGCAGCCTTCGCCATCGCCCGGTCTCCGGCCATGCCGGCGAGCATCCGCGGCTCGAGCTGCGCGACGTCGGCGACGACGAGCGTCCAGCCCTCGTCCGCGCGCACGGCCGCGCGCAGGTTGCGCGGGAGCTGGAGGGCTCCCCCGCCGGCGGATGCCCAGCGCCCGGTCACGACGCCACCGGTGATGTAGATCGGCCGGAAGCGACCCTCGTGCACCCACTCGGCGAGCCACGCCCACCCGTTCGCGCTGAGCAGGCGCGACAGCTTCTTGTAGGCCAGCAGGGGTTCGACGACCGCGTGGCTGTGCTGGGCGAGCTCCCACCGGCTGGTCGACTCGACCTGGACTCCGACCCTGTGCAGCGCCCGGAGCAGCTTCGGCTGGCTCTCGAGATTCAGCGTGGGGTCGCTGAGGATCGAGCGCACCCGCTCGCCCTGCGCCACCATGTGGCTGGGAAGACCACCCGCGACCGGGCGCGTGCCGAGGATCTCCGTGAGGATGCCGTCGTGCACCGACTCGTTCCACGGCACGCCCGCAGCGCGCATCTCCTCGGCGATGAGCCCTCCGGCGGATTCCGCGGAGGTGAGCAGCGTCAGCCGGCCGTCCTTGCCGTCGCGAAGCACCCGGCGCTGCTCGCGATACTGGTCGAGGGCGGCGCCCACGGGGTCACCCGAGTCGCTCTGCTCCACGACGTCGAAGAGTGCCGGGGCCTCGTCGACGGGGTCGCGTCGCACCCACGATGCCGAGGGAGCGAGGGGCCGCGCCACCTTGTCGGTGTCGCGGAGGATCGCGTGACAGAGCACCAGGTCGTGCGAACGCCCCAGGAGCACACCGGCGTCGAGCAGCACCGGGTAGATCTCTCGCGCACTGCGGATCACCCAGCGCGGCGCGTTCTCGTGTTCCTGAGCCGCGACCCACGCCGGCATCTCGGCAGCCGCGAGCTCCACGCGTCCGACCTCGGAATCGTCTGCGCCGAGTTCGACCGCCGTGTATCCGCCGGCCCGGGCCAGCAGTGCGACACGGCGTTCCGGAGGCCTCTGAGAGTTCACCGCCGCCGCGCGCGCGGCGCGGGGATCACAGCCCGGATTCCTCGGTGCGGACGAGAATGCAGCCGCACTCGGGGCACGAGACGACGAGGTCGTCTGCGGCGTTCCGGATGTCGTTCAGGTCGGTGCCGGGAAGGAGCATGCGGCACCCCTCGCACGTACCGCGGGTGAGCAGCGCAGCGCCGGCGCTGTTGGCTGTCCGCCGCGTGTACTCCGCCAGCAGCGGCGCGGGAAGGGCTGCGGTGACCGCCTCGCGGTCGCGCGTCAGCTGCGCCCCCAGCTCGGTGGCCGCAGCGACGTCTGCCTTGGCCTGCGCGGTGAGCGCGCTTCCCTCGGCGGTGGTGGTGGCGAGCAGCGCCTGCTGGGCCGCGACCGCCGCATCGGCGTCCTCGACACGACCCATCACGTCGAGCTCGATGTCTTCGAGGTCGCTCTGGCGCTTCAGGAGACTGGCGATCTCGTGCTCGAGCGCCTGCGCGTCCTTGGGGTTCGTCGCGGTCGCGAGCCGATCGGCATCGCGAGCACGACGCTGCTCGACGAGCTTGACGTCGGCCTCGAGGCGCGTGAGCTCGGTGCGTACGTCGTCGCGCGTGCCGGTGAGAGCCGTCAGCTCACGGAGCTGCTCCTGGCGGATGGCGACGAGCTCGGTGATCCGAGCTCCCTGTGCGGGCTTGGTGCGTGCGCGCTCCGCCTGCGCGATGCGCCGGTCCAGGTCGGCGACGTCGAGCAGGATGCGCTGGTGTTCTGGGCTGGCGTTCACGCTCTCAAATCTAGTCGCTGCGCGGTCGCGTGCATCACCCGACCTGCCCGTCGAGGTACAGCCACGAGCGTCCCTCCCGTACGAAGCGACTGCGCTCGTGCAGGGATCCACGCTCCGGGCCCTGGCGGAAGAATGCCTCGAACTCGACGATGCCCTCACGATCGAACGGCCCGCCGGCGACGCGATCGACGATCACGAGCCTCTTCCAGACCAGGTCGTCATCGAGGTCGAGCACCGCCGGGCGGGTCGAAGGATGCCAGCTCGCGCGAAGGTATGCCGCATCGCGCAGCGCGAACGCGGTGAATCGGGACCGCATCAGGCGCTCGGCCGTCGGGGCCGCAGCCCCCGCGAGCAGCGGTCCGCAGCATCCGCCGAAGACATCGCCCGACCCGCACGGGCATCTGGTCGCATCGCCGGGGATGCCGTCACCGACCGCCGCGTCTCGCTCTCCCGTCACGGCACAAGCGTACGCTGGCGGCATGACGGCTCTTCCCCATTTCACCGCGCACAACGGCTTCACGCTTCCCGCTCTCGGATTCGGCACCTACGCCCTCAACGGTGACGCAGGAGCCGACTCGGTGACCACGGCGATCAATGCCGGATACCGCCTGCTCGACTCGGCCTTCAACTACGAGAACGAGGGATCCGTCGGTCGGGGCGTGCGCGCCGCCGATGTCGATCGTGCCGAGATCATCGTCACGACGAAGCTCCCCGGTCGCCACCATCCGCGCGACAAGGCCCGCACGAGCATCGAGGAGAGCCGCTCGCGCCTCGGCGTCGACGCCATCGACCTGCACCTGATCCACTGGCCGAACCCCCACCAGGACGAATACGTGCAGGCCTGGGAGGCGCTCGTCGAGGCCCAGCAGCGCGGGACTGTCAGGCAGATCGGCGTCTCGAACTTCCTCCCCGAACACCTCGAGCGCATCGAGCGCGAGACGGGGGTGCGCCCGGTCGTGAACCAGATCGAGGTGCACCCGTACTTCCCGCAGCACGAGCAGCTGGCCTATCACCGTGAGCACGGAATCATCACCGAGGCCTGGAGCCCGCTCGGGCGCGCCAAGGAGCTGATCGAGGAGCAGGTGATCGGCGAGGTCGCCGCCGCGCACGGGATCTCCCCCGCACAGACGGTGCTGGCCTGGCATGTCGCGCGTGAGACCGTCGCGATCCCGAAGGCGTCATCGCTGGAGCATCAGGTGTCGAATCTCGCCGCCGGCGAGATCCTGCTGACCGCCGCAGAGGTCGAGGCGATCAGCGCGCTCGGACGCCCCGACGGCCGACTCTTCGACGCCGACCCGGCGACGCACGAGGAGTCCTGAGCACCACTCGTAGACTGGCGGGCATGCTCGTCGTCGCGGGAATCCGCATCACTCCGGTGACGGCACGGGTGTACTTCGGCATCCAGACTCTCGCCGGTGCGCTGTGGTGGATCGCGGTTCCGCTGTCCGACGTCGTGCGGCGAGCCACTCTCGGAGACCTCCCGGTCGCCACGGTGGCGATGTTCGACGTCCCGCTCTTCGTGGTCGCCTCCGCACTGGCCGCCGCAGGTGTCCGCTGGGCCCTCTGGGTGGCGGCGCCGTGGACGGCCCTGGTGGCGGCAGGCATGTGCGTCTATGCGACGGTCACCTCGCTCGCCGGCTGGGGCGCACTCCTGATGGTGGTCGCCGCCGGTGCGAGCATCGTGGCGGCGATCATCGTGCTCTGCGGGCGCGTCCCGGTGGAATGGATGGTCACCGGTCCGCTCGCCTTCCGGTCCGCCGATCGCGTCGGCACCGGGCGCCTCCTCGCCCGCACAGGCATGCAGACTCTCTTCTTCTGGGGCACCTTCCTCGTCGCGATCCCTGTCGTCGTCTCGATCGTCGAAGCGCGCTGGATGCTCCGCGTCGAGCTCCCGCTCGCGGTGCGGATCTCCGGTGGCATCCTGCTGGTCTGCGCCACCGCACTCGGCATCTGGTCGGCCGTGTCGATGTCGGTGAAGGGCGAGGGGACACCGCTTCCGTCGCAGATGGCGCACCGGCTCGTCGTCACCGGCCCCTACCGGTACGTGCGCAACCCGATGGCGGTCGCGGGCATCGCTCAGGGTGTCGCGGTCGGCCTGCTGCTCGGGTCGTGGATGGTGGTGGCGTACTCGCTCTTCGGCTCGGTGCTCTGGAACACGGTCGTGCGGCCGCTCGAGGAGGCGGACCTGCACGCCAGGTTCGGGTCGGACTTCGTCGCGTATCGCCGCCGCGTCGCCTGCTGGGTGCCGGTCAGACCCGCTGCGTCCCGAGCACTCTGAGAAGTTCGAGCTTGCTCTCGGCGTCGCTGCCGGGCGCGGCGGTCAGGACGATCAGCGCCTGCGATTCGTCCTCGGTGAAGAGCGCTTGGCAGTCGACCTCGATCGGCCCGATCTCCGGATGGATGAGCACCTTGTGGTCCTCGAAGCGCCGGCGCACCTCGTGCACGTCCCAGAGCTCGGCGAACTCGGCACTGTCGGAGGAGAGCTCCCGCACGATGTCTCCCGCTCGCGAGCGCTCGCCCAGAGCGCCGTACGCCGCGCGGAGCGATGCGACGAGCACGCGGCTGTGCCGGGGATGGTCGGCCAGCGGGTAACGACCGCGCTCGTCGTCGGGGTGTGCGAACCACCGGTAGATGCCGCTGCGCTCGAGTCCCTCGAGGCCGCTCGCGTCGCCGAGGAGAGCCCGCGCCGCGTCGTTCTGGATGAGCACCTCGTCGAGCACGGAGACCACGAACGCCGGTGTGTCGTCGAGACGGTCGAGGACGCGCAGCATGCCGGGGTGCACGTAGTCGGTGAACATCGTGCGGTCGGGAGCACTGTGTCCGCAGATGCGGTGCAGATAGTCCCGCTCATCGGGAGTGAGTCTCAGGGCCCTGGCAAGGGATGCGAGGATCTGCACGCTCGGCTGCGGCCCCCGCTGCTGTTCGAGACGTGCGTAGTAGTCGGTCGACATCGCGGCCAGCTGAGCGACCTCCTCGCGGCGGAGACCGGGCGTACGGCGTCGTGCCCCGGCGCCGAGACCGACGTCGGACGGTTTCAGCTGCTCCCTGCGCCGCAGGAGGAACTCTGCCAGTGCCTGTCTGTCCACCCCCTCAGTATCTCGCGCGACCCGTCGCCCATCCAGGGATCGCGGATCCCTGGATGGACGCTCTCTGGTGAGCCCGTGCGCCGGCCCGGAGAGTGGAGTCATGAACATCAGCGGAAACACCATCTTCATCCCCGGGGCGACGAGCGGAATCGGACTCGCCCTCGCCCAGCGCCTCGCTGCGCGCGGCAACACGGTCATCGTCGGCGGGCGCCGCACGGCGCTGCTCGAGCAGATCGCGACAGAGAACCCCGGAATCGACACGGTGCAGATCGACACGACGGATGCCGACAGCATCCGCGCCGCAGCGGAGACCGTCGTGACCCGGCACCCGAGTCTCAACGTGGTGATCACCATGGCCGGCATCATGCGCACCGAGGACTGGACGGCGCCCGCAGGCTTTCTTGAGACCGCGGAGGCGACCGTGACGACCAACCTGCTCGGCCCGATCCGACTGATCGCCGCCTTCATCGAGCACCTGCGCACCGTGCCGGACGCGACGATCATGACGGTCTCCTCCGGTCTCGCCTTCGCCCCGCTGCGAGTGACACCGACGTACAACGCGACCAAGGCGGCGATCCACATGCTCAGCGAATCGGTGCGACTGCAACTGGCAGGCACGAGCGTGAGCGTGCTCGAGCTCGAGCCGCCCGCAGTGCGCACCTCCCTCATGCCCGGCCAGGAGTCGAGCGACTTCGCGATGCCGCTCGAGGCCTTCATCGACGAGGTCGTGGAGCTGATCGAGACTCAGCCGGACGCGACCGAGATCCAGGTCGAGAACGTCAGGTTCCTCCGGTACGGCGAGGCGCGTGGCGACTACGCGCAGGTCGTGGAGACGCTGAATCGGCGCGATCCGCACGCTCGCTGAGCCGGAGGGCGCCGACCGGGCTGTCAGAGCGCCGCGTCGACCGCCTGCTGCGCCGTCGTGTGGGTGAACTCGAAGCCCGATCGCTCGAGTGCAACCGGTCGCACGTCCGCATCCGACAGGAGCAGCGAGTCGGCGGCGGCGCTGCTCAGCGCGAGGCGGAGTGCCCAGCTGGGAGCCGGAATCCAGAACGGACGCCGCATCCTCTTCGCGAGGGCGCGACCGATGTCGTTCGCCGAGGCCCGTGAGGGACCGGTGAAGTTGACCGGGCCCTCGAGACGGGAGTCGATCACATGCCGGATGCCGCGGACCTCGTCGTCGAGCGAGATCCACGGCCAGATCTGGGTGCCGGGTCCGATCGGACCCGCGACGCCGAACCGGGTCAGCTGGATCAGCGGTTTGAGGACGCCCTGGCGATGGATGATCGGCGCGGTCCGCAACAGCGACACGCGCGTGTGCTCACCCGCGCGCAGCGCCTCCTGCTCCCACCGCACACAGAGCTGGGCGAGGAAGGTGTCGCCCGGGAGGGACGCCTCGGTCAGGGTCTCCCCCGGTGCCGAGCCGTAGTAGCCGACGGCGGATGCCGAGACGAACGCCGGTGCGTCGTCGCGCAGTGCGCGCACAGCTGTCGCGAGTGTGCGGGTCGTCGTGAGGCGGGACTCAGCGAGCTCACGGCGGTACCGGCGAGTCCAGGGAAGCCGGCCGACGCTCGCGCCGCCGAGTGCGACGACGGCATCGGCGCCCGCCAGCACGTCGGGATCGAGCTCACGCTCTCCCGGTCTCCACTCGACCTCGGACGGCCCACGCGACGTCCGACGCACGAGCGTCGTCACCTCCACGTCGTCAGCCCGCAGCGACGCCGCCAGCGCCGTGCCGATGAGACCGGATGCCCCGCTGATCACGATCCGCTGCGTCATGGCTGCTCCTTCTCTCCGACGACCGAGTTCGCGCCCGTCTCCGCGAGTCTGTCACGTCCGCTCGCTCTCCGGCGATGTCGGAGCCGGCAGGTAGGTTCCGAGCGTGACCGAACCCGTGCAGCAGTGGTGGGCGAGACGCCAGTTCTCCCGCGGGCGCGACGTGCCGTACGACGTCGGTACCTATCGCTCGGCATGGGCCGCCTACCCCGAGCTGATCCGCCAGTACCACCCCGAACTCAACCACGGCATCGTGCTCTCGCAGGTGCCGCTGGCGGCCGATGTGCTCCTGTGCTGGGAGTGCCGGCTCGGGCACCGCTTCGCCGCGACGCCCACCGAGCAACGCGAACGACCCGGACGCGTGCGCCGACAGTCGTCGTGGTGTCCTGAGTGCGCGTCACTCGCCCGCCCGCAACCGGTGATCCTCGGCGAAGCCCGCGCGATCCCGCGACGGCCGAAGCCGACGACGACGCTGTGCACGAAGACGCCCGATCTCCCCGCCGGAGAGGCGTTCGTGAGCGTGTGCGCTCCCGCCGTGGCCTCAGCCGCCGAGGCGAGGGTGCGCGCTGCCCTCACCCGACGACTGGCATGCGTCTCGGGAATGAACGCGGTCAAGATCTCACGTCCGTTCTTCCGCCACACCGAAGTCTGGCCCGACATCCTCCTGCCCGAGCTGCGGGTCGCGATCGAATACGACACCGTCGGCCGACACGGGCTCGAGCACGTCGGCAAGCGACAGGATGCCGATCTGCGCAAGGATCGGGCCCTGCGTGCCACCGGCTGGGAGGTCGTTCGCATCCGCACCGGAAAGCTCGAGCCGCTGGGTCCCCACGATCTGCAGATGCCGTCGTTCACCGCCCGCGGTCTCGATCGACTGCTCGACACACTCCGCGACATTCGAGGGTCGCTGATGCTCGACGCCTACCTGGTCGACGACTGAGGCAGCGCATCGCTCGCCCCTAGTCTCCTCGGGCCTCTTCCTCGATCTCGCGTACGACCGCATCCCACTCGGACCTCAGGAACCGCGCATCGCCCGCGGCCACGATCTGGGCGTTGTCGTTCGGCCCGACTTCGGGGCGCATCGTCAGCCCGCCGACGTCGAGGCTGGGCACGCTGCGCCGGATGCACTCGACGCTGCCCCGCACGAGCAGGTCGGCGGTCTGCTCGGGCGACGTCGCCGCGCCGATGACCGCGTCGTCGTGAGCGATGAGCACTGCCTGCCAGATCGGCTGTCGAGCATCCGGATCCAGCGTGTACTGCATGAGTCCCTGTGGCGCCGCCTCGACCACGATGACGATCGAACCGTCGACCGGTTGCTCCACCCCTGCGTCCCCGTCCATGACGGTCCCCTGACCCGGGCGTCCCCACGCCCGCTATCCGCACAGGCTACTGCGAAAACTCGTCCGCGAGAGGACTTACGGTTCGTGAACTACGACCGATATCTACAACGGGGAGCGAAGGAGGAGGACCGTGACCAGCACCTACATCGAGACCGGCGGGCATGTACGCGTCTATGACGACGCCGTGCGCACCCACCAGGTCTTCCCTCTCGGCACCTATCGGGTGCACTTCACCTCGAAAGAGGGCTTCAGTCTCATCAAGGTCGACGACCTGACCGTGGGGACGGAGCGCATCTACGGCGGACGCGACAAGAAGGTCGACAAGATCTTCCGGTCGTACGCGCTCTCGGATCGCAGTCTCGGTGTGATGCTGTCCGGCGACAAGGGAATCGGCAAGACGCTGTTCCTGCGCATGGTCGCGGAGGAGGCCCGAGAGCAGTGCCTTCCCGTCGTGATCGTGTCGGAGGACAACGACGGCATCGTCGAGTTCCTGGACAGCCTGGACGAATGCCTCATCGTGTTCGATGAGTTCGAGAAGAACTTCCCCGCAGGGCGTCGCGGGATCGCCGACGGGACCAACCGTCAAAACCAGTTCCTGTCGCTCTTCGACGGGCTCTCGTCGGTGAAACGCATCTACTGCCTCACGGTCAACGACATCGCCGATGTCAGCACGTACATCGTCAATCGCCCCGGGCGATTCCACTACCACATGCGCTTCGAGTACCCCGGCCCCGACGAAGTCAGGCAGTACCTGCTCGACCAGGCCCCGCACGCCGACCCCGACGAGATCGAGAACGTCGCGCTCTTCTCCCGCCGAGCACGACTGAACTACGATCACCTCCGCGCGATCGCGTTCGAGCTCGACCAACCGGACACCCTGTTCTCGGAGATCGTCGAGGATCTCAACATCAAGTCGGTCGAGCCGAGCACCTACCGCATCGAGGCGCGGTTCCCCGACGGCAAGGTCTGGTCGGATGAGGTCGAGATGAACCTCTTCGAGCGCGGCGACGTCGGTCGCACCTACGAGCTCCGCAACTCGACCCGTTCGATCTTCGCGTCGTTCGTGCCGAAGGATCTGATCTTCGAACCGGACGGCAGCATCTTCGTGCCGATCCACAAGCTCGACCTGCTCGACGACGAGGACGAGGAACCCGAGGTCTACCCCACCACGGTCAGCCTCATCCTGGTCGGACAGGCGAGCTACGGGTTCGGACTCTGAATCGTCGAGGCCCCACGGCCGCGGCGCTCAGGGGCGTCAGACGCCGACGGCGTGCGACAGGATCGCACGCGTGAAACGCTGACCGCCCTCGGCGAGCCTCTCGAAGTAGGCGTCGAGCACCGACGCCGAGGAACGCGATGTCGGCGGCGCGTCGACGGCAGGCGAATCTGCGTAGTGACGGTCGAGGGCATCCCTCAGCATCCGCACCCCCTCGGCGCGCTGCTGCGACACAGCCGCGTGCGAGACGCCGAGCTCGTCGGCGATCTCTGTGACCGTGCGATCTTCGAAGTAGATCGCACGGACGACGTCGCGCTTGCGATCGGGCAGGGCATCCACCGCACGGCGGAGGAACTCATCGCGCTCTGAGGCGATGGCGAGCTCTTCGGGAAGGTATCCGGTCCAGACGATCTCGGGGGCGTCCGGCGCGTCGAGGCTCGTCACCATCCGCTCGGCGTCGGCGAGTCCCTCGCGCACCGTGGCCGTGTCCACACCCATGGCGGCAGCGATCTCGGCGACGGAGGGAGTGCGTCCCAGGGCCGAGGTGAGCGTCTGCCGGACCTTCGCCGTCGCCTTCGCCCGCACCCGCACCTCACGGGGCGCCCAGTCCATCGCCCGCAGCTCGTCCTTCAGCGCCCAGTTCACGCGCCCGCGCGCGAACGCGCCGAACGGGACGCCGAGCGTGGCATCGAACTTCTCGGCGGCGCGCACGAGAGCGAACGCGCCGGCGGAGGCCAGATCGTCACGGGAGACATGAGTCAGTCGAGAGGCGACGTAGGCCGTCGCTGCTCCGACGATGTGCAGGTGATCGACCACGAGCTGGTTGCGCGCACGCATCGGCATCGGATCCGCCTCTTCTCACTGTAAGTGCAAGCCCTCCCCAGCGACTCACAGTGCGACCTCTCCCCAGTGGCCAGAACTACTTTCATCTACATGCTAGGGCCGAGACTGGCACGAAAGATCCCCGATGGCCAAAACCACCGGGGATCTTCGTTTACGTTCAGATAACGATGACTAGTCGTTCACCTTGACGCGGCGGTTCACCTCACGCGTCGCCGAGAACTTCAGCACCGTGTAGTCGTTCACCTCGGCGTCGCCCTCATCCTTCGCGAACTGCACGCGATGCCCCTTGTGGGTCTGCGGGTAGAACTTGCCGAAGTTGGTGAGAGTGACGGTGTTCCCCCGGCCCACGAGATCGAGCAGCTCGTCGATCATCGCGCTGTATGCCGTCTGTGCCGCCTGCACCGAGATGCCCCCGCGTCGCGCGAACCTCTGCACGAATTCACGCTTGCTCACCCGGTTGGTCTCGAGCGTCCTTGATGTGCTCATGTCGTCTTCCGTCCCATGGAATGCGCTCGTCGCCGAACGCCTTGCGCTGTACCCCTACCAGCCATCCATGGCGCGCGCAGGATCCCATCTCCTGCGACGACGCCGGGATCTGCCAGTACCCCAGCCTGTGCCTTCAGAGCCTACGGGCTCTTCCTTGGTATATGCGGTGAATCTCGATATTCTCTGCTTTCCCCACCCGTGGGATGCCTGTCGCTCCGTCGAACGAAGCGGCCTAGACCGTCTGTGCGACGGCACCGGCGCGTACGGCTTCCCGCGCCTTCCTCGCCGACATCACGGAGACTCGGATCTGCGCACGGATGTCCATGCCGTCTTCGTCCGCTCGCACCGACAGCTCCGTCGTCGACAACGTCTTGGTGTTGACGACGACCTCGCCGTCGTTGATGAGGAGGTCTGCCCTGACCCCGTACGCCATGCCGATCACCGAGCCGGTCGGATCCGTCAGCGCGGCGGTGTTGCCCGCCGCCGTCTCGACGATGGAGGCGAGTTGCAGCGGCGAGTAGCGCGCCGAGTTCGGAAAACGGGTCACTGCCTCGGCGCTCGTCTTCGACACGAGCGCGAGATTCGTCTGCCCGGGAGCACGCCGATCGGCGGGGTGCACCCGTGCGTCGAGATAGTACGTCACCGCGCCGTCCTGATCCGACACCACGCGATCGTCGTACGCCATGACGACGAGGTTCACCCCCTGGGTCGCGCCGGGGCCGTGCGTGCGGGATCGCAGATCGACCACGTCATCTCTCCTGTGCGTTCTGGTCGGCGGATGCGGCTCACGCCGATCACCGGTGATGCGGTGGGCAGGGCGATCAACCGCCGAGCAGCGCCCGGATCGGATAGGTCTGGTCGTCGAGGATCGTCTGCGTCGCGCGTCCTGTCTCACGGTGGATCAGGATCGGCGCTCGCAGGTTGACGTGCACCCCGTCCGCCGACGGATTCGCCACGACGAACACATCGACCTCGGAGGAGTCGACGGCATCCACCTCTGCGAACACGTCCGCAGACACGACCGGGGCGTACCCCGGGTCGGCCGAGCGCGGATCCAGGACGAAGAGTCGGACATCGGCGTCGGTCGCCCGCAGCGCGTACAGCCCGTCGGCCCCGGTGATCGGTTCGAGGGCGAAGGCCCGGTACGGGCTGAGACCCAGCATCGGAGAGCGGAACTCGACGCGGATGCTCGTCGTCTCGGCGGTGGTGGTGCTCATCGCAGGAACTCCAGAAGGTTGGTCTGCAGCGATCGCGCGGTCACCTGCAGGGCTGATTGGAACACGAGCTCGGCGGACTGCAGCTTGACCAGGACCTCGAGACTGTCGACGTTCTCGACTTCGGCGCGACGCGCCTCGAGGTCGGTCGACGCCGACAGGTTCTGCGACGCGGCGCGCTCGAGCTGCGCCTGACGAGCACCGGTGGCTCCTCGGGCGGAGACGACGTCCTTCAGCCGAGCGTCGATGTCGTCGAGACGTCCGCCGACATCCGCTCCGCCACGGAGCTCCGCGGCGATGTCGTTCAGCAGCGCGAAAGCGCTGGTGGCACCCTGGCCGAACGCCTGCGCGCCGTCGAAGTCGACGCGCACGGTCTCGTTGTCACTGATGCGCCGACGCACTCCCTCACCCGGGATGCCGTTGAAGGCGAAGGTGCCGGAGTCGAACGCCGTGCCCGAATCGCTCGTGCCCGCGAACACGCTGCGCCCGAGCACGGTGGTGTTCGCCTGGGCGAGCAGCTCGGCGCTGATTGTCTCGAGCTCCTGCGCGATGGACTCGCGCGCGGTCGGGCTGAGCGCCCCGGAGTTCGCGCCCTGCACGGTGAGGTCGCGCGCTCGATTGAGAAGGTCGGTGCTGGCCCCGAGTGCCGTGTCGACCGTGGTCACCCAGGCCATCCCATCACTGAGGTTGCGGGCGAACTGCGCGACACGGGACTGATCGCCGTGCACGCCGAGTGTGGTCGCGGCCGCGGCCGGATCCTCGCTGGGTGTGCGGAAGGCACGCTGTGACGCGGCCTGGTTCTGCAGTCGCTCGCGATCGGCGAGGTTCGCCTGCAGAGTCCGCAGCGACTGCTGCGTCATCGTGTTGCTCGTGATGCGTCCGATCATGATGGCTCTCCCCAGAGTCAGCGGCCGACGAGGCCTGTGCGGTTGATCAGAAGGTCCAGCGCCTCATCCACGGCAGTGAGCACCCGCGCCGCGGCCTGGTAGGCGGTCTGGTAGGTGAGGAGGTTGATCGTCTCCTCGTCGCCGTCGACCGACGCGTTCGACTGCTGCGCGGTGACGGCCGCGACGGCGCCCATATCGGCGATGTCGGCACGCTGCCTGTCGCCGGCGACGGCGACGGCGAATCCGGTGACGAAACTCGACCAGGTCTTGCTCGGCCCCGTCGCCGACGATCCCAGCGTGCTGATGCGGTCGGCGATCGTGGTGTCCTTCGCGCCGGCACCCGGAGCAGCCAGCGCGAGGTCGTCGAGGCCCGTGGGCACGACGCCGAGCCCCAGAGCCGCGGGTCCTGCGCCGGCGACCGAGAAGAAGTCGCCTCCCGCGGCGCCCGACGACGTCACTCCGGTGCGATGCACGTCGTTCACCGCCGTGGCGAGAGCGGCGGCGGTCTCGTTGTATGCCGCTGCCACGCCTGCGAGAGTTCCGCCCTCCGACGCGGGAGCGAGAGAGCTGATCGTGCCGCCGATGATTCCTCCGGTGACCGACACGGCCAGGCCCGGTCGATCAGCCCAGGCGACACCGATGCGACCTCCGTCGGCGATGTCCTGGGGGCCGCTCGCGATGAGCGCACGACTGCTGTCGCCCGAGACGAGGGCGTTCCCGTCGACACGCAGAGTGAGCGTGCCGTCCGCCTCGACGCTCCCCTTCGCCCCGACTGCCGTCGAGAGCTGCTGCGCCAGGACGTTGCGCTGATCGATCAGCTCGTTCGCGTTCCGGCCCGACTGCAGAGCATCCCTGATCTGCCCGTTGAGCGTCGCCACCTGCCCGGCGACCGCGTTGACGTCGGCGATCTGACTGTCGACCTGACCGCGCAGGTCGCTCCACTGCCCCGCGATCGATTGGTACCCGGCCGCGATCTGGCCCACGAGCACGCTGGCGTTGGTGAGCACGACCTGCGCTGCTGCGGGATCCGGCGTGTTGGTCAGGTCCGACCACCCCGCCCAGAACCGATCGAGGTTGGCTGCGAGCCCGGCTTTGGTGGGTTCGGCGAGCACGTCCTCCGCCTGCCCGGCCGCCGTTGCACGAGCCACCCAGAAGCCGGACGTCGCGAGGGCATCGCGCACGCGGGCGTCGAGGATGTCGTCACCGAGCCGGGCGATGCCGGTCACCCCGACGCCACCGCCGATGCCGAGGCCCGACGGCCACAGCCCCGTCTGACCGGGTGCCGAGACCGACACCTGATCGACGCGCTGGCGGGTGTATCCGGGTGTCGCCTGATTGGCGATGTTCTGACCGGTGACGGTCATACCCGCCCGTGCGGCGGAGAGAGCGGACTCTGCGAGCCGGAGCCCTGCGAAGGAAGACATGGTCCCCTCACACCCGGGTGTCGAGAAGTCGGGCGTCGGCGCCGCGGACGACATCGCCCTGCGGGTCGTACTCGCCGGTGGGCACACCGAGTCCGGCGATGGTCTCCTGCGTCACCCGGATCGCCGTGCGCAGTCGCTGTTCGTTGACCTTCTTCATGTCGCCGATCTCGTCGGCGAGAGCCGTCATGGCGTCGAGGTGCCCCGAGAGGACCTCGCGCCAGGCATCGGTGGGCGCGGCGTCGATCAGATCGCGAAGGGTCGTCGCCTCGGGGACACCCCATTCGTCAGCGACGGAGATGACGAGCGTGTCGCGAGAGAGGGCGACCGTCGGCATCGCCGCCAGAACGCGCTCGATCTCGTTCGCCGCATGGTGGATCCAGCGGTTGCGTCCGGTCGCGAGCAGCATCTGCTGCTCGTCCAGCTTGAAGAGCAGCACCTCCAGCAGATCGCGCTCTCGCATCAGTTGCATGCTCAGGTCGTGAGCGGCCACGATTCGTCACCTCGTCATGTCACGGTTTCCGTGACGGGATCGCCCGTCACATCCACGACTATCGCGACAACGTGCGGACCAGTAACTCGGAGCGCATGGGGAGAACTCCCCATTGACAGATGTCAGGAGGTGGTGCTTGTGCGTCCGAGGGCCCCCAGGAGCAGAGCCTCAGCCGTCTCACCGGACGAGGTCTGCGCCGCTTCCTGGTTGGCATCGCTCACCGCGAGGACGATCTCTGCACGGTTGATGCGCTTGTCCCGCGGGGCGTCGATGCCGACACGAACCCCACTCGGGGTCACCGCCAGGATCGTCACGGTGATGTCATCACCGATCACGATGCTCTCATTGGCGCGTCTCGTGAGTACCAGCATGCGTCGTCTGCCTTCCATGGCGTGAGCGCTGTCGCGCCCTCTGCTCACAAACGTACCGCACTCGACTCGTAAATGAGCAGAATTGCACCTATACCGCAGCGCTGGGCAGAGCAGACTGCGTCATGCGGACGACCCCGACGACATCAGTCGCGAGACCGCCGGCCGCCGCCTCGTCGTAAGACAGCACGGGGAGCCCGCCGACCTGCGATGAGACCATCCGCCGCACCGCCTGCCGCAGCGACGGAGCGCACACGAGCACCGGCTCCGGTCCGATCTGATCGAGCTCGGCGACCGTGCGCCGCACGTTCTCGAGCACCTGCATGGTCGCCTCGGGCGTCAACACGATCTGCGGTTGCCCCTCGACCACACGCATCCCCTCGAGCATCTGCTGCTCGAGCATCGGCTCGAACATCACGACGCGGATCCGACCGTCCTCGGCGAACCGAGCGGCGATGGCCGGACCGAGCGCGGCTCGTGCCGCATCGATCAGCCCTGCCGTCTCGGTCGACGTCTTGCCGCGGAGGGCGAGGGCCTCGTAGATGCGGGCGAGATCGTTGATCGGCACCCGCTCGGCGAGCAGCCCGGCGAGGACGCGCTGGATGCCGGCGAGCGACAGCACGGCGGGTGTGAGCTCCTCGACCGTCGCGGGGCTCGACTGCTTGAGGTGCTCGGTCAGCTGACGGACGTCCTCGAGCGACAGCAGCCGGTCGGCCTGGCTCTGCACGATGTCGGAGAGATGCGTGATGATGACGCTGGCCCGATCGATCACCGTGGCACCGGCCATGTCGGCGGCGTGCGACATCTCGGCCGGAACCCACTTGCCCTCGAGCCCGAACACCGGGTCCACCACCGCGGTGCCGGGCAGCTGCTCGAGCCCGGTGCCGATCGCGAGCACATGGCCGCGCGGCACGGCTCCGCGCCCCGCCTCGACGCCGGCGATGAGAATCGAGTACGTCTGCGCCGGCAGGTCGATGTTGTCGCGGGTGCGCACCGGCGGCATCAGGATGCCGATGTCGAGGGCCAGTTTGCGACGGAGCGACTTCACCCGCGTGAGCAGGTCGCCCGCTCCCCCGGAGGCGAGGTCGACGATGTCGGGAGAGAGCGAGATCTCGAGGGCGTGCACACGCATCCGATCCATCAGCTCCTCGGGCCCCTCGGCCCCCGCCTCCTCGGCCTCCTGCTGCAGGGCGTCGGCCTCGAGTGCCGCATCGCGGTCCTCGTTGGCCTTGACCCGGGACGCCGCGAACAGGAGCACGCAGCCGATCACCAGGAACACCAGCAGCGGCATCCCGGGGATGAAGCCCATCGCGATCGCGGCGAGGCCGGTGATCACCAGTGCGTTGCGCGACTGCATGAGCTGTCGACCTGCCGCCTGCCCCATCTCGGTCTCGGCGTTCTCGCGCGTGACGATCATGCCCGTCGACACGGCCATGAGGAGTGCCGGGATCTGGGTGACGAGGCCGTCGCCGATGGTGAGGATGCTGTAGGTCTCCAGCGCATCCCCCACCTCCATGCCGTGCTGGACCATGCCGATGATGATGCCGCCGACGAAGTTGATGACGACGATCACGATCCCGGCGATCGCATCTCCCTTCACGAACTTCGACGCACCGTCCATCGCACCGTAGAAGTCGGCCTCCGCGGCGACCTCGGCGCGACGCCTGCGCGCCTCCGTGTCGGTGATGAGCCCGGCGTTCAGATCGGCGTCGATCGCCATCTGCTTGCCCGGCATGGCGTCGAGGGTGAAGCGGGCACCGACCTCGGCGACGCGCTCGGCGCCCTTGGTCACCACGACGAATTGAATGACGGTGAGGATGAGGAAGATCACGGCGCCGATGACGAGGGATCCGCTGATGGTGATCTGCCCGAACGCCTGGATCACCTGGCCCGCGTGGGCTTCGCTGAGCACCAGGCGGGTGGAGGCGACGTTGAGCCCGAGTCGGAACAGCGTCGCGACCAGGAGAAGGCTCGGGAACACCGAGAAGTCCAGCGGCTTCTTGACGAACATCGCCGTGAGCAGGATCAGCAGCGCGAACGAGATGTTCAGGACGATGAGCACATCGAGAAGCCCGGTCGGGATCGGCACGATGAGCAGGAGGATGATGCCGACGACGCCGACGGGTACCGCGCCCTTGGACAGGATCTGACCGATCATGGGTCTCGCCTTCTCGTTCTCTCTACTCGTTCGTCACTGTGCGGCGGCTCAGAGGCCGCGGTCTCGGGTGCTCGCGAAGGGCATGGTGTGGGTGCCGCGAGCCGTGCCACGCCGCTTCAGGAACTCGATGAAGGCGAGGACCTGCGCGACCGCGGTGTAGAGCTCCTCAGGGATCTCCCTGCCCAGCTCGCAGGCCGCGTGCAGCGCACGCGCCAGCGGGATGTCTCGGACCATCGGCACCCCGGCCTCCTCCGCCTTCTCGCGGATCTTCTGCGCCACGATTCCTGCGCCCTTGGCGACGACTCGCGGGGCCGATTTGCCCGGCTCGTATCGCAGCGCCACCGCCACGTGCGTGGGGTTCACCAGCACGACGTCGCTGTCGCCGACGGCGGCGATCATGCGGTTGCGGCTCATGGCGAGCTGGCGAGAACGACGCTGGGAGCGCACCAGCGGGTCGCCCTCGCTCTTCTTGTGCTCGTCCTTCGCCTCGTTCTTCGTCATGTGCGTGTGCTTGCGGTTGCGCCGCATCACCACCGCCACATCGATCGCCGCGAGGAGGATGCCGACGGCGACGGCCACCTGCAGCAGGGCGACGGCTCCCCCGGCGGCCTGCTCGAGCAGCCAGGTGATGTTGTGGCTGCCGCTCGCCATGAGCACCGGCACGAGACCGGACACGACGATCCACAGCGCGACACCGATCGCCGCCGTCTTGAGCAGGGCCTTCGCCCCCTCCCACAGGGCCTGTCGGCCGAACACCCTCTTGAGACCCGAGACGATGTTGAACTGCTCGGTGCGCATCGTCACACCCCGCAGATGGATGCCGCCCTGGGCGACCGCCGTCGCGGTCGTGGCGAGGAGGACGACCACGAGCATCGGCAGGAGGATGCCGCCGAGCGATGAGATCGCCGATCCGAGCACGTCGACGGCAGCACCGTCTGTGGGGTTCTTCGCGACCGGCGCGACCGCGAGGAAGAGCTCGGTGAGCACCTGTGTCCCGGATCCGATGGTCGGCACCATCATGACCCCGGCCGCCGCGATGCACACCCACGCGGTGAAGTCCTGGCTGCGGCCGATCTGCCCCTTCTTCCGGGCCTCCTTGAGGCGGCGCTCGGTCGCCTTCTCGGTGCGTTCCCCGCTGTCGCTCTCGCTCATCGGGTCACCCCCAGGAGCAGTCGCGCGGCGTCCTCGGCGATCACCGCGACCACGCTCGGAAGCGCCGCGTACACGAATCCGACGAGCAGCAGGGTGAGCCCGATCTTGATCGGGAAGCCCATCGCGAACGCGTTGAGCGCGGGTGCCACACGGCTGACGAGACCGAGCCCGACGTCGGCGAGGAACAGCACGATCAGCAGAGGACCCGCGATCTGCACTGCGCTCAGCATCATCTGCCCCGCAGCGCCCACGAGCGCCTCCGCCGGCTTGCTGAGATCGATCATGCCCGTGACGGGGACGGCGTCGAACGAGCGGAACAGCCCGCCCAGCACCAGCTGGTATCCGTCGGAGGCGAACAGCAGCATGATGGCCGTCATCTGGAAGAGTCTCGTGAACTGCGCACCGTTGATGGCCATCCCCGGGTCGAACGCCTGCGCCAGCTGGAAGCCGCCGAACGTGTCGACCAGGTGTCCGGCGCCCTGGATGGCGCTGAAGAGCACCATCACCAGAAATCCGAGCAGGGCTCCGGTCAGGGCCTGACCCGCCAGCGCGAGCATGAACGCTCCGGTGTCGAGGCGCTCGTAGCCGGCGGTGACCACGGGTGAGACCGCCAGAGCCAGCCCGACGCCCAGCATCGCCCTGACCCGCATCGGGATCGTGCCGTGGCTGAACGGCGGGGCGAGCACCAGGAAGGCCGTGATCCGCACGCACGCGAGCGAGGTGGCCTCGAGCCAGATGAAATCGATCGGGATGTTCATCAGCCGCCGTTCAGCAGCGAGGGGATCCGTGCGAACATCTCGTTCGTGAAGGCGATCAGCTCGGCGATCATCCACTGACCGCTGATCAGCAGCGCGATGCCCACGGCGACGAGCTTCGGCACGAACGAGATGGTCATCTCCTGCACCTGCGTGATCGACTGCAGCAGCGAGATCGCGAACCCGACCACGAGCGCCGTGATCAGCAGAGGCGCGCAGAGCTTCGCCCCGACGATGAGGGCCGCCTGGCCGATGTCGATGACCGCTTCCGGGCTCATCAGCCACCCCCGTTGTACGACTGGATCAGCGCGGTGATGACCATGCCCCAGCCGTCGATGAGCAGGAACAGGAGGATCTTGAACGGCAGCGAGATCATCACCGGCGGGAGCATCATCATTCCCATCGACATCAGTGCGCTGGCGACGACCAGATCGATGACGAGGAACGGCACGAAGATGATGAAACCGATCAGGAAGGCGGCGCGCAGCTCGCTGATCATGAAAGCCGGCACGAGCGTCTGCAGCGGGATCGCAGCAGGATCCGTGGGGTTCTCCATCTGCGCCGCCCGGTGCATCAGGGCGATGTCCTCTTCCCGCGTGTAGTTGAGCATCCACTGCCGCAGAGGCTCCTGGGCGAGTTCGAAGGCCCGCCCGAAGTCGATCTGGCCCGCGCTGAAAGGGGCGACGGCGACCGCGTTGATGTCGGTGAGCACCGGCCACATGATGAACAGCGTCAGGAACAGGCTGAGACCTGCCAGCACCTGGTTCGGCGGGATCGACGGCAGTGAGAGCGCGTTGCGGGTGAGGGCCAGCACCACGAAGATCTTGGTGAAGCTCGACATCATCAGCAGCAGGGCGGGGGCGACGCTGAGCACCGTGATCCCCAGCAGCGTCATGATGCTGTCGGACGGCGTGCCGTTGATGCCGTTGATGGTGACGCCGTCGCCGTCGCCGGTCTCGCTCGGCACCAGCGCCGACACCGACGCGGCATGGGCGCCCGTCGCACCGACCAGGACGAGGACGGCCGCGATGCCGAGAGCGGCGGCGAGGAGGATCCACACACGCCGCGACGGAGACGTCACTCGCGCAGGCGGCGAGGCGGCGGATGCGGGCACGGCGGCACTCCGAAGTTGGGTGACGTGGCCGATCCGTAGCCAGAGGGGCGAGCTATCCGTGCTCGCAGTCGACTATCGCGACAGGAGGGCGCAGGCGTAACCGGGAGCGCTCGAGTCTCCGAGCAGGTCAGGCCACGGACTTGAGTGCGCGATCCACGATGTCGTTCGACTGGTCGTCGTCGAGCGGAGACACGTCGGTCGTCGACTCCTCCTCGACAGGCGGGGCCTCCTGGGTGTCGACCACGTTGATGCCGTGCTCGGTGACTCCGAGGACGTAGCGGATGCCGCCGAACTCGGCCACCACGAGCTGAGCCTTGCCACCGATGCCCGACCGGGCGACGACCGTGATCTTCTCCGGGCGCACTCGCGGGGTTGCGGCCGGGCGCGTGGGCCTGAGCTCCGTCAGCTTGGCGAGCTTCGGCATCAGACCCGCCAGCGGGCTCACGCCCTTCGCCTGCGATTTCTGGAGGCGGCGACTGAGGAAGAGCAGCAGACCGAGCACCGCTCCCAATGCGACGATCGCACGCAGCGCGACGAGGATGTCGTCCATGGGTCAGACGGCCTCTGCGCCGTCGAGGATGCGCTCGACCCGGATCGCGAAATCGCCCTCGGCGACGACGACGGTGCCGTGCCCGATCAGCCGACCGTTGAGCTTGATGTCGGCGGGCGAGCCTGCGGCACGGTCGAGTTCGACGACCCGGCCGGGCTCCAGCGAGAGCACGTCGCGCACCGGCATCCGCGTGCGTCCGATCTCGACGACCAGCTCCATCTCGACACCGGCGATACGGCTCAGGCGCTGTGGGCCGGTGGAGGCAGCGGCCCTCGAGCCGTCGATGCGCACGGCGGCTCGCGCGACGACGCTCCCCGCCGCGTCGACCATGTCGAACACCTGGGTGCCGGCGTCGGTGAAGACCTCCACGGCATCCACCTGCTCGCCGTCGCCGAGGGCACCTCCACCGAGAACGGCGACCGCCGCCTCGAAGATCGGATGCAGTCGATCGGCCAGAGGCGCGTCCTTCGAGCCGTCCTCGAGCTGCGACGGATCGACCACCTGGATCGCGAGACGCGCACCGGGGCTGCCCGTGAAGGTGACCGCGACAGCCTGCCCTGATGCTCCGGGGTCTGTCGACGGCGTCGGGATCACGGGGTAGCCGAACGGCAGCTTGCCGGCGATCGCCGCGGCGATGGCGGTCTCGTGGAAGGTGCTCATCAGTGGGTCTCCTCAGGGGTGGTCGTGATCTTGCAGGTGAGGCGCGAGCCCCTGCTGCCGGGTGTCGCGAGGGCGATCCTGGTGCCCCCGGCCACGAGTTCGTACGGTCTGGTCTCGGGGTGCGGCAGACGCAGCAGATCACCGGGGGCGAGATCGAGGATCTCGCCGGCGCCGATCGTGATCGGAGCGAGGCGCAGCGTGATCTCCAGGGGTGTGCTGCGCAGCTGCTCCAGCGTCTGCTCGGCCGTATGGGCGGCGCTCGCATCCGAACCCGTCGCCGCCAGCCGGTCGACGACCGCGGATGCGGGGAGCATCACCGTCGCCGTCGTCTCCGAGTCGCCGAGCCGCATCGTGTGTCGCGCGACGATGACGGCAGCGGTCGCTGCGATCACCTGCATGTACTGAGGGTTGTAGTGCACCGCGCTGAACCGCGGCGCCCCCGGAAGCAGCGCATCGAGACTCGCGTGCAGGTGCTCGAACGTGCCCTCCATCAGGTTGCGGACCAGAGCCAGCTCGATGGGGGTGAACGTGCGCGCCTCGGGCAGCGATGTGCTCCGCCCACCCATCATCTGCACGACCCACAGCAGGGCTGTGTCGAGACCGAACTGCACGACGCAGGGCTCGTCGCGGTCGGCGAACGCGCCGGCCACCATCGCGGTGGTCCCGGGGAGCGTCTCGGAGTACTCCTCGTACGACACGAGGTCGACCGATTCGAGCGCCAGATGGGCACGCACCCGGATCTTGTCGGTGAGCTGCGACGACCACAGCCGCGCGAACGACTCGAAGGCCGCCTCCAGGTGCCGCGTGCTCTCCCGACCGAGCTGGGCGGGGCGACCGAAGTCATAGGCAGGGTGACGAGCGGTGTCCTCGAGCACGGCGCCTGTGGTCATGGGGGTCTCCTCGACGGTGATGGTCATGTGCTCAGCCCTTCGCCGCAGCCGCGAGAGCCGGGATCAGTGCTCGCACCTGCTCTTCCTCGTCGGACTCGACGACGATGTCGACGCGTCTGTTGCTGGCGAGCGCCTGCGGGGTGTCGCCCTGAGCGAGCGGGCGTGTGTCCGAGAAGGCGGTCGCCTTCACCCGTGGTCCGCCGACGCCCTCGTGCTCCACGAGGAACCGGGCCACCTGCGTGGCGCGTCCTCCCGAGAGCTCCCAGTTGGTCGGGAACGGAGCAGCGGAGACACGGTGGTCGGCGTGGCCTTCGACGCTGACCTGATTGTCGACCGTGACGAGCACGTCGCCGATCGTGTTGAGCACGGCATTCGCCTTCGCCGACAGGGCTGTGCTGTTGTCGGCGAAGAAGGTCTCGGCGCCGACGAGTCCGACCTGGAGCCCGCGGTCGTCGATCACGAACTCGACGGTTCCCTGCAGCCCCTGCGCCGCCAGGGCGGAGCTCATGCGATCACGCAGCTCCTCGAGCGACTCCAGCTCGGCCTCGGCTCGGGCGGACAGATCGACCACGCCGTCATCGTCCTGCAGTTCGGGCGGCACGATCAGCCCCTCTGCGGTGTCCGCCCCTCCTTCGGTGCTCTCCTGACCGAATCCGGTCGCGAGGCTGTTGGCGAGCAGCTCGAACTTCGTCTTGTCGACGTTCGACACGGCGAACAGCACGATGAACAGGCACATCAGGACAGTGACCATGTCGGCGTAGGACACGGCCCATCGCTCGTCCGGCTCGTCGTGCGAGTCGTCCTCGTGTCCTCTGCCGCGCGCGCGTCGAGCCGGGCTCACAGGATGTCCTCCACGGACGACTCCTGCTCACGCGTCTTCTTCGCCGCCTTGGGCTTCACGCTCGACAGAGCTTCGAGGCGCTCCTGCAGCAGATGCGGGGCGCTGCCCGCCTGGATGGCGAGCATTCCTTCGGAGACGAGGGTCATGCGCTCGAGCTCGACCGCCCCGATGCGGTTGAGACGACCGGCGATCGGGTTCCAGATGAAGTTGGCCGACAGCAGACCCCACAGCGTCGCGACGAAGGCCGCCGCGATCATCGGGCCGAGGTGATCGGGTTCGTCGAGCTTCTCGAGCACGTGAGTGAGGGAGACCACCGTTCCGACGATTCCGATGGTCGGCGCGTAGCCGCCGAGAGACCCGAAGAACTTCGAGGCGACGCGATTGCGCGACGAGGTCGCCGCGATCTCGTCATCCATCACCATCTGCAGATCCTCGGCATCGGTGCCGTCCGCGAGCGCCTGGAGGGCCTGTCTCGTGAACGCGTCGGGAGCACCGTCGAGCTCCTGCTCGAGAGCGAGCAGCCCCTCGCCGCGCGCCTTCTCGGCATAGCCGACGAGGAACGGGATCACGGCCTCCGGGGTCATCTTCGGACCGCGGACCATGCGGCCGAGACTCTTGACCGCGAGGATGGTGTCGCGCATCGTGTGGCTGGCGATGCCGACACCGATGGTCGAGCCGAGCACGAGGATCATCGGGGCGGGGATGAGCAGCGCCTCGAAGCTCGCGCCCTCCATCGTGATCATGGCGACGAGGGCGCCGAACGCCAGGATGACGCCGATGATGAATGCGGGATCCACGGTCACATCCCCGTCTGCGGGGTCAGTGCGTGGGCTGCGCCGAGCACGCGTGCGCGGTACGCGACGATCAGGTCGATCACCGAGTCGAGCGTCTCCTCGACCACGTGGACCTTGCCGTCGACCATGTGCAGAGTCGTGTCGGGCGATGCGAGGATGCGTTCGATCAGGTCGGGGTTCACCGCGAACCGGGTGCGGTCGAGGCGGGTGACGATGATCATCGCGGGGTCTCCGGGATCGGACGAGAGGGGGAAGTCTGCCCCCACTATCGCGACGCGGCCCGCCCCCGGTAACCAGGGACGGGCCGCGTGCACAGCGGGAGGCGCGCGAACGCGTCGAGTCGATCAGCGCTTCAGCTGCGTGAGCTCCTGGAGCACCTCGTCGCTGGTCGTGATGATGCGCGCGTTCGCCTGGAAGCCGCGCTGGGCCACGATCAGGTTCGTGAACTCCTGCGAGAGGTCGACGTTGCTCATCTCGAGCGCACCGGAGACGAGATCGCCGAAGCCCGCCTGGCCCGGCTCGCCCATGCGAGCCGCACCCGAGTTCACCGAGACCCGGTATGCCGTGCCACCGGCCTTCTCGAGACCCTCGGGGTTCGCGAAGGTCGCCATCGCGATCTTGCCGAGCGTCTGCGTGGCGCCGTTGCTGAACGTGCCGACGATCGACCCGTCGCCGGTGATGCTGTACGACTTGAGCGACCCCGCAGCCGAACCGTTCTGTCCCGACACCGCGACGGTCGACATGTTCGCGTACCCGGTGACCGCGCCGAGGTCGACGCTCACGGCGCCCGCCGTCAGGGTGAGCCCCGCGCCCGCCTGCTTGCCGTCGGTGAACGTCAGCGAACCGGTCGCTCCGCTCACCGGCTCCGTGACGTCCCAGCCCGTCGCCGTCTTCGTGAAGGTCAGGCTCAGCGTCGACGGGGTGCCCTGCGCGTCGTAGACCGTCACATCGCGGACGAGCTCGTCACCGTCGGCCGCGGTGGAGGGGAGGTTTCCGGTGACCGTGGCACCGGTCGTCGCCTTGGCCGGCGAGACCGCGTCGAGCGGGAGCACGATGTTGCCGGTCGCCTGACCCGTGTTGACGACGCCGTTCTGCGCCGACCATCCCTGCACGACCGCACCGTCGGCGGTGACCATCTTGCCGGTGGGGTCGAACGAGAAGCCGCCCGCCCGCGTGTACAGCGTCTCCCCGCCCGAGCGAACCGCGAAGAAGCCGTCACCCGAGATCATCAGGTCTCCCCCGCGCCCTGTGGCCTGAGCCGATCCCTGCGCGAAGTTCGTGCGCACGCCCGCGACCTGCACGCCGAGGCCGACCTGCGCGGGGTTGCGACCGCCGACCTCGTCGTCGGGGATGCCGGGGTTGCCGATGAGCTGCGACAGCGAATCCTGGAACAGCACCGACGAGCCCTTGAACCCGGCCGTGTTGACGTTCGCGATGTTGTTGCCCGTGACATCGAGCATCGTCTGGTGCGAGCGGAGTCCGGAGATCCCGGAGTAGAGCGAGCGAAGCATGTGTTTCTCTCTTCCTGTGTGAGACGGGGGTCAGGCTGCGGCCGGGGTCGGCGACGCAGGGGTGGTCGGGGAGGCGACGCCGGTGATGGCATCCAGGGCGATGGTCTTGTCGCCGATCGTCACCTGAGGGATGGGACCGTCGAACGACACCTTGGTGACGACGCCCGAGACCGCCTTGCCATCGGCGTCCTTGTAGCTCGCCTCCTGGCCGATGAGGGCGCTCGCCGCCTGGCGCATGTTCAGCGCGAAGGCCTCGGCACCGTTGTCCGCGAGCGTCGTGAGCTGCTCCATCATGGCGAGCTGGGTCGTCTGCGAGATCATCTCGTTCGTGTCCATCGGGCTGGACGGGTCCTGATGGGTCAGCTGCGTGACCAGGAGCTTGAGGAAGACCTCGCCGTCCAGCACCTGCTTACGTGCGGCGGGGTCGGTCGTTCCTCCGGTGTGGATCGAGCTCGGGGCGCTCACGGCGTCGACGGTCATGTGGTCTTCCTCTCAGGCGAAGATGTCGAGACCCGCGCCGACGCCGGCGTGGGATGTGGTCGGAATCGGACGGGCGACCTCGGGGGCGCGTTCCGCGCCGGTGCGCTGCGGCGAGCGGCCACGGTCCGAGTCGCGATCGCCGGCGGCCTGGTCTCCCCCGGTGCCGCCCGCGCCCTCCTGGCCGCTGCGGGCGCTGTTCGCGTCCGATGCCGTGCCCTGGTTGATGCTCAGCGTGGCGTGCGGCATCACCGTGGCCAGGTCACGTCTCAGATCGATGAGGATGCCGCGCAGCGCATCGCGCCCCGCATCCGTCGCTCCGCTCAGCTCGACCTGCACCTCGCCGCTCGCGCTGATGTGCGCGCGCACCGTGACGGGGCCGAGGCTGTCGGGGTTCACCGTCATGGTGAGATGATGCGTCCCCGTCGGACGCTGGGCGATGCTCACCACGACCGGCGAGACCTGGGCCGCGACGGCGCGGTTCGCCGCCGCGGTCTCCGGTGTCGAGACCGGAGCGGCCGGGGCCACCGAAGATGAGGGCACGGCGACGGGAGGGGCGCTCGTCGCAGGTGATGCCGACGGGGCGCGCTCGCCGGAGTCGACGCGTGTCACCTGGTCTCGCGGGACCGCGCCTGCGCCTGCCTCGCCGACGACCGCTACAGGGATGGACGGCAGGGCGGAGACCGTGGCCGTGGCAGGCTGCCCGGCGACCTCGCTGCGCACCGACGGGGCCCCTGAGACAGACGCAGACGCGGAGGTGCCCGGTGCCGAAGCCGGCGCGACGGTTCCCGCCGACGTCGTGGCGACAGCGACAGCGGCTACCACGTCGCCGACCGGCGCGGAGGGGGCCACGGATGCTGTCGATTCGTCGGGTGTGAGCATTCGGCTGCTCGGTGACGGGTCCGAGGCCGCCGGAGCCGACGCAGTTGTCGGAGCCGACGCAGCGGTCGGAGTCGTCGCAACGATGAGCGGCTCGACCGATGTCAGCGCGGCGGTCGACGTGGACTCGCCCTCGCTGCTGCTCTCGGGCGCCGCTCCGTCTGCTGACGGCGGGATCGCAGCCCGGATGCCGGGAACGAGCTGCGCGGCGAGCTGGAGCATGGCGGTGGTCGCGGCATCCACCTCGACGGGTGTCCCGAACTCCCCGGCCGGTGCGTCGCGCGGATCCCTGCCGCTCTCCCCTGCGAGATCGGATGAGGACGACGAAGCATTCTCGGCGTCGTCGAGCATCTGCCCTGCGGCGATCAGCGCATCCCCGAAGAGAGCTCCTGAGCCGCCCTCCGTGCGAGCGGAGTCCGCGTCCGTCTGCGCGCCGAGCATCACTCCGATCAGGCTCACCGCGGTCATCCGATCATCTCGATGAGCTTCTGCATCGATGCCGACGACGAGGAGGAGGATCCGGACGCGCTCGCCGAGAACAGCGTCTGCAGGGCAGAGACGAGCTCCGCGTTCTTCTCGCCCGTCGTGGCATCCGTGACAGCACCGACCACAGACTCCGGTGTCGTGGTGCCGGTGCTCGCCGCCGCCTTCGCCGCCTCCAGCACGCTGGAGAACGTGGCAGCGCTGGCCGCGTCGGTCGTACCCGTCTCCGATGTCGACTCGGTCGCTGCCGCCGCACGAGCCACCGGGTCGAGCGAGACGATCTGGCTCTCGATCGCGTCGATGCGAGCGATCACCGCTCCGAGGCCGCTCATGCCGCACTCCCTTCACGGCGCGAGGCGTTCACGACCGCCATCTCGTCGAGGACCGACTGCTCCGCGGCCAGCTCCGCTCGGGTGGATTCCACTCGGTGGCCGGCCTCGAGCCGCTCGAGCCCCTTGAGTTCGCGACGTGCGTCGACATGGGCTGACTTCGCCTCCGACTCCGCACCGCGCCGCATGTCGACGATGGCCTGCAGGTCGCTGAGCGTGCTGCGACCGGCGGCGCGGGCAGCGGCCATGGCCATCAGTGCTCGAGGGTCGTCGATCTGCGCGCTGATGTCGGCGAGGCTCGAGATCGCGGTCTGCTCGGCGGCCTCTGCCGCTGCCCGATCCGCGCTCGCACGCGACAGCTGCTCGGCGGCCACGCGCTCCTGGGCGCCGCGCACGCGCAGCAGGCCGGCCAGGGGGAAGGTCATGGGATGAGTCCTCCGAAGTCAGTGGTGAGGGCGGCGAGCTGCTGCCAGGAATCGTCGGATGTCATGAGGTCGTCCATGCTCTGAGTCAGGAAGCGCGAGATCGCTGCGTCATGCGTGAGCGCGGCGTCGACCCGCGGATTCGCGCCGGCCCGATAGGCACCGATGTCGATCAGGTCGTTCGCACTGCGGCGAGCGGCCAGCACGCTGCGCAGCGTCACCGCATCCTGCCGCTGCTGCGCGCTGGTGATCTTCGACACGACACGGGAGACGGAGCCCAGCACGTCCACCGCGGGGAAGTGTCCGCGGACGGCGAGTGCTCGGTCGAGCACGACATGGCCGTCGAGGATCCCGCGAGCGGCGTCCGCGATCGGCTCGTTGTGATCGTCGCCGTCGACCAGCACCGTGTAGAGCCCGGTGATGGAACCCACCGGTCCTGTGCCTGCGCGCTCGAGCAGACGGGCGAGCACCGAGAACGTCGAGGGCGGATATCCGCGCGTGGCCGGCGGTTCGCCCGCGCTGAGCCCGATCTCGCGTTGGGCCATCGCGACACGGGTGAGGGAGTCCATCATCAGGACGACGTCGAGACCGTCGTCGCGGAACCCCTCGGCGATCCGCGTGGCGACGAACGCGGACCGCAGGCGCGCCATCGCCGGCTGGTCGGAGGTCGCGGCCACCACGACCGACCGGGCGAGGCCCTCCGGCCCCAGATCGTCTTCGAGGAACTCCCGCACCTCGCGACCGCGCTCGCCCACGAGCGCGATGACGTTGACGTCTGCGGTCGAGCCGCGGGCGATCATCGACATGAGTGACGATTTGCCCACCCCCGAACCGGCGAAGAGACCGAGGCGCTGCCCCGTGCCCACCGGGGTCATGGTGTCGAGCACTCGCACACCGAGCCCGAGCTGGCTGTCGATGCGCTGCCGATCCATGATGCTCGGCGCATCGTGGTCGAGCGGGGCGTAGAGGGTGGTCGTGTCGAGCGGCCCCTTGCCGTCGATGGGGCGACCGAGTCCGTCGAGAACGCGTCCGAGGAGTGCGCGTCCCGTGGGCACCTGCAACGGGGCTCCGCCGTGTCGCACGCGGGCGCGCGCGGTGATGCCGTCGAGACGACCCAGTGGCATGCAGCGGGCGGATGCTCCGTCGACGGCGACCACCTCGGCGTCGACCGAGCGTCCGGGCACCGCGTCGATGCGGATGCGGTCGCCCACCGCGGCGTCGATGCCGAGCACTTCGACCCCCAGCCCCCGCACCGCCTTCACGGTTCCCGAGCGCTCCGGTCGAGCGGCGTCGAGAGCGCGCCGCCATGATGCCGTCGCCACGGTCACACGATCACCCCCGCGTCGCTCTCCTCGTCGCCGCGCAGCGCCGCAGCCGCGCGAGCGAGCGCCTCCGTGATCCGGGTGTCCACCGCACCGTCCTCGATCTCGACGATCGCGCCTCCGGCGTCCACGGCGGGCGACGCGACGATGTCGATGCCGCGCAGCGGTTCGATCGCCGGCGCGTCGGCCTCGAGGGTGCGCACGTCCTGCTCGCTGAACGAGACGCGTGTCCATCGATCGACCGGCATCTCCGCGAGCGCCCGACGCAGCGCGTGCGCCGCCGACCGCGCCGGATCCGAGAGTTCGACCCCGAGGATGGTCGACGCGAGGACGACGGCCAGATCCTCGATCCGTTCCGTCGCGAGCGTGCTCACCTCGTCGATCCTGTGGTCCAGCGCGGTCCGCGCCGCGTCCATCGCGCGCAGCGCCGAGCCTCGCTCGTGCAGATACAGTTCCTGCAGCTCGTGCATCCGCTGCTGCTGCGCGATCTGCTGCTGCCGGGCCTCGTCGAGCGCGAGCCGTCGCCCCTCCGCGAAGCCGTCGGCGTATCCCCGGGTGCGAGCTCTGTCGGCCTCGCCGCGGATGTCGATCGGAGTCTCGCCCACGCGTGGCACCACGAGTGGTGTGAAGGCGGAATCGAGCACGGAGGACACCTCGGAATCGAAGGGCGAGGCCTGTCCGTGGCCCGAAGGGAGAGCTATCCGTGCTCCCTGTCGACTATCGCGACAGTCGTCTGCAGCCGTAACCATCCCGACCGATTCGCGCGCCGTGAGAGGGATCACTCGATGAGCTCGTCCTCGTCTTCGCGCGAGATCGTGATCTCCTCGGCCGCTTCCAGCTCGCGGATGATGCGCACGATCTCAGCGCGGGCCTCGTCGACCTGACGCATCCGCACGGGGCCGAGCACGCGGGTCTCCTCCGCCAGGTTCTCCTGATTGCGCTCGGTCATGTTGCCCTTGACCTTGTCGGTGATCTGCTCGTCCGCGCCCTTGAGCGCGAGGGCGAGCATGCGCAGGTCGATGCCCCGGAGCACCCGCTGCGCGTCGCGATCCTCGAGACGGGCGATGTCGGCGAACGTCACCATGCGGCTCCGGATGTCCTCGGCGAGAGCGAGGTCACGTCCCTCGAGACTCGCGAGCAGCGACTTCTCGAGCGCGGTGTCGGAGCGGTTGATGATCTCGACGAGAGGCTGGACTCCCCCGATCGACTCGTGGTTGTCGCGCATCGCGAACACACCGGTGCGCGATCGCAGCGAGTCCGCGACGATCGAGATCGCCTCCTGCGTGGCGGTGCCCATGGTGGCGATCGCCTGCGCGACGTCGGTGCGCAGCGGATCCTGCAGCGCGGCGAGCACGGACGCCGCACGGTCCGCGCGCAGATTCGCCAGCACGACCGCGACCGTCGTCGGCAGCTCGCCCTCGATGATCGTGGCGAGCTGGGCAGGGTCGGCGGCATTGAGGAAGTCGAACGACACCGATCCCTGCGACATCACACGGCCGACCATCCCGACGGCCTTCTCGCGTCCGAACGCCGTCTCGAGCAGGCCCGTGGCCAGTTCCTGGCCACCCCGCGACGGCACGGAGCCGCCGGTCGCGATGCGACGGAACTCGCCGAGGGCGGCTGCCGTCGAGGCGACGTCCACCCCACCGAGCTGGGTGAGTTCGGCGGCGAGCATCTCGGCGCGCTCCTCACCCAGGTGACGCAGCACCTCGGCGCTGGCGGCCCTGTCCATGTTCATCAGCACGATCGCGGCCTTGCGCAGACCGCTCATCGCCGCCACGGGGGCGGCGACGGACCCCGCGCCGGTCGACACCTCGACGGTGTCGGCCTGGGCATCCAGCACGTCGGTCAGCAGGCTCATACCGTCGCCTCATCCATCAGATCGGCCAGAGCAGTGGCGATCGCATCCGGTTCGCGCTTGGCGAGCTCGTCGATCTCACGTCGCCGACGTTCGACGAGCACCTTGTCGGGTTCCGGCTCGTCATCGAAGTCGACCGACGCCGATGGGAGCAGCCTGGTCGGTGCGGTCGGCACGATCGCGTCGGCGTCCTTGAGCCCTCTGAGCGACTTGAGCTTCTGCTCCTCGCTCTCGGTGACGGTGGCGAAGTACTCGATCGGACCGTCGTCGGTGTACAGCACACGGCGCTTCATCCTTCGTCGGACGACGAGGAACACGACGAGGATGATGACTGCGAGCAGGATCGAACCGCCGATGATGGCCGACTTCAGGAGCTCCTGCTGCATCTGCGCGCTGCGCTCCGCCTCCGCGGCCTGCAGGGCGGCCTGGGCCGCCGTCGCCCCGGTCTGGTTGAACTCGACGAACTCGACGGCGATCTCATCACCGCGCTCGACGTCGATTCCCGCGGCGGATGCCACGAGCGCCTCGATCTGGTTCGCGGTGACACCCGTCACGGTGCCCCGGTTCAGCGCGATGCTCACCGTCTGCCGAGTGACCTCGCCCGCGGGGGTGACGGTCTTCTCCGTCGACTTGTTCACGGCGTTGTCGCGCGACGTCTCCTCGAACTCGTACGCGCCGCTGCCCTCAGCGTTGTTCGGCACAGCGATGTTGTCAGGACCGAGCACGCCTGTGCCACCGCCCTCCCCGCCGGTGTACGTCTCGGTCTTGGTCTGCTCCGACGCGCTGAGCTCGCCTTCTGGAGCCGAGTACGTCTCCTCCATGCGCTCGGAGGTCGAGTTCGCGACGTCCGCCGACACCGTGACCGTGGCGTTGCCCGGACCGACGATCGTGTCGAGCATCTTACTGACCGATGCCGCGACCTTCGCCTCGTGCTCGGTCGCCTGCTTCGACGAGTTGCCCGTGAGTCCGGTTCCGACGGCTGACAGCACCCGACCGTCCTGATCCGTCACCGCGACATCCTCCGGGGTCATCCCCGGCACCGCGGCGCTGGTCAGGTGCACGATCGCCTCGATCTTCTCGTCACTCAGCGTCGCACCGTTCCGGGTCTTCACGAAGACGGAGGCCGTCGGGCTCTGCCGCTCCGAGACGAACACGCTCTCCTCGGGGATCGCGAGCTGCACGGATGCCGTGGAGATGCCGTCCATCGCGCCGATCGTGCCCGCGAGCTCGCCCTCGATGGCGCGCTTGTACGTGACCGACTGCTGGAACTCGCTGGCGGTGACCCCCATCTTGTCGAGCAGCGTGTAGCCCTCGCTCGTGTCGCTCGGAAGGCCTGCCGAGGCCGCAGCCAGCCGCTGCGGGTACACCTGGTCGTCGGGCACCAGGATGGTCGCTCCGCCTTCGGTCAGCTCGTAGCCGACGCCCGCGGACTTGAGCTGCTCGACGACGGCCGAGGCGTCGCCGGCGCTGAGGCCGGTGAAGAGCGGGCTCATCTGCGGCTTGGTCAGCCAGGCCCCCAGTGCGATGGCGCCCATCACCAGCAGTGCGACGCCGATGATGGCGATCGTGCGCTGTGCGAGCGTGAATCCTCCGACGACCTGCTTGGCACGGTCGTAGTAGGTCGTGAGCATCTTCGGCATCAGGCCTGCATCCTCATGATCTCGTTGAATGCCGACACGCTGCGGTCGCGGACCGCCACGACCAGGTCGAGCGTGACGGAGGCGCGTGTCGAGGCGATCATCGCCTGGTGGATGTCCTGCAGATCACCCGTGACCGCCTGCACGGCGAGCTCGTTCGAGGTCGACTGAAGCTGCTGCAGGTTCTCGACCGCGCCGGTCATCGACGTCGCGAAGGCGCCGGCCGAGCCGGAAGCCCCCGCGCCATCGGCACCGCTCTCGAAGCTCAGGGGTGCGAGCGGGGTCACTCCCGCGGCGGAGACGGGCTCGATCCCGGCGCTCATCAGCTGCGGCCGATCTGCAGTGCGGCCTCGTACGTCGTCTTGGCGCGATCGACCACGGCCGCATTCGCCTCGTAGCCGCGCTGGGCGAGGATCAACATGCTCATCTGGTCGCCGAGCTCGACGTTGGGGTACTGCACGTACCCGTCCTCGTTCGCGTACGGGTGCTCGGGGTCGTAGACGAGCTTGCCCTCGGCCTCCGACTCCACCACTCCCGCGACGTATACGCCAGGGCTCTCGGTGCCGGCCTGCACGGTGACGAACTTCTCACGGAACGCCTCCTGGCCTGCCGGCGTCGCCGTGTTCACGTTGGCGATGTTGTCGCTGAGCGCATCGAGCCATTTGCGGTGGGCGGTCAGACCGGTCCCGGCGATGCCGATCGCGTCGAAGGTCATGCGGACGCCTGGCCGATCGCCTTGGTGATCGAGGCGGCCTGACCGCCGATCGCCTGGCTGGCGAACTGGAATCGCAGCACCGTGTCGATGTTCGACAGAGTCTCGGTGTCGAGGTTGACGTTGTTCCCGTTCAGACGCGTCGGCTCGAGCGACCGCTCGACCGTGGCGGCGACGCTTCCCGAGCCGCTCTCGACGGCGGAGCGCAGCTCGTCCTCGAACTGGACCCGCTGGGCGTGGTAACCGGGGGTGTTGACGTTCGCGATGTTCTCGGCGATCGAGCGTTGGCGCAGAGCCAGCCCGTCGAGGGCGCTGATCAGCGCGGAGGAGGTGACGGATTCGAGCACGGGGGCACTCCGGATGTTGGTGGAGAGGCCTATCCGTGGCCAATCGTCGAGCGATCCGTGCTCTGTGGGGACTATCGCGACAGTGGTCGCTCGCCGTAACCGACCGCGTTCACCCCTGGACGTCGAGATACACGGGGGCGTCGCCGGGTCCGGTCGGCACCCGGCGCAGTGCGGCGATCTCACGCGCGACGTTGGCTCGAGAGGTGACCAGGCCGTTGATCATGAGCTGCTGACGGGCGAGCACCGCCTCGGCACGCTCACGCAGCTCATCGGGCACAGGACCCGGAGGTGGAGCGAACGGCTGTTCCTCCATCTGCTCGTCGGCGGCGTCGAGAGCCCGCTCGAACTGATCGAGAACGGTCAGCCAGGCGGAGAGGTTGTCGGACACGATCGCTCAGGCCAGCGCCGACGTCGACGACGACGGAGCCGAGGTCGTCGCCGCCGCCGCAGCCGCGTGCCACGCGTCGCGCAGCGGGACGACGAGGTCGCGGCACTCGGCGGTCACCGCGCGATCGCGCGCGATGTTCGCCGTGATGAGGCGGCCCGTGAGGTAGGTGTAGACGCCGCGCAGCTCGGCCGAGCCGTCCCACGCGTCGGTGAGAGAGCCGTTGAGTTCCGCGACGATCTGCTGGGCATGCGTGAGGTGGCTCCCGGCGGTCGTCCAGTCTTCGGCATCCTGCGATGCGCCCGCGCGCTCGATGTCGACGAGGAGACGGTCGTACAGAAGGATGAGCAGCCGTTCCGGTGAGGCGGAGGCGACCTGCTGCTCGAGATACTGCTGCTTCGCGCGGTCGAGGGAGGTGATGGGCATGGTGTGTGACTCCGATGCGGTGCGGGTGAAGGGTTCTCAGGTCACGACGACGACGTCGTGTTGGTGAGGCCGGCGAGCTGGGAGGTGAGCCACGAGGACTGGGACTGCAGCTTCGACAGCTGCACCTCGAGCTGCGAGTACGTGCGCTCGAGTGTCGCCCGTCGCTGTTCGAGCCGGATGTCCCATCTCTCGACCTGGGTCTTGAGGGTCTTGACCTCGGATTCCTGACCGGTGATGCGCTGGGTGAGCAGTCCGTCGTACTTGTCGGAGTACTGACCCGTCACGGTCTCGACACGCCCCGCGATCGCCGAGAACAGCTCCTGGGTCTTCTCGGGGTCGTCGGCCAGCGCCGCACCGAACTTCTCGGCGTCGAATGAGAGCACGCCCTTGTCGCTGATCGAGATCCCGATGGTCGAGGGAGAGACGCCGTCGACCGGATGCTGCATCGCGCTCGCGAGCGCGCCGCGCAGATTCCGCACGGTGCTGTCGCCGGTGAAGACGCCCAGGGTCGTCGTCTCCCCCACAGCGCCGATCGTCGCCTTCGAACCGTTGTCGATGCGCGTGAGCAGTGCGGCGATCTCCTTGACGAAGGCCTCGGCCGATGTCGTCTGCGCCTTGGCATCGAGTGCGACGACCACGGTCACCGGGTCGGTGCTGACCTTCGACACCGTGACGTCGACGCCCTCGCTCACCGTGAACGTGTTGCTGGCACTGTTGAGGGTCTGCTCGGCCGCGGTTCCGGCGAACATGCGGATGCGCGCATCGCTGCCCTGCGTCAGTACGGCGGCACCCGACTCGGTCGCGACGTCGACCGACGATCCGGCGTCGACGTCGGCGCCCGTACCCCGGTGCAGGGTGAAGCGCGCCTCTTCGCCGGTCTCGGCGGAGGTCAGCTGGATGCGAGAGAGCGGCTTGCCGTCGGCATCCGTTCCCGCGGGGACGACCGTCGCGGTGACGCCGGTCTTCGCCGCGTTGATGGCTTTGGCCAGGTCCTGGGGCGTGGCGCCGTTCGGGGTGACCTCGGTCTTCGTGCCGTCCGAGGCCACGAGGGTGAAGGTGCCCGCCCACGCGTCGGCGCCCGCTGCCGCGGTGACCACCGAGTGGGCCGAGGCGATCGCGTCGACCACCACGCCGGTCGAGAACGGGCTCGCGGTGGCACCGGCCGTGACCTTGACGGTCTCGGCGGATGCGGTCGCGGTGAAAGCGGCGAGCGATGTCGGGCCCGTCGCCGCCTTGGCTTTGGCGACGAGGGCCTGCAGCGAGGTGTTGAGCGACTGCAGGTTCGTGATGATCGAGTTGCGATCGGTGATCTTCGTGGTGATGAGCTTCTTGGGGATCGCCGACACGTCCATGAGCGCGTCGATGAGCTCGCCCGTCTTCAGGCCGGAGATCAAGCCGTCGAGTTTCATCCTCGGATGCCTTCCCAGTGGTGCGGATCGTGTCGGTCCTAGAGCAGGGCGCCCGAGCGGAGATGACTCCGCTCGGGCGCCCCGAGCGCCTCAGGCGCAGCGACTCAACGGAGAAGCTGCAGCACGCCCTGGCCGGACTGGTTGGCCTGCGCCAGCATCGCCGTGCCGGCCTGCGCGAGGATGTTCGCAGCCGTGTACTTGACCATCTCGGCGGCCATGTCGGTGTCCGCGATACGGCTCTTCGCCGCCGACAGGTTCTCTGCCGAGACCTGCAGCGAGTTGACCGTCGACTCGAAGCGGTTCTGCACCGCACCGAGGTCGGCGCGAGCCGACGAGACGCTCTTGATCGCCGCGTCGACCGTGGTGATGGTCGCCGCTGCGAGCGTCGGCGTGGCGAAGCCGTCGGTGGTGACGATGTCGGCCTTGAGGTCCGTCGCGAGCGTCTTGATGTCGGCGGACGCGAGGTTCACCGTGATCTGGCTCGAGGCGGCGCCGTCAGCACCGACCTGGAAGCTGAGCACACCGTCGCCTGCGGCACCGGCAGAGGCATCGAGCAGCTTGATGCCGTTGAAGTTGGTGCTGTCGGAGATGCGGGCGAGCTCGTCGACCAGCTGCGTCACCTCGGTGGTGATCGCCTTGCGCGAGTCGGCGTTGTTGGAGTCGGATCCTGCCTGCACCGCGAGGTCGCGGACGCGCTGCAGGATGGAGTGGACCTCGGTCAGTGCACCTTCCGCGGTCTGGATGACCGAGATGCCGTCCTGAGCGTTGCGGGCTGCGACGTTCAGGCCGTTGACCTGCGAACGCAGGCCCTCGGAGATGGCGAGACCGGCGGCGTCGTCGGCTGCGCGGTTGATGCGCAGACCGCTCGAGAGCTTCTCGAGCGACTTCGAGACGTCGTTCTGGTTCGCCGACAGGTTGCGGTACGAGTTGAGCGCGCTGACGTTGGTTGCGATCTGAAGACCCATGAGTGTTCCTCCGTGGTTATGGGACTGAATGCGGGCCCATCCGTGGACCTGCACAACCGATATTCGCGACATGCGACATCGGCGTAACCACCGGTGCGGAAGATTCCGGACTCGTCGTCACACGGCCGCGAGAAGTGCGCCCGATCGCGGCATCGCATCGACTCTGGCCGGCCCGAACAGCGCCTCGAAGAACTCCGTCTTCGCCGCGGTCGAGCGGTCGCCGGTCGTGCCGTTCTCCCAGGCCTCCATCGCCTCACGCATCAGGATGAGCCCGCGAGAGCGCAGCTTCGACACATAGGCGTGGCTGACCTCGAGCTCCTCGGCGAGGTCCTTCACCATGCGATCCTCGAGGTAGATGCCGCGGACGACCTTCTGCATCGCCCCAGGGAGCGCATCCACGACACGGTTGACCATCGCCCGCGTCTCGGACTGCTCGACCGCGTGCTCGGGAAGGATCACGCTGTCCGTGAGATCTGTGGCCTGACGACCGGTCTCGGCGTCGAAGTGCTCCTCGAAACTGGTCGCCGTGCGCACCATCTCGTCGAGCTGGCGCATCTCGGCGACCGCGTCGGCCGAGAGGCCCGTCTCCTTCGCGAGGTCCGGGATCGTCGCCGGCCGTCCCATGCGAGCCAGCAGCGTCTCCGCCGCGAGCCGCACTCGCTCGATCTTCTCGCGTGCGCGCTCCCCCGCCGGGTCGGCCCGACGCATCTCCGAGAGCATCGCCCAGTTGATCTGGCTGCTGGCGAACGCTCCGAAGGGGATGCCGCGGGACGCGTCGTACGAGAGCGCCGCGCGCGCCAGGCCGAAGCGAGCAGCCGAGAGCAGGTCGTCGAGGTCGAGGTGCGTCGCCGAGCGCGCCTTCTCGACCGCGAGGAACGTCGCGAGCGGCATGTTGTCGCGCGCAAGCTGGTCCGGTGTGGCGGCCAGGACGTCAGCGCTGCTGGAATCAGCAGAAAAAGCAGAATTACTCAGCAATGCGACTCCGAGGCTAGGACAACTGTTTTACGAGTGAAGCTAGCACGAACCTCGCGTTTATGAGTAGAAAACGCACCCGCTTTCTCCTGTGCGGCGATCGGCATCCCGATCTGTCCGGGGTCTGAGATGATCGATCGATGGGCGCGCATCGTGGAATCGACCGGCCTTTCTCCGCGGCACCGCGGGTCGGGGCCCGTTCATGAACCGCAACCCGCGGGCGAAGGGTCGCGGGATCTGGCGTCCGCGTCGCGCACGCGCCGATCGCGGCGCCCATGTCGCCGACCGCCTCGACACGACGGCGATCGTGATCGACGGCGATGCTCACGACCTCGTGCGTGACCTGCAGGTGAGCGCCCTGCAGGAAGGAGTGCTGCTCCAGACGTTCGACACGGCCACGGAACCGGCGCAGATCGTCATCCTCGCGATCGAGGGCGACGGACGATCGTCACTGCTGAAGATCAACACACTGCTGAGGTCAGCCCCCGAGACCGTGACGCCGGATGCTCTGCGGATCGCCGTGATACGCAGCGGCCGGGCGCGGATCGCTCCCGCGAAGCTGCAGCGACTGCTCGCATCCGAGATCCTGTTCCAGATCACGGTGGCGCTCGCACCGGTCACCGCCGGTGCACGGGATCGCTCCATACGACAGCGTCTCGTGCTGGGGTCGCTCGACGCCGCGGGTTTCAACGTGCTCCGCGTGGGCTGACGGCACGCTCCGGTCTCGGGCACGTGCGCCCGCGAGCGAGGCCGCCCTAGAATCGGTGCGTCACTGCGCGGGCCGACCTTCGAGAGCTGGAGGACGGATCTTCCCGGTCGACGGGCTGGACTCACTGGACCGACGAAAGAAGACGAACATGGCTGTGATCTCCCGCGGTTTCGGCGCTCGGCGCAGAGAGTCCGACGAACGGCTCCCTCCGGGGCAGTACCTGACCGAGGACTTCCCCGTGCTCTCCGCCGGCCCCACGCCGCGGGTCTCCACCGACACGTGGGAGTTCGCGATCGTCGGCCTCGACGGCATCCGCCGCACCTGGTCGTGGGATCAGCTGCACGACCTCCCTGTCGACGACATCACCACCGACATCCACTGCGTGACCCGCTGGTCGAAGCTCGGCACGCGATGGCGCGGAGTCTCGCTCGATCATCTGCTGGCGGATGCCGGCGACGGCGCGTTCACGCGGGTGTTCTCCTACGGCGGGTACACCACCAACGTCCCGCGGGCAGACCTGTCAGGCGGCAAGGCGTGGATCGCGTTCGAGTTCGAGGGCGAGCCGCTCGCCGCCGAACACGGTGGCCCCGCACGCCTCCTGGTTCCGCACCTGTACTTCTGGAAGTCCGCGAAGTGGGTGCACGGTCTCGACATGCTGACGACGGACGAACCCGGCTTCTGGGAGCAGAACGGCTACAACATGTACGGAGATCCCTGGAAAGAGGAGCGGTACTGGTGACGACCTCGTCACCGTGGCTCGTCGCCCGAGTCGTCGAGACCCGACCGGCGACCCCCCACGGCAGAGTGCTCCGCCTGCGCGTCGAGGGCTGGCCGGGAAACCTGGCGGGGCAGCACGTCGACGTCCGACTCACCGCCGAAGACGGCTATCAGGCCGTCCGTTCGTACTCGCTCGCCTCATCCGGAGAATCCGAACTCCTCGAACTCGCCGTCGACGAGCTCCCCGACGGAGAGGTCTCGCCCTATCTCGTCGAAGACGTGCTCCCCGGAGACGAGCTCGAGGTCCGCGGCCCGATCGGCGCCTACTTCGTGTGGACTCCCGACCGTCCGGAGCCCGTGCAGCTGATCGCAGGAGGATCGGGCATCGTCCCTCTCGTCGCGATGGCACGGGTTCACGCTCTCACAGGCAGCAGTGCTCCGATGCGGATGCTGTACTCGGTGCGCTCGCAGGATGACGCCTTCTACGCCGACGAACTCACCGGTTTCGAAGGTGATGCGTTCGTCCTCGACTGGGCATACACGCGCTCGACGCCTCCCGGGTTCATCCGACCGGCCGGACGTGTGGATGCGGCGACGATCGCCGCATCCACGATTCCCCCGACGGAGCAGCCGTCGGTCTACGTGTGCGGACCGACGGGCTTCGTCGAGGCCGTCGCGGACCTGCTCGTGGCGGCGGGACACTCCCCCGACCGCATCCGCACAGAACGCTTCGGAGGTGCCTGATGAACACCACCCACCCGGGTCATCACCACCGAGTCGACGGCAACGCCGCCGGAGGACTCCTGCTCGAGATCTTCGGCAGAGAGATGACGACCGCACGAGCGACGTGCCGGTACTGCGCACAGGAGGCCGCACTGGCCGATGCCGTCGCCGAGGTCGACGACGCCGGAGTGATCCTGCTCTGCCGCGGCTGCGATCACACACTGCTGACATACCTGCGCGTCGAGGGCGAGCAGACGCTCACCATCGGCGGACTCACCAGGCTGCGGTGGTCTCCGGGCTCGGATGGCTTGACGGTGGGCCCTGCCGGGATCGAACCGACGACATCCACGGTGTAAACGTGGCGCTCTACCAGCTGAGCTAAAGGCCCTGGTGACCCCCAGTCTACAGATGGCCCGGTGCGCGCTGATGCCGTGGAAGGGGGATAGGGTGAGGGAGGCACGCGTTGTGCACAGCCGACAAGGCTGCCCGCGTCGCTTCCCGTTTCAATGGCATGACCTGCCAGCTTGACGAAAGGCTCCCCCGTGACTGTGCACGACCAGGATCCGTACTCCCAGGGCCCCCTCGACAGCGATCCGGAAGAGACGGGCGAGTGGCAGCAGTCGCTCGACGAGCTCGTCGACGCCAAGGGCCACGGTCGTGGCCGCGAGATCATGCTCAGCCTGCTGAAGCGCTCGAAGGAGCTGCACCTGGGCGTGCCGATGGTCCCGACCACCGACTACATCAACACGATCGCCGCCGAGAACGAGCCGGAGTTCCCCGGTGACGAAGAGATCGAGCGTCGCTACCGCGCCTGGATCCGCTGGAACGCGGCCATCACGGTGCACCGCGCGCAGCGCCCCGGTATCGGCGTCGGTGGACACATCTCGACGTACGCATCGTCCGCGGCCCTCTACGAGGTCGGCTTCAACCACTTCTTCAAGGGCGCCGACAACGCAGGCGGCGGAGACCAGATCTTCATCCAGGGCCACGCCTCCCCCGGCACCTACGCTCGTTCGTTCCTCGAAGGACGCCTGAGCGAAGACCAGCTCGACGGGTTCCGTCAGGAGAAGTCGCACGCACCGCACGGCATCCCCTCCTACCCGCACCCGCGTCTGATGCCGGAGTACTGGCAGTTCCCGACCGTCTCGATGGGTCTCGGTCCGATCAATGCCATCTACCAGGCGATGTCGAACAAGTACCTCGAGAACCGCGGCATCAAGGACACGTCGCAGTCTCACGTCTGGGCCTTCCTCGGCGACGGCGAGATGGACGAGGTCGAGAGCCGCGGTCAGCTGCAGGTCGCGGCCAACGAAGGACTCGACAACCTCACCTTCATCGTCAACTGCAACCTGCAGCGCCTCGACGGTCCCGTGCGCGGAAACGGCAAGATCGTCCAGGAGCTCGAGTCGTTCTTCCGCGGAGCCGGCTGGAACGTCATCAAGGTCGTGTGGGGTCGCGAATGGGACGACCTGCTCGCCCGCGACACCGAGGGCGCACTGCTCAACCTGATGAACGTCACCCCCGACGGTGACTACCAGACGTACAAGGCCGAGTCCGGCGCGTACGTCCGCGAGCACTTCTTCGGCCGCGACGAGCGCACGGCCGCCCTCGTCAAGGACTACTCCGACGACGACATCTGGAACCTCAAGCGCGGTGGCCACGACTACCGCAAGGTCTACGCCGCGTTCAAGGCCGCGACCGAGCACAAGGGCAAGCCCACCGTCATTCTCGCGAAGACCGTCAAGGGCTACGGCCTGGGTCCGCACTTCGAGGGCCGCAACGCGACCCACCAGATGAAGAAGATGACGCTGGACAACCTCAAGACGTTCCGCGATGCGATGCACATCCCGATCACGGATGCGCAGCTCGAGGAGAACCCGTACCTGCCCCCGTACTACAACCCCGGGGCCCAGGACGAGACGATCCAGTACATGCTCGAGCGCCGCCAGGCACTCGGCGGCTTCCTGCCCGAGCGCCGCTCGACGCACGTCGGACTGTCGCTTCCCGACGACACGGCGTACGCCCTTCCCAAGAAGGGCTCCGGCACGCAGGAGATCGCCACGACCATGGCGTTCGTCCGCCTGTTGAAGGACCTGCTGCGTTCGAAGGACTTCGGCCACCGCATCGTCCCGATCATCCCCGACGAGGCGCGCACGTTCGGCATGGACGCGTACTTCCCGTCGGCGAAGATCTACAACCCCAACGGCCAGCACTACACGTCGGTCGACCGTGAGCTCCTCCTCGCCTACAAGGAGAGCCCGCAGGGTCAGATCGTGCACGTCGGCATCAACGAGGCGGGCGCCCTCGCGGCGTTCACCGCGGCCGGCACGTCCTACGCCACGCACGGCGAGCCGCTGATCCCGATCTACCTCTTCTACTCGATGTTCGGATTCCAGCGCACCGGCGACGCCCAGTGGGCCGCCGGAGACCAGATGGCCCGAGGATTCATCATGGGCGCCACCGCAGGTCGCACCACCCTCACGGGTGAGGGCCTGCAGCACGCCGACGGCCACTCGCACCTGCTCGCCGCCACCAACCCGGCGACGATCTCGTACGACCCGGCATACGGCTACGAGATCGCGCACATCATGCGTTCGGGTCTCGAGCGCATGTACGGCGGAAACCACGAAGACCCGAACGTCATGTACTACATCACGCTCTACAACGAGCCGATGGTGATGCCGGCCGAGCCGGAGAACGTCGACGTCGACGGCATCGTGCGCGGTATCCACCGTGTCTCGGTCGGCGAGGGCGAAGGACCCCGTGCCCAGCTCTTCGCATCGGGTGTCGGACTCCCCTGGGCCCTCGAGGCGCAGCAGCTGCTGAAGAACGACTGGGGTGTGATCGCCGACGTCTGGTCGGTCACCTCCTGGACCGAGCTGCGCCGCGACGGCCTCGCTGCCGACGAGCACAACTTCCTGCACCCCGAAGAGGAGCCCCGCACCGCGTACCTCACGCAGAAGCTGCAGGGCGCCGAGGGTCCGGTCGTCGCGGTCAGCGACTTCATGCACGCCGTGCAGGACCAGATCCGCCCCTGGGTTCCGCAGCGTTTCGCGACGCTCGGTGCCGATGGCTTCGGATTCTCCGACACGCGTGCAGCCGCCCGTCGTTTCTTCAAGATCGACGGTCCGTCGATCGTCGTCCGCACGCTGCAGTCGCTCGCCGAAGACGGGGTCGTCGACCGTTCTCTCGCCGCGCAGGCCATCCAGAAGTACAGCCTGCACGACGTGAACGCCGGCACCAGCGGCAACGCGGGCGGCGAAAGCTGAGCCATCGGTGACAGGTTCCTCTTCGCGCGGCATGGACAAGTCCGCCACGCTCACCTGGCTGCGCCGGATCTCCGGTGACATCGCCTCGGTGACGATCAAGCGCCTCGAGGACACCCTGCCGTGGTACGCCGACATGCCACCAGCCCGCCGCTCTGCGGTCGGGCTGGTGGCCCAGGCCGGCATCACCTCCTTCATCCAGTGGTACGAGGATCCGACCTCGACCCCCTGGATCGCCGCCGACATCTTCGCGGCGGCTCCGCGCGAACTCCTGCGCAGCGTCAGCCTGCAGCAGACGCTGCAGCTCATCCGCGTCACCGTTGAGGTGACGGAAGAGCGTGTGGCCGGTCGTGGCGAGGACCTCCGCGAGGCGATCCTGCTGTATTCGCGCGACGTGGCCTTCGCCGCTGCCGACGTGTACGCCCGTGCCGCCGAGGCCCGTGGCCTGTGGGATGCGCGCCTCGAAGCACTCGTGGTCGACTCGATCCTCACGGGTGAAGCAGACGAAGAGCTCCCGAGCCGGATCGCCGCGCTCGGCTGGCACGGCCACGGCGAAGTCGCTGTTCTGGTCGGCACGACTCCCCCGCAGTTCGACGTCGATCTGGTGCGCCGCACCGCCCGCAAGCTCGCGGTCGATGTGCTCATCGGTGTGCAGGGCTCGCGCCTCGTGCTCGTCATCGGTCGTGCGCGCATCGCGGGTCAGGAACCCGTCGAGGGCGAAGAGGAAGAACTCGGCTTCGAAGAGATCGCGTCCAGGCTCGAGCCCTCCTTCGGTCCCGGCTACGTCGTGCTCGGCCCGGCGGTCGCCGCCCTCGTCGATGCCAGCCAGAGCGCGCGAGCGGCTCTCGCCGGCTTCGCCGTCGCGCGCGCCTGGCGCGGCGCCCCGCGGCCCGTCGATGCCGACGATCTTCTGCCCGAACGCGCCCTCGCGGGCGATCCGCTCGCCAAGCAGACCCTGATCGAGCGCATCTATCGCCCCCTGCAGGCGCACTCCACCGACCTCGTGACCACGCTCTGGAGCTATCTCGACAACGGTCGGTCTCTCGAGGCGACGGCGCGCGAGCTGTTCGTGCACCCCAATACCGTCCGATACCGCCTGAAGCGCGTCAGCGAGGTCATCGGCTGGGATGCCACCGGCCCCCGCGAGGCCCTCATCCTTCAGACAGCGCTCATCCTCGGATCCATCGGCGCGGCGGAGCAGGTCCGCCGTCGTCCGCCGCTGCGACGCCAATCCCGCTGAACGACGCGCAGAACACCGATCTGCTGTACGCCACACACAAGGGATCTTCGGAATCTTGTGATGGATCATCCACCGCTTCCGCCAGATCGTTGGCAGACTGGGGTTGTGATTGTCGTCGTATGCCCAGGACAGGGCTCGCAGACCCCCGGTTTCCTCTCTCCCTGGCTCGAGCTGGACGGCGTGGCCGAGAACCTCGCCGCGTACTCCGAGGCCGCTGATCTCGATCTCCAGCAGCACGGCACGGTGTCGGATGCCGACACCATCCGTGACACGCGCATCGCGCAGCCGCTGATCGTCGCAGCCTCGCTGATCGCCGCCAACGCCCTCACGGCGCGTGCAGGTCGCCGCGCAGACGGTGTGGCCGGCCACTCGGTAGGAGAGATCGCAGCACTCGTCGGCAGCGGTGTGATCGACGCCGAGACCGGAATGCGCCTGGTCGGCATCCGAGGTCGTGCGATGGCGGATGCCGCAGCACAGACCCCGACCGGCATGAGCGCGGTGCTCGGCGGAGACGAGGAGACGATCCTCACGCGGCTCACCGAGCTCGGCCTCTCCCCCGCCAACTACAACGGCGGCGGCCAGCTCGTCGTGGCCGGCGAGCTCGCAGGACTCGACGCTCTCGCGTCCGAGCCGGTCAAGGGCACCCGCGTCATCCCACTCCAGGTGGCCGGTGCGTTCCACACCTCGTACATGGAGTCGGCCGTCTCCGCCCTGCGCGACGCCGTCTCGACCGTGACTCCGGCAGACCCCGACATCACCCTGTGGACCAACCGCGACGGCTCCGTCGTCACCGATGGGTCGCAGGCACTGAGCTACCTGGTCGACCAGGTCTCCTCGCCCGTGCGCTGGGACCTGTGCATGGCCTCCTTCGCCGACCAGGGCATCACCGGCCTGATCGAGCTCGCCCCCGCCGGCGCACTCACCGGTCTCGCCAAGCGCGGTCTGCGCGGCGTGCCGACAGTCGCCGTGAAGACCCCCGATGACCTCGATGCGGCCGTCGCGCTGCTGAACGGAGAAGCCGCATGAGCCCCACCCTGAACCAGGTCACCGGTCCCGCGTACACACGGATCTACTCCTACGGCGCGGCCCGTGGCGAGAACGCCGTCCCGAACGACGACCTCATCGGCCCGATCGACTCCAGCGACGAGTGGATCCGCCAGCGCACCGGCATCGTGACCCGCGTGCGCGCCGACAAGGGCACGGATGCGATCGATCTCGCGACCGTCGCAGCCGCCGAGGCGATCGAGAAGTCCGGCATCTCGGCCGACCAGGTCGATCTCGTCATCGTCGCCACCATCAGCAACCCCAAGCAGTCGCCCTCGGTCTCCGCGATCGTCGCCGACCGCGTGGGCGCGAACCCCGCCGCTGCGTACGACATCAACGCCGCCTGCGCCGGATACGCGTATGCCGTCACCCAGGCCGACGCCCTGATCAGGTCCGGAGCGGCACGCTACGCCCTCGTGATCGGCACCGAGAAGCTCTCGGACATCGTCGACCCGGCCGACCGCAGCATCTCGTTCCTGCTCGGTGACGGCGCGGGTGCCGCGCTCATCGGACCGAGCGACACGCCGGGCATCGCCCCTGCGGTGTGGGGTTCCGACGGCTCGAAGGCAGACGCCGTCGGCATGAACGGCACTCTCACCGAGTTCCGCGACGGCGAAGTGCCGTGGCCGACCCTGCGCCAGGAGGGCCAGACGGTCTTCCGCTGGGCGGTGTGGGAGATGGCGAAGGTCGCGCGCGAAGCTCTCGACCGGGCCGGCGTCGAGCCGACCGACATCGCCGCGTTCATCCCGCACCAGGCGAACATGCGCATCATCGACGAGTTCGCCAAGCAGCTCAAGCTGCCGGAGTCCACGGTCATCGCACGTGACATCGAGACCACAGGCAACACCTCGGCCGCCTCGATCCCCCTCGCGAGCCACCGGCTCATGGCCGAGCACCCGGAGCTCTCGGGCGGTCTCGCGCTGCAGATCGGCTTCGGCGCGGGCCTCGTGTTCGCCGCCCAGGTCGTCGTCCTCCCCTGAGAACGCGCCGACCTTCCCTAGACTGTTCCACGGTTCCGATACACAACCCGTAAGAAAGAGGAAGACCACATGGCTTTCACCAACGATGAGGTCCTCGCTGGCCTCGCAGAGCTGATCACCGACGAGACCGGCATCAACGCCTCCGAGGTCGCCCTCGAGAAGTCGTTCACCGACGACCTCGACATCGACTCGATCTCGATGATGACGATCGTCGTCAACGCCGAGGAGAAGTTCGGCGTCACCATCCCCGACGACGAGGTCAAGAACCTCAAGACCGTCGGAGACGCCGTCAACTTCATCGTCGCCGGCCAGGAGTAATCCACGCAGGATGCCACCCCCGCGCCTGCGGGGCGTGGCATCCTCCGCCTTGCCCGCCTTCTGCTCGACCCGCCTGACAAGGAACCACACATGACCAAGCGCATCGTCGTCACCGGCATCGGCGCCACGTCCGCCATCGGCGGGACAGCTCCCGAGAACTGGACCAACCTGCTCGCAGGACAGTCCGGAACCCGACCCCTCGAACACGACTGGGTTCAGCAGTACGAGCTGCCCGTCACCTTCGCCGCAGAGGCGATCGTCCGCCCCGAAGAGGTCCTGCCCCGCCATGAGGCGAAGCGGCTCGACCCCTCCTCCCAGTTCGCGCTCATCGCGGCTCGTGAGGCCTGGGCGGATGCAGGATCCCCCGAGGTCGCCCCCGAGCGCCTCGGTGTCGACTTCGCCACCGGCATCGGCGGCCTCTGGACCCTCCTCGACGCGTGGGACACGCTGCGCGAGAAGGGGCCCCGCCGTGTGATGCCCCTCACCGTCCCGATGCTGATGCCGAACGCCGCAGCGGGCAACCTGTCGCTGCAGTTCCAGGCACGCGCCTACGCCCAGACGGTCGTGAGTGCGTGCGCCTCCAGTACCGAGTCGATCATCCACGCGTTCCACCACCTGCAGGACGGTCTCGCCGATGTCGTGATCGCCGGTGGAACCGAGTCGGCCATCCACCCGATCACGATGGCGTCCTTCGCCTCGGCGCAGGCGCTGTCGCGCCGCAACGACGACCCCGCCACCGCATCCCGCCCCGGCGCGATCGACCGCGACGGCTTCGTCATGGGAGAGGGCGCCGCGGCGCTGATCCTCGAGACGGAAGAGCACGCCACGGCTCGCGGAGCCAAGATCTACGGCTACGTCCTCGGCGGCGGAGTGACTGCTGACGCGTACCACATCACGGGCAACGACCCCGAGGGCAACGGCGCAGCACGTGCGGTCACCCAGGCTCTCGAAGAGGCCGGCATCACCGCCGATCAGGTCGCCCACATCAACGCGCACGCGACGTCGACCCCGGTCGGTGACCCGAACGAGTACGTCGCGCTCAAGAAGGTCTTCGGCGACCGGATCGACGAGATCCCGGTCTCGGCGACGAAGGCGTCGACCGGTCACCTGCTGGGTGGCACCGGCGCACTCGAGGCGATCTTCTCTCTGCTCGCGCTCCGCGACCGCGTGGCGCCGCCGACGATCAACATGACGGAGCCCGACCCGGCCGTGCCGTTCAAGCTCTCGGGCGAGGCGCAGCCTCTCGGCGACGGTCAGCTGTACGCGATCAGCAACTCGTTCGGCTTCGGTGGCCACAACGCCGTCGCGGTCTTCGCGAGCGCCGACTGACCCTCAGACACGCACGAGAACGGCCCCCGGGTGATCCCGGGGGCCGTTCTCGTCTTCCGCCCTCTCGGGGCTATGCCCGGGCGAGCTGCCGCGAACGAGCCGCTCGCAGACGGGTGGTCCAGGGCAGGAACCAGCCGACCAGCGGTCCGACCCCGAAGGCGAAGAGCACCGTTCCCACGCCGACCGGCCCTCCGAGAAGGAAGCCGATCAGCAGCACGCTGCCCTCGATGAGGGTGCGCACCAGCCAGACGGGCCGGCCGGTGCGCGCGACGAGTCCCGTCATCAGCCCGTCTCGGGGTCCTGGGCCGAAGTCCGCGGCGATGTACAGGCCGGTCGCGAATGCGAGGAGAAGCAGGCCCGCCACGAACATCGGGGCGCCCACCCAGATCGACGGCGGTGCGGGGATCACGAAGAGGGCCACGTCGGCGCTCGGTCCCACGAGCAGTGCATTCAGCAGAGTGCCGAGGCCGACGCGCTGGCGGAGCGGGATCCACAGCACCAGCACGAGCACTGACACGAGGACGGTGACGAATCCGTAACCGATCCCCGCCTGTCCGGCGATACCGAGAGCGAGCACGTCCCAGGGGGCGACGCCGATTCCACCGCGCACCATCAGGCCGAGGGCGACGCCGTAGAGGAACAGGCCCACGAGCAGCTGGACGATGCGCTCGACGACGTCGCGCCGGCTCGTGGCGGCGATGGGCAGGAAGACCGAACGCAGGTGCATTGTTCCATCGTGGCCCCGGTGGACGACGCGACGCCGAGGCCAGTCTGTGAAAAGTGGCCTGCCGTAACCAGGCCACTTTGCGGCATGCTGGGGAGATGACCTCCCGACTCGTCGAGCAACTCGGCGCCCAGAGCGTCGCCGGGGCGACCGCTGCGTCGCTCGCGGAGCAGATCCGTGCCCTGATCCTCGACGGCCGATTGACCGTCGGAGAGCGGCTGCCCAGTGAGCGGGCGCTCGCGCTCGAGTTGCGCCGTTCACGCTCGACCACGACCCGCGTGTACAGCCTCCTCGAAGGCGACGGATACGTGTCTCGGCTGCACGGCGGCAGCACCCGAGTCGCCCTCCCGCACTCCCCACCCACCGCCACGAACACGGACGACGACGCAGCCATCGACCTCTCCATCGCCTCGATGGATTCGACGCCTGGGCTGTACGACGCCACGGTGCGGTCGCTCCCCCGGCTGGCCGCGCTCCGCGGGACGAGCGGGTATTCGCTGCGCGGACTCCCCGAACTGCGTGAAGCGGTCGCGCGCCGCTTCACCGAACGCGGCGTCGAGACGGACGCCGACGAGATCATCATCACGTCCGGCGCGCTCAATGCCTTCCACCTCGTCCTCGCCACGATCGGCCGGCGGGGAGAACGGGCACTGGTCGAGCAGCCGACCTTCCCGCACGCGCTCGAAGCCCTGCACCGGCACGGATACCGGCTTCTCCCCACCCCCGTGGATGTCACAGGCTGGGACGAGCGTCACCTCAGCGACACGCTTCTGCGCAGCCGCCCGCACGTCGCGTACCTCATCCCGGATTTCCACAACCCGACCGGAGCCAGCCTGAGCGATGCCGAGCGGTCCCGCATCGCGACGACGGCGAGGAACTCGGGCACGCACGTGGTCGTCGACGAGACCACCGCCGAGCTCGACATCGATCGCGGCTGGTCGCCGCTCCCGATGGCCGCTTTCAGTCCGCAGGTCATCACCGTGGGCTCGATGTCCAAGATCGCCTGGGGCGGGTTGCGCATCGGCTGGATCCGCGCTGAGCGCTCGCTCATCGCCCGACTGCTCGCGACCCGCCCCTCGTTCGAGCTGGGCACGGCTCTGCTCGAGCAGTGCATCGCCGTCGAGCTCCTACAGGACATGCCGGCGCTCACCGCGCACGTCACGGCGCGCCTGCGAGCCGGCCGCGAGGCGGTCGCCACCGGCCTCGCATCCATCGGCGGCCTCTCCATGCCGCCGACGAGCGGTGGCCTCTCCGCCTGGCTCGACCTGGGCGCTCCGATCTCGACGTCGCTCTCGCTCGCGTCGCGCGACCATCAGCTGATCCTTCCGCCGGGCCCGCGGTTCACCACCGGAGGAGTCCTCGAGCGCCGCCTGCGCATCCCCATCACTCTTCCCCCCGAGCGGATGGCCGACGCGATGGGACGCCTGCAGCTCGCCTGGAATGACGTCATGGCAGGCGGAGCGTCCGCACCTCGGGAGGTGCCGAGCTCAGCCGTCATCTGAGAGCAGACGAGGACCCCGCCCCTGGATCAGGGGCGGGGTCCTCGTCATGTGGAACAGGGATTCGCATTCTCAGCGTCCGGGATCACTCACCGGCATCCGATACTCACGCCTTCCCGTTCCAGGTCTGTGCGCCGCGGCCGACTAGCCCACCTTGTGCAGCCAGACGACCCGGGCGTCGTCACTCGCGTGGCGGAACGGCTCGAGCTCTTCGTCCCACGCCGAGCCGAGAGCGATGTCGAGTTCGCGCTGCAACTCCGTGGCGCTGCCGGCCGCGATCTCCATCGCGTAGCGGATGCGGTCCTCGCCGATCACGATGTTGCCGGCGGCATCGGTCTGCGCGTAGTGGATGCCGAGGTCGGGGGTGTGCAGCCAACGGCCGCCATCGCTCCGCGGAGTGGGATCCTCCGTGACCTCGAAGCGGAGATGCTCCCAGCCGCGGATAGCCGTGGCGAGAGCAGCACCGGTTCCGACGGGACCGTCCCAGTAGAACTCCGCACGGCGAGCACCGTCGAGCACCGGCTGGTCACTCCAGTCGAAGTTCACCGCACGACCGATGGCGCGTCCTACCGCCCATTCCAGGTGCGGGCAGAGCGCGCGAGGTGCAGAGTGGATGAACACCACTCCGCGTGCGTAAGCCGTCGCCATGATCTCTCCGTTTCATCAGGTGCGTCTTCCCCAACGACCTGAAACAACGAGAACTGGCGTGAATATGCGGTTATGGGGCTATTCTCGCCCAGACCAGGCGAAATCACAAGCATGTGATTCGACGAAGAAGGCCCCGGTCACGAGGACCGGGGCCTTCGGACCGTCACCGGTCCTGAATCGGAGGAGGCTCAGGCCTCGCTCATCGCCTGCTTGACCTGCTGGCCCTTGGCGGCGTAGTACGCGGCACGGGCGGCGTCACGACGAGCCTGCTCGGCGTAGCCGGCCTCGAGCACGTCCTGCGGGACGTCGACGTTCGGCACATCCTGCGTGCCGTTGTACTTCTCGATGTAGGCGTCGAGCTCGGGGCCCGACGTCCACGACGTGATGAGGCAGTAGCGCGGCTCGGTGCCGACGTGCGTCGCGGCGTGCCACAGACGCTGCGTGTCGACGATCAGCTGCGCGCCGGCCGGCAGTGCGATGCGGTACTCGATGCTCGGGTCGGTGCGGTTCTCGCGCAGGACGAAGAAGCTGTCCTTGTCGTCACTGAGGTTGAAGAATCCGCGCACGACCCAACCGGTGCCGTCGGGGTTCAGGCGGTTGTTGTCGTCCTGGTGGAGGTTGTAGAGGCACTCGCCGTACGGCGTCGGCTGCAGCTCGATCACACGGCAACGACCGACGTTGGCACCCGGCTCCTGCGCGCGACGCGTCAGGTTCGGCGCCTTGGCGGTCTGCTCGTCGATCCAGACGCCGTCCTTGTCGGTGCGCGGCGGCTTGTGGTTCCAGAAGCCGTTGCACTCGATCTCGCCCTTGGCACTGGCGAGCGGAGCGAAGCGGGTGTCACCCGACGACTTCCAGTCGTTGTACTCGATGTCGAGCCACTCTTTGGGGTCGAGCTCCTGGTCGTAGCTGTCGAGAACGACGAAGCCCTTGTCTTCGAGGGCTTTTGACTTGATGTATCCCATGACTGAGATGTCCTTTCATCGGGGGCCAGCACGTTTTAACAGGCCCTGATAAGGCAAGCCTAACAGGGCGCCTCTGGAGCGCCGCAGAGGGTCGCCGTGAATAAGCGAATAGACTGAATCGGGCGCCTGGCGACTCCTCGGCGCCGGGCGTTACGGGAGGACGAGACACCAGCATGAGCACTGCGACCAACGTCGAGGCGACAGCTGTCAACACGATCGAGTGGCTCGCAGAGGACTCCACCACCATCGTTGTGCCGGTGTATCAGCGTCAGTACCGATGGGACATCGGCGGATGCGAGCAGCTGCTCTCCGACGTTCGAGCCGTGGCACGCGAAGACGAGTCCCACCGCCACTTCATCGGGTCGATCCTGTCGGCCTCCGATGACTCGGACGCCGACACAGAGCTCGTCCTGATCGACGGGCAGCAGCGCATCACGACGCTCATGCTGCTCGTCGCGGCTCTGCGGCACGCAGTGCAGGACTCCTCCCTCGAGTTGGCCGCCGAGCTCGATCGTGTTCTCGTGCGTCCGGACGACCCCACCCGCACCAAGCTGCGCCCGCACGACGCCTGGGCCGAGCTCTACGAGTCGGTGGTGCTCGAACGCGGCGACCACGCGGACCGTGAGTCGCGCTTCGACGACAACTACGCGTTCTTCCGCAGCCAGGTGCACGTCGACGAGGTGCCCTCGATCTGGCGCGGACTGCAGAGGCTCGAGCACGTGTCGATCACGCTCGGCACAGAGGCGAATGCGCAGCAGATCTTCGAGAGCCTGAACTCCACCGGCGAACCGCTGCGTGATCACGAGCTCATCCACAACTACATCCTGATGGGCCTCACCCACGCCGAGCAGCTCGATGTCGAGACCCGGTTCTGGATGCCGATCGAACGCCACACCGGAGAGACGATCGGTGCGTTCTGGCGGCACTACCTCGTGATGACCACAGGACGAGAGGTCGCCGCGAACGGCGAGCACGGCGTCTACAGCGCCTTCCGGCGCTCCTTCCCCCGTGTCGACCTCGATCATCTGCAGGCGGATGCCGAGGTCTGGCGCCACTACGCCGAGATCTACGGCATCCTGCTCGACCCCACGCTCGAGAACGACTCCGAGATCGCGCGGCAGCTGCGGTTCGTGAACACCTTCGGGCGGGCGTCGTACCCCCTGGTGCTGAGCGTCTACAGCGATCACTCGCGAGGGCTCATCGGACGCGATGAGCTCCTGCAGACGCTCGAGTGGATCCAGACGATGTACCTGCGCCGCACCCTCGTGAATCTTCCGAATGAGCGTCTCGTCGCGCGTCTCTGCCGCGCGCGGCGGGGCGGCAGAGACGCACTGGCCCGCGCCTTCGCTCGGATCACCCCCTCGGACGAGCGTGTGAGCGCCGTGCTGAAGTACAGCGAGCTCCCGCATCCTGCGTACGTGCTCGGACGTCTGGAGGGGGTCGACGACGCCGGCGACTTCGACGTCGAGCACATCGTGCCGACCGTGCCCAGCGACAGCTGGTCAGGAGACGGCGTACGCCCGTGGATCGACTACTCCGACGACGAGCGCAATGCGCATCGCGCTCTCGCACCGACGCTCGGAAACCTCACGCTCCTCGAGCAGCACCTCGCAGAGCGCGTGTTCGGCGAGTCGTTCGCAGCCAAGCGCGACTCCGCCTATGCGAGGAGTTCCGTCGCCGAGACGAAGGCGCTCGAAGCGACCGACATGTGGGGCACCGCCGCCATCTCGGAACGCACCATCCGCCTCACCGCAGAGCTGCTGCGCATCTGGGCGAGGCCCGCTCTGCCCGAGATCGATGACGACGGCCTGACCCCCATCCTCGACGCGGTGCGTCGCCGTGGCTGGCCCGCCGGGTGGGAGCGCGAGTTCGAGTACGTCGAGTACCGGGGCGAGCGCTGGGAGGTCTTCGACGTCCGATACCTGTTCAACCGGGTCTTCCGCCGTGCCTGGACCGACACACGCGATGCGGCTGTGACGTACTGCGCCACCCACGGCGGACCGATCTACGACGACATGGCCTGGAAGGGCCAGTGGGACCAGCTCGACGAGTCGCACCACCTGTACATGGGATGGGACTCGAACTACATGATGAACGCGGTGCAGGGCGTGCTCCAGGAGGCCGGCATCGCCTCCGAGGTGTTCGTCAAGTACTCCTACATCGGGAATGTGATGTGACATGACGACCACCATCCGCCGCCTGCTCGACCTCACTGTCGAGGAGCACACGCTCACCGTCCCTCTCGTGTGGGGCGACCCGGCCGACACCCGCACGATCGACGTCTTCGCCCGCGTCGTCACCCGCGAGGGAGGCGAGAGGCTCCCCTACCTGGTCTTCCTGCAGGGGGGACCAGGTCACGAAGCACCCCGTCCGTTCCACTCGTCGACGTCGCCCGCCTGGCTCGACGAGGCGCTCGCGCACTACCGGGTCGTGATGCTCGACCAGCGAGGCACCGGACTCTCGACGCCGGTCGGCGATGCCGACCTCGAGCGCGGATCGGCCGCGGTCGCGGAGCACCTCACGCACCTGCGCGCGGACTCGATCGTCCGCGACTGCGAGGCGATGCGCGAACACCTCGGCGCCGAGACGTGGAGCGTGCTCGGTCAGTCGTTCGGCGGATTCACGACCCTCGCCTACCTGTCGACCGACGCCGACTCGCTGGCCGACGTCTTCATCACGGGTGGGCTCAGCACCGTGAGCCGCCACCCGGACGAGGTGTACGCGCTCTGCTACGACAAGATGCGCGCGGCCTCCGAGCAGTACTACCGTCGGTTCCCCGAGCACAGGGATGCCATGCGGCGTCTCGTAGATCGAGCCGCGGCAGGTGACATCATCCTGCCCGACGGCGAGATCGTCTCACCGTCGAGGCTGCGCTCCGTGGGCTCGGCGCTCGGCACGAACGACGGCTGGCAAGCCGTGTGGTCGCTGCTCGAGCGCGATCCCGCGTCCAACGCCTTCCGTCACGATCTGATGCACGCGATGCCCTACGGCGGCCGCAACCCGCTCTACTTCGCGTTCCATGAATCGAGCTACGCGAGCGGGCACGCGACGCAGTGGTCGGCGGAGCGCACGGAGCCCCAGGACTTCCGCGACGACGTCACGCTCTTCACAGGCGAGCACATCCGCCGCGAGTGGACCGAGACGGTGCCGGCATTTCAGCCCTGGCGCGACGTCACGCTCGCGCTGGCGGAGTTCGAGTGGCCGCGCATCTACGACGAGGTCGCCATCGCGACGTCCGGTGCGACGGGCGCTGCGGCGGTGTACGTGAACGACGTGTACGTGCCGATGGAGTTCTCCCTCGAGACCGCTCGTCTGTTGCCCGGCGTCACGCTCTGGGTGACCAGCGAGCACGAGCACAACGGCGTACGCTCCGGCCCCGTGCTGACCCGCCTCTTCGATCTCGCCCACGGTCGCCGCGTCCGTTGAGGATCCCCCTGCAGGCGGATGCCCCCACGTCCGGAGCCGCATAGCCTGATTCCATGGCCGACACACTCGGGATGCTCCTGACGATCGCGATCCTCCTCATCGTCGTGACCGCGATCGTCGTGGTGATCGTGGCGGCGTATGCCAGGGTGCCCCTCGAGAAGAAGTACGAGAGTGCCGGTGGCGGACTCGGAGGGTCGTTCGAGGCGGTCTGGATGCCGTCGGCCCACGAGGCCGGCATCGAGCGCGACCGCCAGACCAAGCGCACGGCCCCCGCGCCCTCCCCCGGCGACCCGCCCAGCCGGATAGACGGGGAACGCATCGTCATCGATCTCTGAGGACCGCTCGCCTCCAGGTGAACACGAAGAAGGCCCCGGTTCCGAGGAACCGGGGCCTTCTGACGCGGTGGTCGTTACTTGGACGAGCCGCCGAAGCCCTTGAAGCGCTGGTTGAACTTCTCGACGCGGCCGGCCGAGTCCATGATGCGCTGCTTGCCCGTGTAGAACGGGTGCGATGCCGACGAGATCTCGACGTCGATGACGGGGTACTCGACGCCGTCGAGCTCGATCGTCTTGTCGCCGGTCACGGTCGAACGGGTGAGGAACGTCTCTCCCGAGCCCAGGTCGCGGAACACGACAGCCTTGTACTCGGGGTGAATGTCAGTCTTCATGGGATTCCTTAGTTGCTGCCCTGGATTGTGCCAGGGACGAGGGAAGTCTGCGGTGCAGAGAGCACCAAGGATCGATTCTATCAGATCGCGATCAGGACGCCGCGCGCGCGGCGTAGCGACCGTCTTCGCTGCTGAGCACGATCGGCATACCGAACGTCTCGGTCAGCGTCTCGGCGGTCAGGGTCTCGGCGACCGGCCCCGCGGCGACGATGCGCCCCTCGCGCATGAGCAGCGCATGGGTGAAGCCGACCGGGATCTCCTCCACGTGATGCGTGACCATCAGCATCGCGGGCGTCGTCGGCGACGACGCGTAGCCGCTGAGCAGGGCGAGCAGTTCTTCCCGTGACCCGAGATCGAGCGACGCCGTCGGCTCGTCGAGGAGGAGCAGCTCGGGGTCGGTCATCACGGCGCGAGCGATCTGGACGCGCTTCTGCTCGCCGTCGCTCAGTGTCCCGAACGTGCGCTCGGCGAGGTGCTCGAGACGCCAGTCGCCGAGCACGCGCAGCGCGCGACGCTCATCGATGTCCTCGTAGTTCTCGTTCCATCGGCCGAGCACCGAGTATGCGGCGGTGAGGACGGTGTTGAGCACCGTCTCATCACGCGGCACGCGCTTCGCCATCGCGGAGGACGCGAAGCCGATGCGCGGCCGCACCTCGAACACGTCGGTGCGGCCCACGGTCTCCCCCAGCACGGTCACCGTTCCGGAGGTCGGGTGCATGAGCGTGTCGGCCAACTGCAGCAGGGTCGTCTTTCCCGCGCCGTTCGGGCCCAGGATCACCCATCGCTGATCGTCGTCGACCTGCCAGGTCACGTGATCGATGATGTTGCGGCCCTCGCGGCGCACGACGACGTCGGTGAATTCCAGAGCGCTCGACATGCTCCCAGCCTATCGGCTCAGGACGTCAGCTCCGCGTACAGCGCGCGCGTGGTGTCGGCGATCGCACCCCAGCTGAACTCGTCGCGGGCGCGCTCCCGACCGGCCTCGCCGTATGCCCGTGCGCGCTCCGGATCGGAGGTCACCTCGGTGAGCACGTCGGCGAGATCGGCGATGTACCGCTCCGGGTCCACGGGGGTTCCCGTGCCGTCCTGCAGCTGCTCGATCGACACGAGTCGCCCGGTGACGCCGTCGGCGACGACCTCGGGGATGCCCCCGGTCGCCGTGCCGACGACCGCTGCCCCGCATGCCATCGCCTCGAGGTTCACGATGCCCAGCGGCTCGTAGACAGACGGGCAGACGAAGGTCGTCGCGGCCGTGAGGATCGCCGAGAGCTCGTCGCGCGGCAGCATCCGCTCGATCCAGACGACACCGTCGCGGGTCTGCTGCAGGAGCTTCACGCCCTCCTGCACCTCGGCCATGATCTCGGGAGTGTCCGGGGCGCCGGCACAGAGGATCAGCTGCACCTCAGGGGGCAGCAGACGAGCGGCCTGCAGCAGGTAGGGCAGGCCCTTCTGCCGGGTGATACGCCCGACGAAGACGACGGACGGTCGGGCCGGGTCGATCCCGACGGATTCGAGGAAGGCGGGGTTCTGCACCGGCCGCCACCGTTCGACATCGATCCCGTTGTGGATCACGCGCACCTTGGCCGGGTCGACCGACGGGTAGCTGCGCAGGATGTCGGCGCGCATGCCCGCGCTCACCGCGATGACCGCCGCCGCATTCTCGTAGGCGAGCTTCTCGATGCCGCTCGACACCGCGTATCCACCGCCGAGCTGCTCGGCCTTCCACGGGCGCAGCGGCTCGAGGCTGTGCGCGGTGAGCACGTGCGGGATCCCGTGCAGTTGGGAGGCGATGTGCCCGGCGAAGTTCGCGTACCAGGTGTGGCTGTGCACGAGGTCGGCGTCGGAGATGGCCGAGACGATCTCGAGATCCGTGCCTAGCGTCTGCAGAGCGGCGTTCGCGGAGGCGAGTTCCGAGGGCGTCCGATACGCGAAAGTACCCGCCTCATCACGCGGAGAACCGAAGGCTCTAACCTGTACATCGATATTCTGCCGCAGGGCCGTGACGAGCTCGGCGACGTGGACGCCCGCACCTCCGTAGATCTCCGGCGGGTATTCCTTCGTGATCATCTCGACGCGCATGTCTAGACGGTAGTGACTCACTTGTCCAGATGCTAGTTCGCCGGGCCGATTCGCCTCTATGGTGGGTGCATGTCCGCACCAAAGAAGATCTTCGGCATCATCCTCGCCGGCGGCGAGGGAAAGCGTCTCATGCCCCTCACGGCTGATCGCGCGAAACCTGCAGTGCCCTTCGGCGGACAGTACCGATTGATCGATTTCGCGATCTCGAACCTCATAAATTCGGGGCTTCGTCAGGTCGTCGTCCTCACGCAGTACAAGTCGCACAGCCTCGACCGGCACATCTCGCAGACGTGGCGCATGTCAGCACTGCTCGACTCGTACGTCACATCGGTGCCCGCGCAGCAGCGACTCGGCAAGCGCTGGTTCTCCGGCTCCGCCGACGCGATCCTCCAGAGCCTCAACCTGATCAACGACGAGAAGCCCGACATCGTGGTCGTGATCGGCGCCGATCACGTGTACCGCATGGACTTCCGTCAGATGCTCGAGGCGCACATCGAGTCCGGCGCCAAAGCCACCGTCGCCGGCATCCGCCAGCCCCTCTCGATGGCGTCGCAGTTCGGCGTGATCGATGCAGACACCGAGACCGGACGCATCAAGCAGTTCCTCGAGAAGCCGACCGACATCGCCGGCCTCGAGGACTCCCCGCACGAGGTGCTCGCCTCGATGGGCAACTACATCTTCGACGCCGACGCTCTGATCGCCGCCGTCGAGGCCGACGGCGAATCGCCGACCTCCGGCCACGACATGGGTGGCGACATCGTGCCGTACTTCGTCGACCGCGGTGAGGCCGGCTACTACGACATGAAGCAGAACGATGTCCCGGGTTCCTCTCCCCGCGATCGTTCGTACTGGCGCGACGTGGGTACCATCGACTCGTTCTTCGACGCCCACATGGATCTGATCTCGACGCTGCCGATCTTCAACCTCTACAACATGGAGTGGCCGATCCATTCGCAGGCCGTGAACTCGCCGCCCGCGAAGTTCGTGCGCGACTCGGTGGGCCGCATCGGCAACGCGATCGACTCGATCGTGTCACTCGGGTCCGTGCTGTCGGGAACACATCTCGAACGCAGCGTCGTCGGGCCGTGGACCCTCGCGGGCGGCGGCTCCACGATCACCGACTCCGTCGTCTTCGACGGGGTGCGGGTCGGAGCGGGTTCTCGAGTGCATCGCGCGATCCTCGACAAGAACGTGGTCCTCGCCGACGGCGCGACCGTGGGCGTCGACCGAGAGCGCGATCTCGCCCGGGGGTTCACCGTGACGGAGTCGGGCATCACCGTGGTCGGCAAGGGCCTGTTCATCGAACGGTGACCGGGTCATCGGAGTCCCGCACCGCACGTCGACGAGCGCAGCTGTCGATACGCTGGGGAGCGTGACTGCTGCGCGCTTCCTCGTCGTCCTCGATGCTGATTCCACACTCATCCGCAATGAGGTGATCGAACTCATCGCCGACGAAGCTGGGCGTCGCGACGAAGTGCAGGCAGCCACGGAGGCCGCGATGCGCGGCGAGATCGACTTCGCGACGAGTCTGCGGTCGCGGGTCGCAGCCCTCGAGGGCGTGCCGGTGTCGGGTTTCGCCCGGGTGCTCACCCGCATCGAGCCGACGCCCGGCGTCCATGAGCTGACGGCCGCCGTCCATGAACGCGGTGGTGTCGTCGGTGTCGTGTCCGGCGGCTTCCACGAGATCCTCGACGACGTCGCCCCCGGGCTCGGCGTGGACCGCTGGCGCGCGAACCGCCTGGAGGTCACCGACGGCGCGCTCTCTGGTCGGGTCGACGGCGAGATCGTCGATGCTGCTGCCAAGGCCGCATCGCTGCTCGCCTGGGCGGACGAGCTCGGAGTGCCGCGCCACGCGACGATCGCGATCGGCGACGGAGCCAACGACCTGAGGATGATGTCTGTCGCCGGGCTCGGAGTCGCGTTCAACGCGAAGCCTGCCGTGCGCGCGGCCGCAAGCCTGGTCGTCGGCCCGCAGAACCTGTCCGAGGTCATCGCCCTGCTGCCGTAGCGGATGTCCGAAGCCCGGTCTATCGTCGGGCCATGGACATCATCCTCATCCCGGGCCTCTGGCTCGATGCCTCGAGCTGGAACGACGTCACGACCGAACTCGAGCGCGCCGGTCACACGGTTCATCCGCTCACGATGCCGGGCGTCGGGGTACCCGCGTCGGAATCGTCCGAGATCGGCATCTCGGAGTGGGTCGATGCCGCCGTGGCCGCGGTCGATGCGGTCGGACGCCCCGTCGTGGTCGTCGGTCACAGCGGCGGAGGCAATGTCGCGTGGGGGGTCGCGGACGCACGCCCCGACGCCGTGGCCAGAGCGGTGTTCGTCGACACTGTGCCTCCGCCGTCGGGTTTCGGCATCAGCGAGTTCGAGGTCGTCGACGGCGTCGTGCCTTTTCCCGGCTGGGACTTCTTCCCCGCCGAAGACGTCGACGATCTCGACGAAGACACCCGCTCGCGCACCGCGCCCCTCGCACGAAGCGTGCCGGCCAAGGTGCCGACCGATGAGATCGCACTCGGTCCAGGGGCCCGGCATTCCGTCCCCGTGACGCTGCTCATGGGCGGCATGGACCGCGAGACCCTCGAGTCCGAGCTCGAGCAGTGGGGCCCGTACGCCGACGAGTTCCGGGCGATCGCTGACGCCGAGGTCGTGCGAATCGGCTCAGGTCACTGGCCGCAGTTCTCGATGCCGAGCCGGCTCGCCGAACTCATCGATGCGGCGGTCACCCGCCGCTGACGCAGCGAGTCGGCTCAGTGCCCCATTCCGAGTCCGCCGTCGACCGGGATGACGGCACCGGAGATGTATCCCGCGTCGTCGCCAGCGAGCCACGTGACGACACCCGCGACCTCGTCGGGAGTGGCGAAGCGTCCTGCCGGGATGTTCGCCTTGTACTGCTTCTGCGTCTCTTCGGGGAGCTCAGCCGTCATGTCCGTCTCGATGAAACCGGGGGCGACGACGTTCGCGGTGATGCCGCGGCCGCCGAGCTCGCGGGTGAGCGATCGCGCGAAGCCCACGAGTGCGCTCTTCGACGCCGAGTAGTTCACCTGCCCGGCCGAGCCGTAGAGACCGACGACGCTCGAGATCAGGATCACGCGGCCGAAGCGCGCGCGCAGCATCCCCTTCGATGCGCGCTTGACGACGCGGAAGGTGCCGCCGAGGTTGGTGGCCACGACGCTGTCGAAGTCATCCTCACTCATACGCAGGAGCAGCGTGTCCTTCGTGATGCCCGCATTGGCGACGACGATCTCCACGGGTCCGAGCTGCTGCTCGACCTCGGTGAACGCCGCATCGAGCGCAGCGGCATCGGTGACGTCTGCGCGCACCGTCAGGGTGCCCTCCGGACCTTCACCGCTGCGTGCGGTGACGGCGACGCGGTACCCGTCACGGACGAATCGTTCGGCGATCGCACGGCCGATGCCGCGGTTGCCTCCGGTGACGAGGACGACGCGAGAACTCATTTTCCACTCCTGATCTGGCCGGTGGGGGTCGGGCCGGGTCGTCATCGATCCTACCGATGATGCCGCGTGCGTCCCGCGACGTTTGACAGCGCCTTCCCGGACTGGGACGCTGAACCCGACGAAAGGGCACCACCGTGAGCGACAACAGCATCCCCACCTCTCCGGGCGCCGAACAGCCGGCGCCCCCGCCCGCGCCACCGCTCGCGCCCGCACCGCCCGCATATCCCCACCAGGCCGCCCCGGCGCAGCCGCCCCAGATCTACCCCGGCACCGCGCCCACGCAGCAGACCCAGGCATACCCCGGCGCCGCGCCGACGCAGGCGTACCCCGGCGCCGCGCCGACGTTCGCACCCGCACAGCAGCCCCATGGTGCACAGCCCTACAGCGCAACACCGGCTCAGCAGCCGTACGTGTCAGCACCCGCGCAGCAGCCCTACGGCGCGGCTGCCGTCCAGCCCTACGGCGCCGCCTCTCAGCAACCGCAGTACTCCGCGCCCGGTCAGCCCGGTGCCGGGTATCCCGCCTACGCCGCTCCGGTCTACCCCGCTCCGCGTCCGGCGAGCGGGCTCGCGATCACATCGCTGATCTGCGGCATCGCCGGGCTGGTCCTGTTCTGGGCGGTGATTCCCATGGTCGCGTCGATCGTCGCCGTGATCACCGGGCACATGGCTCTGCGCCAGACGAAGAACAACCCGGCCATCGGCGGCCGTGGTCTGGCCTTCGCCGGGCTCATCATGGGCTACATCATGGTCGCGGTCCTCGCCATCACGATCGTCATGACAGTCGTCAGCTTCGCGTTCTTCGGCGCCTTCACGCTGCCGTTCATCTTCTCGTCCTGACAGGTCGCGGGGCACCCCGGCGCCCCCTCACCGGCGTAGGCTTGTCTCATCGTGAAGAGCAAACCGCTGGTTCCTGCTGTCACCTCGCTGCCGCAGTCGCCGCAGGCCGAGGCTGATCACCGTGTCCGCCGGTACGCACTGACGATGACGATCCGCATCGTGTGCTTCGCACTCATGATGTTCGTCCAGCCCTATGGCTGGTACACCTGGGTCTTCGCACTCGCCGCCGCCGTCCTGCCGTACATCGCCGTGGTCTTCGCGAACGCGGGCAGCGACAGCACGGAGACGACCGCGGAGTCGCCGGTGCAGCAGATCGAGGCTCCGATCGCCACGACCCCGACGCCCGTCGAGACGATCACGGATCCCGGGATCATCACCATCCACGAGAGCCGCCAGGATCGCGAGTGAGTGGACTGGAGTGCTCGCGGGCCGGATGCCGGTCCGCGGCGACCATGCAGGTGGTGTGGCGCAATCCGCGCATCCACGCGGCTGACCGCGAGAAGGTCTGGCTCGCGTGCGATGAGCATGTCGGTTTCCTCCGCGACTATCTGGCAGCGAGAGACTTCCCCGTGACAGTGAGAGATGGTGTCCCCTCATGAGTGCCCGGATGGGTCGTTGGACCGTGTACGTGCTGATCGCGATCGGCTTCGCCATCGCCTGCGCTTTCCTGTCGCACTGGCAGTTCGATCGGAATGAGAACCGATCGGAGCAGATCGCACTCGTCGAGAAGAACTACGACGCGGATGCCGTGCCGCTCGCAGAGCTCATCGGCACCGATGGCGAACTCGACCCCGGCGACGTGTGGCATCCGGTGGTGCTCACCGGGGAGTACCTCGACGACGAGCAGCTGCTGGTGCGCAACCGACCGCATGGCGGCACGAGCGCGTTCGAAGTGCTGGTGCCGTTCCGCGACGTCGACGGTCGCGTGTTCATCGTCGACCGCGGGTGGGTGCCTCCGGGTGACGGCGATGCCCCCGATGCGGTGCCGGCTCCCCCGAGCGGCGAGGTCGAGGTCATCGTCCGGCTGCGCCCGGGTGAGCAGCTCCCGGCGTCCGGGCGAGGCGCCCCTGAGGGCCAGGTGCCCACGATCAACCTGCCTTCGATCGCCGAGCTGGTCGGCGGCGATGTCATCACGAGCGCGTACGGACAGATCGTCAGCGAGAATCCTGCCGGCGAAGGGACACTGGGCGGGTTCGACTCACCCACCGATGATCCGGGCCCGCATCTCTCGTATGCGATCCAGTGGATCCTGTTCGCGCTGATGGGCTTCGTGTTCATCGGCTACATCATCCGGACCGAGATCGTGAAGCACCGCGAAGAGGTCGAGGGCATCCCCACGCCGGTGAAGAAGTCTCGGCGGCGCGACCGGGATGCCGATGTCGAAGACGAGCTCCTCGACGCCCGCTGACGCGAATCAGACGGAGCGGATCCCGCTCAGTCCGCCCACGGCACCGCCGATGGTCGTTCGAGACCACTCCGCTCCGGCGGCCTCATAGATGACGCGCGTGTGTCGCCGGTCTCTCGAGCCCTGCCAGAACTCGATGCGGGTGGGGACGATCCGCCACAGCACCCAGTCACCGTCGGCGATGTCCGCCTGCGCTGACGCGGAACGCGCGGCGAGGTCGGCGGCACTCTCCTCGGCCGTCGCTTCCTCCACTCGCCCGCGCACCCGCACAGCCCGCACCTGCGGCTGCCACCAGAAGTTCAGCGCCGCGGCAGGGGCGGCGGCGAGCTGGGCACCCTTGCGCGACGATCTGGTACTCGCGAACGCCCACCCCCGGTCATCGATCCGCTTCAGGATGAGGGTGCGCGCGTCCGGGATCCCGTCGGCGTCCACGGTCGCGAGGGTGACGGTGTGCGGCTCGGCCACACCGGCATCCGAGGCGGCCCGCAACCATTCGGCGAAGAGCGCGCTCGGGTCATCCGGCAGCACATCGAGATCCCACTCCGGAGCTGTTCCGGTGAGGGCATGCCTGCCCCTCAGCCAGTCGTTGAGCGAGAGGAGGTGCGAGTCGAGTTCGTGTGTCACGCTCTCGACTATGCCACCGACCGCGGACGACGCAGGTCAGGCGAGCTCGATCAGGTCCTGGTAGTCCTGGCTCCAGATGTCCTCGACGCCATCCGGGAGGATCAGCACGCGCTCGGGGTTGAGCGACTGCACCGCCCCGGGGTCGTGCGAGACGAGCACGACGGCACCCTCGTAGTGGGCGAGCGCGCCGAGGATCTCCTCGCGCGACGCGGGGTCGAGGTTGTTGGTCGGCTCGTCGAGCAGCAGAAGGTTGGCGGATGACACGACCAGCGTCGCGAGCGACAGGCGCGTCTTCTCTCCACCGGAGAGGACTCCGGCAGGCTTCAGCACGTCATCCCCGGTGAAGAGGAACGAGCCGAGCACCTTGCGCGCTTCCATCTCGGTGATGTGCGGAGCCGCCGACACCATGTTCTCGAGCACCGAGCGGTTCACGTCGAGGTTCTCGTGCTCCTGCGCGTAGTAGCCGACCTTGAGCCCGTGGCCGGGCTCCAGCTGTCCGGTGTCGGGCTTGTCGACCCCCGCGAGCATCCGCAGCAGCGTCGTCTTGCCGGCACCGTTGAGTCCGAGAACGACGACCTTCGAACCGCGGTCGATCGCGAGGTCGACGTCGGTGAAGATCTCGAGCGAGCCGTACGACTTCGAGAGTCCGGTCGCCATCATCGGCGTCTTCCCGCACGGAGCAGGCTTCGGGAAGCGCAGCTTCGCGACCCGGTCTTCCTGGCGGACGTCATCGAGCCCGGCGAGCAGCTTCTCGGCACGAGCGATCATCTGGTGAGCGGCCGCAGCCTTCGACGCCTTCGCCCCGAAGCGGGCCGCCTGCAGCTGCAGTGTGGTGGCCTTCTTCTCGGCGTTGGCGCGCTCTTTCTTGCGACGCTCCTCGTCGGCCACCCGCTGACGCAGGTAGTTCTTCCAGTTCATGTTGTACGTGTCGATGACCTGGCGGTTCGCATCGAGGTAGAACACGCGGTTGACGGTCTCGCCGACGAGCTCGACGTCGTGGCTGATCACGATCAGCCCGCCCTTGTAGTTCTTGAGGAACTCACGCAGCCACACCACGCTGTCGGCGTCGAGGTGGTTGGTCGGCTCGTCGAGGATCATCGTCTCGGCGTCGGAGAACAGGATACGGGCCAGCTCGATGCGGCGGCGCTGGCCACCGGACAGCGTCGACAGCGGCTGGTCGAGGATGCGGTCGGGCAGCGAAAGGTTGTTCGCGATGGATGCGGCCTCGGCCTCGGCCGCGTATCCCCCCTGCGCCTCGAACTGCTCGGTGAGGCGCGCGTAGCGCTTCATGGCCTTGTCGGCCACAGCAGGGTCGTCCGACCCCATCGCCATCGACGCCTCGGTCATCCCCAGGTTGAGCTGACCGAGCCCACGCGCGTCGAGGATGCGCGTGCGCGCCAGGTCTTCGGGGTTGCCCGAACGAGGGTCCTGCGGCAGATAGCCGAGCTCTCCCGAACGGGTCACGTTCCCGCCCGACGGGAGGACATCACCGGCCAGCACCTTGGTGAGCGTGGTCTTGCCTGCACCGTTGCGGCCGACGAGACCGATCTTGTCTCCGTCGCTCACACGGAACGACACGTTCTCCATAAGGAGGCGTGCGCCCACGCGGATCTCGAGTTCGTGCACGGCAAGCACAGCGGGATGTCCGTTCGTTCAAGGGGAATCGGCCGAGCGGCCAAACTCCCAGTATAGATCGCTCGGCTGGGTGTTCAGTCGAAGTAGAGATGGTGGTGCGTCCGGCATCCCGGATTGAACCCGGCGGAGCACGCGGGACACCGCTGCGCGTCGAGGTACGCGTGGATGCTCAGCAGCGCTCCGCACACACCGCACAGGACCGCCGGCGTCTCGCGCTCATCGCGCGCCCACTGCCGGGCGTCGTGGTCGGCGATCGCCTCGTGACACAGATGACACGGGTACCAGTCGCCGCAGCAGGCGAACCGGAGCGCGATCACATCGAGCGGACCGTGATAATGCTCACAGCGGGTCTCGCCGTCGACCATGAGTCCGTGCACCGTGGTCTCACCGACGCGCGCCACGCGGTCGCCTGATCTACCTCTCCAGGGGGATGCGGTCGATACCTCAGGGTGATGCCCCACGTGCCACCTGCTTCCTAGCCTTCTGGGGTGGATGTTATCAACGACCTCATTCTGCAACTCGTGGGTCACGGACCAGCCACTGGTCAGCGCAGGGATCGGGATCATCGTGGCGCTCGTCATCGGGCTGATCATCGACCGGGTCACGGCCATTCGCCGGCGACATGCACCCGTTGCGCAACCGGCAGGATGACAGTCATGGCACGTGGCGGTGGCTGAGCCGTCCGTGCTGCGGCTGGCATGCCGCTCACACGAGTCCGCGAGCGGCGAGAGCGTCGCCCACCTCGTCCGCGTGGCGTAGAGTCCGGACCATCAGCGGCACGACACCTCGCACCCTCAGCCGGACTCCCCGTGCCCGCTGCGCGTCCCTGACCTCGCCGGCGAACGATGTCACCACCGGGATCATCGTGAGCGTGAGCGAGATCGTCATCGAGACGGCGTCGGCATCGACTCCGAGGCGTCGGAGCGGCAGGAGCATCCTGTGCAGCACGCCGAGCAGATCGCCCATCCGCGTCGTGATGGTGAGCAGCGAGGCGAGCAGCACGAGCGAGAGGACGCGTGCGGTGCTGATCCAGGCCGCGAGCGGCGAGACGAAGATCCACAGCGCTGCTCCGAGCACGAGCACGAGCCAGCGGAGGCGCCACGCCTCAGCGGCCAGCACGCGCAGCGGCAGGCGTGCGAGAACGAAGAGTACGCAGACGCCGATCACGGTGACGCCGATGCTCCAGGCATCGTGCGGATAGGCGGACAGACCGATCGCGAGCGCGGCGAAGATCGCGAGCTTGACCCCCGCAGACATCCGATGGACGATGCTCGTGCCCGGCCGGTACATCTGGATCATCGGCACAGGTCTCGGTAGGCGGCGACCACGGCACCCGGCTCACCGGCGACCACGACGGCTCCGTCGTCGAACAGCACCGCCTGATCGCAGCGCGTAGCGAGCTCGAGATCATGCGTGACGATGACCACCTGCGCCGTCTGCGCGAGCAGGAGGTCCGCGATGCGCGCGGCATTGCGCAGATCGAGGAGCGTCGTCGGCTCATCCGCGACGATCAGCTCCGGTTGTGTGATCAGCACCGATGCGAGTGCGAGGAGCTGCTTCTGACCACCCGAGAGGTCCGACGCGGCGACATCCGCACGATCCGTGAGTCCGTGTTCGGCGAGTGCGGCGGTCACCCGCGCATCGACCTCGGTCCGGGGCAGGCCCCGCAGCGACAGCGCGAGGTCCTCAGCGGGTGTCGGCATCAGGATCTGAGCCTGCGGGTCGGTGAACACGAAGCCGACGCGTCGACGCAGCGCCGCGACGTCACGTCGAGTGTCGAGGCCGTGCACGCTCACGCTCCCGGACGTCGGCGTGACGAGTCCGTTGAGCAGCCGCGCGAAGGTCGACTTGCCCGATCCGTTCGCGCCGATGACCCCGATACGCCGCGCCGTGAGATCGACACTGACGTCTCGGAGGATCCGCCGACCGTCGCGCTCGACGGTCACACCCTCGAGCGCGATCCGCCGGATGCTCGTCTCAGACCGCACGGACGGGTGCCGACAAGACAGAGCCGCGAGAGCCGAATGCCCTCGGATACGCGCGCCGCAGCGCGAGGGTCAGCGCCACCGCAGCTGCGGCCTTGAACAGATCCCCCGGGAGGAACACGAGAGCCGCCACCGCCGTCGGGGTCAGATCGAGGCCGAGTACCCACGCCGTCACGGGGATTCCGCACAGATAGACGACCAGGATGCCGCCGATCACCGTTCCGAGCGCGATGCGCCACCAGGTGAGCCTGCCTCGATGCGCGATCAGTCCGATCACGACGACTCCGGCCACCCACCCGAGCAGATACCCGGCTGTGGGGCCGACGAACACGCCGAGGCCGCCGCGCCCTCCGGCGAGCACCGGAAGACCGACGGCCGCCAGAGCGAGCACGAGCAGGACGGAGAGCGGCGCGAGCCGCGGGCCGATGACGGCGCCCGCGAGCATCACCCCGAGAGTCTGCGCGGTGATGGGCACTCCGCCGGGGATGGGTATCGTCACCATCCCGAGGACCACGATGAGGGCGGCGAAGATCGCCACTCTGGCCAGTTCGCGACCGAGGTCGCCTCGCTGCTGCGTCATGTCCGACACCTTCCTGAACACCGTTCACCTGAACGGTGTTCACTATAGTGAGAACATGAGTCCCGATCACAACTCGACCCGCCACGATCGCGACGGCGTCGCGCGTGCGGCGCTGGCGCTCCTCGACGAGGTCGGGCTCGCCGACCTCTCGATGCGCCGGATCGCGAGCAGGCTCGATGTGCAGCCGAGCGCCCTCTACTGGCACTTCTCCAGCAAGCAGGAGCTCCTCGCAGAGCTCGCCGATCGGATCACCTCGACGATCCCGTCTGACGCTGCGGATGTGCTGACCACCGCACGCAGCATCCGCGATGCGCTCTTCACCTACCGGGACGGAGCCGAGCTGGTGCTCAGCACGTACGCGCTGCAGCTCGGTTCCTCGCACGCGCAGGCCGCTCTCGAACGATCCCTGCGACGGCAGGGATCCGCGGATGCCGAAGAGCGGGCGGTCGCGCTCCTGCACTTCGTTCTCGGCCACGCGACGCTCGTGCAGCAGCGCATGCACGCCGACAGCCACGGAGCCCTCCCCGCCGGAGAAGCCGTCGACGTCACCTCCGGCCTCGACCGCATCTTCGACCTGGGCGTGACCGGCCTGGCCGCAGGCACCGTCGACGACGGGATCAGCGAGCGACAGCTCCGGTCGTGACCCGGCAGAGCACTGCGTCTCACATCGTCGCGGTCACCTGGCGACGAGCGCCGCGATCCGCTCGACGGCTTCGGTGATGATCTCAGGACTCGTGCCGAAGTTCAGCCGCACGTGTCCCCTGCCCTCATCGCCGAAGGCGGGACCGAAGTGCAGGGCGACCTTCGCCTCCTTCAGGATCCGACGAGCGGGGTTCTCACCCCAGCCGAGACCCGAGAGGTCTATCCACGCCAGATACCCGGCATCCGGTATGCGATACTGCGCCTCCGGGAGCCGCGCGGCCAGCAGATCCTCGAGCAGCACACGATTCTGGTCGAGCGTTCGCAGCAGACCGTCGAGCCACTCGTCGCTCTCCTCCGAGAAGGCCGCGACCGCGGCGAGCAGACCGAACTGCCCGGTGCGCCATTCGACTTCGATCGGCAGACCGCGCACGACGGCAGTGGTCGCATCGGCCGCTGTGACCATGAGAGCGCACTTCAGGCCGGCCAGGTTGAAGGCCTTGCTCGCGCTCACGACCGCGTAGCCGACACGCTCGGCGGCATCGCCCGCGTCGAGGAACGGGGTGAACGGCGTGCCGGGCTGAACCAGCGGCGCGTGGATCTCGTCCGACACCACGGCAGCGCCGAACTCGTCGGCGATCTCCGCCAGCGCGACGAGCGAGTCTCGGCTGTGCACGGTGCCCGTGGGGTTGTGCGGGTTGCAGAGCAGGATCGAGGTCGCGCCGTCCTCGAACGCGGCGCGGATGCCGTCGAGATCCAGCTCCCACGCCGTGCCCGTGTCTCGCAGCGGAACCCGCTGCACCTCGGCGCCCGCCTCCGAGACGAGATCGTAGAACGGCGGATACACGGGAGGCGTCACGACGACGCGCTCCCCCGGCTGCGTGACGCGCCTGAGGATCTCGACGATGCCCATGCTCACGTCTGCGGTGCTGCGCATCCGCGCAGGGTCGACGCTCCACCCGAATCTGCGCCGAGCGAATGCGGCATACGCGGAGGCCAGCGGCGTCCTCGACGCGACATACCCCGTGTCGCCCGACTCGACGGCCCGGTGAAGGGCCGTCGAGATCGCGGGTGCGAGCGGGAAATCGGTCTCGGCGACGAACAGAGGAAGCACGTCGGCGGGATACTCCCGCCACTTCTCGCTGCTGCGCTCGCGAAGCTCGGCCAGGGGCAGAGCCGTGACCTCGAGCATCCTCAGATGGCGAAGCCGAGGGCGCGCATCATGTCACGGCCGTCGTCGGTGATCTTCTCCGGGCCCCACGGCGGCATCCACACCCAGTTGATGCGGAAGCGATCGACGACGTTGTCCAGAGCCTGTGCGGTCTGGTCTTCGAGCACGTCGGTCAGGGGGCAGCCGGCACTGGTCAGCGTCATGTGGATGACGAGAGCATCGTTCTCGTCATCCCACGCGAGGTCGTAGATGAGGCCGAGGTCGACGACGTTGATCCCGAGCTCCGGGTCCATGACGTCCTTGAGAGCCTCGGTGACCTCGTCGTACTTCTCGTCCGTGAGGGTGGCTGTCATGCGAATCAGCCTACGCCTCGATGGGGGCTGCGGGGTCGAGGAAACGGTCGTATCCCTCGTCCTCGAGCCGGTCTGCGAGCTCCGGGCCACCCTCTTCGACGATCTTTCCGGCGACGACCACGTGCACGAAGTCGGGGCGGATGTAGCGGAGGATGCGCGTGTAGTGCGTGATGAGCAGAACGCCGAGACCGGTCGACTCCTTGGCGCGGTTGACGCCCTCGGAGACGATCTTCAGCGCGTCGACGTCGAGACCCGAGTCGGTCTCGTCGAGGATCGCGAACTTCGGCTTGAGCACCTCGAGCTGGAGGATCTCGTGGCGCTTCTTCTCGCCGCCGGAGAAGCCCTCGTTGACGTTGCGCTGCGCGAACTTGGGGTCCATGCGCAGGTTGGCCATGGCCGCCTTGACGTCCTTGGTCCAGCCGCGGATCGCCGGCGCTTCTCCGTCGAGTGCCGTCTTGGCGGTGCGGAGGAAGTTCGTCACCGTCACACCGGGGATCTCGACCGGGTACTGCATCGCGAGGAAGAGGCCGGCGCGAGCGCGCTCGTCGACGCTCATCTCGAGCACGTCCTGGCCGTCGAAGGTGATCGAACCGGAGGTCACCGTGTACTTCGGGTGGCCGGCGATCGTGTACGCGAGGGTCGACTTGCCCGAGCCGTTGGGGCCCATGATCGCGTGCGTCTCACCCGTGTTCATGGTGAGGTTGATGCCGTTGAGGATCGGGGTGGTCCCCGCCTCGGTCTCGACCGTCACATGCAGGTCGCGGATTTCAAGAACAGACATTCAGACTTCCTTCGTCACAGTCGGGTCGATGAGCACGTCGTCGCCGTCGATCTCGACGACGTAGACCGGAACGGGCTCATAAGCGGGGAGATTCTGGGGCTTGCCGGTGAGCAGGGAGAATGCGGAGCCGTGGGCCCAGCACTCCACCGTGTCGCCCTCGACGAAGCCCTCGGCGAGAGAGATGTCGCCGTGCGTGCAGGTGTCTCCGATGGCGTGGATGACGCCTTCGGAGTCCTTGATCACGGTGATCGGGACACCGTTGGGCTCGACGCGGATCGGCATGTCCTGCTCGAGTTCCGCGACGCCGCACACGCGCTCGGCGCTCACGCGTTCACCTCGGCAAGCTCCGTCTCGATCGCGTCGAGCAGCTCGGTCTCCAGCGCCGGGATGCCCAGGCGCTGAACGATGTCGGTGAGGAAGCCGAGCACGACGAGGCGGCGTGCTTCCTCTTCACTGATGCCCCGGGCCTGCAGGTAGAACAGCTGCTCGTCGTCGAAACGACCGGTCGCGCTGGCGTGGCCGGCCCCGAGGATGTCTCCGGTCTCGATCTCGAGGTTCGGGATCGAGTCGGCGCGGGCACCCTCGGTGAGCACCAGGTTGCGGTTCGCCTCGTACGAGTCGGTGCCCGTCGCGTCGGCGCCGATCAGCACGTCACCGATCCAGACACTGTGCGCACCCTCACCCTGGAGAGCACCCTTGTAGAGCACGTCGCCCTTCGTGTGGGGTCCCTTGTGGTGAAGGTAGACCTGACTCTCGAGGTGCTGACCCGCATCGGCGTAGGACAGACCGTAGAGGTAGCCCTCGGATCCGGCGCCCGCGAGCTCGACGCTCGGGTTCACGCGCACGACGCCGCCGCCGAAGCTGATGACGAAGTGCTTGAGGGTGGCATCCGCGTCGACGCGCGCCTGGTGCGCCGAGGTGTGCACGGCCGCGTCCTGCCACTGCTGCAGGCTGATGACGGTGAGCTTCGCCCCGTCGCGCACGATGATCTCGACGTTCTGCGAGTACTGCGCGGCTCCGGTGTGCTGGAGCACGACGGTGGCCGAGCTGTGCTCGAGCGCCTCGATCACGATGTGGGCGTCGGCGCGCAGCTCGGCACCGTGACCGTCGATCGACACGAGGATCGGCTCCGCGACCTCTTCTTCGCGAGGGACGCGGATGTGCAGCGCCTCGGGAGAACCCTGCCAGGCGACAGCCGCGGTGATGTCCTCGGCGAGGAAGACCTCTCCGCGCGGTGCGTCGCCGGCGGCGAGCGGGGCGGAGACGTACTGCTCGCCGGCGCCGAACGTGTAGCTCACTCCCTCCGCAGAGCCCGCGACCTCGAAGAGGGGCGAGAGCTTCGCGACGGGTGTGTGCTTCCAATTGACCTCGCGGCCCGTGGGCGAGCCGAAGTCAGCGGGTTCGAACGAATGCGGGCGCTCGGAGCGCGTCTGCACCGGAACGAATCCGGCGTCGGCGACCTGTGCGGCCGGGTCGACATGCGCGCTCGAATGATGCGACGCCGTCGGCGTCGTCGTCTGGGCCGTCATCTCAGCCGACCGATCCTTCCATGCCCATTTCGATGAGCTTGTTCAATTCCATCGCGTACTCCATGGGCAGCTCGCGAGCGATCGGCTCGATGAAGCCTCGCACGATCATCGCCATCGCCTCGTCCTCGGGCATGCCGCGGGACTGGAGGTAGAAGAGCTGCTCCTCGCTGACCTTCGAGACCGTGGCCTCGTGGCCGAGCTGCACGTCGTCGACGCGGATGTCGATCGCCGGGTATGTGTCGGAGCGGGACTTGGTGTCGACGAGCAGGGCGTCGCAGCGCACGGTGTTCGCGGAGTGGTGCGCGTTGGCGTCCACCCGCACCTCGCCACGGTATCCGGCACGTCCGCCGCCGCGCGCGATCGACTTCGAGACGATCGACGACTGCGTGTAGGGAGCCATGTGGATCATCTTCGCGCCGGCATCCTGGTGCTGACCGGGACCGGCGAAGGCGACCGAGAGGGTCTCGCCCTTGGCGTGCTCGCCCATCAGGTAGATCGACGGGTACTTCATCGTCACCTTGGAGCCGATGTTGCCGTCGACCCACTCCATCGTCGCGCCCTCGTGCGCGACCGCACGCTTGGTGACGAGGTTGTAGACGTTGTTCGACCAGTTCTGGATCGTCGTGTACCGAACGCGCGCGTTCTTCTTCACGATGATCTCGACGACGGCCGAGTGCAGGGAATCCGACTTGTAGATCGGAGCCGTGCAGCCCTCGATGTAGTGGACGTAGCTGTCCTCGTCGGCGATGATCAGGGTCCGCTCGAACTGGCCCATGTTCTCGGTGTTGATGCGGAAGTACGCCTGCAGCGGGATCTCGACGTGCACGCCCTTGGGGACGTACACGAACGATCCGCCCGACCACACGGCGGTGTTCAGCGCAGCGAACTTGTTGTCGCCGGCCGGGATCACCGTACCGAAGTACTCCTCGAAGAACTCGGGGTGCTCGCGCAGAGCGGTGTCGGTGTCCATGAAGATGACACCCTGCTCTTCCAGGTCCTCGCGGATCTGGTGGTAGACGACCTCGGACTCGTACTGAGCCGCGACGCCGGCCACGAGACGCTGGCGCTCGGCCTCGGGGATGCCGAGGCGCTCGTACGTCTCCCGGATCTCCGCGGGCAGGTCCTCCCAGGACTGCGCCTGCTTCTCCGTGGAGCGCACGAAGTACTTGATGTTGTCGAAGTCGATCTCGCTGAGGTCGGCGCCCCAGGTCGGCATCGGCTTGCGTCCGAAGAGCTGGTATCCCTTGAGACGGGTCTTCAGCATCCATTCGGGCTCGTGCTTGAGCGCCGAGATCCCGCGGACCACCTCTTCGGAGATCCCGCGCTTGGCGATCGCTCCGGCGGCGTCCTCATCATGCCATCCGAATTCGTACACCCCCAGGCCATCGAGCTCCGGGCGGTCGATCAGCACATCCGACATCACACACTCTCCTCACAGGTCCCAAAACGGTGTAATCCGCCCCGACACACCTGATCCCCGTCGAGTCTGCGGGAGCGGGTGCCGTTGGTGGGCCCTCATCACCGGCGCTTTCATCGCGCCTAAACTGTTAGTGATGGTGCAGCGCGGTCAGCGCTCATCACAACAATCCGATTCTACAGGTTCCGCCTGAAGACAGGGCCGCTCGCCGTGTCCGCCGCGGTTCGGAGAGACTAATGCCCCATCCATCGATCGCCTCCCCCACCAATGCACCGGCCGCGCCCTCGACGCACGCCGCTCTCTGGGGGCGCGCGCTGCGGATCTCCGCCTGGTTGTCGTTTCTCGCCCAGACGATCATCATCGGCACGGGCGGCGCCGTGCGGCTCACCGGGTCGGGTCTCGGATGCTCGGAGTGGCCGCTCTGCACGCCCGAGTCGCTCGTTCCGATCTATGCCGATCAGGGCATCCACGGGCTCATCGAGTTCGGCAACCGCGTGATGACGGGCGTCGTCGGCATCATCGCACTCGCCGTCCTCCTGCTCGTGCTGGCACGAGTCGGCGGCAGAGGCCTGGTGTTCTCCGCGCTGCGATTCGCCGCGAGCGGCATCGTGGCCGCCGGGATCGTCTTCGGTCTCGTCTCGCTCTTCTCTCTTCCCGCCACGCCGTTCGCGATGGGGGCGCTGCTCGTCACGGTGATCGCGGCGATGGTCCGTTCGGTCCGGCTCTCTTCAGAGCGGCGCGACCTCGTCGTCCTCGCGTGGATCGTCCTCGTCGGAGTCGTCGCGCAGGCACTCGTGGGCGGGATCACCGTGCTCACAGGGCTCAACCCGTTCATCGTCGGGTTCCACTACGTCTCGTCGCTGCTGCTCGTGTGCGTCACCGCGGCCTTCCTGGTGAGGCTCTACGCCGCGGTCGGCCCCCGCGTGAGCGCCGTCCCGACGTGGTTCGCCATCCTCAGTCACGTCACCGGCCTCGCCCTCGCCGTCACGATCCTCTTCGGCGTCCTGACGACGGGCTCGGGACCCCACTCGGGTGATGCCGACGTGTTCCGTCACGGGTTCGATGCCACGATCCTCGCCCACGTGCACTCGTGGCCCGGCTACATCCTCGCCGCACTCGTCGCCGCTCTGACGATCTCCGCGTGGGCGCTTCGCCTCGAGCCGCGCAAGTGGCTGCTCGTGCTCGTGCTCGCGATCGTCGTGCAGGTGGGCGTCGGCATCTGGCAGGCACGTGAAGGCCTCCCGCCGCTCCTCGTGGGCATCCACATGGTGCTCGCGTCTCTGTCCGCTGCGACCTATACCGTCGTGGTGCTGCACCTGAAGAAGCCCGTCGCCGCTCAGGACTGAGCGCGATCGCCGGTCGCATGGCCGGCACAGTGGATGCATAGCTGCGACATCAGAGGCTCATCAGTTCGTCGTGCACCGTGGCTGACATGAACAAGTCACTGACACGCAGCATCGGCTTCTGGCTCCTCCTCGTGCTCTCGCTCGCGTCGGCGGGCGTCGGCGGATGGCTGATCGCCGGACAGATCGGCACCATGACGAGCACGCTTCTCGACGGCACCGCCACGGGCATCGAGGTCTATGTCGGCCAGTCGCTCGTCGTGGTCGGCGCGGCACTCCTGGGCGCCGGCGTCCTCGGCCTCCTGATCGCGATCGCTCTCACCGCGGTGCAGGCACTCATGCCCTCGACCGCACCCGTCGTCGTGGAGCCCATCGATTGGACCGCGGAGTCGGACGACGCCGAAGGGGCCGAGACCCTGGTCGATCCTGCGACCGCGCACAGCGCGACTGACCTGTCGGATGCCGGAGAATCAGCCGACGAGACCGACGAGGCTCAGAACGGAAGCAGCGGATCGACCGCGACGGCCACGAAGATCAGCGTCAAGTAGGTGATCGAGGCGTGGAAGACTCGCATCGGCCGCGCCTCGTTCCCCCGCACAGCCTGGTTGTACAGGCGGTGCGACTCGTAGATGAACCAGCCGCCGAACACGAGGGCGGAGACGGTGTAGACGAGGCCCATGTTCGCGATGGGGATCAGCAGCAGCGAGCAGGCGATGGTCGCCCAGGCGTACAGGATGACCTGGAGGCCGACCTGCGAGGCGTTGCGGGTCACGCCGAGCATGGGCACGTCGACATCGTCGTAGTCATCCTTGTACTTCATCGACAGAGGCCAGTAGTGCGGCGGCGTCCAGAGGAAGATCAGGGCGAAGAGGATGAACGCCGGCCAGTCGAGCGAACCGGTGACGGCCGCCCAGCCGATGAGCACCGGGAAGCATCCGGCGATGCCGCCCCAGATGATGTTCTGTTCGGTGCGGCGCTTGAGGATCATCGTGTAGATCACGACGTAGAAGAAGATCGCGGATGCCGACAGCGTCGCCGCCAGCCAGTTCGTCGTGAACCAGAGCCACACCGTCGAGAGCACGGCGAGCGTCCACGAGAAGATGAGCGCTCCCCGCGGAGTGATCTCACCCGTCACGAGCGGACGATTCTCGGTGCGATGCATGTGGGCGTCGATGTCACGATCGAGGTACATGTTGAACGCCGCGGCGGAGCCCGCGCTCAACGAGCCGCCGATGACGGTGGCGAGCACCAGCCACATGTCCGGCAGTCCGCCCTGGGCCAGGAACATCACCGGGACGGTGGACACCAGCAGCAGTTCGAGGACGCGCGGCTTGGTGAGGGCGACGTACGCCTTCACGGTACGACCGATGGACTTCTTCACAACGGTCTGATCAGACATCGTCGAGATCTCGATCGCCTCCTCCACACGCGTCACGACAGCGTTTCCCAGTCTAGGGCACGCTCGACGCGGGGCCGGCCCACCTCGTGAGTCGTGACGGGCGAGGACAGGGACTCTCCCGAGACGAGGACACCGCGTTCCAGTCGATCTGATCCGCAGTTCCACGAGCGGGCGACACTGTCGAAGATCATGGAATTCCTGGGTCGGTGACGCGTTGTAAGAAGCGGTAACGGGTCACACCACGGCGCTATGCTGAAATGACTCGCGCGCCCGGCGCACATCACACACCCCCGTAAAGTTGCGGTCTGCGATCGTGCTCTCCGGACGCTCTCGAACAGTTGCAGAAGGGCTTCACAGTGTCGGAATTGCAGTGGGATGAGATCGACCGACGTGCGGTGGACACCGCCCGTCTTCTGGCAGCGGATGCCGTGGAGAAGGTCGGCAACGGCCACCCCGGCACCGCGATGAGCCTCGCTCCGGCCGCGTATCTCCTCTACCAGCGGGTACTCCGCCACGACCCGACCGACACCGACTGGCTCGGCCGCGACCGCTTCATCCTCTCGGTCGGACACTCCTCGCTGACGCAGTACGTGCAGCTCTACCTCGGCGGCTTCGGTCTCGAGCTCGACGACCTCAAGGCACTCCGCACCTGGGGCTCGCTCACGCCGGGTCACCCCGAGTACGGCCACACCAAGGGCGTCGAGATCACGACCGGCCCGCTCGGCCAGGGTCTCGCCTCGGCCGTCGGCTTCGCGTACGCCGCCCGCTACGAGCGCGGCCTCTTCGACCCCGAGGCCGCTGCGGGCACGAGCCCGTTCGACCACTTCGTGTACGTGATCGCCGGCGATGGAGACCTTCAGGAGGGCGTCACCAGCGAGGCGTCGTCGCTCGCCGGTCACCAGGAGCTCGGCAACCTCATCGCGATCTACGACTCCAACCAGATCTCGATCGAGGATGACACGAACGTCGCCTTCACCGAAGATGTCGCGAAGCGCTACGAGGCCTACGGCTGGCAGGTGCAGATCGTCGACTGGAAGAAGACCGGCGAGTACGTCGAAGACGTCGCAGAACTGAACGCAGCGATCGAGGCCGCCAAGGGCGAGACCTCGAAGCCGTCGCTCATCATCCTCAAGACGATCATCGGGTGGCCGTCGCCCGGCAAGCAGAACTCCGGAAAGATCCACGGCTCCGCCCTCGGTGGCGACGAGCTGGCCGCGACCAAGAAGGTCCTCGGCTTCGACGCCGACGAGCACTTCGCCATCGCGGACGACGTGATCGCCCACACACGTGCTCTCGCAGACCGCGCCGCCGAGACGCGCGCCGCCTGGCAGACGTCGTTCGACGCGTGGGCCGCGGCCAACCCCGAGCGCAAGGCGCTCCTCGACCGCCTCGAGGCCAAGGAGCTCCCTGCCGACATCACGTCCGCTCTCCCGGTCTTCGCCAGCGGCAAGGACGTCTCGACGCGCGCGGCATCCGGCCAGGTCATCAACGCACTCGCCGCCGAGCTCCCCGAGCTCTGGGGCGGATCCGCCGACCTCGCCGAGTCGAACCTCACCACCATCAAGGACTCGAAGTCCTTCATCCCCGCCGAGTGGTCGACCCACGAATGGTCGGGCGACCCCTACGGCCGCGTGCTTCACTTCGGCATCCGCGAGCACGCCATGGGCGCGATCGTCAACGGCATCGTGCTGCACGGCCCCACCCGCGCCTTCGGCGGCACGTTCCTCATCTTCAGCGACTACATGCGCCCGCCGGTGCGTCTCGCCGCCCTGATGAACGTCCCCAGCATCTTCGTGTGGACCCACGACTCCGTCGCGCTCGGTGAAGACGGCCCGACGCACCAGCCGGTCGAGCAGATCGCCACGCTGCGCGCCATCCCGAACTTCACCCTGGTCCGCCCGGCAGACGCCAACGAGACCTCGGCCGCCTGGCTCGAGATCCTGCGCCGCCACGAGGGACCGGCGGGCATCGCCCTGACCCGTCAGAACATCCCGGTGTTCGAGCGCGGCCAGGGTGCGGCCGACGGTGACGTCTTCGCGTCGACCGACGGTGTCTCGAAGGGCGCGTACGTGCTCGCCGAGGCTCCCCACGGCACACCCGACGTGATCATCATCGCCACCGGTTCCGAGGTCCAGCTGGCGGTCGACGCCCGCGCGGCCCTGGCCGAGGAGGGTGTGGGCGTGCGCGTCGTCTCCGCTCCTTCGCTCGAGTGGTTCGACGAGCAGGACGAGGCGTACCGCGAGTCGGTGCTCCCGAAGGCGGTCACCGCGCGCGTCTCGGTCGAGGCGGGTTCCGTCCTCAGCTGGCGCGGCATCGTGGGCGACCGCGGCCGTTCGGTCGGCATCGACCACTTCGGCGCTTCCGCCGACTACAAGACCCTGTTCGAGAAGTTCGGCATCACCACAGAGGCCGTCATCGCGGCCGCACGCGAGACCATCAAGGAGAACGCATGAGCACCCCCACCGCAGACCTCGCAGCAGCCGGTGTCAGCATCTGGCTCGACGACCTGTCGCGCACCCGCATCTCCTCCGGCAACCTCGCCGAGCTGATCGAGACCCGCAACGTCGTCGGCGTCACCACCAACCCGACGATCTTCGCCAACGCGATCACCGACAAGAACAACACCTCCTACGACGCTCAGGTCACCGAGCTCGCAGCGTCCGGTGCGACGGCCGAAGAAGCCGTCTTCGCCGCGACCACGCAGGACGTCGCGGCGGCGCTCGACGTCTTCCGCCCCGTCTGGGAGAAGTCGGGCCACGTCGACGGCCGCGTCTCGATCGAGGTCTCCCCCGACCTCGCGCACGACACCGACGGCACCGTCGCACAGGCCAAGCAGCTCTGGGCCAAGGTCGACCGTCCGAACCTCCTCGTCAAGATCCCCGCGACGAAGGCCGGCCTCCCGGCCATCACCGAGGCCATCGCCTCGGGCATCAGCGTCAACGTGACCCTGATCTTCAGCCTGGAGCGCTACGCCGAGGTCATCGAGGCGTACCTGACCGGACTCGAGCGGGCGCACAGCGCCGGCATCGACCTGTCGACCATCCACTCCGTCGCCTCGTTCTTCGTGTCGCGCGTCGACACCGAGACCGACAAGCGACTGTCGGCGATCGGCACCGACGAGGCCGAGGCGCTCAAGAGCAAGGCCGGGCTCGCCAACGCCCGTCTCGCCTACGAGCTCTACGAGCAGAAGTTCGCCGAGAAGCGCGCCCAGGACCTGATCGCGGCCGGTGCGAACGCTCAGCGTCCGCTCTGGGCCTCGACCGGCGTCAAGGACCCGGCTCTGCCCGACACCCTCTACGTCACCGAGCTCGTCGCGAAGGACGTCGTCAACACGATGCCCGAGAAGACGCTCGAGGCGACCTTCGACCACGGCGTCGTCACGGGCGACACCATCACCGGTGGCTACGAAGAGGCCCGCGCAGTCTTCGCCGGCCTCGCCGACCTCGGCATCGACTTCACCGACGTGACCCAGGTGCTCGAGGACGAGGGCGTCGCCAAGTTCATCGACTCCTGGCACGACCTGCTCACGCAGGTGGCAGAGGGCCTCGAGGCGCAGCGATGACATTCGCGATCCACGCCTCGGGCGCGGCTCGGGTCGCGATCGACGAGACGGTTCCCGCTCTCGTCCACGACCTCATCGCCTCCCGCCTGACCGGCGGCGATGCGACCCTCTGGGGTCCGGCAGCCGAGTCCGAGGCGTCGATCCGCCTCGGATGGATCGAGGCGGTCTCCGTCTCGCGCCCGCTGGTCGCCGAGATCTCCGCGCTGCGCGCGGATCTCCACGCCAAGGGTGTGACGCGCGTGGTGCTCGCCGGCATGGGCGGCTCCTCGCTCGCTCCGGAGGTCATCGCCCAGACTGCGGGCGTGCCGCTCACGATCCTCGACTCCACCGCGCCGAGCCAGGTGCTCGCCGCGCTGGACGAGGGCCTCGAGGGCACCGTGCTCGTGGTGTCGTCGAAGTCGGGTTCCACCGTCGAGACCGATTCGCAGCGCCGCACGTTCGAAGCAGCGTTCCGCGACGTGGGCATCGACCCGGTCGAGCGGATCGTCGTGGTCACCGACCCGGGTTCCCCGCTCGACGCGTCGGCCCGTGAGGCGGGATACCGCGTCTTCAACGCGGACCCGAACGTGGGCGGTCGGTACTCGGCGCTCACCGCGTTCGGTCTCGTGCCCTCAGGCCTCGCCGGCGCCGACATCGACGAGCTCCTGAACGAGGCCGAGGCCTCGCTCCTCGAGGTCGCGATCGACTCCGCCGACAACCCCGCCCTGCGGCTGGCCGCGGCGATCTCCGCCACCTCGCCTCGCCGCGACAAGCTGGGCCTGATCACCGACGGCACGCACATCAACGGCCTCCCCGACTGGATCGAGCAGCTCATCGCCGAGTCCACGGGAAAGGACAGCACCGGCATCCTGCCCGTCGTCCTGCTTCCCGTGTCGCCCGAGCTCGACTCGAAGCCGGCCGACCTGCAGATCGTGCGGTTCGTCGATGACGCGAACGAGTTCCACCTCCGTGAGCGCCACCAGGACGAGATCCTCGTCAGCGGATCGCTGGGTGCGCAGCTGATCGTGTGGGAGTACGCCACCGCGATCGCCGGGTACCTGCTGGGCATCAACCCGTTCGACCAGCCCGACGTCGAGTCGGCCAAGGTCGCCGCCCGTGGCCTCCTGGACGCCCGCCCGGAGCCCACGGCCCCGGCGTTCGTCGAGAACGGCGTCGAGGTGCGCGTGTCCGATGCCGCCCTCGCGGTGTCGGGAACGGTCGAAGGCGTGCTCGACGCGCTCTGGGCTGAGCTGCCGTCTGACGGCTACGTCTCGATCCAGGCATACGTCAACCGGCTCGACGTCCCGCAGCTGCAGGGCCTCCGCGAGCTCGTCGCCGCCGACTCCGGTCGTCCCACGACATTCGGCTGGGGACCCCGGTTCCTGCATTCCACGGGTCAGTACCACAAGGGCGGTCCCGCCCAGGGCGTGTTCCTGCAGATCCTGGAGCGCACCGAGGTCGACCTCGAGATCCCTGAGAGGCCTTTCACGTTCGGGCAGCTCATCGAAGCGCAGGCTGCCGGCGACGCCGGCGTCCTCGCCGAGCACGGCCGTCCGGTCGTCTCCCTGACGATCACCGATTCGTCGGCTGACGTCCTCACCCTCTTCGAAGCAGCACAGAAGTAACAGCCAGGAGAATCCCCCACCGATGTCTGTTCCCATCTCGCGCGGGCACAACCCGCTGCGTGACCCCGATGATCGCCGCCTCAACCGGATCGCGGGGCCCAGTGCCCTCGTGATCTTCGGTGTGACCGGAGACCTGTCACGCAAGAAGCTCATGCCCGCGGTCTACGACCTCGCCAACCGCGGACTCCTTCCCCCCGGATTCGCTCTCGTCGGCTTCGCCCGACGGGACTGGGAGGACCAGGACTTCGCGCAGGTCGTCTACGACGCCGTCAAGCAGCACGCACGTACCCCGTTCCGCGAGGAGACGTGGGCGCAGCTGCTGCAGGGCATCCGGTTCGTCTCCGGCGAGTTCGACAACCCCGAGTCCTTCCGCAAGCTCCGCGAGACCGTCGACCAGCTCGATGTCGAACGCGGCACGATGGGCAACCACGCGTTCTACCTGTCGATCCCGCCGAAGGACTTCCCACTCGTCGCGAAGCAGCTCAAGGACTCCGGACTCGTCGGCGCGAACGACGATGACGACGAGCGCTGGCGTCGCGTCGTCATCGAGAAGCCGTTCGGCCACGACCTCGAGTCGGCCCGTGAGCTGAATGCGGCCCTCGAAGTCGCGTTCTCGGCGGACTCGATCTTCCGCATCGACCACTACCTCGGCAAGGAGACGGTCCAGAACATCCTGGCGCTGCGCTTCGCGAACGAGCTCTACGAGCCGATCTGGAACCGCAACTACGTCGACCACGTGCAGATCACGATGGCCGAGGACATCGGCGTGGGCGGGCGCGCGGGCTACTACGACGGTGTCGGTGCCGCGCGTGACGTGATCCAGAACCACCTGCTCCAGCTGCTGGCTCTCACCGCCATGGAAGAGCCGATCAGTCTCTCGGCAGAGCACCTGCGCGCAGAGAAGGAGAAGGTCCTCGCCGCGGTGCACGTTCCCGAGGATCTCTCCCTCGCTACCGCGCGCGGTCAGTACGCCGGCGGATGGCAGGGCGGCGAGCAGGTCACCGGCTTCCTCGATGAGGACGGCATGAACCCCGAGTCCGGCACCGAGACCTACGCGGCGATCAAGCTCGAGATCGACACGCGACGCTGGGCCGATGTGCCCTTCTACCTGCGTACGGGCAAGCGCCTGGGACGCCGTGTGACCGAGGTCGCGGTCGTGTTCAAGAAGGCCCCGGAGCACCTGTTCGGTCGTTCGAACACATCCGAGCTCGGCCAGAACGCGCTCGTGATCCGCGTGCAGCCCGACGAGGGAGTCACGATCCGCTTCGGCTCGAAGGTCCCCGGCAACGGCTCCAACGTGCGCGACGTCACGATGGACTTCGGTTACGGCCACGCCTTCACCGAGGCGAGCCCCGAGGCGTACGAGAGGCTCATCCTCGACGTCCTGCTGGGCGACCCGCCGCTGTTCCCGCGGCACGAAGAGGTCGAGCTCTCGTGGAAGATCCTCGACCCTGTAGAGAAGTTCTGGGCAGCCGAAGGCGGCCCGGTCGACCAGTACGCACCCGGCTCGTGGGGTCCGGCATCCGCCGACGACCTCCTTGCCCGTGACGGACGAGTCTGGAGACGCCCGTGATCATCGACCTTCCCGACACGACCGTCAGCCAGGTCGCCAAGCAGCTCGTCAAGGTGCGCGAAGAGGGTGGCGCTGTCGCCCTCGGACGCGTGCTGACGCTGATCATCTCGGCCCGCAACGGCGTCGCCGAAGCGGCGATTGACGCTGCCAACGACGCCTCTCGCGAGCATCCCATGCGCGTGATCGTGCTCACCACCGGCGACGGAGAAGCGCGTCTCGACGCGCAGATCCGCGTCGGCGGCGACGCCGGCGCCAGCGAGGTCGTGGTGCTCCACGCCTACGGCGACGCGGCCAGCAACGAGGAGAGCCTGGTCACGGGTCTGCTTCTTCCGGATGCTCCCGTCGTGGCCTGGTGGCCGGAGGAGGCGCCGACCTCACCTGCCGACTCCCCGCTCGGCAAGATCGCGCAGCGACGCATCACGGATGCCGCGACCGCACCTGACGTACGCGATCGCCTCGCGCTCCTCGGCGATTCGCACGCTCCCGGTGACACCGACCTCGCGTGGACGCGCCTCACGCACTGGCGTGAGCAGCTGGCCGCGGTTCTCGACCAGCCGCCGTTCGAAGAGGTCACCGCGGTCGAGGTGCGAGGCGGGTCCGCCTCGCCGTCGACCGCGCTGCTCGCCGCCTGGCTGCAGATGGCACTCGAGGTTCCCGTCACGTGGTCGTACGAAGACCCCGAGCACTGGCAGGAGGGCATCAAGTCGGTGCGGCTCCATCGCGCATCGGGCGACATCCTGCTCGAGCGTCCCACCCCGGGCGTCGCCGTCCTGACGCAGCCGGATCAGCCCGACCACGACCTGCACCTTCCCCGGCGCACGCTGCGCGAGTGCCTCGCCGAGGAGCTGCGTCGACTCGACCCTGACGTCCTGTACGGTCGAGTGATCACGGAGGGCTGGGAGAAGCTGGGTCCGCCCGAGACAGGAGAATGATGTCGTCGCAGACAGCGCCCGCAGAGAAGCGGGTCGTGGTCGAACCCACTCCCGCCGCACTGGCGGCGAGTGTCGCCGACAGGTTCCTGACGCGTCTTCGTGCTCGCACGCGCAACGGCCGCATCGCCCACGTCGCCCTCACGGGCGGCTCGATGGGCGGTGCGGTCCTGCGTGCGACGCTCGCGCATCCGCGGTCGTCTCAGATCGACTGGTCGCTCGTGCACTTCTGGTGGGGCGATGAGCGCTTCGTCGCTCGCGACGACACCGACCGCAACGCTCGACAGTCGCGAGAAGCGCTGCTCGACCACATCCCTGTTCCCGAAGAGAACGTGCACGAGGTCGCAGCCGCCGGCGAGGGACTGACCCTCGACGAGGCCGCGGATGCCTATGCGGCGGAGCTCGCACGCTTCAGCACCGACGAGCACCCGTGGCCATCGTTCGCCGTGTGCTTCCTCGGCGTCGGCCCCGACGGCCACATCGCATCGCTGTTCCCCGATCGCCCCGAGGTGACGGTGACGGATGCCGCGGCCCTGCCCGTACGCGACTCCCCCAAGCCGCCGCCGGAGCGCGTCACGCTGACGCGTCCGGTGCTCAACGCCTCGAAGCGCGTCTGGCTCGTCCTCACGGGCGCCGACAAGGCGTCGGCGCTGGGCCTCGCCCTCGCCGGCGCCAGCTACACGAACGTGCCCGCAGCGGGCGCCAAGGGGCGCAAGCGCACGGTGTTCTTCGTCGACGAGGCTGCCGCCTCGGAGGTCTCACCGGATCTCATCGACCCGGCCTACTGAGCCGTGGTGATCAGGCCTCGGGGCTCTTCGCCTCGGGGCCTTTCGCGTCCCCGTCGCTGCCGCGTGTGATCCCCAGGTCCTGACTGTCGCTGAGTACCTGCGGGTGATATCTCGCGAGTCCCACGACTCCCCAGATCGCGATCGCCCCGGCGACGGCGAAGATCACGAGAACCCACGGCGGGGCGGCGGCCGCTTCACCGAGCACGACCATGCCGATCAGCACGGCGATCATCGGGTCGACGACCGTCAGACCTGCGATCACGAGGTCCGGCGGGCCCGAGCTGTACGCGGTCTGCACGAAGTAGGCGCCGACAGCACCGGCCGCGATCAGAGCGATCACGCACACGAGCGTGATCCACTCGAAGTTGCCCGCTTCGATCCGGTTGATGACAGCTTTCGCCAGCGTGGCGACGAAGCCGTAGAGGATACCGGCCCCGATCACGTAGAACAGGGCGCGCATGCGTCGACGCAGCACGAGCCAACATGCCCCCAGCACGATGATGACCACCAGCAGGATCGTCAGGATCGTGAACAGCTCGTTGTTCGCGATCGGTCGTTCGGTCGCATAGATGGCGGCGAAGAAGACGAAGAGGAAGATACCGCCGACGCAGCAGATGATCGCGGTGATCGATTGTCTGGTCGGTGAGTGCCCCGAGATCCGGGCGTTGAGCAAGGTCGTGATGACGAGCGCGATCGCGCCGAGGGGCTGAACGACCATCAGGGGCGCCTGCGACAGGGCTGCCAGCTGGCACACGATGGCAAGAGCCAGCATGAGTGTGCCTGCGATCCACGACGGCCGGGTCAGCAGCGCCTTGAGCTGTCCGGCGCTGAGACCGCTGGCTCCGTCTGCGCCGCTGAGTCGCTCGACCTTCTCGACACCACGGTACTGGTACTGCGCCCCGAGTGACATGAAGACGGCACCTGCCAGCGCAAGGGGTATGCCGAGGAGCAGTTTGGGGTTCTGAAAGACACCGACCAGCTGCTCGGTGACGTCTTCCGCCCCAGTCATCCATACGGAGATGCTCACCCTACGACCCTACCCGGCGATATGCGCCGAGTAGGGTTATGGCGTGGCTGTTCTTCCTATTCGCATCATGGGCGACCCCGTCCTGCACTCCCCCGCCTCCGTCGTCGAAGAGATCACCGACGACATCCGCACGCTCGTCGCCGACATGTTCGAGACGATGGACACGGCCCCGGGTGTCGGTCTCGCCGCACCTCAGGTCGGCGTACCGCTGCGGATCTACACCTATGCGTACGTCGACGATGATGAGCAGCCGTGGCGCGGTGTCATCATCAACCCCGAGCTGTGGATGGTGCCGCTGGAGCCGGGCGACCCCGACGACGACCTCGAGTCCGAAGGATGCCTCTCCTTCCCCGGGGAACGCTTCCCCCTTCGGCGGTCCGAGCGGGTCCGCGTGACCGGTGTCGATCTCGACGGGGCCCCGATCGAGATCGCCGTCGACGGCTGGCGTGCGCGGATCATGCAGCACGAGTTCGATCATCTCGACGGCATCCTCTACATCGACCGTCTCTCCGACGGCGACTGGAAGACCGTGCAGAAGATCGCGAAGAAGCGCGGATGGGGAAAGCCGGGCGCCCGGTGGATGCCGGGAGTCGACGACCTCGAAGGCTGACCTCACTTCCCAGCCCAATCAAAGCCTTCTCGGAGTTGCATCACAGACTCCGGGGCGGATAGCGTGCTTGAGGCGGTGTTTTGATATACCGCGCACCAAGAGGCTCTGGGAGGGGAAAATCATGATGAAACTGCGCACGCGACGCGCACTGGCGCTTGCAGGTTCTGCGGTGGCGCTGTCGGTCGCACTGACCGGCTGTAGCGCTCTGAACGGGATCCTGGGCGGCGGCTCGGGAGACGCCGACCGCGACGAGGACACCGGACAGGTGACCGAGAGCTCGAACATCGACATCTTCTCGCTCAAGCTCGGCGACTGCAAGATGGCCAGCGCGAGCGGTCTGATCGAGGATGCGGACGTCGTACCGTGCGACCAGCCGCACGACGAAGAGGTCTACTACGAGATCACGATGGACGACGGCGAGTTCTCCGAGGACGACATCGACGCCGCCTCGCAGGAGTGCATCGGCGATGCCTACACGAGCTTCGTCGGTATCGCGTTCAACGACTCCGTGCTCGAGGTCTACCCGATCACCCCGACGCAGCAGACCTGGGACGAGCTGAACGACCGTGTCGTGCAGTGCGTGATCTCGGACCCGGATGGCCAGACCACGGGCTCGCTCAAGGGCGCAGCACGCTGATCTGAGATCGATTCGAAGAGGCCCCGTCACTGACGGGGCCTTTTTCGTATCCGAGGTACGACGCGTTGCCGCTCGCCCTGGTGAGGCCGTACGTGCGCGTCGCGCCCATAGAAAGGGAAAAGCCCCTCCGAAGAGGGGCTTTTCATTGGCTCCCCGGCTTGGACTCGAACCAAGAACCTGCCGGTTAACAGCCGGCTGCTCTGCCAATTGAGCTACCGAGGAATGTGCTCCGCTGCGCGGGCAACTCGTCAATCCTAGCAAACTCCGGAGCGTGCTCTCGACACGGGCCGCACATCGGGCGTGTCGTCCGCGCAGACGCTCAGTGCTGCGAATCGGCCTCCGCATTCGGCGCCCACAGGAGGTCTTTTCCGACACCGCGGGCGACGACATGGCCGCCGCGCAGCATCAGCGTCTCAGCGTTCAGCTCACGGATGAAGTCGGCGTCGTTCGTGACGAGCAGCGCTCCCATCCCCTGCTCCTTGCGACGACGTGTGATCGCGTCGAACACGACCGGTCTCACCTCGAGGTCGAGGTTCGCCAGGATCTCGTCGGCGATCAGCACGCGGGGCTCGAGCACGAACGATCGGGCGATCGCCACGCGCTGTCGCATGCCGGCACTCAGTTCGTACGGGAACTTCGCCGCCGTGCCCAACGGCAGGTGCAGCTCGTCGAGCAGCGTCGCCACCCTGATCGACAGTGCCTTGGAGTTGACGCGCTTCTCGCGGATGAGGATCGGCTCGGCGATCACCTCGTTGACCGTGAGCTGCGGGGGCAGATCGGCCCCTGCGCCCTGAGGGACGAATCCGGTGCGGTAGGTGAGCAGGCGGTGCTTCCGCCCCGGCCTGCGGATGTCGACGCCACACACCTGCGCGCTGCCGCCCACCACACGGACCGACGGATCCGTGGATCCTGCGAGAGCCGCGACGAGCGTCGACTTGCCCGAACCGGTCGGCCCCGCGACGCAGATGAGATCACCGGGAGCGAGCGTGAAGCTCACCCCGTCGATCGCCCGCGTCGGACCGCTGTGCCCGACCCTGTCGATCACGAGGTCGGAGCTGTCGATCGCGTTCGTCGATTCGGGCCGGGAGAACATTCCTCCATCCTGCCCTGCAACGCTGGAGAGCGGCCGTTACGACTCGGCGAACCGCTGACGCTCCACGTCGATGTCCCGCAGCCGCATGCGCAGCGCTCGCCCGCCGTCGGAGTCGGCAGGCACGCGCTGCACGGCCCCGAGGAGCTCCTGTTTGTCGTGCTCCAGGCTGCGCATGATGAGCCTGCGCGCGAGATCAGTCGTCGAGGCGACCGCTCCAGCCTCGTTGCGCGCCGGGAAGGGAGTCATGAGCAGCTCGCCGGCGAGCGACCGATACGGTTCGCGCACCGAGTTCACGGCATCCGTCACCCAGCCTGCACGAGTGCGGTCGGCGGCGGATGCGACGGCCTCGCGCACCGCGTCGAGCCCCGGAGTGCGGAACGGGGTGCTGAGGGCTCGAGCGAGGAGCGCCTGGTCGATCTGGTGACCGTACTGCAAGGCCCCCATCAGCGCGTCGCGTTCGACGGCGACGTCCGCCGTCCGCGGCAGGCTCGCCAGCGTCACGGGAACGAGGGCGGGGGCACCGGTAGCCGGATCGATCGGTGTCTCGTGACGGGCACTCGGCTCGTGACGGGACGTCTGCGATCCGCCCCGTGCGGCACGCTCGACCTCGTTGTGCACCTCGGTGGGGTCCATGCCCAGGCGTCGAGCCAGCACCCGCTCGTAGCCCGGGCGCAGCAGGCGGTCCCGGATCTCGGCGACGATGGGCGCCGCGGCGCGGAGAGCCCCCACTCGGCCCTCGACGGTGGAGAGGTCGAAGCCGGAGAGCTTGCGGTCGATGGCGAACTCGAACATCGGCTGCTTGGTCTCCATGAGCGACCGCACGGCGGCGTCACCGCGCTGCAGTCGGAGATCGCAGGGGTCGAGCCCGTCGGGAGCGACCGCGACGAACGTCTGCGCGTTGAAGCGGTCATCCTCGGTGAACGCGCGCAGCGCCGCCTTCTGCCCCGCCTCGTCGCCGTCGAACGTGAACACGACCTCACCCGAGGCGTTGTCGTCGCCCATGACACGGCGCAGCACCTTGATGTGGTCCGTTCCGAATGCCGTGCCGCAGGTCGCGATCGCCGTCGTGAGACCGGCGAGGTGGCACGCCATCACATCGGTGTACCCCTCGACCACGACGACCCGGCGAGGGTCGCCGCGCGAGATGTCGCGCTTGGCGAGGTCGAGCCCGTAGAGCACCTGCGCCTTCTTGTAGATCGGGGTCTCCGGGGTGTTCAGGTACTTCGGGCCCTGGTCGTCGTCGAACAGCTTGCGCGCGCCGAACCCGATCGTCTGACCCGAGACGTCGCGGATCGGCCACACGAGGCGGCCGCGGAAGCGGTCGTACACGCCGCGCTGACCGGTCGAGACGAGACCTGCGGCACTCAGCTCGTCGCGGGTGAATCCCTGAGCCGTGAGCGCCTTGAGCATCTTGTCCCAGCCGCGCGGCGCAAACCCCACACCGAAGTGCGCGGCGGCGCCGGCGTCGAAGCCGCGCTCCCCGAGGAAGCGTCGCCCTGCCTCGGCATCCGCGGTCAGCAGCTGGCCCCGGAAATACTCGGCGGCGGCGGTGTTGGCGGCGTAGAGGCGGCTGCGGCCGCTCGTCTCGGGAGCCGATCCGCCGTCTTCGTAGTGCAGGGCATAGCCGATGCGACCCGCCAGGCGTTCGACGGCCTCGGTGAAGCTGACATGGTCCATCTCACGGAGGAACGAGTAGACGTCGCCCGACTCACCGCATCCGAAGCAGTGGTAGTAGCCGACCTGGGGCCGCACATGGAAGCTCGGGCTCTTCTCGTCGTGGAAGGGGCAGAGCCCCTTGAGGGAGCCGACTCCCGCGTTCTTGAGCGCGACGCGCTCGCCGACGATATCGGCGATGTTGGTGCGGGCCTTGACCTCGTCGACATCGGCCTGACGGATGCGGGGCATCAGCCGGCCCCTTCGATGACCGCCTGCCGCGGGGTGTGCTGTCGGGCGCCGGGCCGCGCGTGACGCGGCGTCCAGATGCCCACCTCGGCCGGATCGATCTCGCCGACCAGCCGGTTGTGCCAGTCGATGGCGCTCTGATCGGTGAGGCTCGCGATCTGATCGACAATGACCCGCGCGCGTTCGTGATCGGTCGTCGCGGAACGGAAATCGGCCGAGAACGCGGGCTCGAGCACATCCGCACCGGCCGACCAGAGCGTGTCCGTCGACCACAGCGCGTCGGCGAGCCGCTTCAGCACGCGCCGCTGCTCTTTGTAGACGCCCTTGCGCGCGTCGATCGTCACGATTGCCTGCCCCATGATGCCCTTCAGCACGGCGATCTCGGCCTCGATCACGCGGGGCACCACGACGTGCGCGTTGTACCGCACGAGCGTCGGGCCGGCGTACGCCGCGCGGGTCGCGGAGACGGCGGCGCGGGCGAAGCGACCGATGAAGTCGCTCGTGAGGTTCTTGAGCCGGGCCAGGTCCTGACGCGAGCGATCGAACGACTGCAGCCACATCGGCTGGGAGGCGAGGCGATAGAGCGCGTCAGCGAGGTCGTCTCGCGTGAAGTCGTAGCCGACCCACTGCTGGATCCGGTCGATCAAGGCTTCGTGCTGACGCGGGTCGGAGAGCTGGGCGACGTCGACGTAGCCGTTGACGATCGCATCCTCGAAGTCGTGCACCGAGTAGGCGATGTCGTCGGAGAGGTCCATGATCTCGGCCTCGATGCAGCGGCGCCGACCCGGAATCCCCTCGCGCATCCACCGGAAGACCGCCTCGTCTTCGGGGTAGACGCCGAACTTCAGTCGACCACCGGGGTCGGGCACCGGACTGTCGACCGTCCACGGGTACTTGCAGGTCGCGTCGAGACTGGCCCTGGTCAGGTTGAGGCCGACCGATCGCCCGTCGTCGTCGATGGCCTTGGCCTCGAGGCGAGAGAGGATGCGCAGCGATTGCGCGTTGCCCTCGAAGCCTCCGATGGGCTCGGCCCATTCGTTGAGCGCCCGCTCACCGTTGTGCCCGAAGGGCGGGTGTCCGAGGTCGTGGCTGAGGCACGCGGTGTCGACGACGTCTGCGGAGACCCCGAGCGCGGTCGCCAGCTCCCGGCCCACCTGCGCGACTTCGAGCGAGTGGGTGAGGCGGTTGCGGGCGAAGTCCGCCGTGCTGGCGGGGCTGAGCACCTGAGTCTTGGCGGCCAGGCGCCGCAGCGCTGCGGAGTGCAGCACGCGCGCGCGGTCGCGAGCGAAGTCGTCGCGTTCGGATCGATGAGTCTCGGCAAAGAATCGCTCGGCGTCGCGCGGGTCGTATCCGTCCGAGCGCCCGCGCGCCGGGTTCACCTGAGGATCAACCGCCACTGTTCTCGATCTCCGCCCCTCGCATCATCTCGGATGCCGACGCCGCGAGTTCGCGCGACTCCAGCCACTTGTCCGGCAGCGCCGGGCGCTTCGGGCGACCCGACCGACCGCGCTGACCCTCGGCGTCCTCCCCGGGGTACGGAGCGGTGTGGTCGAGCTGGCCCAGCAGGTCATCGATCTCGGCGAGGCTGGATGCCGTCGCGAGCCCCGTGCGGATGTCGCCGCCGACCGGGTACCCCTTGAAGTACCAGGCGACGTGCTTGCGCACGTCGCGGCATCCGCGATCCTCGTCCTCGAAGAACTCGACGAGGAGCTCGGCGTGACGACGGAAGGCGTCGGCCACGAAACCGAGGGTCGCAACGACCGGGTGCGATTCGGCGCCGAAGGCCGCGGCGAGCTCGCCGAAGAGCCAGGGCCGTCCCAGGCATCCGCGTCCGACGACCACGCCATCGCAGTCGGTCTGCTGCATCATGCGCACGGCATCGTCGGCCGACCAGATGTCGCCGTTGCCGAGAACGGGCACGCTGGTCACGGCCTGCTTGAGCTCACCGATCGCGTTCCAGTCGGCGAAGCCCGAGTAGAACTCGCTCGCGGTGCGGGCGTGCAGAGCGATCGACGCGACGCCCGCGTCTTCCGCGGCACGACCAGCGTCGAGGAACGTGAGGTGATCGGGGTCGATGCCCTTGCGCATCTTGATCGTCAGCGGGATGTCGCCAGCGGCCTTCACGGCCTGCGTGACGATCTGCGAGAAGAGCGAGCTCTTCCACGGCAGCGCCGCTCCCCCACCCTTGCGCGTGACCTTGGGCACCGGGCATCCGAAGTTCAGGTCGATGTGGTCGGCGTGGTCTTCGGCGACGATGATGCGGACGGCCTCGGAGATGGTGTGCGGGTCGACGCCGTAGAGCTGGATCGACCGGGGAGTCTCGGACTCGTGGTGACGGATCAGACGCATCGTCGTCTCGTTGCGCTCGACGAGCGCGCGTGAGGTGATCATCTCGCTCACATAGAGCCCCGCGCCGTATTCGCGGCAGAGCCTACGGAACGCGGTGTTGGTGATGCCCGCCATGGGTGCGAGGACGACCGGTACGTCGAGAGCGATCGGACCGATGTTGAGGGTGCGAGCGGAGGCGGTGGCGAGAGTCATGTCCCTTCCATTCTCCCAGACACGGAGCCCGTCTCGGCGCATCGACCTAAGCTGTGAATATGACCGATCCCGCAGTCCGTTCCATCCCCTTCACCGACGCCGACGGCAACGAGAAGACGCTCGACGATCTGGGTGCCGATGTGGTGCTCGTGGTGAACGTCGCCTCGAAGTGCGGCCTGACTCCGCAGTACGAGCAGCTCGAGGAGCTGCAGCGCCTGTACAGCGACCGCGGATTCAGTGTCGTCGGATTCCCCTGCAACCAGTTCTTCGGCCAGGAGCCCGGCTCCGTCGACCAGATCCTCGAGTTCTGCTCGACGACCTACGGCGTGACCTTCCCCATCAACGACAAGGTCAAGGTCAACGGCAAGAACGCCACAGAGCTCTACAAGTCGCTGAAGGAGACCCCGGATGCGGGCGGCAAGGCCGGCCGCGTCGAGTGGAACTTCGAGAAGTTCCTCGTGCTGCCCGACGGCGAGGTCGTCCGGTTCCGCCCGAAGCAGAAGCCGAACGACCCCGAGATCGTCGGCGCGATCGAAGCCGCGCTGACCCGCTAGGCGACCGCGGCGTCAATCGCGATCTGGACGGTGGCGGCACGTGGGTCACGAGTACGAGCTCTCGGGTGGCAACGCCAGCGGCCCCGTCGTCAAGGTCGGCGATACGGTCCGCAAGATCTGGACCGCTGCGACGCCCGGCGTCCATGCCCTGATGGTGCATGTGCATGAGCGTGGTGTCGATGTTCCCTCACCCCTCGGCCGGGACGACACCGCACGTCAGATCATCGAATACGTGCCCGGCTCCCTCGCCATCGATGCGTCACCCCTGACGCACGATGAACTGCACAGAGTCGGGGCGATGATCCGGGCGATCCATGATGCCAGCGAGGATTTCTCCCCTCCGGCCGACATCACGTGGGAGACGGCGATCGCTGCTCCCGGTGCGGATCTCGTGTGCCACAACGACCTCGCGCCCTGGAATCTCATTGTCGGAGACCGGTGGGTCTTCATCGACTGGGATGCCGCAGCACCGAGCACTCGTCTCTGGGATCTCGCATACGCGGCGCAGAGCTTCGCACTCTCCGAGGTTGACGCCTCCCCTGCACGTGCGGCGGCCGGTCTGCGGGCGTTCGTCGACGGCTACGGTGCCGACCTCGAGCTTCGCAGACGACTTCCCTCAGCGATGCATCGGCGTGCCGCCGCGATGCTGGACATGCTTACCGCTGCACACGAGGAACACCGCGAGCCGTGGGCATCCATGTTCGCGGATGGCCACGGCTCGCACTGGGCCGCTGTCGTCGACTATGTGGGAACGCACCGAGCCGTCTGGCTCGATGCACTGACCCGCTAGACCGCCGCGGTCTCGGGCTCGGCCGCGGCGTCGCCGCGCTTGGCCCAGAGGTCGCGCAGCACGTTCTCGAACGCTGCGGGCGGCTGCGCGCCGGAGATGCCGTACTGCCCGTCGATCACGAAGAAGGGCACGCCCTGGATGCCGTAGGCCTGGGCCTGCGCCTGATCCTGGCGGACGTCGGCGAGGTGGCGGGCCGAGACGAGCGCCTCACGCGCGTCGTCGGGGTTGAGTCCGACCTCGACCGCGAGCTCGACCAGGTCGTCGATGCGGCCGACGTGCTTGCCCTCGGTGAAGTAGGCCGACATGAGGCGCTCCTCCATCTCGTGCTGCACGCCCTGCGCCTTGGCGAAATGCAGCAGCTCGTGGGCCTTGACCGTGTTCGTGTGCTGCAGCAGATCGAAGCGGTACGCCAGGCCTGCACCTTCGGCGACACCCGTGACGTGCGAGAGCATCTGCTCGACCTGTTCACGCGGCATCCCCTTGTGACCGGCGAGGAAGTCGATCTCGTCGCCGTCGAAGTCGACCGGGGTGTCGGGCGAGAGCTCGAACGAGTGGAAGGTGATGTCCACCTGCGGGGCGTCGTCGTCGGAGGCTACGGCTTCGAGCCCCTTCTCGAGGTTGCGCTTGCCGATGTAGCACCACGGGCAGGCGATGTCGGACCAGATGTCGATCGAGATGGCTTCAGTCACACAGTCATCCAACCGTATGCACCTATGGGCTATTCCGTCGGTAGGATTCTCGGATGCTCTCCGCCGCCGATCCGCTGCTGTTCCGGCCGGAGAGAGTCCTGATCGCCGGCGTCACCGGATCGGGCAAGACGACGCTCGCGCGACGTATCGCCGAGCTCTGGGATCTTCGTCATGTCGAGATCGACGGGCTGTTCCACGGTGAGAACTGGACGCCGCGTCCGTCGTTCCTCGACGACGTGCGCGCGTTCGCGGCGACCGATCGTTGGGTCACCGAATGGCAGTACACGAGCAAGGGCACCGATGAGATCATGACGCCGCGTGCGCAGCTCGCGATCTGGCTCGACTATCCCTGGCCGATCGTGCGCACACGTCTGCTGCGTCGCACTCTGAGCCGCAGCATCCTGCGTACCGAGATGTACAACGGGAATGTCGAGAAGCCGGTGTGGCAGCTTCTGACCACGAGGGATCCTGATCGGAGCATCCTCGCGTGGCAGAAGAAGACGCGCATGTTCTGGGCGACCCAGATGCCCCTCCGACGAGAGCGCCACCCGCACCTCACGATCGTGCGACTGCGTCACCCTCGTGAGACCGAACGGTGGCTTCGCGCTCAGGCCGGAGCGTCAGGCGTGTCGATCGCCCCGCCGAAGCGACGGTCGCGCGACAGATAGATGCCGATCGAGCGCCACAGCTCCTCGCGCGAGAAGTCGGGCCAGAGCGTGTCGAGGAACACCATCTCGGCATAGGCCGCCTGCCACAGCAGGAAGTTCGAGGTGCGCTGCTCTCCTGAGCTGCGCACGAACAGGTCGACGTCGGGCATGTCGGGCACGTACAGGTTGCGGCGGATCATCTTCTCGCTGATCGCGTTCGGCTTGACCTTGCCGGCCGCGACGTCGGCAGCGATCGACCGCATCGCGTCGACGAGCTCGACGCGCCCGCCGTAGTTCACGCACATGGTGAGCGTGAGCACGTCGTTGTCCTTGGTGAGCTGCTCCGCGTGCTGCAGCTCTTTGATGACACTGCCCCAGAGACGCGGCTTGCGGCCGGCCCAGCGGACCCGGACGCCCCATTCGTTGAGCTGATCGCGTCGGCGGTGCAGCACGTCGCGGTTGTACCCCATCAGGAACCGGACCTCTTCAGGAGACCGCGCCCAGTTCTCGGTCGAGAAGGCGTAGACCGAGAGGTGCTTCACGCCGGCCTGGATCGCACCGGCGACCACGTCGAGAAGCACCTCCTCCCCCGCCTTGTGCCCCTCGATGCGGTTCAGGCCCCGACGGTTCGCCCAGCGCCCGTTGCCGTCCATGACGATCGCGACGTGCTCGGGCACGGCCGGGAACACGGGCGGGTACACACCCGTCCAGTCGAGCGGGCGGTACGCCACCGCGTCCTTGTGCGTGTAGGGCTTGGGGCTCACCGTGCTCCTTCTCGGGGGATGTCGGCGACGAGGTGCGAGAGCGAACGGATGCCGCGCTCCAGGTGCCACTGGGCGTAGGCGGCGACGAGACCGGATGCTGCGGCGTTGTCGGCGTGCGGTGCGGCGTCGATCACGCTCCAGTCACCGGCCATGAGCGACCGCAGGAGCGACAGGGTCTTCTCGGCGACCTTCGGACTGCCTGCGGGCGCGCAGTTCACGCAGACCGCCCCGCCGAGCTGACCGACGAAGTGGGTATGCGGTCCGGGAGCTGCGCATCGGGCGCAGTCCCCGAGTGACGGGGCCCATCCCGACAGTGCCATCACCCGCAACAGATAGGAATCGAGGATGCTCCGCGGGGAGTGCTCGCCGCGAGACAGCGCGCGGAGCCCGCCGACGAGCAGCAGGTACTGGTCGGGCGTCGCCTCGGAGTCACTGAGCCGGTCGGCGGTCTCGACCATCGCGTTCGCTGAGGTGAACCGGTCGTAGTGCGCCGCGATGTCGGATCCGTACGAGCCGAGCGACTCGGCCTGCTGCACGATGTCGAGCGAGCGGCCCTGGTACAGCTGCACGTCGGCGACCATGAAGGGTTCGAGCCGCGAGCCGAACTTCGACGACGTGCGCCGAACCCCCTTGGCGACCGCGCGGATCTTGCCGTGCCGCCGAGACAGCATCGTCACGATGCGATCCGCCTCACCCAGCTTGTGGGTGCGCAGGATCACCGCTTCGTCTCGGTAGGTGGGCACCGTTCGATTATCCTCCGTGCGGGAGAATAGGGGCGTGACCGAACCGCTCTTCATCATTCCGCTCTGGGCGGACCTGCTCGGCGTGGGCCTCGGTGGCGTCCAGGGGGCGATGTTCGCCTCGGGATTCCAAGGGCAGCGACGGCTCGACTGGCTCGGCGTCGCGATCATCGGGATCATGATCGGCATGGGTGGCGGTCTGATCCGCGACATCCTGCTCGGTCAGACTCCGGCGACGCTGCAGAACCAGTGGTATCTGGTCACCGCCGGTGGAGCAGCCCTGCTCGGCATGCTCCTCGCCGGGCTGTTCACCCGACTGAACACGGCGATCGTCGTGCTCGATGCGGTCGTCATCGGGATGTTCGGCGCATTCGGCACGAGCAAGGCGCTCGCCTTCGGCATCCCCGAGGTTCCTGCTGTCTTCATCGGCGTCTGCGCCGCGGTCGGGGGCAGCGTGCTCCGCGACATGCTGATGGGGCTGCCGACCGCGATCATGCACGTCGGCTCGCTGTACGCCGTGGCCGCCGGCGCGGGGTGCACGTTCATCGTGATCGCGGTCGCCCTCGGCATGCCTATCACGCTCGCGGCGGTCATCGGAATCGCCGTGACGAGCGTCATCCGCATCCTCGCGGTCACTTTCGACGTCTCCCTGCCCGAGCAGCGCCGGATCTACCGTCGCAAGGTCGCCGCCGAGACCGGCGTGATCCCGATCATCAAGCCCAGCGCCGAGTGACCACAGCCCGTCGTCAGCGAGGCAGACGAAACGCCCCACCCGACAACGGGTGGGGCGTTCGTTCATTCGGAGGCTCAGACCGCGGCGAGCTCCTGCTGGCGGGTGCGGATCGAGCGGTTGACCCCGGAGACGATCGCCTTGAGCGACGCGGTCGAGATGTCACCGTCGATGCCGACGCCCCACAGACGCTGGTCGCCGACCTGCAGCTCGACGTAGGCAGCGGCCTGCGCGTCGCCACCCGCGCTGAGTGCGTGCTCGACGTAGTCGTAGAGCGTGATGTCGAAGCCCTGGGCGCGCAGCACCTCGATGAATGCGGCGATCGGCCCGTTGCCGTTTCCGGCGACGGCGACCTGCTGGTCGTCGTCGCGCAGCGTCACATCGAGCACCACGTCGCCCGACATGTCGCTACGGGTCTGCGTCGAGAGGAGCTCGAACCGGCCCCACTTGGCCTCGGTGTCGGCGGCAGGAAGGTACTCGTCGTTGAAGATCGACCAGATCTGCTCGCTGGTGACCTCGCCGCCCTCGGCGTCGGTCTTCGTCTGCACGACGCCCGAGAACTCGATCTGCAGCTTGCGCGGCAGGTCGATCGCATGGTCGGCCTTCAGCAGGTACGCGACGCCGCCCTTGCCGGACTGCGAGTTCACACGGATCACGGCCTCGTACGAGCGACCGAGATCCTTCGGGTCGACGGGCAGGTACGGCACGGCCCACTCGATGTCGTCGACCGTCACGCCCTCGGCGTCGGCGCGCGCGGCCATCGCCTCGAAGCCCTTCTTGATCGCATCCTGGTGCGATCCGCTGAACGCGGTGAAGACCAGGTCTCCGGCCCAGGGGCTGCGCTCGGGCACCGGCAGCTGGTTGCAGTACTCGACCGTGCGCTTGACCTGATCGATGTCGCTGAAATCGATCTGCGGGTCGATGCCCTGTGTGAAGAGGTTGATGCCCAGCGCCACGATGTCGACGTTGCCCGTGCGCTCGCCGTTGCCGAACAGGCATCCTTCGATGCGATCTGCGCCGGCCATGTAGCCGAGCTCGGCCGCCGCGATCGCCGTGCCGCGGTCGTTGTGCGGGTGCAGCGAGAGGATGACGTTCTCGCGGTGGGCGAGGTTGCGGCTCATCCACTCGATCGAGTCGGCGTACACGTTCGGCGAGGCCATCTCGACGGTCGCCGGCAGGTTGATGATGACCTTGCGATCGGGCGTCGGCTCAAAGACCTCGATCACCTGGTTGCAGACGTCGACGGCGAACTCGAGCTCGGTGCCCGTGTAGCTCTCAGGCGAGTACTCGTAGTACACCTGCGTGTCGGGGATCGTCTTCTCGTACTGGCGGCACAGGCGCGCCCCTTCGAGGGCGATGTCGATGATGCCCTGCTTGTCGGTGCGGAACACGACCTCGCGCTGCAGCACGCTGGTCGAGTTGTACAGGTGCACGATGGCCTGCTTCGCTCCGGCGATCGACTCGTAGGTGCGGGCGATCAGGTGCTCACGAGCCTGGGTCAGCACCTGGATCGTGACGTCGTCGGGAATCAGGTTCTCTTCGATGAGCTGTCGCACGAAGTCGAAGTCGGTCTGGCTCGCCGAGGGGAATCCGACCTCGATCTCCTTGTAGCCCATGCTGACGAGAAGCTCGAACATGACGCGCTTGCGCTCGGGCGACATCGGGTCGATGAGCGCCTGATTGCCGTCACGCAGATCGACGGCGCACCAGCGGGGAGCCTCGGTGATACGGGCGTCGGGCCAGGTGCGGTCAGGCAGGTGGACGGTGATCTGCTCGTGGTACGGCCGGTACTTGTGGATCGGCATCGCAGACGGGCGCTGAGTGTTCTGCATGATGGGGCTTCTTCTCTTCGTCAGAAATGTGAACGGGCCAACACAAGCGCCGCGACGAGGAAGGCCCTAGCTTTAGGACTCGTCGCGGCAGCTAAGAAGAAGCAGACCGCCGAAAGGCATGCGGCCATGGTAGCAGGGATGCGGAACCGCTCCGACCGCTCCTGAGACGATCCGGCCACGCGCGACACTGTCATGCATGAGCACATCGCACAGTCGCATGCTTCTCGCCACCGCCACCCTCGCGGGGGTGCTCGGTCTTGCCGCATGCGCCGCCGGGCCAGGTTCCTCCCCCGCCCCGACGAGCTCCGCCTCGTCGACCGGCGACATCTCGGGTGCCGCACCTCCGGATGGCCGAGTGATCGGGACGGGCACGGTTCTCGATGTGGCGGGAGACGCGCAGCTGTGTCTCGGTGCCGTCGCCGAGTCGTACCCTCCCCAGTGCACCGGCATCCCGCTCGACGGGTGGACGTGGGAGGGCGTCGACGGCAGTGAGACCAGCGGAGACACACAGTGGGGCACCTACGCCGTGTACGGCACCTTCGACGGCGACCGGTACACGGTCACAGACCCGCCGATCATGCTCGCGCTGTACGACCCCATCCGTCCGGAGGACCCGGCAGGCGGGGTCGACGGCACCAGCTCGGAGGCAGACCTCGCCCGCATCCAGGACGAACTCGCGTCGTCCCTCGGTCGCGAGGCGCTCTCGCTCTGGATCGAGCGCGGCTACGTCTGGGTGAACGTCGTCTGGGATGACGGGACGCTGCAGGATGCGCTCGACGCGGAGTACGGCGACGACGTGGTGATCGTCACCTCGGCGCTGCGTGAGATCGATTAGTCCGACGGGATCAGCGCGAGCTTGCCGCCGGGGTGTCCCTCGGCGAGCAGGGCGAGCGCCGCCGGAGCATCCTCCAGCGCGAACGTCTGCGCCACGGGGACGACGAGTTCCCCCGACTGCGCCAGCGCAACCAGCTCGCCCCGCACGGCATCGCGGAAGCGAGCACTGTCGGGCATCGAGCCGGCGATCCACCGGATGCCGTCGGACGAAGCTCTCGTCGGGGCGGCGATCGTGACGATGCGACCGGGATCGGCGACGAGTTCGAGCGACACGTCGACCGCTTCGTCGGTGCCGACGGCGTCGAGCCCGGCAGAGACCTCCGCGCCTGCGGCGATCTCTCTGACCCTGTCCGCCAAGCCCGGTCCGTAGTGCACGGGAAGGCCGCCGAAGGCACGGACGACGTCGAACCTCGCCTCACTCGCAGTGCCGATCACGCGGATGCCGCGACGCGCCGCCTGCTGCAGCACGCTCACCCCGACCGCGCCGGACGCCCCGTGCACCAGGATCGTCTCGCCGGGCACGGCTCTCGTCACGGCGAGCATCTCGGCCGCCGTGGTGCCGGCGAGAAGGAGATTCGCCGCCTCCGGGTGGGTCAGCGGCGACGGCTTCGCGAAGGCCTTCTCCGCGGGGATGGTGATCTCGGTGGCATAACCTCCGCTCACCCGGAACGCGATGACCTCGTCGCCGATCTGCGCGGATCCGGATCCGATCAGGGTGTCCGGTCCGAGCGCTGTGATCTCGCCGGAGATCTCATAGCCGATGGGCACGGGAAGGTCGGCGCCCGCCCGCTCAACCGCGACATGCTTCGCGTCCGCAGGGTTCACGCCCGACGCGCGGATCCTGATCGTCACCTCACCCGGACCGGGCCGGGGCACCTCGTACTCGACGAACTGCCACGCATCCGGCGAGCCCCACGACGTGGCGATCCAGTGCCGCGCCATCAGAAGCCGAGACGTCCGAGCTGCTTCGGGTCGCGCTGCCATTCCTTCGCGACCTTGACGTGCAGTCCGAGGAACACGCGAGTGCCGAGGAGCTCCTCGATGCCGACGCGTGCACGACGTCCGACATCGGCGAGGCGCTTGCCCTTGTGCCCGATGATGATCGCCTTCTGGCTGTCGCGCTCCACCACGATCGACGCATGCACGTCGGTCAGGTCTGTGCCCTCGCGCGGTGCGATGTCGTCGATCACGACAGCGATCGAGTGCGGGAGCTCGTCACGGACGCCGTCAAGAGCCGCCTCGCGGATCATCTCCGCGATCCGGTCCTCCTCCGACTCATCGGTGGTGACACCTTCGCCGTAGAGCGCAGGCCCTTCAGGCATCAGCGAGAGTACCTCGTCGGCGAGCACCTCGAGCTGGTCATTCGTGAGCGCGGAGATCGGGATCACGGCATCCCAGTCCTCGCGAAGCGCATCGACCTCCATGAGCCGCTCGGTGATGTCATCGCGGCCGGCCGCATCGGTCTTCGTGACGATCGCGATCTTCTTCGCCCGTCGGTATCCGTCGAGTGAGGCCGCGATCCTGCGGTCACCAGGACCGACCTTCTCGGTCGCCGGCACGCAGAAACCGATCACATCGACGTCGCCGAGCACCTGCTCGACCAGATCGTTCAGACGCTCGCCCAGGAGCGTGCGGGGCTTGTGGATGCCCGGGGTGTCGACGATGACGAGCTGCCCCTCGGGGCGGTTGACGATCCCGCGGATCGCCCGGCGGGTCGTCTGCGGCTTCTCACTCGTGATCGCGATCTTCTCGCCGACCAGCGCGTTCGTCAGAGTCGACTTGCCGACGTTCGGGCGCCCCACGAACGTCACGAACCCGCTCCGTGTCTGCTCAGTCATCGTTTCCGTCTCTCTCGTCTGCGGTGTCATCCGCGTCGTGTGCCGCACGTTCCACGAACACCGTCGCGATTCCGCGTCCTCGTCCTCGGGAGGCTCCGCCGGTGAGCGTCAGCCCCTCGACGGTCGCCGTCGAACCGGGCTGTGGGACCTGCCCCAGAGCCTTGCCGAGAAGTCCGCCGATGGAGTCGACGTCCTCGTCCTCGAGCTCGAGGCCGAACAGGTCTCCCACGTCCTCGAGCGAGAGGCGGGAGCTCACACGGTAGCGTCCGTCACCGAGCTCGACCACTTCTGCGGATACCTGATCGTACTCGTCCGAGATCTCGCCGACGAGCTCCTCGATGAGGTCCTCGAGCGTCACGAGCCCCGAGATCCCGCCGTGCTCGTCGATCACGAGGCACACGTGCACGGCATCCCGCTTCATCTGCTGCAGCAGCGTCTCCGCGCGCATGGATTCGGGCACGAAGGTCGCCGGGCGCGAGATGGGACGGATGGATGCCGTGCGCCACGCGTTCTCGTCTCGGAAGGCGAACAGCACGAGGTCCTTGAGGTAGAGGACACCGACAACGTCGTCGGCGTCGTCGTCGACGACCGGCATGCGCGAGACACCCCGTTGCAGGAACAGGGTCATCGCCTCGCTCGTGGTGGCGGTCGCGTCGACCGTCACCATCTCGGTGCGGGGAACCATCACCGCACGCACGAACTGGTCGGTGAAGTCGAAGACGGAGTGGATGAGATCGCGGTCGTCGGCCTCGATGAGGTCGTTCGACGCCGCCTCGTCGACCATGCTGAGCAGCTGCTCCTCCGACGTGAACGAGCTGCGTCCGCGCCCGGGGGTCACCCGGTTGCCGAGCACCACGAGGCCCTGCGCGAGTGGTCCGAGGATGATGCGCAGCCCGCGGACGACCGGAGCGTTGGCTCGGAGCATGCCCTCGGAGTGATGACGACCGAACGAGCGCGGACTCGCTCCGACGAGCACGAAGCTGATTCCGGTCATCAGAACGGCCGCGGCGAGCATCGCCCACCAGATGTTCTCGAACAGGATGCTGAAGGCCACCGTGACGAGCACGGCGGCTGCGGTCTCGGCGAGCACTCGGATGAACGCGACCGCGTTGACGTGCGCGTCGGGGTCAGCGGCGATGCGCGTCAACTGCCGGGCGTTGCGTCCCTCGAGCCCCATCTCCTCGATGTCGGAGCGCGAGGTCACACCGAAAGCCGCATCGATCGCCGCCATCAGACCGCCGAAGGCGACGAGCAGAACGGCGCCCGCGAGCAGGAAGGCAGCGGTCATCGTCGACGTTCAGCCGCGGCGAAGCCCTGGATGAGCTCCTTCTGCAGTCCGAACATCTCGCGCTCCTCGTCGGGCTCGGCGTGGTCGAACCCGAGCAGGTGCAGCAGCCCGTGGGTCGTGAGGAGGATCAGCTCGTCCATCAGCGTGTGACCGGCTGCCTGTGCCTGAGCCTCGGCGACCTGCGGGCAGAGCACGATGTCGCCGAGCAGCCCGGGGGCCGTCGGGCGGTCTTCGGTGCCGGGGCGCAGCTCGTCCATCGGGAAGCTGAGCACGTCGGTGGGACCGGGCTCGTCCATCCACTGGACGTGGAGAGCCTCCATGGCGCCCTCGTCGACGAGCACGATCGCGACCTCGGCGTCAGGGCTCACGTGCATCTGCGCGAGGTTGAAATCGGTGAGCCGCTGCAGCACGGTCTCGTCGACGTCGATCGCCGACTCGTTGTTGATCTCGATCATGGCTGTGCTCGTTTCATCAGGAGAGGCCTCGTTTGGGCATCCGGTCCCGGGGTCCTGGTCGTTGTGCGCCTCGGCGATCGGCGCGGTTGGCGAACTCCGCCGCCTGCTCGCGCTCGAAGCGCTGAGCCGTGCGGCGCTCGTCGTACTCGCTGTATGCGTCGACGATGCGCCCGACCAGCGAGTGGCGCACCACGTCCTCGCTCGTGAGACGGGCGAAGTGGATGTCGTCGATGCCGTCGAGCACGCGCGTCACGAGCCGGAGCCCCGATGATCCCTGCGGAAGGTCGACCTGCGTGATGTCGCCGGTGACGACCATCTTCGACCCGAAGCCCAGACGCGTCAGGAACATCTTCATCTGCTCGGGCGTCGTGTTCTGCGCCTCGTCGAGCACCACGAACGAGTCGTTGAGAGTGCGGCCGCGCATGTAGGCGAGCGGTGCGACCTCGATCGTCCCTGTGGCCATCAGCCGGGGCACGATCTCGGGGTCCATCATCTCGTTCAGCGCGTCATAGAGCGGGCGCAGGTACGGGTCGATCTTGTCGGTGAGCGTGCCGGGAAGGAACCCGAGCCGCTCTCCGGCCTCGACTGCGGGGCGGGTCAGGATGATCCGCGTGACCTCTTTGCGCTGCAGCGCCTGCACGGCCTTCGCCATGGCGAGGTAGGTCTTTCCCGTACCGGCAGGGCCGATGCCGAAGACGATCGTGTTCTCCTCGATCGCGTCGACATACTCCTTCTGCCCGAGCGTCTTGGGGCGGATGACCTTGCCCCTGGTCGACAGGATCGCCTCGCCGAGCACCTCGCTCGGGCGCGGGCCGCCGTCGTTGCGCAGCAGGCGTGCCGAGCTCGTGACGTCGCTCGGAGCGAGATCGTGGCCGGCCTTCGTCATGGTCATCAGCTCGTCGACGAGGGCCTTCGCCTTCGCGACGGCCTCAGCCGATCCGGTGAGCGTGATCTCGTTGCCGCGCACGAGCACCTGGACATCCCGGTGTTCCTTCTCGAGCATCCGGAGCAGTCGATCCTGCGGACCGAGCAGCTGCACCATGGCGACACCGTCGGCGTAGATCTTCTCGACGGCCGTGTCGGATGCGGTGGAAGGGGCGTTTTCGTCAGAAGCCAACGAGCTTGTTCTCCTCGATGTTGCCGAGCACATGGGCGTGCACGTGGAAGACGGACTGGGCGGCGCTCGCGCCGTTGTTGAAGATGAGGCGGTACTCGCCGTTCGCGTGCTCGGACGCGAGCTGCTTCGCAGCTGCGACCATCTCTGCCAGAAGGCCCGGGTCACCCTCCGCAAGCTCGGTGACGTCGCGGTACTCCTCGGTCTTGGGAATCACCAGCGCGTGCAACGGTGCCTGCGGGTTGATGTCGCGGATCGCGAACACCCGCCCGGTGTCCAGCAGGATCTCACCCGGGATGTCGCCGTTCAGGATGCGCGTGAAGATCGAGGGGTCGGACATGCTCCCAGTCTACCGACCGGGAGGGAGCCGGGCCGGAAGCGTCGGTCACCAGCGGCCGAGCGCCACCGAGAGGACGGCGATCGCGGCCGGACCTGCAGTCGACGTGCGCAGCACCGTGTCTCCGAGCAGCACGCGCTCGGCGCCGGCATCCGACAGCTTCGCGAGTTCGTCGTCGGAGATCCCACCCTCCGGCCCGACCACGAGGACGATGTCGCGGCCGTCCGGCTCGAGTTCCGACAGCCGGGTGGTCGCGCTCGGGTCGAGCAGAAGCACCCGCTGGGACGAGGCGCGCGCCGCGAGTCCTGCGGTCGACGCCGGAGGCGAGACCTCGGGCACCCACGCACGATGCGCCTGCTTGGCCGCCTCACGGACGATGGTCGCCCAGCGTTCGCGCCCCTTGACCGCCTTCGGGCCCTCCCACCGAGACACGCTGCGGCTCGCTTGCCACGGCACGATCTCGTCGACGCCCAGCTCGCAGGCCGCCTGCACCGCGAGCTCGTCGCGATCGCCCTTCGCGAGCGCCTGCACCAGGATCATTCGAGGATTCGGCGCAGGCTCCTCAGCACGAGCCGAGATGCGTACATCGACGCGAGACGGTGAGACCTCCTCAGCGGCGCCGGTCAGCCACACGCCGGCACCGTCCCCGACCGTCACCGCCTCGCCGACGCGAAGTCGGCGCACGACGGCGGCGTGCTTGGCCTCAGCCCCGGTGAGCGACACGAGGTCGCCGACCGTGGCATCCGACGAGGACTCGAGAAGGAAGTGCAGTGCCATCAGCGCCGTCCGGATCAGTGCGAGCGGAAGCGGTCGCGGAGCTTCGAGAAGAGTCCCTGCTGGAACTGAGCGAGCTGGGGTCCCGGTGCCTTCGTCTTCTTCGCGAAGTCCTCGATGAGCGCACGCTGCGCCGAATCGAGCTTCGTGGGTGTGACCACCTGCACGCCGACCCGGAGATCTCCGCGCTGGGTCCCGCGCAGCGGGGTGATTCCGCGGCCCTTGATCGTGAGGACGTCACCCGACTGCACTCCGGAGCGGACCTCGAGGTCGACCTCGCCGTCGAGACCCTGGATCGTCGTCTCGGTGCCGAGGATCGCGTCGGGCATCGACACCTCGAGCGTCGCCAGCAGATCGTCGCCGTCGCGGCTGAACGACGGATGCGGGTTGACGGTGACCTCGACGTACAGATCGCCGTTCGGGCCGCCCGCCTTGCCCACCTCGCCGGAACCGGGGAGCTGCAGGCGCAGCCCCGTCTCGACGCCGGCCGGGATGTCGAGGGAGACCGTGCGACGCGAACGCACGCGGCCCTGGCCGCCGCACGTGCCGCAGGGGTAGGGGATGGTCGTGCCGTAGCCCTCGCAGGTGCCGCACGGCTGCGAGGTGACGACGTTGCCGAGCAGGCTACGCACCTGGCGCTGCACGTGGCCCGATCCGCCGCAGATGTCGCAGGTGACCGGCGACGTGCCCTCCTGACAGCACGAGCCGTTGCACATCTCGCACAGCACCGCCGTGTCGACCTCGATGTCGCGGTGCGCGCCGAAGACGACGTCACCCAGATCGAGGGTCACGCGCACCAGTGCATCTTGGCCGCGCTCACGACGCGAACGCGGGCGCGCTCCTCGGCCGCCACCCTGACCCGCGCCGAAGAACGTCTCGAAGATGTCGCCGAAACCGCCGAAGCCGCCGAAGTTCCCGGCTGCTCCGTCTCCGCCGCCCATGTCGTAGCGACGGCGCGAATCGTCATCGCTGAGCACGTCGTACGCGTGCGTGACGAGCTTGAACCGTTCGGCCGCGTCTTCTCCCGGGTTCACGTCCGGGTGGAGCTGACGAGCCAGGCGTCGGTACGCCTTCTTGATCTCGTCGGTGGAGGCGTCGCGAGAGACGCCGAGTACCTCGTAGTGGTCTGCCACAATGGCCCTTCTGCGTGTATGTGTCGTCTGGGCGCCCGCGTCAGCGGGACGCCTCGTCTTCGTCGAGCATCCGCGAGAGATAGCGGGCGACAGCCCGCGCCGCCGCGAGGTTGCTCGGATAGTCCATGCGCGTCGGCCCCATCACGCCGACTCGCGCCGTGCCGCTGGGCGCGGCGTAGTTGCTCGCCACGATCGACGCCTCACCGAGGCCGAACGACGCGTTCTCCGTGCCGATGCTGGCCGCGAGGCCATGTGCGTCGGTCTCCATCTCGCTCATCAGGCGCAGCAGAGTCACCTGCTCCTCGATCGCCTCGAGCAGAGGATGGATGCTGCCCCGGAAGTCCTGCTCGCGTCGGGCGAGGGTCGCGGCACCCGCCATCACCAGGCGCTCCTGGCGGAACGCCCCGAGTTCGTCGATGATGATGCTCGCGAGTGCGCGGAGCGCCACGTCATGCGAGTGCTCATCGGCGGCGAGCAGGCTCTGCAGTCCTTCGGCCGCGTCGCTCACCGCTCTCCCGGTGATCAATGCCGACAGGCGCACGCGAAGCAGCACCATGTCGGCCTCGTCGACGTCGACCGGCAGCGGCGCCATGCGCTGCGAGACACCGCCCGCGTCGGTGACGAGCACGATGAGAACCCGGTTCGCGGAGAGCGCGACGAGTTCGAGGTGAGTGAGGTGCGCGCGCGCGAACGACGGGTATTGCGCGAGCGCGACCTGCCCGGTGAGCTGAGTGAGCACGCGGACCGTGCGCACCATCAGGTCGTCGAGGTCGGCCGGCGCCGTGAGGAACGACTCGATCGCGGTGCGCTGCGCGACCGTGAGAGGACGCAACTGCGCGAGGTGGTCGACGAAGACGCGGTAGCCCTTGTCGGTCGGGACCCGGCCCGAAGACGTGTGCGGGGCAGCGATCAGCTCTTCGTCCTCGAGCAGAGCCATGTCGTTGCGGATCGTCGCAGCCGAGACCCCGAACGAGTAGCGGTCGACGATGGATCGGCTGCCGACGGGCTCGTGCGTCTCGACGTAGTCCTGCACGATCGCGCGGAGAACCTGGAGGCCTCTTTCACTGACCATCACGACTCCCTCCCTCTGGCACTCACTGGGTACGAGTGCCAATTCTACCCGCCGAGGCGGGCGCCGCGCTGATCCCCCTACGATGACGGGTATGAGTGTCGCACCGCAGGTCACCGTGTCCACCGGAATCGTGCGCGGCGAGGCTGTCGGCGGGGTGCACCGATACCTCGGAATCCCGTACGCCGCCGCCCCGTTCGGGCCCAACCGCTTCCGGGCTCCTCAGTCGGCTCCCGCGTGGGAAGGCGTTCGCGACGCCGTGAGTTTCGGACCGACGGCTCCTCAGCATCCGTACCCCGGCGCCATCGGCGATCTGCTCGGTTCGGTCGAGATCCCCGGAGACGAGATCCTTTCGGTCAACGTCTGGGCTCCGGACGACGCCGACGGTGCACCGGTCGTCCTCTGGATCCACGGTGGCGCACTCGAGCGAGGCACCGCCGCGCTCCCCCTGTACGACGGATCGGGGTTCGCTCGGGCGGGCATCGTGTTCGCCTCGATCAACTACCGCCTGGGATCCGAGGGCTTCTCGGTGCTCACGGGGGCTCCCCGGAATCTGGGACTCCAGGATGCCGCCGCGGGACTCGCCTGGGTGCACGAGGAGATCACGTCATTCGGCGGCGATCCCTCGCAGATCACCGTGATGGGCGAATCCGCCGGCGGCGCCATCGTCGCCGGTCTGCTCGCCGTCGACTCGTCGCGAGAGCTCATCGCGCGGGCGATCATCGAATCCGGACCACTCGAGGCGCAGACCGCGAAGAAGGCCGGGCGCGTCACGGCGCAGCTCGCGAAGCGGCTCGGGATCAGGGCCGACCGCGCGAGCTTCCTCGGGGCATCTCCCGCGAAGCTGCTGCATGCGCGACGGCGGCAGTCCTCCGGCTCGTCTCCGCTGGGTGGGGCGCCCGGATTCCAGTTCGCCGTGGACGCCGAGTCGCTGCCTCGCTCGCCCCACGAGGTGCTCGCCGACACGGACACGCCCCTGCTCATCGGAAGCAACACCGATGAATACCGACTCTGGTTTCCCCCGGCTGCGCTGGCGGGAATCAGCGAGGCGAAGCTGCTGCTCGCGCGGCTCGCCCTGCGGATCCCCCGGGCCGCCGTCGCGGCCTATCGATCGACCTTCCCCGGTGCCTCCACCGGCGAGATCTTCGGCCAGCTCGCCACGGACATCATGCTGCGCGCGCCGCTGACTCGACTGGCCAGGGCGCGCACAGCGCCGACGTACGTCTACGAGTTCGCCTGGCAGAGCACTGTCCGCGACCTGCGTGCGGCGCACGCCCTGGAGCTCGGCTTCGTGTTCGATCGCCTCGGCGATCCTGAGGCTCAGCGGCTCGCCGGACAGGATGCTCCGCAGAGACTCGCGGACGAGATGCACAGAGCATGGATCTCGTTCATCAAGACCGGCGACCCCGGGTGGCCGGTCTTCGGCACGGAGAGGATCACACGCCTGTTCGACACCGAGAGCTCCACCGTCACGCAGCGCCGGACGGACGCACTCGACATGCTGCCCTAGCGGTCGCCGCGGGTCAGTCCGTGAGCTCGCGCACCACCGCGTCGGCGAGCAGGCGTCCACGAAGCGTGAGCTGCACGCGCCCGCGCACCGCGGCGGCGGGGTCGACGAGGCCGTCCGCGATCAGGCCGGCGACACGCGCGCGCTTGTCCTGTTGCAGGTCGGCGACCGCGATCCCCTCGCGGATGCGGCTCAGCAGCAGGACCCGCTCGAGAGTCCTCGATTCCGCATCGGGACGCTCGGTTCCGGCGGCCGGCGACTCCTCGGCGGCGAGACGCTGCGCGTAGGCGGCCGGGTGCTTCACGTTCCACCACCGGAGCCCTGCGACGTGGCTGTGCGCGCCGGGGCCGAAGCCCCACCAGTCACTCCCCCGCCAGTACGCGAGGTTGTGTCGCGAGCGCTGTTCCACAGTGCGCGACCAGTTGCTGATTTCGTACCAGTCGAAGCCCGCCGCTGCGAGACGCGCATCGGCGAGCTCGTACATGTCTGCCTGCAGGTCGTCGTCCGGCGTCGGCACCTCGCCACGGCGGATCTGCCGCGCGAGCTTCGTGCCGTCCTCGATGATCAGCGCGTACGCCGAGATGTGGTCCGACTCGAGTGCGAGCGCCGCATCGAGCGATGCCTCCCAATCGCCGAGCGACTCACCGGGGGCGCCGTAGATGAGGTCGACGCTCACGGCGAGGCCTGCGTCCTTCGCTGCGGCGACCGCCGTCGTCACGTTCTCGGGGCGATGGGTGCGATCCAGCGCCGCAAGCACGTGCGGCACCGCCGACTGCATGCCGATCGACAGTCGGGTCACACCGGCGTCCGCGAGTGTGCGGGCGACCGCGGGCGTCACGGTGTCGGGGTTGGCCTCGACCGTGACCTCGGCGCCGGCCACCAGGCCGAACGCGTCGGTCGCGGCCCCGAGCATCCGAGCGAGGTCCCCCGCAGGGAGCAGCGTCGGGGTGCCTCCGCCGAAGAACACGGTGTCCATCGGTCGCAGCGCGCCCGCATCCGCGAGAACGCGCTTCGCCAGGTCGATCTCGGTGATCAGGGTCGAGGCGTAGTCCTCCTGCTTCGCGCCGCGAAGCTCGCCGGACGTGTAGGTGTTGAAATCGCAGTAGCCGCAGCGCACCCGGCAGAAGGGGACGTGCAGATAGGCCGAGAACGGCACAGCCGGGTCGATCGCGAGATCGGACGGAAGGCGTCCGTCTGCCGGTGCCGGATCGCCCAGGGGAAGGGGACCGGCCATCAGAGAACTGCGGCCATCAGACCGGAGTCGCGTAGAGCGGCGAGATCGCGCGCAGGTAGCGTGCGAACAGCTCCCGGCGACGGCGCTTCACGAGCGCGGGGACGAAGCGGTACAGCAGGGAGTTCGGCGCATCGAAGGCGCGCACCGAGAACCACACCTCGTCGTTGTCCTCACGCCAGTCGATGTCGAAGGATTCCTCACCGCGCACGACGGAGCCGCCGACGGTGCCGAGCACGAAACCGATGCGGCGCTTCTCCTCGGTCACCGAGATCACACGAAGTTCGGCATCCGCGCGCATCCCGCTCACACGCCCGTGCAAGCGCAGGGTCATCCCCGGTCCTGCGAAGGGCGTGCCCTCGGCGTCGAAACGCTGCTCGACGTCGTTCTTGCTCGGGGCGATGGGCGTGCCCTCCGCATCGAAGCTCACGCCGGCGTACGCGGGGCCCGGTGCCGGGCGGACATCCTCGACTGTCAGACCCGAGGCGCGTTGCGCCGTCCAGGTCAGGAGCGATTCACCGGCGGATTGGAAGCGTTCGATGCCGCTGCCGATCCGCCAGGAGTTCTCCGCCGGGATGCTGCGCTCCGGCGGGTACTGCATCAGATCGGGCGCGTGGGTCGCACCCACGGCCGCATAGTCCACCGTGTCGTCTCGGAAAGTCCCGCGCCGCATGATTTCGAGCCTACTTCCCGTTCCCTGGACGATCACCCTGTACGCGCCGGGAACGACCCGACCCGACGGCTGCTACTTCTTTTCCTTGCCCTCGACATCTCCCGAGAGCGCGGCGATGAACGCCTCTTGGGGAACCTCGACGCGGCCCACCATCTTCATGCGCTTCTTGCCCTCTTTCTGCTTCTCGAGGAGCTTGCGCTTGCGGCTGATGTCACCGCCGTAGCACTTGGCGAGCACGTCCTTGCGCAGCGCCCTGATCGTCTCGCGGGCGATGATCCTGGCGCCGATGGCGGCCTGGATCGGCACTTCGAAGTTCTGGCGAGGGATCAGCTTGCGCAGTCGCTCCGTCATCAGCGTGCCGTAGGCGTAGGCCTTGTCGCGGTGCACGATCGAGCTGAACGCGTCGACCTTGTCGCCCTGCAGCAGGATGTCGACCTTGACCAGATCCGCCTCCTGCTGTCCGGCGGGCTCGTAGTCGAGCGAGGCATAGCCCTGGGTCTTGGACTTGAGCTGGTCGAAGAAGTCGAAGACGATCTCACCGAGCGGCATCATGTAGCGCAGCTCGACGCGCTCCTCGGAGAAGTACTCCATGCCCAGCAGTGCTCCGCGGCGCGACTGGCAGAGCTCCATGACCGTGCCCACGTAGTCCTTCGGCAGCAGGATCGCCGTCTTCACCATCGGCTCGGACACCGAGCCGATGCGACCGTCGGGGTACTCGCTCGGGTTGGTCACCGTCACGGTCTCGCCGGTGTCGCTGGTGAGGACCTCGTAGATCACGCTGGGAGCGGTGGTGATGAGGTCGAGACCGAACTCGCGCTCGAGGCGCTCGGTGATGATCTCGAGGTGGAGGAGCCCGAGGAACCCGCAGCGGAAGCCGAAACCGAGGGCGACCGAGGTCTCAGGCTCGTACTGCAGTGAGGCATCGGAGAGCTTGAGCTTGTCGAGCGCCTCGCGGAGCTCCGCGTAGTCGCTGCCGTCGATCGGATAGACCCCCGAGAACACCATCGGCTTGGGATCGGTGTAGCCGGCGAGTGCCTCGGTCGCGGGCCTGCGCGCCGTCGTGACGGTGTCGCCGACCTTGGAGAGCCGCACGTCCTTCACGCCGGTGATGAGGTAGCCGACCTCGCCGACGCCCAGCCCCTTGGTGGGCACCGGCTCCGGACTCGACACGCCGACCTCGAGCGCCTCGTGCGTCGCCCCCGTGGACATCATCTGGATGCGCTCGCGGGGCGACAGGCTGCCGTCGATCATGCGGACGTAGGTGACGACACCGCGGTAGGCGTCATAGACGGAGTCGAAGATCATGGCTCGGGCAGGCGCGTCGGCGTCGCCGACAGGTGCCGGGATCTCCTTGACCAGGCGGTCGAGCAACTCCTCGACCCCTGCACCGGTCTTCCCCGAGACGCGCAGCACGTCTTCGGGCTTGCCGCCGATGAGGGATGCCAGCTCCTTCGCGTACTTCTCGGGGTCGGCCGCCGGCAGATCGATCTTGTTCAGGACCGGGATGATGTGCAGGTCGTTCTCGAGAGCGAGGTACAGGTTCGCCAGCGTCTGGGCCTCGATGCCCTGTGCCGCGTCGACGAGCAGGATCGCTCCCTCGCACGCCGCGAGCGACCGGGACACCTCGTACGTGAAGTCGACGTGGCCGGGAGTGTCGATCATGTTGAGAGCGAAGGTCTCCCCCTCGATCTCCCACGGCATCCGCACGGCCTGGCTCTTGATGGTGATGCCGCGCTCGCGCTCGATGTCCATGCGGTCGAGGTACTGGGCGCGCATGTCACGGTCCGAGACCACGCCGGTGATCTGGAGCATGCGGTCGGCGAGGGTCGACTTGCCGTGATCGATGTGCGCGATGATGCAGAAATTGCGGATCTGCTTCGCAGGTGTCGCGGCAGGCTGAAGAGGGGTGAGGGCGCGTGGTGACATGTCCAGATGATTCTACGGTGAGGCACCGCTAATGCCCGATTCGCTCGATCCGGTGATATTCTGCCGAGGTTGCCCGGGAGCAATCCGTGACACCGGATCCCGTGAGCGATAAGACTCCGTCACAGACCAAGTGCAGGCGTCGTGTCGCGCAGATCGGCTGATGGTGATTGACTGTCTTCCCGGCTCAGCGTTGCGTCGGCGGATCCCGCGCGCGTCTGTAAAAGAGAAAGAATCATCACCTTGATCAAGTATCTGTTGCGCCGCCTGCTGGGATGGGTGCTGATGATCGTCATCGCGACGAACATCACCTACTTCCTCGCGTGGCTGTACCTCGACCCGGAGAACAACTACGTCGGACGGCGCCCCCCGCTCTCCGCCGAGCAGATCGACAATCTTCTGCGTCCTCGCAACCTCAGCGAGTCGGTCCCTCTCATCGAGCGGTGGTGGACCTGGTTCTCGGGAATCATCTTCCGCTGGGACTGGGGCCTCGGTCCCACCGGCGAATCCGTCAACGAGCAGGTCGCCTACCGGGTCTGGGTCAGCGCCGAACTGGTTCTCGGAGCAACCATCATCACGACGATCCTCGGCATCGCGCTGGGCGTCTACACGGCGTCTCGCCAGTACAAGCTCGCCGACCGCATCGGCCAGGGCACGAGCATCATCACGATGAACATCCCGACCGTTGTCGCAGGTTTCGCCCTGGTGCTCCTCGCGATCAACTTCAACAACGCGGTCGGAACCACGGTGTTCTACGTGACCGGCTCTTCCAGCCAAGGCGTCGAGGGCTTCTTCCCGGTCCTTCTCGACGTGTTGCAACATCTGACGTTGCCCACTCTCGGCCTCGTGCTCACGGGATACGCATCGATCCACTTCCTGCAGCGCTCGCTGCTGCTCGACAACATCAAGGCCGACTACGTGCGCACAGCACGGGCCAAGGGGCTGACCAAGCAGCAGGCGATCCGCAAGCACGCTCTCCGGACGTCGCTGATCCCCGTGGCCACGCAGGTCGCCTTCACGATCCCACTCGTGTTCACCGGCGCGGTCATCACCGAGCGCATCTTCAACTGGAACGGTATGGGCAAGTACTTCCTCGACACACTGAACAACAACGACGTCCACGGCGTCGTCGCGGTCGCGGCATTCGGCGCCCTGATGACCGCGATCGGCGCCATCCTCGCCGATGTCGCGGTGGTCGTCCTCGATCCGAGAGTGCGGGTGAGCTGATGTCCCTGGAATCCATCGGGGTCTCCCCCGAGATCGCCGTCCCCGAGACACCGAAGAACCGCAAGCGCACCTCCATGCTGACGCTCTACACGCGTCGGTTCATGCGCAACCGCGGCGCGGTGATCGGCGTCGTCATCCTGGCACTGCTCGTCGTCTTCGCGATCGTCGGGCCCCTCATCGCCCCGTACTCGCACACGGACCTGGACTTCCTCGCGCTGCGTCAGGCGCCGTCGGCCGATCACTGGTTCGGCACCAACGGATCGGGAAACGACAACTTCGCCCAGGTCGCCGTCGGCCTGCAGCGGTCCATGATGATCGCCGCTCTGGTCGCGATCGGCACCACGGTCGTGTCAGCGCTCATCGGAGCGACGGCCGCCTACTTCGGCGGTCGGTACGAGCGGATCATGCTGGCGATCATCCACTTCATGATGGTCGTCCCGAACTTCCTCATCCTCGCGATGATCTCGAACGACGCCGGTGGAAACTGGCTCGTCATCTCTCTCGTGATGATCTTCATCGTGGGCTGGTTCTTCCCCGCCCGCATCATCTGGACGCTCTCACTCTCGATCCGTGAGCGCGAGTACGTCCACGCCGCACGCTACGCAGGCCTGTCGGGCATGCGCATCGTGATCCGCCACATGCTGCCGAACATCGGTTCGCTGCTCGTGATCAACTTCACCCTCGGTGTCGTCTCGGCCGTGCTGACCGAGACCGCGCTGTCGTTCCTCGGATTCGGTGTGAAGCTGCCCGACGTGTCGCTCGGTGCGCTGATCGGCTACGGCTCGAGCACGCTCGTCAGCGCGCCGTGGCTGTTCTACTTCCCCGCGGCGGCGCTGACCCTGCTCACCGTCTCGATGGCACTCATCGCCGACGGTCTGCGTGACGCCCTCGATCCGACCTCGGCGGCTGGAGGTCGCGCATGAGTACTGTTCTCTCCGTCCGAGACCTCAAGGTCAGCTTCCCGTCCGAAGCGGGGCGTGTCGACGCCGTCCGTGGCGTCTCGTTCGACCTCGAGGAGGGCAAGACCCTCGGCATCGTGGGCGAGTCCGGTTCGGGCAAGTCCGTCACGTCGCTCGCGATCATGGGTCTGCTCGACGACAACGCCAAGGTCACCGGATCCATCGTCTACGACGGCCAGGAGCTGCTCGGCAAGTCCGACAAGCAGCTGTCGGTGATCCGCGGCAACGGCATGGCGATGGTCTTCCAGGACCCGCTCACCTCGCTCACGCCGGTGTTCACGATCGGCGACCAGCTCATCGAGGCGCTCACCGTGCACCGCAAGCTCTCGAAGAAGGAGGCCTGGGATCGCTCCGTCGAGCTGCTGAACCTCGTCGGCATCCCCGAGGCGGAGCGCCGCATGAAGGCGTTCCCGCACGAGTTCTCCGGCGGTATGCGCCAGCGCGTCGTGATCGCGATCGCGATGGCCAACAACCCCAAGCTGATCATCGCCGACGAGCCGACGACCGCGCTCGACGTCACCATCCAGGCCCAGATCCTCGAGCTGATGGAGAAGGCGCAGGAGGAGACCGGCGCGGCGATGATCATCATCACGCACGACATGGGCGTGGTCGCGAAGACCGCCGACGACGTCCTGGTGATGTACGCGGGCAAGCCCGTCGAGCAGGCACCGGTGCGCGAGCTCTTCTACCGCACCCGGATGCCCTACTCGATCGGGCTCCTCGGAGCCATCCCCCGCGTCGACAAGTCCGAGAAGGTCCCGCTGATCCCGATCAAGGGAAATCCGCCTCTCCTGATCAACCTGCCGGATGCATGCCCGTTCGCCGCTCGTTGCCCGATCGCGATCGACGCGTGCCGTGAGCGCGAACCGGACCTGCTGCCCGTCACCACGAGCGGTCACACCGATCACTCGGTCGCCTGCATCCGTGCGAACGACATCGACGACGACGGCAAGATCGGCGGCCTGCCGGTGTTCCCGATCCCCGAGATCCCCGAGAGCACCCTGGCCAAGGTGCCGCGCGAGGATCGCCCGATCACCCTCGAGGCCGTCAACCTGAACAAGTCGTTCCCCCTCATGAAGGGCGCGGTGTTCAAGCGCAAGGTCGGCGAGGTCCACGCGGTCAAGGGCATCAGCTTCGACATCCGCCAGGGAGAGACCCTCGCGATCGTCGGAGAGTCCGGCAGCGGCAAGACGACGACTCTGCTGCAGATCATGGATCTCGTGGCGCAGGAGGACGGCGACATCAGGATCGGCGGCACCAGTGTCGCCGACATCAAGAACCGCGCGGAGGAACGCAAGCTCCGCCGCGACCTGCAGATCGTCTTCCAGGATCCGATGGGCGCGCTCGACCCCCGCATGACGGTCTGGGACATCATCGCTGAGCCGATGTTCGCGATCGGGATGAGCAAGGACGACGTGTTCGACCGCGTCGAGGAGCTCATGGGGCTCGTCGGTCTCGACCCGGCGCACAGCGATCGATTCCCGCAGGCATTCTCGGGTGGCCAGCGTCAGCGCATCGGCATCGCCCGCGCGCTGTCGACCAACCCGAAGATCGTGGTCCTCGACGAGCCGGTGTCTGCTCTGGATGTCTCGATCCAGGCCGGCGTGATCAACCTCCTCGACGAGCTCAAGGCCAAGCTCGGCCTGTCGTACCTCTTCGTCGCGCACGATCTGTCCGTGGTCCGGCACATCGCCGATCGCGTCGCGGTCATGTACAAGGGCTCCTTCGTCGAGCACGGCGACGTCGATCAGGTGTTCGACGATCCGCAGCATCCCTACACGAAGGCGCTGCTGTCGGCGATCCCGATCCCGGATCCCGACATCGAGCGCACTCGCGAGCGCATCATCCTCCCCGTGGAGGGTTTCGACGCCGAGGCCGTGGCGGCCGGCTGACCTGTGCGCCGATGTGCACGGTCCGATAACGGTTCCGTGTCGCAGGGGTTTCGCCCGCGAGATGCGGGGTTAGTCTGCCCCTATCCCAAGTAAGGCCGACAGGCACTAAGGAGTACCATGAAACGGCATCAGAAGCTGATGGGCATCGCTGCTCTCGGCGCCGCCTTCGCACTCGTCATGAGCGGGTGTGCACCGGCAGGCGACAGCGGCAACGGCAACGGCGACACGCCTCAGACGGTCGAAGGCGCGGACTACAACCCGCAGCCCCGTGAGAACCTCGCAGAGGGTGGCGAACTCCGCATCCCCGTCTCGAACATCGCCGAGCAGCTGAACTACTTCCACAGCGACGGCGACGCCCGCGTCACCCAGATCGGCACGTGGTTCCGCCCGCAGATCCTGCTCATGGATCCTGACGGCACTGTCAAGAAGAACGACGCCTACCTCGACGACTACTCCTTCGGTGTCGAAGACGGCAAGACCGTCCTGCACTTCAAGGTGAACGAGAAGGCTGTCTGGAACGACGGCACCCCGATCGACGTCACCGCGTTCAAGGCCACCTGGGAAGCCAACAACGGCACGAACGAGGCGTACCAGCCCAACGCCACCGATGGCTGGAAGGAGATCGAGTCCGTCGAGGCCGGCGAGAACGACCGCGACGTCATCGTCACCTTCAAGGGCGAGTTCGCCTGGCCCGAGATGGTCTACTCGCAGCTGCTTCACCCCGCGGTCAACACCCCGGAGCTGTTCAACACCGCGTTCCTCGGTGACTGGCACCCGGAATGGGCCGCAGGCCCCTACACGGTCGAGGACTTCGACAAGACCGGCGGCGTCGTCACTCTCGTCCCGAACGAGAAGTGGTGGGGCAACGCTCCGCTGCTCGACAAGGTGACCTTCATCCAGATGGAGCCGACCGCTGCGGTCAACGCTCTCCGCAACGGCGAGGTCGACATGGCCGAGACCGGCAGCGCCGAGCTTCTCGCTCAGGTCGAGGGTCTCGACGGCGTCAAGACCTACAAGGGTCAGGCGACCGCGAACGCGATCTTCACGCTCAACTCGGCGAACCCCGCTCTGGCGGAGCTCGACGTGCGCAAGGCTGTCTTCGAGGCGATCAACATCGAGCAGGTCAAGGACATCGTCTTCAACGGCCTGAACTACACCGAGGAGCCCGCGGGTTCGCTCACGCTGTTCTCGTTCCAGCCCGACTACGTGAACGCTCTGGAAGAGGCCGGTCGCAAGGACGGCGACACCGAAGGCGCCAACAAGCTCCTCGATGACGCCGGCTGGGTCGCCGGTTCTGACGGCGTCCGCGAGAAGGACGGCGTGCGTCTGTCGCTCGTCTTCCCGGTCCACTCCGACACTGAGACCGCACGCGCCCGTTCGCTGGCCGTGCAGCAGCAGCTGAAGGAGATCGGCGTCGAGGTCACGATCGACACGCGTCCGTCTGCCGACTTCGCCGAGGACTACACCACGCAGAACGGTGACATCTTCTTCCTCAACTTCACGTCGTCCGACCCGTTCGGTGCCGCCTGGTTCTGCCAGCTGTACTGCTCGGACAGCGGCCTGAACCTGTCGGGCACCGGCACGCCGGAGATCGACAAGATGATCCACGAGGAGCTGGAGACGATCTCCGACCCGGTCGAGCAGACCAAGAAGGCCATGGAGATGGAGTCCGAGATCTTCGCGAAGACCTGGGGTATCATCCCGGTCCTCAACGGCCCGGAGATCTGGACCGTCAAGGAAGGCCTCGCCAACCTCACGCCCGAGCCCTACGTGGGTCTCGACCTCTTCGGCATCACGCCGGTGGAGAACGTGGGATACGAGAAGTAATTCCTGCGAAGGCTGACTCGATCAGTTCTTCGTGAAGCGGGGTCGGTGGTTCATCCACCGGCCCCGCTTTCTCTATGCTGAACGCGTGAGCGTCCAGATCGTCTTCGTGCACGGCATCCGCACGTCTGCGACCATGTGGCGGTCGCAGCTCGCATTCCTCGAGGAGCAGGGCATCGCCGCCACCGCCGTCGACCTCCCCGGTCACGGGACGCGGATGGCGGAGGACTTCACGCTGCACGAGGCGCTGCATACGATCGATGCGGCGGTCCGAGACGCCGCGACGCGAGGACCCGTGCTGCTCGTCGGGCATTCGATGGGCGGCCTGCTCTCGCTCGCGTACGTCGGGGGCGCGCAGACGCCGCCGGTCGCAGGTCTCATCGCGGCGTCGTGCACGTCGCTCCCCCGGGGCGCCGGGCTCGCGGCCTACCGTGCGATAGCGAGGGCCGTGGATCGCCTGCCGGACCGCGGCATGTGGCTCACCGAGCGGATCCTCGAGGCCACGATCCCCGCGGACACGCGATCCGACTTTGCGGCAGGCGGCTATGCACTGGACACGCAGGACACCGCACTGCGCAACCTCTCAGCGCTCGACCTCGCGACGGCCGTCGCCCGCATCCGGGTGCCGCTCTGGTTCGTCAACGGCCAGTGGGATCAGCTGCGCGTGAACGAGGCGCTGTTCCAGCGGTTCGCCCCGCACGCCGAGCTCATCGTCGTGCCCCGAACGACGCACCTCGTCACCGCGATGCGCCCGCAGGTCTTCAATGCCGTCATCCGGCTGGCCGTCGCGACGATCGACGCCGGGCTCACGGCTCCTGCGGCTGAGCGTGGTCCTGGGACAGATCCCGGTCCTGGCTCGGACGAGCAGGCTGCCTCGCCAGAGCCGTGAGCGCGCCGCCGACGAGCGACAGCACGGCGGCGGCCACGAACACGAGCCAGAACCCGCCGACGAGGGCCACGAGGCCCGCGCCGAGCACAGGACCGATCAGCTGACCGAGCGCCGCCGTCACATTGACGATCCCGAGATCGCGCGCGTGGTCCTTCTCGTCGGGCAGCAGGTCGGCGGCGAACGCCAGGCCGACGGTCGAGAACGCGCCGTAGCCGAGACCCATGAGTGCGGCGGCGATCATCGTCGCCTCGAACGTGGGCACGACGGCGATCACGACACCCGAGGCCGCCTGCACCAGTGTCGCGAGGATCGTGAGCGTGCGACGGTTGCCCGTGCGGTCCGACACGATGCCGGTCAGCACTGACGCGAGCACGACGAACAGCGTGTAGACGACGATCAGCAGGAGCAGGTTGTCCTGAGCCACGACCGACTCCTGGTGCAGCCCATGGAGCAGGAAGAAGAGGAACAGCGCGGTGCCGAGCGCATTGCCGATGTTGGTGACCAGGCGTCCCCACAGCATCCAGGCGAAATCGCGGTCTCGGAACGATGCCAGGAGCCGTCGGTCGTTCATGACGGATGCCTGTGCGACCGGCGCGGGCTCGACGGGCGCGGGCGGGTCGGGCAGGATCAACGCCGCTCCCGTACCGATCACGGCGATCAGCGCGGCGAGCAGGAGATAGCCGTCGCGGATCCCGAGGCCGAGGAGAACGACCAGTCCGACGCCGAGCACGATCCCCACCGCCTGGCTCGAGCCCACGGCTGCGGACGCCGCTCCACGCTGGGTCGCGGGAAGCTGGTCGGCGATCAGGGCGGTGAACGCGGCGGACGACACGGCCACGCCGATCGTCACGCCGACCCACGCTCCTCCGACGGCCCACGGCCCCTCGCTGAACCCCGTGACGACGAGGAACACCGCCGTGAGGATGGCCCCGCCGATCGCCCAGGGGCGGCGCCGTCGCCGTCCGATGCCCGCACGATCGGAGAGCGCGCCCGCGACTGGGCCGGCGATGATTCCCGCCAGTCCTCCGATACCGAGCACGAAACCGGACGACACGACCCCGCTGATCCAGTCGTCATCCGAGGTGTTGAGCTGCAGAGGCAGCAGCAGCTGCACCGGAGTCAGCTGCACGGTCCAGATCGCCAGCCATGCGAGGGTGAACACCGTCATCCATCGGGCGCCGACCCGCTTCAGGACGCTCACCGCTTCGCCGCCGGAGGGATCTTCGCGGCGAAGAGAGAACGGGGCGGGAGGGCAGGGCTCATGTCGCTCCTTGACGTCGGCGTCACGACGAGGATGTCGGGATACTGATGATTGTGCACCCAGTGCCACTCGGCGCGCGACCGAGTGTCCATCTCGGTGACCGTGTCGTCCGGTCGTCTCGCACACCCGAGGTGCCGTTTAGGGCGAACAGCCCGGATGCTGGTAGAGTTGGTTCTTGGCTTGCGTGTGGGTTCTTCCCTCACGACCGCCGCGTGGAAGCCCTCTTCTTCTGCCGGCATTCCTAACAACTCCGTACAGAAAGCGTCCACACGTGGCAAACATCAAGTCGCAGATCAAGCGCAACAAGACCAACGACAAGGCTCACGAGCGCAACAAGGCCGTGAAGAGCGAGCTGAAGACGCACATCCGCGCGACCCGCGCCGCTGTCGTCTCCGGTGACAAGGCTGCAGCCGAGGCTGCTCTGAAGGCTGCTTCCCGCAAGCTCGACAAGGCCGTCAGCAAGGGTGTCATCCACCAGAACCAGGCTGCGAACCGCAAGTCCTCCATCGCCAAGCAGGTTTCCGCTCTCTGAGCCGATCCCGCTTGAGGGTGTGACAAGAGCCCGTCCCGTTCGCGGGGCGGGCTCTTTCGTACGCTCGACCAGTCAGCGTTCGTGTCGCACGCCGGTCGGTGACGTCTCGGCGAGCCCAGGTCGAAAGGCGACGCGAGACACACTCCGCGAACGGTGCCGCTGATGCGGCGGCGAGATCACTCGCCGAACGGCTGCCGAGTGGCGATCACCGTGAGCATGCGCTCGAGAGCGAAGACCGGATCACGCGATGCACCCTTGACCTCGGCGTCGGCGCGCGCAGTCGCCTGGATCGCCATACCGAGGGACCGCTCGTTCCATCCGGCGAGATCACGCTTCGCGCGATCGACCTGCCAGTCCTTCATCCCGAGTCGCTGAGCGAGCTGACGACTGGGCTCGCGGTTTCCGGCGACCCTGGCCATGGTGCGCAGCTTCATCGCGAAAGCGGCGACCATGGGAACGGGATCAGCACCGGAGGCGAGCGCGTGGCGCAATGCGACCAGAGCTTCGCCGTAACGCCCGGCGATGGCCGTGTCGGCGACGACGAACGCCGACACCTCGACACGACCGCCGTAGTACTTGGTGACGACGTCTTCGGTGATGTCGCCCTCGACGTCGCCGATCAGCTGCTGGCAGGCGGCCGCGAGCTCTGTCAGGTCGTCGGCGAAGGCCGACACCAGAGCGCGCAGCGCAGGGGGTGCGATGCGCTTCTTGGCAGCCTTGAACTCCCCCGCCGCGAAGTCGACACGATCACTGTCGCGCTTGATCGCGGGACACGGGATCTCGATGCCGTCGCCGGTGCCGGCGCGCAGCGCATCGAGCAGCTTCTTGCCGCGGACGCTGGCACCGGTATGCCGAAGGATGACGGTCGCGCCCTCCTGCGGGTGATCGAGGTACGACACGGCCTCCTGCAGGAAGGCATCCGAGCACTTCTCCACTCCCGAGACACGCACGAGACGCGGCTCTCCGAAGAGGGACGGCGACGTGAGCGAGAGGAGGGTGCCCGGCGCGTAGTCGTCGGCGCGGACATCGGTGACCTCGAGAGCCGGATCTTCGGCGCGCAGGTAGTCGCGGACGCCGGCGATCGCTCGCTCGGCGCAGACCTCTTCGGGACCGAAGACGAGCACGACGGGCGCCGGACGCGGCTCTCGCCAGGAGACCTGCGCGATCTTGGCCGCCTTGGCACCGCCGCGGGAGGGGGTACGAGAAACAGCCATGCACTCAGCCTACTGGGGGCCACCGACGTCGATCTCGCGGTCATGGCGGCTGCTTCTCGGTCCACAGCTGCAGTTCTCCGTCGTGCAGACCGACGAGGAGCCGCCCCTGTCGGTCTGTGCGCAGCACACGGGCGCCCGTGGCCGCGAGCGAGGCGAGAGTCTCCTCGCGAGGATGGCCGTAGTCATTGTCGACCCCGACGCTGAACAGCGCCACGAGCGGATGCAGATCGGCGTAGAGCTGGGCATCCTGGTCGGCGCTCCCGTGATGGGCGACTTTGACCACCGCGTACCGGCCCCGGATGTGCGCGGTGCGCTCCAGCATTCGCTGCCCCTCGGCCGACAGATCCCCGAGGAAGAGGGATCGCGGGACATCGCCGCCGCCGACCTCGAGAACGACGCTGAGATCGTTCCCCGGCGGGAACGCCGTCGACCTCCGCTGCGGCCACAGCACCTGCCAGGATGCTGCACCGAGGTCGCCTCGCTGACCTGCCCACGCCGGAGAGAGCGTCGCCCCTCCGTCGGCGAGGCGCTGCAGCATCCGCTCGTCTCCGCCCTCTGCGGTGGGGCCGTGAAGGACCGAACCGACTCTCCCCTGGACCGCCTCCACACCACCCACGTGATCGAGATCGAAGTGCGTGAGCACCAGCAGATCGATGTGATCGATGCCGAGCGCCCGCAGACAGGCCGCGAGGGGCGCGGGATCCGGGCCGGTGTCGATCAGGGCGATCCGCCCCTCCGAGCGGATGAGAAGCGCGTCGCCCTGGCCGATGTCGCACGCGGCGATCGACCAGCCGTTCGGGCTGGTCGCACTCGCGAGCGGGCCGCTGAGGACCACATGGGCACCGCCCAGCGCGAGCACGACCGCGAGAACCGCTCCCGCCCCGACCCGGATGATCGCCCTCCGACGGAATCCGTCGACCAGGACGACACCGATCGCGGCACTCACGAGAGCGACGAGGAACGCACTCGGTATCCCCGGTTGCATCACGAGCTGCGCGAACGGGAGCCGTGCGGTGATGGTCGCGGTCTCGGCGATCCATGCGGCGGGAAGCCACGCGGATGCCGCCAGGAGATCGGCGATGGCGGGCACCGGCGCCGCGAGGCACGCGAGCAGCCCGATGATCGTGGCGATCGGGGCGGCCGGCGCCGCCAGGAGGTTCGCCACGAGTCCGACCATCGACTGCTGCTCGGCGAACAGGGCGATCACCGGACCGCACACGAGCTGCGCGGCCGTCGGCACGGCGATCGCGAGAGCCAGCGGCTGTGGCATCCAGCGCCCGAGACCGCGCGTCAGAGAGGGAGCGAGCATGATCAGCGCTCCCGATGCGGCGACCGACAGAGCGAATCCCGGCGTCGACGCAAGCCAGGGGTCGGCGATCAGGATGCCGACGGCGCTGAGCGCGAGCATCCCCGCTCCTGCACTCGGACGCCCGAGAAGCAATGACAGCATCGTCACCCCTGCCATCACCGCGGCACGGATCACGCTCGGCTCCGGGGTGACGAGCACGACGAATCCGGCGAGCACGAGGGCGGCGGAGATGACCCGGAGTACCCGGCCCGCCCCGCACAGACCTGCGAGCCAGAACGCGGCTCCGACGACGATCGCGCAGTTGGCGCCGGAGACCGCGGTCAGATGGCTGAGCCCGCTGGTGCGCATGTCGTCGTTCAGCTCCGCGGGCACCGCTCGGGTGTCGCCGACGGCCAGCCCGGGCAGGAGCCCTGCACCCGGCTCGGGGAGCCGCGATGAGCGCGCGATGAATGCGCTCCGGACATCTGCCGCCACCGCGAACACCCCCGACGCGGGTGTCTCGACGCTCGCGGTGCTCGCGAACACCACGAGCGCCGCCCGCTCCCCCGGTTCTGTCGCCTCGGCCTCGCCCGTGACGCTCACCGTCGCGCCGAGGTCGAAGCCGTCAGCCGGATCGATGCCGATGCGCACGGGCGCCGACGCCGCCCGCACCGCACCCGGCGATCCGAGCCCCGTGACCTGCACCTCCATCCAGAGGCGCCCGTCCCGCCCGATCGACGCCGACGAGGTGACCTCCCCCGTCGCCTCGACCACGCGCCCATCCCAGGATGCCGCCCCCTCCCGCCCCGGCAGCGACGACATCGCAGCGAGCGAGACCGCCGCGACCGCCGCGAGCATGACGACCACCAGCGCGGCACGCGACGCCGCACGGTCTGCACGTCTCAGCGCGACCGCACACACGATGACCGCACCGACCCCACCCGCAAGCGCGCACCATCCCGCCGCGACAGGGATGAACACGCACAGCAGCGCGGCCGCCCACACTCCCCCAGCGACGGGCAGAAGCCGCAGATCCCGCCTCACCCGCGCACGCCGTCAGGCATCACGACGAGCACCCATCGGACGCTCGTACTCTTCGCGGACCCTCGCATCAGGGCAACCTAAGGGCGCCCGCAGCGGTCTCCCCGACAGAGACCCACCGACTGTGGACAGACGTTCTGCGCCTCCCGATGTGCAGAATCGGAGCGCGCCACCACGAGCGCTGCACCTTTCCAGCTGCTCGACACCCGCAGGTGGACCCGAGACGTGCTGGCCGAGAGACTGCTGAGTACGGCGTCGACGGAGCTGCGTGCACCGTAGGCTTCGGAGGTGATGCAGATCTCTGACCGCCCCCAGCGACGGCTGGTCCGGATCGCGGGCTGGATGTTCGCATGTGCGACCGTGGTCGCGCTGGCGGTCATCGCCGTCGACTGGTTCTCCGCGCGCACCGCGTCCGTACTCATCGGGCCGCTCGACGACCAGATCCTCCTCAGCGCAGCCGTGCTCATCGCGTCCGTCGCGCTCGTGATGGGCTTGGTGAGCGTCTCGTCACCGACCTGGATGTTGCCGTTCAAGATCCTCGGGATCCTCGGCGCGGCCGTCGCTGTCCTCGGAGCGGGATTCTCCACGCTGTGGAGCGTCGACGTCACGATGACGACACTGACCGACGATGGCTGCGACACCGGATACGTCGTGGTCGAGCGTTCGCTGCTGATGGGATCGAGGGGAACGGTCTACCGGCAGGACGGTCCGATCGTCGCCTCACCGATGGCGCGGACCTCGGGGAACAACGCGCATCAGCCGTTCGCCGCGGGCGATTATGGAGCGACTGTGGACGGCACGGCACTGATCGTGGAGTACCGACCGAATCCGACCGGCAGCCGCGTCACACTCGAGCTCCCGGTGATCGCTGACCGCCGGCCGAGCTGCGGGTACGCGAACACCAGCCTGAGCGCTCGTCCGGAGACCTCGGAGCCGACCGAGCCGGTGGAGGTTCTCACACCGACCGAGGTGGACGCGGAGATCCGTCGGCTCCTCGACGACTCGTTCGCCGCGACAGTGGGGACTCCCATCGATGCCGCGGGTGCCCCGCTCGATGCATCGGCGACGACACCGGATCCCGTCTCCTGCGCCGAGGGACCGGGCATGCAGCGCCACGTGGACATCGCCTTCCGCACAGACGACAACGCGAGATCGGTCACGCAGATCCTCGGTGTCTGGGACGACGCCGGGTACGAGTCGGACAGAGCGATGCAGGATGACATCAGGTACAGCGAGACAGCCCCCGTGGCACGCATGACCATCCGCGATACGACGAGCATCGACGGACTCGTCCGGATGACGCTCACCTCGGCCTGCATGTCGACGGAGTAGGGCGCCCGCCCCCGAGCGTCCGCTCCCCGGCATCCCGTCGTACGCTGGTGCCATGGAGCGGACGCTGCGCAATCTGGTGATCGCGTCGATCGGCCGGCGCGCTGCGGCGATCCGCCGAGGAGAGGTCGTCGCGAATGCATGACGTGATCGTCGTCGGCGCCGGTCTGGCGGGGCTCCGCTGTGCCGGGCTGCTCTCCGCGCGCGGGCTCGATGTCGTCGTCCTCGAGGCTGCGGAAACGGTCGGAGGACGCCAGCGCACCGACATCGTGGACGGCTTCCGTCTGGATCGCGGATTTCAGGTGCTCAATCCGGCCTACCCTGCGGTGCGGCGCAGCATCGATCTCGACGCACTCGCGCTGGGGAGCTTCCCGGTGGGTGTGCGTGTGCGCACGACGGACGGGATGGCCGAGCTGAGACATCCGCTTCGGTACCCGTCGTCGATCGCCGCGTCGCTGCGCAGCGGCCTGGTGAGCGGTCGGGATGCCGTCGCGCTGGCCCGCTGGGCCGCGCCGGCGTTCGTGCGTCCGCTCGCGCGTCTTGCGCGGAACGATGTCTCCCTGCGCGAAGGGTGGGAGGCCGCGGGGCTGCGCGGCCCGCTCCGCACCGCGGTGCTCGAGCCGTTCCTCGCCGGGGTCCTGGCGGAGGACCGAGGAGAGACGTCGAACGCATTCGCCCGGCTGCTTGTGCGGTACTTCGCGCTCGGTCGCCCCGGCCTGCCGGCACAGGGGATCGCTGCGGTCCCCGAGCAGCTTGCCGCGCATGCGCGGACGGCGGGAACCGAGATCCGTCTCGGCGCCCGTGCGGAACGCATGACAGCGCTCGGAGAGAGCATCAGGGTGGAGCTGAGCGACGGCGACTCCGTCGCCGCATCCCGGGTGGTCGTCGCGGTCGGCCCCGGCGATGCCGCCGGTCTCACGGGGCTCCCCGCGCCGACGACGAACGGCCTGCAGACATGGTGGTTCGCTGCTGCCGAACCACCGACCGGATCCGCGCTGCTGACCGTCGACGGCCGAGGCCGAGGCCCCGTCGTGAACACCGTCGTGATGACGCACACTGTGCCCTCGTACGCGCCGGCCGGGCGTCACCTCATCGCCGCGACGTGCCTTCTCCCGCGCGGTGGCGACCCCGCCGCGGAGGTCGACGTCCGCCGCCATCTGAGGGAGATCTGGGGTGCGGACATCAGCGCGTGGGAGTTGATGCGGCGCGACGACATCCCCCATGCGCTCCCGGCTCAACCGGCGCCTCTCGGTGCCCCGCGATCGCCACGCTATGCCGAGCGTCTGTACATCGCAGGGGACCATCGAGGCACCGCCTCTATTCAAGGTGCGCTCACGTCTGGCGAACGCGCCGCGCACGCGATCCTCACTGACGCACGCTTGTCGAGCAGCGGCACGTCGGCTCTCGGCTGACGACGCCCCGCTCGCGAAGACGCCTGGACAGGGCCCCGCAGGTCGCGCCTCACACCCGCACACCGTCGCGGATGCCGGCGAGCAGCTTCTCCCCTATCCCCGGGACGGCCAGCAGGTCGTCGACGGACTGGAATCGTCCGTTCTCGTCGCGCCAGGCGATGATCCGCTCCGCAAGCGCAGGACCGATGCGCGGCAGCGTCTCGAGTGCGGCCTGGTCCGCCGCATTCAGGTCGATACGGTCGTCCGAAGGCGCCACAGCCCCCGGGCCGTCCGCCGCCGCCCCGACGGTCGGCACGATGATCTGTTCGCCGTCCTCGAGCACGCGCGCGAGGTTGATCGCGGCGAGGTCTGCGTCGTCGGTGGTACCACCGGCGGCCGCCACCGCATCGACGAGTCGCGCATCGAGGTCGAGGACGTAGAGGCCTGGATGCTCGACAGCACCGAGCACATGCACGTAGAGCTCGCCCGTGGTGCCCCCGCCGTCAGCCGAAGCATCCGTCGCCAGCGGCACCGATTCGGTCGGCGCCGCCTGTCCTCTCATCAGCCCGAGTCCGACGGCCGCCGACAGCACGACCAGCGCCAGAACGATCGCCGCTCCGATGCTCAGCCGTAACCGGCGCGGCGAAGACGTCGGCGGAGGCGGAGAATCGGGCATCCCGCCACGCTAGGCGAGCGATCGCACGCCCCTCATGCGTCCGGCCGCCCGGCGGGGAGAACCCCCGCAGGGCGGCCGGATGTGCAGAGCCGGTGCGTCGTTCGTCGACGACGCGGGCGGTCAGCCCTTGACGACGATGCTGACGATCTTGGGGGCGCGCACGACCACCTTGATGATCTCGCGGTCGCCGATCGAGCGGATGACGCGCTCGTCGGCGCGTGCCAGCGCCTCGAGCTCGGCCTCACCGATGCGCGCGGGCACCTCGAGCTGGGCGCGGACCTTGCCGCCCACCTGCACGACGGCCGTCACCGTGTCCTCGACGAGGAGTGCCGGGTCAGCCGAGCGCCAGGTGACGAGGCCGACGGACGGCTCGTGGCCGAGGATCTCCCAGATCTCCTCCGCCGTGTGCGGTGCGATCAGGTCGAGCATCACGGCGATCGTCTCAGCGGCCTCACGGACCGCCGGGTCCGCTGCGCCTGCCGCGCCGTCGATGGTCTTGCGGGTGACGTTCACCAGCTCCATCAGACGGGCGACGAGCACGTTGAACTTCGTCTGCTCGACCAGCGCGGGCGCATCGGCGAGCAGCTTGTGCGTAGCGCGGCGCAGCGCGGCGTCACCGCCGGCGAACACCACGTCGACGGGCGAGGAGACCTCGTTCGCGATGCGGAGGGCTCGGGCGAGGAACTTCTGGGCACCGGTCGTCGAGACGTCCGCCCAGTCCTTGTCGTCTTCCACCGGGCCGGCGAAGGCGAGGCCCACGCGCAGCGCGTCGGCGCCGTACGCGTCGAGCTCCTCTTCGAAGAGCACGAGGTTGCCCTTGCTCTTCGACATCTTCGCGCCGTCGAGCAGCACCATACCCTGGTTGATCAGGTTCGAGAACGGCTCGGTGAAGTCGATCAGGCCCATGTCGAAGAGGACCTTGGTGATGAAGCGCGCGTAGAGCAGGTGCAGGATCGCGTGCTCGACCCCACCGATGTACGAGTCGACGGGCGACCAGCGGGCTGCCTGAGCCGGATCGAACGCCACCGTGTCGCTGTTCGGCGAGAGGAAGCGCAGGAAATACCACGAGCTGTCCACGAACGTGTCCATGGTGTCGGGGTCACGCAGCACGGGGTCGCCGCTCGCGGCGTCGACCGTGCGCACCCAGCTCTCGGCCGCGCCCAGAGGCGACGAGCCCTTGGGCTTCAGGTCGAGTCCCTCGACGCTGGGCAGCTTCACCGGCAGCTGATCCTCGGGCACCGGGATGATCCGGCCGTCCTCGGCGTGCAGCATCGGGATGGGCGTGCCCCAGAAGCGCTGGCGCGAGATCAGCCAGTCGCGGAGGCGATAGTTCTTCGCCGCACGACCCGTTCCCGACGCTTCGAGCTGCTCGATCGCACGGGCGATCGCGTTGCGCTTGGACAGACCGTTCAGGGGTCCGGAGTTGATCATCCGGCCCTCACCCGTCAGAGCGATGCCGGTGGATGCGGGGTTCTGCTCGTCGAGAGCGGCACCCGTGTCGATCGGCACGCCCTCGTCATCGACCTCGATGACCGGCATCGCGCCGGTGACCGGCGCCGTCGTGTCGACGACGACCTTGACCGGCAGATCGAAGGCACGGGCGAAGTCGAGGTCGCGCTGGTCGTGCGCTGGCACGGCCATGACCGCACCGTGACCGTAGTCCGCCAGCACGTAATCCGCAGCCCACACCGGCAGCTTCTCGCCGTTGACGGGGTTGATCGCGTATCGCTCCAGGAAGACACCGGTCTTCGGACGATCGGTCGCCTGACGGTCGACGTCGGTCGTCTTCTGCACGTCACCCAGGTACTTTGCGAAGCGCTCGCGCACCTCAGCAGGAGCATCCGCGGCGAGCTCGCTCGCCAGGTCGGAGTCGGGTGCGACGACGAAGAACGTCGCGCCGTGCAGCGTGTCCGGACGGGTCGAGAACACGGTGACCGGCTCGTCGCGACCCTCGATGCGGAAGTCGACGTCGGCGCCGATCGAACGGCCGATCCAGTTGCGCTGCATCTGCAGCACCTTGTGCGGCCAGAAGCCCTCAAGCTGGTTCAGGTCGTCGAGCAGTCGGTCGGCGTAGTCCGTGATCTTGAAGTACCACTGGGTCAGCTTCTTCTTCACGACCTCGGCACCGCAGCGATCGCAGCGTCCGTCGACGACCTGCTCGTTCGCGAGCACCGTCTGGTCGTTCGGGCACCAGTTGACAGCGCTCTTCTTGCGATACGCCAGGCCGCGCTCGTGCAGCTTCAGGAACAGCCACTGGTTCCAGCGGTAGTACTCCGGGTCGGACGTGTGCAGCACGCGCGACCAGTCGAACGAGACGCCGTAGTTCTGGAACGCCCGCTTCTGCTGGGCGATGTTCTGGTAGGTCCACTCACGCGGGTCGGCTCCCTGGCGGATGGCCGCGTTCTCGGCCGGCAGACCGAACGAGTCCCAGCCGATCGGGTTGAGCACGTTGTGCCCTCGGTGACGCCAGAAGCGAGCCACGATGTCGGAATAGAGGTAGTTCTCGGCGTGTCCCATGTGCAGGTCACCCGAGGGGTACGGGAACATCGCCAGCACGTAGCGGCGGGGCCGCGTGTCGTCGTCGCCGCCGGTGAGGAACGTCTCGTTCTCCGCCCAGTACTTCTGCCACTTGGCCTGGATAGCGTGCGCCGAGGAGGTCTCCTCGTCGACGGGAGAGGTGGACAGGTTCTCAGACAACGAACGCACGACCAATCTGAAGGGAAAGGGGATCAGTTCAGGATATCGGAAGCCCAGGCCGCAGGCATTTCCGCACCGAGCGCTGCAAGGGGCGCCCGCGCTTTGGTCGCGACCTCGGCGACCTCGGATGCCGCGACGGAGCGCCATGTGATGCCCCCACCCGCTCCGACCACTGCGCGCTCGTGGTCGATGACGATGCTGCGGATGACCATCGCCAGGTCGAGCGAGCCGTCGTCGCCGATGTATCCGAAGCATCCGGCATAGACCCCGCGGGGCCCACCCTCCAGCTCGTGCAGTCGCGTCATCGCCGACAGCTTCGGGGCGCCGGTCATACTCCCGGCGGGGAAGGATGCGTCGAAGAGCGCGCCGGCAGTGGTGCCGACGGCGGCTTCACCGCTCACCGTGCTGACGAGCTGGTGCACCGCCGGATAGCTCTCGACCGCCCACAGGGCGTCGACGCGGATCGACCCCGGTTCGCACACCTGCGACAGGTCGTTGCGCATGAGGTCGACGATCATGACGTTCTCGGCGCGTTCCTTGACGTCGGTCGCGAGCTCTGCGGCGAGCGCGGCATCCTGCACCGGGTCCTGGCTGCGCGGGCGCGTTCCCTTGATGGGGCGGGTGCGGATGACTCCGCCTTCGGCGTGGAGGAACTGCTCAGGGCTCGCGCTGAGGAGGGAACGGCCACCGATCCGTACGAAGCCTCCGTGATGGGCGGGGGTGGCGGATCGCAGCCGACGGTAGACCGACACGGGATCGTGCTCCCCCGGAACCGTGAAGCGGGTGGTCAGACACAGCTGGTAGGCGATCCCCGCTCTGATCAGGTCACGACACCGTTCGATGAGGGCCCCGTAGTCGTCGGGCGTGTGGCGGGCCGCGGCACGGCTCGGCTCTGCGGCGAGCGCGGGCGCTTCGCCGATGTCGGCAGATCCCCTGTCCGCCACGAAGACAGCCCACGCGTCCAGGTCGGCCTCCGGTGCCGCTACCCAGACACGCCCCGTCGTGTGGTCTACGGCGGCGAAGCGGGTGGTGCGCAGCCATGCCCCACCGCCAGGCTCTTCCGACTCGGACACCGGGGCACCTGCGGCGCGGGCGCCCGTCTCGTAGTCGTACCACCCCACCCAGCCATCCCGCAGCGGAGGCTGTGAGGGGTCGACCCGCATCGCCGATGCATCCAGCCTGACGTGAGCGGGGAACGTGGCGGGCTCTCCCGTACCGATGAAGCTCCAGCCCTCGGCCGCGGAGGCACCGGCGTCGAGCCAGAAGACGTCGGGTTCCTCGCGCTCGAGCGCGAGGAAGAGCGCTGCAGGGTTCACCCCGTCCTCCAGGACGCGGGTGCTCAGGCGTTCGGGCACGTTCTCAGCCTAGGCGGCGGTGCCTGCCGTATTCTCAAGGGGTGGACGACTTGGTGCCGTGGCTGATCGACTTCATGCGGTCGATCGACCCGGTCGCTCGGACTCTCGTGGCCGGGCTCGCGGTGTTGCTGGAGACCAGCGTCCTGATCGGCCTGGTGTTCCCGGGTGACACGGTCGTCCTCGTCGCGTCGATCGGCATCACGAGCGTGCCGCAGGCGGTGGCGATGGTCATCGCCGTCGTGGTGGGTGCGCTGATCGGCGAGAGCATCGGCTTCTGGCTGGGCCGCTGGATCGGCCCCCACATCCGCGCGTCCTGGGTCGGGCGTCGAGTCGGCGAAGAGAACTGGGTGCGTGCGGAACGGTATCTCGCCCGCCGGGGCGGTATCGCCATCTTCCTCTCGCGCTTCCTCCCCGTGCTGCACTCGCTGGTCCCCCTCACGGTCGGGATGAGCCATTACTCCTACCGCCGCTTCCTCGCCTGGACGGCTCCCGCCTGTCTGCTCTGGGCCACCGCCTACGTGAGCATCACCTCGCTCGCCGCCGGCAGCTTCGACGAGCTCGCCGACAAGGTGCACTACGCGGGGTACCTCTTCGTCGGCATCATCGCCCTGTTCCTGATCGCGGTCTTCGTCATCAAGAAGGTCATCTCGCGGCTCGAGGCTCGTCACCTCGACATCTCCGACGCGAAGGACTCGACCGACGTGAAAGACTGAAGCAATGGCTTCGTCACCCCCGGCGCCGCGGATCCACTGGTTCGCGCGTCTCGAACACCGCCTCCACGTGTGGCGTGAGGGACGAGCGCGCCGTCGCGGTCGCACCGCGACCATCCTCCCGTTCCCCGGTTACGGCGGACCCGGATGGGTGCGCGTCGTCGGGCGAGTGCTGATCGTTCCGCCCCAGCGCAGCACGAAGGACGGAGAGCCGGCGAGTGTGCGCGGCTGGCGGAGCTTCGTCGGGATCCCCGTGAGCTTCGCGAAGGTCGCCGTGCAGATCGGCGATTCGGTGCACCATGTCGTCGCCGACCGCGGCGGTGTGATCGATTCCGTCGTGCACGTGGAGCTCGAGCCGGGGTGGCAGACGTTCACGTTCTCCGTCGAAGGACAGCCTCCGGTCGAGGCCACGGCGTTCATCGTCGCCGAGTCGACTCATTTCGGCGTCGTCTCCGACGTCGACGACACGGTCATGGTAACGGCTCTTCCCCGGCCGTTCATCGCCGCCTGGAATTCCTTCGTCGTCGACGAGCATGCACGCATCCCCGTCCCCGGCATGGCCGTGCTTCTCGACCAGGTCCTGCGGGAGTACCCCGGTGCGCCGATGATCTACCTGTCGACGGGGGCCTGGAACGTCGCGCCGACACTTCGACGCTTCCTCGGGCGCCATCTGTTCCCCGCAGGTTCCATGCTCCTCACCGACTGGGGTCCCACGCACGACCGCTGGTTCCGCAGCGGACGCGAGCACAAGCTCACCAACCTGCGTCGCCTGGCGACGGAGTTCCCGCACGTCAAGTGGCTGCTCATCGGAGACGACGGCCAGCACGACGAATCGATCTACTCGGAGTTCATGGACGAGCACCCCGGCTCCGTGGCCGGTGTCGCGATCCGTCGCCTTCTGCCCGCAGAGGCCGTGCTCGCCGGTGGACGCGCGGGTCACGAGCCGCACTCCGAAGACGTCGCCCCCTGGGTGAGCGCCGAAGACGGCGCGGGCCTGCGCGATCTCCTCGGCGAAGCCGGCATCCTCCGCTGACATGACCGCATCCCTCTCCCGGCGCGTCTGGCTGGAGCGCGAGCGCGCGCACCAGGAACGAGCGGATGCCCTCACCGCCGCACACCGGGAGAGGGCGTCCCGACGCGAGAAGCACCCCGTCTGGGACTTCCTCTTCACCTACTACAGCTACAAGCCTGCCCAGCTGCGTCGGTGGCATCCCGGTGCGGGCGTGGAGCTCGAGGAGGCCCCCGAGCGGCTGAGCTGGCGCTGGTACTCACCCGGGTCGAGCGAGCACAGCGCCGTCCCCGACGCCGCGACATTCGCCGGTGAGAAGTCGGAGCTCGCTGCGCTCATCGAACGGATGCTGCGTCGCACCGCCTCACGCCCGGGGCAGTTCGGGTGCTTCGGCCTGCACGAGTGGGCCATGGTCTATCACGCCGACGAGCACCGGCATCCCGTCCCCCTCCGCCTCGGACAGGCCGGGACCGACGCGGTGGTCGAGAACCATGACCTCCGCTGCACGCACTTCGACGCCTTCCGCTTCTTCACCCCTGAGGCCGTGCCCCGCAACCGCACCGAGCTGACACGCGACGATCAGTCCCTGTTCGAGCAGCCCGGCTGCCTGCACGCCGGCATGGACCTGTACAAGTGGGCACTGAAGCTCGGCCCCCTCGTACCCGGCGAACTGCTGCTCGACGCTTTCGAGCTCGCCCGCGACATCCGACTGCTCGACATGCAGGCAGCGCCCTATGACCTCTCCGCATGGGACGTCGTCCCTGTGCCGATCGAGACGGCCGAGGGCAAAGCCGAGTACGTGAGTCAGCAGCGCGTCTTCGCCGACCGCGGCACCCGTCTTCGCGGCGAACTGCTGCAGGCGTGGCTCGGGTCCGCGCGCTCCGTGTCCCTCAGCGCCTGAGACGTCAGCCGGCCGGCTCACACTCCGCACACAGCGACCACTGGGCGCTCGACGCGGTGGACTGCAGACGCAGGGACATGACCCTCGTGGCGGCGTCGGCGAGTCGCTCGGCGGGGAGCGTGCCGGCGTCGACGGCCGCGGTGATCCCCGCGACGATCTCTGACGCGGTGTCCGCAGTCGACCCGGCGATCATGAGCACGAGGTCGCTCCCGGCGACGACCGCGGTGACGGCATTCACCACCGGGTCGGAGTACTCCGGAAGCCCCGAGGACTGCAGCATCCCGAGGTCGTCGGTGACGATCACTCCGTCGAATCCCAGCTCCTCGCGGGCGATCTCGTGCCAGCGGGCCGAGAGCGATGCCGGCGCGGAGTCGACCGCTGTGTAGGCCAGATGACCGAACATCAGCAGCGAGGCTCCCACATCGATTCCGGCGACGAACGGCACCGCATCGCTCGCCCGCCACTCCTCGAGCGTCTCGTCTGTCGTCGGGATCGCATGGTGCGAGTCACCGGGGGCGGCACCGTGCCCCGGAAAGTGCTTGAGCGTCGACGCGACGACCTGCTCCTGCGCGATCGTGGCGGCCTCGACCCGATCCGCCGATGACGTCGGATCGGTGCCCAGGGCCCTGCCGTAGATGAAGGACGCGGGATCGGCCGTCACATCGGCAACCGTGCCGAAGTCGACGCCGATGCCCATCTTCGCGACCAGTGCTGCCCTGGCGGAGAACGCCGCCGACGTGTCGGCCACCGGTCGGCTCTTCAACGTCGTCGAGGCCGCGTAGGTGTCACCCGGGAGGCGAGAGACGATGCCACCCTCCTGGTCGATCGCGATGAGCGGAGGAATCTCGGCGTCGACCGTCAGAGACGCGGTGAGTGCGAGGAGTTCGGCGTCCGTCGCCGGGATGTTCGCCCCCATCAGGATGAAGCCGCCGAGCCCCTGCGCCATGTAAGCGCTCAGGGCCGTGGTGTCGGTCGTCGGGATGTGCCCCATCACGATGCTCGCCGCCTGTTCGGCTGTCGTCATCTCCGCCACCAGTGCCTCGGCACGACCATGGGGACCTGGCGGGTCTGCGGCGGCGATCGTCGCAGGCGCGCCCTCCGTCTGGTGAGCGGATGCCGTCGCGGAGACGTTCAGTGCGGATAGCCCTACGACCACGGCCGCTGCGACCGCCCAGGCACGACGCCGGAACACGGCCTCAGGCGCTGAGGGCGTCGACGATCGGCACAGCGGTGTCGTCCGCGCCGTTTCCGAACCGGATCGTGCGGCCGAAGGTCGACGGGACGGAGAGGGTCTCTGCGATCACCGCAGCGACATCGGCGCGCGAGACCTCGCCCTTGCCCTCAGGATCGAGGACGATGCGGCCGGTCGGCTCGTCGAAGGTGAGGGTTCCAGGGCCGAGGATTGTTCCGTCGAGCTCGGTACCTCGAAGGTGCTCGTCGGCCGCCCACTTCGCGTCCGCGTAGGGGAAGAAGTCGGCATCCTCCGGCACGCCGTGATCGGCCTTCGAGCCGATCCACGACACCATCACGTAGCGTTTCGTGCCCGCATCCACCGCAGCATCCATCGTGCGGATCGCGGCGTCGCGATCGACCGCATAGGTGCGCTCCGCGGATCCGCCACCGGCCCCTGCAGACCACACCACGGCGTCGTGCCCGCGGATGATCTCCGCGAGCTCGGCCGTGCCGAGGGTCTCGACATCTGAGACCAACGCGCGGGCTCCGGTCTTCTCGACCTCGGCGACGTGATCCGGGTTGCGGATGACCGACGTGACCTCATCACCGCGGGCGAGGAGCAGAGGAGCGAGGAGCAGAGCGATGCGGCCGTGGCCGCCGAAGACGATGATTCGCGACATGTCTTCACCCTACGCGCCTCTACCGACGCCGGCTCGGGATCGGGTCAGCGAGGGCCGGGCGAGCTGTCGATCACGAAGGCCTGCGGGTGATCAGGGAGGTAGCGGACGACGACCGGCTCACCGTACGGCAGATAGGCGTCACGATCGGGGTACACGGCAGGCGTGAAGAAGTTGCTCTCGATCGTGTACTCGACGCCGCTCGACGTCGTGAACGTCACCCAGTCGCCGTCGACGGTGCCGGTCGTCGGCTGACCGTGCTCGTGGATGTACGCGCGCGTGACCGGGACGCCGATGAGGCTGAGGATGCCGATCACGAGGTTCGCCACCATGAGGACGGCGAGGATGCGGAACACGTTGCGTCGGATGGCGCCCACTGTCCGGCCGGGCGTGGTGACGTCGCCGGGCAGCAGCCCTTCGCGTTCGCGGACGCGTCGCAGGGAGACTCCGGGAGCTGCGCCCGACATCGACATCGCGAACAGACCGAGGATCGAGAAGCCCGCGATGAACACCATCGCGTACCCGTGGGAGGCAGGGAAGTCGATCAGCCAGATCAGGGTGTCGATGGCGTTCATCGTCCGGTCTCCTTCTCGATCGTGACGGCCACGGTCTGAGGATCCTCCCGGCGGTAGAACGCCCAGATCGGCGCCCCGACCTGGAATCGCGAGATCGCCTCGGGGTACGCGAACACCGTCGTGTCGGTCTCCCACGTCGAGGCGCCCTCCGGGGCCATGAGCACGGTGAGCTCGAGTTCGCTCTGACCCTCCAGACGACGCCCCGTCGGGCGCACGGCGAGCACGGACGCCGGTACCTGGGTTCCGGTCGTACGAGCCTTCACGAGTCGAGGATCGATCAACCCCCGATCGATGCGCCACTGCAGCACGGCATCGCGAACCGTCGGGTCGGTGATGTCCGCGAGCTCAACCGTGTCCTGATCCGTGACGCTGTACCTCACCGGGATCGGCTGTCCGGTCTGCAGCGACGCGAGATCGCTGGGGTCGACCAGCATCCGCAGCTGGCCGACGAAATCCTCCCCTGCTTTCGGTGTGACCCGGACGAACAGGTCGTACTGCGGCACGTCGTTGACCGAGAGGCCCGTGCGGGAGATCTCGACGATGCGCCCCACGCCGATCTGCGACTCACCTCGGACCTTCTTACGGCGACCGAGGCCCGACATGGTGCCGCCGAAGGTCAGGATCAGTCCCCAGGCGACCCCGATGAAGATCGGCCCACCCAGAGTGTCCTCCCCGGAGAACGGCAGAATCGACTCGCGCTGATCGATGCCGAACAGTCCCTCGCCGGTCCAGATGACGAGCCACGCCGACAGCAGCAGCCAGATGACCAGGACGACGATGCGGATCATGCCCTCAGCGTAGCGACGTTGTAACGCCTGGCCGTGAAGGAATGCGGAATCTGTCAGCTCACGGGACGCGGAACGGGTGCCACGGATAGCGCCCGCTGCACGCCCTTCGCCGCCGATCGCCCCGCTCTGTTGGCGCCGATCGTGCTCGCCGAGGGACCGTAGCCGACGAGCTGGATGCGAGGATCCTGCACCGCGGTCGTCCCGCGGCCGTTGCGGTCGAGCTGGATGCCGCCGGCCGCGCTGCGCAGGTGCAGCGGCGCGAGATGGGCGATCGCAGGGCGGAACCCGGTCGCCCACAGGATCACGTCGACGCGTTCGAAAGACCCGTCCACCCAGCAGACGCCGTCGGGCTCGATGCGCGCGAACATGGGCCGCCGTGCGGCGTAGGCCCCCAGCCGCTCGGCCTCGCGCTCCTGCGGACGCAGCATCAGCCCCGTCACGCTCACGACGCTCTGCGGAGGAAGACCCCGCGCCACCCGCTGCTCGACGAGAGCGACCGCCGCGGCTCCCGCTTCGGGCGTGAAGTCGTCGTTCCGCCACACAGGCTCTGTGCGGGTCGCCCAGATCGTGTCCGTGAGCGGGGTGAGTGCTCCGAGGAACTGCACGGCCGAGGCTCCCCCACCGACGACGAGCACCCTCTTGCCGAGGAAGTGCTCCGGCCCCGGGTAGTCGACCGTGTGCAGCTGCTCGCCGACGAACGTCTCCATCCCCGGGTAGTGCGGGAGAAACGGATGCGTCCAGGTGCCGGTCGCGTTCACGAGGGTGCGTGCCCGCCACTGGCGGTCTCCCGCGTGCACCACGAGGATGCCGTCATCGTCCTCCACTCGATCGACCCGCACAGGGCGGACGACCGGGAGTCTGTGCGCCTTCTCGTAGGCCGCGAAGTATGCCGGAACGGCCATATTGGCTCGCTGCCCGTCGCGCGGAGGAGGCGTGTCATCCGGAAGTTCGGCCACGCCGTGCACATCGCGCATGGTGAGCGCGTCCCACCGGTGCCGCCACGCTCCCCCGGCTGCGGCGTCGGAATCGAGGACCACGTGGGAGATGCCGAGACGGGTCAGATGGTACGAGGCCGACAGACCGGCCTGACCGGCGCCGATCACGACGCTGTCCAGGATGCTCACGGTGATGTCAACGCCTTCGGACCTGTGGTTGTTCCTGAGCGCGCGACGACGCGCCCGGGAGCCCCGGCCCGATTGGTGTTGCCCGCGGTCCGTGTAGTACTCTATTCAAGTTGCTTCGAGCAGTGAGGAAGCAGTTCTGGGCCTGTGGCGCAGTTGGTAGCGCACCTGCATGGCATGCAGGGGGTCAGGGGTTCGAATCCCCTCAGGTCCACAATGAAACCCGCGAGAGATCGCGGGTTTTCTTGTTTTCTGCCGCACTCCCGCGTCCGCGACCGACTATGGGGTCGGCTCGAAGAGGTTGCCGATCTCGCACAGGACGGAACCGTCGGGAAGCGCCCACACTGCGCGGTCGCCCTGCACCATCGGGCGCAGCAGACCGAGTCCGGGAATCGATGGCCAACTGTTGCCGCGCAGGAACTCCCCCTCCTGGAGGAACGACGCGACAGCGACGGCCAGCCGGTGATGCTGCTCGGCGCACACGCGCAGCGTCCGACCGGCGACATCGAGGTGCGCGGTTAAGGTCCCTTGCGCCCCCACCTCGATTCGAGCGACGAGAGGGCCAGTCGGCAAGCCGACCACGGCGAAGTCCAGGACCGCCGCCTGCATCATGTTCTCCGCCCGGAACCGGTGACGCAGACGCGTCCGTGTCAGCGCACCCATCGGCAGCGCTCCTCTCATCCGGCGATACCCGCACGACCGCGCCGTCCCGCCTTTACCTAAGAGACTCGCGAACGCGGTTTCTGTTACGCGACGGGCCGATACGATCCCGCGTCGGCACGCAAAGAACCCTTGAGTTGCGCCATACAGCGGCGTCGCTCGCGGCGCGGTTCGCCGCATCCCGCAGACTGAGTCCGTGGCCGTTCGCCAGGGGCTTGTCTTCCTCTGGCGGGCCCGGTAGACAGACGACGCCATCGATCGCTGGAAGAGCGATCCTGAAGAGCGGGAGATCACGCGTGCTGGGACTATTTCGACGACCGGAGCCCTTTGCCGACGCCGGCGCGTCACCCCGCGATCCCGGTCTCTGGTCACGGGGGCTCGGTCTCGCCGCGACCCGAAGCCTGCAGACGCTCGCGGTGCTGGCCCTCGTGGCCGTCGCCGTCCTGGGGATCACACAGCTGTCGCTGGTGTTCATCCCGGTGACGATCGCCCTGATCCTCGCGTCGGCGATCCATCCGCTCGTCTCCTTCATGCGGCGCCGGGGCGTTCCGTCGATCCTCGCGACGTGGATCTCCCTCATCGGCATCCTCGCCATCCTCGGCGGCATCGTCTGGGTGATCGTCCTCACGGTCCGTTCGCAGTGGGATGACCTCGTCGACTCCGCCACCGACGGAATCACCCAGGTCACGGCCTGGCTCAACACCCTGCCGTTCGACATCGACGCGATCGATCTCGATGACGTGTGGGCGAGTGCCGGAGACTTCCTCACCAGCGCTTCCTTCGGCCGTGGAGCTCTCGCAGGAGTCTCCGCCACCGCGAGCTTCTTCACGGGCCTCGCCCTGATGATCGTGGTGCTCTTCTTCTTCCTGAAGGACGGACCCCGCATCTGGGAGTTCCTGCTGCGCCCCTTCACCGGCACGAACTACGAGCGGGCGCGCCGCATCGGTGACAAGACGGTCGACGTGTTCGGCGGGTACATCCGCGGAACGTCCATCGTCGCCGCGGCGGACGCCATCGGCATCGGCGTCGGTCTCGCGATCCTGCAGATCCCCTTGGCCCTCCCCCTCGCCGTCATCGTCTTCCTGACGGCGTTCATCCCCCTCGTGGGGGCGACGGCTGCCGGAATCCTCGCCGCCCTCGTGGCACTGGTCACGCATGGTCCGGTCGCCGCCCTCATCGTCGTCGGAATCGTGGTGCTCGTGAACCAGCTCGAGGGCAACTTCTTGCAGCCCGTCGTGATGGCGCGGTCGCTCAAACTCCACGCCCTCGTCATCCTGCTCGCGCTGACCACGGGCACGATCCTCGGCGGCATCGTGGGGGCCGTGCTCTCGGTGCCGATCGCCGCCGTCGCCTGGGGGATCATCACGGTCTGGGACGGTCCGCACACGCCAGCCCGCCCCTTCCGCAAGAAGCGCCCCGAAGAGGTCTGAGGCGCTTCTCCTGAAGCGTTCTGACGCCGCCGTCCGACTACTCGACGCCGCAACGTGCGGCGGTGCAGGCCACGATCGTCCCGCTGTCGGTGGCCTTCGCCTCCGAACCCGCACGTCGCAGACCGACCGCGATGAGCGGACGATCATCGTCGTCGACCGCGAGGGCGAGAGCGTCGGAGAAGCCGCCGTCGGTCGGCGCGGCAGCCAGCACGGGCGCGCTCGTGCGGGATTCGCACGCCGCGTCACCGCACGAGATCAGGGCGACATTCACCGCGCTGTCGATCGTTCCGATGAGCGGACGCCCGGTCGAGTCGATCGCCAGAGCGGGCGTGTGCAGCAGGTCGGTGTCAGCGGGGATGTCGGTGACCCCTGCCGTCGAGCACGATGCGTCCGCACAGGAGAAGAGCCGCAGCGTCGAGTGGTCGACGGCACGGAACAGCACCATGGGCAGCCCGTCGGCACCGATCGCAATCTGCGCTCCGTGTGTCTGGTCGAGGTCCGTGACAGCCTCGCCGGCGACGTCAGCGTCGAGCACCTCTGTCGTCCAGTCGCCACCGGCAGTGGCGGTCATCACCCGGAGAGGGATGTCTTCGTCGTCCTCACCCCGATCGGTGAGAGTCACGACGGCCGCACCGCCGTCGTCGGTCGAGACGACGTCGAGTGTCGTGGAGTTGGTGCTCCATGAGGCCCACTGCACCGTCTGCGTCGTGCGCTCGCTCGCCGTGCAGTCGGCATCCGTGCAGAAGTCGAGGGCGAGGGTCGCCGTGCGAGAGTCCGACGGTCGCACTATCGAGGCGATCACCGGGACGTCTCCGCTCGAATCGATCGCCACGGCCATCAGGCTCTGGTTGCTTCGGTCGAAGACCGACGTCGCGGGTCGGAAACTCGAGTCGAGCGCCCCGAGCACGCGCTCGTCCCCGGGGAATCCCGACCAGGCATCGAATCTCTCGGTGTCGGTCGCGTCTTCTCCCAGCGGCTCAGACCAGGTCGCCAGCGACTCCGGGGAGCTGTGCGTCACGCGCAGCTCGAAGGTTCCCGATCCGTCGTCGGCACCTTCGATCGGATACCAGGAAGCCGAGAGCACCCCGCCGTCTGCAGCAGGAGCGATGGCCGTCGGGAGGATCGAAAGCATCTCGTGCTCCGATCCGCAGCCGCTACCGGCGCACACCCTCGCGAAGGAGTCCTCGCCACCCAGCCGGGACAGCACGACGGTTCCGTCCTGCCACGGCACGATCTGAGACGAGGTCCACACGCGATGCACATCGGCAGCGGCGTACGCCGGAACGTGCCACGGGTTCACGGCAACGAGCAGAGCAGCCACGACCGCGGGCACGGCGAGCACTGCGACACCGATGAGGGCGCCCCGACGGCGCTCGAGAGGAGCGACCTCGACGTCGTCCGTCGCAGCCAGGAGCGGCTCGTCGACGCGGAGGGCGGCGCCACGCACCGCCACGGCGGCCAGAAGCAGCTGAACGAGCGATGCCGGCACCAGCGCGAGCACGACGCCGACGAATGGTGTCCACCACCCCGAGGGAAGCAGGCCGGCCAGCCAGCTCACCGCGAGCGTGACAGCACCGGTGAGGACGATCGTGACGACGATCGCGAGCCGCGGATTGCCGAGCGGCTCGGCCAACTGACCGAGGAAGATGCGAGGCGATCGCCATCCCCATGCGAGTGCCGAGGGAAGCGTCTTCCTGCGTGTCACCAGCATCGGCCAGGCGAGCAGCAGCGGAGCGAGGACGATCCCGACGATGAGCAGGACGATGCCCGCCGCGATACCGATGACCGGCAGGATCGCCGCCAAGGACGTCACGACCAGAACGATCGCCGCGAGGACGAGAGGGACCACCCCGGCGAGCGTCACGCTTGCCGGGCGCCGCAACGCCCCACGCCATGCCTCGCGGACGGTCATCGGCCGCCCATCGGATGCCGCGATGATGGCGAGCGTCGCGGCGGTGATGCCGAAACCGTGGGCGACCGCCACCGCGAGGGCCAGGATCGCGACACCGATCGTGACACCGGGGCCTGCTCGGAGCGGGACCACCTCGCTGTTGACGATCGCCAGATCGCCGGAGAGCACCGTCATCAGGACCGACGCGGCGACGATCCAGACGATCACGAGTGGTGTCGCGTAGGCGATCGTCGGCTCGGGCCTCCCGAACGCGAGAGCGATGGCCCTCGGCGGTCCGTACATCTTTCGAGCCGTCACCGAAGCGTGCACATCTCCCCCGTTCGTCCGCGCCGGTCACCCGATCGGCACGCCATCGAAACCCTACCGAGTGCGCACGCGCGCTGCGATGGAGAGAAGTCCCCACACGAGGGGTTCGCGCGGCAGCGCGCTGACGAGCGCCGCGACGAGTCATCCAGATTTGGGGTGGTGGCCGAGTCCAGGAGGCCCGCCGTCGCACGCGGCTTCGCTGCATCGTCGTTCGAACGCGTGCGCATCGCTGACGCCGATCCTCACCGCTACTCTGCCGAGGTGCAGCGGTCAACCCACTCCCGGCCGGCGGACAGCACCAATAATCTGCCGCCACGATGACACGAGAGGAGTCCATCATGTCCACACCGACCCCACCGCTGATCCCTCTGCCTGACGACGGTGATCCCACAGGCGTTCCCGAGCGCGAGGTCGACGGCGAATCCGTCCTCGACACGGACGTCGACGCCGATCAGATCGACGGGGCGGAGGCCGACCGTCTGGCTGCGGAACGCCCCGCAGAAGACGACGCCGTCTGACCGTTCGTGCGGCGGAGTCCACGACAGCGGCTCCGCCGCACGATCGGCTCAGTTCGCGAGCAACGGAGGACGCGAGGGGATGACGATGGGCCTCGTCGCCCTGCTCGGATCCTTGGCCTGTGCGACTGCCGCAAGCACCTCCGACGCCGTCTGGTAGCGCGTCTCGAGCTGGAGGTCACGAAGCCACACGACCTCGACCCCGCCGTCCGCGTCGTAGACGCAGGCCACGACATGCCGTGGATCATCGGCGTCGTACCGCTGGTCGTTGATCACCCAATCCGAGGCAGTGATCGGTCGCAGTACGTAACCAGGCTCTGGATCTCCAGACATTCAACAGCCCTCCAAGACTTCTCTCCCCAGCAGATCATCCATCGCGGACGCTCTGGCGGATACCCCCTTGACAGGGTCGGAAGGCGGAGTCGGCCTGGGGGTCAGCCGGTCGGGCGGATCGTCAGGTCGGTGAGAGCGGCATCATCGGGCAGATCCAGCGCGGTCAGGATGGTGGTCACGACCGAATCCGGCGAGATGAAGCGCGCAGGGTCGTACTCCCGCCCTTCCTGCTGATGCACGCGCTCCTGCATGGGAGTCGCCGTGCGCCCCGGATAGATCGAGGTGACCCGCACGCCGTGCTCGGCCTCCTCGGCGCGCAGCGAGTCCGCGAGCGCCTTGAGACCGTGCTTGGATGCCGCGTAGGCCGACCAGCCCGCGTGCGCGTGCAGACCGGCACCCGAGTTCACGAACACCACCCGGCCCCGCGAGACACGCAGCACGGGCAGCAGCAGCCGAGTGAGTTCGGCAGGACCCACGAGGTTCACCGCGAGCTGGCGTTCCCACAGGTTGGCCGGCAGGTCGGCCACCGAGCCGAGATCGACGACGCCCGCAGCGTGCACGAGTGAATCGATGCGCTCGGGAAGTGCCGTCTGCTTGGACAGCGCCCACGAGAGACGTCCCGGCTGGGCGAGGTCGCCGACGATCGCCGACGAACCGGGCAGCGAGGCCGTGATCTCCTTGGCCCGGCCCGCATCGCGCGCGAGGACCACGACCTGATCACCCCGGTCGAGCAGGCGACGCGCGAGTACCGCGCCGATGCCGGATCCGGCACCGGTGATCAGGTGGACACTCATGTCAGCCGCGGTCTGCGGCGGAGTCGGCGAGCTCGAACGGGACCACGGGGCAGTCCTTCCACAGGCGCTCGAGTCCGTAGTAGACCCGCTCCTCCTGGTGGAAGACGTGCACGATCAGGTCGCCGAAGTCGAGGAGCACCCAGCGGGCCTCCGCGCGTCCCTCGCGGCGCACACGCTTGTGCCCGGCTTCGATCAGCTTGTCTTCGATCTCATCGGCGATGGCGGCGACGTTGCGCTCGCTGTTTCCGGTGATGAGGAGGAAGATGTCGACGAGCGGCAGGGGCTCCGACACGTTCAGCGCGACGAGATCCTCACCGCCCTTCGAGACGGCTGCGTCTGCTGCGAGCTGCAGCATCTCTACGGCGTTTTCAGGTGACTGCATCAGATTCAGAACACATTTCCGGTGAAGGCCACGATCAGGGCGACGCCCAGTGCGAGCGCAAGACCACCCGCCACGATCGCGAGGATGAGCATGAGCTTGTTGCCCTTTTCGGGGGCGGGCGGGCGGATGACCTCGCCCGCGGGCTTGATGGTGCTGACGGCCGAGCTGGCGGCGATCGGGGTCGGCGACGATGCCGCAGGCAGCTCGCCGTCGATGAGCACGGCGTCGACGTCCTTGCCGTCGGTCGTACCGTGGGCGTGGCCCTGTGAACCGAGCCCCTTGGGCAGCTCGTACGAGCCGGTCACGAGGATCTCACCCGTCGAAGCGACGGGGCCCGACAGCGACCCGTCTCCGGGAGACGGATTGAAGATCAGGGTGCTCGGAGCGAGGTGCTGCGAACCGGTCGAATCCCCGACCGTCAGCAACTCGTCGAACGACGGAGTGAAGGGCTTCGTCGCGTCGGCCGCATCGCTGAGCAGCCCCTGTCCGAACGCGGGGTTCACCGTGGGGTTCGTCTCCGCAGAGAGGTCGTCGTCGTCGGAGGCATCGACGTCGGCGAGGACATCGTCGGGGTCGATCTCGTCGCGGTCTTCGACAGCGTCGACTTCGATGCCGAGCTCCGCGACCGAGGCCGCAGGGTCCTCATCGGAGTCCGCATCGACCGCGGGCTCGGACTCGGCGGGACCCTCGGATGCAGGAACGCCATCGTCGTCGAGAGGAGCAGATGCGAGGGGAATGTCGCCCGTGGTCTCGACACCCGTCGCGGCGCTCACCGGAGCGTGCGCGATCTCGTCGTCGACATCATCATCGGCATCGTCGGACGGGACGGGCGGCGTGAAGGAGGGAATCGCAGTGACGAGCGCGGGAGTGTCCAGCACCGGGTCTGCGGAAGCGGCGGCTTCGACGGGCGCGTCGTCGGACGGAGCACCCTCACCCGTCTTCTCAGCGAACGGAGCGTCTTCGTCCGCTGAGCTGTCGTCGTGCTCTCCGCCATCGATCGCGACGGATCCTGTCTTGGCGAGTTCGCGCTCACGGACCTGTCGGCGAGTGAGGGGTACGGCACCGGACTCGTCTTCCGGCTCCGCCTCAGAGGACGGGGCAGCCGGTGCGGGTGCGGACTCGACCTGCTCGGCCTCCTCGACCGTACTCGCCTCGTCGACCGCACTCGGCAGCGGGGGCGCGGGCGGTGCCGCGACGGCGGCAGCAGCCGCCTCCTCCGGGGTGATGACCGGCGTGGAACCGGTCAGCCGGATCTCACGCAGCTGCTTTCGCGTCAGCGGACCCTGATCCTGCCGATCCGATGTACTCATGCCTTGCTCCGATACAGATGATGCTTCGCGATGTATTGAACGACTCCGTCGGGGACGAGGTACCAGACCGGCTCATCGTCACGGACACGCACACGGCAGGCCGTCGACGAGATGGACAGCGCCGGCACCTCCAGCTGGCTGACGTTGTCGCTCGGGAGGCCGTCGGTGCTCAGAACGTGTCCTGGGCGCGAGACCGCGACGAAGTGGGCCAACTCCCACAGTTCATCATGGTCCCTCCAACTGAGAATTTGCGCTACGGCGTCGGCTCCGGTGATGAAGAAGAGCTCGGCATCCGGACGCTTCTCCTTCAGATCACGAAGCGTGTCGATCGTGTACGTCGGGCCTTCGCGGTCGATGTCGACCCTGCTGACGGTGAACTGGGGGTTGGACGCGGTCGCGATCACGGTCATGAGATACCGGTGTTCGCTGGGCGTGACCTCGGGCTTCTGCCACGGACGTCCGGTGGGGACGAAGACGACCTCGTCGAGGTCGAAGGAGTGAGCGACCTCGCTGGCGGCGACCAGGTGCCCATGGTGGATGGGGTCGAAGGTGCCGCCCATCACACCGATGCGCGGGGGACGCGAGGTCGTGTCGTCCATAGGGGCCTAGTGGCCGTGCCCTGCCTCGTGGCCGTCCTTGCCGTGCTTCGCCGCCCAGGCATCGGCCTTGGCGGAGTGGCGGTTGGCGACGTTCTTGTACGACAGCGTGACCAGGCCGAGGAATGCGAACACGATGATCGCGATCACGCCGAAGATCAGCGTCTCGAGCTGGACATTGCCGTGATGCTCGGTTTCGGCAGCGGCCATCGCGATCTGTGCGACGAGGTTCATCCTGACTCCGTTTCGTGGCTGGCGGGCATGACTCGCAGGGAGCCACAGCGCCCCCTAGTCTAGCCCTCAGCCGCGGGTCTGCCCCGACCCACGCGCCAGCCATTTCGTGCTGGTCAGCTCGGAAAGCCCCATGGGCCCTCGCGCATGCAGCTTCTGGGTCGAGATGCCGACCTCGGCACCGAAGCCGAACTCACCGCCGTCGGTGAAGCGTGTCGAGGTGTTCACCATCACCACCGCCGAGTCGACCTCGGCGAGGAATCGCTCCGCATTGCGAGTATCCGTGGTCACGATCGACTCGGTGTGCCCCGTGCTGTAGCGACGAATGTGACCGATCGCGTCGTCGAGCGTGTCGACGACCTTCATCGCGATGTCGAGGCTCAGGTACTCCGTCGCCCAGTCCTCCTCGGTCGCGGGGATCACGTTCGAGACGAGACCGGCGACCATGTCGTCGCCGTGGATCGCCACACCCTCGCTCTGCAGCGCGCTCGCGACCAGCGGCACGAGCCTCGGAGCGGCCTGGCGCAGCACCAGGACCGTCTCGACCGCATTGCAGACGCTGGGTCGCTGCACCTTCGCGTTCACGACGATGTCGCGCGCCCAGTCCTCGGGTGCGCTCTCATCGAGCACGATGTGCACGTTGCCCGCGCCGGTCTCGATCACGGGGACCGTCGATTCCGTGACCACGGTCTCGATGAGCCCTGCGCTGCCCCGAGGGACGAGGACGTCGATGAAGCCACGGCCCTGCATGAGCGCCTTGGCGCCGTCTCGCCCGAAGTCGTCCACGGTCTGCACGGCCTCGGGTGTGACCCCTGCGCTCTCGAGGGCGTCGCGCATGACCTGCACGAGCACCGTGTTGGAGTCGCGTGCCGCGCTGCCGCCGCGAAGAACGACCGCGTTGCCCGAACGCAGCGCGAGCGCGGCGATGTCGACGGTGACATTCGGACGCGCCTCGTAGATCGCCCCGACCACTCCGAACGGCACCCTGACCTGCTCGAGGGAGACGCCGTTCGGCATCCGGTGTCCGCCGACGACGCGTCCGACCGGGTCCGGCAACCCAGCGACGTCACGGACCGCCGAGGCGAGTGCCGAGACGCGCTTCTCGTCGAGACGAAGCCGATCGATCAGCGACTCACCGATGCCGTCGGCCTGCCCGCGGGCGATGTCGAGACCGTTGGCCTCGATGATCCTGCCCGCGTTCTGCTCCAGGGCGGAGGCGATCGCCTCGAGGACGCGGGCCTTGTCGTCGCTGGTCAGGGCGGCGGTGGCGCGGGACGCCTCTTTAGCGCGCTCCAGGCGCACCTGCGGGGTCTGGTCGGTCATCCGCCCAGTCTAGGAGAGCGCGGGCTCGAACCAGGTCCCTATTTCGGCACCCGAGAGCGCCTGGTCGACCAGGTCTGCACTCGTCACGAGAACTCCGATTCCGGATGCCGCGGCGAGGCGCGCGGCGGAGACCTTCGTCGCCGCTCCCCCGGTGCCGACACTGTTGACGACGGTGGATCCGAACTCGAGGCCGGACAGATCGGCATCCGGCGCGACCACGTCGATCGGCTCAGCCGTCGGATCGGACGGCGGCTTCGTGTAGAGCGACTCGATGTCGCTGAGCAGCACCAGCGCGTCGGCCTCGATGAGCTGTGCGACGAGCGCCCCGAGGCGGTCGTTGTCGCCGAAGCGGATCTCCTGAGTGGCGACGGTGTCGTTCTCGTTCACGATGGGAAGGATGCGCAGACCGAGCAGGCGCTCCATCGCCCGGCGCGCATTGGAACGCGAGGTCGGGTTCTCGAGATCGCCTGTCGTGAGCAGCACCTGGCCGGCGACGATGTCGAAGGGACGAAGAGACTCCTGGTAGCGGTAGACCAGGATGTTCTGCCCGACGGCTGCCGCGGCCTGCTGCGTGGCGAGGTCGGTGGGCCGCGCGTCCAGGCGCAGGAAGGGGATTCCGGTGGCGATCGCACCGGATGACACCAGGATGACCTCGGCTCCGCGCGCATGTGCGGCGGCCAGCGCCTCCACCAGCACGGGGATGCGCCAGGACGAATCTCCGCTGATCGAGGACGATCCCACCTTCACGACGATGCGCGAGGCGGTGGCGAGGTCCGCCCTGGTGCGAGCGGTCACTCGCCGTCCTCGCGATACGCCGCGAGTCTCTGCGCCTCGACCTCGGCACGCGCCTCGGCCTTGGCATCCATACGCTCGTAGTAGGTCTCGCGACGCTCGGAGGTGGTGCGACGGCTGTTCGGCGCCAGACGGGGGTCGGTGCCTCGAGGAGCGGTCATGAGCTCGGCAGCCGAGGTCATGGTCGGCTCCCAGTCGAAGACGATGCTGTCGCCCTCGCCGATCACCACGGTCGATCCCTGCACCGCACCGAGGCGGAACAGCTCGTCCTCGACACCGAGCTTCTCGAGACGGTCGGCGAGGAATCCGACGGCCTCCTCGTTCTGGAAGTCCGTCTGCTGGACCCAGCGCACCGGCTTCTCGCCGAGGATGCGGTAGAGGTTGCCGTAGGTGCCGCCCTCGACACGGATCTCGAAGCCCTTCTTGGGACCCCTCGGGCGGAGGACGACACGCTCGCGCGGCGTCTCGTTGGCCGCGAGCTCAGCGCGGTGCGCGTCGACGATCTCGCCGAGCGCGAAGGTCAGAGGACGCAGTCCCTCGTGCGAGACGGTGGAGATGTCGAACACGCGGAAGCCGCGCGCCTCGAGGTCGGGGCGCACGAGGTCGGCGAGGTCGCGGGCCTCAGGCACGTCGATCTTGTTCAGTGCGATGAGCTGAGGGCGCTCGAGCAGCGGAGTCTGGCCCTCGGGCACCTCGTATGCGGCGAGCTCGGCGAGGATCACGTCGAGATCGGAGATCGGGTCGCGCCCGGGTTCGAGGGTCGCGCAGTCGAGCACGTGCAGCAGTGCCGTGCAGCGCTCGACGTGACGGAGGAATTCCAGACCGAGCCCACGGCCCTCGCTGGCTCCCTCGATCAGACCGGGGACGTCTGCGACCGTGTACCGGGACTCGCCCGCCTGCACGACTCCGAGGTTCGGGTGGAGCGTGGTGAACGGGTAGTCGGCGATCTTCGGACGCGCTGCCGAGATCGCACCGATCAGGCTCGACTTTCCTGCCGACGGGTAGCCGACCAGGGCCACGTCGGCGACGGTCTTGAGCTCGAGGATGACGTCACCCTCGGTACCGGGGGTGCCGAGCAGCGCGAAACCGGGCGCCTTGCGCTTCGGGGTGGCGAGAGCCGCGTTGCCGAGGCCGCCGTAGCCCCCCTTTGCGACGACGAAACGCTCGCCGGGCTCGATCATGTCGATCAGGACTTCGCCTGCCGGGTTCTTCACCACCGTGCCGACGGGCACGGGAAGCTCGAGGTCCTCCCCCATGAATCCGGCGCGGTGGTCGCCCATGCCGGGGCCGCCGTTGCCTGAGCTGCGGTGCGGCGAGTGGTGGTACGACAGGAGCGTTCCCGTCTGCGTGTCGGCGACGAGGACGACGTCGCCGCCGTCACCGCCGTTGCCGCCGTCCGGGCCGCCGAGCGGCTTGAACTTCTCGCGGTGCACCGAGACACAGCCGTTGCCGCCCTTACCCGCGCGCAGATGCAACGTCACGGTGTCGACGAAACTGACCATGTCCCACTCCTCAATGATGATTTCGGCCCGAGACAGAGTCCGGGCCTGATACAGCAATTCGGGACGGGCCGAAGCCCGCCCCGAATCGGATGTCTACTGTCGTGCTGTGATCACTCAGCAGCGGCGACGATGTTGACGACCTTGCGGCCGCCCTTCGCGCCGAACTGGACCGCGCCTGCGGCCAGAGCGAACAGCGTGTCGTCTCCGCCACGGCCGACGTTCACACCGGGGTGGAAGTGCGTGCCACGCTGGCGGACGATGATCTCGCCGGCGAGAACCTGCTGTCCACCGAAGCGCTTGACGCCAAGTCGCTGAGCGTTGGAGTCACGACCGTTACGGGTGGAGCTTGCGCCCTTTTTATGTGCCATGTCCTGGTCTCCTCGGTCTTTACTTGATGCCGGTGATCTTGACGCGCGTGAGCTCCTGACGGTGGCCCTGGCGCTTCTTGTAGCCGGTCTTGTTCTTGTACTTCTGGATGATGATCTTCGGGCCGCGGAGGTTGCCGATGACCTCTGCCGTGACCTTGACCTTCGCCAGCGAATCAGCGTCGGTGGTCACCGTGGCGCCGTCGACGAGCAGCACTGCGGCCAGCTCGATCTTCTCGCCCTGGGCAGCCTTGACACGGTCGAGCTGAACGATCGTGCCGACCTCGACCTTCTCCTGCCGCCCACCGGCGCGCACTACTGCGTAAACCACTTCATACCTGTTTCGTTGGGGAGCTCGCGGCTCCGAGATCTCACGGGAAGACTGTTGCTTGCATGCGTCGCGGGGGGCGACGGGTACGAACGCAAGACTCTCCGCCTCGACCGTCCAGGACGACGCGGCATACGCACCAAGGGACTACTTTACCGGAAGCAGGACACGGAGGCAAAACGTGCCGCCCGGTGTGTCCGGCCATAGGCTGACGAGATGACCGTTCTCGTCGATGACCCCCGTTGGCCCGCGCACGGGCGCCTGTGGGCTCACCTCGTCAGCGACGACAACCTGGACGAACTCCACGCCTTCGCGAGGTCTCACGACGTGCCTGCGCGCGCCTTCGACCTCGACCACTACGACGTGCCGGAAGAGCTCGTCCCCCGGCTCATCGCCGCCGGCGCACGACACGTCGACGGCAAAGAGCTGGTCCGGAGGCTGATCGCGTCAGGACTGCGCATCCCCGCCCGCGACAGGCGCTGACGGCTCGGAGTTCACGGACACCGGAGTGCCCGTGAGAGCCGCCGTCGAGACACGGCGACGACCTCGCCCCTGACCGGGAGCCTTCGGCTCGGGAAGAGCGTCGAGGACCGAGTCGAGCAGCGCTTCGGCCGGCGACTTCGGAGACTTGCGGTCGGCTCCGCGCTTCTTGCGGGGCTTCTTGGCACGCTCCTGAACGACAGGAGTCTCCGCCTGCTCCGTGGCGGGTGCCGCGGCATCCGCAGCAGGATCCTCGGCGTTCGGCGTGCGTGTGGACGCCGCGATCTGGGCGAGTGCGGACTTCGCCCCCTCGGGGATGCTGTGGGTCGTCACCGACGCCGCCGCCTGGTTCTGGCTCTGGTTCTGGTTCTGCCCGTTGCCCCCGCGCTGACGACGGTTCGACGAGGAGCCGCCGTTGCTGTTGCCGTTGCCGTTGCTGCTGGCACGGTGCTTCACGACGGGGTCGTGATGCACGATGACGCCGCGACCGGCGCAGACGTCGCAGGCCTCGCTGAACGTCTCGAGCAGGCCGAGTCCGAGCTTCTTGCGGGTCATCTGCACGAGGCCGAGCGAGGTGACCTCGGCGACCTGGTGCTTCGTCCGGTCGCGGCTCAGGCACTCGATCAGGCGACGGAGTACGAGATCGCGGTTGGACTCGAGCACCATGTCGATGAAGTCGACGACGATGATGCCACCGATGTCGCGCAGTCGCAGCTGGCGGACGATCTCCTCCGCCGCTTCGAGGTTGTTCTTGGTGACGGTCTCTTCGAGGTTTCCCCCCGAGCCGACGAACTTTCCGGTGTTGACGTCGACGACCGTCATGGCCTCGGTGCGGTCGATGACCAGGGACCCACCCGAGGGCAACCAGACCTTGCGGTCGAGCGCCTTCTCGATCTGCTCCGTGATGCGGAACGCATCGAACGGATCGGCCTCGTCTTCATACGACTCCACGCGCTCGAGCAGGTCGGGCGCGACGCTCTCGAGGTAGGCGCGGATCGTGCGCTGCGACTCTTCGCCCTGGATGAGCATCTTCGTGAAGTCCTCGTTGAAGACGTCACGGACGATCTTGACCAGCAGGTCGGGCTCGGCGTGCAGCAGCGCAGGCGCCTGCTGGTTCTCGACCTGCTTGCGGATGTGCTCCCACTGCGACGTCAGTCGCTGCACGTCGCGCGTCAGCTGGTCTTCGGTGGCGCCCTCGGCCGCCGTGCGGACGATCACGCCCGAGGACTCGGGCAGGACCTCCTTGAGGATGCGCTTCAGGCGCGTGCGCTCGTTGTCGGGGAGCTTGCGGCTGATGCCGTTCATGGAACCACCGGGCACGTACACGAGGTAGCGGCCCGGGAGCGAGATCTGGCTGGTCAGACGAGCACCCTTGTGGCCCACCGGGTCCTTCGTGACCTGCACGAGGACGCGATCTCCGGCCTTGAGCGCGAGCTCGATACGACGGGGCTGGTTGCCGGTCTCGACACCGTCCCAGTCGACCTCGCCCGAGTACAGCACGGCGTTGCGACCGCGACCGATGTCGACGAACGCGGCCTCCATGCTCGGGAGGACGTTCTGCACACGGCCGAGGTAGACGTTGCCGATCAGCGACGCGTCCTGATTGCGGGCGACGTAGTGCTCGACGAGCACGCCGTCTTCGAGGACGCCGATCTGCGTGCGACCGTTCTTCGACCGGACGACCATCTTGCGGTCGACCGACTCACGACGAGCCAGGAATTCGGCCTCGGTCACGACCGGACGACGACGACCGGCGTCGCGACCGTCACGACGGCGCTGCTTCTTGGCCTCGAGGCGGGTGGAGCCCTTGATCGCCTTCGGCTCGGTGATGTACTCGACGACGCGCTGGCGCGGCTGGCGCGGCTCGTCACGCTGGTCGCGCGGCTCGCGCTGGTCGCGCTGGTCCAGATCATCGGAGCCGCCACGACGGCGACGGCCACGACGACCGGATGCAGAGTCGTCAGGTTCGCGCTCGGCGATGCGGTCGAACACGCGCTCGCGACCCGGACGGGCCGGGAGCGGCACGACCTCGGGTGCGTAGAAGTGGAGCTGGGTGGAGACCTGCGAGACGAAGACCTCGGGGAGCAGTCCCAGAGACACGGCCGTGATCGGCTGAGGCGCCTCAGGCGCGGGTGCCGCGGCGGGCTTCTCGTCGGCAGGCGCCTCGTCGGCAGGCTTCTCGTCAGCAGGCTTCTCGTCGGCAGGCTTCTCGTCGGCAGGCTTCTCGTCGGCAGGCTTCTCGTCAGCAGGCTTCTCGTCGTCGGACTCGGCCGTGGCGGCCTCCGCCTCGACCGGTGCGTCCGCGGGAGCAGCCTCCTCAGCAGGAGCAGCCTCCTCAGCAGGAGCAGCCTCCTCCGCAGGGGCAGCCTCGACGGGTGCGTCCTCCGTGGATGCCTCGACCTCACCGCTCTCCGGAGCGTCGGGCGTGCCGTCAGCCTCCGGAGCGTCGGCGACTACCTCTGCGGATGCGTCGGCATCCGTAGAGAAATCGAGGGTAGGTGCGTCGTAGTCATTGTTGTCTTCGGCCATCTCTGGCGTGCTCCTCGTGGCGGACACTTCGTGTTCCGCTAAATCTCATGCGGCGCCTACAGGTGCCGCGAACTCATTCAGTGTGTGACCGGCTCATGGCTCTGGTCACGAGGGGCATACGGCCCCGAAGTCTGCGTCGACGCCCACAACGACAAGGTCGAGCGATGCATCACAGGCCATTATCGCACCAAGTGGGCCGGTTCGCGGCATCGGCGCATGCTCGCGTCGTTTTCTCCGGCCCGCCTCACGCCCGATCCATAGTGATCACTGGGATAATCCACATATGAGCGAGCAGCGCACCCGCCCCGTCGTCTATGCCGTCTGGCTGATCATCGCGAGCGTCGTCGGCTGGTTCGCCGCCTTCCAGCTCACGGTCGAGAAGTTCGTGCTTCTCGAGAATCCGACCGATGCACTCGCCTGTGACGTCAGTCCGTTCATCCAGTGCAGCAAGAACCTCGGCTCCTGGCAGGGCGAGGTGTTCGGATTCCCGAACCCGCTGATGGGGCTCTCCGGATGGATCGCGCCCCTCGTGGTCGGTGTGGCCATCCTCGCCGGTGCCCGCTTCCCCCGCTGGTTCTGGGCTGCCTTCGGCGCCGGCATCACGTTCGCGTTCGGACTGGTCTGCTGGCTGATCGACCAGAGCCTCTACGCCCAGAACCTCGGTGTGCTGTGCCCCTGGTGCATGGTCACCTGGGCGGTCACGATCCCGACGTTCTTCGCGACCATGCTGCATCTGACCCGCAACGGCACCTTCACGAAGAGCGAGAAGGCTCAGGAGCGCGCGGACAAGCTCATGGTCTGGGTTCCGCTCGCCACGATCCTCGCGTACGCCGTCATCATCATGATGGCTCAACTGCAGGGCCTCGACTTCCTCGGCGAGATGGCGCGCATCATCTTCTGATCCGACGCTCCCCGAACGACGAAGCCCGCCGCACGAGATCGTGCGGCGGGCTTCGTCGTGAAACGGACGCTCAGTCGAACCAGATGCCGAGCTCGCGTGCGGCCGACTCGGGGCTGTCCGAGCCGTGCACGAGGTTCTGCTGGACCTTGAGGCCCCAGTCGCGGCCGAAGTCGCCGCGGATCGTGCCGGGTGCCGCGGTCGTCGGGTCGGTGGTGCCCGCGAGCGAGCGGAACCCCTCGATCACACGGTTGCCCGCGAGGCGGATCGCCACGGACGGGCCCGAGAGCATGAACTCGAGGAGCGGCTCGTAGAACGGCTTTCCCTCGTGCTCGGCGTAGTGCTCTGCGAGGAGGTCGCGGTCGGGCTCGACCAGACGGATGTCGACGAGCGCGTAGCCCTTCGACTCGATGCGCGCCAGGATCGCTCCGGTGAGGCCGCGCGCGACACCGTCGGGCTTGACGAGGACGAGGGTTTCTTCGGTGGCCATGTCATTCACTCTCTGTCTGAGTCTCGGTCGTGGGCCCGGCCGGACGTCGTGCGTCCAATCGAGCCCCCATGATCGTCGCATACCCCCACATGCCGCCGAAAATCACGACGACGAGCAGGATGGCCGGAACCAGGACGGCGGCGACGGCGATGATCGCCTGGATCACCCATCCGGCCGTGATCGCCCAGGGCTTCGTGATCATGCCCGCCACGACGAGGCACGCGAGTCCGACCACACCACCGCCGACGATCCCCCACCACTGGGGGATGCCGGGTGGCAGCGTCTTCAGCCCGAAGACCGTGAGACCGGCGAGGAACACGACGATCGACTCGAATCCCAGCACGATCGGCGCGAGCTTCTGCACCAGAGTGCGCGGCGGCCTCGGAGCGCGGGGCGGTCTCGCCGATGCGGCATCGGCACTCACGCGTGCCACCCCGACTTCCAGTCCTCTTCCTCCGACAGCGCGATCGCCTCGCCGGCCAGGACGACCGATCCTGCGATGACCACGGCGCGGCGATCGGAGGATGCCGCCCACTCGCGTGCCGCGTCTGCAGCATCGGCGAGCGTCGCGTGCACGGTGGCACGATTGCCCGTGGCCTCGACGAGGTCGGCGATCGCATCGGCGTCGCTCGCGCGGTCGGAGTCCGGCGCGGTCGCGAACACGTGCGCGGCGGCCGGGGCGAGCTGCGCCACGATGCCCGCCGCATCCTTGTCGGCGAGAACCCCGAGCACGACGCCCCACTCGTCGAAGTCGAAGCTGTCGTCCATCGCCTGGGCGAGCGCGGCGGCACCGTGCGGGTTGTGCGCGGCATCGACGATCACCGTGGGGGCGATGCCGAGCAGCTGCAGGCGACCGGGAGATGTCGCGCCCTGCAGCCCTTCCGAGACGATGTCGGCGGCGATCCGCTGCTGCCCACCACCGATGAGCGACTCGACCGCTGCGACGGCCAGGGCGGCATTGTGGCCCTGGTGGGCGCCGTACTGCGGCAGGTACTCCTCGAGGTACTCCCCCGCGAGTCCGCGGATCGAGATGAGCTGCCCACCGACCGCGAGCTTCTGGTCGGTGAGACCGAACTCGTCACCCTCGAAGGCGATCGTGGCGTTCTTCTCCGTGGCGACGCGCCGGAGCACCTCAGCCGCCTCGGTGGGCTGCTGCGCCGAGACGATGGCCGCACCCTCCTTGATGATCCCGGCCTTGACCGTGGCGATCTCGGCGATCGTACTGCCCAGGCGATCGGCATGATCGATGTCGATCGGCGCGAAGACCGCGACATCACCGTCGGCCGTGTTCGTCGAGTCCCACTCGCCGCCCATGCCCACCTCGAGCACGAGCACGTCGACCGGAGCATCAGCCACCGCGACGAAGGCCAGCACGGTGAGCAGCTCGAAGAACGTGAGCGGCTCCTCTCCCGCGGCCTCCAGCTCGGCATCCACGATCCCGACGAAGGGCTCGATCTCGTCCCACGCGTCGGCGACCGCGGCATCCTCGATCGGCTGTCCGTCGATCATGATGCGCTCGGTGAAGCGCTCGAGGTGCGGGCTCGTGAACAGTCCGGTGCGCAGACCGTGCGCACGGAGCAGGCTCTCGATCATCCGGGCCGTCGACGTCTTGCCGTTGGTTCCCGTGATGTGCACGACGCGGTAGGTGCGCTGCGGATCGTCGAGGAAGGCGAGGATCCGCGCGGTGCGTTCCTTGCGGGGCTGCACCCACCGCTCCCCTGCGCGACTCAGCAGGGTCTCGTAGACGGCATCCGCCCTGTCCCGCGCGCTCATGCGGACACCCCGATCCGGCGCACGGCGACCGTGAAGTCGCCGCTGTTCGCGTACGTGCCCTTCGGGATGACCGCCTCGAACTCGGCGGCCGCCGCGTGCTCTCCCGATTCCACGTGAGTCTCCGTGGCCGAGCGCACGGCGAACTCCCGCGCCAGGGTCTCGCCCGCGACGTCGGCCGTGTCGAACGCCGACGCGACGTACTGCGCATCCTGCGCGTCCTGGAAGGTCAGCACCAGCTGGATCCGGTCGCTGACGTCGAAGCCCGCGTTCTTGCGAGTGTCCTGCACGGCGCGGATGATGTCTCTCGCGAGCCCCTCGGCTTCGAGCTCCGGCGTGGTCTGCGTGTCGAGCAGCACGACGCCGCCCGTCGGCACGAGAGCGAGTGCTTCGCCCTCCGGACGCCCGGTGGTCTCGAGTGCGAGCTCGTACTCCGACGGCTCGAGCGCGATGCCGCCCGCGACGACGACGCCGTCGGTCTCCGACCAGTCGCCCGCCTTCGCCGCCTTGATGACGGTCTGCACGTTCTTGCCGAGACGAGGCCCCGCAGCACGCGCGTTCACGCTGAGCCGGTGGCTGATGCCGTAATCCGCCGCGGTCGTCTCGGACTGCGCGACCAGCTCGACGGACTTGACGTTGAGCTCCTCGCGCAGGATGTCCTCGAACTGACCGAGCGTGGCCGCCAGCGGCGACACGACGGTGAGCCGGGCGAGAGGCAGGCGCACGCGCAGCTTCTCCTTCTTGCGCAGCGCGTTGCCGACACTCGACAGCTCGCGGACGGCATCCATCGCGTCGCGGATCTCGTCGGCCGCGGGGAACGCGGTGTCGTCCGGCCAGTCCTGCAGGTGCACGCTGCGTCCGCCCGTGAGCCCCTGCCACACGCGCTCACTGATGAGCGGCACGAGCGGAGCGGCGACGCGGGTCAGCGTCTCGAGCACCGTGTAGAGCGTGTCGAACGCGTCGGTGGACGAGCCTTCCCAGAACCGATCGCGCGAGCGGCGGATGTACCAGTTGGTGAGCACCTCGGCGAAGTCGCGCAGACGCGCCGAGGCGGTCGTCGAATCGAGCCCTTCGAGGTCGGCCCGGACGTCGCGCACGAGGTCGCCGAGACGAGCCAGGATGTAGCGGTCGAGAACGTCGGTCGAGTCCGTGCGCCAGGTCGCCTCGTAGCCGCCGGGCTTCGCCGCGTTCGCGTAGGTCGCGAAGAAGTACCACGAGTTCCACAGCGGGAGGAGGAATTCGCGGACGCCCGAGCGGATGCCCTCCTCGGTCACCGCGAGGTTGCCTCCGCGGAGCACGGAGCTCGACATGAGGAACCAGCGCATCGCGTCGGAACCGTCGCGGTCGAGCACCTCGGAGACATCGGGATAGTTGCGGAGCGACTTCGACATCTTGTAGCCGTCGTTGCCGAGGACGATGCCGTGGCAGCTCACGCCGGTGAACGCCGGGCGGTCGAACAGCGCGGTCGACAGCACGTGCATGACGTAGAACCAGCCGCGCGTCTGACCGATGTACTCGACGATGAAGTCGGCGGGTGCGTGCGAGTCGAACCACTCCTGGTTCTCGAACGGGTAGTGCACCTGCGCGTACGGCATCGAGCCCGAGTCGAACCACACGTCGAAGACGTCTTCGATCCGGCGCATGGTGCTCTTGCCGGTCGGGTCGTCGGGGTTCGGCCGGGTGAGGTCGTCGATGTACGGACGGTGCAGGTCGATCTCGCCCTCGGGGTTGCGCGGCAGCGTGCCGAAGTCGCGCTCCATCTCCTCCAGCGAGCCGTACGCGTCGACGCGCGGGTACTCGGGGTCGTCGCTCTTCCAGATCGGGATCGGCGATCCCCAATAGCGGTTGCGGCTGATCGACCAGTCGCGTGCACCCTCGAGCCACTTGCCGAACTGGCCGTGCTTGACGTTCTCGGGCACCCAGGTGATCTGCTCGTTGTTCGCGAGCAGGTCGTCCTTGATGTCGGTGACACGGATGAACCAGCTCGACACCGCCTTGTAGATCAGGGGGTTCCGGCAGCGCCAGCAGTGCGGGTACGAGTGCACGTAGCTCTGCTCGCGCAGCAGGCGACCCTCGGCGCGGAGCAGACGGATGAGCGGCGTGTTCGCGTCCATCCAGAGCTGGCCGGCGACGTCGGTCACGTTGGGGAGGAACCTGCCGCCGTCGTCCAGCGACAGGATCGTGGGGATGCCGGCGGCACCGGCCACCCGCTGGTCGTCCTCACCGTAGGCGGGCGCCTGGTGGACGATGCCCGTGCCGTCGCTGACGGTGACGTAGTCGTCGACGAGGATGCGCCAGGCGTTCTCGGTGCCGTAGGTCTCGGTGTCGGCGTAGTAGTCGAAGAGACGGTCGTAGGTGACATCCTGCAGGTCGGCGCCTCTGACGGTCGCGTCGACTGCGGCGAGCGCGTCGTCGAGGTTCTCGTATCCGAGGTCCTTGACGTAGCCGCCCAGAAGCTCGCGGGCGAGCAGGTACCGGTGCGCGGAGGCCTCGATCGCGGCCTCCGTGGTTCCGGCAGCCGCGTGCACGTCGGCGGCTCCGTTCGGACCTGCCGGGAGCACGACGTAGTCGATGTCGGGTCCGACGGCGAGCGCGAGGTTGGTCGGCAGGGTCCACGGGGTCGTCGTCCAGGCGAGGGCGCGCACGGCGGTGAGTCCGAGCGCCTCGGCCTTGGCGCCGGTCAGCGGGAAGGTGACGGTGACCGAAGGGTCCTGGCGGTTCTGGTAGACGTCGTCATCCATGCGCAGCTCGTGCGCCGACAGCGGGGTCTCGTCACGCCAGCAGTACGGCAGCACACGGTATCCCTCGTAAGCGAGGCCCTTGTCGAACAGGGTCTTGAACGCCCAGAGCACGCTCTCCATGTACCCGAGGTCGAGCGTCTTGTACCCACGCTCGAAGTCGACCCAGCGGGCCTGACGCGTGACGTAGTCCTGCCACTCGTGCGTGTATTTGAGCACCGAGTCCTTCGCCTTCGCGTTGAAGACGTCGATGCCCATGGCCTCGATCTCGCTCTTCTCGGTGATGCCGAGCTGCTTCATGGCCTCGAGCTCGGCGGGCAGACCGTGGGTGTCCCAGCCGAAGACGCGATCGACCTTCTTGCCGATCATGGTCTGGAAACGCGGGAACACGTCCTTGGCATAGCCCGTGAGCAGGTGCCCGTAGTGCGGCAGGCCGTTGGCGAAAGGGGGGCCGTCGTAGAAGACCCACTCGTCATCGCCCTCGCGCTGCTCGATCGAGGCACGGAACGTCTGGTCGGTCTCCCAGAAGTCGAGCACGTCGCGCTCGATCTCGGGGAACCGAGGGCTCGGGGCGACGGAGGCAGCCTGGTCGGCGGCGGGGCCGAAGGAGGAACGCGGGTAGGTCATGTCGTCTCGCAGGAGTCGTGGCGGATGCTGCTGCGAGGACGATCCGTCCGGACTGTCGTTCCGGGGAACCGCGGTACCACCTCGCGTGCCGCGCCTCACGGCGGAGCCACTCTCACTGCGGCTGTGACGGGCCTGCCCCGCTCGGTTCTAGTGAGTCGCCCCGTGCGAGGCGACCGTTCTTCCGAGAGCTCCCCGGTGATGTCGGATCACAGCTCGTGACTCCATTGTACGCGCCAACCGGAGCCTCTCGTCCGTCGCCGTTCAGCGCGCCCGCCCACGGTCGAGGAGGTAGTGCACCGCGGCGGCGGCCATCGCGACCTGGTCATGGTCGACCCCGGGGACCTCGTGCAGCTCCCACCGGAACGCCACGCCGTCCTGCTCGGCCGCGCGCATCGATCGGTCGAAGAACTCCCGACCGCGCTCGAGCCGCGTGTCTCCCTGGGCGCTGGCGTCGGGATCCCGCCTCAGGTTCTTCGTTCCGACGTCGTCGGTCCCGAGCAGCACGATCAGCTGGCGGCCGAACGCGGCGGTCGCATCGAAGTCCGGTGCGTCGGGACCGTCGAGTCCGAACGGGAACCGTGCGGAGTCATCCGGCATGGTGTACCACCCCGCATTCGCCGCCACGGCCACGTCGACGGGAGCGTGGGGGACGAACTCCACGTAGCGGTGCACGAACTGGGCACCCGCGGAGTGGCCGAACATCGAGAAGCCGCTCTGCCCGCCTCCGATCCGGTCACGGGCATCCTCGAACAGCGGCTCGATGTATCCGTAGGCGCCGTCGAGGACGCGAGAGTCGTCGTCATTCGATCCCTCGGCATCGGCGAGACCGCCGAGGTTGTAGTTCTCCGCGTCGGGGAACTCGTCATCACTGAACTGCGGCGCCACCACCACCACGTCGCGGTCGCGCACGAGCTCGGTCCACGTGTTCCGGTAGTCCGCAGCATTGCGCTCGACCCCGTGCATGACGACGATGATCGTCGCCTGCTCGGTCGCACGTGCGCCCGTGACGTAGTAGACGGGGATCGGCTCACGACCCTCGACCCGGAGAACGTACTTGCCGCTGCCGAGGAGTCCGGAGACCGGCGGGATCGGCGAACAGGCGGCGAGCGCAGCGGACAGGACGATGGACATGATGATCAGGATCCCCCAGCTTCGACGCATCAGAAGCGGAGCGTCGCGACGTCGCCGTGCCACGTCACCGCATCCCCGATGATGGCCCGGGCCGTGGAGAGGTCGGACTCGGGCACGGGCCTCGCCACGTAGTCGACGATCTTGTTGTCGGTAGCGATCACGCGAACGCTGACAGTGCCCGTGCCTCCGTGGTTCCAGCGCAGACCGACGACAGCCCCCAGGCCCGGCTTGCCGTAGGCGGCGAAGCGACCGGGTGCGCCGAACACGAAGTTACCCATGCCGTACACGACGGGCATCCCGTCGAGAACCTCGACCTCCTGGAGGGTGTGGGATCCACTGCCGATCACGGCGTCGTATCCCGCATCCGAGAACACGCCGGCCCAGTATCGCTGCTGCGCGTTGACGTCTTCGTAGTTGTTCCCCCAGTGCACGAAAGCCACCACCTTGTCTGCACCGTTGTCGCGCGCCGACCGCATCGCCTGCTCGACGCGATCCAATCGGAGCGGCAGCATCCCCGGTGTCGTGTCGGTGCTGCGATGGAGTGCTCCGAAGTCCTCGCCGAACGACACCACGGCCACATCGAGCTGCGCGGAGCGCACCACGAGGGGCATGGATGCGTCGGCTCTGGTCGCCCCCGCGCCGAACGCGGCGAGTCCGTCGCTCTCCGCATAGCGAATCGTGTCGGCCAACCCCTCGCCGCCGCGGTCCATCGCGTGATTGTTGCCGAGGTTCAGCGCATCGACGCCGATCTCACGCAGGGCGGCGAGATCGCTGGGATCGCTGGCATAGGTGTACTTCGCTCCGGGGTTCGCCGGGGTCTGGATCGTCGTGAACGGGACCTCCGCGTTGACGATGGTGTAGTCGAAGTCGTCGAGAATGGGCGCGACCCCGGCCAGCAGGGGCATCGGTCCCGACGCCGCGAGCTTCTCGGCCGAACCGTCACCGAACATCGTGTCTCCGGCGAATCCGAGATCGAGGACGCCGTCTGACAGCGCCGGTGCCGATGCCGCGACCACGGGCGGCGGTTCCGGCGTGGCGAAGGCGAGTTGGCTGCCGAGAAGGGCTGCAGACCCGACCGCCACGACGAGGCTCGCTCCGATCCAGCGTCGGTCGCGTCTCAGGTTTCTCCCCGCGCGCCGTCGGCGGGTCCTCTGCGGAGGTGTCATCGTGCGCTCGCCGTCCATCTCTTGCTCCTCGTGTTCCGGTTCCGCCAGACGTGGTCTCGGTACTCCTCCCCGGTGAGCGCCGTCACGGCGCCACCCGGGGACATCACCCAGACGGAGTCGGCCAGTGCGAGCGCGTCGGGATCCTGCGTGACCATCAGCACCGTGCCGCGATGACGGAGGATCGCCTCCCTCGCGCGGGACCGCGCATCGGCATCCATCCCGGCGAGCGGCTCGTCGAGGAGAAGGATCCGTGGGGTGCCGACCATCGCCCTGGCCAGCGCGATGAGTTGGCGGTCGCCCGTGGTCAGATTCGCGCCGCCCTCCATGACCCAGCCCATGACGCCCGGATCGTCGTTCCGCGCCAAGGATTCATCGAGCCCCAGAGCCTTCACGATCCTCTGCACCTCGCCGGGCCGCGCCTGGCGATCCGCGTACGTCAGATTGCGCAGCACGGTGCCTCGCAGCAGCGGGAGGTCGGGACTCGCGACGCCCACCATCGCACCGATCGACGACGGAGACGTGTCAGACAGGAGCTGACCGTCGATGAGGATGCTCCCCCGGGTCGGCTCCGCCATCCTGGTGAGCACGTCGAGCACCGCGGACTTCCCGGTGCCCGATGCACCGGTGATCGCGACGAACTCGCCGCGGTCCGCGACCGCCGTGAATCCGCTCAGCGCACCGGGAACCTCGACGTCGACGAACTCGATGCGACCGCCCTTGACGACGAGCGGCGCCTGCGCCTCCTCCTCGACCCGGCGACTGGAGCTCCCGAGGAACTCCACGACCTTCTGCCGGGAGACGACACCGCGGTGCCAGTAGTCGTGCGCGAGACCGAGGGTGCGCACGGGGCGTGCGAGATAGCGGGCGAGAAGCGCTCCGACGACGACGACGCCGACGCTCGTCGCTCCGCGATGGACCTGGATGACGCCGACAGTGAGCACCGCGACCACACTCACCAGCGAGATCGCGGCGGCGATTCCGCGCAGTCTCCCCCGAAGCCCCGCGACTCGCGACAGTGAGACGGTCAGCGCGTCGTTCTGTCGCGACAGCCGACGGAATTCGCTCTGTACCCGCCCCGAGACCTGACTGACGCGAAGGGCGTTGATCTGCTCGTCGACGTTGCTCATCAACGCAGATCGTCGTCGACGCATCGAACGAGTGGCATCGCGCATCGCACGCCCGAGCCCGAGTGACAGTGCGGCACCGGATGCCAGCACGCAGACGACCGCGAGCGCGAGCCACACGTCCATCCACACGAGGACTCCGAGGGCCGCGATCAGAACGATGCTGGCCGACAGCCCCTCGAGAAGACCCCGACTCAACCACATACGCAGCATCGACAGATCGCCGGTGAGACGCAGCAGCAGTCCACCACGGGCACGATGCCGCAGGTGCTCCGGACGCATCCGCTGCAGGTGCCCGTACATCTCCATCCGCAGCTTCCGGACCACTTCGTATCCCGCGCGCTCCGCCCACGTGAACTCCCAGGAACGGGCGGCTCCCATCACCACGGCCAGGACGGCGAGGAGCAGACAGAACCAGAGGGTCTGCCGGTACGTCGAGTCGGCGGCTTCGCCGACGCCGGACGGGACCAGCTGATCGATCACCAGACGTGCCAGCAGCATGAAATCGATGATCAGTGCCGCCTGGAGAATACCGAGCAGGGCGACCACGACGAGATCGCGGCGCCGCACACGGAGGAGGCGCCGGAGGTCGCCGCGGGACGGGTCGCGCGGGTCGCCGTCGAGGTCGTCGATCTGCGGGGTCACGAGAGCACCATCGACGATGCCCGCACCTGTTCGATCAGCTCAGTCGAGTCACGGAATCCGCCGCGTCGACCTGCGAGTTCGACCGTGGACGTCGCGAGCCGGGTCTCGGCGAGGGGCTCCAGCCCCGCCAGGTCGATCGGCCACGCGGGCTGGGGCGGCGGAACCGGCGCACGCAGCATGGTCGGGTCGATACCCAACACCGGTGCGATGAGCTCGGCGTTCTCCAGCTCCGGAAGACCCCAGATCGGCAGGTCCAGCTCTTCAGCGGCCTCCTGCATCGCCAACGGCGACTTCGTCATGGTCCCCGACAGCGCGACGACGTCGAATCCGTGATCGGTCAAGGACCGGAGTCCCTGAGCCGCGCCCATCGCATCGGATGCGGCGAGAACGACGCAGTCGATGAGATCGTGCACGACCGCCGACTCCAGCAGGCTTCGATTGTCGCGTTGGAACACCCCGTCGGCGATCTCCACGAAGTTCACTCCGCTTCCGCCGAGCGACAGGTTCGCGACCAGTTGCGACATGACCTCCTCGAGCACGGATGTGGGCTGGCGGAAAGACGATGCCAGGCCCGCGTCCGTGAAGTCGAGCATCATGTGCGCACCGGCATCGAGCATGACCCAGTAGTCGTTGCCCGATCCCGTTCCCGTCACCTTCGTGACACCCGGGCGCATACCGACCTTGGACAGCCCGTGTGCCATGTAATGGATCGTCGTCGTCTTGCCGGCGTTCATCGACGTGCCGAGGACGCCGATCGTGCGCGGACGCTCGGCAGGCGGCGCCAGCGTCGGCAGCCGGAAGTCCGCCACGTTGAGCGGGCGGCCCGCCTCGTCGCCGATCAGTCCGATGGGAACGATGTCCGTCGCGGGACGCACTGATCTGCTCCGCGAGATCGCCGCGGAGGCTATTCCCCCGCTGGCGACGAGGTTGACCGGGCCCAGATGCCGCGGAACATACGACTCGAACTGGTCTGTCGCATAGCGGTCGGCGTACGCGACGATGATCAGATCACCGACGTGCAGCAGGCTGCGACGACCGTGCGGCTGCTCGATGTGCCGGTGGTGGCCGAGTCTCTCGATCCGCGCGATGACGACGTCGCCGGAGCGCGGACGGACCGCGCCCCCGACCAGGGTCCGCATCGACTCGAGTGGCACACGTCGAGTCGAGAACGACTGCTTCGCGGCGATGCGCATCTCGTGCGGAAGCATCCGCACCCAGGTCTCGCGCTTCATTGTGTCCCCTCAGATTTTCGAGGAGATGGGTCGTTCACATTCGGGCGCGATGAACGCACCCGTCCCGCTGCCGTGTCGAGCCATCCCCCGAAAAGCGGGAGGATGCACACGATCGGCGTCGGAGTGGCATGCCCCAGCCGCCACTCCCCCATATCCCCAGATTGGCCAGTAACACTACCCGGACCACGACGGGTCGAGTCGACGAAAGCATCCGAAACCGCCAGGTGATACCGGAATTCTGCTTCAGGACCGAGAAACCCTACTCTCGAAGCATGGCACGCTCCCCCGAATCCCCCGCGGCTCCCCGCGTCTCGCCCCCCGACCTTCCTCGCGAGTTCGAGTCCGCGACCGCGCGGCGCAGCGCCGATCTCCTCGCGGCACGGCTCGACATCGAGGTCGCCGCAGACCTCGCCCACGCGTCACTCGAGCAATGCACGGTCACGGCCGACGCCGACAGCGTCGATCTGACCGGCGCCACCCTCATCGACGTCGACATGACGGGCCTCCGCGTGGCCTCGATGCGGATGAGGGATGCGGGAGTGCGCCGCGTCCGCATCAGCGGCGGCCGCATCGGCACGCTCGATCTCAGCGGTGCGCGCATCGACGAGCTGGAGCTCCGCGATGTGCGGATCGACTACCTCAACCTCGGCGGGGTGCGGGCGACCGATATCGAGATCACCGCGTGCAGTATCCGGACGATCGACATGCCCCAGGCGGAGCTCACCCGCGTCCGCTTCACCGACACCCGCACCGACGAGGTGGACTCACGCGGCATGCGCGCCGCGCATGTCGACCTCCGCGGGCTCGACGCGTCGGCATTCCTCGATGCGAACAGCCTCCGCGGTACGACTCTGAGCAGCTTCCAGGTGCAGCAGCTCGCACCGGTGCTCGCCGCCGGAATCGGCATCCAGGTTAGGGACTGACGGACCCGTTCGCCTCCAGCAGCTCCTGCGTGAACGGATGCTGCGGCGATGCGAAGACGTCTGCGACCGCGCCCTGCTCGACGATGACGCCGTCCTGCATCACGAGGACCTCGTCCGCGACGGCGCCGACGACGTCGAGATCGTGCGAGACGAAGATCATGGTCAGCCGACGCTCGCGCTGCAGTCGGAGCAGCAGGTGGAGCACGCGTTCGCGCACCGAGGGATCCAGAGCCGACACCGGTTCGTCCAGCACCAGCACCTCGGGCTCGGCCGCCAACGCCCGCGCGATCGCGGCGCGCTGACGCTGCCCGCCCGACAGGGCGAGGGGCCGACGGGTCGCCAGCACCGGGTCGAGATCGACCTCGGCGAGAAGCTGGACCACGCGCGCTGCACGCCGCGCCCGGGGCACGCCGCCCGCGGCGAGCGCCTCCCTGAGCGATCGCCCGATGGTCCATCGAGGGTCGAAGGCGCCGAGCGGATTCTGGTGCACGAGCTGCACGCGGCGCTCCCCGATCCAGCGCAGCGCTCCGTCGTCGGGTCGCTCGACGCCGACGATCATGCGCGCAAGCGTCGTCTTGCCCGAACCCGACTCCCCGACGATGCCGAGAGTCCTCCCCTCGTGCACGGCGAAGGACGCCTCGCGCACCGCTGCGAGTGCGCCGAACGTCTTGGTCGCCCCCGTGGCGACGAGCAGAGGCGACACTGCCTCTGCCGACGACACCCGAGGCTCGTGAACGGTCGCCGCGATCAGCTGCCGGGTGTACTCGTGCCGGGGCGATTCCAGCACCTCCGCCACCGGCCCTGACTCGACGACCACGCCGTCGCGCATCACGAGCACGCGGTCGGCGATCCGACGGACGGCTGCGAAGTCATGACTGATGAACACGATCGCGGTGCCCGCATCCGCGATGTCGCGGAGCAGCGAGAGGATCCGAGCCTGAACGGTGGCGTCGAGCGCCGTGGTCGGCTCGTCCGCGATGAGGACGGCCGGCTCGGCCGCGATCGCCGAGGCGATGAGCGCCCGCTGACGGAGGCCACCCGAGAGCTCGTGCGGATACTGCCGCGCCCGGCGCACCGCATCCGGCATCCAGACCCGGTGCAGCATCTCCTGCACCCGTTCGCGCAGCGCCGCGCGGCCGGACACGACGCCGTGGATGCGCAACGGCTCGGCGATCTCCGAGCCCACCCGCTGCAGGGGGTCGAGCGACACCAGAGCATCCTGAGAGACGAGGGCGATGCCTGCGCCGCGCAGCGAACGCCAGCGCCGCTCCCCGAATCCCGCGACATCCGTGCCGTCGACGACGAGCCGGTCGAACCGCACGCGAGCGTTCGCGGGAGTCAGCCCCAGCAGCGCGCGGGCCGTGAGCGACTTGCCCGCTCCCGATTCGCCCACGATCGCGACGCATTCTCCGCGTGCCACGGACATCGAGACTCCGTCGACGACGGGCGCTCCGCCGAAGTCGATGCGCAGACCCTGCACCTCCAGAGCAGCTGTCATGACGTCCGCCCCTCTGCCCTGGCACGCAGGACACGTCCGACGATCGTGGCGGAGATCACGGTCAGGGTGATCGCGATGCCGGGGAAGACCGCGATCCACCAGGCCTGACCCAGCACGTTGCGGCCGCCAGCCAGCATGAGTCCCCACTCGGGAGTCGGCTCCGACGGACCGAGACCGAGGAAGCTGAGTCCGGCCGCGGCGAGGATGCTCGATCCGATGCCGATCGTCGCGAGCACGCTCAGTGAGCCGAGCACCCCGGGCACCACGTGCCTGACGAATGCGGGCACGGGAGGCACCCCGAGGATGCGTGCCGCCTCGACATGCTCGGCGCTGCGGAGCGTACGGGTCTGCACCCGGGCGAGGCGTATGTAGACGGGCACGGCGGCGAGCGTCACCGCGATCGCGATGTTGACCGGCCCCGGCCCGAGCACGGCGACGACCACGAGCGCGACCAGGAACTCGGGGAACGCCATGAGCACGTCGTTCACGCGCATCAGCGCCGCATCGACCCCGCGCGGCGCGAGTCCCGCGAGGGCACCCACGAGCAGTCCCACCGCGACCGCGATGGCGGTCGCGAGCAGACCGATGCCGATCGAGCGCCCGGCTCCATGGACCACCCGCGAGTACACGTCGCGGCCGCTCTGGTCGGTCCCGAAGAGGTGCTCGGCGCTCGGCGGCAGCAGACCCGAGCGGACATCCGTCTGGAGCGGATCGTGGGTGGCGAGGACTCCGGGGAAGGCTGCGGCGAATGCCAGCACCACGAGCACGGCCACCGCACACCAGAGCAGCACGGCCTGCGCGCGGTTCATCGGGGCCCTCCGCGTTCGGCGCGCAGACGCGGATCGATGAGCGGATGCAGCAGCTCGATCACGAGGTTCACGGTCACGAAGACGATGGCGCTGAGCAGGATGATGCCGGTGATCACCGGCAGGTCGCGGTTGGTGATGGCGGCGAGGGTGACGCGTCCGAGACCTGCACGGGCGAACACGGTCTCGACGAGCACGGCTCCTCCGAGCACCGACCCGGTCAGGTAGGCCGCAAGGGTCACCGCGCTCGCCGCGCCGTGTCGCAGCCCGTGACGCAGGGTGAACCACGTCGGACCTGCGCCTCGGGCCCGGACGGTCTCGGCGAACGGCATCCGTTCGGCCTGCACGAGCCCGTCACGCAGCACCTGGCTGAGCAGCGCCGCGACGGGCAGCGCGAGGGTGATGGCCGGCAGCACGATCGTCGCCGGATTCCGGGCGCCCGAGACGGGGAACCAGCCGAGCCCGAACGCGAAGACGCTGAGCAGGATGAGGCCGATCCAGAACACGGGCGATGACAGGATGACGAGCTCGACGCCCGAGGCGACGGCTCGTCCGACCTGACCGCGCACGAGCAGGGCGACGGCGAGCGCGAGCAGCACCGCGATCACCAGGGCCAGCGCCGAGAGCTGCAGCGTCGCCCCGAGCTGACGTCCGATGACCTCGGTCACCGGCATCCGCAGCTGGTACGACTCCCCCAGGTCTCCCCGGGCGAGCTGACCGATGAACGTCAGATACTGCTCGAGCGGGGGGCGGTCGAGCCCGAGCTCGGCACGGATGCCGTCTTTCACGGCTTCACTGACCTGCGCCTGAGGGCCGAGCATCACCGAGACCGGATCACCGGGGACGATGCGGAATGCCAGGAAGACGAGCGTCGCCGCACCCCAGAGCACGATCACGACCGATGCCAGAAGACCGGCGATGCGGAGGAACGCTGCCTTCACCGTGGGCGCCCTCTCGACGGTTCCTGAGCGCCCTCCGGCTCGCGGCGCTCGCTCACGAACGATACCGCAGCGATATGCCGAAGGGCGCTCGACGGCTCAGGGGTCAGCCGACGCTCACGTCGTAGAAGAGCGGACGTCCGTAGAGGTCGTAGTCGAGCCCGCTGACGCGCTCGCCGACGGCCGTGATGGCCGACGGGCTGTAGAGCGGGACGATCGCGGTGTACTCTGCGTTCCATTCCTGCAGCTGCGTGTAGATGCCGTTGCGCTCGTCCTGGTCGCTGGAGGCGACGGCCTGGTCGAGCAGCGTGTCGATCTCGGGGTCCGTGACCTGCGACGCATTCTGGAATCCGTCGGTGTGCAGGTGCGCGCGGAGGAAGTCAGGGTCGACGCCGGAGAATCCCCAGTCGGTCAGGTCGAAGGTCTTCGGACCGTACTGCTCGTTGTACGCTCCGGGCTCCAGCACCTCGCGGACGACCTCGAAGCCGATCCCCTTGAGGTCGGACTGGATCGCGTTCGCCAGAGCCGCACGGTCGTCCGGCACAGGGGTCCAGGCGATCCACCGGGCCGACAGGCGCTTCCCGTCCTTCATGCGGATGCCGTCGCTGTCGCGCTCGGTCCAGCCCGCCTCGTCGAGCAGCGCGTTCGCCGCATCCTGATCGAAAGCCCACGTGCCCTCGAGCGAGGCGTCGTAGCCGGGGGTCGTCGATCCGAGCACGCTCCACGCCCGCGGGAACTGTCCGAAGAAGATCTCCTCGACGGCCGCGTCGACGTCGATGCCTCGGGCGAAGGCCTGACGCACCTTCTCGTCGGCGAACACCCCGTACTTCTCGTTGAGGTACAGCGAGTACGGCAGACCCGGGTACTCGATCGAATCGACCGTGATGCCGTCGCCGAGGTCGCCGGCGAGGTTCGGCGGGATGTTGCTGGCCAGATCCGCCTCGCCGCTCTGCACGACGCCCGTGCGCACGGAGGCCTCCGGCTGGATCTCGACACGCAGAGTCTCGACCTTCGGCGCCTTCTCGCCGTGCGGACCCCAGGCGTAGTCGTCGTTGCTCGTGTAGACGAGTTCCTGATCGGGCGTGTACTCGGTCAGTTCGTACGGGCCGGTGCCGACCGTGATGCCGGGCCCTCCGGCCTTCAGCTGGTCGGCGGATTCCGCGAGGACCGCCGGTGAGTAGAAGCCGAGCTGAGGTGTGCTGGCCGCCTGCAGGAACGGCGCGTACGGCTGGGTGAAACTGACCTTCACCGTGTACTCGTCGACGACCTCGGTGCCCTCGTAGAAGTCGGCACCCAGCATCGACGCCGCCTGCGCCGACTCCGTCTCGGGGTCGACGATGCGGTCGAAGTTCGCCTTTACCGCTTCGGCGTCGAACGGCTCGCCGTCGGTGAACGTGACGTCGTCACGCAGCATGAACGTGTACTCGGTGCTGTCGTCCGAGACCTTCCAGTCCTTCGCGAGCCAGGGCACGAACGATCCGTCGTCCTCCTGGAACACGAGGGAGTCGAGCACCGCGCGCTGCACCATGCCCGAGACGTCGAGCTGGCTCACCTGCGGATCCATGTGCCCTGCCGAGAGGTTCGCGCCCTCGATCGACCAGACGAGTTCGCCGCCCTCGGACTCGGAATCGGATGCGGGTGTCGCGCAGGAGCTGAGCAGGAGTGCGCTCACGACGACGGTGGCACCGAGCGGGATCGCGCGGCGCAGGAAGGAGATGGGCATGCTGTTCCTCGGGAGGGAATGCGGGAGACGACGCGGATGCATCAGTTCTTGGACTCGATCCAATTCTAGATCCACCACGGCGACTCGAGCGCCCGTCTCCTGGGTGGCGAGACTCCGCACCCGTGCGGGGCGATTAGACTGTGGGGCACAACCCACACTCAGGCACGCTCACACAGTGCCGCACACATCGCTCGAGGAGACCTCCATGTCCGTGATTCCCGACAAGCCCGCACTCGAAGGCCTCGAAGCGAAGTGGGGTGAGTCATGGTCCGAGCAGGGCACGTACCTCTTCGACCGCCTCCGCGCCGCACAGTCCGGCCGTGACGGCGTCTACTCGATCGACACTCCCCCGCCGACGGCATCCGGAAGCCTGCACATCGGACACGTGTTCTCGTACACGCACACCGACGTCAAGGCGCGCTTCGAGCGCATGCGCGGCAAGAACGTGTTCTACCCGATGGGCTGGGACGACAACGGTCTGCCCACCGAGCGCCGCGTGCAGAACTACTACGGCGTGCGCTGCGACCCGACGCTCCCGTATCAGACCGACTTCACCCCGCCTTTCGAGGGCGGAGACAACAAGTCCAGCCGCGCGGCCGACCAGGTGCCGATCAGCCGCCGCAACTTCATCGAGCTCTGCGAGCGCCTGACCATCGAGGACGAGAAGCAGTTCGAGGCCCTCTTCCGCCAGCTCGGACTCAGCGTCGACTGGACGCAGACGTACCGCACGATCTCCGACGACACGATCCGTCAGAGCCAGCTCGCGTTCCTGCGCAACCTCGAGCGCGGCGAGGCCTACCAGTCGCTCGCGCCGACGCTGTGGGACATCGACTTCCGCTCGGCCATCGCGCAGGCGGAGCTCGAGGACCGCGATCAGCAGGCCGCGTACCACACCATCGACTTCCCCTTCGCGGACGGCTCGGGCTCGATCACGATCGAGACGACCCGCCCGGAGCTGCTCCCCGCCTGCGTCGCGATCGTGACGCACCCCGAGGGGCCGCACAAGCACCTGATCGGCACCACGGTGCGCACCCCGTTCTTCGGCGCCGAGATCGAGATCCACGGACACCACCTCGCACAGCCCGACAAGGGCACGGGCGCCGCCATGGTCTGCACCTTCGGCGACGTGACGGACATCATCTGGTGGCGCGAGCTGCGCACCGTCGACGGCGGCGACCTGCCCAACATGACGACGATCGGCCTGGACGGACGCTTCCTGCCCACCGCACCGTCGATCGTCGCCAGCGCCGAGGCCATCGCCTGGTACGAGGCCGAGCTCGCCGGCAAGACCGTTTTCTCGGCTCGCAAGGCGATCGTCGAGAAGCTGCAGGAGACCGGCGACATGACAGCGGTCGGCAAGCCGTTCAACCACGCGGTGAAGTTCTTCGAGAAGGGCGACCGCCCGCTCGAGATCGTGTCGACGCGACAGTGGTACATCCGCAACGGCGCCCGCGACGCGAAGCTCCGCGATGAGCTGCTCGAGCACGGCACCGAGCTCGCCTGGCACCCGGACTTCATGCGCGTGCGCTACGAGAACTGGGTCGGCGGCCTGACCGGCGACTGGCTCGTCTCACGTCAGCGCTTCTTCGGCGTGCCGATCCCGCTCTGGTACGGCCTCGACGAGAACGGCGATCGCGACTACGACCGCGTGCTCGCCCCCGATCACGCGTCGCTGCCGATCGATCCGACGACCGATGTGCCCGCGGGCTACACCGAAGACCAGCGCGGCGCGGCAGGCGGCTTCGAGGCCGAAGCGGACATCCTCGACACCTGGGCGACCTCCTCCCTCACCCCGCAGCTCGCCGGCGGATGGCAGCGCGACGAGGAGCTGTGGAACCTCACGGCTCCGTTCGACCTGCGTCCGCAGGGTCAGGACATCATCCGCACCTGGCTCTTCTCGACGATGCTGCGTTCGACTCTCGAGGACGGTCGTTCGCCGTGGCGCAATGCCGCGATCTCGGGCTTCATCGTCGACCCCGACCGCAAGAAGATGTCGAAGTCCAAGGGCAACGTCGTCACCCCGGCGGACATCCTCGAGACCCACGGATCGGATGCGGTGCGCTACTGGGCCGCCTCGAGCCGCCTGGGCATGGATGCCGCCTTCGACCCGCAGAACCCGACGCAGGTCAAGATCGGCCGCCGCCTGGCGATCAAGGTGCTGAACGCCGCGAAGTTCGTGCTGTCGTTCCCCGTGCCCGAGGGTGCGCAGGTGACGCATGCGCTCGACGCCTCGATGCTGACCGGGCTCGACGCCGTGGTCGCCGAGGCCACCAGAGCCTTCGAGAACTACGATCAGGCCAAGGCGCTCGAGGTCACCGAGGCGTTCTTCTGGACCTTCTGCGACGACTACCTCGAGCTCGTCAAGGAGCGTGCCTACAACCAGAACGACGTGGGCCAGGCATCCGCCGCGCTCGCGCTGCGTCTGGCGCTGTCGACCCTGCTGCGCCTGCTCGCCCCGATCATCTCGTTCGCGACCGAAGAGGTGTGGTCGTGGTTCGAAGAGGGCTCGGTGCACACCGCGGCGTGGCCCGAGGCACTCGGCATCGAGGGCGACACCGCGGTGCTGTCGGCCGCGAGCGAAGCGCTGATCGGCATCCGCCGCGCCAAGACGGAGGCGAAGGCCTCCCAGAAGACGCCGGTGTCGCGGGCTGCGATCGCGGCTCCCGCCGCCAAGCTCGAGGCACTCCGCGCCGCAGCCGACGACCTCCGGGCCGTGGGACGCATCGCCGACCTCGAGTTCACCGAGGCCGACGAGTTCGCGGTCACCGCGATCGAGCTCGCGCCGGTCGAGGGCGCCTGATGCAGCTGGGCACGCGGTGGGCCACCGGCTCCGAGCCGCCGGCATCCGTTCCCGCCGCGCTCCGGCCGGCCATCGCCGAGGTCGAATCGCGCGGTCTCACGGGGCACTGGACCCTCACCTGGCTCGAGGGCCGCGCGATCGCCGAGCTCGATGCGGGCTGGGAAGTCGTGCAGACGGGCTCCGGCGACGTGATCGCCCGCCCGTTCGAGGACTGATCCGACTCAGACGACGAAGCCCCCTGTCCGCGCCTGCGGCAGGGGGCTTCGCTGCGATCGGAGCGCCTCAGCGCCTCAGCGCCGCGAGAGCCCGACCTGCGCGAGCATGTGATCGACCGCCCGCGGATCCTGGCGCCTGGTCTGCTGTTCACGCAGGAGGTCGAGCGCGAGCACCCGCTTCTCTGCCCGACGTGCGATGCGACGTTCGACGAAGGCGGTGAGCAGATCGGCGAAGCCAAGGAGCTTCCGCTCCGCCTGAGTCGGGGCGACGAGCTGGATGGTCGCGCTGGTCATGACTCCTCCTCGTTCGAGTCGGTGGCGTCGGAGAGCACAGGCCCCGTCGACGGAAGATCGAAGAGCTCGGTGCGCATCGATACGCGACGCACGTCCGGCCCGGTCTGGCCTCGATACCGCGCGACCGCACTGTCGATGACGGCCATGAGCTCGTCTTTGAGATCCTCCATCTGCGAAGGAGTCATCTCGAGGAGGGTCGTGGCGATCAGGCCCGCATCCTTCCACCCCTCCGGCACCTCGATGTCGGGGCGGTTCACGTACGACATCAGGGTCTCGTGCCGCAGCCGGAAGAACTCCGACGACACGATCTGCGCGGCTGCGCGGTTGGCCGGCGACATGCTCTGGCTCGGACCGGGGATGTCGATGCGCCCCTGGGGGAGCTCCCACCATCGCTCCCGCGCCGTACCTCGTCCTTCGACCTCGTGGATCAGGTCGTGGGCCGAGAGGGTGCGCAGGTGGTAGCTCGTGGAACCGGAGGTCTCCCCCAGCATCGAGGCGAGCGAACTCGCCGTCTGCGGCCCGTGAGCGCTCAGCAGATCGAAGATCCGCACGCGCAGCGGGTGCGCCAGCGCCTTGAGCGCCCCTGAGTCGAGTCGTCGTAGCTGCTCTTCGTCTGCCATGCATGCAAAGATACGCTTGCAAAGAGTTATTTGCAAGCTTTCTTTTGCAAAGAACTCTTTGCCAGGCTCGAGGTCAGCTCACGGTGGCTCTCGCAGTGACGAACGCCGCCACGCAGCGTTCGATCTGCTCGGGTGTGTGCGCCGCCGACAGCTGCACACGGATCCGCGCCAGCCCGCGGGGAACGACCGGGAAGCTGAATGCGGTCACGTAGATGCCCTGCACCTGCATCTCGGTCGCGATGCGTGCTGTGAGACCCGCGTCGCCGAACATGACCGGAACGATCGGATGCTCCCCCGGCAGCAGGTCGAAGCCCTCCGCCGTCATCCGCTCCCGGAACAGGGCGGCGTTGTCGCGCAGACGCGCACGGAGATCGGCCGACCCCTCGACCAGGTCGAGAGCCGTCAGGGTGCCGGCCACGATGGCCGGTGCGAGCGTGTTCGAGAACAGATACGGACGCGAGCGCTGACGCAGCAGGGCGACGATGTCGGCGTGCGAAGCGACGTAGCCGCCGGATGCTCCACCCAGCGCCTTCCCGAACGTGCCCGTGTAGATGTCGACACGATCGGCGACGCCGCAGAGCTCAGGAGTGCCCCGGCCGTTCTCGCCCACGAACCCGACGGCGTGCGAGTCGTCGACGAAGACGAGGGCGTCGTAACGCTCCGCCAGGTCGCAGATCTCGGCGAGCGGTGCGATGTAGCCGTCCATCGAGAAGACCCCGTCCGTGACGACCACCCGGAAACGGGCATCGGATGCCGCCTGCAGCTGCTCTTCGAGGTCCGCCATGTCGCGGTTCCGGTACCGCAGCCGACGGGCCTTGGAGAGACGGATCCCGTCGATGATCGACGCGTGGTTGAGCTCGTCCGAGATGATCGCGTCCTCGGCGCCGAAGAGCGTCTCGAAGACGCCCCCGTTGGCGTCGAAACACGACGAGTACAGGATCGCGTCATCCGTTCCGAGGAACCCCGCGAGCCTGCGCTCCAGCTCCAGGTGCTGCTCCTGGGTGCCGCAGATGAAGCGGACGCTCGCGAGTCCGTAGCCCCATTCCTGCAGCGCCGCGGTCGCGGACTCGAGGATTCGCGGGTCATCCGCGAGCCCCAGGTAGTTGTTGGCGCAGAAGTTGAGCACCTCTGCGCCGTCTGCCGTGATCTCAGCGCTCTGCGGTCCGCGGATGCCGCGCTCGCGCTTCGTGAGCCCCGCGGCCTCGATGCCGCCGAGCTCGCCCGCCACATGCTTCCGGAATGTCCCGTACATCACAGCTCCGTCCAGTCGAGGATGATCTTTCCCGTGCCTGCGGACTCTGCCGCGGCGAAGCCCTGCTCCCAATCCCTGGCGGGGATCACGTCGGCGATCACCCGTCCGATCGAGTCGCGCAGCGTCGCGCTGGTCTGCAGCATCGCACCCATGGCGTTCCACGTCTCGAACATCTCGCGTCCGTAGATGCCCTTGATCGTCAGCATGTGGGTGACGAGCTTGCCCCAGTCGATGTCGAACCCCGTACTGGGCAGCCCGAGCATCGCGATCCGGCCGCCATGGTTCATGTTGTCGATCATGGCCGGCAGCGCCGACGGCGCCCCGCTCATCTCGAAACCGATGTCGAAGCCCTCGCGGAGTCCGAGGCAGTGCTGGGCGTCACGGATGTCACGGACCGAGACATCGACGACTTCGTCCGCGCCCATCAGCCGGGCCATCTCGAGACGCGGCGCGCTCACGTCGGTCGCCGCGATGAAGCGGGCTCCGGCATGCCGGGCGACGGCGATCGCCATCAGACCGATCGGCCCGCATCCCGTCACGAGCACGTCCTCGCCGACGAGGGGGAAGGTGAGTGCCGTGTGCACGGCGTTGCCGAGCGGATCGAAGATCGCCCCGAGCTCGGGGGTGACATCGGCGTGATGCACCCAGACATTGGTCGCAGGCAGGGCGAGGAACTCGGCGAACGCACCGTCGCGCTGGAGCCCGAGGCCGATCGTGCGGATGCACATCTGCCGCCGCCCGGCTCGACAGTTGCGACACGTGCCGCACACGATGTGACCTTCACCCGACACGCGGTCACCCACAGCGATGTCGTGCACGAGCGGACCCACCTCGACGACCTCGCCGTAGAACTCGTGTCCGGGGATGAGGGGCGCGTCGATCGCGGATGCCGCCCAGTCGTCCCAGCGACGGATGTGCAGGTCGGTGCCGCAGATCCCTGTGCGCAGGACGCGGATCACGACCTCATCCGCCGCCGCTGTGGGCTCAGGACGATCGACCAGCGCGAGACCGGCTGCGCGTTCGGCTTTGAACAATGCCTTCATACGACGATCACACCGCATCCGACGATGTAGAACAATCGCAGAATGCTGCACCGATCATGTAGTGGGAGCTAACCTTTCCGAATGGAACTCCATCAGCTGCAGATCCTCAGAGAGCTCGGCGCCCTCGGCAGCGTCGCCGCCGTCGCCGAGAACCTCGGCGTCACTCCATCCGCCGTGTCGCAGCACCTGGCGGCTCTGCAGCGGAGCTTCCGCACGCCGCTCACTCGCAAGGACGGCCGTCGCCTGATGCTGACCGCCGCGGGAGAGGTGCTGGCCACGGCCGGCGCCGAGGCGATCGATGCCATGGCGGCAGCGCGGAGCGCGCTCGACGACTTCGAAGGCGACAGCACCGGCATCGTCACGATCAGCGGATTCCACAGCGTCGGGCAGGCGCTTTTCGGCTCTCTGATCCGTGAGCTCGACTCCGCAGACGCGGCTCCTCACGTGCGACTCACCGATGAGGACGTGGCGCAGAGCGAATTCCCCGCACTCACCGCCCGATACGACCTGGTGCTCGCACATCGCATGGAGCACTCCCCACCGTGGCCGACGGACGGCGTGCGCAGCCTGGCGCTCGTGCGCGAGCCGCTCGACGTCGCCGTCGCGGCAGCCCACCCCCTCGCCTCGCGCGGACAGGTGACGTCCTTCGACGTCGTCGACAGCCCATGGGTCACGAGTCGCGTGGGCTACTCCCCCGACGACGTGCTGCGCGCCGTCTCGGCCGTCGCCGGACGCCCCGTCGAGATCCGCCACCGTGTCAACGACTACGGGGCTGTCGCGGCGGTCGTCGCCGCAGGAGGGGTTCTGGGGATGCTGCCGCGCTACACGACCCGCACCGTCGACGACCGCGACATCGTCCGACTGCCGCTGCGTGGCGTCAGCACCCACCGGATGATCGATGTGCTCGCCCGGCCCGAGAACCTGAGGCGGCAGTCCGTGCGCCTCGTCGTCGAGGCCCTGCAGCGGGTCATGGCTAGGCTCAGAGGATGACCGACGCCTCGAACCCGCTGCTCCAGCCGTCCACGCTCCCCTACGGTCTTCCCGACTTCGCCGCCATCAGGCCCGAGCACTATCTGCCCGCCTTCGAGGCCGCCTTCGACGAGCACCTCCGGGAGGTCTCGCGGATCACGATGGTGCGCTCCATGCCCACCTTCGAGAACACGATCGAGGCGCTCGAGCGCGCGGGCGAACTTCTCGACCGTGTGGCGCATGCCTTCTACACCGTGACCTCGGCGGATGCGACCGCCGAGATCCAGAAGATCGACGAGCAGCTCGCCCCTCTGATGGCCGCGCACCAGGATGCGATCACGCTCGACGGCGCCCTCTACTGGCGCGTGCAGCAGGTGTACGCACAGCTCGCGGATCTCGACCTCGATGATGAGCAGCGTTACCTGGTCGAACGACACCACCGCGAGATGACGCATGCAGGAGCCGCCCTCGACGACGGCGCGAAGGCCCGCCTCACGCAGCTCAACCAGCAGCTCTCGACGCTGAACAACACCTTCGAGCGCAATCTGCTGAACGACACCAACGACCTCGCTGTCGTCTTCGACTCCGCCGACGAGCTCGCGGGTCTCAGCTCGGGTGAGCTCTCTGCCGCTTCCCGCTCCGCCGAGGAGCGCGGTCTCGACGGCAGGTACGTGATCTCGCTCCCGCTGTTCACGGGGCACCCCTACCTGGCGCAGCTCCGTGATCGCGACGCGCGCCGGCGGATCATGGCCGCCTCTCGAGCCAGGGGATCACGAGACAACGCGAACGACAACCGCCCGGTGCTGCGTGAGATCGTGCGACTCCGTGCAGAGCGCGCTGAGCTTCTCGGCTACACCTCGCACGCGGCCTACGTCACGGCCGACGAGACGGCGGGGACCCCCGAGGCGGTCGAGCTGATGCTGCGCGAGCTCGCCGCTCCCTCGGCGCGCAACGCCCGCGCTGAGCGGGAAGCCCTGCAGGCCATCGTCGATGAGACGGAGAGTGCGCCCTTCCCTGTCGAGGCGCATGACTGGGCGTTCTTCACCGAGAAGGTGCGCACCGCACGATACGACATCGACACGAGCGCCCTGCGCCCCTGGTTCGAGGCCGAGCGAGTGCTGCAGGACGGTGTCTTCTTCGCCGCCACGCAGCTCTACGGCGTCACCTTCAGCGAACGGCACGACCTGGTGGCCTATCACCCGGGCGCGCGCGTGTTCGAGGTGCACAACGCCGACGGCACCGAGCTCGGGCTGTACGTGCTCGACCTCTACACGCGCGACTCCAAGCGCGGGGGCGCATGGATGAACCCGATCGTGAGCCAGTCGCGTCTTCGCGACACGCGGCCGGTCGTGGTGAACAACCTCAATGTCCCACTCCCCGGTGACGGCGAACCGACCCTGCTGACTCTCGACGAGGTCACCACGCTCTTCCACGAGTTCGGGCACGCCCTGCACGGCCTCTTCGCCGTGGTGACCTATCCGCACTTCGCCGGCACCAACGTCTTCCGCGACTTCGTCGAATTCCCCAGCCAGGTGAACGAGATGTGGATCCTCTGGCCCGAGGTCCTCGACAACTACGCCCGGCACCATGAGACCGGTGAGGCACTCGACCCGGCGATCCTCGAGCGCCTGCGCGCGACAGAGACCTTCAACCAGGGGCACGACACCAGCGAGTACCTCGCGGCCGCCTGGCTCGATCAGGCATGGCACCGAGTTGGTTCGGATGCCGAGGTCGCCGACGTCGCCGCATTCGAGGCTGCGGCGCTCGCCGACATCGGCCTCGATGACCCGGTGGTGCCGACGCGCTACTCGTCGACCTACTTCGCGCACGTGTTCTCGGGCGGGTACAGCGCCGGGTACTACTCGTACATCTGGAGTGAGGTGCTCGACGCCGACACCGTGGACTGGTTCCGCGAGAACGGCGGCCTCACACGCGAGAACGGCGATCGGTTCCGTGCACGCCTCCTCGGCGTGGGCGGCTCGAAGGACCCGCTCGACGCCTACCGCGACTTCCGCGGGCGTGACGCCGAGATCGCACCGCTGCTGACGCGGCGAGGACTGGATACCTGAGCGGATCCTCCGGGCTCCCGCTCATCTCAGCGGTCGAGCAGTTCCATCGCCTTGTACCAGGTGAGCTGGTGGTAGCTCTGCGCGAGGTGATCGCCGAGGCCGTCGAGCGACACGACGTGCACGGCGATCGCCTCGCTGTCGTCGAGCTCCTGCTCGGCGACGCGGACGCAGTCGCGCGCGAGGAAGTGATGCACGCGATTGGTGTGGTTGCCGAAGTTCGCCCAGGTGGATCCGAGTTCGACGATCTCGCCCGCTTCGTACCCCGTCTCCTCGCGAAGCTCCCGAGCCGCCGCGTCGATCGGAGCCTCGCCGGATTCCATGCCGCCTCCGATCGTGCCCACAGCGACGATCCCCGCTCCGTGACGGTACTCCTCGACGACGATCGCGTGGCCGTCGGCATTCAGCGCGAGCACTGAGATCCAGTCTCCGTACTCGAGCACGTAGTAGGGCGCGATCCGACGATCGTCCGCATCGCGGCAGTCGTCGGCGCGCACGCGTATCCAGCGGTCGGCGACGACGGTCTCGCTGTCGTCGACCCGCCAGGGCGCCGGAGTCGAACTCACGCGCTCTTGCGCTTGCGCTCCATCACGATCGTGGGAGGGGCGCCCTCGTCGACGGCGGCTCGGGTCACGATGACCTTCGCGACGTCTTCGGCGGAGGGGATCTCGAACATGATCGGGCCGAGAACGTCTTCGAGGATGGCGCGGAGTCCGCGCGCACCGGTCTTGCGCTCGACCGCGAGGTCGGCGATGGACCGAAGAGCGTCCTCCTCGAACTCGAGCTGCACGCCGTCGAGCTCGAACATGCGCTGGTACTGCTTGACGAGCGCGTTGCGGGGGCCGGTGAGGATGTCGATGAGCGCATCCTGGTCGAGCGGCGAGACCGAGGTGACCACGGGCAGTCGACCGATGAACTCGGGGATCAGACCGAACTTGTGCAGGTCCTCGGGGAGCACCTCGCTGAACAGGTCGAGGTCCTTGCCCTTGTCATGCAGCGGTGCACCGAAGCCGATGCCGTGCTTGCCGACACGCGCCGACACGATGTCCTCGAGGCCTGCGAATGCGCCGGCGACGATGAACAGCACGTTCGACGTGTCGATCTGCAGGAACTCCTGATGCGGGTGCTTGCGTCCGCCCTGAGGCGGCACCGACGCGACCGTGCCCTCGATGATCTTGAGCAGCGCCTGCTGCACGCCCTCGCCCGAGACGTCGCGCGTGATCGACGGGTTCTCAGCTTTGCGCGCGATCTTGTCGACCTCATCGATGTAGATGATGCCCTGCTCGGCACGCTTGACGTCGTAGTCCGCCGCCTGGATCAGCTTGAGCAGGATGTTCTCGACGTCCTCACCGACGTAGCCCGCCTCGGTCAGCGCCGTGGCGTCGGCGACGGCGAACGGCACGTTGAGGCGCTTCGCGAGCGTCTGGGCCAGATAGGTCTTGCCGCAACCGGTCGGACCGATGAGCAGGATGTTGCTCTTGGCGATCTCGATGCTCTCGGCCTTCTGCTCGGCCGTCTGCAGCGTGCCGTGCGCCCGGATGCGCTTGTAGTGGTTGTACACCGCGACGGCCAGAGCCTTCTTCGCGGGTTCCTGACCGACGACGTACTCCTCGAGGAAGGAGAAGATCTCGCGGGGCTTGGGCAGTTCGAAGTCTGCGCCACCCTCGGCGGACGACTCTGCCATCCGCTCCTCGATGATCTCGTTGCACAGCTCGACGCACTCGTCGCAGATGTACACACCGGGGCCAGCGATGAGCTGCTGCACCTGCTTCTGGCTCTTTCCGCAGAACGAGCACTTGAACAGGTCAGCGCTTTCACCGATACGGGCCATGCGCGTCCTCCTAGGGGGATCCAGAGATCGTCTACTGAGCCTAACCGCTGCACCCGACACCGGGACGCATTGGCGCGTCGGAGGACATCTCGAGTCCGTATCGACCGGTACACGGAAGGCCCGCCCCGAGCGTTGCGCGGGACGGGCCTCCGAGGTGTTCGGATCAGACCATGCTCTTCGTGTGCCAGACCGTCTTGACCTCGGTGAAGGCGCCGATGCGCTCGGGCGACGCGACGACCTCGCCGGGTGCGAGGACGCGCTTCAGCGTCTCGGCGGCGGCGATCTGCAGGTCGATCCATTCGAGATCGCCCGCACCCGCCAGATCGAGGGCGTTGACGTCCTGGTGCGAGGCGAGCCACGGTGCCATCTCGGCCGGCGACCCGGTGAGGACGTTCACCACTCCCCCCGGCACGTCGCTCGTCGCGAGCACCTCGGCGAGGCTGATGGCCGAGAGCGGATGCCGCTCGCTCGCGATCACGACGACCGCGTTACCCGCCACGAGGGCGGGCGCGACGACCGACACCAGACCGAGGAGCGCGGAGTCCTGCGGTGCCACGATCGCGACGACTCCCGTCGGCTCGGGGACCGAGATGTTGAAGTACGGACCCGAGACCGGGTTGGCGTTGCCGGCGACCTGCGCGTACTTGTCGCACCAACCCGCGTACCAGACCCAGAGATCGATCGCCTCGTCGACCTGCGCTGCCGCGGCGGAGGCCGAGACACCCTCCTGCGCGGAGATCTCGTCGATGAACTGCGCGCGACGCCCCTCGAGCACCTCGGCGACCCGGTAGAGCACCTGTCCGCGGTTGTAGGCGGTCGCGCCCGACCAGCCCTTCACGGCCGAGCGAGCGGCCACGACGGCATCGCGGGCATCCTTGCGGGATCCCTGAGCGGCGTTCGCGAGGAACGCGCCCTTCGCCGAGAGCACCTCGTAGGTGCGCCCAGACTCGCTGCGGGGGAACGCGCCTCCGATGGCGAGCTTGTACGTCTTCGGAACGGTCAATCGCTTGCTCATGCGGATGCCCCCTTCAGGTATGCGGTGAGACCCTGACGCCCGCCCTCGCGGCCGTATCCGGACTCCTTGTATCCGCCGAACGGGCTCGACGGGTCGAATCGGTTGAACGTGTTCGCCCAGATGACGCCCGCGCGAAGACGGTCGGCGACGGCGAGGATGCGCGATCCCTTGTCGGACCAGATCCCGGCGGAGAGACCGTACGGGGTGTTGTTCGCCTTCGCGATCGCCTCAGCCGGCGTACGGAACGTCAGCACCGACAGGACAGGCCCGAAGACCTCGTCGCGGGCGATGCGATGCGATGCCTCGACACCGGTGAAGATCGTAGGAGCGAACCAGAATCCCTTGTCGGGAATCGCGCAGTCCGCGGTCCAGCGCTCGGCACCCTCGGCCTCGCCGATGTCGCTGAGCTCCCGGATCCGAGCCAGTTGGGCCGCCGAGTTGATCGCACCGATGTCGGTGTTCTTGTCGAGCGGGTCGCCGAGACGGAGCGTCGACAGGCGGCTCTTCAGCCGGTCGATGACCTCGTCGTGGATCGACTCCTGCACGAGCAGGCGGCTACCGGCGCAGCACACATGCCCCTGGTTGAAGAAGATGCCGTTCACGATGCCCTCGACGGCCTGCTCCATCGGAGCGTCGTCGAAGACGATGTTCGCGGCCTTGCCGCCGAGCTCGAGCGTGAGCTTCTTGCCGGTGCCGGCGACTGCGCGGGCGATGTCACGGCCGACTCCGGTCGAACCGGTGAAGGCCACCTTGTCGACGTCGGGGTGGCGCACGAGAGCGGCTCCCGTGGCGCCGGCGCCCGTGACGATGTTGACGACACCTGCGGGGAGATCGGCCTGCTGCAGGATCTCCGCGAAGATCAGCGCCGTGAGGGGCGTGGTCTCGGCGGGCTTGAGCACGACGGTGTTGCCGGCGGCAAGAGCAGGAGCGACCTTCCACGCGAGCATGAGCAGCGGGAAGTTCCAGGGGATGACCTGGCCCGCGACGCCGAGCGAGCGCGGGTTCGCGCCGAGTCCGGCGTGATCGAGCTTGTCTGCCCAGCCCGCATAGTAGAAGAACCAGGAGGCGACGAGGGGAACGTCGACGTCGCGGCTCTCCTTGATCGGCTTGCCGTTGTCGAGGCTCTCGGCGACCGCGAGCTCACGAGCGCGCTCCTGCACGAGGCGCGCGATGCGGAACAGGTACTTGCCCCGATCGCGACCGCTCATCTTCGACCACGTCTTGTCGTACGCGCGACGGGCGGCGGCGACGGCACGATCGACGTCCTCATCGGACGCCGACGCGATCTCGGCGATACGGGTCTCGTCGGCGGGAGAGATGGTGGTGAAGCTCGAGCCCGAACCGTCGACGAACTCGCCGTCGATGAACAGCCCGTAGCTGTCCTTGAGGTTCAGGACGGCCTTCGACTCCGGTGCCGGAGCGTATTCCAGGAATGACATATTCGGGGCTCCTAGTCGATCGTGACGTAGTCGGGGCCGGAGTAGTGGCCGGTGGTGAGCTTCTGGCGCTGCAGCAGCACGTCGTTCAGCAGGCTCGAGGCGCCGAAGCGGAAGAGGTGCGGCTGGAGCCACTCCTCACCCACGGTCTCAGCCACGGTGACGAGGTACTTGACCGCGTCCTTCGATGCACGGATGCCACCGGCCGGCTTCACGCCGATCCGCTGACCCGTGCCCCGGTGCCAGTCGCGTACCGTCTCGAGCATGAGCAGCGTCGTCGGCAGGGTGGCTGCGGGCTGCACCTTGCCGGTGGACGTCTTGATGAAGTCGCCGCCGGCGAGGATGCCGAGCCAGGACGCGCGCTTGATGTTGTCGTACGTGTTCAGCTCGCCGGTCTCGAGGATGACCTTGAGCGACGCGTACGAGCCGTCCGCACGGCGGCACGCCTCCTTCACCTGGGCGATCTGGTCGTACACGAGTCCGTACCGGCCGGAGAGGAACGCTCCGCGGTCGATGACCATGTCGATCTCATCGGCACCTGCGGCGACGGCCTCGGCCGTGTCGGCGAGCTTGATCGCAAGAGAGGAGCGCCCGCTCGGGAAGGCCGTGGCGACGGCCGCGACCGAGATCAGTCCGTCATCGGGGTCGCCGTGCAGGGCGCCGAGCGCCTCGACGGCGTCGCCGACCATGTCGCCGTACACGCAGACGGCGGCGACCTTGGGGGTCGACGGGTCTGCCGCATCCGGGTTCTTGGCCTTCGCGACGAGCGACCGCACCTTGCCCGGCGTGTCCGAGCCCTCGAGGGTGGTGAGGTCGATCAGCTTGATGATCGTGTCGAGGGCCCAGGCCTTCGATGTCGTCTTGATCGATCGCGTGCCGAGGCCGGCAGCGCGCTGCTCGAGCCCGACGGCGTCGACGCCGGGGAGTCCGTGCAGGAAGCGGCGGAGCGTGGCGTCATCCGGCTCACCGCCGAGGACGTCCACCGCCGCCCTGCGGCTGAGTTCTTGGGTCGTCATTGTTCCTCCAACAATGCTCGTGCTGTGGTCTCATCTGTCACCAGGACGGTGCACAGGCCGCTGGTCACGACCGTGCGCGCGATGTCATGCTTGGCGTCACCGGCGGTGACGAAGATCGAGCGCTTCGCGGCGCGCAGTCTGCCCAGGTCGACTCCGACCGTCCGGGCATCCAGCTGCGGGTCGACGATGTTGCCATCGGCGTCGATGTAACGCCCGAGAACGTCGCCCACGGCGCCGCGGCGGGCGAGCTCCTCGACGTCGGATGCCGAGAGGTAGCCGTTCTCGACATGGGCAGAGGTGGCGTCGCACGGCCCTGCCGTGAACAGGAACGCCTGCGCTTCGGCTGCCTCTTCGAGGACGGCCGCGACGGTGCGGTCGGCCTCGATCGCCTGCTTGGTCTCCACTCGTTCGAGGATCGCGGGGCTCGGCAGAAGGGAGACATGGCCGGATGCGCGCTGGGCGATCGTGACGGCGAGGCCGGCAGCCCCACCGGAGCGACGATTGAGGCTCACTCCCCCGTTGAGCTGCACGACCGTGACGCCGGTCGCCCACCCGTCGGGCAGCGATTCCGCGACGGCGCGGAGCGTGCGCCCCCAGCTGACGCCGAGGGTGCGCGGCACCGGGCGCATGGCGGTGAGGAAGTCGGCGGCTGCCTGCGCGACACGTTCGAGGGTTCCGTCGTCACCGTCGGGAGCCGGAACGACGACCGCGGCCTTGAGCCCGTGGCGCTCGACGAGCTGACGCTCGAGCCCGAGACGCCGCGCGCGCGGATGCACGATCTCGATCCGGACGATGCCGCGCTCACGCGCCTGAGTCAGCAGGCGCCCCACCTTCCAGCGGGAGAGCTTGAGGAGGGCACCGATCTCGTCTTGAGTCTTGTCTTCGTCGTAGTACAGCTCGGCGACGCGGACCATGGTGAGTTCTTCTTCCACGGCATCCTCCTTCCGACTCCAGTGTACGACTCGATCACCGTTCGCGCACCTGCGTGCTCATATGCGCACTTAGCCGCTGACCGGATGCACATCCGCCGTGCACACGAGAAAGGACGCCGACCCCGAGGGGCCGACGTCCTTTCTGAACCGCGGTATGTCACATGCGCTTGCGCGACGTGAGCACCTGGTCGACGATGCCGTAGTCCAGCGCCTCGGCGGCGGACAGGATCTTGTCGCGGTCGATGTCGCGGTTGACCTGCTCGACCGGCTTGCCGGTGTGGCGGGCCATGGCCTCCTCGAGCCAGGTGCGCATGCGGAGGATCTCCGCCGCCTGGATCTCGATGTCGGATGCCTGACCGTGTCCGGCCTCGCCCATCGCCGGCTGGTGCATGAGCACACGGGCGTTGGGCAGAGCGAGCCGCTTGCCGGGGTGGCCGGCCGCGAGCAGCACGGATGCGGCGGACGCCGCCTGGCCGAGCACGACGGTCTGGATCTGCGGCGCGACGTACTGCATCGTGTCGTAGATCGCCGTCATCGCGGTGAACGAGCCACCGGGCGAGTTGATGTACATCGTGATGTCGCGCTCGGAGTCCTGGCTCTCGAGCACCAGGAGCTGGGCCATCACGTCGTCGGCCGACGCGTCGTCGACCTGGACGCCGAGGAAGATCACTCGATCTTCGAACAGCTTGTTGTACGGGTCCTGGCGCTTGAAGCCGTACGCGGTGCGCTCCTCGAACTGAGGAAGCACGTAGCGGCTGGAGGGCAGATCGCCGGCAGAGCGGAAGGTGGGTGTGTACATGAGAGTCCTTTCGCTTTCCGTTACTTGGTGTCCTGGTCGGTTCCGCCGCCACCGACGACGTCGGTGGCCGAGTCGCGGATGTGGTCGACGAAGCCGTACTCGAGCGCCTCGTCGGCGGTGAACCAGCGGTCGCGGTCACCGTCGGCGTTGATCTGCTCGACCGACTTGCCGGTCTGCGAGGCGGTGATCTCGGCGAGGCGGTTCTTCATCGAGGTGATGAGCTGCGCCTGCGTCTGGATGTCGCTCGAGGTTCCGCCGAAGCCACCGTGCGGCTGGTGCAGCAGCACGCGGGCGTTGGGCGTGATGTAACGCTTGCCCTTCGTGCCCGCGGTCAGCAGCAGCTGGCCCATCGATGCGGCCATGCCGATTCCGACGGTGACGATGTCGTTCGGCACGAACTGCATCGTGTCGTAGATCGCCATACCGGCGGTGATCGATCCGCCGGGCGAGTTGATGTAGAGGTAGATGTCCTTCTCGGAGTCCTCTGCGGCGAGAAGGAGGATCTTCGCGCAGATCTCATTGGCGTTCTCGTCGCGCACCTCCGATCCCAGCCAGATGATGCGGTCCTTCAACAGCCTGTCGAAGACGCTCGTAGCGAGGAGGGGTTCTGCAGCCATGTCAGCTCCTGATTCCGTGTTTCAGTGATTCGAATCTACCGGCGACAACGCAGCGCCCAGGCCGTGTTCGCCGTCGGCATATCAGGCGTCGAGTTCCGCGATCTCGTGGGCGTACGCGGTCATCGAGCGGTGGTATCGCGGAAGGTGCGGGACGAGAGCCAGCAGCGCCACCGACAGACCGTGCGCCGGTCGCCCCGCGCTCGCCAGGATCAGCGCGTGGACGGTGGCCACGGCATCCCGATACGGGCCGTCCGACGACAGCGCTTCCTCGGCGCGGATCACCGACAGGGCCTCGTCGTAGTCGCCCAGATTGCGCAGCGAGCTGGCCAACTGGATCACGCACTGCGGGCGGTGCTCGTCGTCGAGGCCCAGAGCGAGTGCGCGCCGGTACAGCTCGACCGCTTCCGCCGGGCGACCGGCGGAGTCTCTGGCGCCGGCCCGCTCGAACTGCGCACGCGCATCGTCCGGGCCGCGCTCTGCGGCGAGGGCATCGATCCGCGCGATGGTGTCGTCGCCGACCTCCTCCCCCGACGCGTCGGCCCACACCTCGTCGATGCGCTCATCCCAGGTCTTCGTCATGTGCTCACTCCTCATTCCGGCCATTCACGAGAAAGGGGCGGATGCCGCAGCATCCGCCCCTTTCACACTGATCGTGTTCGATCACTCAGCCTTGTCGGCTGCCTTCTTGGCCGGAGCCTTCTTGGCAGCGGGCTTCTTCGCGGCCGGCTTCTCGGCAGCCTCGGCGTCATCCGCCTTCTTGGCCGGAGCCTTCTTGGCAGCAGGCTTCTTCGCGGCCGGCTTCTCAGCGCCCTCGGCGTCGTCGGCCTTCTTGGCGGCGGCCTTCTTCGCGGGAGCCTTCTTGGCCGGCTTCTCCTCGGCGGCGGCCTCGGTCTCGGCCTCGTCGTCGGTCACGATGAAGTCCGACAGATCGACGGTCTTGCCGTTCGTGTCGACGACCTTGACCTTGCCGAGCGCGATCGCGAGAGCCTTGTTACGGGCGACCTCGCCGACGAGCGCGGGAAGCTGGTTCGACGACTGCAGTGCCTCGACGAACTCCTGGGGAGCCATGCCGTACTGCGATGCGGACTGGATGAGGTACTGCGAGAGCTCCTCCTGCGAGACCTGCACGTCGGCCTGCTCGGCGATCGTGTCGAGCAGCACCTGCGTGCGGAACTGCTTCTCGCTGGCCTCGGTCACCTCGGCGCGGTGCTCGTCGTCCTCGAGGCGGTTCTCACCCTCGAGGTGGTTGTGCACCTCGTCCTCGATGAGCTTCGGCGGAACCGGGATGTCGATCTGCTCGAGCAGCGTCTCGACGAGCTTGTCGCGCGCGGCGGAGCCCTGCGTGAAGACGCCCTGCTGCGAGACGCGCTCGGCGAGGCTCGCGCGGAGCTCGGCGATCGTGTCGAACTCGCTGGCGATCTGCGCGAAGTCGTCGTCGGCCTCAGGAAGCTCACGCTCCTTGACGGCCTTGACGGTCACGGAGACCTCTGCCTCGGAGCCGGCGTGGTCGCCGCCCACGAGTGCCGAACGGAACGTGGTGTCCTCGCCGGCGGTGAGCGACTCGATCGCGTCATCGATGCCCTCGAGGAGCTCGCCGGAGCCGACCTCGTACGAGACACCCTCGGCGCGGTCGATCTCGGCGCCGTCGATGGTGGCGACGAGGTCGAGCTCGACGAAGTCACCCTTCGCTGCGGGGCGGTCGACGGGGACGAGCGTGCCGAAGCGCGCGCGCAGGTTCTCGAGCTCGGCGTCGAGCGCGGCATCGTCAGCCTCGACGGCATCGACCGTCAGGGTGATTCCGTCGTACGCGGGGATCTCGATGTCGGGACGGACGTCCACCTCGATGTCGACGAGCAGGTCGCCCGAGAAGTCCTTCTCGTTCGGCCACTGCGTGATGTCGGCAGCCGGGCGACCGACGACGCGGAGCTTGTGCTCGACGGTCGCGTCGCGGAAGAACTTGTCGAGGCCCTCGTTGACCGCGTGCTCGATGACCGCGCCACGACCGATGCGCTGGTCGATGATCGGAGCGGGGACCTTGCCCTTGCGGAAGCCGGGGATCTGTACGTCCTGAGCGATGTGCTCGTAGGCGTGCGCGATGCTGGGCTTGAGGTCGTCGGGGGTGACCGTGATGCTGAGCTTGACCCGGGTCGGGGTCAGCTTCTCGACGGTGCTGTTCGCCATTCTGGTGTGCTCTCCTTGTGATTTCCGCGCTGAATCGCGGCTGTCAGGCCGTTGAAGCCGTGTCGGGGCGACAGGAGTTGAACCTGCGACCTCCCGCTCCCAAAGCGGGCGCTCTACCAAACTGAGCTACGCCCCGGGGAATCCGCATGCAGATTCAGCCCCACCGAGTCTAACGGACGTGAGCACCTCCGTCAGTCCGCTATGATCGAAGAGTCGGTTCACACCGAGAGGTTCCCGTCGACAACGGGGCTGTAGCTTAGTGGTAAAGCCTCTGTCTTCCAAACAGATGATGCGAGTTCGATTCTCGTCAGCCCCTCACTCCGAAGGCCCCCGCAGATGCGGGGGCCTTCGACTTTTCCCGGTATCGGGATGCATCTGGCAGAGTCGAGATACGCAGGTTCCCTCCGGAGGTTCCCACCGCATGTCCGACCCCACAGGCGTCGCCCTCTCCACGCCCGGCGGGCATGCGCTCCCGGCGCGCTTCGCCAGTGCGACTGCGACGGTCGAACCGCGAAGAAGGGGAACCGGACTCGTCCTCTGGGTCACGGGTGCCCTTGTCGCCGTCGCCACCGTGGGTGCGCTGCAGATCACGGCGAGCCTCGGATACGACGACACGCGCGACGAGTTCGACAGCACGCTCGATGCGACGCAGGCCACCGTGACGGAGGTGACGCGTTCCGTCGGCGAGCTCGTCGCGACCTCCGACACCGCCGTGCGCCTGCTCGACAGCGATTCCGGTGTGCTCGCCGACAGCGCGGCGAAGGACGAGCTGACGGCATCCGTCGACGAGGCGGGCGATGCCAGGGCATCCGCCGAGGAGGTCGTCGGTGCCGCGCTGCCCGAGGCCGACACCAAGCCCGTCTTCTTCTGGGAGCTGTTCGGGGCGTCGGAGGGCCTCCGCCAGGACATCGAAGGCCTCGATGACCTCGACACCGAGTTGTCGAAGGAGTCCCCCGAGCTCACGAGCGCCGAGACGCAGCTGACGGATGCCGGCGTCGCGTTCCTCGGCTCCGCCGCCAGTGCTGCGGCGTCCTTCGAGCAGGCGCACATCTCGGCCGGGAACGACGCCGTCATCGCGCTGCGTGACGCGGCGACGACCGCCGCAGGCGCTTCGGCCCTCGACGACACCGCCGTGACCTCCTTCATCGCACTCCAGGATGCCGCGAGCCAGGTGATCGCCTCCGAGAAGGCCGAGCTGTCGGAGAAGTCCGGTCCGCTGAAGAGCGTGCGGCTCGAGATCGAAGCGTTCGCCCGCTCCCTCGCCCCCGGCGTGCTGATGGAATTCGACTGGAACCCGATCGTCAACGGCGCCGGTTCCAACGGCAGCATGGGCGGCCTGACGACCTGGTGGTGGGACGAACCCGACCGCGCGGTGATCGAGCTCTCGAACTCCGTCGCCGAGCAGTGGCCTTCCGACCGCAGCAAGGCCCTCGTCGCGCACGAGGTCGGTCATGCGATCAGCGTCAAGTGCGAGGACATGTACGACTCGTCGACGCAGGACAGCATCGAGAAGTGGGCGACCGCGTGGGCCATCAGCATGGGGTTCTCCGACGACGCGAACGGCGTGTGGGCGTACGGCTACCCGCCGCAGTCGTACATCGATGCCGCGAGCGGATGCCGCTGAGAGTCGCGCGAGAACAGAGAAGCCGCCGCGATCGGATCGCGACGGCTTCTCTCGTGAAGTCAGACCGAGGTCACTGACCCCGGCGCTCACGCAGCTGGGTCAGCGCATCCTCGAGGAGCTGGACTGCTTCCTCGTCGGTGCGACGCTCCTTCACGTATGCGAGGTGCGTCTTGTAGGGCTCCGCCTTCGCGAGCGCGGGCGGGTTCGCCTTGTCACGCCCGGCGGGGAGACCCGACTGCGGGTGGTCGATCGTCTCGGGGATCTCCTCTTCAGGAAGACCCGCCGCGAAGTAGCGGACCGTCTCGTTGCCGAGGCCGTCCCAGTAGGACACCGCGATGCGGTCGGCGTGGTAGCCGTGGTCCTGCTCGCCCATGGGGCCGGAACCGACGCGGGTTCCGCGGATCGCGTTTCCGCCGGTAGCCATCAGATGACCTCGAATTTCGTGATGAGACCGAGCGCCACGATCGACACGAACCACGCGAGAGCGAGGACGACGGTGAAACGGTTGAGGTTGCGCTCTGCGAGGCCGGACGAGCCGACGGCCGACGACATTCCGCCACCGAACATGTCGGACAGGCCGCCACCGCGACCCTTGTGGAGCAGGATGAGGAGAGTCAGCAGGACGCTGGTTATGCCCAGCACCACCTGCAGGACGAACTCGAGAATTTCCACGAGGAAGAGCCTTTCGCTGGGGCACGACTGCCCCGGTAACGGTCAAGTATACGGTGTGGCGGGGCCGGAGCCCCGCCACACTCAGACGCCGACGTGCTTCTCGAAGCGGATGATCGCGGCGAATTCGTCGACCACGAGGCTCGCGCCTCCGACGAGTGCGCCGTCGACATCGGGCTCGCGCATGAAGCTGGCGATGTTCGCCGCCTTGACCGATCCGCCGTAGAGGATCCGGGTGCGCGCCGCGGCGTCGTCACCCAGCACCTTGGCAATGACGGTGCGCAGCGCGGCGCAGACGTCCTGCGCCTGCTGCGGCGTCGCCGCCTGGCCGGAGCCGATGGCCCAGACAGGCTCGTACGCCACGACGATGTCCGCGTCCTTCGACAGGCCCTGCAGGGCTGCCTCGAGCTGACCGGCGGGCACGGCGCTGGCGCCGAACTTCTCCAGGTCCTCCGCGGTCTCGCCCACGCAGATCACCGGCGAAAGACCGTTCTTGAGCGCGGCCTTCGTCTTCGCCGCCACGACCTCGTCGGACTCCGCGTGGTATTCGCGGCGCTCCGAGTGGCCGATGATGACGTACTTCGCGTCGAGCTTCGCGAGGAACGCGCCCGACACCTCACCGGTGTACGCACCGGAGTCGTGTGCCGAGATGTCCTGCGCGCCCAGGGCGAACGGGATCTTGTCCGCGTCGATCAGCGTCTGCACACTGCGGATGTCGGTGAAGGGCGGGAAGACCGCGACCTCGACCGAGCCGTCCTCGTGCTTGGCGTCCTTCAGCGTCCAGTGCAGCTTCTGCACGAACGCGACCGCCTGCAGGTGGTCGAGATTCATCTTCCAGTTTCCCGCGATCAGCGGGGTACGGGCGTTCAGGCCCATCCGAGCACCTCCAGGCCGGGTAGTTTCTTGCCCTCAAGGAACTCGAGGCTGGCGCCGCCGCCGGTCGAGATGTGACCGAACTGGTCGTCGGTGAAGCCGAGCTGACGCACCGCCGCGGCGGAATCGCCGCCGCCGACGACGCTGAGTCCGTCGACCTCGGTGAGCGCCTGCGCGACGGCCTTGGTTCCGCCCGCGAATGCCGGGAACTCGAACACGCCCATGGGCCCGTTCCAGAACACCGTCTTCGAGCCGCGGATGACCTCGGCGAATCGAGCAGCGGTCTCGGGTCCGATGTCGAGGCCGATGCCTGCAGAGCCGAACGCGGTGCTCTCGATCGCGTCGGCCGCCGTGACCTCGTGTTCGGCATCAGCCGAGAACGAGGATGCGACCACGACATCGGTCGGGAGCACGAGCTCCACGCCGCGCTTCTCAGCCTCGGCGATGTAGCCGCGGACGGTCTCGAGCTGGTCCTCTTCGAGCAGGCTGGATGCCACGGCGTGGCCCTGTGCCTTCAGGAAGGTGAACAGCATGCCGCCGCCGACGAGGATGCGGTCGACACGCGGGAGCAGGTGCGAGATCACACCGAGCTTGTCGCTCACCTTCGAGCCGCCGAGCACGACCGCGTACGGGCGCTCGGGGTTCTCGGTGAGACGGTCGAGGACGTCGAGCTCCGCTGCGATGAGCAGACCGGCAGCGGACGGCAGCAGCTCGGCGAGGTCGTAGACGCTCGCCTGCTTGCGGTGCACGACACCGAATCCGTCGGAGACCAGCACGTCGCCGAGCTCTGCGAGCTGAGCCGCGAAGGCGCCGCGCTCGGCGTCGTCCTTCGAGGTCTCCCCCGGGTTGAACCGCAGGTTCTCGATGACGACGATGCCGCCGTCCTCGAGCGAGGCCACGGCCTCCTGCGCCGACTCGCCGACGGTGTCGCGCGCGAACGCGACCGGCTTGCCGAGCAGCTCGGACAGTCGCTGGGCGACCGGTGCGAGGCTGTACTGCGGGTCGGGCGCACCGTCGGGGCGACCGAGGTGCGAGCACACGACGACGCGGGCGCCCGCGTTGATCAGTGCGTTGAGGGTAGGCAACGAGGCGCGGACACGGCCATCGTCCGTGATGATCCCATCCCGCAGGGGGACGTTGAGATCACAACGGACGATGACACGCTTGCCCTCGAGCGAACCCAGTGAATCCAGGGTGCGCAGAGTCATGGGACGAGTCTCAGAGACGCTCTGCCACGTACTCGGTCAGGTCGACGAGACGGTTGGAGTAGCCCCACTCGTTGTCGTACCAGCTGGAGACCTTGACCAGGTTGCCGCTGACGTTCGTCAGCGTGGCGTCGAAGATCGACGAGTGCGGGTTGTGCACGATGTCGCTCGAGACGATCTGGTCTTCGTTGTACTGCAGGAAGCCGGCGAGGCGACCGTCGGCAGCGGCCTTCTTGTACGCCTCGTTGACCTCTTCGACCGTGAGGTTCTCGCGGTCGGTGATCAGCGTGAGGTCGACGATCGAGCCGGTGGGAACCGGAACGCGGTACGACGAGCCCGAGAGCTTGCCCTGGAGCTCGGGCAGGACCTCGCCGATCGCCTTGGCGGCACCGGTCGACGCCGGGGTGATGTTGATCGCGGCGGCGCGTGCACGGCGCAGGTCGCTGTGCGGGCCGTCCTGCAGGTTCTGGTCTGCGGTGTAGGCGTGAGCCGTCATCATGAATCCGCGGTCGATGCCGAACGCGTCGTTGAAGACCTGTGCCAGCGGTGCGAGGCAGTTGGTCGTGCAGGAGGCGTTGGAGATGATGTGATCGGTCTCCGGGTTGTACGTGTCCTCGTTCACGCCCATGACGAACGTGCCGTCGACGCCGGTTCCCGGTGCCGAGATGAGCACCTTCTTGGCGCCTGCCTCGATGTGCTTCTTGGCGAGCTCGGCCTTGGTGAAGAAGCCGGTCGACTCGATGACGATGTCGACGCCCAGCTCGCCCCACGGGAGGCCGGCGGGGTCGCGCTCTGCGAACGCCTTGATCGCCTTGCCGTTGACCGTGATGCTCTCGTCGTCGTAGCTGATGTCAGCATCGAGGACGCCGCCCACGGAGTCGTACTTCAGAAGGTGGGCAAGGGTCTTGTTGTCGGTGAGGTCGTTGACAGCGACGATCTCGATGTCCGCTCCCTGCGCGAGAGCCGCGCGGAAGTAGTTGCGTCCGATACGGCCGAAGCCGTTGATACCGATCTTGACAGACACTCAGGTCTCCCTGTTTCTCGTGCGCGGTGCGCAGCAATCGTGCGTGCGCGATGCGCGGGGGTTTTTGGCTGAGATGGCGTCCCGACGAGACTTGGCCCGTCGGGACGCGACCCGATTACGACAGTACCAGCAGGCCGTTCGTCTTCTCGCGGGCTGCCTCGAAGCGCTGGGCGACGTTCTCCCAGTTGGCGATGTTCCACGCGGCCTTCACGTAGTCGGCCTTCACGTTGAGGTAGTCGAGGTAGAAGGCGTGCTCCCACATGTCGAGCTGGAACAGCGGAACCGTGCCTGCGGCGGTGTTCGACTGCTGGTCGAAGAGCTGCTGGATGATCAGGCGCTGACCGATCGAGTCCCAGCTCAGCACCGACCAGCCGGAACCCTGGATGCCGAGGGCGTTGGCGGTGAAGTGCGCCTGGAACTTCTCGAACGATCCGAAGAACTCGTCGATCGCGGCCTTGAGCTCGCCCTCGGGCTGTCCGCCGCCGGTCGGCGAGAGGTTCGTCCAGAAGATCGAGTGGTTGACGTGGCCGCCGAGGTTGAACGCGAGGTCCTTCTCGAGCTTGTTCACGTTGGCGAGGTTGCCGCTGTCACGGGCCTCGGCGAGCTGCTCGAGAGCGGTGTTCGCGCCGGCGACATACGTCGCGTGGTGCTTGTCATGGTGCAGCTCCATGATCTTGCCGCTGATGTGCGGCTCGAGGGCTGCGAAGTCGTAGGGAAGGTCGGGGAGCGTGTAAATCGCCATGTCGCTTTCATCCAATCCGCGCCGCGCCGCGGCGCTTGCCGATCCTCTGCGCCGCCGAGGTGCGGCGTAGAGCGGACTTAACTCATCCTAGTGACGACAACGCGTCGCCGACCCTGATCCTTCCCCTATGTGACGAAGCGAGGCGACCCCTTGACAGGGATCGCCTCGCTGGTGTCGGTGGACGTCTCAGACGTCGAGTCCGGCGGGAACGGCGGCCTCGGTCCCGGGGATGCCCTCCTGCTGCGCACGCTTGTCGGCCATGGCGAGAAGACGGCGGATGCGTCCGGCGACGGCGTCCTTCGTCATGGGCGGGTCGGCGTGATGGCCGAGCTCGTCGAGGCTCGCGTCGCGGTGCGCGAGTCGGAGCTCACCCGCGACCTTCAGGTGATCGGGAACATCGTCGGCGAGGATCTCGAGCGCTCGCTCGACGCGGGCGCACGCGGCGACGGCTGCCTGCGCGGAGCGACGCAGGTTGGCGTCGTCGAAGTTCACGAGTCGGTTCACGCCCGCACGCACCTCGCGACGCTGGCGCATCTCCTCCCACGTGACGGCGGTCTTCTGCGCGCCCATCTCGCTGAGGATGGTGCGGATGGCCTCCCCCTCACGAACCACGACGCGCGGCATACCGCGAACCTCGCGTGCCTTCGCGGCCACGCCGAGTCGGTGCGCGGCGCCCACGAGGGCCATGGCGGCTTCGGACGACGGGCAGGCGACCTCGAGCATGGCCGATCGGCCCGGCTCACTGAGGGTTCCCGCGGCGAGGAACGCGCCGCGCCAGAGCCCCGCGATCTCGGCACGAGATCCGGTCGTGAGACGGTTGGGAAGCCCGCGCACGGGGCGACGACGCTGGTCGAGCAGACCGGTCTGACGGGCGAGCGTCTCGCCCGACGCGATGACCCTGACAGCCCAGCGGGCACCGTCGTTCGCGGTGCTGGACTGCACCTGAGCGATCTCGGGCCGAACACCGTAGATCTCCGCGAGGTCGCGCGCGACACGCTGCGCGAGGATCTCGGCATCCACCTCCGCCTCGACGGCGACCCGCCCGGCGATGGAGTGCAGTCCGCCGGCGAACCGGAGGATCGAGGTGACCTCCGCGACACGCACCGTCGGGGGTGCATTACGGATGCTGACCAGCTCAGCCTTGACGTCGGTGGTTAGTGCCACGACACTCCTCTACGCTCACGCGCCGGATCGCGACGCAAACCTCCAGCCTACTCTGACGGAGGCTCCTGCTATTCCCTGCCGAGGTCCCGATGACGCACGTTGACCGCGACGCCGGGGACGGCGGCCAGTCGACGCGCCAGCTCCTCGACCATGGCGACGGAGCGGTGCTTGCCGCCCGTGCAGCCGATCGCGACCGTCGAGTGGCTCTTGTTCTCGCGCTGGTACCCCTCGAGCACCGGGGTGAGCGCCGCCGTGTACGCGTCGAGGAACTCGGCTGCCCCCTCGCGCGACAGCACGTAGTCCCTGACGGGTTCGTCCTTGCCTGTGAGGCCGCGCAGCTCCTCGTTCCAGAACGGGTTCGGCAGGAAGCGCATGTCGGCGACCAGGTCGACGTCGGTCGGCAGGCCGTACTTGAACCCGAAGCTCATCAGGGTCACGCGGTGCCGAGCAGCCCCCTCCTCCGAGAAGAGCTCCGAGACCTGCGTGGCCAACTGGTGGATGTTGAGGGCCGAGGTGTCGATCACGAGGTCGGCGGACTCGCGGATCGGCGCGAGCTTCTGACGCTCGATGCGGATGCCGTCGAGGAGTGTGCCGTCGCCCTGCAGCGGATGCGGCCGACGCACCGACTCGAACCGCCGCACGAGGACGTCGTCGGACGCGTCGAGGAAAAGCACTCGGACGGACCCTCGTGACCGCAGCGCACGCGCGACTCCGGGGAAGTCGTCGAACAGGTTGCGTCCGCGCACGTCGACCACGGCGGCGACCTTGGGCAGCGCGTTGCCGCCCATGTCGGTGAGGTCGAGCAGCGGACGGAGGATCTGTGGTGGCAGGTTGTCGACGACATACCAGCCGAGGTCCTCGAGTGCGTTGGCGACAGTCGTGCGCCCGGCGCCCGACATGCCCGTGACGATGAGGAACTCGCCCTTGTCCCCGTCAGCCATGGTTACTCCTTCTCCCCCGCACGCACCAGCCTAGCGAGTGGAGAGATGCGTATGGATGTTCTGCGCGAGCACGGGGCCGATCCCCTGCACCTCCTCGATCTCTCCGGGCGCCGCAGCCCGGAGCGCGGTGACCGAGCCGAAGTGCTTGAGAAGGACCTTGATGCGGGATGCGCCGAGCCCCGGGACCTCCGACAGAACCGAGGAGATGTCGTTCCTGCGCCGCTTGCGCTGATGCGTGATCGCGAAGCGGTGAGCCTCGTCGCGCAGCCGCTGGAGCAGGTAGAGCGACTCACTGGTGCGCGGGAGGATCACCGGGAAGTCCTCACCCGGCAGCCAGATCTCCTCGAGTCTCTTCGCGATGCCGCACACCGCGATCTCGGTGTGCCCGGCATCGCGGAGGGCCCGCGCTGCCGCCTCGACCTGCGGCTGACCACCGTCGACGAGCAACAGCTGGGGCGGATACGCGAACCGCGGCTTGCGCTTGACCTCGACGACGACGTCTTCGAGGCCGTCGCCCGTCTCCCCGGCGACAGCCGCCACCGCTGCAGGCTCTTCGGCCTCTTCCGGGCGATCGAGGTAGGCCAGGCGTCGACGCAGCACCTGGTACATCGAATCGGTGTCATCGGTCGTCTCGGGGATGTTGAACGACCGGTACTGGTCTTTCCGCGGAAGGCCGTCTTCGAAGACGACCATCGAGGCGACCACGTTGGTGCCGCCGAGGTGCGAGATGTCGAAGCACTCGATGCGCAGGGGCGCCTCGGTCATCCCCAGCGCATCCTGCAGATCGGTCAATGCCTGGGTGCGCGCGACGTAATCGCTGGTGCGCCTGGTCTTGTACCGGATCAGGGCCTGTTGAGCGTTCAGTGTCGCGGTGCGCATGAGGTCGGCGCGCTGACCGCGCTGGGCGACCGCGATCTCGACCTTCTTCCCCCGCCGCTCCCTCAACCACACCTCGAGTTCGGCCGCGTCGTCGGGAAGCGACGGCACGAGGATGCGCCGAGGCACGTCCTGCGCATCGCCGTAGGCGCGCTGCAGCACCTGGTCGACGAGATCGGCGCTGGAGATGTCGATCTCCTTCTCGATGGTCATGGCACGGACACCGCGCACGCGCCCGCCGCGGATCACGAAGTGCTGCACGGCGGCGGCGAGCTCGTCTTCCGCGATGCCGAACAGATCCGCGTCCTCGTCGGTCGCCAGCACCAGCGCGCTCTTGCCGAGCACGGCCTCGATCGCCGAGAGCTTGTCGCGGTACTTGGCCGCGGCCTCGTAGTCCATCGCCGCGGATGCCGCCAGCATCCGTGTGGTCAGCTCTCGGGTGAACCGCTCGTCGCCGCCCGCCATGAAGGCGACGAAATCGTCGACCATCGCCCGGTGCTCTTCGATCGTGACGGTCATCGAGCACGGCCCGCCGCATTTGCCGATCTGCCCGGGGAAGCAAGGCCTCCCCGTCTGCATCGCCCGCTTGTAGCTCGAGTCGCTGCAGGTGCGGATGGGGAACGCCTTGACCATCAGGTCGATCGTCTCGTGCACCGCCCAGACCTTGGGGTACGGACCGAAGTACCGCGCGCCCGGGATCTTGCGGTTCCGGGTCACGATCACTCGAGGAGCCTCGTCACCGAGCGTGACCGCCATGAAGGGGTAGGACTTGTCGTCCTTATACCGCACGTTGAAAGGCGGATCGAACTCCTTGATCCACATGTACTCCAGCTGCAGCGAGTCGACGTCCGTCGACACGACCGTCCACTCCACCGACGATGCCGTCGTCACCATCCGCCGGGTGCGCTCGTGCAGGGTACGCAGTGGCGCGAAGTAGTTCGACAGGCGTTGACGCAGGTTCTTGGCCTTGCCCACGTACAGCACACGACCGTCGGCGTCGCGGAACCGGTACACGCCGGGGTTGGTCGGAATCTCGCCGGCTCTCGGTTTGTACGGCAGCACGTCGGCCATCAGCTGGCCTTCTTCGCGGCGCGCCCCTCACCCAGGATCTCGGCGAGGAACTGGCCGGTGTGGCTGTCCTCGACCCGCGCGATGTGCTCGGGGGTTCCGGTCGCCAGGATCTCGCCGCCGCCGGATCCGCCCTCGGGTCCGAGGTCGATGACCCAGTCCGCCGACTTGATCACGTCGAGATTGTGCTCGATCACGATCACCGTGTTGCCCTTGTCGACGAGGCCGTTGAGCACCTCGAGCAGCTTGCGCACGTCTTCGAAGTGCAGACCGGTGGTCGGCTCATCGAGGACGTAGATGCTGCGTCCGTTGCTGCGACGCTGGAGCTCGGTGGCGAGCTTGACGCGCTGCGCCTCGCCGCCCGAGAGCGTCGTCGCGGACTGGCCGAGGCGCACGTACCCGAGGCCGACATCGACGAGCGTCTTCATGTAGCGGTGGATGGCCTGGATGGGCTCGAAGAACTCCGCGGCCTCCGCGATCGGCATCTCGAGCACCTCGGCGATGTTCTTGCCCTTGTAGTGCACCGAGAGGGTGTCGCGGTTGTAGCGCTTGCCGTGGCACACCTCGCAGTCGACGTACACGTCGGGGAGGAAGTTCATCTCGATCTTGATCGTGCCGTCGCCCGAGCACGCGTCGCAGCGCCCGCCCTTGACGTTGAAGCTGAACCGACCCGGCTGGTAGCCGCGCACCTTCGCCTCGGGGGTCTCGCTGAACAGGGACCGGATCCTGTCGAAGACGCCCGTGTAGGTCGCCGGGTTGGACCGCGGTGTGCGACCGATCGGCGCCTGATCGACGTGCACGACCTTGTCGAGGTTGTCGAGTCCCGAGACACGGGTGTGCTTGCCGGGAACCGTGCGTGCTCCGTTGAGCCGCGAGGCCAGCACCTGATACAGGATGTCGTTGACCAGAGAGGACTTGCCTGATCCGGAGACACCGGTGACAGCCGTCAGGACACCGAGCGGGAAGTCGACGCTCACGTTCTTGAGGTTGTTCTCACGAGCCCCGACGACGCTGATCTTGCGCTTCTTGTCGAGCTTGCGTCGCTTCGTCGGCGTCGGGATCTCGCGAGCCCCCGAGAGGTACTCCCCCGTCATCGAATCAGGCTCGTTCAGGAGAGCCGAATACGGCCCCGAGTGCACGACCTCGCCGCCGTTCACGCCGGCGCCCGGTCCGATGTCGACGACCCAGTCGGCCGCTTCGATGGTCTCCTCGTCGTGCTCGACGACGATGAGCGTGTTGCCCAGATCGCGGAGCTTGAGCAGAGTGTCGATCAGACGGCGGTTGTCGCGCTGGTGCAGACCGATCGAGGGCTCGTCGAGCACATACAGCACACCGGTGAGTCCGGATCCGATCTGCGTGGCCAGACGGATGCGCTGTGCCTCACCGCCCGAGAGCGAGCCGGCGGAACGGCTGAGGTTGAGGTACGAGAGACCGACCTGGAGCAGGAAGTCGAGTCGGAGACGGATCTCGCGCAGAACCTGCGCCGCGATCTTCGCCTCGCGATCGGTGAGGGTCAGTGTCTCCATGAAGGAGCGGGCGTCGGCGAGGCTGAGGTGCGACACCTCGGCGATCGAGTGGCCGTGCACCTGCACCGCGAGCACCTCGGGCTTGAGCCTGTTGCCGTCGCAGACCGGACACGGCACCTCGCGGAGGTACTCGCCCCAGCGCGAGCGCTGCGTGTCGGATTCGGCCTGCGCGTACTGACGCTCGATGTAGGGGACGACGCCCTCGAAGCCCGACGCGTAGCGCATCTCGCGCCCGTAGCGGTTCTTGAACTTGACGGTGACCTTATAGTTGTCGCCGCGGAGGATCGCGTCCTGCACATCGACCCTGAGGTCCTGCCACGGAGTGTCGAGCGAGAAGTTGAGGTCGTCGGCCAGTCCCTCGAGCAGTCGCTCGTAGTACTGGAAGAGGCCCTTGCCCTGGGTGGTCCAGGGCACGATCGCGCCCTCGCGGATGGAGAGCTCCTCATCGCCGAGCATCAGATCGATGTCGACCGACATGCGCGTGCCGAGTCCTGAACAGGCGGGGCAGGCACCGAACGGCGCGTTGAACGAGAAGGTGCGCGGTTCGATCTCGGTGAGGGAGAGCGCGTGACCGTTCGGACATGCGAGCTTCTCGGAGAACGACTGCCAGGCGTCGTCGCCGTCTTCGTCGACGAAGTTCACCTGCACGACGCCACCGGCCAGGCCGAGTGCGGTCTCGACCGAGTCGGTGACACGACCGAGGATGTCGTCGGCCGCGACGAGACGGTCGACGACGACGGCGATGTCGTGCTTGTAGCTCTTCTTGAGCGTGGGCGGCTCGGCGAGCTGGATCAGGTCGCCGTCGACGATCGCACGCGAGTACCCCTTGGCTCCGAGCTCACGGAAGAGGTCGACGAACTCGCCCTTCTTCTGCGAGACGATGGGCGCGACGATCTGGTAGCGGGTGCGCTCCGGCAGCTCCATGAGCTGGTCGGCGATCTGCTGCACGGTCTGGCGCTGGATGCGCTCACCGCACTCGGGGCAGTGCGGGATGCCGATGCGGGCCCAGAGAAGGCGCATGTAGTCGTAGATCTCGGTGATCGTGCCGACCGTCGACCGCGGGTTGCGGTTGGTCGACTTCTGGTCGATCGACACCGCGGGACTCAGCCCCTCGATGAAGTCGACGTCCGGTCGGTCGACCTGGCCGAGGAACTGGCGCGCGTAGGCGCTCAGCGACTCGACGTAGCGACGCTGCCCTTCGGCGAAGATCGTGTCGAACGCGAGGCTGGACTTTCCCGATCCGGACAGGCCGGTGAACACGACGAGCGAGTCGCGTGGGATGTCGATGTCGACGTTCTTGAGGTTGTGGACGCGGGCACCGCGGACACTGAGTTTTCCTGGGGTTGCAACCGGGACGATAGGCACTGATCAAGTCTACGAGGGGCCACGGACATTGGCTCCGTGAGGGCTCACAGGAAGGTGCTCACCCTCATCGGCGCTCTGCCGACGTGCTCCGATTCGCGTTCACCAGCAGCAGCACCGCGGCCGAGACCACAGCGACCGCGCCGGCGACGACCGCCCACGGAACGCTCCCCCCGGCCCCGTCGGCGCCGAGCATGACGACGACCGTCAGCGACTGGGCGATCGCCTGCACCAGGACGAAGCGCGCCGCCGTCGGGCGCAGTGCGGCCAGCACGACCCGTGAACCGCGCGAGATCACCAGCGTCAGCGAGGTCAGGACGTGGATCGCGTGCACGACGAGCACCGCGAGCATCGCCCGACCGAGGTCCGGCTCGGACACGAGCATCCCGATCACGATGCACGCCACCCCGCCCCACGCGGCGAAGGTCTGCGGGAAGACCGCGGCGACGATCGCCAGGATGACGGCGACCCACTGCCACCCGACGAGCGGGTTGAGCGCGAACGCCCCGACCGAGACCACGGCGATCAACACGATCCGCACCGCGATCCACGAGACAGCCGGCGCGGTCTGCAGCACGTCGTTCGGCGCTCTCATCGTCTGGCCCTCGCGAGCTCACGCAGTGCGGAGGACGGGTCGTCTGCCCATGCCACCACGTCGACGCCCGCACCGTGCAGGTCGGCGAACACGTTCTCCCTCTCCGCCAGCACCGTCCGCAGACCGATGAGCTGAGGGCGACTGAGGCGAGCACGGTCGAGCCGGGGCAGGACGTCGATCGCGACGACCCGGTGACCGCTCGCCCGCCACATCAGCGCGGTCTGCGCGGCGGCTCCCTGGAAGAACGTGGACAGGACGAGGACGACCGAGCCGTGCGGGACATGCGGGGTCCTGCGGAAGGCCGCATCGTCGCGCGCCTGCCCCGTCGCCGCTATCGCCGCCTCGAGTCGTGCGAGATGACGGGAGCCCCCACCGCTGCGCAGGGAACGCCCGCCATGCACCAGGACGTGCAGGGCGACACGGTCGCCCGCATCGATGGCGGCTCCGGCGAGCCCGCGAGCGGCTTCGCGGGCATTGTCGAGCGAGGTCACACCGCTGCGCTCGAAGTCTCCACTCCCCCACGATGCGACGACCTCGCCGAGGTCCTCCGACGTGTCCATCGCGATCACGACGGACGCGTCGCTAAGCGTGTGGGTGCGCCGCACGAGCAGATCGCCCGGTCTCCGCGCCATCCGCGCAGTCGCGCGCCAGTCGACGCGACGCAGTTCATCTCCGGGCACGAAGGCATGGATGTCCCGGAAGTCGCCGCCCTGCCCCGGCCGCCGTCCCTCGTGCGAGCCGTGAAGACCGGTCAACCGCTTCGGCAGCGGCAGCATCCCGACCCTCCTGGGCGTCGGCGCGACCTGGCGCGCGCTGCGGACGATCGCGGACGGCACCGAGAGGACCGCCCCGTCGAGGGCGAGGCCGCGCGTCGAGACCTGCACCGGGAGTGCAGGGCCCGAATGGAGGACGCGGCTGCGTGCGAGGACCGTGGCATCGGAGCCGGGAACGATCGCACGTCGGCTCCTGCGCTCGGATTGCACGACGAGCAGCTCCACCATCTCAGCGGCGCTCTCGACCGAGATCTCGGTGTGAAGTTCGCCGTCGGTGCGGGAGAGCGCGGCGACGCTCGGCTCGGTGCGGAGACCCGAGGTTCCCCGCCCGAGGGCGAGAGCACTCCACAGCGCGACGGGAAGCCCCATGGCTACGACGTCAGGACGCGAGAAGAGGAGCCCGATGACGGCGAGCACGATCGCGCCGGCGATCGCGACGGTCAGCGCGGGGCTCCAACGACCGTGCGTCGATGGTCTCGTCATACGCGCTCCTTCACGGTCGGAGGCACAGGCACCTGGCCGACGACCGCGCTCACGACATCGGCGGCCGATGCGCCCTGCGCCCAGGCCTGCGGCGTCAGCGTGAGGCGATGGGCGAGCACGGGTACGGCGATCCGCTTGATGTCGTCCGGGCGCACGAAGTCTCGGCCGTCCAGCGCGGCCAGGGCGCGACCGAGCAGCAACAGGCTGAGCGAGCCGCGCGGCGAGGCACCGACCTCCACGTTCGACGCCGTGCGCGTCGCACGTGCGATCTCGACGCAGTAGCGCGCTATGTCCTCATCGACATGGATGGCCTCCACGACGGCCTGGAGCTCGACCAGACGCTCCGCATCGATGACGGCGGCGACGTGCGCGGCCTCCTGGCGCCGGCTGACGCGGTTCTGCAGGATCTGCGCCTCCCCGGACACATCCGGATACCCGACGGAGAGCCTGACCATGAACCTGTCGAGCTGTGCCTCGGGGAGAGCATATGTGCCCTCGTACTCGATGGGGTTCGAGGTCGCGATCACATGGAACGGCGCGGGCAGGGGGAAGCTGTTGCCCTCGACGGTGACCTGTCGCTCGGCCATCGCCTCGAGCATCGCCGACTGCGTCTTCGGCGTCGTGCGGTTGATCTCGTCGGCCAGGAGGAGACCGGTGAAGATCGGCCCCGGCCGGAAGACGAAGTCCGAAGAGTCGGGCGCGTACACGTAGGACCCGGTGACATCGCCCGGCAGCATGTCCGGGGTGCACTGCAGCCGACGGAAGGACAGCCCCAGCGCCGAGGCGAGGCTGCGTGCCGCGAGCGTCTTGCCGAGGCCGGGCACGTCCTCGAAGAGCACGTGTCCCCCGGCCAGGATCGAGGCGAGCGCGATCTCGAGCGGATCGTCCATTCCGACGACGACAGTGCGCACGGCGGCGAGGATTCGATCGCCGGCCTCGGCGATCTCGGTGGATGTCGTCATGTCATCTCCTGTGTCTCGGGAACAGTGGCGCGCGGCCGGTGGGTGAGGTCGGTGCATCCGGTGTCGTCGTGCTCTCTGCGGACGACCCCGGGCTGAGGGCGTCGATCGCCTCGAGCGCGCGCTCGATGTCGACGATGGTGGTCCCCGGGCCTTGCAATCGATCCCACAGGTCGGGGCCGATCAGGTCGATGACCTGCGATCGTGCCGCCGGGTCCGCCGGGTCTGCTCCTCGGCGCCGGAGGCGGTGCCGAAGAGCTTCCCGGACGCGGCGTGTGATCTGCGGGCCGGCGAGCCCGGTGTGGGTGTTCAGCGCCCAGGCCAGCCGGGATATCTCCGTCGGCCTGCGGTCGGGCTCCACCGGGATGTGCGGGGCATCGGCGCTGGGTTCGAGGGGAACCGCGAGCTGCGCGAGGAGCGAAAGCGCGCCCACGAGAAGACCCCACCCGATCACGAACGGCCAGGTGAAGCCGAACCCGGTGAGCACCAGCGCAGCGACCACCGCGGCCACGACGGCGGCGACGGTGCGCCCCCGAGTCATCGCCACACCTCGTCGATCCGGCGGAGAGCAGCACGTGCGGCGTGCCTCTCCGACTCGGTGGCCACGTGGGAGCCGAAGCGCACCCGCTCGAACAGCGTCAGCAACTCGGAGGCCTCGTCCTCGATCCCGGAGCGCCGCGTGATGATCCGGAGCGCGAACTCCGCAGGAGTCTCGCTCGGCGCACGGCTCGCCCCCGCATCCGCCGCGCTCTCTTCGAGGCCGACCCAGGCGGCGATGACGGCGTCTGTCGGCAGCGCGCGGTCGTCGATCGCCTGCAGCGCCCCGGCGATACCACGTCGGACGGCGTCGACGGCCACCTCCGGCTCGGGTACCGCGGTCACTTCGGCGACCTCGGCAGCGACCTCGGCTCCATCACGGAGCCCTGTGGGCCTGTTCCGCCAGGCCCGCAGCAGCGCCCGAGCGATGATCACGAGGAGCACGATGACGCCGGCGACCACGAGGAGCATCAGGATCACTGCGAACGCCTGCACCACCGCCGCACTCGTGGGATCGATCTCGATCTCCTCCGGGAGCCCCGTCTCTCCGGGGATCGTCGTCGGGGCCGGCTCCGACGAGGCAAGCGGCGCGGGCTCGGACGGACGGAATGTCGGGGTTCCCTGAATCGCGGCGGCGATCATCACGATGAGGAAGAGTGCGGCGACGGCGCTCACGATTCCGAGCCGATGAACGCCTCGACGCGCATCACGTGTCGGGCGGTCACTCGGCATGCCCACACCCTACGACTCGGTCACTCCGAGGTCGGGCGGCGACCCGCGAAAGCCGACAACCCGTCGCGCAGCGTCGCGATCTGCGCGAGATCCATGCCCACGGCCGCCATGACCTGGCGAGGAACATCCAGGGCACGCTCACGGAGCGCGCGGCCGGCATCCGTGAGGGTGATGTCGAGGCGACGCTCGTCCTCCGAGCTGCGCTGCCGGGCGACCAGCCCGTCGGCCTCGAGACGCTTCACCAGCGGCGATGCGGTGGCCGGCTCGAGAGCGAGGTCGGCCGCGAGGTCGTTGAGCGGGCGTGGAGCGCGCTCCCAGAGCGCGAGCATCACGAGATACTGCGGATGCGTGAGCCCGAGCGGCTCGAGGATCGGCCGATAGATGGCGACGACGTTGCGCGCCGCGGTCACCAGGGCGAAGCAGAGCTGGTTGTCCAGCTTGAGCAGATCATCCGTAGCGGTCACGGCTCGACTATACAACGACACTAATAGTTAGTACACTAAGCAACATGACACGCTCCGGTGATCGTCCTCCCCTTCGCTCGCGGATCCGCGAGGCAGGTGGCCTCTATTCCTGGATCAACTCGAACCTGATCCGCCTGGCCGGTCCTGCATCGGTCGGGCCCTACGAGAAGACGCCGCCGCCGACCGCCTCCGAGCGAGCGGAACGTGCCTGCCCTCTGTGCGGATCCCCCATGAGCGACCATGAGATCGACCGGTCGGGTCCGAAGACGCTCGTCCACTGCCCCTGAGATCCGCGATCGTCGCCGGAGTCTCAGCCGTCGCGTCTCGCGTCCTCGCGTGCGACGTCGAGCCAGAATGCGAGATCGTCGTCAGCGGCCAACACAGCCGGCGACACATCGAGCCATCCCGTCCCCATCGTCCGCGGGCCCATCACCGCCGTCTGGACGCCCGGCCTGGTGACGAGGGCGGCGCCGTGCTCTTCGTCGACCCGAACGAGGAGCACGCCTCCGTTGCGGGCTCCGACCAGGATGTGTCCGTCGAGGAGGAACGCGCGGGTGCCGAACATCCGCTTCTCCTCGACGTCACCGTCGAGGGTCAGCAGTGCGCGTACACGATCGGCGAGCTCGTCTCCTGACGCGTCCATCGTCGTCTCCTCCTGAGATCAGGCGTGCCCGGCCTTCTCCATGGCACGCAGCTCCTTCTTCATGTCCTGCACCTCGTCGCGCAACCGCCCGGCGAGTTCGAACTTGAGCTCGGCCGCGGCCGCGAGCATCTGATCCGAGAGGTCCTGGATGACCGCTTCGAGCTGCTGGGCGCCCTCCGCAGCGATTCCCGTACGTCGCAGATTGGGTGTCGGCGACTTGCCCTTGCCTGTCGCACGCCCACGTCCGGACATCATCTCGGCCGTATCGGCACCCTCTCGAGCGAGCACCTCGGTGATGTCGGCGATCCGCTTGCGCAGCGGTTGCGGGTCGATGCCGTGCTCGAGGTTGTAGGCCACCTGCTTCTCACGACGACGGTCGGTCTCCTCGATGGCCTTGGCCATCGAGTCGGTGATCTTGTCGGCGTACATGTGCACTTCACCCGACACGTTTCGCGCCGCTCGACCGATCGTCTGGATCAGCGACGTGCCGGAGCGCAGGAAGCCCTCTTTGTCGGCGTCGAGGATCGCGACCAACGAGACCTCCGGAAGATCCAGCCCCTCGCGGAGCAGGTTGATGCCGACGAGCACGTCGTAGACACCGGCACGCAGCTCGCTGAGCAGCTCGACACGGCGGAGCGTGTCGACATCGGAGTGGAGATACCGCACCCGCACGCCGTGCTCTCCGAGGAAGTCGGTGAGCTCTTCGGACATCTTCTTCGTGAGCGTCGTGACGAGCACGCGCTCGTCACGCCCCACGCGGACCCGGATCTCTTCGAGGAGATCGTCGATCTGCCCCTTGGACGGCTTCACGATGATGTGCGGATCCACGAGGCCCGTCGGGCGAATGATCTGCTCGACCACACCGTCGGCGATACCCATCTCGTACTTGCCTGGCGTCGCCGACAGATAGACGGTCTGACCGATGCGGTTCTTGAACTCGTCCCAGCGGAGCGGACGGTTGTCCATCGCGCTCGGCAGACGGAATCCGTGTTCCACGAGCGTGCGCTTGCGCGACGCGTCGCCCTCGTACATCGCACCGATCTGCGGCACCGTGACGTGGGACTCGTCGATCACGAGCATGAAGTCGTCGGGGAAGAAGTCGAGCAGCGTGTGCGGCGGCTCGCCGGGCTGACGGCCGTCCATATGCCGGGAGTAGTTCTCGATTCCCGAGCAGAAGCCCAGTTGCTGAAGCATCTCGAGGTCGAACGTGGTGCGCATGCGCAGACGCTGAGCCTCGAGAAGCTTTCCCTGACGCTCGAACTCCTTGAGGCGCTCTTCGAGCTCGTGCTCGATCGTTCCGATCGAACGCTGGATGACGTCGGTGCCCGCGACGTAGTGCGAGGCGGGGAAGATCGGAACGGCATCGAGCTTCTCGATGACCTCACCGGTGAGCGGATGCAGGGAGTAGAGCGCCTCGATCTCGTCACCGAACAGCTCGATGCGGATCGCATGCTCCTCGTAGACCGGAATGATCTCGATCGTGTCGCCGCGCACGCGGAAGTTGCCGCGCGAGAAGTCGACGTCGTTGCGGTTGTACTGCATCGCGATGAACTGCCGGATGAGGGCATCCCTGTCGTACCGCTCCCCCACCTGGAGGGCGACCATGGCACGAAGGTACTCCTCCGGCGCGCCGAGACCGTAGATGCACGACACGGTGGAGACGACGATCACGTCGCGGCGACTGAGCAACGAGTTCGTCGTCGAGTGACGAAGACGCTCGACCTCGGAGTTGATCGACGAATCCTTCTCGATGAAGGTGTCCGTCTGCGGGACGTACGCCTCGGGCTGGTAGTAGTCGTAGTAGGAGACGAAGTACTCGACCGCGTTGTTGGGCATCAGCTCACGGAACTCGTTGGCGAGCTGGGCCGCGAGCGTCTTGTTGTGCGCGAGCACGAGGGTCGGACGCTGCACCTGCTCGACCAGCCAGGCGGTGGTCGCCGACTTTCCGGTACCGGTGGCGCCGAGCAGCACGATGTCGGTCTCGCCGGCGTTGATGCGCGATGCGAGTTCTGCGATCGCCTTCGGCTGGTCGCCGGCCGGCGCGTATTCGCTGATGACCTCGAAGGGACGGACACTGCGCGTGGGTTGCATACCTCCAGCGTATGCCGGGCCACCGACACCGGGGTCGCGCGTCCGATGCTGCACCTAGAGTGGGGGCGTGATCGAGTTCATCATCGGCACCAGCCTCGCGGCCTCCGCAGGTCTGAACGCCTGGATGCCGCTGTTCCTCCTCGGGCTCGCCGACCGGCTGCTGCCGGCCATGACGCTTCCTTCGGCGTGGTCCTGGCTGTCGAGCGACATCGCGCTGTGGGTCGTGGGCGTCCTGCTGCTCCTCGAGATCGTCGCCGACAAGATCCCCGCGGTCGACTCGGTGAACGACGTGATCCAGAGCATCCTGCGCCCCGCCGCAGGAGGCATCGCGTTCGGGGCGGGGTCCGGCGCCCAGACGATCGCCGTCGACGACCCCGCGGCGTTCTTCACCGACAACACCTGGGTTCCCGTCGTCACAGGCATCGCGATCGCCCTGGTCGTGCATGTGGTCAAGGCCACGGCTCGCGTGGCTGCGAACACGACCACCGGCGGTCTGGCCGCACCGGTGCTCAGCAGCGTCGAAGACGGGGCGTCCTTCGCCCTCGCCGCCGCAGCGATCATCGTGCCGGTGCTGGCGGCGATGATGCTCGTCGGACTCGTCGTCGCGGTGATCGTGCTCCTGCGGCGACGCGCTCGACGCCGGCGCGCACGTCGGGCGGATCACTCTGTCGCGGGCGTCCAGACGTAGGGAGTCGTGGTCGACACCATCATCAGTCCTGCACGTTCGAGGATGGGTCGGGAGAACTCCGTCGAGTCGGACTGGAGATAGCGCTTGCCTCGAGCGAGCGCCGACCGCGCACGCTGTGCGGTGAGTGCGCGATAGATCCCGCGCCCTCGCCACGACGGCAGCGTCGCACCACCCCACAATCCCGCGAAGTCGGTCCCCGCCACCGGCTCGAGGCGTCCCGCGCTGATCACCGCGCCGTCCGACACTGCGATCCACAACTCCACCGAATCGTCCGAACGGACGCGTTGCAGAGTCGTCTCGGCCCGCGCACGCCAGTGCGGGTCCTCGAAGACGGTGCCCTGCATCTCCTCCATGGCCAGCACCTCCGCCTCGGTGCGTGCACGGCGCAGCTCCACTCCGTCAGGAACCGCGACCTCCTCGGCGAGCAGTGCAGCCTCCCCGATCATGATCGACTCGGTGTCCTCGGGCACGAACCCTCGTGCGATGAGCGCATCGTGCAGCCCGGGGGCACGGTCATGGCCACGGGTCTTCCACTCCACGCTCGCGATGCCCGGAATGCCGAGGAAGTGCGCGATCGCCGCGTCGACGAGCTCGGCCACCCGCGCGGCATCCGCTCCGTCCAGGTTCGCGTACGACACGAACCCGCGTCCGCCGGGGAAGACCGCGAGACGGATGGGTCCCATCGATGAGACAGACAGTGCTTGAGCGGTCTCCGCATCGGTCCGAAGCTGTGCGTCGTAGGCGGCGAGGAGATTCAGTCGCATGCGTCCATCCTCGCAGTGACACCGGTCACGAGCGGTCGATCGTCGCTCAGGAGAGACCGTCATCGGGCGATCCGCGCAGCTTCGCGACAGCCGAGGCCGCCGCGAGGGCGCACATCGCGAGGATCGCAACGATGAACCACACCCAGTCCACCTGGCCGAACACGATGCCGAGCGCCCAGCCGAACAGGCTCGATCCCGCGTAGTAACCGAAGTAATAGAGCGAGGATGCCTGTGCTCTGCTGTCGGGTCCTGCCGCCACCGGCGCCCACCCCGATGCCACCGCGTGCGCCCCGAAGAAGCCCCCGGTGAAGAGAAGCAGCCCGAGCAGCACGATCGGAGTGGCGTGCGCCCACATCGCGGCCGCACCCGCTGCCATCACCGCGATCGCGCCCAGCAGCACCGGGTATCGCCCGAAACGCGCGGCCAGAGAACCGGCCCAGGGCGACGAGACGGTGCCGGCGAGGTAGGCGAGGAAGAGCAGTGTCACCACCCAGGCCGGAAGCGTGAAGGGCGGCTCGGCGAGGTGGAATCCGAGGTAGTTGTAGACGGCCACGAACGCGCCCATGAGCAGGAAGCCCTGGGCATACAGCGCGAGCTGACGCCCCGAGCGCAGGGGCGTCAGCAGGCGCGTGAGGATCCCCGGTCCGGCGTGGTCGCGGAATCGTCCGGGCACGAAACCCTGCGCCTTCGGCGTCAGCCAGAGGAACAGCACGGCCGCCAGCGCGCACACCCCCGCGACCGTCCACATACCCTCCCGCCATCCCGTCTGCTCGCCGACGATGCCGGACACGATCCGTCCGAGCAGCCCGCCCACCGTCGTCCCGGCGATGTAGCTCCCTGCCGCCGCGGCGGCATTCCGCGGGCTGACCTCTTCGCTCAGGTACGCCAACGCGACCGCAGGCACCGCCCCGAGCGCGACTCCCTCGAGAAGGCGGAGGCTCAACAGCATCTCCAAGCCGGTGCTGAGCGGCGCGAGGAGCCCCAGCGCGGTCGCGGTGAGCACGCCGATCGCCATCGCCTGCACGCGCCCGATGCGGTCGGCCACCATCGACCACGGGATGACGGCGGCGGCCAGACCGAGCGTCGCCGCGGACACGCTCAGAGCGGCGCTCGCCGGCGAGATGCCCAGGTCGATCGACAGCTGCGGCAGCACGGCCTGGGGCGAATAGAGCTGCGCGAATGTCGCGATCCCGGCGAAGAACAGCCCGACGATCAACCGTCGGTAGGCGGGTGATCCGGGGGCGTGACCCGTGAAGGTCACGACGTGCTGATCCGCTCCCAGAGAGCATCCGCCTGTGCGAGCGTCTGCTCGAGCGATCCGGACGTGTCGATGACCACGTCCGCGATGGCCAGGCGTCGCTCATCGGAGACCTGCGCGTCGATCCGCTCCTGCGCGGCCCTCTCGGGCATACCGCGCAGCTCCACCAGCCGACGTCTGCGTTCTTCTACGGGCGCGTGTGCGACGACGATCAGGTCCCAGGGATCGTCGACCCGTGCCTCGACGAGCAGCGGCACGTCGTAGACGACCACCGCGTCGGAGTGGGCGGCAGCCGCCTCGTCGAACCGACGCTGTGATTCGATTCGGACCGCGGGATGCACGATCGCGTTCAGCCGCGCGAGCTGCTCCGGGTGCCCGAAGACCTTCGCTCCCAGCGCTGCGCGATCGAGTGATCCGTCGGCGGCGATGATCTCCGCACCGAAGGCCTCCCCGATCGCGGCGAGCACCGGACTCCCGGGACCCTGTACGTCGCGCACGATCTGATCGGCGTCGACGATGACGGCTCCCCTCTCCGCCAGCCGTCGTGCGATGGTCGACTTCCCGGAGGCGATGCCGCCGGTGAGCGCGATGAGAGCCATGCGGCCAGTCTAGGCTTCGGCCCGGCCGGCTCAGCGCCCGAGCAGCTGCCGACGGGAGCTGATGACACCCGTGTCGAACCCCGCCAGGTGCAGTCCGCCGTGGAACCGAGCGTGCTCGATCTTGATGCAGCGATCCATCACCACGGAGAGTCCCGCATCCTCGGCGAGAGCAGCCGCCCCCTCGTTCCAGGAGCCGAGCTGCAGCCACAGCGTCTGCGCGCCGACGTCGATCGCCTCCTGCGCGACACCCGGCAGATCCTCGTGCCGACGGAACACGTCGACGATGTCGGGGACGACGGGGAGGTCGGCGAGCGATGCGTAGACGGGTTGGCCGAGGATCGACGATTCGCGCGGATTGACGAGGTACACGTCGTACGCGGTGCTCGAGAGCAGGTAGGTTGCGACGAAGTACGACGCGCGGGCCGGGTTGTTCGATGCGCCGACGATCGCGACGGACTTCGCGCGTCGCAGGATGCCGAAGCGCTGCTGCTGGTTCGGGCCCTGCCATGTGCGCTCAGGATGCAGCGAGGCGGCGGCGGGCAGCGCGCACGCCACGGCATCCTGAGGCGTGGGCACGGCGCAGGCGTCCCCCGCCGCGATGTCGGTGCCGCTCATCGGTTCGCTCCCGTCGCCGTGCTGAGTGCCTGGTCGAGGTCCCAGATGATGTCGTCCGCGTCTTCGAGGCCCACCGAGATGCGGATGAGGTCCGAACGGACGCCGGCTGCCGCGAGCTGAGACTCCGTCAGCTGCCGATGCGTGGTGGATGCCGGGTGGATGACGAGCGTGCGCGCGTCACCGATGTTGGCCAGGTGCGATGCCAGCTGGAGGTTCTCGATCAGGGTCTCCCCCGCCGCGCGACCGTCGTCGGCCTTGACCCCGAAGGCGAAGACCGACCCCGGTCCGAGCGGCAGATACTTGGCGGCCCGCTCATGGTGCGGATGCCCCTCGAGCCCCGCCCAGGTCACGTATTCCACGCGAGGGTCGGACGCCAGCCAGTCCGCGACGATGCGCGCGTTGGCGAGATGGGCGTCGATGCGCTGCGGAAGCGTCTCGACGCCCTGCAGGAGGTTGAAGGCGGACTGCGGACTCAACGCGGGCCCGATGTCACGCAGCTGCTCGGTGCGGAGCTTGGTGAGGAACCCGTACTCGCCGAAGTTGTCCCACCACTTGATCCCGCCGTAGGACTCGACAGGCTCGGTCATCTGCGGGAACCGCCCGTTGCCCCAGTCGAACGTGCCCTTCTCGATCACGACTCCCCCGAGGGTCGTCCCATGACCGCCGAGGAACTTGGTCACCGAGTGGATGACGATGTCGGCGCCGTGCTCGAGCGGACGCGCGAGGTACGGGGTGGCCAGTGTCGCGTCGACGACGAGCGGCACGCCCGCAGCGTGGGCGACCTCTGCGAGACCATCGATGTCGGCGATCTCGCCGGACGGATTGCCGATCATCTCCACGTAGACGACCTTGGTCTCGGGGCGGATCGCCGCCGCGTAGTCTGCGGGGTCGGTGGAGGGGACGAACGTGGTCTCGACGCCGAAACGGCGAAGCGTCACGTCGAGCTGGGTCACCGTGCCGCCGTAGAGCTGGGCGGAGGCCACCACATGGTCGCCGGCTCCGACGAGCGCGGCGAAGGTGATGAACTCCGCGCTCATGCCGGATGCGGTCGCGACGGCGCCGATCCCGCCCTCGAGCGAGGCCAGACGCTCCTCGAGTGCGGCGACGGTGGGGTTGCCGATGCGGGAGTAGATGTTGCCGTACTTCTGCAGCGCGAAGAGGTTGCCGGCATCCGTCGCATCCTCGAAGACGAAGGACGTCGTCTGGTAGATCGGCACGGCGCGTGCGCCGGTGGCGGCGTCAGGAGTGCCGCCGGCATGGAGCGCCCTCGTGCGAAATCCGAAGCGGTGTTCTTCCGTCATCATGTCCTCAGTTCAGCGTTCTCGAGCACGGCGGCGATGTCGTCGACGGCCCACGGGTTCTGCAGAGATGTCGTGTCCCCGAGGGGTGCGGGTGCGCGTCCTGCTCGTCGGTCCTGCTCGGCTTCCCAGAGCTGCGCGAGCAGTCGCCGCATGATCTTGCCGGAGCGGGTCTTGGGCAGGTCGGGCACCACGACGATGTGTTTCGGCTTGGCGACAGGTCCGATCGCCGTGGCGACCTGGCCCCGCAGCTCCGAGGTCGAGACCTCCGAGCGTCCGGACGCGGTGACGAAGGCGACCACCGCCTGCCCGGTGACCGCGTCGGCGACGCCTGCGGTTCCGGCCTCTCCGACCGTGTCGTGCGCCACGAGGGCCGATTCGATCTCGATGGTCGAGAGCCTGTGACCGGACACATTCACGACGTCGTCGAGTCGGCCGAGGATCCAGATGTATCCGTCGGCGTCTCGGGTGGCCCCGTCACCGGCGACGTAGTATCCGCCGTGCTCGCCGTGTCCGGCGTACGCCGCCCAGTACGCGTCGCGGTAGCGCTGCGGGTTCCCCCACACGGTGCGGGCCATCCCCGGCCATGGACGTCGCACGACGAGCGTGCCGGATCTTCCGGGCGCGACCTCATCGCCGTTCACATCGACCACCGTCGCATCGATGCCCGGCAGCGGCACGGACGCTGATCCTGGCTTGAGCGTCGTGACGCCGGGAAGCGGTGCGATCATCGCCGCCCCGGTCTCGGACTGCCACCAGGTGTCGACCACCGGGAGCTCGTCGCGCCCGAAGTTGCGGCGGAACCAGATCCACGCCTCAGGGTTGATCGCCTCCCCGACCGTTCCGAGCAGGCGCAGCGATGACAGGTCGTGCCCCTGCGGCAGCTCGGTGCCGAACCAGGTCATGAAGGTCCGGATGAGCGTGGGCGCGGTGTAGTACACGGTCACGCCGTAGCGCTCGATGATCTCGAGATGCCGCTCTCGGTTCGGAGTGTCCGGCGTCCCCTCGTAGATGACCTGCGTCAGCCCGTTCGAGAGCGGACCGTAGATCTCGTACGTGTGGGCCGTCACCCAGGCGAGGTCCGCCGTGCACCAGTGGACGTCGTCGGGCTTCGCGTCGAAATGGGCCCAGTGCGCCCAGCTCGCGTGCGTGAGGTAGCCGCCGGAGGTGTGGACGAGTCCCTTCGGCTTCCCGGTGGTGCCCGACGTGTAGATGATGAAGAGCGGATGCTCGGAATCGAACGCTTCTGCCACGTGCTCGGACGAGGCGGTGTCGACGACGTCGTGCCACCACACGTCGCGTCCCTCGGTCCAGGGGACCTCCTGGCCGGTGCGCCGGAGCACGAGCACGTGCTCGAGGTCGGGGAGATCCGCAGCCGCGATGTCGGCCGTCGACTTGACCTCGGTGGCAGTGCCGCGGCGGAACTGGCCGTCGCTCGTCACGAGCAGCTTGGCTCCGGTGTCGGCGAGTCGGAACCGCACGGCCTCGGCGGAGAACCCGCCGAACACCAGCGAGTGCACGGCTCCGATGCGAGCGCACGCGAGCGTGATCACGACCGTCTCGATCAGCACAGGAAGGTAGACGACGACGCGATCACCGGGTCGGATGCCGAGTGCTATGAGCGCGTTCGCCGCGCGCGACACCCTCTCCTGGAGGTCGGAGTACGTCACGGCGATGCGGTCGCCCGGCTCGCCCTCGAAGTGCAGGGCGACCTTGTCACCGCGGCCGGCCTCGACATGGCGGTCGACGCAGTTGTACGCGACGTTGAGGCGGCCGCCGACGAACCAGCGCGCAGCGGGAACGGCATCTGCCACGGGCGGTTCCCATTCGTGAGCCGTATGCCAGGACTCGGCCCAGTCGAGCCGCTCGGCCGCCTGCTCCCAGAAGAGGGTCGGGTCCGAGGCCGCCCGCGCATAGGCCTCTTCGGTCACGTTCGCCGTCGCGGCGAACCCTGCGGGCGCCGGATAGGTGCGGGTCTCGTGCAGCCGGGCTTCCGTCATGATCACACCCACCGTCGGAGCAGGTACTTCTCGACCAGAACGAGAAGCGCGTTCGTGATCGTCCCGAGGAGCGCGAGCAGGACGATCGAGAGCAGGATGCGGTCGACGCGTCCGTTGCTCTGAGAATCGGTGAGCAGGAACCCGAGTCCCATCGACGACGCGATGAGCTCTGCTGCGACCAGGAACAGCCACGCCTGTGCGAGCGCGAGTCGGAGGCCGGCGATCACCGACGGCACGACTGCGGGCAGTTGCACGGTGCGGAACAGCGACCAGCCGCGCAGGCTGAACGACCGCCCGGCCTCGACCAGCAGCGGATCGACATGGCGGAGCGCCGACGCGACCGTGGTGTAGACGGGGAAGAAGGCGCCGATCGCGATCAGCGTCACCTTCGACTCCTCACCGATCTGCATCCAGAGAATGAGCAGCGGCACCCAGGCCAGGGACGGGACCGCACGGACTGCCGAGAGCGTCGGGCTGAGCAGCACGTCGCCGATCCTCGAGAGCCCGACGATCCCCGCGATCGCGAGTCCGATCACTGATCCGATCGCGAAGCCGAGCAGCACGCGCTGCACCGAGATCGCGATGTGCGTCCAGAGCAGCCCCCGCTCGGCCAGCTCGACACCGGCAGCGAAGACGGATTCCGGAGACGGCAGCAGGTAGGGCGCGACGGCTCCGGTGGTCGTCACGACCTGCCACGCGATGAGGATGAGGACAGGCAGCAGGAACCCGCCGGCGATCCGCACTGCCGGACGGTCCCACGCATGCCGCGCGCCCACCTCGGGCCGCCGACGGACACCTCGAGCGGCGTCGAGCGCCTCACGCGCGTCGGCGGGGACCACCACCTGGTCGGTCACTCGCCCCCGACCGCCTTCTCGGCGAACGTCGCGTTCACGATCGAGTCGAGCGCCTTGTCGACCGAATCCTTGCCGCCCTGCACGTCACCGGAGTCGGCGAGCACGGGCGCGATCTTCTCGAGCACGGCGACCTGATCGTCACCGGGGATCCCGCTCACGTCGAGGTTCGAGCGCTCGGTGATCACGGTCTTGGCGACCTCGACGTCGATGCCGGCCACCTCGGCGAGCAGCGCCGCGGTCTCGTCCGGGTTCTCGAGAGCCCAGTCGCGCGCCTTCTCGTAGGCGTCCACCACCGCCTGGGCGAGATCGGCGTGGTTCTCGATGAAGTCCTCGGTCGCGTTCAGGAACCCGTAGGTGTTGAAGTCGACGTTGCGGTAGATGAGCTGGTCACCCGACTCCACCTCGGCCGCGGCCATGATCGGGTCGAGTCCGGCCCAGGCGTCGACCGAGCCGCCGTCGAGCGCGGCGCGCCCGTCCGCGTGCTGGAGGTTCTGCACCTCGACGTCGTCGACCGAGAGACCGGCCTCCTCGAGCGACTGCAGCAGGAAGAAGTACGGGTCAGTGCCCTTGGTCGCGGCGACCGACTTGCCCGCGAGGTCCTCGACGGAGGTGATGTCGCTGTCGGGACCGACGACGATCGCCGACCACTCGGGCTGAGAGAAGATGTCGATGACCTGAATCGGAGAGCCGTTCGCGCGAGCGAGGAGCGCGGCAGAACCTGCGGTCGAGCCCACGTCGATCGAGCCGGAGCGCAGCAACTCGTTCGCCTTGTTGGATCCGGCGGACTGCACCCACTCGACCTCGACGTCGTCGCCCAGGATCTCCTCGAGGATGCCCTGGTCGCGGATCACGAGGCTGAGAGGGTTGTACGTGGCGAAGTCGATCGACAGCGTGTCGGACGACCACTCCCCGGTCGACGCGGCGTCGTCCTTCGCGTCGGAGGCCGTGGCGTTCTCACCGGCGACGCAGCCGGTCGCGACGAGCATCATCGTCCCGGCGACGGCGATCGCGGGGATGATTCGGCGGGTGATGGTGCTCATCGGGTCTCCTCGGTGGCGGTGCTGTGGTGGGTGTCGACGCCGAGTCCTTCAAGCAGCTCGGCGCGGAGGTCAGCGAGACCGCGATCGGCGCGGTCACGGGGGCGGATACCGGGAACGGTGATCGTGCGCACGATGGAGGGCGCATCCGTCTCGGCGTCGCCGACGAGCGTGCGCAGCAGCAGCACGCGATCGGCCAGGTAGAGGGCCTCTTCGACGTCATGGGTGACGAGGAGGACGGTCGTGGGCTCGGCGGCGTGGATCTTCAGGAGGAGGTCGTGCATCCGCAGGCGGGTCAGGGCATCGAGCGCTCCGAAGGGCTCGTCGAGCAGGAGCACACCGGGGTTGCGGGCGAGCGCCCGGGCCAGAGAGGCGCGCTGTGCCATTCCACCCGACACTTCACGCGGACGCTGATCTGCGGCCTGGCCGAGACCGACCAGCTCGAGCAGCTCCCGCACACGCTCACGCCCCTCGCGTCGAGCGGTGCCGCGCGGAAGCCCGAGCTCGACGTTCTGCGCGATCGTGCGCCACGGCAGGAGCCGCGGCTCCTGGAACGCGATCGCGGTGCGCTCATCGACATCGGCGACAGCGGAGTCATCGAGCAGGATGCGGCCGCTCGTCGGCGCATCCAGTCCGCCCACCAGACGCAGGAGCGTCGACTTCCCGCATCCGGACGGCCCGACGATCGCGACGATCTCGCCGGCGGCGACGTCGACGTCGACTCCGCGGAGGACGTCCCGGCGGCCACGGGTGACGGGGAAGCTCCGCTCCACCCCGTGCAGGCGCACGGGCTGGGCGGTGCCGGCGATCGCCGGGCCGCGTGCCGTGGACGGCGCGGAGAGCAGGGAGGTCATACCCCCATGCTGTCCAACCCGCAGAAATGTGACGAATGCGGACGTAATGTTCGGTCATGCAGCCGTCGACACCTCGTCGACACGGGGCGGATACGCGGAACGGGCCGCCATCCCGAAGGATGACGGCCCGTTCCAGAAAGCGTGACGCTTACGCGTTGCCGCCCGAGAGCTTCTCGCGGAGTGCCGCGAGTGCCTCGTCATCAGCGAGCGTGCCCGCGCCTGCGGCCTCGCTCGAGAAGACCTGGCCACCGAAGTCGTCGCCAGCGGCCGCCTCGGCCTCGGCTGCCTTGGCAACCTGAGCCTTGTGGGCCTCCCAGCGAGCCTGGGCTGCAGCGTACTCCTGCTCCCATGCCTCGCGCTGGGTGTCGAAGCCTTCCTTCCACGCACCGGTCTCGGGGTCGAAGCCCTCCGGGTACTTGTACTCGCCGGCCTCGTCGTACTCGGCGAGCATGCCGTAGAGGGCCGGGTCGAACTCGGTGCCGTTGACGTCGACGGCCTCGTTCGCCTGCTTCAGCGAGAGCGAGATGCGGCGACGCTCGAGGTCGATGTCGATGACCTTGACGAAGACCTCTTCGCCGACCGACACGACCTGCTCGGCCAGCTCGACGTGCTTGCTGGAGAGCTCGGAGATGTGGACGAGGCCCTCGATGCCGTCTGCGACGCGAACGAACGCACCGAACGGAACGAGCTTGGTGACCTTACCCGGCGTGACCTGACCGATCGCGTGGGTACGGGCGAAGACCTGCCACGGGTCCTCCTGCGTCGCCTTCAGCGACAGGGAGACGCGCTCGCGGTCGAGGTCGACCTCGAGGATCTCGACGGTGACCTCCTGGCCCACCTCGACGACCTCGGAGGCGTGCTCGATGTGCTTCCAGGACAGCTCGGAGACGTGCACGAGGCCGTCCACGCCGCCCAGGTCGACGAACGCACCGAAGTTGACGATCGACGACACGACACCCTTGCGGACCTGACCCTTGTGCAGGTTGTTCAGGAACGTGGTGCGCGACTCCGACTGCGTCTGCTCGAGCAGCGCACGGCGGCTGAGCACGACGTTGTTGCGGTTCTTGTCGAGCTCGAGGATCTTGGCCTCGATCTCCTGGCCGAGGTACGGCGTGAGGTCGCGGACGCGGCGCAGCTCGATGAGCGAAGCCGGCAGGAAGCCACGGAGGCCGATGTCGACGATGAGTCCACCCTTGACGACCTCGATGACCGTACCGGTGACGACGCCGTCGTTCTCCTTGATCTTCTCGACGTCTCCCCAGGCACGCTCGTACTGAGCACGCTTCTTGGAGAGGATCAGACGGCCTTCCTTGTCCTCCTTCTGGAGAACCAGGGCCTCGACCTCGTCGCCGACCTTGACGACCTCGTTGGGGTCGACGTCGTGCTTGATCGAGAGCTCGCGCGAGGGGATGACACCCTCGGTCTTGTATCCGACATCGAGCAGGACCTCATCGCGGTCGATCTTGACGATCGTTCCTTCGATGATGTCGCCGTCGTTGAAGAACTTCAGGGTCTTCTCGACCGCGGCCAGGAAGTCCTCAGCAGATCCGATGTCGTTGATGGCGACCTGCTTGGTGGCCGGGGCGGTCGTTGCGGTAGTCATGTAGTGGGTTGTCCTTGTGAATGGAGACTCGGGCTGAAGGCTCCGGCCGCGCACGGCCGATCACGAGCTCTGCAGCGATTGATTTGGTTTCTGCCACCCGGGCATGCATAGGCACGCCACGAGTGACAGTCAAGGCTATCAGATCTCGGGGCTGCTCGAAGGATGCAATATCGCGCGATGCCCCCACGCTGACAGACTGTGGGCATGCCACGCGCCGACAAGCTCCTTCTGCTCGACACCGCCAGCCTCTACTTCCGTGCCTTCTACGGCGTTCCCGACAAGGTGACGGCTCCGGACGGCTCCCCCATCAACGCGGCGCGCGGCCTGCTCGACATCATCGCGAAGCTCATCACCCTCTACGAACCGACGCACGTGATCGCCTGCTGGGACGACGACTGGCGCCCGCAGTGGCGCGTCGACCTGATCCCGAGCTACAAGGCGCATCGTGTGGTCGAGGTCGTGGCGGCCGGGCCCGACGTCGAAGAGGTGCCCGACCCCCTCGAAGCGCAGATCCCGCTGATCCGCCAGACGCTCGGCCTCCTCGGCATCCCGATCATCGGCGTGGCCGAGCACGAGGCCGACGACGTCATCGGCACCCTCGCCACGCACGCGACCATGCCCGTCGACATCGTCACGGGCGATCGCGACCTCTTCCAGCTCGTCGACGACGCGAGGGATGTGCGCGTCGTCTACACCGCGAGGGGCATGAGCAACCTCGAGATCGTGACGGATGCCGTGGTCGTCGCCAAGTACGGCGTGCTGCCCGGCCAGTACGCCGACTTCGCCACGATGCGCGGTGATGCGTCCGACGGTCTGCCCGGCGTCGCCGGGGTCGGCGAGAAGACCGCGGCGACCCTCCTGCAGACGCACGGCGATCTCGTCGGCATCCGAGCGGCCGCCGAGGCGGGTGAGGGGATGAGCGCAGGCGTACGGGCCAAGGTCCTCGCCGCAGCGGACTATCTCGACGTCGCTCCCACCGTGGTCGCGGTGGCCACGGACCTCGACATCATCGCGCCGGCGGAACCGCTCCGCCCGCTCGATCCGGCCGAGGTCGACGAGGCGACAGCGCTCGCGGAGAAATGGAACCTCGGGTCGTCGATGGCCCGTGCGGTCGCCGCCGTCGCGACGGTCGGGGACTGAGTCAGCTCGACCAGGCGAGAAGCCGTTCGAGCCCCCACGTGGTGATGATCCGGGAGGCCGGCACGCCCGCACGCTCGGCGCGCTCGGCGCCGTGGTCGAGAAGTGACAGCTGACCCGGCGCGTGGGCGTCCGAGTCGATGGAGAAGAGGCAGCCCGCCTCCAGCGCGATCGCGATCAGCTCGTCGGGCGGATCCTGGCGCTCCGGGCGCGAGTTGATCTCGACCGCGACGCCGTTCTCGGCGCACGCCGCGAACACCGCGGCGGCGTCGAACTGCGACTCGGAACGCGTACCGCGCTCCCCCTGCACGAGCCGTCCGGTGCAATGGCCGAGCACGTTCACCCGCGGATGGGAGACGGCCGCGATCATCCGAGCCGTCATCGGCCTCGCATCCATGCGCAGTTTCGAATGCACGGATGCCACGACGATGTCGAGCTCACCGAGCAGCGAGTCCCCCTGATCGAGCGCTCCGTCTTCGAGGATGTCGACCTCGATGCCCGCGAGCAGCGTGAATCCCTCGCCCGACTCTGCCCGCACGAGGGGGATCTGTTCGCGGAGCCTCTCGGCGGAGAGCCCACGGGCCACCCGGAGGCGCGGCGAGTGGTCGGTGATCGCCTGATACTCGTGCCCGAGCGCCCGCGCGGCGGCGGCCATGACCGCGATCGACGTCGTCCCGTCCGACCAGTCCGTGTGCGCGTGGAGGTCGCCGCGCAGCGCCGAACGCAGTTCCGACACCCGCTCCGGCTCGACGTCGCCACGGAGCTCGACGAGGTAGTCCGGGACCTCACCCGCCTGCGCCTGACGGATGACACCGAAGGTCGATTCCCCGATCCCCTTCGCGGCGCGCAGGCGCGTGGGATCGGTGCGGACATCCTCAGGCAGCTGCTCGAGTGCTGCAGCCGCCTGGCGGAACGCCTTCGCGCGATATCGCGACGCCCGCTCGCGCTCGAGCAGAGAGGCGATCTCGAGAAGAGCGGCGACGGGATCCATCACATCGCCTGGGCTGTGGCCAGTTCTCGGCTGACGCCGATCCACTCGTCGAGCTTCGCGGCCGCACGACCGTCGTCCACCGCTGCGGCGGCGCGCTCGTGTCCCTCGCGCAGCCTCTCGAGGATCGGCCGCTGCACCTGGGTCGCGTCCTGCGACAGCTCGAAGGCGACGATGCCGGCCGCTGCGTTGAGGAGCACGATGTCTCGCACCGCCCCCTTCTCGCCGGCGAGCGTCCTGCGGAGCACGTCCGCATTGTGGTCGGGCGTGCCGCCGATCAGATCGGCGAGGTCGGCGATCGGGATTCCGAGGTCACGCGGATCGAGGTCGTGCTCGTGGATGTCACCGCGGGTGACCTCCCAGATGCGACTGTGGCCGGTCGTCGTGAGCTCGTCCAGACCGTCATCGCCACGGAAGACGAGCGCGGTCGCCCCGCGCGTACGGAAGACGCCGGTGATGAGGGGCACGCGTTCCAGCTGCGCCACCCCCACCGCGTTGGCCTCGGCGCGAGCGGGGTTGCAGAGCGGCCCGAGCATGTTGAAGACGGTGGGGACGCCGAGCTCCGCGCGAACGGCACCCGCGTGCTTGAAGCCGGGATGGAAGGCGCCGGCCCAGGCGAAGGTGATCCCGGTGCGGTCGAGGATCGACGACACCGCCGCGGGATCGAGGGTGAGCTCGAGACCGAGCGCGCTCAGGACGTCGGACGATCCGGAGGCCGAACTCGCCGCCCTGTTGCCGTGCTTGACGACGGGGACGCCGGTGGCGCCGATGATCACGGCCGCCGTGGTCGACACGTTCACGGTTCCGATGCGGTCGCCTCCCGTGCCGACGATGTCGAGCACGTTCGGCGATACGGGCAGGGGTACGGCGGCTTCGAGGATGGCGTCGCGGAAGCCGACGATCTCGTCGATCGTCTCTCCCTTGGCGCGCAGCGCGACGAGGAAGCCCGCGAGCTGCGCCTCCGTCACATCGCCCCGCATGATCTGACGCATCGCCCAGGTGGACTCCCAGACGCTGAGGTCGCGACGCTCCAGGAGGGTGGTGAGCACGTCGGACCAGGTCAGGGAATCAGCCATGTGTGCGATCCTATCGGCGTCGGGAAAACGTGCAGAGTCTTCGTCGAGATCGCCACCGCCCGCGGCATCCCCCGTTTCCCGCGGATTCACCGAGGATTCGCAGTGTTTTCTTAGGGTCGCCTAAGTCGCATGACAGCGAATTGGAGCCCTCCGGTGCGAGAATCACACCCGAGGATCGGCCATAATGGAAGGGTGACGACCTCAGCGACGTATGCCCCGGCGGCAAGAACGATCAAGCGCCCCAACCCGGTAGCTGTCGGCACCATTGTGTGGCTCGGCAGCGAGGTGATGTTCTTCGCGGGACTCTTCGCGATCTACTTCACGCTCCGCAGCACCTCCCCCGAGCTCTGGGCCGACCGCACCGAACTGCTTAACGTCCCGTTCGCGTTCGTGAACACGGCGATCCTGGTGCTCTCCTCCTTCACGTGCCAGATGGGCGTGTTCGCGGCCGAGGACCTGCAGCCGTACCGCCTCGCCAAGGGACAGAAGAACGGCGCAGGCCGTCGTCGCCTGTTCGGTTGGGGCATGGTCGAGTGGTTCTTCCTCACCTTCGCACTCGGAGCGATCTTCGTGTCGGGTCAGGTCTGGGAGTACGCACAGCTCGTCGCTGAAGGCATGCCGATCAGCGCTGACTCCTACGCCTCCGCGTTCTACATCACCACCGGCTTCCACGCCCTGCACGTGACCGGCGGCCTCATCGCGTTCCTGCTCGTCATCGGACGCGCATACGCCGTCAAGAATTTCCGGCACAAGGAGGCGACCTCCTCGATCGTGGTGTCCTACTACTGGCACTTCGTCGACGTCGTCTGGATCGTGCTGTTCGTCGTTATCTACTTCCTGAAATAAGAGCGGAGCTGATCCCCGAGATGGCACGAGAGAAGAAGCGCCGTTCCAACGGTCGTCGCAGTCCCCTGGCTGCTGCGGCCCTCATCGGAGCAGGCCTCATGATCACCGGCGCGGTGTATGCCGGAACGTCGGCGGCCTTCGCTGCGACGGACACCCAGACCACCGCGGCGAGCACGCTCACCGTCGAGGACGGCGAGAAGCTGTTCACGGCGAACTGCGCCACCTGCCACGGTCTCGATCTGCAGGGAACCGCGAACGGCCCGAGCCTCTACGGCGTGGGCGAACTCGCGACCGAGTTCCAGCTGTCGACCGGTCGTATGCCGCTGCAGATGCAGGGCCCGCAGGCACCGCAGAAGACGCCGCAGTTCACCGAGGACCAGATCCTGGCGATCTCGTCGTACGTGCAGTCCGAGGCCCCCGGCCCGACCTTCCCCGAGGACCGCATCCTCGACGGCGAGGGTGACGTCGCCCACGGAGCCGAGCTGTTCCGCGTCAACTGCGCGATGTGCCACAACGTGGCTGCGGCAGGTGGAGCACTCACCGAGGGCAAGTACGCCCCGGCACTGACCGAGACCAGCGCACTGCACATGTACGCGGCCATGGTCACCGGTCCCCAGAACATGCCCGTCTTCGGCGACATGAACCTGTCGGACGAGGACAAGCGCGACATCATCTCGGCTCTGCTCTTCCAGCAGCAGTCCGTGCAGATCGGCGGATTCTCGCTCGGTTCGCTCGGCCCTGTCTCCGAGGGACTGTTCGTCTGGATCTTCGGAATCGGCGCACTCGTCGCCATCACCGTGTGGATCACGGCGAAGTCCAACTGACGCTTAATCATCGAAGAGGAACGTACGAGGAGCACCATGGCACACGACGACGACTCGCAGGCTCTTGACAGGGCCTACCAGCCCTCTCCGGGGCTGGGTGTCGCAGTCAGCGATCCCGTGCAGAACCCCGGTTTGCCGCCGCATCGCGAGCGGATGACCGACAAGGACCCGCGCGCCGAGAAGGCTGCGGAGCGCACGGTCTACACCCTGTTCTACCTCTCGCTGGCAGGAAGCATCTGGGCGGTCGCCGCCTACATGCTGTTCCCCATCGAGAGCGGTGCGCTCATCGACATCCGCCAGAACAACCTCTTCATCGGTCTGGGCATCGCTCTGGCACTGCTGTCGATCGGCATCGGCGCGATCCACTGGTCCAAGGCGCTGATGAGCGACAAGGAGCACATCGAGCACCGCCACCCCACCCGTGGCAAGGACTCGACCCGTGAAGCCGTCGTCGAGGCGTTCGCGACCGCGAACGAGGAGTCCGGCTTCGGTCGCCGCACGATGATCCGCAACTCGCTGTTCGCGGCGATCGTGGCCTCGATCATCCCCGGCGTGACGCTCTTCCGCGGGCTGGCCCCGCACAGCACCCCCGACGACCCCACCGCGGGCGACCCGGTGGCGCTGCTGAAGCACACCATGTGGGAGAAGGGCCAGCGACTGGTCCGCGACCCCGACGGAACGCCCATCCGCGCGGCGGACGTGACCCTCGGCTCCGCGTTCCACGTGATCCCGGAAGACCTCGCCGACCTCAGCCACCACGACGGCTACCTCGAGGAGAAGGCCAAGGCCATCGTCCTGATGATGCGCCTTCGCCCCGAGCAGCTGACCGAGGCCGAGGACCGCAAGGACTGGTCGTACGACGGCATCGTCGCGTACTCGAAGGTCTGCACCCACGTCGGCTGCCCTGTGGCGCTGTACGAGCAGCAGACCCACCACCTCCTCTGCCCCTGCCACCAGTCGCAGTTCGACGTCACGGATCACGCCAAGGTCATCTTCGGACCTGCCGCACGTCCGCTGCCGCAGCTGCCCATCACCGTCGACGACGAGGGCTACCTCGTCGCACGCAGTGACTTCACCGAGCCCGTCGGCCCGAGCTTCTGGGAGCGCCATTGAGCACCGCAACGCTGTCCAAAGAGGACAAGGACAACAAGGCGCCTCTCGGCGGCCGATTCGTCGGCGCCGCGTCGAACTACATCGATGAGCGCACCAGCATCTCCGGTTTCGTCAAGGAGCTCGGACGCAAGATCTTCCCGGACCACTGGTCGTTCATGCTGGGCGAGATCGCGCTGTGGAGCTTCGTGGTCGTGTTCCTCTCGGGAACCTTCCTGACGTTCTTCTTCCAGGCATCCATGGTCGAGACGCACTACACCGGTGCGTACGCCCCGATGCGCGGTATCGAGATGTCGGCCGCCCTCGAGTCGTCCCTGCACATCTCGTTCGACCTCCGCGGTGGTCTCCTGGTCCGCCAGATCCACCACTGGGCCGCGCTCGTCTTCGTCGCCGGCATCGGCGTGCACATGCTGCGCGTCTTCTTCACGGGCGCGTTCCGCAAGCCCCGTGAGCTCAACTGGGTGATCGGCTTCGTGCTCTTCATCCTCGCCATGGCCGAGGGCTTCACCGGCTACTCGCTGCCTGACGACCTGCTCTCGGGCAACGGCCTGCGCATCATCGACGGCATGATCAAGGGCTTCCCGCTCGTCGGCACCTGGATCTCGTTCCTCCTCTTCGGCGGCGAGTTCCCCGGCACCGACATCGTCGGCCGCCTCTACACGCTGCACATCCTGCTGCTGCCGCTGCTGGTCATCGGTCTGATCGTGGTGCACCTGATGCTCATGATCGTCAACAAGCACACGCAGTTCGCCGGCCCCGGCCGCACGAACGACAACGTCGTGGGCTACCCGATGATGCCGGTCTACATGTCGAAGATGGGCGGCTACCTGTTCATCGTCTTCGGCACGATCGTGCTGATCGCGACGTTCTTCCAGATCAACCCGATCTGGAACTACGGCCCGTACGACCCGTCCCCCGTCTCCGCCGGTACTCAGCCTGACTGGTACATCGGATTCGCCGACGGCGCTCTGCGACTCGCTCCGTCGAACCTCGACGTCGTCTTCCTCGACCGCACCTGGTCGTTCGGAATCCTGCTGCCGGTGATCGTGCTCGGACTCTTCATCGTGCTCGTCGCGATCTACCCCTTCATCGAGGCGTGGATCACGGGCGACAAGCGCGAGCACCACATCGCTCAGCGTCCGCGCAACGCGGCGACCCGCACCGCCATCGGCGTGGCCGGCGTCATCTTCTACGCGGTGCTGTGGGCTGCCGCATCCTCCGACCTCATCGCGACGCACTTCATGCTCACGATGGAGGGTGTCATCCACACGCTCCAAGCCCTGCTGTTCGTCGGACCGGTGCTCGGATACTTCGTGGCGAAGCGCATCGCCATCGCCCTGCAGAAGAAGGACCGCGAGATCGTCCTGCACGGTTTCGAGTCGGGCCGCATCGTCCGCCTCCCCGGCGGCGAGTTCATCGAGGTGCACCAGCCGGTCGACACGTACGACCGCTGGAAGCTGATCGACGTCGACGGATACGAACCGCTGGTGGTGCGCCCGAACGCGAAGGGTCGCATCTCGTGGACCGAGAACCTGCGTTCGTCGATCTCCCGGTGGTTCTTCGAGGACCGCCTCGCCCCGCTCACGCAGGCAGAGGTCGAGGCTGCGGATGCTCACCAGCACCATGTCGAGGCGCACAACGACGAGACCGAGGCGGCGGAGATCCAGGGCGCTCACGAGCGCGCGGGTTTCCCCGACGCACCGCTCACCGTCAGCGAGACGCACGTCGACGAGACGCCGAACACCCCCAGCACGGTCATCGCGACCGAGCCGGTGAAGAAGCCTCGCAAGAAGAAGTCTGAGGACGGCGAGTAGGTTCACCGCTCCCCCACGACGAAGGCCCTGTCCGTTTCGGACAGGGCCTTCGTCGTGCATCCGGGAGCCTCTCATGTCGTCATGGAAGGATCGTGGCATGAGCTCCGCAGTCCACCTCATCCGTTCCGCCGACCTCGCCGCTGCACCCTACGCCTATGCGGCCACAGCTCCAGTCGGATCCCGACTCATCTTCCTCGCCGGTGCGTGTCCCCTCGAAGACGATGGCAGCACCACGGCTCCCGGCGACTATGCCGCACAGGCAGCCCGCTGCGTCGAGACGTTGCAGACCGCGCTGCACGCCAGCGGCGCGACGCTCACCGATGTCATCAGCACACGCGTGCTGGTGGCTTCGTCGACGCAGAAGGACCTGGTGGCGGCCTGGGACGTCGTACACGCGGCCTTCGGAGACCACGACGTACCGAGCACCCTCCTCGGAGTGACGGTGCTCGGATACGATCAGCAATTGGTCGAGATCGAAGCCGTCGCCGCGATCTCGGAGGAGGCACGATGAGCGACGTCGTCATCCGTCCGGCCGTGTCGGAGGACGCGGAAGCCCTCCACGCCATCGAGACACATGCGGACGCCTTGCTGATCGAGAGTCTCGGCGCACCGGAATGGCCGCCTGCCGGCGACGGTGCCGGGAGACTGAGCGCTCCCGGTTTCGTCTTCGTGCTCGAAGACCCCAGCGACACCTCCCCCGTCGGTTTCGTCCACGTTCTGGACGCCGACGGCCACGCCCACCTCGAGCAGCTCTCCGTCCTCCCTGCGTCCGGACGCCAGGGCTACGGGCGCCGACTCGTCAGTGCTGCTCTCGATGAGGCACGCGAACGGGGATACACGCGCATGACGCTGCGGACGTACGCCGAGATCCCCTGGAATGCGCCGTTCTACTCTTCGTGCGGGTTCCTGGAGAGCATCCCGGAGACTCCGTTTCAGCGCGGCCTCGTCGACACGGAGGCATCGCTCTCGCTCGACCGCTACGGTCGTCGCGTGCAGATGACCGTCGAGCTCTGAGGGATCCACTCTGGCGGAATCCGGTGCATCCGCGTCCGGATGACGAGGGCATGTCCACCGGCCGATCCGTAGGCTGACGACATGATCGATCGCGCCGAGTACTACGCCGCCAAACTCGCCTACGAGACCGACGCCAGCGACGTCCACGCCGCTCTCAAGGCCGGAGAGGCCCTCGTGGTCGTCGACGTGCGCTCGGGCGAGGCTTGGGCCCAGGGACGCGTCTCAGGCGCCATCCACATGCATTACAGCGAGATCGCCACCCGCGCACCCGAAGAGATCCCCGTCGGCTCGACGGTCGTCGTGTACTGCTGGAGTCCCGGGTGTAACGCCGGAGCCAAGGGGGCGCTGGAGTTCGCCACGCTCGGATACGACGTGCGGGAGATGATCGGAGGCTTCGAGTACTGGGTACGCGAGGGCTATCCCGTCGAGGACGCGGACGGCGTGCACCGCCGCCCCGTCGACCCCCTCACGGGCATCGCGCGCGTGCGCACACGGGCATAGGGCGGGTTGGTTCACAGCGCCGAGCTCGCGCACGAAGAAGGCCCCTGGGACGAATCCCAGGGGCCTTCTTCGTGATGCTCAGCGGGCGAAGTTGCCGCGGTAGTACTCGTAGACCCAGCCGACGATCGCCACGACGAAGATCGCGATACCGATCGGAAGCAGGAAGTGACCGACGGCGAGTCCGACGACGAAGACGCCGGCGGAGGCTGCCAGCACCAGCGGCCACCAGGACCACGGGCTGAACTCACCGAGCTCGGGGTCACCGTCATCGATGTCGCTGGTCAGGATGTCTTCCGGCAGCTCACCGTTCTGCGCCTTGTGAGTGCGGTCGAGGTAGAAGGCCACCATCGCACCCATGAAAGCGGCGAAGAAGAGCGCCACGGTTCCGACCCACTCGATCCGCGCGGCGAAGTTGTCCGCCGGCGTCGCGAGAATGTGCCAGCCGGTGTAGACGACGCCCACCAGCGCGAAGAAGGCGGTCAGGACCCACCACAGAATGACGTTGTCGCGCATGGCTCAGTGACCCTCTCGCTCGCCGGGAACGGCAGGCGTGAACTCCGCTGCCTCCGGGTGGTTCAGGTCGAATGCGGGACGCTCGCTGCGGATACGCGGGATCGACGTGAAGTTGTGTCGCGGCGGCGGGCACGACGTCGCCCACTCGAGCGAGGCGCCGTAACCCCACGGGTCGTTGACCGTGACCTTGGGTGCCTTGCGCGCGGTGATCCAGACGTTCAGGAAGAACGGCAGCATCGACGCACCGAGGATGATCGCACCGATCGTGGAGACCTGGTTCTGCCAGGTCCAGCCGTCAGCCGCGGAGTAGTCCGCATAGCGACGCACCATGCCGTCGACGCCCAGCCAGTGCTGGATGAGGAAGGTCATGTGGAAGCCGATGAACAGCATCCAGAAGTGCACGTAGCCGAGACGCTCGTTGAGCATGCGACCGGTCCACTTCGGCCACCAGAAGTAGAAGCCGGCGAACATCGCGAAGACCACGGTACCGAAGACCACGTAGTGGAAGTGCGCCACGACGAAGTACGAATCGGAGAGGGCGAAGTCCAGCGGCGGGGCCGCGAGGATCACGCCGGTGAGACCACCGAAGACGAACGACACGAGGAAGCCGAGCGCGAACACCATGGGCGTCTCGAACGTGACGGACCCTCGCCAGAGCGTCCCGATCCAGTTGAAGATCTTCACACCGGTCGGCACCGCGATGAGCATCGTCATCAGGGCGAAGAACGGCAGCAGCACGGAACCGGTGACGTACATGTGGTGAGCCCACACCGCGACCGAGAGCGCGGCGATGGCGATCGTCGCGTAGACGAGCGTCTTGTAACCGAAGATCGGCTTGCGGCTGAAGACCGGGAAGATCTCCGAGACGATGCCGAAGAACGGCAGGGCGATGATGTACACCTCAGGGTGACCGAAGAACCAGAAGAGGTGCTGCCAGAGCAGGACACCGCCGTTGGCCGGGTCGTAGATGTGCGCACCGAGGATGCGGTCTGCGGCGGCGGCGAAGATCGCAGCCGCGAGCACCGGGAACGCCATCAGGACGAGGAGGCTCGTGATGAGCGTGTTCCACGAGAAGATCGGCATGCGCCACATGGTCATACCGGGCGCACGCATCGTGATGATGGTCGTGATGAAGTTCACGGCGCCGAGGATCGTTCCGAAACCGGAGATTCCGAGTCCGACCATCCACAGGTTTCCACCCGCACCGGGCGTGAACGAGGCACTGGCGAGCGGCTGGTAGGCGAACCAGCCGAACGAGGCCGCGCCCTGCGGGGTGAGGAATCCGGCGACCGCGATGGTCGAGCCGAACAGGAAGAGCCAGAAGGCGAACGCGTTGAGACGCGGGAAGGCGACGTCAGGTGCGCCGATCTGCAGCGGCAGGATGGCGTTCGCGAATCCGGCGAAGAGCGGAGTCGCGAACATCAGCAGCATGATCGTGCCGTGCATCGTGAAGAGCTGGTTGTACTGCTCCTTCGTCGGGATGATCTGCATCCCGGGCGCGAACAGCTCTGCGCGGATGACGAGGGCCATCACGCCACCGAGCAGGAAGAACAGCACCGAGGCGATGAGGTACATGTACCCGATCGTCTTGTGGTCGGTGGAGGTGATCCACTTGACGACGATGTTGCCCTTCTGCTCGACCCGCGAGGAGCTCATGAGAGCAGCCTGGCGAGCGGGAAGAGCAGTGGGACGGGAGCGGGGGGCCTCGTCGGTGCGGGGGGCTTCAGTTGTCGACATGGCTTACTCCTCTCCTTCCTCGGAGTCGGTCGGTGCGGTGGTGCCCGGGTAGTTCGACAGACGGTCGTAGGCGTCCGTGATGTCTCCCGTGTTGCCTTCCTCCTCGAGCGACTGGAGGTAGGCGTCGTACTCGTCCTGCTCGACGACCTTGACGTTGAAGAGCATCATCGAGTGGTACTCGCCACAGAGCTCGGCGCACTTGCCGGCGTACTCGCCGACACGCGTCGGGATGAAGGACCAGGAGTTGTCCTTCCCGATGTACATGTCCTTCTTGTAGAGGAAGTCGATGATCCAGAACGAGTGGATGACGTCACGGGACTGCAGGTTGATCGTGACCTTCTGGTCCACCGGCAGCACCAGGGTCGGCAGCTGCTCCTGGTCGATGTTGCCTGCAGCATCGGGCTGAGCCTGGATACCCATGGTCCAGACGGCGTCGGAGTTGTCCTCCTTCTCGCCGTCGTACTGGAAGTCCCACGCCCACTGCTTGGCGATCGCCGTGATCTCGACGTCGGGCTCATCCCACTTCGCCTCGATCGCGCTCTGGTCGCGTGCGGTGAAGAAGAACATTCCCAGGACGAGGATGAGCGGCACGATCGTGTAGAAGATCTCGATCGGCATGTTGTAGCGCATCTGCACCGGCAGGCCCGTCTGCCCCTTGCGGCGACGGTAGGCGATCGCGGCCCAGGCCATCAGGCCCCAGGTGATCACGCCGACGGCGAGCAGGACGATCCACGAGTTGACCCAGAGCGACGAGACGCGCTCGGTCTGGTTGGTGGCCGCGGGCTCACCCTCCACGAAGCCCGGGAGGTAACCGTTCAGCTCAGTGGCAGTACATCCCGCCAGGGCCACGGCTGCCACTACTCCCAGAGGAAGAGCGGCCCAACGAAGGCGGCGTTTCGAGGGCACGATGCACCTTTCAGATTGCGGACAGGGCACACCCAAGTCTAGGGCAACCTCACACCTGATTCATGCCAACCACGCAGGTTGGCGAGGGGGTCCGGATCAGTGGAAGCTGTCTCCGCAGGCGCAGCTGCCCGCGGCATTGGGGTTGTCGATCGTGAAGCCCTGCTCCGAGATCGTGTCCTTGAAGTCGATCGATGCGCCGTCGAGGTACGGGACGCTCATGTTGTCGATGATGACCTCGACGCCGTCGAAGTCGACGGTCACGTCGTCTTCGAGGAATCGCTCGTCGAAGTACAGCTGGTAAATCAGGCCGGAGCATCCGCCGGGCTGGACGGCGACGCGCAGACGAAGGTCGTCGCGGCCCTCCTGCTCGAGGAGGTTCTTCACCTTGGTCGCCGCGGCGTCGGTCAGCTTCACGCCGTGCGCCTGGGTGGTCTCTGCTGCAGTCAGTGTGGTGTCGCTCATGTCGCTCCTTGTGACGGGCCGCGCTCGCACGGCTGGTGACTCGATTTTACCCTCCGGCCGGAGGAAAGGGCTCAGATGCGGATGTCGTTCATCCGCGAGAGCAGAAGCGCCTCGGTGACCACCGCATGGCGGAACGTGTCGAGGTGCAGCGATTCGTTGGGGCTGTGCGCCCTCGAGTGCGGGTCCTCGACGCCGGTGACCAGGATCTGCGCGGACGGGAACTCCCGCACGAGGTCGGCGATGAACGGGATCGAGCCGCCGACGCCGAGGTCGACCGGAGCGACCCCGTAGCCGTCGCGCATCGCGTCACGCGTGAGGGCGACAGCCCATCCGCTGGTGTCGACGAGGAAGCCGTTGCCCAGGTCGACGTCGGAGAAGGTGAGCTCCGCACCGAACGGGGCGTGAGCGCGCAGGTGCGCTTCAAGGGCGGCATACGCCTCTTCGCCGGACTGCCCGGGGGCGACACGAGCGCTCACGACGACCGTGACCTCGGGGAGGAGCGTGTTCGACGCCGCCTCGACGCTCGTCGCATCGATGCCGATGACCGTGACCGACGGCTTGTTCCAGATCCGGCTGAGGATGGTGCCGTCGCCGATCGGAGAGGTGCCGGGGAGAAGACCCGCCTCATCGCGGAGGGTGTCCTCGCTGTACTCGGGAGTGGAGGCATCCCGCTCCGTCATCCCCGCGACCGCGACCGAGCCGTCCTCGTTCCAGAGAGTGGAGAGCATCTTGACCGTCGCCATCATCGCGTCGGGCACCGCTCCCCCGAACATGCCCGAGTGCGACGCGTGGTCGAGGGTGCGCACACGCACGGTGAAACGTGCGTTGCCGCGGAGCGACACCGTCAGCCCGGGCGTGACCGAGTCCCAGTTGCCCGAGTCGGCGACCACGATCGCGTCCGCTCGCAGGGCGTCCTTGTTGTCCGAGAGGAACTGCGCGAACGAACGGGAGCCGTACTCCTCCTCGCCCTCGATGAACATCGCGATCCCCAGTTCGAGATCATCGCCGATGACCTCGGCGACCGCTCGGATCGAGGCGATGTGGGCCATGATGCCGGCCTTGTCGTCGGCTGCACCGCGTCCGTACAGGCGACCATCGCGCACGGTCGGCTCGAACGGCGGAGTCTCCCACAGCGCGTCGTCTCCGGGGGGCTGCACGTCGTGGTGCGCGTAGAGCAGGATGGTGGGCTTGCCGTTGCGGGCCGCGCGCGTCGCGAGCACGGCAGGCTGCCCGTGCTCGTCGGTGCCGGGGATCGCCGCACGCAGGATGCGGACCTCGTCGAACACGCCGGTGTCGGTGGCGAGAGCGGCGACGGCTTCGGCGCTGCGCTCGAGCTGCGTCTGATCGAAAGCCGGCCAGGCCATGCCGGGGATGCGGACGAGCCGGCCGAGGTCGCTCAGGGCCGCGGGGAAACCTGTCGACGCCGCCTCGAGGACTGCGGGCTCGCGATCGCTGGACGGATTCTGGTCACCGGGCTGGGCAGGAGATGTCATGCGAGTAATCTTAAGGTGATCCGCTTTTCATCGAACCGAGGAACCTCGTGGCCACTTCCCCTGTCTCCCCTCCGACGAACGACGACCCCTCCGAGACTCCGGCCTCGGGCAAGGGACGCGCGACGCCGACCCGGGCTGAACAGGAGGCCGCGCGCCGACGCCCCCTGGTCGCGAACACCAAGGAGGCCAAGGCCGCCGCGCGCGCCGAGCTCAACGAGCGCCGCAACCGCGCGCAGGCCGGTCTGGCTGCCGGTGAGGAGAAGTACCTCCCGGCCCGCGACAAGGGTCCGCAGCGCCGCTGGGTGCGCGACTACGTGGATGCGGGCTGGCACCCGGCAGAGTTCGTGATGGGTGTCATGGTGCTCGTGATCCTCATCTCGCTGCTCCCCGCCAACCTCGCGATCGGCGGATTCGCGATCGCCGGCTGGGCGTACCTGGTCATGATGGCGTACCTCATCCTCGCGATCGGCGGCATGGTGCTCCTCGGCTTCCGCGTGAAGCGCAAGGTCGCGGCGAAGTTCGGCCAGGAGCGCATGGAGCGCGGCCTCGGCTGGTACGCCGCGATGCGTTCCCTGCAGATGCGCTTCATGCGCCTGCCCAAGGCTCAGGTCAAGCGCGGCGACTACCCCGCCTGACGACTCGACTCACGCAAGAGGCGTCTCCAGCTCCGATGAGCTCGAGACGCCTCTTCTGCGTATGCGGTCGATGTCAGCGGCCGACAAGACCCCGGTTGATCTCACGACCCCAGAACGGGCCGCGATAGAGGAAGGCCGTGTACCCCTGCACCAGGGTCGCCCCTGCCGCGAGTCTCTCCTGGACGTCGGCGGGCGTCTCCACTCCTCCGACCGCGATCACGCAGAAGTCCGCGGGCACTGCGGTGCGCACGAGACGGAGCACCTGCATCGAGCGCTCCTTGAGCGGGGCACCGGACAGTCCGCCTGCCCCCGCCTCCTCGACTGTCACGGCGTCCGTGGTGAGGCCCTCTCGGCTGATCGTCGTGTTGTGCGCGATGATCCCCGCAAGCCCCTCGGCCACTGCGAGCTCCGCGATGGCGGTGATCTCCTCGTCCGGGAGATCGGGGGCGATCTTGACGAGCAGCGGTGTCGTCCCCGATGCGGCCCGCACGGCCCGCAGCAGCGGCGCCAGTGTCTCCACGGCCTGGAGGCCGCGGAGCCCGGGCGTGTTCGGGGAGGAGACGTTCACCGCCAGGTAGTCGGCGAGCGGTGCGAGTCTGGTTGCCGACGCCACGTAGTCGGCCGTCGCGTTCTCGACGTCGACGACGCGGCTCTTGCCGATGTTCACCCCGATCACCGTGTCAGGGGCCCCTCGACGCAGCTTCGCGAGTCGCTTCGCCGCAGCATCCGCACCTTCGTTGTTGAAGCCCATGCGGTTGATGACCGCGCGGTCGGCGATCAGACGGAAGAGCCGCGGCTTGGGGTTGCCCTCCTGCGGGACCGCCGTGACGGTTCCGACCTCGACGTGTCCGAAACCGAGGGCGGCGAGCCCGCGCACACCGACGGCGTTCTTGTCGAACCCCGCGGCGATGCCGAACGGCGAGGAGAAGGTCACGCCGAGCGCTTCCACGCGCAGCGACGGATCAGGCTTCGTGAGCGCGCGTGTCGCCCAGGAGAACGGGGGCGCTCCGAGGACGCGGATCACCGCCATCCCGGCATGATGGGCGAACTCGGGGTCGAAGCGCGACAGGACAGCGCGAAAGAGCAGCGGATACATCCCTGCCAGATTACCGGTCGGCGGGCTCCGGCTTCACGTGGTCGGCGCGGAGATCGGTGATCGCGCTCTCGAAGTCCTCGAGGGAATCGAAGGCCTGATACACACTGGCGAACCGCAGGTAGGCGACCTCGTCGAGATCGCGGAGCGGGCCGAGGATCGCGAGCCCGATCTCGTTCGTGTCGAGCTGCGAGACGCCTGTCTGCCGCACCGCCTCCTCGACGCGCTGGGCGAGGACGGCGAGATCTGCTTCGGTGACGGGGCGGCCCTGGCAGGCCTTGCGCACGCCTGAGATGACCTTCTCTCGACTGAACGGCTCCATCACGCCTGACCGCTTGATGACGTTGAGGCTCGCGGTCTCGGTCGTCGTGAACCGACCACCGCACTCGGGACACTGTCGTCGCCTGCGGATCGACAGGCCGTCGTCGCTGGTGCGGGAATCGATGACCCGAGAGTCCGAATGACGGCAGAAGGGGCAGTGCATCTGACCGATCCTACGCCGTGAATCGAGCCTCGATCGCCTCACCGTGCGCGGGAAGCACCTCGGTGTTGGCGAGCGCGACGACTCCTGCACGGACTTCGGCGAGGGCGGCGCGATCATACGAGATCACCTGCTGGGGGCGCAGGAAGGTGTACGCACCGAGGCCGGGCGCATAGCGCGCCTGTCCCCCGGTGGGCAGAACGTGATTGCTTCCCGCCATGTAGTCCCCGAGGCTCACGGGCGTGTGATCGCCCACGAACACGGCGCCCGCGCTGGTGAAGGACTCCGCGGCCGACTCCGCATCCTCGAGGTGCAGCTCCAGGTGCTCCGGTGCATACGCGTTGCTGAACGCGGTCGCCATCGCGCGGTCGTCGACGAGAACGATCGCGGACTGCGGGCCGCCCAGAGCGGCCTCGACGCGAACGGCGTGACGGGTGGACGACGCCTGCCGTGCGACCTCGGCTGCCACGCGGTCCGCGAGATCCTCGGAATCGGTGACGAGGACGGCGGACGCCTGCTCGTCGTGCTCCGCCTGGCTGACGAGGTCGGCGGCGACCAGACGCGCATCCGCCGTCGAGTCCGCGACGACGAGGATCTCTGTGGCGCCCGCCTCCGAGTCCGTACCGACGACTCCGGCCACCGCTCTCTTCGCCGAGGCGACGTAGTTGTTCCCCGGCCCCGACAGCACATCCACGGGATCCAGGCCGATGTCGGCGACGCCGTGCGCGAAGGCCCCGATGGCCCCTGCGCCGCCCATCGCGTACACCTCGGTGATGCCGAGGAGACCGGCCGCAGCCAGGATCGTCGGGTGGACGCGTCCGCCCTGGTCGTGCTGCGGAGGAGATGCGAGGGCGATCTGCTCGACTCCCGCGACCTGTGCCGGGACGACGTTCATGATGACGCTCGACGGGTAGACGGCCTTGCCCCCGGGGATGTAGACACCCGCGCGGTGCACGGGCTGCCAACGCTGCCGGATCGTCGCCCCCGGGCCGATCTCGGTGACGCTCGGTTCCGGCACCTGCGCGGCCGAAGCGATGCGCACTCGACGGATCGCTTCTTCGAGAGCGACCCGCACGTCGGGGTGCAGCACCTCGAGGGCCTCGGCGATGTGCCCTGCCGGCACTCGGAGGTCATGTCCGGAGACGTGGTCGAAGCGCTCGGCCTGCTCACGCAGCGCCTCTTCGCCGCGGTCACGGACGTCCTCGACGATTCGTGCCGCGGTGTCGAGGGCCTCGGCGCGTGCCTGAGTGGCCCGCGGCACTGCCGCGAGCATGTCGGCGGGCGAGAGCTCGCGCCCCCGCAGATCGATCGTGCGCAAGATCAGCCCTTCGTGATGTCTGCGATGTCGTGCAGGTAGCCGATTCGACCGTCATCGTGTCGGACGACATACGCGCCGCCACGATCTTCGATGACGAGAGCCCAGGCGCTGGGCCCGACCTGGAAGATCGCCTCGCCGCGCTCGTCGTGCACGTCGCGCTCGGTCGGCGCGAGGATCCAGAACGGCTGCCCGGCCGACAGACCCGCGTCGTGCGCGGCCGTCTCGTGGGAATCGTCATCCGCGTCGGCGTCGACGGCGGCGAACGCCCTGGTCTCGGGAGCGGAGACATCCTGCGCGGTCGCACCGAGGAGCGACTCGATGCTGCCCGTGTCGGAGACGATCTCGGGCTCCTGACCCCAGGTGCTGCGCGAGTACGTCGGAGCGTAGTCCTCGTCGGATGCCGGCTGCTCGGTGCCCGTGCCACCACCGGACGCGTGCGCGACGAGCGGAACCTGCTCGGCCAGATCGAGGCGAGCCACCTCGTCGGTGGCGTGCTGTCCTGACAGCTCCACATCGAGCCCCTCAGCGGGGTAGGCCTGCGTCGTCGTGTGCGGCGTCGATTCGACGTACGGGGCAGGCGCCTGCTGCGCCGTCTGCGCAGGCTCATTCTGCGTGAGTTCGTCCTGTGCAGGCTCGTCCTGCGTGGGCTCGGCGGAGTCGTCTGAGCCGGCGGCGGGAGTCGCGACGGCATCCGTGGCCGGCTCCGGGCGCGGACGGGCGATGACCGGACGCACGGGGTTCGCGTTGCGGTGCGCGAGGGTGACGAGTCGCCCGTGGAAGTCCTCCTTGACCCCCGGGATCAGGGGCGCGAAGACCGTGAGAACGACGAGCGCGAGCGATGCGATGAGCTGGACGATCCCGTTCCAGTACAGACCGAACGTGCCGAAGTCGATCGCGAACACGACGGCGCTCCAGAGAGCCCCGAGCCAGAACACGGCAGCGACGGAGAAGGCGACGGAGGCGAACTGGTCGATACCCAGGGAACCCACCCGGCGGATCCCCTCCGGGGAGAAACGACGAAGCACCACCAGGAAGACCGCGACGGTCGGCACACCGATCGGCAGCACCCACTGGATGCCGGTGCCCCAGATCGAGGTGTCGCCGACATACGGGAAGAACGAGGCGACGAAAGCGACGAGCCAGACACCCACGATGAGGAGCTCTCGCAGGGTGAACCCGAGGATGCCGAACTCCGGCGTCACCTCGTCGTCATACAGGACGCCGTCGTCGTCGGAGAAGACCTCGTCGACAGAGGACTCCGAGTCCGGGGACGTGTCATCCGCAGACGAGGCGTCGCTGTTCAGGAAGGGGGATTCCGTGCTCATGGGGGGTCCTTTCGCCACGGTGCAGAGCTTCTGACGCACTGCACCCGAACGGGTCATGATCCTACCCGGTGCGTCCGAGAGGACGTCATCGGGCGACTCGTGTACGACGATCGTCAGCCGAGGCAGCTCGGACCGAGGAGCGACTTGAGATCGCCGAAGAGATCGGCGGAGACCTTCACGGGCATCGGTACGTCGAACACCTTCGCCGTACCGCCTCGGTGCACCCGCAGCACCACCTCGGTGTCTCCGTTGTGACGACGCAACACCTCGGCGAGCTCGTTCATGACCTTCTCGGTCGCTCTCTGCTCGGCGAGCACGAGTGCGAGCGGGCCCGCGGCATCGAAGGAACCGACGTCGGGGGCGAACGCTGACTGCGCATGGAGATTGAGTCCGTCATCTCGCTTCGACACTCGACCGCGCACGGCCAGGATCGAGTCCTGCTGCAGGATGTGCTGGAACTCGGTGTAGGTCTTGCCCATGAACATGACCGTCACCTCACCGTTGAAGTCCTCGACCGTGATCATGCCGTACGGGTTTCCGCTGGCCTTCGCGACACGATGCTGAACACTCGTCACGAGACCGGCAACCGTGACCTGGTCGCCGTCCTGCATGTCATCGGAGTTGATGAGGTTGTGGATCGAGATCGATGCGTGCTTCGCCAGCGGCACCTCGAGGCCGGCGAGAGGGTGGTCCGAGACGTAGAGCCCGAGCATCTCGCGCTCGAAGGCGAGCTTGTCCTTCTTGGTCCACTCGGGGCGCGCCGGCACCTTCGCAGGCGCCGCCTCCTCCATGTCGTCGTACAGGCTGTCGAAGTCGAAGCCGATCGCGCCCTGCGCCTCGTTCCGCTTGCGATCGACAGCTGCCTCGACAGCGTCCTCATGTACTTCCAGCAGCGCTCGACGGGAGTCCCCCATCGAGTCGAACGCGCCGGCCTTGATGAGCGACTCGACCGTGCGCTTGTTCGACACGTGCAGCGGCACCTTGTCGAGGAAGTGATGGAAGGAGGTGAATCGCTCGTCCTTGCGCGCCGCGATGATTCCTTCGACCACGTTGCTGCCGACGTTGCGGACGGCACCGAGTCCGAAGCGGATGTCGTCGCCGACGGCCGCGAAGTACTTGATCGACTCGGAGACGTCGGGCGGCAGCACCTTGATGCCCATGCGGCGGCACTCGTTCAGGTACAGCGCCATCTTGTCTTTCGAGTCGCCGACACTGGTGAGCAGGGCGGCCATGTACTCGGCCGGATAGTGGGCTTTGAGGTACGCGGTCCAGTACGACACGACGCCGTACGCGGCAGAGTGCGCTTTGTTGAACGCGTAGTCCGAGAACGGGAGCAGGATCTCCCAGATCGCGTTGACGGCGCCGTCGGAGTAGCCGTTCGCGTGCATACCCGCTTGGAAGCCCTCGAACTGCTTGTCGAGCTCGGACTTCTTCTTCTTACCCATCGCTCGGCGGAGGATGTCCGCCTGACCGAGCGAGAATCCGGCCACGCGCTGGGCGATGGCCATGACCTGCTCCTGATAGATGATCAGGCCGTAAGACTCGTCGAGGATGTCGGCGAGCGAATCGGTGAACTCCGGGTGGATCGGTGTGATCGGCTGCTGCCCGTTCTTGCGCAGCGCGTAGTTCGTGTGAGAGTTCGCACCCATGGGGCCGGGTCGGTACAGCGCGATGAGCGCCGAGATGTCGCCGAAGTTGTCCGGGCGCATGAGACGCATGAGTGCTCGCATCGGGCCGCCGTCGAGCTGGAACACCCCGAGCGACTCACCCCGCCCGAGCAGCTCGTACGCGCCGCGGTCGTCGAGCTCGAGATGCTCGAGATCGAGCTCCTCTCCCCGGTTCGTGCGGATGTTGTCGAGCGCGTCGGAGATGATCGTGAGGTTTCGCAGCCCCAGGAAGTCCATCTTGATCAGACCGAGAGACTCGCACGACGGGTAGTCGAACTGCGTGACGATCTGCCCGTCCTGCTCGCGGCGCATGATCGGGATGATGTCGATCAGCGGCTCGGACGACATGATCACGCCGGCGGCGTGAACGCCCCACTGACGCTTCAGGCCTTCGAGACCGAGAGCGCGGTCGAAGACCGTCTTCGCCTCGGGGTCGGTCTCGATCAGCGCACGGAACTCGCTCGCCTCCTTGAAGCGGGGGTGGGCGGAGTCGAACATGCCGTCGAGCGGCATGTCCTTGCCCATGACGGGCGGCGGCATCGCCTTGGTGAGTCGCTCGCCCATGCTGAACGGGAAGCCGAGCACTCGCCCTGCATCCTTCAGCGCCTGCTTCGACTTGATCGTGCCGTAGGTGACGATCTGTGCGACGCGCTCGGACCCGTACTTCCTGGTCACGTACTCGATGACCTCGCCACGGCGACGGTCATCGAAGTCGACGTCGAAGTCGGGCATCGAGACGCGATCGGGGTTGAGGAACCGCTCGAAGATGAGGCCGTGCTCGAGGGGGTCGAGGTCGGTGATCTTCATGGCGTAGGCGACCATCGATCCGGCACCGGACCCACGCCCGGGACCGACGCGGATGCCGTTGTCCTTGGCCCAGTTGATGAAGTCGGCGACGACGAGGAAGTAGCCGGGGAACCCCATCTGCAGGATGATCCCGGTCTCGTACTCGGCCTGCTTGCGCACCTTGTCGGGGATGCCGCCGGGGTAGCGGTAGTGCAGACCCGCCTCGACCTCCTTGATGAGCCAGCTGTCCTCGGTCTCACCGTCGGGCACGGGGAAGCGCGGCATGTAGTTCGCCGCGGTGTTGAACTCGACCTCGCATCGCTCGGCGATGAGCAGCGTGTTGTCGCACGCCTCGGGGTGGTCGCGGAACAGCTGCCGCATCTCGGCGGCCGTCTTGATGTAGTACCCGTCGCCGTCGAACTTGAAGCGGTTCGGGTCGTCGAGGGTCGAGCCGGACTGCACGCACAGCAGGGCCTCGTGAGCATCGGCCTCGTGCTGGTGCGTGTAGTGCGAGTCGTTGGTGCCGACGAGCGGGATGTTCAGGTCTTTGGCGAGGCGGATCAGATCGGTCATGACCCGACGCTCGATGGAGAGGCCGTGGTCCATGATCTCGGCGAAGTAGTTCTCCTTGCCGAACAGGTCCTGGAACTCCGCGGCCGCCGCGCGTGCCGCGTCGTACTGACCGAGACGTAGACGCGTCTGGATCTCGCCGGACGGGCATCCGGTGGTGGCGATGAGCCCCTTGCCGTAGGTCTGCAGGAGCTCGCGGTCCATGCGGGGCTTGAAGTAGTAGCCCTCCATGCTCGACAGAGAGCTGAGCCGGAACAGGTTGTGCATCCCCTGCGTGCTCTCGCTCCACATCGTCATGTGGGTGTACGCGCCCGAGCCCGACACGTCGTCGCTCTTCTGATCGGGAGAACCCCACTGCACTCGCGACTTGTCGCTGCGATGGGTACCAGGGGTAACGTACGCCTCGAGCCCGATGATCGGCTTGACCCCCGCGGCGTTCGCCGCCTTGTAGAACTCGAAAGCCGCGAACGTGTTGCCGTGATCGGTCACCGCGATCGCCGGCATGTCGTAGTCGGCGGCGGCCTGGGTCATGGCCGCGATCTTCGCCGCCCCGTCGAGCATCGAGTACTCGCTGTGCACGTGCAGGTGGACGAAGGAGTCGGATGCCATGAGTTCGATTCTACTTTCGGCTTCCGACATCGCAGGTCGGGTCGGGCCCCCGAGTCATCGCAGATCGAGGCGCATCAGCACACGGGGGAACCCGTCGAGAATGGACCCCGTCACGGCAGCCTTCTCGAATCCTGCCTTCTCGAACAGACGCCTGGTGCCGACGTACGCCATCGTGAGGTTCACCTTCTCGCCGCGATTGTCGACCGGGTACCCCTCGATCGCAGGCGCCCCGCGCTTCTTCGCGTGCGCGACGGCGCCGTCGATCAGCGCATGCGAGATCCCCTGCTTCCGGAAGCCCGGCCGAATGCGGATGCACCACAGCGACCAGACGTCGAGGTCGTCGATGTGCGGGATCAGCCGGTTGCGGGCGAAACTCGTCTCGCTCCTCGGATGCACCGCCGCCCATCCCACGGGTTCGTCGTCGAGATAGGCGATCACGCCCGGCGGAGGATCCTGGTGGCAGAGCTCGCGCACTCGGTCGGCCCGCTGGGACCCGCGCAGCTCGTCGTTCTCCTTGCTGCCGATCCGATAGCTCAGGCAGAAGCACACGTTCGACGTCGGCTTCTTCGGGCCGACGAGCGCGGCCACGTCGTCGAACTCGGTCGCAGGTCGCACCTCGATGCTCATGGGTTCAGTCTGACCCACACCGCGGACATCGGGTCCTGCCGATTCACTCCCCGCGCAGGATCTCCAGAGCGTGCTCGAAGTCGGCCGGATAGGCAGACTCGAACTGCACCCACTCCCCCGTCGCCGGGTGCGAGAACGCAAGCTTGTGCGCATGCAGCCACTGGCGGGTGAGACCGAGCTTCGCCGACAGTGTGGGGTCCGCGCCGTAGAGCGGGTCCCCGGCGCACGGATGACGGAGTGCCGCCATGTGCACGCGGATCTGGTGTGTGCGACCGGTCTCGAGATGGATCTCGAGCAGCGAGGCTCCGGGGAAAGCCTCGAGCGTCTCGTAGTGCGTGACCGACGGTTTACCGTCGGGGACGACTGCGAACTTCCACGAGTGGTTCGGATGCCGACCGATCGGCGCGTCGATGGTCCCCGTCAACGGGTCCGGGTGCCCCTGGACGACCGCGTGGTAGATCTTCTCGACCGTGCGCTCCTTGAACGCGTGCTTGAGCGCCGTGTACGCCGACTCGCTCTTGGCGACGACCATGAGCCCGCTCGTGCCCACATCGAGACGATGCACGACCCCCTGGCGCTCCGGCGCACCGCTGGTCGCCACGCGGAACCCGGCCGCTGCGAGCGCACCCACGACCGTGGGGCCCTCCCAGCCGAGCGACGGGTGCGCGGCGACTCCTGTCGGCTTGTCGACGACGACGATGTCGTCATCGTCGTAGACGATCCCGAGCTCGGGAACGGCGATCGGAATGATTCGCGGCTCCTCTTTCGGCTGCCACTCCACCTCGAGCCATCCACCGCCTCTCAGGCGATCGGACTTGTCGAGGGTCACTCCGTCGAGACGCACCCCTCCGGCGGCCGCGACATCAGCCGCGAACGTCCGCGAGAAGCCGAGCATCTTGGCGAGAGCCGCGTCGACGCGAGTGCCCTCCAACCCGTCCGGGACGGGCAGGGAACGGAACTCCACGCTCAGCGACCCTCGGACGCTGCGGCAGAGGCATCCGGGGATGCCTCTCCGCTGCCCGAAGCCGATTCCGACTCTGCGTCTTCGGCCACGGCAGCGGCCTCGGCTTCCTCATCGGTCTCCACGGGAGCATGATCGCGCTCGCGCGTGCCGTCGAATCGCAGCCCGAACACGACGAGCAGCGCCACCGAGATCATCCCGGTGACGATGAAGATGTCTGCCACGTTGAAGATCGCCGGCATCATCCAGGGCATCGAGATCATGTCGACGACGTGACCCATGGGGAAGCCGGGGTCGCGGAAGAGACGATCCGTGAGGTTTCCGAGCACTCCGCCCAGCAGGCACCCGAGCACGACGGCCCACAGCCGTGAACGGAGTCCGAGGGCCTTCCAGACGATCACTCCGGCGACGACGGCAAGCGCGATCGTGAAGATCCACGTGACATCGGATCCGAGCGAGAATGCGGCGCCGGGATTGCGGACGTAGTACAGCTGAAGGAACTCACCGAGCACCGGGACGGGCTCCTGCAGAGGCAGGTTCTCGGTGGTGAGATACTTCACAAACTGATCGGCGGCCAGCACGAGCGCTGCGAGAATCGCAACGATCGCGCCAGCCGCCGACCGACGAAGGGCAGGGCGTCCTGGCAAAGGGACGACCTACAGTCCGATCGCGGAGACCGGGGTCGAGTCCGTCGACGCCGACTTCTCGTCGAGGTCGCGGAGCTGACCCTCGATGTAACCGCGCAGCTGCGAGCGGTAGTCGCGCTCGAAGTTGCGGAGTTCGGTGATGCGAGCCTCGAGGGTGTTGCGCTCGCGCTCGAGTCGTGCCGACTCCTCGCGCTGCTTGGCCTCGGCCTCGGTGCGGATGCGGTTGACCTCGCCCTCGGCGTCGGCGATGAGCTGAGCGCGCTTGGCCTCGCCCTCGGCGACGTGCTCGTCGTGCAGACGCTGCGCGAGTTCGATGATGCCTGCGGTGGCGGTCGCAGAACCCGACGGGGCGGGCTCGACGGGGGCGGGAGCCTCCTCGACGACCGGTGCGGGCGCCTCAGCGGCGGGAGCCGCGGGAGCGACCGGCGCATCGCCGGACTCGAACGCGGCGAGCTTGGCCTTGAGTTCGACGTTCTCTTCGAGGGCCTTGCGCCACTCGATGACGATCTCGTCGAGGAAGTCGTCGACCTCGTCCGGGTCGAAGCCGTCCTTGAAGCGGACGTGCTGGAACTGCTTGGTGACGACGTCATCCGGGGTAAGTGCCATGGTGGCTCCTTCGATGAGTTCGGTTGCCAGTTTCGAGAATGGCGTGGTCGTGATCTGGCGCGAACCCGGGGCGCGCACCTGGGAGCCAAGCATAGTCCCCGAGCCTGTCACCCGCGACGCCGCGACACTCCACGGCACCGAAGTCGGCCAGATCTCAGATGAAGTTGCGGACGACGCTCATCAGGATGAGCACGATCAGGATCGTGATGGAGAACCCGAAATCCAGAGACAACCCACCGATCCGCAGCGGCGGGATGATCCGCCGGAAGAACCGGACGGGTGGGTCGGTGATGGTGTAGACGAGCTCGGCAGCGACGAGGCCGGCCCCCTTGGGGCGCCATTCCCTGTTGAAGAGCGGGATGTACCCCAGGATCAGGCGTGCGAAGAGCACCAGGAGGTACAGCAGAAGCGCCAGATGGACGATGCTGGCGATGATGGAGACGACGATCCCCACGGTCTACGACTGGTCGAAGCCCGCAGACTCAGCGTCTGCGTGCGCGATTCCCCCGTGGCCGGACACCGCGATGTTCTCCGGCGAGAGCAGGAACACCTTCGAGGTGACGCGCTCGATGCGGCCGTACAGACCCAGCGAGAGACCCGAGGCGAAGTCGATCAGACGGCGAGCATCCGCGTCGCTCATCTGCGAGAGGTTGATGATGACCGGCACACCCTCGCGGAAGCTCTCCGCGATGAGCTGAGCATCGCGGTACTGCTTCGGGTGCACGGTGAGGATCTCGTTCACGGCCCCTCCTGCGGGCTGACGCACGGCGACGGGGCGCCGAAGCGGGGTGACGGGGGCCGGAGCCGGCTCTTCACGGTCACGGTCGCGGTCACGCTCGCGATGTGCGCGAACGGGAGCCTGCTCCTCGTAGACCTCTTCCTCGTCGGCGAGGCCGAGATACACCATGGTCTTCTTCAGCGGGTTACCCATCGTGTCCTCCGGTTCGAACGAGTCGGGTTGGTCTGTTCACAGGTTAACCCCGGTCGGGTCGGGGGCCCGTGATTGCGGAACCGATCCGCAGGTGTGTCGCGCCGGCGCTGATCGCTTCGACGAAGTCGCCGGTCATCCCTGCGGAGATCCAGTCGGCTGCGGGCTCGACCTCACGCACGCTCTCGGCGATCGCGTGCAGCCGGGCGAACGCCGATGCGGGCTCCTCGTCGAGCGGAGCGACCGCCATCACGCCTCGAAGGCGCAGGGACGGCAGAGACATGATGTGCTCGGCGAGCGACCGCGCATCGTCGGGAGCCACGCCCCCACGCCCGTGATCCGCCGTCAGGTTCACCTGGACGAGGACGTCGAGGACGTCGTCTCCCTCAGCGGCCCTGTGCAGGGCATCCGCGAGCCTGTCGCGGTCGACCGAATGCACGGCATCCGCGCTCCGGCGGATCGCGGACGCCTTGTTGGTCTGCGCCTGCCCGATGAAATGCCAGCGCAGCTCGAGGTCCTCGAGTTCGCCGGTCTTCGACGTGAGCTCCTGCTGGCGGTTCTCGCCGACTTCTCGCACGCCGAGGGCGTGCAGGTCGCGGACGAGGGATGCCGGGTGGAACTTCGTCACCACGATCCGGGTGATCTCCGCAGGGTCGCGACCGGCCAGACGGGCGGCGTCGGCGATCCGTGCGTCGATCGCCGACAGCCGCTCGGCCAGACTCGATTCCTGTCGGCCCTGCGCGAGGGTCACTTCAGGAATTCGGGGATGTCGATGTCGTCATCCGCGAACGCGGGCTCGATGCTCGTGGCGGGGACGCGCTGCTGAGGCGCCTTCTCCGCCTCGACGGACTCAGTCGAGGGCTTGCTCTGGTCGTCGTTCGTCAGCGTCACCTCGGGAAGCGTGCTCGCAGCGGCGGGGCGCGTGACGACCATCGGGTCGAGACGCAGCGAGGGCTCGCCACTGTCGAAGCCCGCGGCGATCACCGTGACGCGCACCTCGTCGCCGAGCGTGTCGTCGATGACCGTACCGAAGATGATGTTGGCCTCGGGGTGTGCGGCCTCCTTGACGAGGTCCGCAGCATCGTGGATCTCGAAGATCCCGAGGTTCGAGCCACCCTGGATCGAGAGCAGGACTCCGTGCGCGCCTTCGATGCTCGCCTCGAGCAACGGAGACTCGACTGCCAGTTCGGCGGCTTTGATCGCACGGTCGGCCCCGCGCGCGGATCCGATGCCCATGAGAGCCGACCCGGCTCCCTGCATGACGGACTTGACGTCCGCGAAGTCGAGGTTGATGAGACCGGGAGTCGTGATGAGGTCGGTGATGCCCTGCACACCGGCGAGGAGCACCTGGTCGGCGGTGGCGAAGGCCTCGATCATCGAGATGCCACGGTCGCTGATCTCGAGCAGGCGGTCGTTCGGCACCACGATGAGCGTGTCGACCTCTTCCTTGAGCTTCACGACGCCGGCTTCGGCCTGGCTCTGGCGGCGACGGCCCTCGAACGAGAACGGCTTGGTGACGACACCGATCGTCAGGGCGCCGATCGACTTGGCGATGCGCGCGACGACGGGGGCTCCACCGGTTCCGGTTCCGCCACCCTCACCTGCGGTCACGAACACCATGTCGGCGCCGGTGAGCGCCTGCTCGATCTCTTCGGCGTGGTCCTCGGCGGCGCGGCGACCGACCTCGGGATCGGCTCCTGCGCCGAGGCCGCGAGTGAGCTCACGGCCCACATCGAGCTTCACGTCGGCGTCGCTCATCAGCAGCGCCTGGGCGTCGGTGTTCACGGCGATGAACTCGACTCCGCGGAGACCGAGATCGATCATGCGGTTGACGGCGTTGACGCCGCCACCGCCGACGCCGACGACCTTGATCACGGCGAGGTAGTTCTGGTTCTGGCTCATGGCCGGCCTCCGAATAGTCGAGCCTGTCTTTGGGCGAGATCCCGCGGGTTGAACCTTAAACCTCAACTAGAGGTGTAAAGTATTTCCCGGTATTGGTTTCTCTTGTTCGAAGGTAAGCGTCACGCCCCCGCGCACACGCAGCGACACGGGCGTGTCGCCCGTTTGCCGTCGAAACCTCAGCCGACGACCACCGCATGCGGCGATGTGACGTCGATCGACGAGGCGTTCGGGCTGCGGATCAGCGTCTTCGCGAGCACCTCACCCTTCAGCGGAGAGTCTTCTGCGCTGCCCCACACGACGGTCAGCCCGGTGTTCAGCGTCAGCGTCACGTCATCCGCGGACGTCGCGCTGACCCCTGTGAGCGCGGCGCGCAGATCGGCCGGCACCGACCGGACGACGAGGCCTGCGCTCTCGAACGCGGCCGAGTCGGTGCCTCCCTCGATGTCGAGCAGAGGCTGCCCGGCAGGCTGATCCGACGTGGTCGCGAGAGCGACGCCCGCAGCGTCGACGAGCGTGTACCCCGCATCCGACCGGAGGACGCCGACAGGGGTCCGCTCGACGACCCGTACCGTCAACTCGTGCGGCGGTTTCGCTTCGAGCGCATACGTCTCGATCAGGGGGAATGCCAGCAGCGACGCCTTGACCTCGCTCGAATCGATGGCGGCGAGCGGTGTGCCGATCTGATCGGCCAGCGCCGCCTCGACGGTCGCCGGATCGAGAGTGGTCGCGCCGACCACCGTGATCTTCTCGACGGCGAACAGCGGGCTGTACGCGGCCACGACGGTTCCGCCGATCAGCAGCACCAGAGCTCCGATCGCACTGAGCCAGACGATCCGCCGCCGACGCGACCGCTGGGTGAACCGCCGGATCTCGGCCCGAAGGGCCTTGCGCCTCGCGCGCGCCGCGCGCCAGACATCGCGGGTCGACGTGGGGTGCTCCCCACCATCAGTCCCTTCTCCGCGGGGATCCTCCGTCGCGACGGGAGGCGTGCGGGGAGCGGATGGCGCCCCTGACCCGCCGTCGCCGATCGGCGACCTCTCCCGACGACCGGTTCGTCGCGCAGGTTCGCCCCTCTCCCCCACGTCGCCCGCGGGAGGCGTGGGGAGCGGAGGCGGACGTCGCATCTGCTAGACCTCTGTCGTGCGCAGCGATTCGAGCACCTGCGGGATGATCTGGTAGACGTTCCCGCACCCGAGCGTGACGACGAAGTCGCCGTCCCGAGCGACCGACGCGGTGTAGTCGGCGGCCTGCTGCCAGTCCGCGACGAAGTGCACGTGCGAAGGATCACGGAAGGCCCCGCTGACGAGCTCTCCGGTGACCCCGGGAACCGGATCCTCGCGGGCGCCGTAGACGTCGAGCACGACCGTGTGATCCGCGAACGTCTCGAGGACGTCGGCGAACTCCTGGAACATGTGCTGCGTGCGCGAGTAGGTGTGCGGCTGCTGGATCGCGATGATCCTGCCGGAGCCGGCGATCGACCGCATCGCCTCGAGCGCGGCGCGCACCTCGGTCGGGTGGTGCGAGTAGTCGTCGTACACGGTGACTCCACGCGCGACGCCGTGCTGCTCGAGTCGACGCACGGTTCCGGCGAATCCTTCGACGGCGCGCGCCGACTCGACCAGGCCGAAGCCGACGGAGAGCAGGACGGTGATCGCCCCGGCCGCATTGATCGCGTTGTGCACACCGGGAACGGCGAGCTGCAGGCGCACGCTCTCGGCGCCACGGCTGATCGTCGCCGACACGGGACCGGCCGCGACGATGTCGGTCACCCGCACGTCGGCATCCTCTGCCTGGCCGAAGGTGATGACGTTCGGGTGCGACAGACCGGCTCCGACGCGCAGCGCGCCGGGATCGTCGCTCGAGATGACGACGGCCTCGGAGGCGGCGTCGGCGAAGCGCACGAACGCGTCGTGGAACGCCTCGTCCGACCCGTAGTGATCGAGGTGATCGGGGTCGACATTGGTGATGAGCGCGATCGCCGTGTCGTAGAGAAGGAACGTGCCGTCGGACTCGTCGGCCTCGATCACGAAGAGCTCGCCGGTGCCCGTGGCGCTCGAGACGCCGAGCTGCTCGATCACGCCGCCGTTGACGAAGTTCGGATCGGCTCCCAGCGCCTGCAGCGCGGTGACGATCATTCCGGTCGACGTCGTCTTGCCATGAGCGCCGGCGACCGAGACGAGTCGGCGGGAGCCGATCAGCCAGTGCAGCGCCTGCGAACGATGGATGACATGGAGTCCCCGTTCCTTCGCCGTGACGAACTCGGGGTTCTCGGGCCAGATCGCACCGGTGTGCACCACCGTGTCGGCGTCACCGAGGTGGGCGGCGTCGTGTCCGACGTGCACGGTTGCTCCCGCCGCAGCGAGTGCGCGCAGGTTGTCGCTGTCTGCCCGATCGCTTCCGGACACTCGGATGCCGGCGTCGAGGAACATCTTCGCGAGGCCGCTCATGCCGGATCCGCCGATGCCGATGAAGTGCGCGGAGGAGATCGACTCGGGGATCGGAAGGGAGAGGTCAGGTCTGATCATGTCGGGTTCAGTCTACTTTTCGGTGAGGACGTTTCGGCGTCGCGGGGCCGTGTCTACGGCGGAGTCAGACGAGTCCGAGGGCGCGATCCACCAGGGCGATGACATTCTCGGTCCCGCTCCTGGTGCCGACCTTCTCGGCCGCGGCCGCCATCTCGGCGATTCGCTGCGGATCCTTGAGCACGGGGATGACGATCTTCCGCACGGCGTCGCCGTCGAACGTCGCATCGTCGAGCAGCCGAGCAGCTCCTGCCGCGACGGCGGAGGCGGCATTGAGTCGCTGCTCGCCGTTCCCGACCGAATACGGCACGTACAGAGCCGGGATGCCGAGGGCGCTGATCTCGCTGACCGTCGCCGCACCGGATCGCGACACGATGAGGTCGGCCAGCGCGAAGGCGAGGTCCATCCGGTCGACGTAGCGGCGCAGGGCGTAGCCGGGAACCTCGGGGTCGGCGAGGTCGCTGCGCTCCCCCGTGACGTGCAGGAGCTGCCAGTCCGCGGCGAGGATGTCGCCCCACGAGTCGGCCAGGGCTTCGTTCAGCCGCTGCGCCCCGAGCGATCCGCCGAAGACCAGAAGAACGGGCCGCGCCGCATCGAGGCCGAAGTACGACGCAGCCTCGTCGCGCGCCGCGGCGCGGTCGAGCTCGATGACCTCGCGTCGAAGCGGCATTCCGACGACCTCGCCTCCACGCAGCTTCGTGCCGCCGAACGCGACACCGGTCGCTGCGGCACGTCGGGCACCCAGCACGTTGGCGAGGCCGGGCTTCGCGTTCGCCTCGTGCACGACGAAGGGGATGCCCTCACGACGGGCGGCGACGTAGGCGGGAGCGGAGGCATAGCCGCCGAAACCGACGACGACATCGACTCCGTGGTCACGGATGTGCGCGCGCACCTGGGCGATGGCTCGGCGGAACCGCGCGGGGAAGGCTGCCGCCTGGCCGTTCGGACGACGAGGGAAAGGCACTTTGTCGACGATGAGGAGCTCGTAGCCCCGAGCGGGGACGAGTCGCGACTCGAGTCCCTCCGCCGTTCCCAGGACCAGGACGGGGGCGTCTGCGTCGCGGGCGCGGAGCCCGTCGGCGACGGCGAGCAGGGGGTTGACGTGACCGGCGGTTCCACCGCCGGCGAGAAGGTACGTGGTCACCGTGTGACCTTACCCCGCCCTGCCGTGTTGCCCCGTTCAGCCGCACGCGCCTCGGGCGCGGGAATGGTGCGCGCGAAGGACAGCAGCACGCCGCAGGCGATGAGCACGGCGAGCAGTGCGGTGCCGCCCTGCGACATGAAGGGAAGCGGGACGCCCATCACGGGGAACAGACCGATCACGACGCCGATGTTGAAGACCGCCTGACCGGTGATCCACACGGTGATACCGCCCGCGGCGACGCGGATGAACGGGTCGTCGGTCTTGCGGATGATGTGGAACGCGCCGACCGTGAAGAGGGTGAACAGAGCCAGCACGACGATGCAGCCGATGAGTCCGAGCTCCTCGCCGACGATGGCGAAGATGAAGTCGTTCCCGGCGGCGGGGAGCCAGCCGTACTTCTCCTGCGAGTTGCCGAGGCCGACGCCGAAGATGCCCCCGGAGGCCATGCCCCAGATGCCATGGATCGACTGGTAGCAGTTCTTCTCGTAGTCGCTCATGTCGGAGCACACGGCGGTGATGCGACGCATCCGGTCCTCGCTGGTCAGCGCGAGCGCCAGCACCGACATGACACCGAGGAACACCGGGATGATGAACAGCCGAAGCTTCACGCCGGAGAAGAAGAGGCACCCCAGCATGACCAGCACGAGCACCATCGCCGTACCGAGGTCTTTACCGGCGAGCACGGTGCCGATCGCCAGCGCAGACACGGGCACGACGGGGATGAAGACCTGGTGCCACGTGCCGAGCATCGTGTGCTTGCGCATCAGCACGAAGCCGATCCAGACCGCGAGCGCCAACTTGAGGAACTCGGAGGGCTGCAGGGTGAACCCCGCGACCATGATCCAGTTGCGGTTGCCGCCGTCTGCGATGCCCAGCGGCGTGAACACGAGCAGCTGCAGGGCGACGGAACCGAACAAGGCGGGCCACGCCATGCGCTTGAGGAACCGGATCGGCAGCCTCGAGATCAGGAACATCAGCGGGATGCCGAGCACAGCGAAGATCCCCTGACGGAGAGCACCGTCCATGGGGTTCTTGCCGGCGGAGACCGCCGAGGCGCTGGTCGCCGAGAGGACCATCACGAGGCCGAAGATCGTCAGCATCAGCGCTGCCGATGCGATCATCAGGAACTCGGTCGAGACGGGGGTGAACCGCCGCCCGAGGGAGACCCGCGCGGCGAGACCGCCGGATGCGCTCCGTGCGGACTCAGACTTCGGGGGGCGTGCGACCTGCGTCATCGGCGCTCCCCCGGTCTATCCAGTCCCGCACCGCCTCGGCGAAGCGGTGTCCGCGATCCGCGTAGCTGGAGAACTGATCGAAGGATGCCGCTGCGGGGGCCAGCAGAACTGTGCCCTCGCCTTCGACGATCCCCGCGGCGATCTCCACGACGCGATTCATGACGTGTCCAGTCTCGCCAGCATCCACCTCGAACACCGGCACCCCCGGCGCGTGTCGCTCGAATGCCGCGACGACCGACGCTCGTTCGACGCCGATGATGACGGCTGCACTCGCCGTCGTACCGACCGACGCGACGAGGTCCGCGATGTCGACGCCCTTCAGATCTCCGCCGACGACCCAGACCGCTCCGGGGTAGGCGCGCAGCGACGAGGCCGCAGCGTGCGGGTTCGTCGCCTTGGAGTCGTCCACCCACGTGATGCCGTCGTGGCGGGCGATGACCTGGATGCGGTGCTCGTCGAGGCGGAACGACTGAAGCGCCTCGTGGAGGGCCTCCGGCTCCACACCGAGCGAGCGCGCGAGTGCGCTGGCGGCGAGGATGTTCTGCACGATGTGCGGGGCCGCGAGACCGACCCGCTCGAGGTCGGCCAGGGTCGTCAGCTCCAGCGCGCTGGTCGCCCGGTCGTCGAGGAACGCGCGATCGACCAGCAGTCCTTCGACCACGCCGAGGTCACTCGGACCGGGGATGCCGAGATCGAAGCCGATCGCACGGGCGCCATCGACGACCTCGGCCTCCTCGACCATGATCCTGGTGGCCTCGTCGGCCTTGTTGTAGACGCAGGCGACGCGTGTGTTGCGGTAGACGAGCGCCTTCGCGTCGCGGTACGCCTGGGCGCTGCCGTGCCAGACCAGGTGATCGTCGGCGAGGTTCAGGCACACCGAGGCGTACGGATACAGCTCGCCCTCGGCGCTCGACTGCCCGAGGTACCAGAGCTGGTGGCTGGAGAGTTCGACGACGAGCACGTCGAAACCGGCGGGGTCACGGATCGCGTCGAGGACCGGCACGCCGATGTTGCCGCAGGGTGCAGCGCGCAGTCCGCCTTCGACGAGCAGGGACGCGGTGAGCTGAGTGGTGGTGGTCTTGCCGTTCGTCCCGGTGATGAGCACCCAATCCGCGGGCGTGCCGTCGGCCCTGGTCACCTTGTCGCGCACCCGCCAGGCGAGTTCGATGTCGCCCCAGATCGCGATGCCGGACTGCTGCGCCCACCGGATCACCGGATGAGACGGCGAGAACCCCGGGGACGCGATGACGACCTCGGGCGCGAAGCCGCTCAGGGCCTCGGGGACCTCTGCGAGCGACCCGAGCTCGAGACGCGCGCCGATCACGGGGAGCAGCGTGGCGTACTCCTCCTCGGCCGATTCGCTGAGCACGAGCACATCCGCACCGAGTTCGGCGAGTGTGTCGGCCACCGAGAATCCGGTCATCGACAGCCCGAGCACGGCGACCCGGAGGCCCGACCAGTCGGAGTGCCAGCTGGTCAGCGTCGCGAGCCTGGACTCAGCTGACACGCGTCAGCCATTCGACGTAGAACAGACCGACCGCGGATACCGCGAGCAGACCCGCGATGATCCACATCCGCACGACGATCGTCACCTCGGACCATCCGCGCATCTCGAGATGATGATGGAACGGACTCATCAGGAACAGTCGCTTGCCACGGGTGACCTTGAAGTAGGCGCGCTGCAGGATCACGGATCCCGACGCGAGGACGAACACGCCCGCGATCACGAAGAGCAGCAGCTCCGTGCGGGTGAGGATCGCCATGGCGGTGATCACACCGCCGATCGCCATCGAGCCGACGTCGCCCATGAAGACCTTGGCCTTCGGCGCGTTCCACCACAGGAAGCCGATGAGGCTGGCGGCGAACGATGCGGCGATGATCGCCAGGCTGAACGGATCGCGGACCTCGTAGCATCCGCCGATCGCCGCCTTCTCGACGCCTTCGCCGACGCACGACTGCTTGAACTGCCAGAAGGCGATCAGGCTGTACGCACCCACCACGATCACGCCGGCTCCGGCCGCGAGGCCGTCGAGTCCGTCGGTGAGGTTGACACTGTTCGACGTCGCGACGCCGATCACCGAGATCCAGAGCAGGTAGAGCGCCCACCCCAGGACGACGGAGAAGGCGAACAGGTTCAGCCAGGGGATGTCGCGGAAGAGCGAGATCGACCCGGATGCCGGTGTCTGGTCGTACGCGTTCGGGAAGTTCAGGGCGACGATCCCGAAGGGGATGATCACCAGCAGCTGACCGATGATCTTGCGCCAGCCCGAGAGACCGAGACTGCGCTGACTGCGGACCTTCATGTAGTCGTCGATGAAGCCGACGGCCCCGAAACCGACCATCAGCCAGATGACCAGGAGTGCGGATGTCGAAGGGACACCGCCGCCGACGTAGGTGGCCGTGAAGTACCCGACCATCGTGCCGACGATGAAGATCACGCCGCCCATGGTCGGTGTGCCCCGCTTCGCCTCGTGGCTCGGATTCTCGATCGCCTCGGGGGTGCGGATGACCTGACCCCAGCCCCACTTCCGGAAGAGCCGGAGGAAGACGGGTGTCAGGAAGAGTGTGAAGGCGAGCGATATCGCAGCCGCCATGATGAGGGATCTCACGAGAACAATTCTCCCAGACGATCGCCGAGATGCCGGAGGCCTACGGAATTGGATGACTTGACGAGCACGCGATCGCCGTCGCGGAGCTCGGTGCGCAGGTAATCGTAGGCAGCATCCTGGTCGGGGAAGAAGACCGCCTCGCTGTCCCAGGATCCCTCGCCGATCGCGGAGATGAAGAGGCGGCGCGCCTCCGGACCGACCACCACGATGCGCTGGATGTTCAGCCGCACCGCGAGCAGGCCGATGCGGTCGTGCTCCTCGCCGGCGGTCTCGCCGAGTTCGCTCATCGCGCCGAGCACGGCCACGGTGCGCTCGTCGGGGCCGGTGATCTGGGCGAGGGTGCGCAGCGCGGCGGCCATCGAGTCGGGGCTCGCGTTGTACGCGTCGTTGATGATGCGCACCCGATCGTTGCCCATCGGCTGCATGCGCCAGCGCTCGGCGATCTCGACGGTCTCGAGACGCGCGACCGCGTCAGCCGTGGAGACTCCCAGCACCCGTGCCGCGGCGATGGCCGCCAGGGCGTTGCCGATGTGATGCGCGCCGAGGACCTGCAGCCGGAGCGGGATGCGCTCCCCCGCCGCCTCGATGACGCACGACGTGCCGGACGCGGTGACCTCGAGGTCATGAGCGCGCACATCGGCCGAGTCGCTCTGACCGAAGCCGACGACCTGCATGCCGCGGGAGACGGCGAGCTCGCGCATGGCGGCGACACGGGAGTCGTCGACGTTGAGCACGGCGGTCCCCGAGGGCGTCGCCGCGGCGACGAGCTCGGACTTGGCTCTGGCGGTCGCCTCGATCCCGCCGAAACCGCCGGCGTGCGCCATGCCGACCATCAGCACCACGGCGATGTCCGGTTCGACGAGCCCGGCGAGTCGGGCGATGCTCCCCGGCCCGTCGGCGCCGAACTCGCTGACCAGGAAGCGCGTGTCGTGCGTGATGCGGAGCATCGTCACGGGAGCGCCGACCTCGTTGTTGTACGAGTTGATCGGTGCGACCGTCTCGCCCTCATCCGAGAGGATGCGCGCGAGGAAGTTCTTCGTGGTCGTCTTGCCGTTCGAGCCGGTGATGCCGACGATCTGGAGATCTCCCGCGGCGCGCACGCGTGCGACGACCTCGCGGGCGAGATCGGCGAGGGCGCCGACGGCGTCGGGGACGACGATCTGGGTGATCTCGTCGTCGACCGGATGCTCCACGATCGCGAGCGCGGCACCCGCCGCGAGGGCGGAGCCGACGAAGCGGTGCCCGTCGGTCTCGGCGCCGGGCTTGGCGACGAAGATCGATCCCGGCGCCATGTTCCGCGAATCGGTGTCGACCACCCCGTCGACGACGGTGTCGGCCGTGGAAGGACCGGCGAGGCGGAGATCACCCCCGAGGACGGCGGCGATCTCAGCAAGCGACAGGGCGATCATGACGTCTCCAGGCGCGGCAGGGCGCCGTCTATTCGAACTTGGGAAGCAGCGCGTCCATCGGGGTGGAGGACGGCATCACGCGATAGGTCTTCATGGTCTGGGTCATCGCCTTCTGGAAGGCCGATGCGGTGGCGGCAGACGATGTAATTCTAGTCGGCTCGTCGAGAGTGACCACGACGACGTACTGGGGGTCGTCGACCGGCGCGAAGCCCACCATGCTCGTGTAGTACACGCCGGACTTGTATCCGCCCTTGCCGTCGGGGATCTGCGCGGTACCGGTCTTGCTGGTGACCCGGTACCCGGGAACCTTGATCCGGTCGGCATTGCCGCCCTGCACGGCGACGTTCTCGAGCATCCTGGTGATGTCCGCGGCGGTCTGCGTCTTGATGACCTGCTCGCGCTCCGGCGCGTCGGGCGTCACCACGGTGCCGTCCGGCGTCGTGCACGATTCGATCAGCGACAGGCCGATCTTCTCGCCGCCGTTCGCGATCGCCTGGTAGGCGCCCGCGAGCTGCGGGGCTGTCACCGTGAAGTACTGACCGAAGGTGGTCGTGTACAGCGACTGGTTGTCCCAGTCCTTCGTGGGGTGCAGCAGACCGCTCGCCTCGTCCGGGAATCCGATGGTCTGCTCGCCGACGCCGAAGCGCTGCAGGTAGTCGTATCGGGTGTCGGGGCTGACCATGGTCCCGAACTTCGACAGGGCGACGTTCGAGGAGTCGATGAGCGCGCCGGCGAGCGTGTACTCGAAGGTGGGGTGCACGAACGCGTCGTTGATCACGGCGCCGTTCTCGAACTTCTCGTGCGATGACGCGGAGACGGTCGGGCTCGTCATCGTGACGCCGGCGTTCTCCATGATCGCCGCGGCCGTGATCGGCTTGAAGGTCGAGCCCGGTTCGAACGGATAGGTGAAGAGCTTGCTCCCCCAGGTGTCGGACGATGAGGCATCCAGGTCGTTGGGGTCCATGGTCGGCCATTCGGCTGCCGCGCGGATCTTGCCCGTGCCGACCTCGACCACCGTGACGGTGCCGCCCTTCGCGCCCTGCGTCTGCGCCTCCTCGGCGATCATCTGCTGCATGTACCACTGCAGGTCGCTGTTGATCGTCAGCTGCACGGTGCCGCCGTCGACGGCGTCGACCCGGCTCTCGCTGCCGGGGATAACCACGCCGTCCTTGCCCGTGCGGTACGACTCCTCGCCGTCGGTCGGAGCGAGGCACTTGTCGTCCATCTTCTCGACGCCGGCCTTCGCATCGCCGGTGCCGTTGAGGTAGCCCAGAAGGTTTCCCGCCACAGCGCCGTTCGGGTAGACCCGGACCTCGCGCGCCGTCATCTGGAGATACGACGAGACCTTGAGGTTCCGCAGCTCGATGTACTGCTCGGTGCTGAGCCCCTTGACCAGGGGGAAGTACTGCGTGTCGGGGTTCTCGGCGAGGGCCGCCGCGACGTCGGAGCGCAGCTTGTCGGCATCCAGCCCCATGATCTCGGCGATCCGGGTCGATGCCTCCGCCCACGGAAGCGTGGGAGGGTTCTTCTCGTTCTCTTCCAGGATGCGGATGACCTGCGGGCTGAGCTGCGCGTCATAGACGTTCACGCTCTCGGCGAGGACCGCCCCGTCCGAGTCGACGACCGCCCCCCGCTGTCCCGCGATGGGAGTGCCCTCCGCGATGAACTCGAGCGACTGGGCGACGTGCTCGTCGGCCTTCACCACCTGGATGTCGATGAGACGGACGACGAACGCCGCGAGGATCGACAGGATCACCGCGAGCGCGACGACCGTGCGTCGCCGGGGTGTCCGGGTGGCTCGTGTCGTCATGGACTCTCTCCGTCAGATCGTGATGGTCGGTGGAATTCAGCTAGCGGGTGCTGGGACTCGGCAGGCCGTCGGTGATGGCCGGCGGCAGATCCTGCGCGGTCTGCCCCGCCGTGCCATCGGGCGCGGCGTCGTCTTCGGTCGACGCATTCACCGGCACATCGTTGAGCAGGGCGTTGCTCACGGCGCCCGCTCCGTTCGGGTCGACCGTGGAGGTTCCCACGGCTCCCGTGCCCTGTCCGAACACCGCGCCGTCGCTGAGACGCAGGTAGGCGGGCGAGCCGGCCACGACCATCCCGAGTGCCGCGGCGCCGGTGGCGAGGGACTGGGGGGAGCTGATACCGGTCAGGTCTTCCTGAAGGGCGTTCGTCTGGAGGTCGAGCTCGTGCTGCTGCGACGAGAGACTCGCGAGCGTGAAGGAGTCCTGCGTGATCGCGAGCGACAGGCCGATCTGCACGGCCCCGATCGCCATGGCGCCCGCGACGGCCATGACTGCGTATGCGAGCTTGGGCTTGCGGCGCACCGGGGTCGCTGTGACGGGCTGCAGGCGCCGGCGTGGTTCGCGTACCGGCGCCTCGGGCAGCGCCTGGGGCTTGCGTGCTGTGGCGTTCAGGCTCATGGGGTGTCCCGCACCTTCTCTGCGGCGCGCAGACGCACCGGTATGGCCCGCGGGTTCCTCGCGCGTTCGTCGTCGTCGGCGAGCTCGGCGCCCTTGGTGATGATGCGGAAACGCGGTGCGTGCTCGGGCAGCTCGACCGGAAGACCTCTCGGAGCGGTGGATGCTGCTCCCGCGGCGAATGCCTGCTTCACGAGCCGGTCCTCGAGCGACTGGTACGACATCACCACGATGCGTCCGCCAACGGAGAGTGCGTCCATCGCCGACGGAATCGCATCCGCCAGCACGTTGAGCTCGGCGTTCACCTCGATGCGCAGCGCCTGGAAGACGCGCTTGGCGGGGTGTCCTGCGCGCTGCGCAGCGGCGGGTGTGGCGGCGATGAGGATCTCGACGAGTTCGCCCGAGCGGGTGATCGGCTGCTTCTCGCGCGCGGCGATGATGAACCGTGCGTAGCGACCCGCGAGCTTCTCCTCGCCGTAGCGCTCGAAGATGCGGCGGAGGTTCCCCTCGTTGTACGTGGCGATGACCTCCGCGGCGGTGACGCCCTTCGTCTGGTCCATGCGCATGTCGAGCGGGGCATCCTTCGAGTACGCGAAGCCGCGGTCGGCTTCGTCAAGCTGAAGCGATGAGACACCGAGGTCGAACAGGATGCCTGCGGCTCCCTGTGCGTGCAGCCCGATCTCGTCATACACGGTGTGCACGAGAGTGACCCGGTCCTTGAACCGTGCCAGCCGCTCCCCCGCGATGCGCAGGGCGTCGGTGTCTCGGTCGAGACCGACGAGGCGGATGTTCGGGAACCGCTCGAGAAGCGCCTCGGAGTGGCCGCCCATGCCGAGGGTGGCATCGACGAGCACCGCTCCGTCGGCCTGGAGTGCCGGAGCGAGCAGCTCGACGCAGCGGTCGAGCAGGACGGGGGTGTGGATGTCGCGGAGGTTCATGATCTTTCTCGGGTGACCTCTGTGTGTCGGAGACCAGGGCCCTGATCCCCCTCCGCTTCTCGACCCGGCACCGGGGAAGTGTGTCGGGGCAGGAGCGGCGGGGCATCACAGCCGTGGTCAGAACAGTCCCGGAATCACCTCCTGCTCGAGATCGGCATATGTCTCCTCGCCGGCCGCGAGGTACGTGTTCCAGCTCTCTGCATCCCAGATCTCGGCGTGGGCGCCGACACCTGTGACGATGAGTTCCTTCTGCAGGCCCGCGTACTGGCGAAGGTGCACGGGGATGGTGATGCGGTTCTGGCTGTCGGGCATCTCCGCACTCGCACCGGAGAGAAACAGACGCATGAAGTCACGCGCCTGCTTGTTCGCGAGCGGCGCCTGACGGATCCGCTCGTGCATCAGCTCGAATTCGGCCGTACTGAAGACGTAGAGGCAGCGTTCCTGCCCTCGCGTGACGACGATGCCGCCACCGAGGTCTTCGCGGAACTTCGCGGGAAGGATGACCCGTCCCTTGTCGTCCAACTTCGGAGAATGCGTTCCCAGCAACATCAGCCATCACCCCCTCTACGTCCGGCCAACTCGAGGTGCGCCCCACTTTACTCCACTTTCCTCCACAAACCTACGGTCAATCCAGGGGAGAGCGCCCTGGATTGATGCGGGCTCCCCGAACATCCGCGTGATTACGCGGTGGAGAGGAGTGGAGGGCAGGTGGAGGGCGGTGGAGCGCCAACGGCGGAAAGAGCTCACCGGGGAGCGCAGAGCCGATCCTCACCCTCGATCGCGGCGTGAAACGACGAAGGCCCGGATGCTCAGAGCATCCGGGCCTTCGAAGAAGAAGTGTTGTCGGTCAGTGACCGTCTTGGCGGCGATCCCACCTGTCGTTCATGCGATCCATGAAGGATGCGGAACTGTGCTGCTTGGGCGCCCGCTCACGGGGAATCGCGGAGACGGGCTTGCGCACCGGGGTGACGGCCAGCATCACGCCACCGAGCATCGCGGCGAATCCGATGACGCCGACGACGACGCCCCAGACATCACCGAGTACCACACCGACGATGAGCCCACCCACACCGGCGAGGAGCAGCAACGCCCCGTACACGAGATTGCGGTAGCTGAGTGCTCGATCGCCTGACGGCGCACTGACGACATCGGCGTCGTTGTGGAGGAGATGGCGTTCCATCTCGTCGAGCAGACGCTGCTCCTGTTCGGAGAGTGGCATTTCGTCCCCCTCGGGTATCGTCCGTCCATTCTACGCGCGGTATGCGGGTCTGGGCTAGCCGTTCGACCCTCTGTTGGCTTTACGTATGCTGGGAGTCGTGCCGTCCCCCACACTCGTCCCCGACGCCGTCGCCGCGCGCCTGCAGCTGTTCCTCGAGCGGATGAGGAGCGAGGCGGTCGAGTACGGACCCGATGCCTCGGGCCTCGTCGACTCCGCCGCCGGCACCCTGGTCGGAGGCAAGCGCCTGCGTGCCAGGTTCTGCCACGCCGGGTGGCAGGCAGTCGCGCGGTTCCGCGACCGCGACGCGCAGGAGACCACTGCACTCTGGGACGTCTGTGCAGCGCTGGAGATCTTCCAGTCCGCCGCGCTCGTGCACGACGACCTCATCGACAACTCCGACACCCGCCGCGGTCGTCCGGCTGCGCATCGCGAGCTCGAGAGCACCCACCGAGAGTCCGGATGGCAGGGCGATGCCGCAGCGTTCGGGCGGTCGTCGGCGATCCTCCTCGGCGACCTGCTGGTGGCCTGGAGCGACGACCTGCTCGAGGAGGCGATCGCCGCACTCCCCCATGCGGGCGCCGTCCGTCGCGAGTACGGCCGGATGCGCCGCGACGTCACGGTGGGGCAGTACCTCGACATCGCCGAGGAATCCGCCTGGAGCGTTCATGCGACCGACTCGCACGTCGAGCGAGCTCTTCGAGTCGTGTCGCTCAAGTCCGCCAGGTACAGCATCGAGCAGCCGCTCGTCCTCGGGGCGTCGATCGCGGACGGCGATGCGGATCAGATCACGGACCTGCGCCGGTTCGGGCACCCCGTGGGAATGGCGTTCCAGCTCCGCGACGACGTGCTGGGCGTCTACGGCGACGCTGCCGTCACCGGGAAGCCCGCGGGCGACGATCTGCGCGAGGGCAAGCGCACAGTGCTGGTGGCGCTCACCAGGCAGACGCTCGACACGTCGGCCAGGAACCTGTTCGACGAGATGCTCGGCGACCCCGACCTCACCGCCGAGCAGGTCGCGTTCCTGCAGGCGACGATCTCGGGCTCCGGCGCGCTCGAGCGCGTCGAGAGCATGATCGACGCGTACGCCGTCGAAGCCGACCGAGCACTGTCAGGCGCGAAGCTCGACAACGCCGCCGTCGGCGGCCTGCGCGATCTCGCACGCGCGGCGACCGTCCGGACGGCCTGACAGCGCAGCCCATCGCGTCGGCGCCGACTCTGCTCGAGTCCGCGCGACGCAGGTCGGACGAGCGTCCGTCAGGCGAGCGTGCGGGCGACGCGGCGGACCGCGCTCTTATGTCCGGCGAGGAGAGCGTCGATGGGCGAGCGGCCCAGTTCCTCGTCGGCGGCGAGCAGCCAGTCGATGACCTCGTCGTCGGTGAATCCGGCATCCTGCAGAACGATGATCGTTCCGCGCAGCGACGACAGCGGGTGGCCGTCGACGATGAACACCGAGGGGACGGCGAAGACTCCGGAGCGGCGCGAGCCGATGAGGTAGTGCTCGTCGATCAGCCGGCGTACGCGACCGAGCGACTCGTCGAGGACGTCGACGAGATCGGGCATCGCCAGCCATTCGGTGGCGGTCACGCTGTTCTCGGACCCCTGGGTCTCGGACTGCGGGGTTTCGGAGGACTTGCTTTCAGACGGCACAGACACGTTGCAACTATCTCATCTCTGCGCGTCGGTCGCATTTCCGAGCCCGCGATCACTCCAGTCACATGCGTCACTTCTGTTGACTTCCGTATACATACGTGTCAGCGTGGGCAGACGCCGAACAAGGGGGATCACCTTGAGAACGCATGCTGTCGCGCGCCGGACGCGCTATCTCCAGCTGGGGGTACCCGCCGCCGTTCTGGGAACACTGACCGGTGCGATCGCCATCGCTCCCGCGTCCGCTGACGCCGTCACCCCACCCGTCGAACGCCTGCAGGCTGTGCCGACCCGGGACGTCGCGGCACAGGCCACGCCGGTCGCTTACACCGTTCGACCCGGTGACACGATCTCGTCCATCGCGAACCGATTCGGGCTGCGCACGGTCGACGTGCTCACCTGGAACGGTCTGACCTGGCGTTCGGTGATCTACCCGGGGCAGAAGCTGTCGCTCTCTGGAGCCTCCGCACCCGTCACCCCCGTCGCTCCCCCGAAAGCACCGTCGAGCACGACCCACGTCGTCGTCGCGGGAGACACGATCTTCGCGATCGCGAAGAAGTACGGCACCACTGTCGACAAGGTCCTGGCGGCGAACGGCCTCAGCCGGGCATCCGTCATCTACCCCGGCCAGAAGCTGGCCGTCTCCGGCACGTCGGCGGCACCCGCCGCATCCGTCGCTCCGGCATCTCCCCCTCCCGTCACGACGGGAGGCAAGACCCACGCTGTCACCGCCGGCGACACACTGTTCGGAATCGCACAGAAGTACGGCACCACCGTGTCGAAGCTCTATTCTCTGAACGGCCTCGCGGCAGGATCGATCATCTATCCGGGGCAGAAGATCACGGTCTCCGCCCCGACCCCTGCCCCGGCGTCCACGCCGGCCTCGGCCGCGAAGACACCGCCACCGCAGCTCTTCGCCACCCTCGATGCCGAGCAGGCGGGAAACGCGTCGCTCATCATCCGCATCGGTCGCGAGCTCGGAGCATCCGACAGGGCCGTCGCCATCGCGCTGGCCACCGCGATGGTCGAGTCCAGCATGCGCAACGTGACGTGGGGCGATCGGGATTCGCTCGGGTTGTTCCAGCAGCGTCCGAGCATGGGATGGGGCACACCCGAGCAGGCGATCGACGCCGAGCGGAGCACGCGGGTGTTCTACGGCGGCGCCTCCGACCCGAACGGGCAGACCTCCCGAGGGCTTCTCGACATCGCAGGCTGGGAGGGCAAACGCTTCACCGATGCCGCCCAGGCGGTGCAGATCTCGGCCTACCCCGAGCGATACGGCCAGTGGGAGACCCAGGCATACCAGTGGCTCGGCATCCACGGTTGACCCGCTTCCGGGCAAACCCGCAGGGTCGAGGGGCGAGCCGCTCCCCGAGCTTTCAGGCAGTTCTCCATAGAATCTTGACGTGACGACCAATCAGCAGGCCGACCCCCTCATCGGGCGGCTTGTCGACGGTCGGTACCGGGTGCGAGCCAGAATCGCCCGCGGAGGCATGGCCACCGTCTACGTCGCGACCGACCTGCGCCTCGAACGACGCATCGCGCTCAAGGTCATGCATGCGCACCTCAGCGACGACTCGGCCTTCCAGAGCCGCTTCATCCAGGAGGCGCGCGCCGCCGCTCGTCTCGCCGATCCCCACGTCGTCAACGTGTTCGATCAGGGTCAGGACGGCGAACTCGCCTACCTGGTGATGGAGTACCTCCCGGGGATCACGCTGCGAGAGCTGCTGCGCGAGCAGAAGCGGCTCACGATCCCGCAGACCATCACGATCATGGATGCCATCCTCGCCGGACTCTCCGCCGCCCACCGTGCCGGAATCGTGCACCGCGACGTCAAGCCCGAGAACGTGCTTTTGGCCGAGGACGGTCGCATCAAGATCGGGGACTTCGGTCTCGCGCGCGCCACCACCGCGAACACGGCGACCGGGCAGCAGCTGCTCGGCACGATCGCCTATCTCGCCCCCGAACTCGTCACACGGGGCACCGCGGACGCCCGGAGCGACATCTACGCGCTCGGGATCATGCTGTACGAGATGCTCGTGGGCGAGCAGCCCTACAAGGGCGAACAGCCGATGCAGATCGCATTCCAACATGCGACCGAGTCCGTGCCGCGCCCGAGCGTGCGAAACCCCGGAGTGCCGGAGCAACTCGACGAACTCGTGCTGTGGGCCACCGAGAAGTCCCCGGACGAGCGTCCGGACGACGCCGGGCAGATGCTCGATCGTCTCCGCGAGATCGAACGAGGTCTCGGCATCGCTCCCGCCGTCGCGGCAGCCACCACATCGCAGCGCTCGCAGGCCGACTCAGCCGATCTGACGAAGGTCATGCCGAGCACGATGGTGATCGCCGACCCGACGGCGCCTGCTCCCGCCGCGATCGACAATGCCACACTCCTCCGCCGCCGATCATCACGGCGGCGCGCACGCGGAGCATTCCTGCTGACGCTGGTACTGCTTCTCGCGACCGTCGCCGGAGGCGTGGGGTGGTGGTTCGGATCAGGACCCGGCTCCCTCGTGGCCGTGCCGAGCGTCGCAGGACTGTCGTACGACGATGCTGCCGCAGCCCTCACCGCAGAAGGCTTCGCGCCTGTGCGCGGCGAGGAGAACTCGATCGACGTCGCGCGAGACGAAACGATCCGCACAGACCCGGATGAGGGCGAGCGCCTCGACAAGGGCGCGGAGGTCACGGTCTACATCTCCACCGGACCCGCATCGCACACCGCCGAGACCCTGAACGGAAAGACCGAGCAGGAGGCCCGCGACTACCTGGCCGACATCAAGGTCAACGTCACCGAGACGCCGCTCGTGCTCTTCTCCGACGCCGACGCGGGCAGAGTCATCAACGCCTTCGTGACGCCTCGCGACGGCGGCGAGGCGTACGCATGCGCCGAGGGATGCGAGCTGCTCGAAGACGACACCGTCGAGCTCTACGTCTCGGCAGGTGCCTTCCCCGATGTCACCGGGCTCTCGGTGGACCAGGCGAAGAACACCCTGACCGACAAGCAGCTCAAGGTCTCGGACGAACTCCTCTACGACTACAGCGAGTCGATGGACAAGGATCTGGTCCTCGGCGTCGCGGACCGCCCGGAGAAGGGCAACTGGCGCCCGGGAGAGACCGTGCAGCTCATCGTCTCGAAGGGTCCGCAGCTCTACGACGTTCCCGATGTGACGGGGAGGACGCTGGTCGAGGCGAAGCAGGTCCTCGAGGATGCCGGTTTCACCGCCAGCTACGCCGCGTGGGGCGATCTCCCCGGCTTCGGCGAGATGGCCAAGGTCACCGCACAGGATCCGGGCTCCGACAAGCAGCTGCCTCGGGGCGGAACGGTGCAGCTCTCCATCCAGCTCAGCGGATGACGACCCGCTGCTGACGTTGCCGGCCACAGGCCGACGCCGCTGCCGTCAGACCACGTCGACAGACGAAAGAACCGCCCTCCCAGGAACGGGAGGGCGGTTCTTCGTGTCGGTGTCTGCGATCAGCGCTTCTCGAGCTCCTCAGCCACGAGGAAGGCCAGCTCGAGCGACTGCATGTGGTTCAGACGCGGGTCGCAGAGGCTCTCGTAGCGGGTCGCGAGGGCGGCCTCGTCGATGTGCTCGGATCCGCCGAGGCACTCGGTGACGTCGTCACCGGTGAGCTCGACATGGATGCCGCCGGGGAACGTCCCTGCGGCGCGATGCGCCTCGAAGAAGCCGCGCACCTCGTCGACGACATCGTCGAAGCGACGCGTCTTGTAACCCGTGGGGGTCGTGATGCCGTTGCCGTGCATCGGGTCGGTGACCCACAGCGGCTGCGCACCCGAGTCGCGGACGGCCTCGAGCAGCGGCGGCAGAGCGTCGCGGATCTTGCCCGCTCCCATGCGCGTGATGAACGTCAGTCGTCCGGGCTCGCGGTTCGGGTCGAGCTTGTCGATCAGGGCCAGCGCCGTCTCGGGCGTCGTGGTCGGACCGAGCTTGACGCCGATGGGGTTGCGGATCTTCGAGAAGTAGTCGATGTGCGCGCCGTCGAGCTCGCGGGTGCGCTCCCCGATCCACAGGAAGTGCGCCGAGGTGTTGAACGGCGTGTCCGTGCGGGAGTCGATGCGGGTCATCGGGCGCTCGTAGTCCATCAGCAGGCCCTCGTGGCCCGTGAAGAACTCGACGCGGGTGAGCTCGTCGAAGTCGGCGCCGGCCGCCTCCATGAACTTGATGGCGCGGTCGATCTCGGCGGCCATGCGCTCGTAGCGCTGGTTCGCCGGGTTCTGCGCGAAGCCTTTGTTCCACGAGTGCACCTCGCGCAGGTCTGCGAATCCACCCTGCGTGAACGCGCGGATGAGGTTCAGCGTCGACGCTGCCGTGTGGTACCCCTGAAGCAGACGACCCGGGTCGGCACGGCGCGAGCCCTCGGTGAAGTCGTACCCGTTCACGATGTCGCCGCGGTAGGCGGGCAGGGTGACGTCGCCGCGGGTCTCGGTGTCGCTCGAACGCGGCTTGGCGAACTGACCGGCCATGCGGCCCATCTTCACGACGGGCATCGAGGCGCCATACGTCAGCACGACCGCCATCTGCAGGACGGTCTTGATCCGGTTGCGGATCTGATCGGCGGTGGCGCCGGCGAACGTCTCTGCGCAGTCGCCACCCTGGAGCAGGAAAGCCCGCCCGGATGCTGCGCGCGCGAGACGGTCGCGGAGGTTGTCGACCTCGCCGGCGAACACCAGGGGCGGAAGCGCTGCGATCTGCGACGAGACCTCGGAGACGCGCTCGGCGTCGGGCCACTGAGGCTGCTGCTTGATCGGGAGCGAGCGCCACGCGTCAAGCGCGTCGATGTGGTGCTGGAGCATGAGACCAGCCTAGTGCGCGCGGCGGAGGCGAGATGCCTCAGGAGCGCTCTGTGACGCGGGCAGGCAGGCGGTCCTTCACGGTCGACGCGTAGACGTCGTCGTACTGTTGTTCTCCCAGTCGCTGCAGCGCGACCATGATCTCGTCCGTGACGGATCGGAGGATGTACCGGTCGTTCTCCATGCCCGCGTATCGCGAGAAGTCCAGAGGCTCTCCGATGACGATCCCGACGCGCACCACACGCGGCAGACGCTGCCCGATCGGCATCGCCGTGTCGGTGTCGACCATGATCACCGGGATGACCGGAACCTTCGCTTCCATCGCCATGCGCGCGATGCCGGTACGGCCGCGGTAGAGACGTCCGTCGGGGCTGCGGGTTCCCTCGGGGTAGATCCCGAGCAGATCGCCTCGTCCCAGCACCTGCAACCCGGTGTTCAACGACGCCTCCGAGGCCTTGCCGCCCGAGCGATCGATGGGGATCTGCCCGGTGGCCTTCATGAAGAACTTGGTGGCCCAGCCCTTGAGCCCTCGTCCGGTGAAATAGTCGCTCTTCGCGAGGAACGACATCGGACGGTCGATCATCAGCGGGAGGAAGATCGAGTCGGCGAACGAGAGGTGGTTGCTGGCGAGGATCGCCGCACCGTTCGCGGGGATGTTCGCACGACCGACCACCCATGGTCGGAAGACGGCCTTCACCACGGGGCCGATCGCGACGTACTTCATCAGCCAGTAGAACATCGAGGTGAAGTCTAGCGCCGCGACCGGCATCCACCAGCGCCACTGCTGATCGCAGATGATTTGGCGACTGAGTCTCATCAGAAGTGCGACCGGGTGTCATGCCCTAGACTCGTGTGCAACCCAGTGCCCGACCGGTACCGAAGGAGCTGCCGTGGTCCAGTTTGAAGTCCCCGCCGTCGTCCCCGCCGATCCCGATGCGAACATCGCCGACCTGCTGGCGAAGCGCGTCGAGGCCACGCCGGATCGTCCTCTGTTCGCGGTTCCCGACGGAGACGGATGGCGTGACATCTCCGCCGCCGATTTCCAGACCGCGGTGATCGCGCTCGCGAAGGGCTTCGTCGCTGCCGGCATCCAGCCGGGCGAGAAGGTGGGCTTCCTCGCCCGCACCACCTACGAGTGGACCCTGGTCGACTTCGCGCTCTTCTACGCCGGCGCGGTGATGGTCCCGATCTACGAGACCAGCTCACCGTCGCAGATCCAGTGGATCCTCGAAGACTCCGGCGCGATCGCCGTCATGGTCGAGTCCCCCGAGCACTTCGCTCGGCTCGACGAGGTCCGCGGCGACCTCCCCCTGCTCCGCGAGGTCTGGCAGCTTCACCTCGGGGCCATCGACACGCTGACCGCCCAGGGAAAGTCGGTGACCGACGCCGAGATCGAGCGTCTCCGCAACATCGCCGTCGGATCCGACATCGCGACGCTCATCTACACGTCCGGGTCGACGGGTCGCCCCAAGGGCTGCGTGCTCACGCACAGCAACTTCGTCGAGCTCTCGCGCAACTCGGCCAAGGCGTTGGACGCGGTCGTCCAGACCCCCGGATCCTCGACCCTGCTGTTCATCACGACTGCGCACGTCTTCGCTCGTTTCATCTCGATCCTGAACATCCACGCGGGCGTCCGCACCGGGCACCAGCCCGACACCCGACAGCTGCTGCCGGCACTCGGGTCCTTCAAGCCGACCTTCCTCCTCGCCGTGCCGCGCGTGTTCGAGAAGGTCTACAACTCGGCCGAGCAGAAGGCCGAGGCCGGCGGCAAGGGCAAGATCTTCCGGGCGGCGGCGGACGTCGCCATCGAGCACTCCAAGCTGCTCGAAGCGGGAAAGAGCGTCCCGTTCGGGACCCGGCTCAAGTTCGCCCTGTTCAACAAGCTCGTCTACAGCAAGCTGCGCGAAGCGATGGGCGGCAGGATCGTCTACGCCGTCTCGGGATCCGCTCCGCTCGGCGCGCGACTCGGTCACTTCTTCCACAGCCTCGGCGTCGTGATCCTCGAGGGCTACGGTCTCACCGAGACCACGGCTCCGGCCACGGTGAACCTCGCCGACAAGTCGAAGATCGGCACAGTCGGCCCCGCTCTCCCCGGCGTCGGCGTACGACTCGCGGATGACGGCGAGATCGAGGTCCGAGGCGTCAACGTCTTCAAGGAGTACTGGAACAACCCCGAGGCCACGGCCGAGGCATTCAGCGAGGGCGGCTGGTTCCACACCGGAGACATCGGCAACTTCGACTCCGAGGGCTTCCTCACGATCACCGGCCGCAAGAAGGAGATCATCGTCACGGCCGGCGGCAAGAACGTCGCGCCCGCCGCACTCGAGGACCCGATCCGAGCCAACCCGATCATCGGTCAGGTCGTCGTCGTGGGCGACCAGCGCCCGTTCATCTCGGCGCTGATCACGCTCGACTCCGAGATGCTTCCCACCTGGCTCGCGAACGCCGGTCTCGACAAGGACATGTCGCTCGCCGTGGCCGCGAAGAACGACGCGGTACGTGCGGAGATCCAGAAGGCGGTGGATGCTGCCAATGCTCGCGTCTCGCGCGCCGAGTCCATCCGGAAGTTCACGATCCTCGACAGCGAGTGGACTGAGGCATCGGGTCACCTCACCCCCAAGCTGTCCATCAAGCGGAACGTGATCATGAGCGACTTCGCCGACGAGGTGGCCGCGATCTACGACGAGCCCGTTTCGACGACCAACGTCGCCATCGGGGGCTGAGGCCCCTGTATATGAGAAGGGCCCCGCTTCGGCGGGGCCCTTCTCATATACAGGTGCGAGTCAGAACCAGGAGCTCTCGCGCACCTCGCGCATCGCGCGCTTGCGGGTCTCGGCGTCGAGGCGGGTCAGGTACAGCTTGCCGTCGAGGTGATCCGTCTCGTGCTGCAGCGCCTGCGCCAGAAGACCGTCGCCCTCGAGTACCACGGGCTCGCCGTCGAGATCGATGCCCTCGACGCGCGCCCACGGGTGGCGAAGCGCATCGTGCCAGAGACCGGGAACAGACAGGCACCCCTCCCCCGTCGGCACGGGCTCGCCGCGGACCTCGGTCAGCACCGGGTTGAGCACGTAGCCGATGTCGCCGTCGATGTTGTAGCTGAACGCCCGAACGGCGACGCCGATCTGCGGAGCCGCGACACCGGCACGCCCCGGCACCTCCACGGTGTCGATGAGGTCGGCGACGAGAGCGCGCACTCCGTCATCGATCTGGTCGATCGGTGTGCAGACGGTGCGGAGCACGGGGTCTCCGAAGACCCGGATCTCACGGATGGACATCAGGCTCCCTTCGCCCGGAGTCCCTCGACCAGAAGCGCGGCGAGCTCACGAGCTGCGACCCGCGTCTCGGGCTGAAGGTTCGCGAACACGATGGTTCCGCCACCGGCGATCTGGGCGTCGTACGGCATCCGCACCACCTTCTTCGCGCGTGTGCGGAAATGGGTCTCGAGTTCGTTGAGACGCACCAGCGGTGCACCGGGTGTCGACTGGTTCAGCACGACCACCGCATCACGAGCCTGCTCGGCATACCCGTTGCTCTCCAGCCAGGTCAACGTCTCGGACGCGAGACGCGCCTCATCGACGCTGAGCCCCGACACGATCACGATCTGATCGGCGAGGTCGAGCGTCGCCGACATCACCGAATGGACGATGCCCGTTCCGGTGTCGGTGAGCACGAGCGAGTAGTAGTGGGCAGCGACACCGGCCACGTCACGGTAGTCGTCGTCGCTGAAGGCCTCGGCGATCCGTGGATCCGAATCCGAGGCGAGCACGTCGAGGCGAGTGGCATCGCGTGCGACGATCGCGGAGATGTCGTGATAGCCCTTGACCTCGTCGTGGATGCGCACGAGGTCGCGCACGGACTTGTTGTGATGCGGGCGCACGACGCGATCGGCGAGGGTGCCGCGGTCGGGGTTGGCGTCCACGGCGATCACGCGGTCATCGCGCGCGTCAGCGAGAGCCATGCCGAGCAACGCCGTGATGGTCGTCTTGCCCACACCGCCCTTGCGCGAGAGGACGGGGACGAACCGCGCCCCGCCGACGATCGGCGCGGCGATCCGCGCGCTCAGCGCCTTGCGCTCACGCGCACGGCGACCGTCTCCGATGTTGATCCTCCGGCCGGAGATCGTGTAGAGGAAATGACTCCACGCGCCCTCCGGCTCCGGCTTCGTGAGTCGATGCGGGTCGAGCAGCCGATCCGCGGTGAGCAGGTCGGCGCTCTCGCGCGAAGAGTCGCCGAGATCGTCAAGTCGCTTCGCGGCGAGCTGCACCTCGGCGCGACCCGCTCGGGTCGCCTGAGTGGCGACGGTCTTGGGCTTCGATGCGTCCACTGACGGGCTCTCCTTCTGAGCGAGCGATGCCGCTGCCGACCTCCGCGACGTGGGGCCCGCCTCGACGTCGGCGCGCGCCTTGGCGACGAACGCTGCGGCTGCCGCGGCCTGCGCCGCGACAGTGTCGGTCGACGGGGACGTGGGCGACGGTCGCACCGCAGGAGCGGGCGAGGTGACGGGCTCGGACGCTTCCGGAGCGGAAGTCTGCTTCTCGGGCGCAGGCTTCTGCGCGATCGCGGGCTCGATCACAGGCTTAGGCGCGGGCGATGCCTCCGGCTCGGGCTCGGGCACGGGCACGGGCTCGGCAGTGTCCTCAGGCTCGGGCTCGACTTCGACCGCAGGCTCGACATCGCGCTCGGGCTCGGGCTCGACTGCGACCACAGGCTCGACATCGCGCTCGGGCTCGGGCTCGGGGTCGGGCTCGGATTCAGTTTCGACTTCAGCCTCAGCCTCAGCCTCGACCTCGACCTCAGGCTCGGGCTCGGGCTCGACCTCAGGCTCGGGCTCAGGCTCGGGCTCAGGCTCGGGCTCAGCTGCGGCGTCGAGTTCGGACTCTGCGGCCGGTGCGATCGAGGCATCGACATCGACCTCAGGCTCGGGCTCGGGCTCGGGCTCGACCTCAGGCTCGGGCTCAGGCTCGGGCTCAGGCTCGGGCTCAGCTGCGGCGTCGAGTTCGGACTCTGCGGCCGGTGCGATCGAGGCATCGACATCGACCTCGGCCTCAGCCGCGGCGTCGGGCACCTCGTCGGTGCCGGACTCCGGCTCGGCGACAGCATCCTCCACCGATGCGGCCTCAATGGGCTCTGCGGGGAGCTCGATGATCATCGGGGCAGAACCCAGTGATGGCTGCGAGGTCTCGATCGCGGCGGCAGTGTCGGCTGCCGCCTTGGCCGCGGCGACCGGCTCGTCGATGATGAGGTCGGCGACGACCTCACCGTCGACGATGCCGTCGTCCTCGAGCTCGTCCTCGTCGTCCTTCGGGAACACGACGCTCACCTGAGCCGTGTTGCCGAGGATGCCGATTCCCGAGGTGTCCAGGGATGCGGCGTCGTCGAGCACCCCTCTGGACTCCTCGTCCGGCGTTCCTGCCACTTTCTTCGGGGTCACGTTGTCGCTCCAAGCTTGTGCGGGCCTCGGGTGCGCTGCGTCGAGCGCGGCCTCGCCCGCACAAGATTAGTGCGCCGGGCTGATGACGACCAAAAGATCTCCTGCTTCGACCTGCTGGGTGGCACCGATGGCGAGCCGTTCGACGACACCGTCGACCGAGGCGGTGATGGCCGCCTCCATCTTCATGGCCTCGATCGACGCGACCGGCTCGCCAGCACGCACGGAGGCGCCGATCTCGACCTTGAGCGTCACCACTCCCGAGAACGGCGCCGCGACCTGGCCCGGCACCGAAGTGTCGGCCTTCTCGACCTCGTGGGCGTCGACAGCCACCGCGCGATCGCGCACGAACACCGGTCGCAGTTGACCGTTGAGAGTGGTCATGACCGTGCGCATGCCCTTGTCGTCAGCATCGCCGATGGCCTCGAGCCCGACGAACAGCTGGACTCCTCGGTCGATCTCGACGAGGTGCTCCTGACCCTGCACGAGTCCGTACAGGTAGTCGCTGGTGTCCAGCACCGAGAGATCGCCGAACTGCTCCCGCATCTGCGTGAACTCGCGCATCGGCGCAGGGAACAGCAGCGTGTTCAGTCGCGCACGTCGCGTCGCGCTGTCGCCCGCCAGCGCCGCCTCGTCCTCCGCCGAGATCTCGGTGACCCCTGTGCGGACGGCACGACCGGCCAGCACCTTGGTCCGGAACGGCTCCGGCCACCCGCCGGGGAGGTCACCGAGCTCACCCGCCATGAACCCCACGACGGAATCCGGGACGTCGTACTTGCCGGGGTTGGCCTCGAAATCCGCGGGGTCGGCTTTCACGGCCGCGAGGTGCAGAGCGAGATCGCCGACGACCTTCGACGACGGGGTCACCTTGGGCACTCGACCGAGGATGCGGTCGGCCGCGGCATACATGTCCTCGATGAGCTCGAAGTCGTCCGCCAGCCCGAGCGCCTTGGCCTGCTGCCGGAGGTTCGAGAGCTGACCGCCCGGGATCTCATGGTGGTAGACGCGTCCTGTGGGACCCGGCAGGCCGGATTCGAACGGCGCGTAGACACGGCGCACCGCCTCCCAGTACGGCTCGAGGTCGGAGACGTTGCCGAGATCGATGCCGCTGTCGCGGTCGGTGTGCGCAAGCGCGGCGACGAGCGACGACAGCGACGGCTGGCTCGTGGTCCCCGAGAGCGGCGCGGATGCCGCATCCACGGCGTCCACTCCCGCGGCGCTTGCCGCGAGAAGCGTCGCGAGCTGCCCACCGGGGGTGTCATGCGTGTGCAGATGCACGGGGAGGTCGAACCGCTCGCGCAGAGCCGTGACGAGCTTCGCGGCCGCGGCGGGGCGCAGCAGTCCTGCCATGTCCTTGATGGCGATGATGTGGGCACCGGCCGCCACGATCTGCTCGGCGAGGCGCAGGTAGTAGTCGAGCGTGTAGAGGTCCTCGGCCGGGTTGAGCAGGTCACCCGTGTAGCAGAGCGCCACCTCGGCGACCGCCGTGCCGGTGTTGCGGACCGCTTCGATCGCGGGGCGCATCTGCTCGACGTCGTTGAGCGCGTCGAAGATCCGGAAGATGTCGACGCCGCTGGCGGCCGCCTCCTGCACGAAGGCCTCGGTCACCGCCGTCGGGTACGGGGTGTAGCCCACCGTGTTGCGCCCGCGGAGCAGCATCTGGATCGCGACGTTCGGGAGCGCTGCTCGGAGCTTGTCGAGCCGCTCCCAGGGGTCCTCTCCGAGGAATCGGAGCGCGACGTCGTAGGTCGCACCGCCCCAGGCTTCGACGGAGAGAAGTCCCGGCGTCAGCCGGGCGATGTGCGGCGCGACGGCCACGAGGTCTCGCGTGCGCACCCGTGTCGCGAGCAGCGACTGGTGCGCGTCCCGGAAGGTCGTGTCCGTGATCGCGAGGGCGCTCTGCGCTCGCAGGCTCTTGGCGAAGCCCTCGGGGCCGAGCTCGAGGAGCCGCTGGCGCGAACCCGCCGCGGGCTCGGCCGCGAGGTCGATCTTCGGCAGCTTCGCCCGGGGATCGATCGAGCCCGGGTGCGTGCCGTGCGGCTTGTTGACCGTGACGTCGACGAGCCAGTTCAGGATCCTCGTGCCACGGTCCTTCGACTCGCGCCCGCGGAGCAGATCCGGGCGCTCGTCGATGAACGACGTGCTCACGTCGCCGGCGATGAACGCGTCGTCGTCCAGCAGTGCCTGGAGGAAGGGGATGTTCGTCGAGACGCCGCGGATGCGGAACTCGGCCAACGCACGCCTCGCCCGTGCCACAGCCGCCGGGAAGTCGCGGCCGCGGCAGGTCAGCTTCGCCAGCATCGAGTCGAAGTGCGGGCTGATCTGCGCACCCTGATGCACCGTGCCGCCGTCGAGCCGGATCCCGGCGCCGCCGGGCGAACGGTAGGTGGTGATCTTGCCGGTGTCCGGACGGAACCCCTGCGTGGGGTCCTCAGTCGTGATACGGCACTGCAGCGCGGCGCCCCGCACGTGCAGGTTCTGCTGCTCGAGACCCAGCTCGGCGAGCGTCTGACCGGCCGCGATGCGCATCTGGCTCTGAACGAGGTCGACGTCGGTCACCTCTTCGGTGACGGTGTGCTCGACCTGGATGCGCGGGTTCATCTCGATGAAGACGACCTCACCGGTGCGCTCCCCCGCCGTCTCCAGCAGGAACTCCACCGTGCCGGCGTTCTCGTATCCGATAGACCGGGCGAAGGCGACGGCGTATCCGTGCAGCGCGGTGCGGATGCTGTCGTCGAGGTTCGGGGCCGGTGCGATCTCGACCACCTTCTGGTGACGGCGCTGCACCGAGCAGTCGCGCTCGAAGAGATGCACAATCTCGCCCGACTTGTCGGCGAGGATCTGCACCTCGATGTGGCGCGGACGCAGCACCGCCTGCTCCAGGAACATCCGCGGATCGCCGAACGCGCTGGCCGCCTCGCGCATGGCCTCGGCGAGAGCGGGGGCGAGTTCGGCAGCGCTCTCGACGCGGCGCATGCCGCGGCCGCCGCCACCCGCGACGGCCTTGGCGAACAGGGGGAAGCCGATCTCGGCGGACTGGGCGACGAGCGCGTCGACGTCATCGGATGCCTCGGTCGACCGGAGCACGGGGACCCCGGCCTCGATCGCATGACGCTTGGCCTCGACCTTGTTGCCCGCCATCTCGAGGACCTTCGCGGGCGGACCGATGAAGACGATGCCGTTCGCGGCCGCCTTCTCGGCGAGCTCCGGGTTCTCGGAGAGGAACCCGTACCCCGGGTAGATCGCGTCGGCACCCGCATCCTTCGCGACCCGGATGATCTCGTCGACGTCGAGGTAGGCGCGGACCGGATGACCCCGTTCGCCGATCTCGTACGCCTCATCGGCTTTGAGCCGATGGACCGATCCACGGTCTTCGTGCGGGAAGACCGCGACCGTTCTCGCCCCGACTTCGAAAGCCGCACGGAAGGCACGGATCGCGATCTCGCCGCGGTTCGCCACAAGGATCTTCTGGAACATGCACACCTCTGGGGGCTCGATGCACGCCTGATTCGTCGCGCATGGGGCGGGGCTGAGTGTGCACCCAGCCTAGGGGAAGGTAACGTGGTGTTCGTGCACGTACTCAGCGTCAGCTCTCTCAAGGGAGGCGTCGGCAAGACGACCGTGACCCTCGGCTTGGCCTCAGCGGCCTTCGCCCGTGGTGTCCGAACGCTCGTCGTCGACCTCGACCCGCAGTCCGATGTGTCCACTGGCATGGACATCCAGGTGGCCGGCCGGCTCAACATCGCCGATGTCCTGGCGAACCCGAAGGAGAAGGTCGTCCGTCAGGCGATCACCTCGAGCGGCTGGGCGAAGGTGCACCCCGGAACCATCGATGTGCTGATCGGCAGCCCGTCCGCGATCAACTTCGACGGCCCGCACCCGAGCGTCCGCGACGTCTGGAAGCTCGAAGAGGCGCTGGCAGCGGTCGAAGCCGACTACGACCTGGTCCTCGTCGACTGCGCGCCGTCGCTCAACGCCCTCACGCGCACCGCGTGGGCGGCCAGCGACCGCGTCATGGTCGTGACCGAACCGGGACTCTTCTCCGTCGCCGCAGCCGACCGCGCACTTCGCGCGATCGAGGAGATCCGCCGAGGCCTCTCCCCTCGCCTGCAGCCGCTCGGCATCGTCGTGAACCGTGTGCGACCGCAGTCGATCGAGCACCAGTTCCGCATCAAAGAACTGCGCGACATGTTCGGCCCGCTCGTCCTCTCTCCGCAGCTGCCCGAGCGCACATCGCTGCAGCAGGCTCAGGGCGCGGCGAAGCCGCTGCACATCTGGCCCGGAGACTCGGCACAGGAACTCGCCTCCGACTTCGACCAGCTGCTCGACCGGATCATCCGCACCGGTCGCATCCAGGTCGCGGACTCGGGCGCACAGGCCTGACCGCCCCGCAGACAGCAGAACGGCCATCCTCTCGCGAGGGTGGCCGTTTCTTCGTCTGGGGTCTGGGGTGCGGCTCGCGGCCGCGGATGCTCAGGCGGATCGCTTGGAGCGGCGCGCGGACAGCTCGTCGACGGGGTCGGGGGCCGTAGCATCGAATGCGACCAGCGTGGACTCCACCTCGCGGAGCACCTTTCCGACGGCGATGCCGAACACGCCCTGGCCACGACTCACGAGGTCGATGACCTCGTCGTTCGAGGTGCAGAGATAGACGGATGCTCCGTCGCTCATGAGCGTGGTTCCTGCGAGATCGCGGATGCCGGCTCGGCGGAGCTCGTCGACGGCCGTGCGGATCTGCTGCAGTGAGATCCCGGTGTCGAGCAGACTCTTCACGAGCTTGAGGACGAGGATGTCGCGGAAGCCGTACAGCCGCTGCGACCCCGAGCCGCTGGCGCCGCGCACGGTGGGCTCCACCAGCTCGGTGCGGGCCCAGTAGTCCAGCTGACGGTAGGTGATGCCCGCTGCACGAGCAGCCACGGCACCGCGGTAGCCGACCTCGTCGTCCATGGCCGGAAGACCGTCCGTGAAGAGGAGTTCGGGTACGAACCGCGGGTCGCCTGCACGCTCATCCGCATTCATCTGAAATCCTCCCTGGAGCTGTTACCTCCACGCTAGAGCAGGCCTCCGGCACCGGCAATGACATCCGCACCGCGCCGAAGGTGTGTCGCAATCAGTTCGTTACGAAAGCAACCGTGCGAGCGCGTCTTTGACGAAGAGCGAACGCACTTCATCGATCTTCGAGGCGAGGTTCGGAGCCATGTCGCTCGCCTTCGCCCGCGATGCGGCATCCGTTCGGCGCAGCAACGACGACATCGCGGATTCGATCAGCGCGACCTCGCGCTCGGCCCCCTGCCGCAGCGAGCGCAGGTGCCGAGGTTCGATGCCGTGGCGGTCGAGTGCGACCAAGCCCCTCAGCAGAGTGACCGTGGATTCCGGGTAGCTCTCCTGGGCGACGATCACGCCGGTACTGATCGCGTCGTTGAGAAGCTGTGGCCCCGCACCGGCAGCAGAGAGCAGCTCACTGCGACGGTAGCGGCGCGGCGTCGGCGTGATCGACGGCGGCGGCACGAGTGCGGTCGATTCGCCGTTCGCCTCCGCTTCGTCGAGCTGCTCGCGGATGACGCTGAGAGGGAGATAGTGATCGCGCTGCAGCGTGAGGCCGAGGCGCAGTCGCTCGATGTCGGCCTGCGAGAACTTGCGGTATCCCGACTCGGTGCGCGAAGGAGTGACGATCCCCTGGACCTCCAGGAAGCGGAGCTTGCTGGAGGTGAGCTCGGGAAATTCCGGCGTGAGTCGCGCCAGGACCTGACCGATGCTCAGAAGACCCGCGGACGCCGAACGTTCGCGGGCGGGGGAAGCCGCCATCAGTCGGTCGCCGCGACGCGATCGACCGGGGAGGCGAAGAAGTTCAGTCGGAACTTGCCGACGCGAAGCTCGGTGCCGTCGACCAGCGCACTGCGGTCGACGCGCTCACCGTTCACATACGTTCCGTTGAGCGAACGCTGGTCGATGATCTCGAAGGTCGAGCCCGTGCGGGTCACTTCGGCGTGACGACGCGACACCGTCACGTCGTCGAAGAAGATGTCCGCCTCCGGGTGGCGCCCTACGGTCGTCACGTCCGTGTCGAGCAGGTAGCGTGCACCCGCGAGCGCTCCGGAGCGCACCAGAAGCAGTGCGGAACCGGAGGGAAGGGCCGCGATGGCGCTCTGCTCCACGTCGGTGAGCTCCACGCCGAAAGGCACGAAGGAAAGGTCCGAGTCATGCCCGAACGTCTGCGTCACGTCGTGTCTCTGCTCGACGGGACGATGGATCGCGGCGTCTCCGCCCGATCGGCTCTGGCTGTCTGTCACTATGCCCTCCTAGTCCTCCAGACTAACTGATCCGCGGCCCCTCGCGGGAGCTCCCCCTCACACTCAGCCATCGCATACCGATGCTTCATAGGCTGGGCATGTGAAAACCACAGCTCGCCGCCTCCCCGCAGCCCCGACCGCCCTCGCGGCAGCCCTTCTCACCGCGTTCCTCGTCCTGTTCGCGCCGTTGTCGGCATCCGCTCACGACAGCCTGCTCGCGTCGTCGCCCGAGGCGGACAGCACGGTCGACATCCTTCCCGCCGAGCTCACCCTGACCTTCAGCGCGAAGCTGATCGACGGCGAAGGCGCGACCGAGATCGTCGTCACGGATCCCGAGGGCGACTCCGTCATCGACGGCGCACCGACCCTGAACGGCGCCGTCGTCACCCAGCCCCTCGTGTCCGAGGCGCCGGCGGGTGCCTATCACGTGGTCTGGAAGGTCGTCTCGAGCGACGGCCACCCCACCTCCGGCGAGTTCGACTTCACGGTCGCGAACGCCACCGAGAGCACCGCCACCGCCGAGCCGACGGCGTCACCCACGACTGCGGAGCCGACTCCCGCTGCGACCGCCGGGCCCGGAACCGACGTCACCCCCGCGCCGGAAGAGAGCGACTCGTCTCCCGCGACGACCATGATCTGGGTGCTCGGGATCGCGGGAGTGCTGGTGATCCTCGGCATCGTCGTCTGGCTCGTGACCCGCGGGCGCAGCGGCAGTGCTCCCGCCGATTCCGGCGCCCCCTCGGAGCGATAGGCTTAAGGCATGCCACACTACGATGTCGTCATCCTCGGTGCAGGTCCTGGCGGATACGTCGCTGCGGTTCGCAGCGCGCAGCTCGGTCTGTCCACCGCCATCATCGAAGAGAAGTACTGGGGTGGTGTGTGCCTCAACGTCGGCTGCATCCCCTCCAAGGCTCTTCTGAAGAACGCGGAGCTCGCACACACGCTCAACCACAAGGCCGACTTCTTCGGCATCTCGGGTGAGTTCACGATCGACTACGGCAAGGCGTTCGACCGCAGCCGTGTCGTCGCAGACGGTCGCGTCAAGGGCATCCACTTCCTGATGAAGAAGAACAAGGTGACCGAGTACGACGGTCGCGGCACCTTCACCGGCCCGAAGGCGATCTCTGTCGCCAAGGCCGACGGTTCGACCGAAGAGGTCACCTTCGACAACGCGATCATCGCGACCGGATCGAAGGTGCGACTGCTCCCGGGCGTCCAGCTCAGCGACAACGTCGTGACGTACGAGGAGCAGATCCTCTCGCGCGAGCTGCCGAAGTCGATCGTCATCGTCGGTGCCGGCGCCATCGGCATGGAATTCGCCTACGTGATGACGAACTACGGCGTCAAGGTCACGATCATCGAGTTCCTCGACCGCGCACTTCCCAACGAGGATGCCGATGTGTCGAAGGAGATCGCCAAGCAGTACAAGAACTACGGCGTCGACATCCTCACCTCCACCAAGGTCGAGTCCGTCGTCGACAACGGCTCGTCGGTCACCGTCTCGTACACCGGCAAGGACGGGCAGCAGTCGTCGATCGAGGCCGACAAGGTGCTCATGTCGGTCGGCTTCGCCCCGAACATCGAGGGCTTCGGACTCGAGGCCACCGGAGTGAAGCTCACCGAGCGCGGTGCGATCGACATCGACGACCACATGCGCACCAACGTCGAGGGCATCTACGCCATCGGCGATGTCACGGCCAAGCTGCAGCTCGCGCACGTCGCAGAGGCGCAGGGTGTCGTCGCGGCCGAGACCATCGGCGGCGCGGAGACCCAGACGCTCGGCGACTACCGCATGATGCCCCGCGCGACCTTCTGCTCGCCGCAGGTCGCCTCGTTCGGCCTCACCGAGCAGCAGGCCAAGGACGAGGGGCGCGAGATCAAGGTCGCGACGTTCCCGTTCATGGCGAACGGCAAGGCGCACGGACTCGGCGAGCCCGTCGGCTTCATCAAGCTGATCGCCGACGCCGAGCACCTCGAGCTCATCGGCGCCCACATGATCGGTCCCGACGTCTCGGAGCTCCTTCCCGAGCTGACGCTGGCCCAGAAGTGGGACCTCACGGCGCTTGAACTCGCGCGCAACGTGCACACGCACCCGACGCTGTCGGAGGCACTGCAGGAGGGCTTCCACGGCCTCGCGGGTCACATGATCAACTTCTGATCCCACCGGATCAGCACGAAGGCCCGGCACGCTCACGCGTGACCGGGCCTTCGTGCGTCACGGCAGGTCGGAGCCGTCTCTTCTCAGCTCCAGCCGCGAAGGAAGACCGAATCGCACGGACCACCCTGACGGTGCGATCGATGCGAGCTCCTTCGGCGTGTACGAACGGCGGATGCTGATGAGTCCGTCCTCGCGGATGAAGGATCCTCGGAAGAGCGTGCCGGAGAAGAGCCAGGTCACCGCGCCGTACAGCGCATACGCGGCTCTGCTTCGGGCGATGTCGCGATGCACCACGAGCCCACCCTCGGCCACGAGTCGCCGAGAGTCGAGCAGCAGGCTCTGCAGCTCCGATTCGGTGAGGTGATGCAGCACATGGTTCGAGAAGACGACGTCGTACTTCTCTCCCTCCGCGACGAGGTCCCCCGACAGGGCGCAGCGGTAGCGGACGCCAGATCCTCTGTCGTGGTCGGAGGCCCACCGGATCGCGCGGTCGTCCGCATCGAGCGCAGTGATCTCGGCGGTCAGTCCGTCTCGCCGCAGCCTCGACGCGATCATCCGGCAGACGTCGCCGCCTCCGGCCCCGATGTCGAGGATGCGGAGGGTGCCGCGCCGGGCGCGCGGGCGGATGTCACGACGGTAGAGCACGCCAGGACCGGACACCAGGGCATTCACGAGTCGGAAACGCTCGTAGGTGCGCTCGAGCATGGCGATATCCGCATCGGGGTCGTCCATGAGCTCACGCGCATCGGATGCGCGAGTCGAGAGGTCATGGCTCATGCGGCGGCGGTGGCGACGGTCATCAGGGCGCTCTCCGCCGTCAGTCCGGGGCCGAAGGCCATCGCGGCGACCCGTGAGCCGTCCGATGCCCCGTCGTCGAGGATCCGCTTGATGACGAACAGGATCGTCGCACTCGACATGTTGCCGTTCACGCGCAGGGTCTCGCGGGCGGGATGCAGCTGGGCATCCGTGAGGTGCAGGCGCTCCTGCACCCGATCGAGGATGCTCCTGCCGCCCGGATGAATGGCCCAGTGTTCCACCCGATCCCCCACCCGCCCCTCGTCGAAGGCCGCGGCGAGCTCTCCCTCACGGGCGTAGAGCGGGCGGATCGCGCCGATGATGGTCTCGCCGATGATCTGGGGAACCCTGGTCGACAGGATCATCTCGAACCCGTGGTCGCCGATCGTCCAGGCCATGTCGGGCTCACCCTCGGCGGCGATCGCCGTGTGGAAGCCGTCGAGGCGGACCCCCGGCGTCGGAGTCGGAAGATCACGAGCCGTGACGATCCCCGCGGCCGCCCCGTCGGCGAAGAGGGAATTCGCGACGATCAGGTCGGGATCCTCCGTCGATCTCAGGTGCACCGTGCACAGCTCGACGCTGACGACCAGGACCACGGCGTCGGGATCTGCCGCGCAGAACTGGCTGGCGGCGCGGAGCGCCGGCATCGAGGCGTAACAGCCCATGAAGCCCAGGTGATAGCGCTGCACACCGTCCGAGAGCCCCAGCCCCCGCACGATCTCGTACTCCGGGCCGGGCGCATGGAATCCCGTGCACGATGCCGTGATGACGTGGGTGATGTCGGCGGCGACGATGTCGGGATCGGCATCCAGTGCGCGGCGCGCCACCTCGACGAAGAGACGCGACGCCTCTCGCACGTAGAGATCGTTGCGCACCTTGGTGCCGGGAGACCGGAGAAGACCCGACTCCCGATCGAAGAAGACCGGCTCGTCGGTGCGCGCGGCGGACGAGAGCTCTCCGATGACGGTATGACGGGAGTCGATTCCGGAGCCGTTGAAGGAGGCTCCGATGATCCTCTGCGCGAGCCTTCCGACATCCGGCTGCGAGGCGAAGATGTCGCGCACCTCGCTCTGCTCGATGACGGTGTCGGGGACGATCGTCTGCAGCGAGCGGAGGACGGCGGAACGGCTCATGTCAGTCACTCAAGCACGATCGCGCGGCGAGGCGGAAGGGGCTTGCGCCGTGTGTCAGAAACCGAGAGCACGGGCGAGCTTCGAGCCTGATGACGCCTCGCGCCCGCCGACGGCGAAGATCGCCGCCTCGACGGCGGCGAACAGAGCCTCACGCCCTGCCGCATCCGCCGGAGCGGCTGGACCGAGCTCGAACTCCCACTCGCGCCATTCACGCCGGACGTCCTGCCGGAGGTCCGTCGCGCGGACTCGATCGTCGACGAACTCGGCGATCACCCCGTCGGCACCGGAGAGCAGGTAGGCCGTGCGGTCGTTCTCGATGCGCGCGAGTGGCGTCAGCCGTCCCGTCGTCCATCGGGAGAGGGTCTCGATCACCGCATCCGGGATGCTGTCGTCGTCACCCAGCGGCCAGCCGATCTCGAGACGTCCGTCGCCCTCGCGGGGTCCCTTGATGTGCCATCCGGCATCCGGGCCGCCGGTGCGACGACGAAGCGCCACTCCGGCGCGCGACAGCTCTGCGTCATCGGTGTCGAGGTAGCGGGCGTCGAGCTCGCGCATCTCGCCCCCGGACACCGCATCGACGCCGGGCAGCCCGCCCCACTCGGGGAGGGGCGTGGCCCCGTCGACGTCGTACTTGCGCTCGACCTCGACGACCCTGGTCGGTTCGGAGCCGGGCTGCGAAGGAGTGCCGCTCTCAGTCATCCGTGAGGGTGAGGTCCTCGAGGGACTCGTCGAACCAGTAGTCGATCTCGGTGGGGCCGTCGGCGTCGCCGGTGTTCTGCTCCTCGCCGCGTCGGTTGTACACCACCTGGGTCTCGCTGTAGGGGACGATCAGCTTGTCGTCCGCGTCGCCGAGAGGAATGATCTGCCCGTCGAGCGGGCCGCCGTGAAGTCGTGCGAGTGCCATGTGCTCACCCTATCCCCGTCGCCGCGGCATCGGGTTCATCCCACGATGATCCCGATCAGGGCGCCCGTGATCATCCACGGGCCGAACGCGATGCGCGTCGATCCGTCCGCCCTGCGTGATGCCATCAGCGCCAGTGCGTGCAGCGCACCGAGGACGAAGGCGGAGGCCGCGCCCACGGCGAGCGCCTGCCAGCCGTGCCAGCCGAGCACCAGCCCGATGACGGCGGCGAGCTTCACGTCTCCCCCGCCCATGCCCTCCCGGCTGAGCAGACGGAGTGCCGCGTAGAAGCCGCCGAGTATCGCCATCCCGAGGGCCGCCCCGGTCAGCCCGGCGCTCTCACCCGAGACGAGAGCGTCGACTGCCGTGAGGACGAGAAGGGCCGCGAGGGTGGGGAGCACGATCCTGTCCGGCAGCCGGTGGCTGTGGATGTCGATGACCACGAGCCGGCAGCCGACCACGAACAGGGCCAGATGCACGATCAGGACGAGCACGGCGCGGGGTTCCATCCAGGAAGGCTAAGAGAGCGTGGAGCCGCCTGTCGGGCAGGTGTGGATAACCGCCCATCGCCATGTCGGAGGTTCGAACTATCGTGATCATCTCCAGTTGCTTTATTAGTACATATCTTCGAGGATGGATGTATGGGGATCGGGCTCGATGCGGTGACCGCGCTCTCTCCGGCTGGCGACTCACGCGCCGGAGAGGTGCTTCGGCTGCGCCGTGAGATCAGCCGGATGCAGCGCAGGCGCAGCGAGCATCCACTGCTCCCCCTCGACGCCGCGTTCTCCTCCCTGCTCCCTGAAGAGGGCTTGCAGACCGGCACCGCCTACACGGTGTCTCCTTCGCCCATCCTCGTCCTCGCCCTGCTCTCCGCGGCCTCCCGCAAGGGTCACTGGTGCGCCGTGGTCGGTATGCCCACGCTGGGCGTCGAAGCGGCGGCCGCCTTCGGCATCGAACTCGCCCGACTGATCCTCGTCCCCGAACCAGGAGACCGCTGGCTCGCTGCGACATCCGCCCTCGCCGAGGTCGTCCCGCTGATCGCCGTGCAGCCGGGCGGCCGGGCGCGCGATGCCGACGTGTCCCGGCTGAGCGCTCGTCTCCGTGATCGCGGGAGCACACTCCTCGTCGCCGAATCCTCGGTGTCGGGCGCGTGGCCGCAGAGCGAGGGCTCGATCCGGCTCCACGACCAGCAGTGGCTCGGGATCGGCGAGGGATGGGGCCTGATAGAAGGCTCCACCGCGACCGTGACCGCGAGGACGAAGCACACCCCTCTGCCGGCGAGCGTCCGCGTACGTCTTCCCGGCGCTCACGGCGCGGTCGAGGAGCTGCCCACCGAGAAGACCCACGAGGCTCCCACGGAGCTCTCCGCGCTGCCCGGCCTGCGTGACTCGGGTGCCGCCAGACTCGACTACCCACCTCTGGCGGCCGCGGGATGACCGAGCCCCTTCGCGTCCTGGTCCTGTGGTTGCCCGATTGGCCGCTGCGCGCAGCATTGGGAGGACCCCCACCGCATCCGCCGACGGCGCTCGTGCAGGCGAACACCGTCATCGCCTGCACCGCTTCGGCGAGAGAGCACGGCGTGCGCGCGGGGCAGCGCCGTCGCGTCGCGCAGGGGCACATCTCATCGCTGCGAGTCCTTCCGCACGATGCTGCCCGTGACGAGCGCGCCTTCCTCCCGGTGCTCCAGCTCATCGAGAAGCACGCCCCCGGCGCGGCTCTGCTGCGTCCCGGCCTCGCCGCGGTGCGCGCACGGGGCATCTCGCGGTATCACGACGGCGAGGCCGAAGCCGGTCGAGCCCTGATCGGAATCCTCACCGAGGCCGGTTTCCCCGAGGTGCGCGTGGGCATCGCCGACGGCCCTTTCACGGCAGAGCTCGCCGCCCGAGGGCGCACGCCCTGCACCGTCGTACCCGCTGGGCTCTCGAAGGAGTTCCTCGCCCCGCTGCCGGTGAGCGTGCTGCGCGACGAACAGCTCACCGGTCTCCTGATCCGGCTGGGGGTGCGCACGCTCGGCGAGTTCGCCGACCTCGACGAGATCGAGGTGCGTGATCGCTTCGGCGAGCGCGGGGCACGCCTGCACGCTCTCTCCGCCGGGGCCGATTCCCGTGCCGTGGTGCCGCGTCCGCCCGACCCCGAGCTCGTGCGCTCCGTCGAGTTCGAGCCTGCTTTGGCCGGAGCAGATCAGGTGGCTTTCGCGGTTCGGCAGACGGCCGACGCGGTGATGCTCGCTCTCGGCGATGCCTCGGTCGTGTGCACCGAGGTGCGCATCGATCTGATCGACGACAACGGCTCGGTGTTCTCCCGCCCCTGGCTGCACCCGACCTGCTTCGACGCCGCAGACCTCGTCGACAGGGTGCGCTGGCAGCTCGAGGCGCTGGGGGCGCAGTCCGCCAAGGAGCCGATCGATGAAGCGCGGGCCTTCGGCGGCATCGAGATGGTGCGGATCGTCCCTGTCGCAGTCGATGACGCCGCACACCACCAGCCCGGCCTCTTCGGTTCGGGCACAGACGAACGTCTGCATCACGCCATCTCGCGGGTGCAGACGATGCTCGGCCACGAGGGAGTCGTCACCGCGGCACTCTCCGGAGGCCGGTGGCTCGCCGACCGGCAGGTGCTCACTCCCTGGGGGGAACGCGCGGTCGCTCCTCGTGACCCCGAGCGCCCCTGGCCGGGGAGCCTCCCGGATCCGCTCCCCGCCGAGGTGTTCCGTCCCCCTCGACCGATCGGCGTGCTCGCTCCCGGCGGCGAGCCGATCCTCGTCGACGACCGAGGTTCCCTTTCCGCCGCCCCGGCACGCATCGACGGCGACGACGTACAGGCCTGGGCCGGCCCCTGGCCGATCCACGAGCGTCGGTGGGATTCCACAGGCGGCAAGCGAGGGCACCGCCTGCAGATCGTCGACGACCACGATCGGGCCTGGTTGGTCTTCTGCACCGGCGACCGCTGGTGGGCGGAAGGGCGGTATCGCTGATGGGCTGGCACAACCCTCCCCTGTCCTGGAACGAGCTGGAGCGCACCCTCAGCGGCGAGGAGTCGCCCTATCCGACCGGCGGGACACCACCCGACACGCGACCGGGCACCCGACCCGACCCCGGCCCCGTCAGCACCCGCCGGAAGAGGACCCCTCCGACAGCAGTCGACAGACCGGAGGGCTCCGTCCCCTACGCCGAGCTGCATGCGCATTCGTCGTACTCCTTCCTCGACGGAGCGTCCTCTCCCGAAGATCTGCTCGCCGAGGCCGAGCGACTGGGACTGACCGCTCTGGCACTCACAGACCACGACGGCTTCTACGGGGCTGCCCGCTTCGCCGAGGTCGCGGAACTGATGGACGTGAAGGTGCAGACCGTGTACGGCGCTGAGCTCTCGCTCGGACTCGACGCACCGCAGCGGGGCGCGCCCGATCCGATCGGAGACCATCTGCTCGTGCTCGCCGACGGCCTGGAGGGCTATCACCGCCTCTCCGGTGCCATGACGGCCGCTCATCTGCGTGGCGGCGAGAAGGGCCGCCCCGTCTACGATCTCGACGAGCTGGCCTCCGCCGCAGACGGGCACTGGACGATCCTCACCGGGTGCCGCAAGGGCGGGGTCCGCCGAGGCCTCGAGGCGGGTGACGCGCACACGCCGTTGCGCCGCCTGGTCGATCTGTTCGGTCAGGATCATGTCGCCGTCGAGCTCTTCGACCACGGCGACCCGCAGGACTCCCGGCGCAATGACGCTCTCGCAGACCTCGCCAGACGGATGCGGCTTCCCGTGGTGGCGACGAACAACGTGCACTACGCCGCCCCAGAACATGCATCGCTCGCCGAGGCGGTCGCAGCGGTGCGCGCCGTGCGCAGTATGGACGACCTCGACGGCTGGCTCCCCGCACACGGAGGCGCGCACCTTCGCAGCGGCGCGGAGATGGCCGCGCGCTTCCGGCGCCACCCCGGTGCGATCTCGTACGGCCTGGAGCTCGCCGCAGCCTCCGCCTTCTCCCTCCGCAGCGCGCGCCCTGCGCTGCCGAAGCAGGAGGTCCCCGATGGGCACACCCCGATGAGCTGGCTGCGCCATCTGGTGTGGGAAGCCGTGCCGACGAAGTATCCGCGTCTCGATGACGACGGACGCCGCCGGATCGGACGCGAACTCGACGTCATCGAGGAGAAGGACTTCCCCGGCTATTTCCTCATCGTGCACGGCATCGTCGCAGAAGCACGACGTCGGGGCATCCTCTGCCAGGGCCGCGGTTCAGCCGCGGCGAGCGCGGTCTGCTATCTGCTCGGGATCACCGCCGTCGATCCGATCCTCTACCGCCTGCCCTTCGAGCGCTTCCTCGCGACCACCCGCCAGGAGGAGCCAGACATCGATGTGGACTTCGACTCCGATCGCCGAGAGGAGATCATCCAATGGGTGTATCGCCAGTACGGGAGGGAACGTGCGGCTCAGGTGGCGAACGTCATCCAGTACCGCCCGAAGAACGCCGTGCGCGACATGGCGAGAGCGCTCGGCCACTCTCCCGGGCAACAGGACGCCTGGTCACGTCAGGTCGACGGCTGGAGCGCCGGCCTCGAGGCCGCGGACGACCACGACATCCCCGCGAAGGTGCTCGACTATGCCGGTGAGCTGCTGAAGGCACCCCGGCATCTCGGCATCCACTCCGGGGGCATGGTGCTCACGGCGAGACCCGTGGGCGAGGTCGTTCCGGTCGAGCATGCGCGCATGGAGAACCGCACCGTCATCCAGTGGGACAAAGACGATGCGGCCTGGATGGGGCTCGTCAAGTTCGATCTGCTCGGTCTCGGCATGCTCGCGGCTCTCCAGCACTGCTTCGACCTCATCCACGACGCCACGGGCGAGCGGTGGACGCTCGAGACCCTCCCGAAAGAAGAGCCGGCCGTCTATGACATGCTCTGCCGCGCCGACTCGATCGGGGTCTTCCAGGTCGAGTCGCGTGCGCAGATCGGTCTGCTCCCCCGCCTGCAGCCGCGGGCCTTCTACGATCTCGCCATCCAGATCGCACTCATCCGCCCCGGCCCCATCCAGGGCGGGGCGGTGCATCCGTTCGTCCGCCGCAAGATGGCGAAGGACGCACTCGACGAGGAGAACCGCGGCAGAGCCGCGAGGGGCGAAGAGCCTGTCGTGCTCGAGATCCCCTATCCGCATGACGATCTCAAGCCGATCCTCGAGCGGACGCTGGGCATCCCGATCTTCCAGGAGCAGCTGATCCAGATGGCGACGGCCATCGGAGACTGCACCGCCGACGAGGCCGACCTGCTGCGTCGCGCGATGGGTTCGAAACGAGGACTCGAGAAGATCGAGAAGGTCCGTGACAAGCTCTATGCGGGAATGACCAGGCGTGGCCTCTCCGCCGAGCAGTCAGACCGTATCTACGCACAGATCCAGGCGTTCTCGAACTTCGGGTTCGCAGAATCGCACTCGCTGTCGTTCGCGCTCCTCGTCTATGCCAGCTCGTGGCTCAAGCTGCACTACCCGGCGGCTTTCCTCGCGGGTCTGCTGCGGTCGCAGCCGATGGGCTTCTACTCCGCATCGACGCTGACCGCCGACGCGCGGCGGCACGGGGTGGATGTGCGTCGCCCCGATCTGCACGCGTCAGGGGCGACCGAGATCCTGGAGCCGCTCGAGGGAGCGCCTCTTCGGATGCCGACAGGTCTGGACTCCTGCACCGATCCCCAGCAACCCCGTGTGCCGCGTTTCGACCGATCATTGCCCGACGAATCAGCGGCGCACCGCAGAGACGGCGGGTATGCGGTGCGGTTGGGCCTCAGCGGAGTACGCGGCATCGGCCTGCCTCTGGCAGAGCGGATCGTCGCCGAACGTGAGACGGGCGGTCTCTTCCGTGACCTGAACGATCTGGTGCGGCGGACGGATGCCACGGCGGCGCAGCTGGAGGCGCTCGCGACCGCCGGAGCCTTCGAGTGCCTCGGGCTCCAGCGTCGGGAGGCGATCTGGCTGTCCGGTGCAGCCGCCGAAGATCGTTCGCGGTTCCTGCCGGGAACGACCGTCGCCGTGCAGCCGCCACTGTTCACAGACCAGTCCAGCTACGAACGACTCTCCGCCGATCTCTGGGCGACCGGCGTCTCGACCGACGATCATCCGATGGCGCACTTCCGCGCGCTTCTGCGCGAACGGGGCGTGCTCACCTCCGCAGACCTGCAGAGCCACGAGACCGGGCGACGTATCGAGGTCGCCGGCCTCGTGACGCACCGACAGCGTCCCGCGACCGCAGCGGGCGTCACCTTCCTCAACCTCGAGGACGAAAGCGGGCTGGTCAACGTCATCTGCTCGACAGGAGTGTGGAGCCGCTACCACCGGGTGGCCCGCGATTCGCCCGCGCTCATCATCCGCGGCATCCTCGAGCGCTCCGCGGAGGGAGTCGTGAACGTCCTCGCCGACGCCTTCGAAGATCTCCGCACCGGAGTCACCCACCGTTCGCGGGACTTCCGATGAGTGCGACTCACCGCGAACGTGTACACCTCACCAGAAGCGCTCGGGCTCCGGTTCAGGCTCACGGTCGCCGCCACCCCAGCGGTCTGCTTCTGCTTTGGCCGCATCGACGGCGGCATCGGCCCCGCGCAGAGCCGTTCGAGCACTGGTCGCCCCGCGTCCGTCACCGTCCACGTCGACCGTGAGCACCGTGCGCGCACTCGGACCACCGATCGCCACCGTGCAGTCGATGACACGGCCGAGCCAGCGGATGCTCTCACCTCGCGACACATCGACACGTCTGTACCGAATGCCCGTGTCGAGGTCGATCACGGATCCGATCAGGGACTCCCCGGTCGTCTCGTCGACGTGCTCCGTCACCTCGACGCGGTGTCCGTGAGCGATGGCGAGGTGCGCGTTGACCACGAGCTTTCTGTCCATGGACCCACTCTATGAGTGGACGTTCTCGCGGCAAGCCCCGGATTCGGAAGAAACATTCGTAGATTTCTTTGTCCCCCAAATGGCGGACAAGACGATTAAGCGATATTCTGCAATGAGTAGCGGGGGCTACCGGCTGAATATCTGGGGAGATCAGTCGAGAGAGCAGCGAGAGACTTCGCCGCCTCCCCTGCCGTCCGGGAAGGACGGTGAGCCCTCTCGAGCGATCCAAATTGGGGTTTGGATGACTCGGGAGGGCAACCAGTCCCGATCTGCTAGTGGACCAACTCGGATAGCAGTCGCGCGAGGTCGACGGACGCCACTCTGATGCTCTGGTCGGCCACACCGTGCGGGATCCACAGGGTCCCGTCGTGGATGATCCCTCCACAGCTGTACGCCACGTTCGGCACATACCCTCCGATGGCCCCGAAGGGCTCGATCAGGGGGCGATCCAGCATGCCGATGACCTGCGACGGGTCGTCGAGATCGAGCAGGAGGGCGCCGATGCTGTACGAACGCATGGGGCCGACTCCGTGCGTGAGTACCAGCCATCCTTCGTCCGTCTCCAGCGGCGGTCCGCAGTTACCGGTCTGCACCACCTCCCAGAGGGCGTTCGGGCGCTGGACCGGCTCCTCGCGACCCCAGTCCACCCCATCGCGTGAGCGGGTGAGACCTGTCGACTCGCCGTCGGTCCGGCTGAGTGCCGCCCACTCCCCGTCGATCAAGCGGGGAAAGAGCGCCATGCCCTTGGTCAGGCTCGGGCGCCCCGTGAGTCTGTGGATCTCGAAGCTCCGGAAGTCGTCGGTCGTGATCATGCGAGACGCGATGGAGCGCCCGTCATAGGCGGTGTACGTCCCGCGGTACCTCGGCCCATCCCCTCCGTCCGCTCCGTCGACCTCGACGAGACGGACATCTTCCATCCCTCGCCGCTCCTCGTCCGCCGTCGGAAGAAGCACGCGTGCGCTCACCGCGCTCGTCGGAGCGAACTCGGCCCGGTAGGCGGAGTCAGCGATCACGCGCATGCTCTCGATCTGCTCGCGGGCACCGTCCTGGTGCAGCAGCGGCGGGCGCAGATCCTGCACCACCACCGCGAACTCGGCCGCCGAGAAGGTCGGCGGGAGCATCTGGACCACCGCGCGGACCATCTCGCCGGAACCTCCGCCGTGCAGCAGCGCGCGCTCGAAATGGTCACGATCCCAGGCCGCCACACCGATGTCCGCGACCGCGAGCCGCGGCTCTCGCGGGAGGAATCGCCAGGTGGGGCCCGGTCCCACGATCGCCTCGCAGAACTGGATCGATGAGATGTGCCCCTCGCCGATCGACCGCACGCTCAGGAGCAGACGCAGCTCCCCTGGGCCCACATCCCCCTGGTCGGGGTGCGCGACAGTGCTCGGGTTGCACAGTGCCGCCCCCTCGACCGCGAACTCGCTCGAGAACACCGCGCCGACCACGACCGCGGTATCGTCGTCGAGGTCCGGCGCACCTGCGGGAAGCACGAGTCGCGCGTTCGCGTTCAGCGTCTCGATCAGGTCGATGTGCCTCGGCACGAACCGCTCACGGATCGAGCGGGCCTCCACCGCGAGCGCGTCGGGCCGCATGCCCAGGACGCGGCGCAGCACCGCTTCGGTGCGGGAGTCACCGCCCGGGGTGCTCTCCCCCGGCAGGAAGAGTCGAGCGACGACACGCTCGTGCTGCGCCACCAGCTCGACGCCCGCATCGACGGCCAGCGCGCTCACGAGATCCACCGCCCGGCCATCCGTGCGTTCTGATTCGTCCTGATCGACGCGAGCGTGGACTCGGCCCCGCAGTTCTCGTTTCGCCCACCGGGGACGAGACCGTCGTAGCCACCGCCCCGGACCTCATCGAACATCGGGATGCCGTTGTCGTTGTCGCCCTCGAACCAGGCCCAGGCCCTCAGCACTTCACCCGCCCATCGACGGTCGCCGGTGACCTCCAGCGCGTGCGCGCACGCGTCAGCGATCGCGGCCGGCTCGATCGGCTGCTGATCCCACTGCGGCCCTGCCTCTCCCGTGCCCCGCCCCGAAGAACCCGTCACCGACAGGTGCCCCCGCGGATCCGTCTCGACGCTGAGCAGGCCCTCGAGCATCCTGAGTCCATCCGCTGCGTTGGCACGCCATCCGAGCACGTCACCGCCCACGATCAACGCGTCGCACAGAGCGGCGTTGGCGTAGCGCAGCCTGGGTTCCGGCCAGCCGCGACCTTCATCGTCGACACGGGGAATACGCGAGAGGCATTGGATGAGGAGCATCCGCGCCGGTGTCGCGTCCGGTCGGGCCTTCAGCACGTCGGCGGCTCCGATCGCCGCAAAGGCGCTGGCGCGGACATCGATCGAGGACCGTGTGGCGGCTCGTAGAAATGCGCGAAGCGCCCTGGCGCGATGTCCGGCGTCGTGCGAATACCTCACCGCAGCGCCGAGACCGGCGATCGCTCGACCCCACCAGTCGTCGGTCGTCGGCTCGTCGGTCCACACGCCTGCCGCCGACATCCTGTTGTGCACCGCTCCACGCACTGACACCGCGCGCTCGAGGAAGCCCAGGTACACGGATTCGAGCCCTTCGAGCTCCGCCGAGCGCTGCGACTCGCGCACGACGACGGTGAGCGCTCGGGCGACGTCATCGGTGCAGTAGCCGAGCTCCGCCCGCGGCGTGTGGAACTCCGCATGCTCGTGCAGACCGAAGGGCGTCGTCATCGCGACGAGATGCGCGAACGTCATCGGCGCGATGACCGCAGCCTGCACGTCCTTCATCGTCTGCTGCCGGCCATCGACAGCTCGGCGGCGAGAGCTCGATACCGGTCGGCGATGCTGTTCCACCCGGTGACGGATGTCAGATCGCGAGATCTCGCGGCGGCGTCCATGGCGAGGCGAGGGTCTTCGAGGAGGCCGCGGACGGCAGACGCGATCGCGTCCGGATCCTGGTGAGCGACGAGCGCTCCGCCTCCCCCGGCGAGCATCTCGATCGCATGGGGGAACCGCGTGGCGACCACCAGCTTGCCCGCGGCCATCGCCTCGACCAGGACGCCGGACGTGGCCTGGTCGTGGGAATCGTAGGGAAGCACGACGATGTCTGCCGCCGCGACCTGCTCGGCGAGCTCATCCATCTCGAGATAGCGCGGGTCGATCTCGACGGCACCGCCGACACCGAGCTCGTCTGCGAGAGCCCACAGCGAGCGCCGATAGCGTTCGCCGTCCTCCCGCACGACCTTGGGATGCGTCTGCCCGAGCACCCGATACACCGGCTGTGGAGTCAGCTCCTTCATCGTCGCGAGCGCCCTGATCACCCATTCGATGCCTTTGCCCGGCCCGAGCAGACCCCAGGTGAGGAGCACCGGTCGGCTGGAATGGGCCGAGGACACGGGCACCCTCCACTCATCGACGCCGTGGGGGATCATGCGCAGTCGCTCATCTGGCACGCCGTACTCGTGCGAGAGGAGGGATGCGGCCGTCGAGGTCATCGCCACGATGACGTCGGAGTTCTCGATGATGCGTGCCGTCACGCTCCGCTGGTGAGCGGTCGGTGACGGGAGCACGGTGTGCATGACCACGATGCGGGGCGTCCGCAGCCGCTCGAGCAGATCGACGATCTCCTCACCGTCCGGACCGCCGTAGATCCCGTACTCGTGTTGGATCACCACGACGTCGCAGGCATCGAGGGCTGCGAGAGCGGCTTCGCGATCCGCGGCCGAACCGGGTTTCAGCATCTCGGGCACGACCCGCAGTCGCGCAGTCGTGGCCGACGGGCCGGCGGGCACCCCGTCGTCCACCCGCACCACCAGGCACTCGTCCACGCCATTCGACGCGACGGCCGTCGCGAGTGCGGCGGTGAACGTCGCAAGGCCGCAGCGCGTCGGCGGGTAGGTACTCAGAAAACCGAAAAGCGTCATTGGTGCGCATCCCATCCGCGGTGGATCGGGTACTGACCCGGTCCTACGACGAGACGTCTGCCGATCGGCACCTCCCGCGGAATCACCCGAGGGGGATCCGGTCATCGACCAACGACCCGCTGTGCAGGCTGCCGACGCTGTTGTCCTCAGAGTACGCCTGTTACCGCGCGTCCGGGCCGCCCATGGGTTCGCCCGAGGGGTGCGCGGCGGCGAACGGGCGCCGGACGCTCGTCGCGTGCGGCCCGGCTCGGGAGTCAGTGAGCGAGCCGCGCACGCAACGAGTCGAGAAGCAGACCGACCCCGAGCTCGAACGTGCGGTCGGCCCTGGCTGTCCCCCGCTCCGCGCCGTCGAGCACCCGACCGAGCGTGCGCGTGCCCTCCCCCGGCTCCCACACCTCGTCGGGCGAGGCCAGGTCGAGTCCGAAGCCGATCGCGAATGCGTCGATGATCGCGATCACCGTGAGCACCTCGTCTTCGGGGAAGCCGCCCTCGACCAGCACCGTCGCGAGGTCGTCGTAAGCCGTGATCACCGCGGGGTGGGTGATGGTCTTGCCGATCAGCAGGGGGACGAGAGCCGGATGATCGGCGTACATGTGCCGTTGCTTTCGGAGCAGCTCTTCCAGGAACCGATCCCAGGCCTCACCGTGGGGTTCGACCCGATAGTCCTCGACGAGCTTGCCGCGCATGAGTTCGATGATGCCGTCCATGCCGTCGACGTGGTTGTAGAGCGACGACGGACGCACGCCGAGATGGCGAGCGATGGCATTCACCCCGAAGGGCTCGCCGGCCCTCGACAGTTCGAGGCCGGCCGCGCCGATGATCTCCGGCGACAGGAGGGGACTCGACGGCCTGGGCATCGCATGCTCGCTCTCTGCTTGCGAGGGTCCGCGAGAAAGGTCTTCCCCACGGCATCCCTCCTGTGCATAATAGTGAACACCATTCGTTGACGAACACCATTCGTTTATGAAGACGTGCCCCACCCGACGCACCTCCGGCACCACCTCCGCGCACATCGCCGTGCCCCTCTCCGTGGGAGAACCATGACCGCTCTAGACCTCAGCACCCGAGTCCCTCTCCGACTGCCCTCCGCCACCGCGACGTTCACGATCGGCATCGCCGGCTATCTCGGAGTCAATCTCTCGCCCTACATGATCACCGCCGCGCAGACCGGTCTGGGCATCGACGTGCTCGCCGCGAGCTGGCTCGTCACCGCGACCCTGCTGCTCACCGCGGTGACCGGTCTCGCCATCGCGCCGCTGTGCGCCGGCGCTCGCCGACTCGCTGTGGCCCGGGCGGGACTCGCGGTCGCGACGCTCGGATTCGCCACCGCCGCACTGGTGCCTACGCTCATGCTTCCGGGGTTGCTCCTCGGCGGTGCGGGCGCGGGCGGCGCCGTCGCGGCATCCGGAGCAGCCCTCGCCGCCTTCCGCAATCCCGACCGCGTCGCCGGGTTCAACGGCCTCGCGAACCGCGGCGTGATCACGATCGTCCTGGCGGTGATACCCCTCGTCGGTCTGGCGCCGATCGACGTCTTCGGCGCGCTGGCACTGTTCAGCATCGTCGGGCTCATCGTCTCGGCGTGGCTGCCCGCCGCACCCGTGGTCGACCCTCGGGCCGCCGCAGCAGTCGCCGAGGCGATGCCGATCGAGGTGCCGCCGACCGGAACGGTCCGACTCGCCCCCGCGCGGTCGCGCACGGTCACGGTCGCGGGCTTCGGCCTGCTTGTCGTGTTCGCACTGTGGGCCGCTAGTGAGGATTCGCTCTGGGCCATGGCCGGAGTGATGGGCGCGGAGCAGACCGGCCTGACCCCCGAAGGGCTGGGCATCGCGCTGAGCGGCGCCACTGCCGGCGGCCTGATCGGCTCGCTCCTGCTGATGATCGTCGGATCACGCCTGGGACGCGCGGTGCCGCTCGCGGTGCTTCTGGCCACCGGCGGCGTCCTCAAGATCGTCGAAGGCTTCACGACCGACCCCACCGGATTCATCGTCGTCTTCATCGCCTGGAACACCGTCTACGCGATCGCGTTCATGTACTTCGTCTCGACCTCGGCGGCGCTCGACGCAGACGGGCGCTGGTCGGGACCCCTTCTCGCCGTCTACCTGGTGGGCTCGGCACTCACTCCTGTGATCGGCGCTGCACTCGTGAGCGTGCTCGGATTCCAGGGCTTCGCCGTCGCCCTCGGCATCGCGAGCTTCGTCCTCGCCGTACCCGCGAGCGCGATCGCGCTTCTCTCCACACGCCTCGAGCGTGCCATCACCACCCCGGAGTCCGACTGATGCCCCGCACCCTGTTCCGCAACGCCCGCTTCTTCACCGCCGATGACGTGGCGTGGACCGATGCCGTGGTCGTCGAGGACGAGTCTTTCCTCTTCGTCGGCGCCGAGTCAGACGCTCCCGCTGTCGACGAGATCGTGGATCTGGGCGGCCGCACCGTGCTCCCCGGCTTCACCGACGCGCACACCCATCTGCTCATGATGGGCGAGGCGCTCGGACAGGTGGGGCTCACCGATGCGGGCTCGCTCGAAGAGATCCAGGAGCGTCTCGCCCACGCACGCGAGACCGCCGAGGGCGAGCTGCGCGGACGTGGATGGCTGTTCGATGCGGTGCCGGGAGGCACCCCGACGGCAGCGATGATCGACGCCGTCGTCTCCGACGTCCCCGTGTATCTCGACGCGAACGACTACCACTCCTGCTGGGTCAACTCGGCCGCGCTGGTCGCGCTTGGAATCACCCCCGAGACTCCGGATCCGATCGGCGGACGCATCGAGAGGGATGCCGACGGCGAAGCGACCGGAATGCTCTACGAGACCGCGGCGCAGCAGCACGCCTGGGCCCACCGTGACGCCGTGACCACGGACGAGCAGCGGGATGCCGCCGTCGCGCGGGTCGTCGAGGCCTACCTCGCGTCGGGGGTCACCGGCGCCGTGGACATGGCGTTCGACCGTCTCGCCCTGGACGCGCTCGGACGAGCGGCGGAACAGGGCGGGATGCCGCTGCGGATCGCCGCACACTGGTTCATTGCGAACACCGGCGATGACGAGGCCAACCTGGCTCAGGTCGCCGAAGCGGCTGAGCTCGCCGGCACCGACACGAACGGTGTCGACGTGATCGGCATCAAGCTCGTCCTCGACGGCACGATCGACGCGTGCACCGCCGCGATGCGAGCGCCGTACGCCGACGGCAGGAACGCGGCTCCGATCTGGCCGATCGAGCGCCTGCTTCCGGTGGTCGCCGCCGCGGATGCCGCCGGCCTCCAGGTCGCGCTGCACGCGATCGGCGACGAGGCGAGCACTCTCGCGCTGGATGCGATCGAGCACGCGATCCTGGTCAACGGCGATCGTCCGCGCCGTCACCGGATCGAACACCTCGAGTATGCGGCTCCCGGAACGGCCGCGCGCATGGCACGCCTCGGCGTGACGGCATCCATGCAGCCGGTGCATGCGGACCCCGCGATCTTCGCGAACTGGGCCGCCCAGCTCGGCGACGAGCGCGCAGATCGTGCGTTCGCCTGGCCGGAGTACGAGGAAGCCGGAGCGCTGCTGGCGTTCTCGACCGATGCGCCGACCGCCCCGCACCAGGCACTCGCGAACATGTATGTCGCCGCGACGCGGGCATCCGCTCTGGATCCCGAGGTGCCGGCGGTGCACCCGCAGTTCGCGCTGCCCCTGGAGCGCGCGATCGCACATGCCACGAGGGATGCGGCGGCGTCGATCGGCGACGGCTCCTGGCGCGGCCGCATCGCGGTCGGTCAGGCCGCCGACTTCGCGGTGCTCGACACCGATCCGTTCGCGGAGGGCAACGGGTCGCTGCTCACGGCGCGGGTCGTGCGGACGGTGATCGCCGGCCGCACGGTGCACGAGGCCTGACGACGACGAGGAGAAGCCGCGGCCGGTCGGGCTGCGGCTTCTCCCGTCCGTCCGCGATCGGCTCCGGTCAGTTGTCCGGGGTGAGCGCCAGCCGCGTGCCCCACGGATCGCTCAGCCTCAGCGTGCGCCCGTCGTCCTCGGAATCGATGCCGTGGAACGAGAGGCGGTCGGCGAGTTCCTCGATGTCGGAACGGGTCGGCACGGTCACGCGCACGTCGCCGAGCCCGAGCGAGGCCGCACGCGGTCCTGCTCCGGCGCTCTGCCAGGTGTTCATGCCGATGTGGTGGTGATATCCGCCCGCGGACACGAAGAGAGCCGAGTTCCCGAGAGCCGCAGTCACGTCGAATCCGAGGATGTCGGAGTAGAACCGGCGGGCCGTCGGGATGTCGCCGACCTGAAGGTGCACGTGGCCGATCGTCGCCGTCTGGCCGTCGCCGTCAGCATCCGGCGCGAGCCACTGCCTGAGGAACTGATTCGGATCGAGTGCGAGGGAGTCCATGTGCACCGAGCCGTCCGGCGCGACCTGCCAGTGCTCGCGCGGACGGTCGTGGTAGAGCTCGAGCCCGTTGCCTTCGGGGTCGGTGAAGTAGAACGCCTCGCTGACGAGGTGGTCCGCGGAACCCGTGAAGGTCTGCGGGGCGCGCTGGGCCACCGACAGCAGCGCGGCCGCCAGCCGTGACTCATCCTGGAACAGGATCGCCGTGTGGTAGAGCCCAGCGGCGCGTGGATCCGCCGTCGGGAGGTCCTTCTCCTGGCGAAGACGCATGATCGGTTCGCCGGCACGACCGAGGGTCGCGGTCGCACCGGACTGGTCGAGGATGTCGAGGGTCACGGCCTCCTGGTAGTAGGCCGTCATCGTGTCGAGGTCGCGGACCAGCAGCTCTACCGCATTCATGCGCGCACCGTCGGGCGCGGCCCCTGTGGTGGAGACTGCGGGGGCGCGCCAGGCGTCGATCGTCGCTGTCATGATCGGCTCCGTTCTGCCCGGCATCGGGCTGTTGTCACAGTTGATTGTTGCTACAACTAACGTACGATGAGGCCATGGTATTCCAGGTTCCTCGCATGGATGAGCGTGAGTCCGAGGCATGGCTCGGTCTGATCGCCGTGTCGCAGCTGCTTCCGGCGGCGCTCGACTCGCAGTTGCAGCGGGATGCGCACCTGACGCACTTCGAGTTCATGGTGCTCACAGCTCTGCGCTTCGCACCCGAGAACACCCTGCGGATGACCGAGCTCGCCGCGTCGACGAACGCCACGCTCCCCCGGCTCTCCCACGTCTGCAGCCGGCTCGCGACGCGCGGCATCGTCGATCGCTTCCCCAGCCCCGAAGACGGACGCGCGACGAACGTCCGCCTCACCGCCGAGGGGCGACGAGAGCTGATCCACGCGATGCCCGGTCACATCGACACGGCCCGACGGCTCGTGATCGATGCACTGACGCCGGCGCAGCTCGAATCACTCGCTGAGATCACGACTGCGATCACCGGGCGCCTCACGGATGGAGAGCATCGTTCCCCAGTGCCGCGGTGATCGTCGAGCATCGGCTGGACGGACGCAGTGTTGCAGGCGAAGACCCCACCCGAGCCTGTGGCCGGATGGGGTCCTCGTCTCTGACGCTCGGGCTCGAGTCAGCCGCCGGACGGGTTCTCGAGGGGCTTGCCGTCGTCGTCGGTCGTCTCGTCCTCGAGGAGCTCCTCGGTGCTCTTCGAGTCGCCCTCATCGGGGGCTCCGCCCGAGGCCGTGTCGGCCTCCTCCTGGGCACTGGTGGATCCGTGCGTGTTCTGCAGATCGCTCATCGTCATCTCCTCTATCGGAACGGCGACGTTACGCGCGCGATGTGGATCCACTCAGGGGGTTGACTCGAACGGGGATCCGTCGCGGGCAGCTCCTTCATCGGACCGCCTTCATTCGGTGACGGCCGCGACTGTCGACGATGCTGCGTCGGTTCATGGACGGCGAGGCGCGCTCGGAGTACCCGAAGACATAGAGGATCAGACCGAGAGTGAGAAGTACGCACACCGACACCCACGGAGCATCCTGTTCGTCCGCGAGCACGAATCCGGCGGTTTCGCCGACCATGGTACCCCTCATATCGAATGCGGCAGGCAGGAAGACGAGCGGCAACGCACAGAGCGCGCCCAGCCGCATATCCGTGAACGTGATCACTCCGAGCGCCACACCGAAAAGGCCCAGGAATGCGCGCAGCGGGGCGAACACCCCGACGGTCACCGGCTCACCGCTCATCGCATTGGCGAGCATCGACACTGCGCTCGACGCCGTCGCACCGACGAAGATCAGAAGGCACGCATTCGCCAGGCGAAGACCGGAGAGGGATCGCACCCCCGCGAACTCGAACTGTTCGGTCCTGCTGCTGAGCCCGAGAGCCAGCGCGCCGACGACGAGGATCTGCAGTGGGGTCGCCACCGTGAAAGTGACGACACCCGAGTGGTGATGGATCACGAGCGGGCGGCCCAGGAGAAGAAGCGCGGCTTCGATACCGGTTCCCGCGACGACCGCAGCGAGAGTATGGCGCGTCCGGAAATAGAACCTCATCCTCGAGCCGGAAAGTCCGCGAGGACGACCCCGCAGTCGGCGAACTTCTCGAAGCGCGTCGACATCCAGGCCTGAGCTTCATCCTCGTCCAGCTCCCGCAGAGCGGCGAGTGCTGCCGCGTGTTCCGGCATCAGCTGTGCGCCTGTCTCGGCCCCGTCGCCCGCAAGCCAGAGCTCCACGAGCGCGGTCTCGAACGTCCGCGAGGCTTCGCAACTCGTCGTGTGCACATCGACAAGAGACTCGAGGACCGAGTTCTCGGCGACAGTGCCGCTGGACGGATTCAGGTAGATGAGCGTCAGCGACCCGGCGTCTTTCGATGGCTGGGGGTGCGAGTCGGAGAGCTGACGGAGTTCGGTGAAAGCCGCAGGGGTATCGGCGAGGATACGTTGCACCCGAGCCCACCTCTTCAGGAGCTCGGCCCGGACTGGCAGATAGGTGGGGAGGACCGACAGGGTGAGACCGTGGTCCTCTGACTCGAGCTGGATGAGGCGATCTTGGGCGTCATCGACGGGAATTCCCCATCGGTGATGCTGGCTCCCGACCGTCCATATCCCGGAAGCACCCGCCGCGACCGCGCAGACCATGACAGCAACTCCCCAGGACCGGTCTCGATGAGAGCTGGCCGCGACCCCGCCGAGAGCGAGCAGGAGAACACCGCCGACCACGAGAAGCTGTCCCCAGAAGAACGGGACGTTCGGATCGAGGAAGTCTCCCCCTGCTCGATCTCCGAAGGGGATGAGACTCTGCTCGAAACCCCCTCCTTGCCCGATCAGCGCATGGCCGAAGAGCAATGTGGGAATCAGAGAGGCTGCGACGACAGCGAACCAGTGTTTCATCAGCCCTGCTATGAGATACCCGATCGCGGTCGCGACGCAGAGGCTGAGGAGCGATATCGCGAGATTCACCCACAGTGGCGCCCCCACCGGGCCGAGCAGGTACGCGCGCACGTGGAGGACGGCGATGATCACGATGTATATCGAGACGGAGTGGGTCAGGCCGGCCGCCGTCTGAAGGAGCACGATCCGTGACGTCGGCTGAACCGCCACCTCCAGGATCGGCCCTCCGCCGTGTCGCCTCTCACGAAGCCCGTCCCACGCGGCGAAGCCGGCGAGGATCGGCGCCAGGACACCCCCCGTCGACACGACCACATTGGCGATGTTCGCGGACGACGATACGGAGGGATACACGGCGCTCCACGCGACCATCGTGCCGGCAACGGCGAGGGCTGGCGCGACGAAGATGAGCACCGAGCGGCGAAGGTGCAAGAGATACGGGCTCATCGCTCGCCCTCGACGCGTGAAGCAGGAGGCCTCATGTGCAGCCGGGTGTACGCCCGTTCGACCGGAGTGTCTCCGGGTGCGTCCGGCACCGCCAGCGCGACCAAGGCGGCGGGGGTTCCCTGAAACGCGACACGCCCCTCAGCCAGCAACAGGATCCGGTCGGAGTGTTGCGCCGCTTCATCGATGAGATGAGTGCTGGTCAGCACTGTGCGGTCGTGGCCGAGAGCCGTGATGAGGTTCCGGAGCGTGATGCGCTGCTCGGGGTCCAGTCCGGATGCAGGTTCATCCAGTATCAGCACCGATGGGTCGTTGACGATGGCCTGGGCTATCCCCGCACGTCGAAGCATCCCTCCCGAGAGCGCCCCCAGTTTCGTGTCTCGCTCGCGGCGCAGTTCGACGCTGACCACGGCTGCGTCGACCTTCGCTGCGCGTTCCGCTCGGGGGATGCCCTTGAGCCATGCGCAATAGGCGACGAACTCCGTCACTGTGAGGGAGGGCGTGAATGTGAAGCTCTGCGGCAGGTACCCAGACCGGGCACGTATCTGAGATCGTCCGTCGCGAGACTGCGGGTCGTACCCGAGGATCCTGACATCTCCGTCGTAGCGCTGGTGCAACGAGGAGAGGATGCGGATCATCGTGGACTTGCCCGATCCGTTCCGCCCGACGAGAGAGGTGACACCCTTATCGACCCGGAACGAGACGTCGGCGAGAGCAGGCTCGGGCTTCGACCGATACTGCACGGTCACCCCGGACACCGCGATTCCCTCGCTCTGAGTCTCAGTCACAGATCGACAACTCGCCCGAACCATCATTTCCACTCCATACGGCCGTGCAGAGTCTGCCTCTGCATGCTCCACCGTGACATGAGTGGCATCTGGTGTCTGTAAGGGATTTCACGTACAGACCAGGCGCTGAGCGGCTGGTATTCGACTGCTTCGCGACGGCCACCTGCCCGGTCGGCGAGTATCGTGCGCGACCCGCGTTCCCCTCATCTCGCTACAAGGCTGAGTTGAGGACGACGCCCGTGGGGCACGTCGCTGTGTGGAATCCGCGACATAAGCTGGCCTGATGCTCATCGCTCTGATCCGCCCAGTCGAGACCAACACCGTAGAGGTCGTCGGCGCGACGCTCGCCGAGGTTCTGGTGGAGCTCGAGCAGCACCGACAGCCCGGATTCGTCCTGGCATCCGCGCCGGTGCGGATGCTCAAGGGCGAGGCGAAGATGAAAGCGACCGGAACGTTCACACGCGTCGACGGTGTGCAGCAGATCGAGGCCGACGACATGGCCTCGCTCGAGGCGAAGGTGCCGGATGGCTGGCGGATGCTGACCGTAAAGCACGTCTAGGCGAGCCGGCAGACCCGAGATCGCAAGAAAGAAGCCCCGGAGTTCCGCGTGCTTCTGCGGTTCTCCGGGGCTTTGTGGTCGGGCTGACAGGATTTGAACCTGCGACCCCTTGACCCCCAGTCAAGTGCGCTACCAAGCTGCGCCACAGCCCGTTGTTCTGCACTCTCGCGCAGGCAACTCCCCTATCTTAGCCCCACTCGCGCGCGCTCCGCGAACCGAGCGACCGCCGGGCGTTGCGGGGTGTCGGAGGCCCGGCGTACCGTCGCATGCATGGTGACGATCACGACAGAGGTGGCGACGACCGCTCGATGGGATGACGTGCAGCATGCGCTCACCGGCGGCGGCGACGGCGCCAGCTGTCAGTGCATCTGGCCGATGCTGAGCAACAAGGACTGGAATGAGACGACGAACCCGCAGCGAACGGAGATGCTGCGCGACGAAATCGCCGATGGTCCGCCGCCGGGCCTGATCGCCTACGTGGATGGCGAGGCCGCGGGGTGGATCCGCATCGGACCACGCTCGAGGCAGGCGCGGATTCCGCGCACCCGCATGATCGCCGCCGCCACCTCCGAGCCGTTCGACGACGTCTCGGTCTGGGCAGTGACGTGTTTCGTCGTCCGTCGCGAGCATCGAGGGGCGGGGCTCAACCACGAGTTGCTGCGTGCCGCGGTCGATTTCGCGCGAGCATCCGGCGCGCGACTCATCGAGGGGTACCCGGTCGACACCCGCGGCGAGAAGAAGCACACCAACGATCTCTTCCACGGCACGCTGGGCACGTTCCTGGCCGCTGGGTTCGCAGAGCAGACCGAGATGAAGCCCGGCCGAACCCTCGTCGCGTTGGACCTGTCCGCGTGAGCGGGCGCTAGCGTAGGAAACATGAGCGACGAGCATCCGACCATCGACGACCCCGAGCTCGGCACGCTCACCCGCGCGACGACCGAGCTGTCCGACGGCACTGTGCTCACTCACGACTGGTATGCCGGCGGAACGGTCGCCCACGGCGCCCCCCTCGACCTCATGGTCGAAGGCACGAATACGGACGAGGCGAGCGCCCTGCTCCCCCATGTCCACGAGACCATCGCCGCTCTCTCGGTTCTCCGACGCCTCGCATCCGACACCATCGTCACGGCGTTCAGCACGGGCACACCGGAGCAGCACGAGCTCGACGACGCCGCATCCGATCTCACCCTCGAGACGCTCGAGGCATCCGCCGACGGAACGATCGTGCTGCACTTCATCGACTCCTGCGGCGAGCATTTCCCCGACGGCTACTGGCCCGCAGTGCATCTCGGCACCGACGGACAGATCGCACAGGTGACCGTCGAGTCCTGACGGATAGGCGTCCGCGCCGCCCGCCATACGATGGGGGGATGCAGCGCCGCCCGCCCACCCCTCCTCTGTGGACCTTCATTCCGTACATCACGGTGTCGGCGATCCATGTGGCGTTGCTCGCTCTCGAGAGTCCCGCAGCAGGTCCGAGCAAGCTCCTGCTGACGCCGCTCCTCGCGATCCCCGTGCTCGTGTCAGCGCGCGCCATCCGCTCACGTGCCGCTCTGGCGCTGCTCCTTGCGGCGATCGTGTTCTCCTGGCTCGGCGACAGCGCGGGAGCACTCTTCCCCGACGCTCCCGAAGTGCCGCTCATGCTCCTCTTCTTCGGTATCGCGCATCTGGCATACATCGCTCTGTTCATCCGTCACCTTCGCGTGCGACGGATGCCATGGTGGGCGCTCATCTACGCCGGATGGTGGGTCGCGATGCTCACCTTCCTCGGCCCGCACACGGGCGGCCTGCTCATCGCCGTCGCGGTCTACGGACTCATCCTCGGTGCGACCGCCGCACTCTCGACCCGGTGCCACCCGTTCGTCGCCGTCGGCGGCGCGTTCTTCCTCGCCAGTGACACGCTGCTGGCTCTCCGCCTGTTCCTCCCTGATTCGCTCCCCGACTGGAGCAACCCCGCGATCATGGCGACCTATACGATCGGGCAGGGACTGATCATCGCAGGCGCGCTGATCGCACTCAGAAAGCGAGGCGTCTGATGGCTGATGCCGCACGGGTCGACAGCTGGCTCTGGGCGATCCGCGTCTACAAGACGCGTTCGGCCGCCACCACTGCATGCCGAGCGGGGCATGTACGCGTCAACGGCGACAAGGTCAAGGCCGCACAGCACATCCGCATCGGTGACGAACTGCGCGTCCGCATCGCCGGCTTCGATCGGATCCTCTTCGTCCGCCAATTGCTCGTCAAGCGCGTCGGCGCTCCGCTCGCTGCCCTGGCCTACGAGGACCGCACCCCGGAGCGCGAGCCACAGGCAGCCCTCGGACTGCGCGATCGAGGGGCTGGCAGGCCCACGAAACGCGAGCGACGGGACATCGACCGGCTGCGCGGGCGCAGCGCGGAGGATGACGGCATATTCCACGGATAACCCTGGAGCCGTTAGAACATATGTTCTAAAATGAGCGCATGGCTCATTGTACCGACCTCGACCTCGACCTCGAGGAGCGCTGTCGCCTGCTCGATGAATGGGTCGACAAGCGACGTCAGATCGCTGCGCTCGAGGCCGAGTCATACGCGCTCCTCGTCGAGCGCATAGGCGTGCACGACAGCGACGTCTCCGAGAGCCCTCGGCACCGAGAGGCGATCTATCGCTCGATGATCGCGGAGTACTCCGCCGCTGGGCACATTCCGAAGGGGTCGATCGAATACGCCTTCACCGACGCCCGCACCCTGTCACGGGCGCTCCCCGCTGTGCAGGCATCCTTTGCTTCGGGCGCCATCAGTGCACACCATGTCCGTGAGATCGTGCGAGCCAGCGAGATCGTCGACGACGCGATCCGAGACGGACGTGTGGATGCCGCGACGATGGGCCTCTACGAGGCCGCAGTACTCGTGGTCGCTGAACACGACACGGCTTCGCGCACGAAGCCCCACGCTCGCAAGGTCGCGGCGGGCCTCGTGGGCGAGACGGTCGTCGAGACTCAGCGGCGCGCGGCCTCCGAACGCTGCGTCACCGTCAGATCGGTGGGCGACGGCCTGGCGGCCCTCACCGCGATTCTGCCCGAGTGGGTCGCCGTGGCGATCTCTGATCGACTCACGCAGATGGCACGGCACATCGTTCGCACTCGCGACGAGCGGGAGCCGATCCTCGAACCGCTCGACGACACCGCGGACTCGCTCCGCCTCTCTGACCTCTCCCCCGAGGATCCGCGCTACGGCGCCTACTTCGACGCCGGGGTCATCGCTGCCGACGGCACCTTCGTCATCGACCCGCTCGCCGGTCTGATCGATCCGATGACCGATCCGACCAGCCCCGATATCGAGCATCTCTCCGGCGACACCCGCACGTTGGATCAGATCCGCGCCGATCTGCTCGCCGACCTGCTGCTCACCGCCGACCCGAGTGAAGCGAACGGTACCGGGCTCGAGAACATCTCCGCCCGCATCCAGGTCACCGTCGCCGCGAGTACTCTCGCCGGAGGCGACGACCGCCCGGCTGAACTCGACGGTCATGGACCACTCGACCCCGATGTCGCACGCGGACTCGCGGGGCGGTGCAAGGGATGGGCGCGCCTGTTCGTCGACGCGACCGGCCTGGTCACCGAGACGGACTCGTACTCCCCCACCGAACAGATGAAACGCTTCCTTCGAGCGCGAGATGAACACTGCAGGTTCCCCGGATGCAGGATGCCGGTGCACCGATGCGAGATCGACCACAACCACGACCATGCGCGCGGTGGGCGGACACGCATCGACAATCTCAGCCACTTCTGCACCACGCATCACTCGCTCAAGCACCCCGACATCGACGAACGGTACCGGTGGACGGCCCGGCAGACTCCCGACGGCGCGGTCACGTGGACGAGTCCACTCGGCCGAAGCTACGCCGATCCACCGCGTCGACGAGTCATGTTCGTCTGAGAACTGCGCCTCGCGCCCGTGCCCGTGGACCGTGGACCGTGGCCCGTGGCCCGTGGCCCGTGCCCGAAGAGGCAGGCGTCGCGCCACGTCAGTGTCTGCGCCCGATTCGGCGACGACTACTGCGGCAGCACGTCCAGCAGCCAGCCGGCCGAGTGGATCTGCGCGGCGCCTGCCGCCTCGACGCGACTCTGCAGCTCGCGGTCACTCGTGACGGCCACGACATGCTGTCCCGCACGCGCCCGTCGCTCGACCTCTGTGACGATCGCATCGTCGCCCGCTGCCTCGGCGCGCACGATCGAGACACCGCCTGCAGGGAGAAGTTCGGGGGCTTCCGCATCGGCGTCCGACGAGGGAGCCGTGATCCCTCGTGCCTGCCCTTCCACCACGAGAGCGATCTCCGGAAACCAGGTCGTTCCCCCGACACCGAGGTCAGCCGCAGACACCGAGAGCCCGTCCAGGCGCGAGGCGAGACGCGTGGCGGCACCGGCACGGTCCTTCCACCATCCGTCAGGCACCGAGCCGACGACGTTCGCGCCATCCACGACCAGCGACGGCCGCACGTCGAGCAGTTCCCGCAGAACAGGCCAAGCGCTGCCGAATCCTGGATGCAGCGGCCTCGAGTCGACCTCATCCACCGGCACCCACTCGAGAGCCACGCTCTCCGGGTCGCTGATCACCGGTTCGAACGGCCGCACCACATCGGCGATCACGGTCGTGTACGACCACACATCCAGATCGAGCACGCTCGTGAAGCGGGGTCGGACAGAGCCGTCCGGGACGCCTGCTTCCTCCTGCGCTTCGCGCACTGCGCCCACGATCGCTCTCTCGCCCGCGTGCAGAGCACCGCCCGGCAGACCCCAGGTTCCGCCGAAGTGGCTCCACGAGACACGGTGCTGCAGCAGGATGCCTCGTTCGGGATCGAAGGCGAGCAGACCTGCGGCACCGAAACGCCCCCAGTACTTCTCCCCCGACGGCGCGATCACCCAGGCATCACCAGGGTTCCGCGGCCCATCAGGGCGACGAGGTTCACCGGCAGAGGGAGGTACGACAGTCACCCCTTCAGCCTGTCACAGCATTCCGGTATCGGCATCCGCTGGAGACACAGACGGGAACAGCGGGCGCTCGCTCGCAGGGGGCATGCGCAGCGTCGGCACCGAACGCAGAACCCCACGAACCCACGAGACGACGAGCCCAGGCACCCAGGCACCCAGGCACCCAGGAGCCATGAGCCATGAGCCACGAGCCACGAGCCACGAGCCACGAGCCACGAGCCATGAGCCACGAACCGACGAACCGACGAACCGACGAGACAAAACTGCCCCCGGAGACGAAACTGCCCCCGGAGACGAAACTGCCCCCGGAGACGAAACTGCCCCCGGAGACGAAACTGCCCCCGAGACAAAACTGCCCCCGTGCGATTCACGCACGGGGGCAGTTCTTGCGACTCAGCGCTGGCGCTTCTCGCGGACTCGCATGTTGATGACGATCGGGGTTCCGTCGAACTCGTACAGCTCGCGAAGGCGACGCTGGATGAATCGACGGTATCCCGGGTCGAGGAACCCGGTCGTGAACAGCACGAACGTCGGCGGACGCGTCGACGCCTGGGTGCCGAACAGGATGCGCGGCTGCTTGCCTCCACGCAGCGGGTGCGGGTGCTCGGCGACGAGCTCGGCGAGGAAGGCGTTGAACTTGCCCGTCGGGATGCGACGGTCCCAGTTCTCGAGAGCCGTCTCGAGCGCAGGCACCAGCTTGTCGAGGTGACGACCGGTCTTGGCCGAGATGTTCACACGAGGAGCCCAGGCGACGTGCGCGAGGTCCTGCTCGATCTCACGCTCGAGGTAGCGTCGGCGGTCGGCGTTCTCGAGGTCGTCGTCGTTCAGGCGGTCCCACTTGTTGAACGCGAGCACGAGCGAGCGACCGGACTCGAGCACGAGATCGATGATGCGCACGTCCTGCTCGCTGATCGTCTCGGAGACGTCGAGGACGACGACGGCGACCTCAGCCTTCTCGAGAGCGGCCGAAGTGCGCAGCGATGCGTAGAAGTCGGCGCCCTGCGCCATGTGCACACGACGACGGATGCCGGCGGTGTCGACCAGACGCCACAGCTTGCCGCCGAGCTCGACGATCTCGTCGACCGGGTCACGAGTCGTACCCGCGAGGTCGTTCACGACGACGCGCTCCTCGCCTGCTGCCTTGTTGAGCAGCGAGGACTTGCCGACGTTCGGGCGGCCGAGGATCGCGACGCGACGCGGGCCGCCGATCTCCGCCTTCGCGACCGCAGAAACATCCGGGAGCGTCTTCAGCAGAGCGTCGAGCAGGTCGGCGACTCCACGACCGTGGATGGCCGAGACCGGGTGCGGTTCGCCGAGTCCGAGGTTCCAGAGAGCCGCAGCCTCGGGCTCCTGGCGGGCGTCGTCGATCTTGTTCGCGACGAGGAAGACGGGCTTGCCGCTCTTGCGCAGCAGCTTCACGACGTGCTCATCGGTCGACGTGGCGCCGACCATCGCGTCGACGACGAACAGCACGACATCGGCGAGATCGATCGCGACCTCGGCCTGCGCGGCGACGGAGCGATCGATGCCGCGGGCATCGGGCTCCCAGCCGCCGGTGTCGACGAGCGAGAAACGACGGTCCGCCCACTCGGCCTTGTACGTCACGCGGTCGCGGGTCACACCGGGGGTGTCCTCGACGACGGCCTCACGGCGGCCGAGGATGCGGTTGACCAGCGCGGACTTGCCGACGTTCGGTCGACCGACGATCGCCACGACCGGCAGTGCGGGGAAGAACTGGATCCCGTCCTCGCCCATCGTGATCCCGGCGAGGAGGGCTGCATCCTCATCGTCCAGGTCGTAGTCGGCGAGACCCGCGCGCAGCGTCTCGGCGCGCGCTTCGGCGAGCTGCTCGTCGAGCTGCTCCATCTTCTCGGCGAGCTGGTCGGGGCCGCCTTCGTATTCGTCGTCAGCCATGGTGTACTCCTCGGATTCGTTCGATCACCGTGAGGACGGCGTCGATGGTCTGTGTGAAATCGAGCTCCGTCGAATCGACGACCTCGACGCCCTCTGCGGCGTTCAGGAAGTCGACGACGGCGCTGTCGGATGCATCGCGCTTGTGCAGTGCTGCGGCGACGGCCTCGGCGTTCTCGCCGGCGAGCTCGCCGGCGCGACGGGCGGCGCGCACCTCGGGCGCGGCCGTGAGAAGGATGCGCACCGGCGCATCCGGTGCGACGACGGTCGTGATGTCACGCCCTTCGACGACCACGGCCGGGTACGGCGCGTCGGCGACGAGGGAGCGGAACAGTCGATTGACCTGCTCGCGCACCTCGGGCACACGCGCCACACCGCTCACGGCACCCGATACGGAGGGCTCACGGATCGCATCCGTGACGTCCACGTCGCCGACCTGCACGGTCCGGTCGTCGGGGTCGAGGCCGAGCCGCACCGGGAACTCCGCGACCGCGGAGAGGACGGCATCGGCATCCGCCGTGTCCGCTCCCCGGTCGAGAACATGCCAGGCGAGCGCGCGATACGCCGAACCGGTGTCGAGGTAGCCGAAGCCGAGCCGACGGGCGACGGCCTTGGACACACTGGACTTGCCGGAACCGGCGGGTCCGTCGATGGCGATGAAGTCAGTCATTGGTCGTACCTGCAATCCGCCAGCCGCGTTCCTGGAGTCCGGTGATTGCCCCGTGCAATGCCGCGGGGTCGACGCTGATCTCGGCCAGACCGAACTGCGCTCCCGGCGAGTGCTCGAGGCGGAGGTCCTCGACGTTCACGCCGAGCTCTCCCAGTTCGCCGAAGAGGCGACCGAGCTGCCCGGCGGTGTCGTCGATCATGACGACGAGGGTCTCGAATCTCTGGTTCTGCCCGTGCTTGCCCGGCAGGCGTTCGACGCCGTCGTTGCCCTGTCGGATGGTCTCCGCGACCACGCGTCGGGCTCCGGGCGCCTCCGGCGCGCGCAGCGCATCCGAGACATCACGAAGGTCGGCCGCCAAGGCGTCGAGGATCTCGACCACCGGCTGGGCATTCGCGCCGAGGATCTGCACCCACAGCTCGGGGGCGGATGCCGCGATGCGCGTCGTGTCGCGGACTCCCTGACCCGAGAGGCGCAGCGCGCCCTCGTCGGCCACGGCGAGCCGGCCGGCGAGGAGGCTCGCGACGACCTGGGGAACGTGCGAGGTCAGTGCGACCGATCGGTCGTGCTCCTCGGGGGTCATCTCGAGCGGCATCGCGCCGACGTCGAGAGCGAGCGCCTCGACGAGCGCGAGGTCGGCCGCGCGGGTCTCCTCATCACGGCAGACGACCCACGGGCGACCGATGAACAGGTCGGCGCGTGCGGAGATCGCCCCGCCGCGCTCACGCCCGGCCAGCGGATGCGAGCCGATATAGCGCGTGATGTCGACACCACGGTCGCGCAGGGTGCGGAACGGCTCGAGTTTCACGCTCGCGACGTCGGTGACGACCGCATCGGGGAAGCGGGTCAGTTCGGCCTCGATGACGTCGGCGGTGACGTCCGGCGGCACGGCGACCACGACGAGCGCGGGCGCATCATCGTCGGCTACGGCGCGACCCGCGCCGTAGTCGATCGCGAGGCGCAGCTGAGCGGGTGAGGTGTCGGCGAGCACGACGTCGACGCCCTTGGCGCGGAGCGCGTGTCCGATGCTCGCACCGAGCAGACCGGCACCGACGACGCGCACGGTACCGGAGAGCCTGGCCGCGGTTCGCGGCGCGACGGAACTCCGGGCCCCCGTGGGCGCACTCGTCGTATCGGTCACTCGTTCTCCTGCTGCTCGCCTGGCGCCGCGGCGACACCGGAATCACGGCGCGACAGAGTCAACAGCGCGCCCAATTCGATTTTAGTCAGTTCGCGCGTCTTCCCAACCGGGAGGGTTCCCAGGTGCAGCGGACCGAACTGCCGACGCACGAGCTCGGTGACCGGATGGCCGACTGCGGCCAGCATCCTGCGCACGATGCGGTTGCGGCCGGAGTGCAGCGTCAGCTCGACGAGGCTCGACCCGCGAGAGGTGTCGAGCAGGCGCGCCTTGTCGGCGGAGATCGGTCCGTCCTCGAGCTCGATCCCCTTGGTGAGCTTCGAGATCGTCTGCGCCGTCACCTCACCCTCGACCTTGGCGATGTACACCTTGGTGACACCGAACGACGGGTGCGCGAGCACGTGGGCGAGGTCGCCGTCGTTCGTCAGTATGAGCAGGCCACTGGTCTCGGCATCCAGTCGCCCGACGTTGTAGAGGCGCTCCTCGTAGTCGTCGGTGAAGCGCCGAAGGTCGGGGCGACCGTTCTCGTCGTTCAGGCTGCTGACCACACCCGTGGGCTTGTTGAGCATCACGTAGCGCTTCGAGACGTCGAGCTGCACGGCGGTGCCGTCGACGTCGATGAGGTCGGTCTCGGGGTCGACGCGGCGGCCGAGCTCGGTGACGGTCACGCCGTTGACGCGGATGCGCCCCTCGACGATGTACTGCTCGATCACGCGGCGCGACGCGACGCCCGCTGCGGACAGCACCTTCTGGAGGCGGATGCCCTCTGGTGTCTCGAAGCCGCTCATCGGATGGTCCTTTCGTCGAAGTTGAAACTGTGTGCGCCCTCGGGCCGAACCGACGTCATCGGATCGTGCCCTCGTCGAAGCCGTCTGCGCCGTCGTCGAGCAGAGGCGAGATCGGGGGCAGATCGTCGAGTGAGTTGATGCCCAGGTGCTGCAGGAGCGCGTCGGTGGTGCCGTAGTTGATCGCACCGGTCTCGGAGTCCGCGAAGAGCTCGGTGATGAGCCCCCGAGCGAGCAGCGTGCGCACGACCGAGTCGACGTTCACGGCGCGGATCGAGGCGACCTGACTGCGTGTGACCGGCTGCTTGTAGGCGATCACCGCGAGCGTCTCGAGCGCTGCCTGCGAGAGCCGCGCAGGCGCCTGTCCGCCGACGAACTCGGCGACGACGTCATCGTGGTCCTCGCGCACGTAGAGACGCCAGCCGCCACCCACCTCGCGGAGCTCGAAGCCGCGTCGAGGGCCCGCTCCCCTGCCGTCGTAGTCGTCCACGAGCGTCTCGATGGTCTGCCGCACGGCCGCGACGGGCGAGCCGACAGCCGCAGCGAGGGCCACGAGACCGATCGGCTCGTCGATGATCAGCAGGATCGCCTCGATCCGTTCGGAAAGAGGCGATTCGAGGGTGACCTCGTCGGTCGTGGTCTCTGTCACGTCATCGGTCATAGTCGGCTCCCAGGGATGCCAGTGTCTCGTCCGACCAGTGGTCGGCGGCCCAGCGCAGCGTCAGCTCGCCGAGCGGTTCCAGTTGTTCGAAGGAGAGCGCCGCGTGGCGGTACAGCTCCAGCACAGAGATGAATCGCGCGACGACGATCCCCGGCTCCGTCACTCCCGCGACCAGCTCGCGGAAGCTCACCGACTCGGCGGCACGGAGCAGCGTCACGACGATCGCCGCCTGCTCGCGGATGCTGACGAGCGGCGCATGCAGGTGATCGAGACCCACGTGCGGGATCTCCTTCGGAGCGAACGCGAGGAGCGCCAGTGCCGCGAAGTCGTCGGCGCTGAGCGACCAGACGAGTTCGGGGGTCTTCTTGCGATGCTTCTCATCGAGACGGACCGCGCGCACGTGACGCCGGTCCTCACGCTGCAGGCACCGGGCGAACCACGCTGAGACCTCTTTGAACGCGCGGTACTGAAGGAGGCGCGCGAACAGCAGATCGCGGGCTTCCAGCAGCGCCACGGCCTCAGCATCCACCAACTCTCCCTGCGGCAGGAGGCCGGCCACCTTCATGTCGAGCAGGGTGGCGGCGACGACGAGGAACTCCGACGCCTGGTCGAGCTCCTTGTCGTCGTCGAGCTCCTTGAGGTACGCGATGAATTCGTTCGTGACCGCACTCAGCGACACCTCGGTGATGTCCATCTCGTGCTTCGAGATCAGATTCAGCAGCAGGTCGAACGGTCCGTCGAAGTTCGACAGGGAGACCCGGAATCCCGGGTCGGCGATCGCCGAATCGGCGTCGGTCTCTTCGGGCTCAGCCGGCGTCGCGGCCTCAGCCGGTGATTCGGACGGCTCGATCTCAGGCGACGGCGCCACGGGCGACCAGCTCCCGCGCCAGCCGCAGGTAGGCCTGGGCGGCGGCGTGCTCCGGAGCGAACTCTGTGATGGGCACGCCGGAGACGGATGCGTCGGGGAACTTCACCGTGCGACCGATGACGGTCTCGAGCACATCGTCGCCGAATGCCTCGACCACACGCTCGAGCACCTCACGGGAGTGCAGCGTGCGCGGGTCGTACATCGTGGCGAGGAGTCCGTCCATCGTGATCGACGGGTTCAGTCGGTCGCGCACCTTGTCGATGGTCTCGATCAGCAGGGCCACACCGCGCAGGGCGAAGAACTCGCACTCCAGCGGGATGATCACGCCGTGCGCCGCGGTCAGGGCGTTCACGGTCAGCAGCCCCAGCGACGGCTGGCAGTCGATGAGGATGACGTCGTACTCCCCCGCGACCTGGCGGAGCACACGGGCGAGGATCGTCTCGCGGGCGACCTCGTTGACGAGGTGCACCTCGGCAGCAGACAGGTCGATGTTCGCGGGCATCACGTCGAGGCCCTCGACATTGGAGTGCACGATCGCGTCGTGTGCGTCGCGCTTGGTGTCGAGCAGCAGGTCGTAGATCGTCGGGACGTCATGCGTCTGGATTCCGAGACCTGCGGACAGCGCACCCTGGGGGTCGAAGTCGACGGCCAGCACCTTGCGGCCGTATTCGGCCAGCGCCGCCGCGAGGTTGATCGACGTCGTCGTCTTGCCGACGCCGCCCTTCTGGTTGCACAGGGCGATGATGCGAGCGGGGCCGTGCGAGGCGAGCGGTTCCGGGGTCGCGAAGCCGTGATAGGGACGCCCGGTGGGTCCCATGGGTGTGTCGTCGGTCTTCGACGTCTTCGCCCTGGACTTCGCCGCGTTCTCAGCCACCGATTCTCCTGCTCCTTCGTGCTTGGTCGATTCTAGCGATCGCCCGGGGCGATCGACGTCTCGCCCCCGGCGATCCCGGGTTTTCGCCGTGCTGCCCGCGCGTGGCGGGCGTCACCGAGGGCGCTTCACCGGGCGCGCGGATGGGAGGTCGCGTAGATGTCGCGCAGGGTGTCGACCGACACGTGCGTGTAGATCTGGGTCGTCGCCACCGACGCGTGTCCGAGCAGCTCCTGCACGACGCGAACGTCGGCTCCGCCCTGAAGCAGGTGCGTCGCGAACGAGTGGCGCAGCGTGTGCGGCGACACCTCGGCGGTGATCTGCGCATGCTCGGCAGCCGCGCGGATCACGAGCCAGGCGCTCTGTCTCGACAGCGGCGCACCCCTCGCGCCGAGGAACAGCCGAGCGGATGCCCGACCCTTCGCCGCGAGCCCCGGTCGCACCCGGGTGAGATACGCATCCACTGCTGTGCGGGCGAACGATCCGATCGGGACGATGCGCTCCTTCGAGCCCTTGCCCCGAAGCCTCAGCACATCGCCATGGGCGAGGTCGTCGACGTCGAGCCCCACGGCTTCCGACACTCGCGCGCCCGTCGCGTAGAGCAGCTCGAGCAGTGCACGGTCGCGGATGCCGATGGGGTCGTCGGCCGAGGGCGCGGCCAGCAGCCGCTCCACCTGGTCGATGGTCAGCGCCTTCGGCAGCCGCCGGGGCGCTTTGGGCGGTCGCAGACGGCCGCTGGGATCGTCGTCCTCGATGCCTTCGCGCGCGAGGAATCGGTGCCAGCCCCGCACAGACGACTGCAAGCGGGCCAGGCTCGTGGCAGCCGGCTTCGGGTCGGCAGAGGAACGATCCGCGATGAAGCGCCCCACCACCGCCGATGTGATCTCGGCGGTGTCGACGATCCCCTCGTCCGCCAACCACTCCAGGTAGCCGCCGAGGTCGCGGCGGTAGGCCGAGATCGTGTGCTCGCTGAGACCGCGCTCGATCGTGACGTGGCGCAGATACGTGTCCAACGCACGATCGAGCTGCATGCTCAGCCTCGGTCGCGCAGCCTCTGCGCGGCCGCGAGCACGCCGATGCTCAGGATGCCGTTGCGCATCCGTCCGTCGAGGACAGCGCGGACCGCCGCGTCGAGCGGAACCCACTCGACGCGGATGTCGGCCTCTTCGTCTTCGCGCGCGTGCGCAGCGGGCGCGGTCGAGATGCCGGTCGCGAGAAACACATGGATCGCCTCGTCGTTGCCGCCGGGCGTCGTCCACGACGACACCAACGGCTCCCAGTGCGCGGCGACCAGGTCGGCCTCCTCGGCGAGCTCGCGACGGGCAGCCTCGACGGGCTCCTCCCCCGCGACGTCGAGCAGACCGGCCGGAAGCTCCCAGTCGCGGTGACGGATCGGGTGCCGGTACTGCTGGATCAGCAGCACCCGCCCGTCAGCGTCGAGCGCGAGGATCGCGACGGCGCCGGTGTGCGCGACGTACTGACGACGGATCTCTCCGTCGCCATAGCGCACGCGGTCGTCACGGACGTCCCACACAGCCCCTGCGAACGCGATCTCGCTGCTGAGCACCTCGGGTTCGAAGGGCTCGTCGCGAAGGTCGTCGAACTCAGGCATCGGCTTCGACGTCGAACAGCTCGCTCGACCGGTGACGCTCGATCGCGGCGCCCACCAGACCGCGGAACAGCGGGTGCGGATCGGTCGGACGCGAGCGGAGCTCGGGGTGGGCCTGCGTGGCGATGTAGTACGGGTGCACGTCGCGCGGCAGCTCGACGTACTCGACCAGGTCGAGTTCGGGGTTCAGCCCTGAGAAGACGAGCCCGGCCTCGGAGAGACGCGTGCGGTACGCGTTGTTGACCTCGTAACGGTGGCGGTGGCGCTCCGAGGCCTCCGGGGCGCCGTACAGCTCGCGCGCCAGCGATCCTTCGGCGAGTGCGGCCTGGTAGAGGCCGAGGCGCATGGTTCCGCCCAGGTCGCCGCCGTCGAGGATCTCGACCTGCTCGGCCATCGTCGCGATGACGGGCTCGGTGGTCTCGGGGTCGAACTCGCTCGAGGATGCTCCGGCGATGCCGGCGACGTCACGGGCGTACTCGATGACCATGCACTGCAGGCCGAGGCAGAGTCCGAGGGTCGGGATGCCCTGCTCGCGCGCGAACTTCAGCGCACCCAGCTTGCCCTCGATGCCGCGGATGCCGAATCCACCGGGCACGCAGATGCCGTCGAGCGCGGCGAGCTGCTCCTGCGCACCCTCGGGGGTCTCGCAGCGGTCCGAGGGGATCCAGCGGATGTTGACCTTGGTCTCCTGGGCGAAGCCGCCGGCCTTGAGCGCCTCGGTCACCGACAGGTAGGCGTCGGGGAGGTCGATGTACTTCCCGACCAGGCCGATCGTCACCTCGTGCTTGGGGTTGTGCACGGCGTGCAGCACCTTGCTCCACCGCGACCAGTCCACCTCGTCTGCGGCCTTCTGGTCGAGACCGAGGCGGCGGACGATGTACGAGTCGAGTCCCTGGTCGTTGAGCGTCGACGGGATGTCGTAGATGCTCGGCAGGTCGACCGTGTTGATGACGCCCTCGGCATCGACGTCGCACATGAGCGCGATCTTGTTGCGGTTGCTCTCGCTGACCGGACGGTCGCTGCGCAGCACGAGCGCATCGGGCTGGATGCCGACCTGGCGCAGCGCTGCGACCGAGTGCTGGGTCGGCTTGGTCTTCTGCTCACCGGATGCACCCATGAACGGCACGAGCGACACGTGCACGAAGAACACGCTGTCGCGGCCGAGCTCGTGGCGGAGCTGACGGGCAGCCTCCAGGAACGGCTGCGACTCGATGTCACCGACCGTGCCGCCGACCTCGGTGATGATGACATCGGGGCGGGGGTCCTCGGTCGCCTGCAGGCGCATACGCCGCTTGATCTCGTCGGTGATGTGCGGGATGACCTGCACGGTGTCGCCGAGATACTCGCCGCGGCGCTCGCGGGCGATGACCTGCGAGTAGATCTGGCCGGTCGTGACGTTGGCGGCCTGCGACAGGTTGATGTCGAGGAAGCGCTCGTAGTGTCCGATGTCGAGGTCGGTCTCGGCGCCGTCGTCCGTGACGAAGACCTCACCGTGCTGGAACGGGTTCATCGTGCCCGGATCGACGTTCAGGTACGGATCGAGCTTCTGCATCACGACGCGGAGTCCGCGTGCTGTGAGGAGGTTGCCGAGGCTTGCGGCAGTGAGCCCCTTACCCAAAGACGAAACGACACCACCCGTCACAAAGATGTGCTTGGTCGTGTCGTTCTTGGGCCCCGCAGAAGAAGAGTTCATCACGGGCTTCGATCCTATCAGTCAGTGGAGGTGCCGAGGGTGAGAAGTTCCCTCGCGTGGGTGATCGCGGCGTCCGAATCGGTGAGTCCGGAGAGCAGTCGGGCCATCTCGGCCTCACGCTCCTCCCCCTCGAGACGGCGCACGCTGGACGCCGTGACGGCTCCGTCATTGGATTTGACGACCGACAGGTGGTTCGTGGCGAACGCCGCGACCTGCGCGAGATGCGTGACGGCGATGACCTGCGACTTCTCGGCGAGTCGGGCGAGTCGTCGCCCGACCTCGATCGCTGCGGCCCCGCCGATGCCGGCATCGACCTCGTCGAAGACGAACGTCGGAACGGGGTCGGTGCCGGCGATGACGACCTCGATCGCGAGCATCACGCGCGAGAGCTCTCCCCCGGACGCACCCTTGCCGACCGAGCGGGGCTCGGCGCCCGGATGCGGCGCGAGCAGGATCGCGACATCGTCGCGGCCGTGCGCGCTCTCCGCACCGGGGGTGACGGCGACCTCGAGCCGGGCATCGGGCATCGCGAGCGCATGGAGCTCGTCGCTCACAGCGACGCCGAGCTTCGCGGCGGCCGCCGTGCGCTCTGCCGTCAATGACTGCGCATGCGCGTCGAGCTCGGCACGTGCGGCATCGCGCTCGGCTTCGAGGCGATCGAGTCGCTCGCCGTCGTCGTCGAGTTCGGCGAGACGAGTCGACCCCGTCTGCCAGAGTTCCAGCGCCTCGTCGAGCGAACCGTGCGCGCGGATCAGCGTGCCGAGAGCCGCACGGCGCTCTTCGACGGCGGCGAGCTCGTGCGGACCGGTCTCGTCGAGATCGGCCAGGTAGGCCGACAGCTGGCCCGCGATGTCGGCGATGCGGTAGCCGATGTCGGCGAGGCCGGCGGAGATCTCGGTGAGAGACGTGTCGGAGACACGCTCGAGCGCTCGACGCGCTTCCGCGATCAGGGCGGATGCGTCGGGCTCGCCCTCTTCGTTCGAGAGCGCGCCGTGGGCCAGCGAGGCGGCGAGACGGAGTTCCTCGGCGTTCGCCAGTCGCTCGGCCCGGGCGGACAGCTCGACGTCCTCGCCCGGCTCAGGGGCTGCCGCTTCGATGAGCGCGAGCGCTTCGCGCAGACGCGTCGCCTCCTCGGCCCGACGATCTCGGTTCTCGGTGATGTCGATGATCTCGGCATCGAGTTCACGCCAGCGCGCGAAAGACGAAGCGTAGGCCTCGAGCGCGTGGGCGATCGGCGCTCCACCGAAGCGATCGAGCGCGTCTCGCTGCGCGGCCGACGAGCGCAGTCGCAGCTGTTCGGACTGTCCGTGGACGACCACGAGCTCTTCCGCCAGTGCCGAGAGCACTCCGGCAGGGGCGGCCCGGCCCCCGACGCTCGCTCTGCTGCGCCCTTCGGCACTCAGTGTGCGAGACACGTACAGCTCGGCTGCGCCGCCCCCGGCGGGCTCCAGCTCTCCCCCTGCGTCCGCGACGATGTCGGCGACCCCGCCCGATTCGGGAACGATCCAGACACCCGCGACCGACGCCTGAGCGGATCCTGCTCGCACTGCGCCGGAATCCGCGCGCTGACCGAGCAGCAGACCGAGACCGGTCACCACCATCGTCTTCCCCGCGCCCGTCTCACCGGTGATCGCGGTGAACCCGGCACCGAGGGGCAGCACGGCGTCGGCGATCACGCCGAGCCCCTGCATCCGCATCTCCTCGATCACGAGGCCGTTCCCTGTCCGCGCCAACCCGCGACGGGAAGCCGGAATTTGCGCACGAGTCGGTCCGTGAACTCCGTCGGGTGCAGGCGCGCGAGGCGCACCGGACGCGACGATCGACGCACGACCACACGCGCCCCCGGCGGCAGGTCATGCGAGCGACGCCCGTCGCACCAGAGGATGCCGGAGCCGGAGGTGCCTTCGAGCATCTCGATCGCCACGGCCGCATCAGGGCTCACGACGAGCGGCTTCGCGAAGAGCGCGTGGGCCGAGAGCGGCACGACCGCGATGGCCTCGACGCTCGGCCAGATGACCGGTCCGCCTGCCGAGAAGTTGTAGGCCGTGGAGCCTGTCGGGGTCGACACGACCATGCCGTCGCATCCGAAGCTCGACAGAGGGCGTCCGTCGATCTCGAGCACGACTTCGATCATGCGCTCACGACTGGCCTTCTCGACCGTCGCCTCGTTCAGCGCGAAGGTCTCGTAGACGACGGCGCCGTCGATGTCCTTGACGCGCACCGACAGGGCCAGACGCTCCTCGACCTCGTACTCGCGGTCGATCACTCGGCGGACCGCGGCGTCCATGTCGTCCCGATCGATCTCGGCGAGGAAACCGACATGGCCCATGTTGATCCCGAGCACCGGTGCCGCGCACCCGCGCACGAGTTCGGCTGCGCGGAGGATGGTGCCGTCGCCCCCGAGAACGATGGCGAGCTCGAGCTCATCCTGCGAGACGGTGTCGCCGAGCACGTCGACATCGGCGAAGCCCGGGTCGACCGCGCACAGGTCGGTGCTGTCGTCGGCGGCGAGCACGGGACGCGCCCCCGCACCGCGCAGCGCTTCGACGACCCGCCGGGCGGCGTCGACCGTGTCGTCACGGCCCGCGTGGGCGACGACCAGGATGTTGCGCTCGTTCATCGTCTCCCTGCCAATAGGTTGATGCGGTCTGACCATTCTGACGGATCGCTGCCCCGCCCCGGTGCGAGGTGCAGGAGATACTCCGTGTTGCCGTGGGTGCCGAGGATCGGGGAGGGAAGGATGCCGAGCATTCCGAGCCCTGCATCCCACGCGCTCCAGGCGGTGCGCGCCACGGCATCCGCGCGGGTCGCTGGGTCGGTGACCAGGCCGCCCTTGACGGCGGTGCGTCCCACCTCGAACTGCGGCTTCACCAGCAGGACGATGTCGGCCGCCGGAGCGGCGACGCCGGCGACAGCCGGGAGCACGAGTTCGAGCGAGATGAACGAGAGGTCGCCGACGATGAGGTCGGGAGATTCTGCTTCGCCGGTCACGTCCTGCAGGTTCTCGGGCGTCATGTGACGGACGTTGTATCCCTCGACCAGCACGACGGCCGGATCGGCGGCGACGGAGGATGCCATCTGATCGTGGCCCACATCGACCGCGAGCACTCGTCGGGCCCCGCGCTCGCGGAGAACCTGCGTGAAGCCGCCTGTCGAGGCTCCCATGTCGAGCGCGAGACGACCGTCGACAGCGATGCCGAAGTCGTCCAGGGCGGCGATGAGCTTGTGCGCCGCGCGGCCGACATAGTGATCGGTGGCGGCGACGGTGATCTCCGCGGAGTCAGCGACAGTCGTCGATGCCTTCACGACAGGGCGGCCGTCGATGCTCACGACACCTTCGGCGATCAGAGTGGCTGCGTGGGTGCGCGAACGGGCGAGGCCTCGCGCGGCGAGGGCGGCGTCGAGTCGGGTCATCGGGTGCCCGGCGCGTCGCGCTGGTCGAGCTTCGCGCCGCTGTCGAGGCGGCGGGAGAGCTCGTCGTGCAGTCCGGAGTATGCGCCGGCACGGGCAGCGAGAGGCTGTCCCTCGATCAGGCGCAGGCGACTCCACAGACCGTCGGTCGGTGCGTTCGTCGTCTCTTCGCTCACGCCTCTACTGTACGCGGCGGGGCCGACACGTCGTCGGAGCCACGGCGACGGGGAGCGACCCGATCAGGGCCGGTGGAACGGGTCGTCGTAGAGTCGCTCGGGAACACGCAGCACGAAGACCGGGGTACCGGATGCCCAGATCGCGGCCGCACCGGCGCGCAGCAGATCGATCTGCGAATCGCCCTCGGAGACGATCTCGACGTCGGCACCGACGACTCGGACAGCGGCACCGTTGACCGAATGGATGCCGTCCTTCGACGTCACCTCGGGATACGGCTCGTGCAGCTCGCGAAGGTCGCTGAGGATGTACGTCGGGCGGGATCCTTCAGGAGCCGCGAGCACGTGCTTGGGGCGATCGATTCCGGTGAGCACCAGCGCCGAGTCGATGCCCGCACGGACCGCACCGAGGATGTCGGTGTCGAGACGGTCGCCGATGAACAGCGGCTTCTTCGCGCCGAAGCGCTCGGTCGCCTCCTCGAAGATCGGAGTCTCCGGCTTGCCCGCGACCGTCGCGAGACGCCCGATGGCCGTGTGCACGGCCGACACGAGCGTGCCGTTGCCCGGGGCGACACCGCGCTCACGCGGGATCGTCCAGTCGGTGTTGGTGGCGATCCAAGGGATGCCGCCTTCCTCCTCGGGAACCTTCAGGGCGAAGGCCGCCTCGGCGAGATCCGTCCAGGCGACCTCGGGGGCGAAGCCCTGCACGACGGCATCCGGAGCATCCTCCGCGCTCCGGGTCACCGTGTAGCCCGCTTTCTCGGCCTCGTCCACGAGCCCCGCTCCCCCGACGATCAGCAGCGTCGCCGGAGGCGGGACGATCCCCGCGAGCAGGCGCATGGCGGCCTGCGGGCTGGTGATGACGTCAGCCGGAGCGACGTCGAGTCCGAGGCTGCTCAAGTGCTCAGCGACCGAGGCGTCGGTGCGTGACGCATTGTTCGTGATGTACCCGAGACGAGCGGTCGCAGCGGCAGCGTTCAGGCTCTCCACCGCGTACGGCAGCGCACCCGGTCCGGCGTACACGACACCGTCCAGATCCGCCAGCACAGCATCCACCCCGTCGAGGGGCGTACGCAGCGCCGGCTTCTTGGAGAACAGCCCCACTACGCCTCCTCAGAGGAGTCGGATGCTGCGCGCTTGTCGTCCTGCTCGACGCCGTTCTGCTCGTCTGCGCCGTCATCCTCGGTCTCGCCGAGAAGCTCGCGCACCTCGTCGTCGATCGACGGCTCGGGCTCGGGCTCGGGCTCGGGCTCGACGTCAGCGTCAGCGTCAGCGTCAGCGTCAGCATCAGCATCAGCATCAGCATCAGCATCAGCATCAGCATCAGCATCAGCATCAGCATCAGCATCAGCATCAGCATCAGCATCAGCATCAGCATCAGCATCAGCATCAGCATCAGCATCAGCATCAGCATCAGCATCAGCATCAGCATCAGCATCAGCATCAGCATCAGCATCAGCATCAGCATCAGCATCAGCATCAGCATCAGCATCAGCATCAGCATCAGCATCAGCATCAGCATCAGCATCAGCGGGGGCTTCTTCGGACTGCGGCGTGTGGTCTTCGTCGTCGAAGTCGCCCTCGATGAGGCCGTCCTCGATGATGATCTCCTCGTCACCGGCTTCGTCGACACCGAGCGCTTCAGCGGCGACCTCGGCTCGATGCGCCCAGAACTCGGCCTCGTCGGTGCGTCCCAGGTCCTCGAGCACGGCGGCGCGTGCGGCGAAGAGAGCGGGGCTCCATTCGAACGCACGATCGGGATCGAGCTCCGGAATCTCGAGCTCCCCGAGCGCGAGTTCGAGGTCGCCCTGGTCGAGACGGGCTCCCGACATGGCGATCGCCAGTGAGACCCGCACAGGGGTCGTCAGTGCCGTGCGGTCGACCGCACGGCCGGTCTCAAGGGCACGATCGGGGCGACCGATACCGCGCTCGCTGTCGACCATCAGAGCGATCTGATCATCCTTGCCGGAGATCCGGCGATACGTGCGGAGCTCACGCAGGGCGAGAGCAAAATCCTCGGTCGCATACGCGGTGATGCCGAGCGTCTCACGGACGATGGCAATACGGCCGGCGCGACGAGATGCAGCGAGAGCGTGCTCGTGAGCAAGCGCAGGATCCTCATCGATGAGGCGGGATGCCATCGCCAGGTGACGTGCGACGAGGTCGGCGTTCTCCTTGCTCAGCGTCTTCAGCTCGTTGCGAGCCGACGTGTGCAGGTCCCGAGCCGTGACATCGTCGGGGATGTGCGGGTCGTTGAACCGCGGACGGTCGCCCGTGGCCTGCACCGGACGTTCGCGGTCCACACCCCCGCGCTGCGGGTAGGAGCGCGACGAGTCCCGGTCCTGACGGGGCGCACGGTCGTCGCGGTTGTCGCGGTTGTAGCCACCCGTGCGGGGAGCACCACCGTCGCGGTTGTCACGGTTGTAGCCGCCCGAGCGGGGAGCACCACCATCGCGGTTGTAACCACCCGAACGAGGAGCACCACCATCGCGGTTGTCACGGATGTAACCACCCGAACGAGGAGCACCACCATCGCGGTTGTCACGGTTGTAACCACCCGAACGAGGAGCACCACCATCGCGGTTGTCGCGGTTGTAACCACCCGAACGGGGAGCGCCACCATCACGGTTGTCACGGTTGTAACCACCCGAACGAGGAGCACCACCATCACGGTTGTCACGGTTGTAACCACCCGAACGAGGAGCACCGCCATCGCGGTTGTCGCGGTTGTAGCCACCTGTGCGGGGAGCACCGCCATCACGGTTGTAACCACCCGTGCGCGGAGCACCACCATCGCGACTGTCGCGGTTGTAGCCACCCGAACGGGGAGCACCGCCGTCACGGTTGTCGCGGTTGTAACCGCCCGAGCGAGGAGCACCGCCGTCACGGTTGTCGCGGTTGTAACCGCCCGAGCGAGGAGCACCACCATCACGGTTGTCGCGGTTGTAACCGCCCGAGCGAGGAGCACCGCCGTCACGGTTGTCGCGGTTGTAACCGCCCGAGCGAGGAGCGCCACCATCACGGTTGTAGCCACCCGAACGAGGAGCACCACCATCACGGTTGTCGCGGTTGTAACCACCCGAACGAGGGGCGCCGCCGTCGCGGTTGTCGCGGTTGTAACCGCCCGAGCGAGGGGCGCCGCCGTCACGGTTGTCGCGGTTGTAACCACCCGAACGGGGAGCGCCGCCGTCACGGTTGTCGCGGTTGTAACCACCCGAACGAGGGGCGCCACCATCGCGGTTGTCGCGGTTGTAACCACCCGAACGAGGGGCGCCACCATCGCGGTTGTCACGGTCGTAACCACCCGAACGGGGAGCGCCACCATCACGGTTGTCGCGGTTGTAGCCACCAGAGCGGGGCGCGTCGTCTCGGCGCGGACCGCTGCTGCGGTTCTGCTCGGAGCGTCCGCCAGAAGGTCGGTGACCGCGCGATCCATTGTCGTCGTTGCGACGCGGACGGCGCTCTTCCTCTTCCGGCATGATGCTCCCTGTTGTTGTTGCTGTAAACGCAAAATGGCCACCCAACGATGGGTGGCCATTTGCTTAAAAGAAGTCCGGCGGTGTCCTACTCTCCCACAGGGTCCCCCCTGCAGTACCATCGGCGCTGTGAGGCTTAGCTTCCGGGTTCGGAATGTAACCGGGCGTTTCCCTCACGCTATGGCCGCCGAAACACTATTGATGTTTCAATCAAACACATAACAAAGTCATTGTCATGCGGTTCTCGACCGTACATCGAGAACCACTCAGTGGACGCGTAGCACCAACAAACGGTGTGTTATCAAGTCATCGGCTTATTAGTACCAGTCAGCTGCATGCATTACTGCACTTCCACATCTGGCCTATCAACCCAGTAGTCTGGCTGGGAGCCTCTCACCCGAAGGTATGGAAATCTCATCTTGAGGCCGGCTTCCCGCTTAGATGCTTTCAGCGGTTATCCATCCCGAACGTAGCTAATCAGCGGTGCTCCTGGCGGAACAACTGACACACCAGAGGTTCGTCCAACCCGGTCCTCTCGTACTAGGGTCAGATCCTCTCAAATTTCCTACGCGCGCAGCGGATAGGGACCGAACTGTCTCACGACGTTCTAAACCCAGCTCGCGTACCGCTTTAATGGGCGAACAGCCCAACCCTTGGGACCTACTCCAGCCCCAGGATGCGACGAGCCGACATCGAGGTGCCAAACCATGCCGTCGATATGGACTCTTGGGCAAGATCAGCCTGTTATCCCCGAGGTACCTTTTATCCGTTGAGCGACAGCGCTTCCACAAGCCACTGCCGGATCACTAGTCCCGACTTTCGTCCCTGCTCGACCTGTCAGTCTCACAGTCAAGCTCCCTTGTGCACTTACACTCGACACCTGATTGCCAACCAGGTTGAGGGAACCTTTGGGCGCCTCCGTTACTTTTTGGGAGGCAACCGCCCCAGTTAAACTACCCACCAGGCACTGTCCCTGAACCGGATTACGGTTCGAAGTTAGATATCCAGAGTGACCAGAGTGGTATTTCAACAATGACTCCACATGAACTGGCGTCCATGCTTCACAGTCTCCCACCTATCCTACACAAGCCACACCGAACACCAATACCAAGCTGTAGTAAAGGTCACGGGGTCTTTCCGTCCTGCTGCGCGTAACGAGCATCTTTACTCGTAATGCAATTTCGCCGAGTTCGCGGTTGAGACAGTTGGGAAGTCGTTACGCCATTCGTGCAGGTCGGAACTTACCCGACAAGGAATTTCGCTACCTTAGGATGGTTATAGTTACCACCGCCGTTTACTGGGGCTTAAATTCTCAGCTTCGCCTTGCGGCTAACCGGTCCTCTTAACCTTCCAGCACCGGGCAGGCGTCAGTCCGTATACATCGTCTTGCGACTTGGCACGGACCTGTGTTTTTAGTAAACAGTCGCTACCCACTAGTCTCTGCGGCCTCCAAACGCTTTCGGAGCAAGTCCTAATACGTCGAAGGCCCCCCTTCTCCCGAAGTTACGGGGGCATTTTGCCGAGTTCCTTAACCACGATTCTCTCGATCTCCTTGGTATTCTCTACCTGACCACCTGAGTCGGTTTGGGGTACGGGCGGCTAGAACCTCGCGTCGATGCTTTTCTTGGCAGCATAGGATCACCCACTTTTTATTCGCATCGTGTCTCAGCCTATGTGAACGGCGGATTTGCCTACCGTTCGGCCTACGCACTTGCACCAGGACAACCATCGCCTGGCTGGGCTACCTTCCTGCGTCACACCTGTTAATACGCTAACCGCACCAGAATGGGGTCGTGCGCTAGGCCCAGAGCGTCACCCCGAAGGGATCAGTCACTGGGATTCAGACACTTAGCACTACTGGATTAGCTTGGGCGGTTCTTCGCCGGTACGGGAATATCAACCCGTTGTCCATCGACTACGCCTGTCGGCCTCGCCTTAGGTCCCGACTTACCCAGGGAAGATTAGCTTGACCCTGGAACCCTTGGTCTTTCGGAGGACGTGTTTCTCACACGTCTTTCGCTACTCATGCCTGCATTCTCACTCGTGTAGCCTCCACGGCTGGTTTACACCGCCGCTTCGCTGGCCACACGACGCTCTCCTACCCATCAACACGGCTGGACCACGAAGGCCTACCAATAATGTCAATGCCACAACTTCGGTGGCGTGCTTGAGCCCCGTTACATTGTCGGCGCGGAATCACTTGACCAGTGAGCTATTACGCACTCTTTCAAGGGTGGCTGCTTCTAAGCCAACCTCCTGGTTGTCAAGGCAACTCCACATCCTTTCCCACTTAGCACGCGCTTTGGGACCTTAGTTGGTGGTCTGGGTTGTTTCCCTCTCGACTATGAAGCTTATCCCCCACAGTCTCACTGCTGCGCTCTCACTTACCGGCATTCGGAGTTTGGCTGACGTCAGTAACCTTGTAGGGCCCATCGGCCATCCAGTAGCTCTACCTCCGGCAAGAAACACGCAACGCTGCACCTAAATGCATTTCGGAGAGAACCAGCTATCACGAAGTTTGATTGGCCTTTCACCCCTATCCACAGCTCATCCCCTCAGTTTTCAACCTAAGTGGGTTCGGTCCTCCACGACGTCTTACCGTCGCTTCAACCTGGCCATGGATAGATCACTTCGCTTCGGGTCTAGGACATGCGACTGAATCGCCCTATTCAGACTCGCTTTCGCTACGGCTACCCCACACGGGTTAACCTCGCCACATATCGCTAACTCGCAGGCTCATTCTTCAAAAGGCACGCTGTCACAGCTACTAAGGCTGCTCCAACGGTTTGTAAGCAAACGGTTTCAGGTACTATTTCACTCCCCTCCCGGGGTACTTTTCACCTTTCCCTCACGGTACTTGTCCGCTATCGGTCATCTGGGAGTATTTAGGCTTATCAGGTGGTCCTGACAGATTCACACGGGATTTCACGGGCCCCGTGCTACTTGGGATACTCTTCGCGCCACGGTTGGCATTTCGACTACGGGGTTGGCACCCTCTATGACCGGCCTTTCAAGACCGTTCGTCTATACCATCGTGTAACGCCGCCACCTCGGCAGAGATGACTGAAAAGTCCCACAACCCCCAACGTGCAACGCCTGCCGGCTATCACACACGCTAGGTTTAGCCTGTTCCGGTTTCGCTCGCCACTACTAACGGAATCGCGGTTGCTTTCTCTTCCTGTGGGTACTGAGATGTTTCACTTCCCCACGTTCCCTCTACCCGCCCTATATATTCAGGCGGGAGTCACTAGGTCGGCACGCCGCCCAGCGGGGTTTCCCCATTCGGACACCCTCGGATCAAAACTTGCTTATCAGTTCCCCGAGGCTTATCGCAGATTGCTACGTCCTTCTTCGGCTCCAGATGCCAAGGCATCCACCGTTTGCTCTTAAAGACTTGAAATCACATGAGTTTGAATCAGAATCGACACCAGGCCCGAAAGCCTGGCATGAAATTGACTAATGATCTTTAAGATCATCTTGTGCAACCGACCGAAGCCGGCTGCAAGATGCTCGCGTCCACTGTGTAGTTCTCAAAGTACGGGCGGTACCCCTTCTCACTTCCCCCACAGGGGAAACAACAAGAGGCCCAGAGGTACAGAAACGAATCCTTGCGGATCCGCATCCGGTCCCTCAGGACCCAACAGCGTGCAGGTGCGACACCCGAAACCCTCCCCGTTCCCACCGCAAGCGGTGTACTAAGAGAAACCTTCATCCTTCGCACCATGTCAAATGTTCCACCCATGAGCTCCCAGCGAAGAACGTATGCCTTCGAACTGGGTTCTGGACTCCGAAGAGTCAGATGCTCCTTAGAAAGGAGGTGATCCAGCCGCACCTTCCGGTACGGCTACCTTGTTACGACTTAGTCCTAATTACCGATCCCACCTTCGACGGCTCCCTCCACAAGGGTTAGGCCACCGGCTTCAGGTGTTACCGACTTTCATGACTTGACGGGCGGTGTGTACAAGACCCGGGAACGTATTCACCGCAGCGTTGCTGATCTGCGATTACTAGCGACTCCGACTTCATGAGGTCGAGTTGCAGACCTCAATCCGAACTGGGACCGGCTTTTTGGGATTCGCTCCACCTCGCGGTATTGCAGCCCTTTGTACCGGCCATTGTAGCATGCGTGAAGCCCAAGACATAAGGGGCATGATGATTTGACGTCATCCCCACCTTCCTCCGAGTTGACCCCGGCAGTATCCCATGAGTTCCCACCATTACGTGCTGGCAACATAGAACGAGGGTTGCGCTCGTTGCGGGACTTAACCCAACATCTCACGACACGAGCTGACGACAACCATGCACCACCTGTTTACGAGTGTCCAAAGAGTTGACCATTTCTGGCCCGTTCTCGTATATGTCAAGCCTTGGTAAGGTTCTTCGCGTTGCATCGAATTAATCCGCATGCTCCGCCGCTTGTGCGGGTCCCCGTCAATTCCTTTGAGTTTTAGCCTTGCGGCCGTACTCCCCAGGCGGGGAACTTAATGCGTTAGCTGCGTCACGGAATCCGTGGAATGGACCCCACAACTAGTTCCCAACGTTTACGGGGTGGACTACCAGGGTATCTAAGCCTGTTTGCTCCCCACCCTTTCGCTCCTCAGCGTCAGTTACGGCCCAGAGATCTGCCTTCGCCATCGGTGTTCCTCCTGATATCTGCGCATTCCACCGCTACACCAGGAATTCCAATCTCCCCTACCGCACTCTAGTCTGCCCGTACCCACTGCAGGCCGGAGGTTGAGCCTCCGGATTTCACAGCAGACGCGACAAACCGCCTACGAGCTCTTTACGCCCAATAATTCCGGATAACGCTTGCGCCCTACGTATTACCGCGGCTGCTGGCACGTAGTTAGCCGGCGCTTTTTCTGCAGGTACCGTCACTTTCGCTTCTTCCCTGCTAAAAGAGGTTTACAACCCGAAGGCCGTCATCCCTCACGCGGCGTTGCTGCATCAGGCTTGCGCCCATTGTGCAATATTCCCCACTGCTGCCTCCCGTAGGAGTCTGGGCCGTGTCTCAGTCCCAGTGTGGCCGGTCACCCTCTCAGGCCGGCTACCCGTCGACGCCTTGGTGAGCCATTACCTCACCAACAAGCTGATAGGCCGCGAGCCCATCCCCAACCAATAAATCTTTCCAGTAACTGACCATGCGGTCGCTACTCGTATCCAGTATTAGACGCCGTTTCCAGCGCTTATCCCAGAGTCAGGGGCAGGTTGCTCACGTGTTACTCACCCGTTCGCCACTGATCCACCCAGCAAGCTGGGCTTCACCGTTCGACTTGCATGTGTTAAGCACGCCGCCAGCGTTCATCCTGAGCCAGGATCAAACTCTCCGTAAAAAAGAAATGCATACGACACCGGGAAAACGGTGACGCAGCGAGTTTGATGCTGACCAAAGAGACAAATTCATTGCTGACTTCATCCGAATGCCAACCCCACAAGGAGGTTGGTCTTTGATCCAAAGGAATTCTCAACTAGCCGAAGCTAGACGAGGATAATTTGGCATTTGACAAGTGCACGCTGTTGAGTTCTCAAGGATCGGATGCTCCCACGACCCAGTCATCACAACCAGGCCCGAAGGGCAACTTCTCTATCTTACCCACCCTGTCTCGCTTGTCAAATCGGCGCGCCGTGCGGATCTTGGATCTGCTGCGCAGCTGTTGACAGCCGCAGAAGGGGTGGATCTCCCACCCTAGACGCAGGCGTCTGTTCTCACAAGTGAGTGGATGTGGGAGGTGGTTCTCCGCTTGAGGGGGGTGAAGCTCTCGGCCTCTCCGCTTCCCTGTGGGGCGAACAAGTAATAAGTTACGTGGATTCCGGGGTTCTGGCAAATCGGCCCACCACCCCCGGGCGTGTCGCTCAGCGCTCTGAGTCACGTTTTCCCAGTCCAGAGGGAGAAATGGTCCGCGATCACCGCCACGAGTACGATCACAGCGTGAGCGCACCCCGGATTCCCTCCCCCGCGACCGCCCTGTTGCAGCGTGTCTCGTCAGAGCTGGGCGTCGCCGACGACGTCCGTGAGTTCGACTCGCAGCCACCGCATCCTGTGCCCCTGCCCTCCCGTCTCGCCACCGCCGATCTCGCCTGGGCGAGCGTGCGCGCGGTCTGCCTGATGGCCGGTATCCGCGACATGCCTGATCCGGATCGCATCTCCACCGCCTACAGGAGCGACCGTGTTCTCACGGTCGATGGGATCGCGCCCGACGTGTGGTCTGCCTACTCCGGGTTCTGGCGCTCAGCCGACGGATGGGTGCGCACCCCCGGAAACTATCCGCATCACGCCGCGCGGCTTCTCGCCGGGCTCGGACTCGGAGCAGGCGCCGGCGTCGATGAGGTGCGCGCAGCCATCCTGGAGTGCACGACAGCCGAAGCGCTCGGCCTCATCACCGCCGAGCGCGGACTCGCCGTCCCCGTGCGTCCGGAGGATCCCCGCCTCGACGCACGATCGCGCACCACTCCCCTGCTCGATGTCTCCCACGAGAACACCGGTGGTTCCTGGGACGCCCCACCCGCGTCCCACGTGGGACGCAGTCCGCTCGCCGGCATCCGCGTCCTCGACCTCACCCGAGTCATCGCAGGACCTGTGTGCACGCGGACTCTCGCTCTGCTCGGCGCTGATGTGCTTCGGGTGGATCCCCCGGAACTCGCCGAGCCCGAGTGGCAGCATCTCGACACCGGCCACGGCAAGAGATCCGCGCTGCTCGATGTGCGAGACGAGCGATTCCGCGAGCTCCTCAACGCCGCGGACGTCGTCGTGCTCGGATACCGGCCTTCGTCACTCGACCGCCTCGGCCTTTCGGCATCCGCACTGACCGAGGATCATCCGGGACTGATCGTCGCCCAGCTCAGCGCCTGGGGCATGGACGAACCGGATCGCGCCGGCTTCGACAGCCTGGTGCAGGCCGAGTCGGGAATCTCGCTGATCGAATCACCCGACGGCGACCGCCCCGGAGCGCTCCCTGCCCAGGCCCTCGACCACAGCGCGGGCTACCTCCTGGCGGCGGCGGTCATCGCGCTGCTGAAACGCCGGCGGCAGGAGGGCGGCAGCTGGACGGTGCGCACATCGCTGCGTCGCGTGGCCGCTGAGCTGCTCGGGATGCCTCGCACGCTCGAACCGGTGTCGGAGCGGGAGTTCGTGACCGGCGACCACTCCGCGACCTTCGATGTCGACGGGCGCAAGCTCACGACCGCGGCTCCCGTGCTTCCGGGATTCGAGTTCGTGGCTCCGCGCCGCTGGGGGTCGGATCAGCCGCGCCGGTGATGCCGGCGGAAGAGCGGCAGCGCCAGGCAGAGCACCAGAGTGAGCGCGCCCCACAGCGCGCAGGCCGGCGGCAGCATCAGGTACGCGAGGTGCTGGTACGTGAACTCTTCGGTGAACGGACCGTACGCCAGGTATCCGATGACCGTGGCGGTCACGAGTACCGCCGGAAGCGACAGCCACCAGGCGATGCGGACTCCCGCGGGGATGACCCTCGTGACGGCGATGCGCGGCTCGGCATGACGCAGCCGGAGCGCGGCCCAGATCGCGATCACGACGAGCCCGATCGCACTCGACCCGTGCTGCAGCCACTTGTATCCGGTCAGAGGACCCCACATCTCCCCGAGAGCGGGCAGGATCTCGACGCCCCAGCGTCCCTCGTGCGTGAAGAGATCCCAGAGGATGTGCGACAGCACCCCCAGGATCAGGGAGACGGCGAGCAGCACCGGGTACCAGCGTCGTCTCGCTCCGACACCCACCGCGGCGCCGGCCGCCTCGACACCGGACTGCGACCAGTCGGCCGGAACACGCCGCGCCACCCACGACGGGGAGAGCTCGCCGACCGCCGGGCGGAGCACGACCCGCCACACCAGGAAGAGCACGAAAGCGACCAGGGCCGTCCACACCACGTTGCCGAACGTGTGCGTGAACGAGTAGTCGAGACCGACGCCCCTCAGGAACAGGGGCAGATCTGGCGTCATCGCTCCGATCGCGATCGCCGCCGGCACCAGCGGGGTGCGGATGAAGGGCAGCGCGACCAGGGCATGGCTCGGGGTGAACGGCATCCGGAGTCTCCTGTCGAGTGGCGGAAGCGGTGACGGCGGCCGCCCGAGAACAGCTCAGGCGACCGCCGTCACGCGATCAGATGTCGCTCGTCACGCGATGAACACTCCTGCGAGGGTCTTCTTGCCACGACGCAGCACAGACACCGCTCCCGGCAGAGTCCCATGCACCGTGGCCGACTCGTCGTCGACGCGTTCGCCGTCGAGAGACACACCACCTTGGCCGATCGCACGGCGAGCCTCCGACAGGCTCGACACCAATCCGGTCGCGACCAGAGCGTCGACGACAGACGACCCCGCGTCGACCGTGGCATTCGGGAGCTCCTCGAGCGCCGTGCGCAGCGTCGACGCGTCGAGCGCGGTCAGGTCGCCCTGGCCGAACAGCGCGTCGGATGCTGCGATCACGGCCGCCGTCGCGTCGATGCCGTGCACGGTGGCGACGACCTCGAGCGCCAGACGCTTCTGCGCGGCACGCCGGAAGGGCTCGGACTCGACGAGGGCCTCGTACTCCTCGATCTCGGCACGCGTGAGGAACGTGAAGACCTTGAGCCGCTCGATGACGTCGGCATCCGCCGTGCTGAGCCAGAACTGGTACATCCGGTACGGGCTGCACATCTCCGGATCCAGCCAGATCGCGTTGCCCTCGCTCTTGCCGAACTTGGTGCCGTCGCTGTTCGTGATCAGCGGCGTGCCGATCGCGTGAGCGGCGACGCCCTCGGACCGGCGGATGAGGTCGGTGCCGCTCGTGAGGTTTCCCCACTGGTCGGAGCCACCGGTCTGCAGGACGCAGTCGTACTGGCGGTACAGCTCGAGGAAGTCCATGCCCTGCAGGATCTGGTAGCTGAACTCGGTGTAGCTGATGCCCTCGTCGGAGTTCAGGCGCGCAGCGACCGCATCCTTCTTCAGCATCGTGCCGACACGGTAGTGCTTGCCGATCTCGCGCAGGAAGTCGATCGCCGACAGCGGCGCCGTCCAGTCGAGGTTGTTGACGATGCGAGCCGCGTTGTCGCCCTCGAAGCTGAGGTAGCGCTCGACCTGCGTCCGCAGGCGTCCCACCCACTCCTCGACGGTCTCACGAGTGTTGAGCGTGCGCTCGGCGGTGGGTCGCGGGTCTCCGATGAGACCGGTGGAACCGCCGACCAGGCCCAGCGGCTTGTGCCCGGCGAGCTGGATGCGACGCAGCGTCAGCAGCTGCACCAGGTTGCCGAGGTGCAGGCTGGGAGCTGTCGGGTCGAAGCCGCAGTAATACGTGATCGGGTCCCCGGCGAGAAGGGCGCGCAGCGCCTCCTGGTCAGTGGACACATGGACGAGGCCGCGCCACAGCAGTTCGTCCCACACGTTCTCGAACGTGGGGTCGATCGCCGGCGGGGCGGTCGTCAGATCGGTATTCGACACGCGCTCCAGGCTATCAGCGGTGAGCACACGCCATTCGCCGCCACCCGGGTGGACCGGAGCTGTCAGCTGTGGGCTGCCCACCACACCAGGAACGCCGCGCCCAACCCGATCACCCAGCTCACGAGACTGCCCACCAGGAAGTACTCGGCCCGCGCCCCGGTCTCGCCGTCGCGCGAGATCTCGGGGAATCGCACGATGCCCTTGGCCGCGAGCATCGCCGCGAGGATCGGGTAGGCGGCGGCCAGCGTGAGGATCATCACGAGGATGCGCTCGAGCGGCCCGATCAGGCGCCCGCCCTTGAATCCGGCCCGAGGATCGGATGCCGGGATACCGGCGGCCGCGGTCTCGGCCTGTGTGGTCTCGGCCGCCGCACTTTCGGCGGGTGCGCTCTCGTCCGGAGCTTCTCCGGAGACGACGGCGTCGCGAGGTTCCCCGACAGCGGGGCTCGTCTCGGCAGCGTCGGGCACGAGGCGCCGCAGCTCGGCGGGTCGCCACGTGTGCTCGCCGTCGAGCGCCGCGCGGACGACGAGGTTCGCAGACTCGAGCAGGAACAGCCCCACGCCCAGGGTGAGCAGCGCGAGGTCGAATGGAACGTCGCCGAACGGCGAACGCAGCGTCCACACCGACCCGATCAGACCTGCATCCGTGCGAGCACCGAGCCACACCACGGCACCGATGCTCAACACGCCGAGGAGCACAGCGGGCCAGAACCCGAGCGGGGCCGGTCGCTCCGACGGCATGCACCAGACCCACAATGCACCGACGACGAGGCCGGCGAGCATCGGCAGCAGCGCATCGCTCACGCTGCCGAGCAGCAGCAGGATGACGGCCACCACGAGATAGCCGATCCACCGACGCGACGCGAACTGGCGCACCAGATCAGCGGCTCCCACCGCCAGGAGCAGGAATCCGGCGACGATCATGCGTCTGTTCCCCTCAAGGCGGCCACGCCCTCGAGGAGAGCAGCACTCCCCGCGCTCCGCAGCGACTTCGAGACGCTCGGCTGCGAGATGCCCTCCTCGGCAGCCAGCTCATGCTGCGATCGGCCGATCAGGCGACCGTAGGTGAGGCGGCGCTCGCGCTCGTTCATCGCCCCGACCAGCTCGTCGCGGACGAGCAGGTAGGCGTTCGATGCGGCGATCACGCTGTCCATGACCTCATCCTGCCCGGGAGCACCGACAATCCAGGTGCGCGTGCGCGGCACGGCGCGACCCTCCCGGGCGTGCACGGTCTCGATGGCGGCTCGTGCGGCGTACCAGCCCGGGCCGTCGGCGAGCTCGCCGTGCACGGAGTCGACCGCGCGCACATCGCCGACGCCGACCCCGAAGCGGAAGGCGATGCCGTCGGGAAGAGCGAGCTGGATCATCAGGAGCGACACCATCGCGTCTTCGAGCGCGAGGTAGACCCCCTGCTGCTCGTCCCCCACCGTGGGTGTCAGCGACTGCTGCGCGAGGGGCAGATCGTTCTCGACCCGCACGATGGTTCCGTCGAGGATGCGCTGCGCCGCCGATCGATCGTCGAGCTTGCGAGAGCCCACGATGTCGGCGAGTACGGCGATGACCATGCGATAACCGTAACACGAATAACTTCCATTTATGCCCTATTTGGTTATAGTCTCGGAACATGCCTGAATCAGACATCATCCCCTGGGCCGACGGCTCCTGGACCCACGCACCCGCCGATCTCTCCAGCGACGGCGATCACCTCGACGTGACCGCAGTCGAGGGCAGCGACGCCTGGCGGCACACCGCCTACGGCTTCGTGCACGACACCGAGCACGCGCTGCTCGCTCCCCTGGAGGTGGGCGAAGCGATGGACGTCTCGTTCCGCGCCCCGTGGGACGGTCAGTTCGATCAGGCGGGCGTCTTCGTGCGCATCGACGACGAGCACTGGATCAAGGCGGGCATCGAGTACGCCGACGATCACCTCGGACTCGGGGCCGTCGTCACCGACATCCGCTCCGACTGGTCTGTCGGGTACGTCGACGACTGGCACGGCAGCGAGATCACCGTGCGGGTGAGCCGCTGGCCGGATGCCGTGATCGTGCGCGCGCGAGCGGATGAGGGCGACTGGCGACTCGTCCGGGTGGCTCCGTTCGACGGCGACGCCGTGGCATCCGCAGGCCCTTTCCTCGCCGGCCCCACGCGTTCCGGTCTCGTGGTGCGGTTCACCCGCTGGACGCGCTCGTCCGCTGACGCCGCGCTGCACTGAATCGCACCCACAGGGCGCGTACACGAAGAACAGAACGGCCCGCGGATGCTCTCGTCGAGAGTCTCCGCGGGCCGTCTTCCGTCGTACGAGTCGTCGCTCCTCCGCAATCGCCGGCTAGAGACCGAGCGCGTGCGCGGCCGCCTGCGCCCGGGCCACGAGCTCAGCCCGCTGCTCTGCCACCCGCACGGGCGCCGTGCCTCCGGCGCCGGTGCGGGACGCCACGGAACCCTCGATCGTGAGAACCTCACGGACCTCCGGAACCAGATGCGGCGACACCGACAGCAACAGCTCGTCGGAGGCATCCTCGAGGCCGATCCCCTGCTCCTCGCAGGCACGGACGAGTGCGCCCGAGATCTCGTGGGCATCCCGGAACGGCACACGCCGCTTCACGAGCCACTCCGCGACGTCGGTCGCGAGCGAGAAGCCCTGGGGCGCGAGAGCCGCCATCCGCTCGGTGTCGAAGCGCAGCGTCGCGATCATGCCGGCGAACGCGGGAAGCACGACCTCGAGGGTCTGGACAGAGTCGAAGACCGGCTCCTTGTCTTCCTGCAGATCGCGGTTGTACGCGAGCGGAAGCCCCTTGAGCGTCGCGAGCAGACCGGACAGATTGCCGATCAGACGCCCGGATTTGCCGCGAGCGAGCTCGGCGATGTCGGGATTCTTCTTCTGCGGCATGATGCTCGACCCGGTCGAGTAGCTGTCGTGCAGGGTGACGAATCCGAACTCGCGTGTGTTCCAGAGGATGATCTCCTCGCTCAGGCGCGAGATGTCGACTCCGGTCATCGCAGTGATGAACGCGAACTCGGCCACCACGTCGCGGGCGGCCGTGCCGTCGAGCGAGTTCTCGGCCGGACGATCGAGTCCGAGCTCGGTCGCGACGAGCGCGGGGTCGAGTCCGAGGGTCGAACCCGCGAGGGCTCCCCCGCCGTAGGGCGAGACGCCGGCGCGACGACGCCAGTCGACGAGACGTTCGAGCTCGCGCACGAGCGGCCAGCCGTGCGCCTGCAGGTGGTGCGCGAGAAGCACCGGCTGCGCGTGCTGCAGGTGCGTGCGTCCGGGAAGGATCGCATCCGGGTGCGCCTCCGCCTGGGCGACGAGCGCGTCGATGACGCGGAGCAGGTCGCGGGCGATGACGCGGGCGTGGTCGATCAGGTACATCCGCACGAGCGTGGCGATCTGATCGTTGCGGCTGCGTCCGGCACGGAGCCGTCCGCCGAGCTCAGGGCCGAGCTCGGCGATGAGCGCCTGCTCCAGGGCACCGTGCACGTCCTCGTCGGACGGGACCGGCTGCAGCGTGCCGTCGGCGACCTTGCGCGCCACGGCATCCAGTCCCTCGTGCATCCGCGTCGCCTCGTCGGGCTCGAGATACCCGGCCGCCGCGAGTGCGGTCGCGTGGGCGTGGGATCCTGCGATGTCGTACGGCGCGAGCACCCAGTCGAAGTGCGTCGACCGACTGAGCTCGACCAGCTCGGGCGAGGGACCGCTCGCGAACCGAGCGCCCCAGAGCGCGCCCTCGTTGGTGCCTTCGTTCTTCGCGTCGACCATCACGCGTCCTTCCTGCTGAGCAGCCAGACGAGCAGGGCCTTCTGCGCATGCAGACGGTTCTCCGCCTCGTCCCAGACCACACTCTGCGGACCGTCGATCACCTCGGAGTCGACCTCGTAACCGCGGTCGGCGGGGAGGCAGTGGATGAAGATCGCCTCGGAGTCGGCGAGCGCCATGGTCTCGGGCGTCACCTTGTACCCGCCGAGATCGCGGATGCGCGCGAGCTTCTCCTCCTCCTTGCCCATCGACACCCAGGTGTCGGTGACCACGACGTCGGCTCCCGCCGCGGCCTCGACCGCGTCGGTGTACAGCGTGATGGACCCACCGGTCTCGGCGGCGCGGCGGTCGGCCGCCTCGACGACATCGGCGCGCGGCGCGTAGTCGACGGGCGAGACGATGCGCACGTGCATACCGGCGGTGACACCGGCGAGTGCGTAGGAGTGCGCCATGTTGCTCTGACCGTCACCGAAGAACGTGAGGGTCAGACCCTTCAGATCGCCCTTGTGCTCGCGGATCGTGAGCAGGTCGGCGAGCAGCTGGCACGGGTGGAAGTCATCCGAGAGGGCGTTGACGACCGGAACGGTGGTTCCGGCGGCCATCTCCTCGAGTCCGGACTGGGCGTAGGTGCGCCAGACGATGGCCGCGACCTGACGCTCGAGCACGCGCGCGGTGTCGGACGGGGTCTCCTTGCCTCCGAGCTGACTGTTCGCCGTCGAGATGATCAGCGGGGAGCCACCGAGATCGGCGATTCCCACCGCGAACGAGACGCGGGTGCGGGTCGACGACTTGTCGAAGATCACTGCGACCGTCTGCGGGCCGGCGAGAGCCTTGTTCGCCCAGCGGTCCTTCTTCAGCTCGATGGCGAGATCGAGGATCTCCGCCTGCTCTGCGGGGGTCAGATCGTCGTCACGCAGAAGGTGGCGGGTCATGCGAGGGCCTTTCCGGATTCGGTGAGGGATGCCTGGACATCGGCGAGCGATGCGGCGAAGAGTTCGCGGAACTCGGCGAGCTCTGCGTCTCCGATGGTGAGGGCGGGGGCGATGCGCACGGTCTCGGGGTTCGCCGCGTTCACGATGAGACCGCGTTCCTGGGCTGCGGCGACCACGTCGTTCGCGACGGGGGCGCTCAGGCCGACGCCGATCAGGAGTCCGCGACCACGCACACCGGTGATCAGCGGCGACTCGAGCCCGGCGATGATCTCGCGCAGCTCCTCGCCGCGGCGCGCTGCATTCTCGACGAGTCCGGCGTCCTCGATCTCGGTGAGCACCGCGTCGGCGACCGCCGTGGCCAGGGGGTTCCCGCCGAACGTCGAGCCGTGCGAGCCGGGCGTGAACAGCGAGCTCGCCGCACCGTAGGTCACGAGCGCGCCGATCGGGAAGCCGCCGCCGATGCCCTTGGCGAGCGTGATGGCGTCGGGAGTGATCCCCTCGTGACTGAACCCGAACCAGGCGCCGGTGCGTCCGGCTCCCGTCTGGATCTCGTCGACGATGAGCAGTGCTCCGTGGGCGAGCGTCAGCGACCGCGCCGCCTGCAGGTAGCCCTCGGGAAGCTCGACGACACCTGCCTCGCCCTGGATGGGCTCGACGATGACGGCGGCGACGCGGTCGTCGATCGCCGCTTCGAGCGCCTCGATCGTCGCGGGGATGTGCTCCACCCCACCGGGCATCGGCTCGAACGGCGCGCGCATGGCGGCCTTGGCGGTCAGCGCGAGCGATCCCATGGTGCGTCCGTGGAATCCGTTCTCGAGCGCGATGATGCGCGGCTTCTCGGTGCCGCCGTGCAGACGGGCGAGCTTGAACGCCGCCTCATTCGCTTCGGCGCCGGAGTTCGAGAAGAACACGCGGCCGTCGATCCCGGCACCGGCGAGGCGCTTCAGCCGTGCGGCGAGCGCCAGCTGCGACGGGGTCGCGAAGTAGTTCGACACGTGCGCGAGCGTCGCCGCCTGTCGCGACACGGCCTCCACGAACACCGGATGCGCGTGACCGAGAGAGGTCACCGCGATACCGGCGAGGAAGTCGAGGTGGCGCTTGCCCTCGGAGTCCCAGAGATACGAACCCTCGCCGCGGGTGAGCATCGCCAGACGGGGCCCTGCGTTGAGGACCAGATCGCTCGCTGCGTCATCCTGCCAATTGCTCATGCGTTCGCCCCTGCCGTTCCCAAGACCACTTCTGTTCCGATTCCCTTGCTGGTGAAGAGCTCGACGAGCACCGAGTGCGGTACTCGTCCGTCGATGATGGCGGCGGCGTCGACGCCGCCCTCGATCGCATCCAGGCACGCCTTCATCTTCGGGATCATGCCGGACTCGAGGGTCGGGAGCATCTCGATGAGTGCCTCCGACGTGAGGTGCGACACGAGAGAATCGCGATTGGGCCAGTCGGCGTAGAGCCCCGGGACATCCGTGAGGATGACGAGCTTGCGCGCCTTGAGCGCGACCGCGAGGGCCGCAGCCGCGGCATCCGCGTTCACGTTCAGCGACTGACCGGGGTGGTCGAGGTCGGGTGCGATGCTGGAGACCACCGGCACGCGACCGGCGGCGAGGTGGTCGAGCACGGGCGTCGGGTCGACTTCGACGACGTCGCCGACGCGACCGAGGTCGATCTCCTCGCCGTCGATCACGACACCTCGGCGACGGCCGCCGAAGAGCCCGGCGTCCTCACCGCTGAGTCCGGTCGCGATCGGCCCGTGCGAGTTGATCTTGGAGACCAGCTGCGGGTTCACCTGGCCGGTGAGCACCATGCGCACGACACCGATCGCCTCGGTGTTCGTGACGCGGTAGCCGCCCTTGAACTCGCTCGGGATCTCGAGCCGCTGCAGCATGTCGGAGATCTGGGGTCCGCCGCCGTGCACGACGACGGGCTGCACACCCACGTAGCGCAGGTACGCGATGTCCTGGGCGAAGGCCTCCTGCAGTTCGTCCGAGACCATGGCGTTGCCGCCGTACTTGACGACGACGATCTGATCGCGGAACTTCTTCAGCCACGGGAGCGACTCGATGAGCGTCGCGGCCTTGACGGCGGCGACGTCCGGCGTGGTGTCCTGGATGTCGGTGGTCATGAGGCGTAGGCGCTGTTCTCGTGCACGTAATCGTGGGTGAGGTCGTTCGTGAGGATCGTCGCCGTCGCCTCTCCGACCTTGAGATCGATCACCAGGTGGGTCGCGCGCGGAGTCAGGTCGACCTCTTCGCGCGGTCGATCCGGACCGCCCTCGCTGCACACCCGGACGCCGTTCATCCAGACGTCGACGTCGTACGGGTCGAACTGCGCGTTCGTGGTGCCGATCGCCGCGAGCACCCGACCCCAGTTCGGGTCGTTGCCGAAGATCGCGGCCTTGAAGAGGTTGTTCCGGGCGACCGAGCGACCGACGTCGACGGCTTCACCCTCGGACACGGCGTGCTGCACCTCGATCGTGATGTCGTGGCTGGCACCTTCAGCATCGCCCTGCAGCTTGACCGCGAGCTGCTGACACAGTTCGCGCAGAGCGGCGGTGAAGTCCTCGGCGTCGGGCACGACGCCCGATGCGCCGTTCGCCAGCAGGGTGACCTGATCGTTCGTCGACATGCAGCCGTCGGAGTCGAGACGGTCGAACGTGGTGCCCGTCGCTGCGCGCAGCGCGGCATCCGCCTCGAGCGGCTCGAGCACCGCATCCGTCGTGATGACGACCAGCATGGTGGCGAGGCCCGGTGCGAGCATGCCCGCTCCCTTGGCCATGCCGCCGATGGTCCAGCCGTCGCGGGTGACGACCGCGGCCTTCGAGACGCTGTCGGTGGTCATGATGGCCTCGGCCGCGACCTCTCCCCCGTCGGCCGAGAGCGCGGCGATCGCCTGCTCGGTGCCTGCGAGCACCTTGCCGCGGAAGACCTCGTCGCCGACGCCGATGAGACCGGTCGAGCAGACGAGCACATCGCCGGCGCTGACGCCGAGGAGCTCTGCGGCCTTCTCGGCCGTCTGGTGCGTGGTCTGGAACCCGAAGCTCCCGGTGAAGCAGTTCGCTCCTCCGGAGTTCAGCACGACGGCCTCGACCACGCGGTCGGCGACGGCCTGCTGCGACCAGATGATCGGGTTGGCCTTGGCGCGGTTGCTCGTGAAGACGGCGGCACCGACCTTGCGCGGGCCGCGGTTGACGACGACGGCGACATCGGGCTTGCCGGTGGTCTTGAGGCCGGCGGCGACTCCCGCCGCCTCGAATCCTGCGGGGGCGGTGACGCTCACGGCGCGACTCCGTTCACTGAGAGGGCGCGGGACTCGGGAAGCCCCAGCGCGAGGTTCATGGACTGGATGGCAGCGCCTGCGGTGCCTTTGACGAGGTTGTCGACCGCGGTGACCACGGTGACTCTGTTCGCGGCACGATCGATCGCGAGACCGATCAGCGCGGTGTTCGCACCGAGCACGTCGGCGGTGCGCGGGAAGTGACCTTCGGGCAGCAGCTGCACGAAGGTCTCGTCACCGTAGGCGTTCTCCCACGCGGACCGGATCTCGGCATCGCTCACGTCGCCCGCGATCGGTGCGGTCGAGGTGGCGAGGATGCCCCGCGACATCGGGACGATCACCGGGGTGAAGGAGATGCGGATGCCGTCGGCCGCGGCGCCGGATGCGGCGGCGAGCGCCTGCCGGATCTCGGGGATGTGTCGGTGAGTGCCGCCGACCGCATAGGGGTTGGCGCTGCCGAGGATCTCGCTGCCGAGCAGATTGGTCTTGAGGCTCTTGCCCGCACCGGACGGGCCGACGGCGAGAACCGACACGATGTCGCCGGGGTCGATCACTCCGGCCGCGACTCCGGGGGCGAGACTGAGGCTCACCGTCGACGCGTTGCATCCGGGGGCCGCGATCCGTGTCGCGCCGCGCAGCGTCTCGCGCTGCTTCACCCCGTCGACCAGGAGCTCGGGGACGCCGTACGCCCACGGTTCGTGGAAGTCGCCCCCGTAGAACGCATCCCACGAATCCTGCGACGTCAGCCGATGGTCGGCGCCCGCGTCGATCACGAGAGGAGTGTCGCCGAGGGCGTCGGTGTACTGACCCGACTGACCGTGCGGAAGCGCGAGGAAGACGATGTCGTGACCGGCGAGGATCTCGGGCGTCGTGTCCTGCAGAGTCAGGTGTGCGAGGGAGCGCAGATGCGGCTGGTGCTGCACGAGCGGCTGGCCTGCGTTCGAGTGCGCCGTGACGGTGCGGATCTCGATGTCGGGATGCGACGCGAGGAGGCGCAGGATCTCGCCGCCCGCGTAGCCGGATGCGCCGGAGACGGCGACGGAGTACGTCATGCTTCTACCTTAACGGTCGGACCCCGTGTCGAACTCGGGGTGCAGTGTCGGGAACCGGGGCGGCGACACCGGCACTCGACCGCCGTGCGTACGCAGGCAGAAGCGCAGGGTCGCCTAGAGTCGGCGGCCGCTGCGGCGTCGGCGCACGGCGATGACGCTCGGAACGAGCGTCAGAGTTGCGGTGGCGGCCGAAGGCATGCCGCGACGATAGCGCGCTCGTCGCGGCATGCGCAAATCGGTTCCGTCACGCAGAGACGGCGGAGGCGAACGGGGCGGCGAAGAAGGCGAGCTCGTGGGCGCTCGACACCTCGAATGCTCGGAGCATCCGATCCCGTGCGGTCGGCGCGGCGATCGCCGCTGCGTCCGCGACGAGGGTGATCGCCTGATCCGTCGCATCCTCGAACGCCGGGTCCGCATAGGTGGCGAGCCACGTGGCGTACGGATGCCGGGGATCCCGCGCATAGTCGCCGAATTCGCCCGCGTGCAGGCGCCGGCCGAGATCGGTGTAGAGCCAGAAGCACGGCAGCACCGCGGCGATCAGCTCGGCGTAATCGCCGCCGAACGCCACGGAGCGCAGGTGGTCCAGGTACGCGACGGTCGCCGGCGCGGGAGAGGCGGCGAACGTCGAGGCATCCACGCCCTCGTCGGGCGTCAGCCACGACGCGTGCAGCTCGAGCTCGCCGATGATCGCACCCTCGGCGGAGTGCGCCCAGAACGCCTGTTCGCGCGGAGTGGGAGCGAGGCGTGAGGCTTCCGCGAGCACGCGCGCGTACTCGCGGAGATAGAGCGCATCCTGGGCGAGATAGAACAGGAACGGGTCCCGGGCGAGCGTGCCGTCGGCCAGACCCCGGATGAACGGGAGCTCGTCGATGCTCGCCCTCACCGCCGCCGTGCGCTGCCACCACTCGGCGCGGATCTCTTCGGGCGCGCGGTTCGTCTCGACGCCGCCCCGCGCCCACAGACCTGCGAAGTGGTTGATCGGTCCGTGACCGCGCCCGACCTGGAGCCCCTCGCTCTCGCGCAGGGACTCGCGAAGCCACGACCGGGTCGAGGCGACGGCGTCGACGGGCGTCTCCCCCCGAGCGAGGCGCGTGGCGAGCGCGGATGAGAGCGAACAGCCGGTGCCGTGCGTGTTCGCGGTGCGGATCCGCGTGCCGGGGAACTCCCGCCGCACACCCCGGGCGACGTCCACGAGCGCATCGGGAACATCGTCGCCGTCGAGGTGTCCGCCCTTCACCAGCACCGCGGCGCCGATCATCGCCGACAGCTCCTCCGCTGCGGCGAGCGCATCGGCCCATCCGGAGATCGAGCGCCCCGCGAGCACCGCGAGCTCTTCGAGGTTGGGGGTCACGACGTGTGCACGCCGGAGGAGTTCGCGCAGCGCCGCCTCCGCGTCCTGGTCGAGCAGCCGGTCGCCGCTCGTGGCGACCATGACCGGGTCGAGCACGACGATCGGCGGTCGGACGACGTCGAGCCACTCGGCGACCGTTCGGATGACGTCGGCGTTCGCGAGCATCCCGATCTTGACCGCGTCGACGACGATGTCGTCGGAGATCGCGTCGAGCTGCTGTCGCAGGAAGGCCGCCAGCGGTACGTGCAGGCCGCTGACGCCGGTGGTGTTCTGGGCGGTCAGCGCGGTCAGCGCCGCCATTCCGTAGCCGCCGTGGGCAGCGATCGATTTGAGGTCGGCCTGGATCCCCGCGCCTCCCGAGGGATCGCTCCCGGCGATGCTGAGCACCCGCGGTGTGCCGGCCGCCCGCCACCGACGCACGAACGCCTCCGCGGTCGCCGTCGGATCCGCCGCCGCGCACAGCGCCGAGACCACCGCGAGCCCGGCCGCACCGGCATCCCGAAGCCGCTCGGTGTCGTCGATGGCCACGCCTCCGATCGCCACGCACGGGAGCGCGGTCGCCTCGACGAGGGCACGGAAACCCTCGACGCCGAGGGCCGGCGGATGATCGGGCTTGGTGGTGGTCGGGCGGATCACGCCGACGCCCAGGTAGTCCACGGTGCCGGGCGGCAGCGCTCGCACCGCTTCGAAGTGGTCCGCGTTGTTCGCCGTGAGCCCGATGAGCGCCTCGGGGCCCAGCGCCTCACGCGCACGCAGCACGGAGGCGTCCCCCTGCCCGAGATGCACACCGTCGACCCTCGCACCCTGCTTCCGTGCGGCGAGTGCGGCGTCGAGGCGGTCGTTCACGACGAGGAGCGCGCGTCCGTCGATCACGCGTGACAGTTCGAGCAGCTGCGCCGTGGTCTCGGCATCCGTCGCCGTCTTGTCACGCAGCTGCACGATGCGCACGCCGCCGTCGACCGCCTGACGGACGGTCTCCACGACTCCGCGCTCTCCGCAGAGGTCCGGGTCGGTGACCAGATAGAGCGAGAGGTCCGCGATCACAGCGCACGCTCCTCGATGTGCGCCGCAGCGGCGAGGTCGTGCGGCTGTACAGACGCGAGCGCGTCGAGGAGCTCGACCGCGAAGCTGCCGGGACCCGAGGCTCGCATCGCCGCACGTTCTGCGGCGACCGTGTAGGCCAGGCTGGCAGCGGCCACGGCGACGAGGGATTCGGTGCCTGTCGTGCGCGCCGCGCCCAGGAACGCGGCCATCACGGCACCCAGAGCACAGCCTCCCCCGGTGACGCGGGTGAGCAGTTCGTCGCCGTTCGCGATGCGCACGACGCGGTGGCCGTCGGTGATGAGGTCGACGGCACCGGACACCGCGACGACGGAACCGTGACGGACGGCGAGCGCGACAGCCGCGTCGATGGCGGCGTCCGGCGTATCGGTCGCGTCGACGCCTCGCCCGCCCGCACTCAGCCCGGCGAGCGCGAGGATCTCGGAGGCGTTCCCCCGGATCGCCGTGGGACGCGCGGCGACGAGGTCGTGCGCGAGCGCGGTGCGCACGGGCAGCGCCCCGATCGCGACGGGATCGAGCACCCACGGGGTGCCCGCGGCATTCGCGCCGGCGACGGCCTCCAGGCTCGCCTCCCGCTGCTCGGGTGTGGGCGTGCCGAGGTTGATCAGCACCCCGGACGCGACTCCCGCGAAGAGCCCCGCCTCGTCGACGATGTCGACCATGGCGGGTGCGGCGCCGAGAGCCAGCAGCACGTTGGCCGTGAAGCCCGTGACGACGGTGTTCGTGATGCAGTGGGTCAGCGGTGGTGTCTCGCGGAGCGCGGACAGCAGCTCGGCAGCCGTGGCCGCCAGGGTCGATTCGGATTCTGGACGCAGACGATCGCTCAATGCGACATCCCTTCGCTAGTACGAACTAGATCAGGTTCGACGGGTCTGTTCTCAGCCGCGGATGCGGCACCCCGTGTCACTGCTCGAAGTCTAGCGACGACCGGTGATCAGCTCAGCAGCTGCACCAGCGCGAGCTCATCCGAGCGGGTGAGGCCGGCACGCCTGTCCCGATCGATCCCTCTCGCCTGCTCGTCGGCGATGACGACCGCGACGGTCTCGTCGAGCGGTCGCAGGTCGCCGCCCGCGGCGCAGTACCGGGCGTTGGCTCGGGTCATGAAGCCCGTCATATCGGCGGGCAGCCAGAGGGGCAGCGAGCGCTCCCCCGCCCAGAATTCGACGCCGTTCTCGACGAGCCAGTCGTCCTCAGCCACCACCGTGTCGCCCCGGTGATCAGCGAGCCGCCTGACGGTCGCGAGGACGTCGGCGAGCGGATGCCGGTCACCAATCGCGTTGATCACACCGGTGGCCGAGGTCGTGGCGATGAACTCCGACAGGTCGTCGACGTCGATGACCTGCGTACTGCGGCCTTCGGCGTTCGGGAGCAGAACCGGTCCGTCCACGGCCCTGAGGAATGCCGCCGCCCAGTATCCGAATCGATCACTCGGGTCGCCCTCGCCGACGATCAGCCCGGGGCGCACGATCAGCGCTCGCTCGCCCAGTGCGCGCACGGCGCTCTCGGCCGCGACCTTCTGCGCGCCGTACTCGTACTCGTCCCCGGGCTGGGCCGGCGCGTGCACGGAGGCCGTCTCGTCGGCACCGATGGTGGCGTCGTCGGAGTACACCGACATCGACGAGACGTAGGTCCAACGGGCGGCTCGCTCCCCGAGAGCGGCGACCGCCGCCGCCACGTGCGCCGCGTTCGATGAGATGTCGATCACCTGATCCCAGTCGCGACCCGAGACGGTGTCGTACGCGGCCGGGTCGTCGCGGTCGGCCAGCACGAGGCTCGCCCCCTCAGGCGACGGACGTCCTCCCCGTGCGAGGCACATCACGGTCGCCCCGTTCACCAGCATCCGTCGGGCGATCCGACCCGACAACCAGCCTGTTCCGCCGAGGATCAGCACATCTGTCATGCACCCATGCCATCAGCATCCGTGCCCGAGGGGAAGGGCCTTCCGCTCAGGGCGGATGCCGTGCTCACGGCCGGCGCAGGTCGGAGAGCCCGGTCAGCTCAGGCATGGTCCACGACGGGTCGGGGCGCCAGGCCTGCCACCGCGGATCGAACGGCCACTCACCCGAGTGGAACGACTCGATCGCCGCATCCGCATGACGCTCGATCTGTGCGGCCTGCTCCCGCGTGAGCCGCCCCTGTGCGATGGCGGCGACGAGTTCGTCCTCGTCCTTGAGTGAGATCCTGCCGTCGGGTTCGATCTCGACGTCGAGGATGTGATCCGACGAGTAGGTGTCGCGGTCCGTACGCAGATGCGCGTTCTCGAGGTTGACGTACCACCCGGCGAACTGCCAGTCCGGTCCGCTCACCTCGCTCCAGAACAGCCACACGGACCACGCGGCCCCCGCGGGGGCGATACGCAGGATCCCGTTGCCCCACCACTCCTCGACGATGCGGGTCCGCGGCTCGAGCCACCGACGCTCCAGCGGCACCGTGCGCACCCGCTCACCCGCCGGAGTCCCCTGGCCCTCCTGCAGCGTGCCCGGTGCGAGCCAGGCCACGAGCCCGCGCGCGTCGTCGCGGACCACGCGCATGGGCGTGATGGTCGATGCGTCACCCGGCTGCCAGCCCGGCTTGCGGTAGTGCCAGTCGATCTGATCGCCCGGCTGGAGGAACGGCCCCTCGCCCATCGCACGGACACCGTCGGGCACCGCCGCAGGGGTGCTGTGGGGAAGGATGCTCATCTCCACACGCTACCTCGGGCGCCCCGCGAGGGCGTGGAGGCGGGAGCACACGAACGCGACCTGCACCCCTCTCAGGAGGCAGGTCGCGTTCACGCGGATCAGTCGCGGAGGGTCGCGCCGAAACGCTCGGACGCGACGGCGACTCCCGCGAGCTTCGCCTCGGTCGCCTCGGCAGCCGTGAGGGTGCGGTCGTCCGCGCGGAACCGGAGCGCGAACGTCAGGCTCTTCTCCCCCTCGGCGAGTCCCTCGCCGCGGTAATCGTCGACGAGACGGATCGCCTCGAGCATCTTCCCGGCGCCCTCGGTCAGCGCAGCACGGACCTCACCTGCCGGCACATCGACGCCGAGCACGAGCGAGACGTCCTGCGTGGCGGCGGGGAACGTCGACAGCGAGGCGGCGACGGCACGGGCATCCGCCAGCGCGAGGACGCCGTCGAGGTCGAGTTCGAGCACCGTGGCACGACCGGGAAGGTCGGCACCGGACGCCACGTCGGGGTGCAGTTCGCCGACGTATCCGACCTCGGTGTCGCCGACGGACAGCACGCCCGTGCGCCCCGGGTGCAGCGCGGCACGCTGCCCCTGGACGACGTCGATGTCGACGCCTGCGGCCGCGGCGATGACCCGAGCCGCATCGAGCGCCTCGGACAGACCAGCCGGCTCTGCGGCTCGGCCGGGCTGCCGTGCGATCACGTTGCCCGTGAGCAGCACTGCGACGTGGCGATGCTGCGGCGGGATCGACGCGTTCAGCGCGGCGAGCGTCTCATCCGACGGGCGAGCACCGAGCGGAGGCACCTCGTCGGTGCCGTACTCGACGCCCGGCTCCGGGAGGAAGACGACGCCGGTCTCGAACAGGGCGAGGTCGGTGAGGCCTCGCGAGATGTTGCGGTGCGCGGTCTGCAGGAGCCCGGGGATGAGCGAGCGGCGCAGGAACGGAGCGGATCCGTCGAGCGCGTTCGCGAGCCGGATGCTGGGCAAATGCTCGCCCGACGCCGATCCGTGCAGATCGTTCTCCGCCTCGGTGGTGAAGGGGAAGGACGGCGTCTCGACGAAGCCGGCAGCGGCCAGCGCGTCGGACACCCGACGACGGCCCTGCTGGTGCGCGGTCAGGCCACGGCCGGACGGCGGCGTGGGCAGCACCGAGGGGATACGGTCGAGACCGTGGATGCGGGCGACCTCCTCGGCGAGCGACCACTTGTCGGTGAGGTCGGGGCGCCAGGTCGGCGGGATGACGGTCCAGCCGGCATCCGTCGCGGTGACGTCCGCGCCGATCGTCGTCAGCGCGCCCTCGATCTCGGCGTCGGTGTAGTCGACGCCGATCAGGCCCTGCACGAAACCGGTCGGCAGCTCGATGTCGGCGACGAAGACCTCGGCGAAGAGGGCGCCACCCTCCTCGGTGAGCGACCCGCCGGCGAACTCGACCATCAGGTCGGCGGCGCGGCGAGCAGCGACGAAGGGCACCAGGGGGTCGACGCCGCGTTCGAAGCGCTTGGAGGCCTCGCTCGGCAGCTTGTGCCGACGGGCGGTGCGCGCGATCGTGATGGGGTCGAAGATCGCCGCCTCGATGAGCACGTTGTGCGTGGTGTCGCTCATCTCGGTGGTGCCGCCGCCCATGACACCGGCGAGGCCGATCGGACCCGACTCGTCCGTGATGAGCAGGTCTTCGCCATGGAGCGTGCGTTCCTGGCCGTCGAGAGTCGTCATCTTCTCGCCGGTGTTCGCGCGGCGCACGGTGATCCCGCCTGCGAGCTTGTCGAGGTCGTAGCCGTGGAGCGGCTGGCCGAGCTCGAGCATCACGTAGTTGGTGATGTCGATCAGGATGCCGAGCGAGCGCATGCCCGCGAGCGACAGACGAGCGATCATCCAGGGCGGGGTCGGCCGAGACGGGTCGACATCGCGGACCACGCGGGTGACGAATTCGCTCGCACCGACACGCCCGCGGATGGGGGCGGTATCGTCGACGACCGCCGTGTGCCCGCTGCCCGGCTGGAGCTCGGCGAAGTCGCGCTCGGCCGGGTCACGGAAGGTGACGCCGGTGGCGTGCGAGTACTCGCGGGCGACGCCTCGCAGAGAGAACGCGTACCCGCGGTCGGGTGTGACGTTGATCTCGACGGCGACGTCGTCGAGCCCGAGCAGGCTGATGGCGTCGGTGCCGACGGGAGCGTCGATGCCGAGGTCGGCCAGCACGAGGATGCCGTTGTGCTCGTCGCCGAGACCCAGCTCGCGCGCAGACGCGATCATGCCGTCGGACACGTGACCGTAGGTCTTGCGCGCGGCGATCGGGAACGGACCGGGCAGCACGGCACCGGGCAGGGTCACGACGACCTTGTCACCGGCGACGAAGTTGTGGGCGCCGCAGACGATCCCGCGGATGCCGCCGTTCGCCTCTCCGACGTCGACCTGGCACCAGTTGATGGTCTTGCCGTTCGACTGCGGCTCCCCCTCGAGGGAGACGACCTGTCCGACGACCACGGGACCCGAGATCTCGAAGCGGTGCACGTCCTCCTCTTCGAAGCCGACGGTGACCATCGCCGCGAGGACATCCTCGGGCGTCGCATCCGCTGCCAGATCGACGTACTCACGCAACCACGAAAGCGGGACGCGCATCACACCACCATCCCGTACTGCTCGCTGAATCGGACATCGCCCTCTGCCATGTCCCTCATGTCCTGCACGTCGCTGCGGAACATGAGCCCGCGCTCGACGCCCATCCCGAACGCGAAACCGCTGTACACGTCGGGGTCGATCCCGGCCGCCCGGAGGACGTTCGGGTTGACCATTCCGCATCCGCCCCACTCGATCCAGCGCGCGCCGCCCTTGAAGGTCGGATGCCACAGGTCGAGCTCGGCGGACGGCTCGGTGAAGGGGAAGAAGTTCGTGCGGAAGCGCGTCTTGGCCTCCGGACCGAAGAGCTGACGCGCGACGTGGTCGAGCGTGCCCTTGAGATGCGCCATCGAGATGCCCTTGTCGACGACCAGCCCCTCGAACTGCGTGAAGACCGGGAGGTGCGTCGCGTCGAACTCGTCGGTGCGGTAGACGCGACCCGGGCACAGCACGTAGATCGGCACGTCACGGTCGAGCATCGAGCGCACCTGCACGGGGCTCGTGTGCGTGCGCATCACGAGGTGGCGCGAGGGCGGGTCGACGTAGAACGTGTCCTGCTCCTGGCGAGCGGGGTGGTCGACGTCGAAGTTCAGGGCGTCGAAGTTGAACCACTCGTGCTCGAGCTCGGGTCCTTCCGCGATCTCCCAACCCATGCCGACGAAGATGTCCGAGATCTGCTCGCTCAGCAGGGTCAGCGGATGCCGTGCTCCGACGCGCGTGCGCGACGGAACGGCCGTGATGTCGACACGCTCGGATTCGAGACGGGCGGCGACCTCGGCGGTGGCGAGCTCGGCCTCTTTCGCGGCGAGGGCCTTGGTGACCTGCCCGCGGCCCTGGCCGACGAGCTTGCCGAACGCGGCCTTGTTCTCTGGGGCCACCTGGCGCATCGACGCGTTCAGGACCGCGAGGGGGGATCCTTCTGCGACGTGGGCGGCACGGGCGGCCTTCAGCTCGGCCGTATCGGCGGCGGCGGCGATCGCTTCGAGGGCGGCTGCGACAGCGGCCTCGACTGCTTCCGGGGTGATTTCGGGAGACTCAGACACGAGACAGGAGTCTACCGGCGCGGGGCGGTCGCCCCGCGCCGGTAGAGCGTCAGATCGTGCCTGGGCCACCACCCTGGTCGAACTTGCCTGCACCCTTCTGCAGCGCGATGAGCTCGGTGTTGGTGCCGTCTTCATGCTGGCGAGGATCTTCGCCGCCCTGGATGGCCTGCACCTTGGGCGAGCGCCGCGTGCTGATCTCGACCCATCGCGCGATGCCCGAGAGGATCAGGCACATGATGATGTAGATGCCGCCGATCACGAAAGCCGACTGCAGGATCGGGCGCCCCTGCTGCGAGGTGAGCTGCTTCGCGTAGTACAGCAGCTCGGGGTACGTGATGATGAAGCCGAGCGCGGTGTCCTTCATCGTGACGACGAGCTGGGCGACGATCACCGGGAGCATCGCTCGGATCGCCTGCGGCAGAAGGATCAGCCGCATCACACCGCTCTTGCGGAGTCCGATGGCGTACCCGGCCTCCTTCTGTCCTCGTGGCAGGGATTCGATGCCTGCTCGCAGCACCTCGGCGAGGACCGACCCGTTGTACGCCATCAGCGCGATGACGACGGCCCAGTACGGCTCCATCTTGACGCCGACCACGGGGAGGCCGTAGTAGAGCAGCATCATGAAGACCAGCACGGGGACGGCACGGAACAGCTCGGTGATCGCGGTGACCGGGATCCGCACCCACGCGTGCTCCGAGAGACGCCCGATCGCCAGGACGAAGCCGAGGATGACGCTGAGGACGGCAGCCAGCGCGAACGCGGCGAGAGTGTTGCCGAGCGCCTTGAGGATTCCCATCCAGACGTTGGCGAAGGTGAAGACGAACCACTTCTCGGCGGAGAATTGGCCGGTCTCGACCATCCGGAAGACGATGAAGCCGATCGCCGCGAGGACGAGGATGATCGTCGCGACCGCGATGAGGCGGTTCCGGGCGATGGCCCGGGGCCCCGGGACGTCGTACAGTACAGAGCTCATCGCGCGATCCTCCATCGGTTCTCGAGATATCGCTGCAACCAGCTCAACAGCAGCACCAGGGCGACGAACACCACGGCGACCCAGAGGAGGACTTCCATCGGGTTGCCCGGGCGGTCGGCGGAATCGTTGATCGTGGATCGCAGTGCCGCGAGCTCGGCGACCGAGAACCCTGCGGCGACGGTCGTGTTCTTGAGGAGGGCGATGAAGACGCTCATCATCGGCGGGACCACGGAACGGAAGGCCTGCGGGAGGATGACGAGGCCCATCACCTGCCCGAACGGCAGGCCGATCGCTCGTGCGGCCTCGGCCTGCCCGACCGGAACGGTGTTGATTCCCGCCCTCAGCACTTCGGCCACATACGTCGCGGTGTAGATGCCGATCGCGAGGATGCCGAGCACGAGGTTCGACAGGTCAGGCAGACCCAGCTGCGGGTACCCGAAGATGAAGAAGAAGAACACGAGGGTGAGCGGGGTGTTGCGCACGGTGTTGACGTACACGGTGCCGACGCCCCGGGCGATCGGCACCGGCGATACGCGCATCGCTCCGACGATCAGTCCGAGGACCAGAGCGATGAGCCCGCCGGCGAAGAACACGATCAGCGTGTTGCTGATCGCCTGTCCCCACAGGTCGAGGTTGCCGAAGATGACGTCCACGCCACCCTCCCTTCTTCAGAAGTGTGAGGGCGGCCTCCCTGAGGAGGCCGCCCATGCCGATCAGTACGCGTCGACCTCGGGCTGCTCGACCTCGATGCCACTGGAGCCGAGGTTCTTGTCGAAGATCGCCTGTCAGATGTCGCCACCGTCGGTGAAGAGCTCGTTGATGTGCGCGCGCAGCGCGTCGTCACCCTTGGTGAGGCCGACGCCGTAGCGCTCCTCGGTGAAGAGTCCGCCGGTGACCTTCACGTCATCCGGGTACTGGGCCGCATAGCCGATCAGGATGGCCTGGTCGGTGGTGACCGCGTCGACCTTGCCGTCGATCAGGTCCTGGACGCACGCGGAGTACAGGTCGTACTCCTGCGTCTTGATGTCGGGGAAGTTCGCCTTGATGTTCTGGATCGGCGTGGAGCCGGTCGCGGAGCAGACGGTCTTGCCGTTGAAGTCCTCGAGCGCCTCGGCGTCATCGGCATCCGCGGCGACCAGGAGTCCCTGGCCCGTGATGAAGTACGGGCCCGCGAAGTCGATGAGCTCCTTGCGCTTGTCGTTGATCGAGTACGTGCCGACGTAGTAGTCGATGTCACCGTTGGTGATCGCCTGCTCGCGGTTCGCGGAGGCGATCGGCTTGAACTCGATCTTGTCCTCGTCGTAGCCGAGCGAGGCGGCGATCCATCGGGCGATGTCGACGTCGAAGCCGGTGCGCTCGCCCGTCGTGACGTCGAGGTAGCCGAGACCGGGCTGGTCCTCCTTGACGCCGACGATGACCTTGTCACGCTTCTGGATGGCGTCGAACGTCGGGCTGCCCTCGAGCTGGACATCGCTGGCGACCTCGAACCAGGTCGAGTCCTCGCCCTCGTCGCCGCCGGTGCCTGCGCCGGGGCTGGAGGGGCTACCGCTGTTGCAGGCGGTCAGCGCGAGCAGCGCTGCCGCGGCGATCCCGATTCCTGCCAGTGTCCGTGTGCGTCGCATGTGCGTCTCCTTCGTGTGCTGTGTGTGCAGGGTCTGTGGGGCTCGGTCAGTGCGTGAGGAGCTTCGAGAGGAAGTCCTTGGCTCGGTCGCTCTTCGGAGCCGTGAAGAACTCCTCGGGAGTCGCCTCCTCCACGATGCGCCCGTCGGCCATGAAGACCACGCGGTTGGCGGCCTTGCGCGCGAAGCCCATCTCATGGGTCACGACGATCATCGTCATGCCCTCATGGGCGAGTTCGACCATCACGTCGAGAACTTCGTTGATCATCTCGGGGTCGAGCGCACTGGTCGGCTCGTCGAAGAGCATGACCTTGGGGTGCATCGCCAGGGCGCGAGCGATCGCGACGCGCTGCTGCTGGCCGCCCGAGAGCTGAGCGGGGAGCTTCGACGCCTGCTTGGCGACGCCGACACGCTCGAGGAGCGCCATGGCCTCCTTGTCGGCATCCGCCTTCTTCAGGCCTCGGACCTTGATGGGGCCGAGAGTGACGTTCTCGAGGATCGTCAGGTGCGCGAAGAGGTTGAACGACTGGAACACCATGCCGACGTCGGCGCGCAGTGTCGCGAGCCCCTTGCCCTCGGCAGGGAGCGCCTTGCCGTCGATGCTGATCGTGCCGCTCGTGATGGTCTCGAGCCGGTTGATCGTGCGACACAGGGTCGACTTGCCCGAGCCGGACGGACCGATCACGACGACGACCTCGCCGGCGTTCACCGTGAGATCGATATCCGTGAGCGCCTGGAAGTCGCCATAGTGCTTCTGGACGTTGTCGACCACGACGAGAGGCTTACCAGAGGTCATCATTTCTCCAAACTAGCCAGGTCGATCACGGGGCTCCACACACATGCGTCGACATTTACACGTTCGTAACCACGCGATGGGGCCGGATGCGCCCGACCACGGGAGTGCCCCACGGTCCGCCCCCGCGAACCGTGGGGGCGTTCCTGCTGCCGCGTTCCTCCCCCATGCGGGACGAGGCAGCAAGCCTCCGATCGGATCCGATCGCGAGCCGATCCGTCGGGACGACCGACCCCGCGCCTGCATGAGTGGCGTGGGCTCCGTGTCATCTGAATTCTCCGTCGAATCGAGCGCGATCGACCTCAGATTGGCAGAGCGGGATGCGGCGGCGAGGACTTCTTGAGGATTTCTTGAGGCCTCAGTCTCGCTGACTTCGGTAGTACTCGACAGCCCCGGGGTGGAGCTCGACCGGTCCCGTGAAGATCGCCTGTCTGCGGTCGAGCAGCGCCGCCGCCGGAACGTCCTGCGCGATGTCGGTGCGGGACGCGAACAGCCCGGCGAGGATGTCTCGCACCACGTCGTCCGGGGTGGCGGCCGATGTCACCAGATAGTTGGGGACGGCCATCGTCGGCTCCGGCTGCGCGAGCCCGTACAGCCCGACCGGGAAGTCCGAGGGACGATAGGCGTCGGAGTAACGCGCGTTGACCGTGTTCACCCAGGTCTGCTCGATCGAGAGCAGTCTGACCGGCGTCGTCTCCGCCAGGTCGGCGATGCCCGGCGTCGGGATCCCACCGACCCAGAAGAATCCGTCGATCTCGGATCCCTCCAACGCCATGATGGATTCCCCGAGATCGAGTTCAGGATCGCTGATGGAGGCGATGTCGACATCAGCGGCATCCAGAACTCGTCCGGCGATGACGTGCACGCCCGAGTTCTCCGCTCCGAGCGACACCGTCTTACCCGCGAGGTCGGTGAGATCGTCGATCTCGGAGTCCGCGCGCACGACCACGTGGAGATACTCGTCGTACAGCCGAGCGACGGCCTGCACCGCCAGGGGCTCGTCGAAGGCGCCCTCCCCCGCGACCGCATCCGCGGCCGCATCGCCCTGCGCGAATCCGACGAGGGCCTCGCCTGACCCGACCCGCAGCAGGTTGTCGACCGAACCGGCCGTCTCCGCCGCGTCGATCCTGACGTCGAGCGTCTCCGACAGCTCCGCCGCGAGCTCGCTCCCATAGGCGAAGTAGACGCCGTTCGCCCCGCCGCTGGCGATCTCGTATCGAGAGTCGTCCCACTCGCTCGCGCGTGTGCTGCAGGCGCTCGATGCACCGGCGAGCACGACCACAGCCGCGACACCGACGATCCGCCGCCACAGCGTCCGAGACCCGCCCGGCCGCGTCATCGCACCGCTCCGTCGGGGAGCACCAGGGAGACCAGCAGTCCGCCGGCATCGGGCGACTCGACCCGCAGCTCTCCGCCGATCGAGTCGAGCAGGTCGGTCGCGATCGCGAGCCCCAGCCCTGAGCCCGGCGCCTCGCCGGTGTCGTCGCTGCGCCAGAATCGGTCGGTGGCGAGCGCGACCTGCTCCCGGGTCAGCCCGGGACCGTGATCGCGCACGGTCAACAGACACACCTCATCGGTGCGGGATGCGCCCACCTCCACGACGGAATCGGACGGTGAGTACTTGACCGCGTTGTCGATCACGGCATCGAGCGCGCTCTCGACGATCGTGCGGTCCGTGGCGCTCATCACCGGCCCGGCTGCCGTCGAGCGGATGAGGATGCTCCGCTGTGCGGCCACATCGCGCCACGCCTCGACACGCCTGGCCGCGAGCGCCGCCAGATCCACCGCCGAGATGGTGGTGTCGGCCCGGCCCCCTCGCGCGAGTCCGAGCAGCGTCTCGAGGATCCGCGCCATCCTCCTGCCCTCCTCGCGGGTCTCCTCGACGTCGTCCTGCCAGTCGGCGTCGAGTCCCGTCGACAGGTGCTCCACGCGCAGCAGCAGCGCGTTGAGCGGATTCCGCAGCTCATGAGAGGCGTTGAGCGCGAACTCCTGCTGGCGCGTCATCACCTTCTCGATCTCATCCGCCATCCCGTTGAACACCCGTGTCATCCGACGCAGCTCCGGCGGACCGGTGTCTTCTGCGACACGGGCGTCCATCTCGCCGCGTTCGATCGCGACCATGGCCTCGTCGAGGCGGCGGACGGGAGACAGCACCCATCTCGCCAGCTGGAACACGAGCAGCACGCCCAGACCGACCGACACGATTGCCACGATCGTCAGGATGAGGAGCTGCCGCAGGATCTCCGTCCGCGGCGCCTCGACATCGGCAGACACCATGACCGCGCCGATGACGTCGCCGTCGTCGAAGATCGGCTCGACGAGCGACGAGTCCCCCGCTGTCCAGGGGAACACCGGCTCGGGAGCATCCGCCCGACGTCCCGAGAGCGCGAGCCGCACCCGTGCGGCGTCCTCGTCTGGGAGCACCTCGGCGTCGCGATTCCCGGCAGCCCAGACGCTCCCGGCCAGATCGAACACGACCACGTCGATGCCGTAGACCTGCTCGAATCGTTCGACCTCGGCATCGATCACGGTCGGGCTCCCCGACCGCAGGGCCTGTCTCGCACTGGTGGAGAAGTATCCGAGATCACCGAGCTGCTCGGTGTAGTACGACTGCTGGATGCTGCGGGTCGCACTCCACGCGGCGGCGCCGCCCAGCGAGAGCAGGATCGCGACCAGGGGCACGAGGAACACCACGATGAGACGCCGCCGCATCGGCGCTATCCCGCCAGCCGGTAGCCGACACCGCGTACGGTCTCGATCAGGTGACGCCGACCGGCCTTCTTGCGGATCGCACCGACGTGCACCTCCAGTGAATGGCCGAACCCGCGCCAATCGGTGTTCCACACCTCTCGGATGAGGCGCTCCTTCGGCACCGCCACGCCCGGATACCGCGCGAGGACGGCCACGATGTCGAATTCCTTGCGGGTGAGCTCGATCGGAGCCCGATCGATCACGACCTGTCGTCCCACGAGGTCGATCTCGACGGCGCCGTCCTGCAGCTGCACCCGCACGTCCGACTCGGGGCGCATCGGACGCGAGCGACGGGTGACCGCCTCGATACGGGCCAGCAGCTCGTGCACGTCGTACGGCTTGACGACGAAGTCGTCAGCACCGGCCCGCAGTCCCCTGATCCGTTCGGTGACCTGGTTGCGCGCGGTCACGATCACGATGGGAACCTCCGAGCGACCCCGGATGCGTCGACACAGGTCGATCCCGTCGACATCGGGCAGCCCGAGGTCCAGGAGCACGACCTCCGTGTCCGCGCTCAGCATCTCCAACGCCGATGCGCCGTCGGCGGCGCGTTCGGTGGCATACCCCGATCTCGCGAGGAAGGCTTCGAGGGCGGCGGCGACGCGCTCGTCGTCCTCCACGATCAGAATCCGCATCGACTCCGGGTCTCCTTCTGCGCTCGAGCAGGCACAAACCTACCAGCCGTGCGGACCCCAGGCGGATGGCGAGACGTCAGGCGAGACTCTCCGCGCGCTGCGCGAAGGCGCTCTCATACAGGCAGACGCTGGCAGCCGTGGCCAGGTTCAGAGACTCCGCCCGACCGAAGATCGGCAGCTTGAGGACCAGATCGGCCTGGGCCAGTGCCTCGTCTTCGAGTCCTCGGGCCTCATTGCCGAACAGCCAGGCAGTCGGCTCTGCGAGGACGCCGTCGGCACGCGCCCGCAGCAGGTCATCGCCCTTCACATCGGCGGCGAGGACGCGGAGTCCTGCGGCATGGGCCTTCTTCACGACGTCGTCGAGCTCGGCACCCACGGATACGGGCAGATGGAACAGCGAGCCGGTGGTGGCCCTGACGACCTTGGGGTTGTACGGATCCACCGTGCGACCGGTCAGGATCACGGCGTCGGCACCGGCGGCATCCGCTGCTCTGATGATCGTGCCGAGGTTGCCGGGATCGCGGATCTCTTCGCAGATCGCGACCAACCGAGGGGATCCGGCGAAGACGTCTCGTACCGAGGTGGGGGTCTGCCGGACGACGGCGACGAGCCCCTGCGGCGTGACCGTGTCGGCCATCGCATTCAGCACGTACTCGGTGACGTACTCGACCTCGACTCCCGCATCCGTCGCCTTGCCCCGGATGTCGGGGTGCTTGTCCCACCCGTTCGGCGTCGCGAACAGCTCGACGATCACCTCGGGACTGTAGGTCAGCGCTTCGCGCACCGCCTGAGGACCTTCAAGGAGGTACAGCCCTGTCTCCGTGCGCGCACTGCGCTTGGTCAGCTTCGCGACGGCTCGGACTCGGGGGGAGCGGGGGTTCTCCAGCACGATCACAGTCTAGAGAACCGCAGGCACCTCGCTGCGCAAACGGCCGGAGAACGACAGAGGACGCCCTCCCGAAGGAGGGCGTCCTCTGTGGTGAAGAGCTGCTTACGCAGCAGACTTCGGGGCGTTGACGTCAGAGGGCAGAGCCTTCTTGGCCGTCTCGACCAGCGTCGTGAAGGTCGCTGCGTCGTTGACCGCGAGGTCAGCGAGCATACGACGGTCGACGGTGACACCCGCGAGGCCGAGGCCCTGGATGAAGCGGTTGTACGTGATGCCGTTCTGGCGTGCAGCGGCGTTGATGCGCTGGATCCACAGGCGACGGAAGTCGCCCTTGCGCTTGCGACGGTCACGGTACGAGTAGACCAGGGAGTGGATGACCTGCTCTTTGGCCTTGCGGTAGAGGCGCGAACGCTGACCGCGGTAACCCTTTGCGCGCTCGAGGATGACCCGACGCTTCTTGTGGGCGTTTACCGCCCGCTTGACTCTTGCCATTTTCCTGTGTTCCTATTCGTGCGTTCGGGCGCTCAGCGGCCGAGAAGCTTCTTGGCGACCTTGGTGTCAGCCTTCGACAGCACCTGGTCCTGGTTGAGGCGACGGGTGCGACGGCTCGACTTGTGCTCGAGGTTGTGGCGCATCCCGGCCTGCTGCTTCTTCAGCTTGCCGCTGCCGGTGATCTTGAAGCGCTTCTTAGCACCCGAGTGGGTCTTCTGCTTCGGCATCTTCTCTTCCTTCGTATGGCGCCTTCTCAGGCGACGGTGTCAACCCGCGGTGCGGGAGTCTTGGGGGCGGGAGTCACTCCGCTGCGGCGGCAGCGGGTGCATCCGCATCGCCCTTGGCCTCGCGGGCAGCCTGCTTGTTCGCTGCGCGCTGCGCGTCGCGAACGGCGTTCTGCTCCTGCTTGGCCTCGGACTTGCTCTTGAGCGGAGCCACGATCATGACCATGTTGCGACCGTCGATGGTCGGGTTCGACTCGACGGTTCCGAGCTCCGCGACATCCTCGGCGAACTTGCGGAGAAGGCGGACACCCTGCTCGGGGCGCGACTGCTCGCGACCGCGGAAGAGGATCATGGCCTTGACCTTGTCGCCGGCCTTGAGGAAGCCCTCAGCGCGCTTGAGCTTGGTCGTGTAGTCGTGCGCCTCGATCTTCAGGCGGAAGCGGACCTCCTTGAGAATGGTGTTCGCCTGGTTGCGGCGAGCTTCCTTCTCCTTCTGGGCGGCTTCGTACTTGAACTTGCCGTAGTCCATGATCTTGACCACGGGCGGCTTCGAGTTGGGTGCGACCTCGACGAGGTCGAGGTCGGCTTCCTGCGCAAGGCGCAGCGCCGCCTCGATGCGGACGACGCCGATCTGCTCACCCGCGGGGCCGACGAGGCGGACCTCGGGGACGCGGATGCGCTCATTGGTGCGGGGATCGCTGATGCGTAACTCCTTAGACGAGTGGATTCGGCCACCAGAATGCAGTCAGCACCCCGGGCGAAATCAGAATCGTCCCCCACCCACCGGCATTCAGACGCCGGCTTCGCACCCAGTCTGCCGGATCGGTCTGGCGACGCGATCCGGTGGAGTGCAAGACCCGGTAGCCTGGAACGGCAAGCGCGGGTGGGAAGTGAATCCTCTTTCGTACCGGAGCATGACGCTCCGGAGCCCGACACAGTCTAACAGAAGGCAAGGCGAAGTGACGAACCAGGCATCGGACGAGGCGGCACGCGAGCGCGAAGAGCGCTGGGCACGGCAGGAAGAGGCGGCATCCTCCGCCACGCGGGACATCGCCGATGTGCCTGCGGTCGAGGTCATCACCACCGCCGCCGTGCACCTCATGAGCGCCGCGGCCGTGAAGCTCGGCCTCGCCGACGACCCGGAAGCCGCCGCCCAGCTCGACCTCGACGAGGCGCGCAAGTTGATCAACGCTCTCGCCGGTCTCATCACCGCAGGCGCACCCGAGATCAGCGACATGCACGCACGGTCGCTCCGCGACGGCCTGCGCTCCCTGCAGCTCGCGTTCCGCGAGGCCTCCACGATCCCCGACCCGATCGGCAAGGGTCCCGGCGAGAAGTGGACGGGGCCGGTCAACTAGTCCTTCGTCCGCTCGGATCTCGTGGTCCGGGCTCCGGGCTGCTCTGTCGAGGAGAAGAGCGGGGACCCTCCCACTTCGTGGGCCCCTCCCGATTCTCCTCGACAGAGCATCCCTGCGCCCTCGCCTCGTGACCGAGCATCGCCCGCCCGTCGACCGTTCGCAGTGCTGGGGTCAGGGCGCGACCACGACGGGCGGAGCCGTGGACGGGCCGCCGCAGGGGTCCGACGAATGCGTCCACGCGATGGTCTCCTGCGTCTCCGCGATCAGGATGCCCGAGTCGTCGTAGACACGCACCGTGATGTCGTCCGGGGCGGCGAAGCCGAAGTGGAAGGTTCCGGCATCACCCTGTAGCGGCGCGGATCCCGCGGCCGCGAGGCTCAGGCGGAACGACGGAGTTTCACAGTGAGCGAGTCGGCGAGCACCGCGATGCGGTCGTCCGCCGCCCAGCGCTGCGCCAGCCGAGCGAGCACGGCGTCGAGCACCTCGCGCTCCAGCCCGTCGACGAGCTCGAGGACGACGACCAGCTCGGGGCCCCGCAGACGCGCATCCGGGTCTCCCGCCGCCACAGCGACGTCGATGACGGCGAGCTCGTGCGCCACGCTCTGCTGCAGCGCGCCGAAGACCTCGGGAGACAGGAAGCTGGGCTCCCAGCGATGCCCCTGCGCGACAGCCCACACGGCTGGTCGGCGGAACACGAACTCCGTATCGGAGGTCGGGTCGAGCACGATCAGGTCGGTGTCTTCGGCGGATGCCGCCAGCGCCACGCGCGTCGCCTCGACCGGGATCGGGCGCGCCGTGGCATCCCAGCGCTGCATGGTCTCGACCGAGGAGAACACGGGCTGCACCCGGCGACCGTCCGGAGCCGCCACGGTGACGATCGAGAGCTCCTGCGTCTTGTCGACGGCGAGCCCGCTGGGCGCCACCCCCTCTTCGCCCTTCTCGGCGATCAGCGGTATCAGAACTCGGGCGGTACGGAACGCGTCGACGACCTCGGTCTGGGCACCGGTGCCCGCGCGGAAGCGCAGGAGGGCGTCGAGAAGTGCGGGGTCTGCCGAACCGTCGTCGCCCGCATGGGGGTTCGACTCGAAGCTGCGCCCCTCCCAGGGCACGCCTGCCGAGTCCCCCCGGTTCCCGGCGGCAGGGTCGTGCGCGCCAGGCCCCTCGGAGCCGTGGCCGCAGGCGTCGTCAGTCCCCTGCGACATCCAGAGCCTCAGCCAGCGTGAACGCGCCGGCGTAGAGAGCCTTGCCGACGATCGCGCCTTCGACACCCAGCGGCACGAGCTCGCGGAGCGCCGCGATGTCGTCGAGGTTCGCGATGCCACCCGATGCGACGACGGGCTTTGGGGTGCGCGAGGTCATCTCGCGGAGGAGTTCGAGGTTCGGGCCCTTCAGCGTGCCGTCCTTGGTGACGTCGGTGACGACGTAACGGCTGCAGCCGGCATCCTCGAGGCGCTCGAGGACCTCCCAGAGGTCACCGCCCTCCTTGGTCCAACCGCGGGCGGCGAGCGTCGTGCCTCGGACGTCGAGCCCGACCGCGATCGCCTCGCCGTAGCGGCCGATCACGTCCGCAGCCCACTCCGGGTTCTCGAGAGCCGCAGTGCCGAGGTTGATGCGGCTCGCGCCGCTCTCGAGCGCCGCCTCGAGCGTGGCGTCGTCGCGGATGCCGCCCGACAGCTCGACGCTGACGTTCTTGAACTGCTTGATGACCTTGCGGAGGATCGGGGCGTTGCTGCCGCGGCCGAAGGCGGCGTCGAGGTCGACGAGGTGGATCCACTTCGCGCCCTGCGCGACCCACTCCCCTGCGGCGTCCAACGGGTCGCCGTAGCTGGTCTCGGTGCCGGCCTCACCCTGGGTGAGCCGCACCGCCTTGCCCCCGGCGACGTCGACGGCGGGGAGCAGAGTGAGCGAAGGGGACTGCGCGAAGTCGTTCATGACGTCCTCAGGTGAGATGGGAGGGCCGATTCGTCGGCACGAGAATCGACACTAGCCCGCGTATCGTTCCGCTCCAAAACGATGACGGCAGAGAAGATCCGACGCCACGCGGTAGCCTCGATGACACCCCTGTTCGGTCGATGAGGAGATGTTCCATGGTGCGCGACGCGGAAGCGCGAGGCAGCGGCCCCCTGCGACGGGGGAACCCGATGCCTCCGGAGACTCCGGAGATCGTGGCGCACGTGCCGCTGACACCCGAGGACATCGAGCAGACCCGGACCACCGCGCGTCCCGCGAGCCCCGTCATCGACTCATCGAGCGACGACGCCGTTCCTGAGATGACGGTGCCGATGAACCCTCGGCCCGTCGGGATCCCGACCGCGGCGACTCCGCCCGCGCCCGGCACGCGAGCCGCGGCTGCGGCGGCATCCGCCGCGACGAGCTCGTCCTCTGCGGTCCCGCCGCTCCCCACGGCTTCGCCGGCAGCACCCGCCGCTCCCCCGACACCGTCCCTTCCACCGGCGCCCGCGTGGCCGGAGGCGCCGTCATCGACCGCGCACGTCGCTGCGGCCCCGTCCGCCGCGACCCCATCCGGTACGGCGCCGTCGACTCCGGGCGCCCAGGGGGCGGCCGTACCACCGGCACCCACCCCCGCGTCGCCTCAGCCTCCGATCACGGGTGTCCCGAGCGTTCAGGCGTCCCCGTCGTCAGCGCAGGCTCGGACCGCGCAGCCGAGCGTCGCCGCTCAGACCCCTCCGTCGACTCCGGCCCCCCAGTCGGCTCAGCCCATGCAGCCCACGCAAACTGCTCAGCCCTCTCAGCCCGCACCGGCGGCTGCGACCCCGCCGACCCGGACCATCGCGATCCCGACCGCTCCGGCCGCGGCGACTCCGCCCGCACCGAATGCCGCGGCCGCCGAGTCGGCCGCCTCCGCGTCCTCTCGCCGTCAGCAGCGGGAGCAGGGCATCGAGCGTCGTTCCTTCCTCCAGGAGGAGAGGCGCGAAGAGCCCGCCCGCCGCGGCGGACGCGGGTTCCTCAACCGGGTCGGATTCTCCCTCGGCCCGAACGCCCGAGAGCGTGCGGTGCGCGATGACGAGCACGCCGTCAGCCGCCACTGGCCCGGACCTCGAACTGTCGCGGTCGTCAACGGCAAGGGCGGAGCGGGCAAGACTCCCGCCACGGTGCTGCTGTCGGCCGTCTTCGCCCAGTACGGCGGAGCAGGCGTCCTCGCCTGGGACAACAACCAGACGCGCGGCACACTCGGATGGCGCACCGAGACGGGCGCGCACGACCGCACGCTTCTCGAGCTCCTGCCCCAGACGAAGCACCTGCTCGGGGCACAGGGCCAGTCCGCCGACCTCGCACACTTCGTGCATCACCAGCCGCAGGAGAAATACGACGTCCTGAGGTCGAAGCCGATCCGGCTGGCGCACGAGAACCGACTCAATCCGGACGACGTCGATTCGATCCACGCGGTGGCCGCGAAGTTCTACCGTCTGATCATCATCGACTCGGGCAACGACGAGTCCGATCCGATGTGGCTGCGCATGATCGACCTCGCCGACCAGATCGTGGTCGCGACGACGACGCGCGATGATCACGCCGAGGCGGGGGCTCTGCTCCTCGAGGCGCTCGAGGACCGCGACGAGCGCTCCGCACGCCTCGCCAGAGAGTCCGTGGTCGTCGTCAGCCAGGCCGACCCCAAGGCCTCGTCTGCCGAGGTGGCCGAGGTCATCGCCGGCTACCGTCCGCTCGCACGCGAAGTCGTCGGCATCCCGTTCGACCGCGAGATGGTCGACGGGCACCTTCGCCTCCGCGCGCTCGCGGCACCGACTCAGCAGGCCTGGCTCTCGGCCGCCGCCGCCGTCGCTCGCGGGTTCTGACCCGCAGGGATCACCCTCGCAGGCTGTCGACCCAGTTGCGCAGGAGCTGGATGCCGGCCTCGCCCGACTTCTCGGGGTGGAACTGAGTCGCTGAGAGCGGGCCGTTCTCGACCGCGGCGAGGAACGGATCGCCGTACGTCGTCCAGGTCAGCACCGGCTGCGGGAACGGCGGGATGACGTCGAGCTCCCACGACTGCGCAGCATACGAGTGCACGAAATAGAAGCGCTCGTTCTCGATCCCCTGGAAGAGCACCGAATCGGCGCCGGGTTCGACCGTGTTCCAGCCCATGTGCGGCAGCACGGGCGCATTGAGCTCGGTGACGGCACCCGGCCACTCACCGAGGCCCTCGGTGTCGTGCCCGCGCTCGACGCCGTGGGCGAAGAGCACCTGCATGCCGACGCAGATGCCGAGCACGGGTCGCCCACCGGCCAGGCGACGGTCGATGATCTCATCGCCTCCGTGGGCTTTCAAGGCGTCGCGCACGGCCTGGAAGGCTCCCACGCCGGGCACGACGAGACCGTCGGCCTCGAGCGCCTCCTTGCGGTCCCGCGTGAGCACCGCATCGGCTCCCGCCGCCACGAGAGCCTTCACAGCGGAGTGCACGTTGCCGGATTCGTAGTCGAAGACAGCGACCCGAGGAGCTGCGCTCACAGCGCACCCTTGGTCGACGGGATGCCGTCGACCAGCGGATCGAGCGCCTTGGCCTGGCGGAATGCGCGGGCGAACGCCTTGTACTCCGCCTCGGCGATGTGGTGCGGATCACGGCCGCCGAGCACGCGGACGTGCATGGTGAGCCCCGCGTTGAAAGTGATGGCCTCGAACGAGTGACGCACCAGCGAGCCGGTGAAGTGTCCGCCGATCAGGTGGTGCTCGAAGCCGGCCGGCTCCCCCGTGTGGACGAGGTACGGACGACCAGAGATGTCGACGACGGCCTGAGCGAGCGCCTCGTCGAGCGGCACGAGCGCGTCGCCGTAACGCGAGATGCCGGACTTGTCGCCGAGGGCTTCGCGGATGGCCTGCCCGAGCACGATCGAGATGTCCTCGACCGTGTGGTGGGCGTCGATCTGCGTGTCACCGGAGGCGCGAACCGTGAGGTCGGTCAGCGAGTGCTTCGCGAACGCCGTCAGCATGTGATCGAAGAACGGCACCGACGTGTCGATGCGGCTCGCGCCGGTTCCGTCGAGGTTCAGTTCGAGCTCGACGGTGGACTCCGACGTGCTGCGCACACGGGTGGCGGTGCGCGGGGTCTGGGCGGTGGTGCTCATGAAGCCGATCCTATCGACGCGAGGGCGTCGAGGAACGCCGTGGTCTCCGCCTCGGTGCCCGCTGTGACGCGGAGGTGACCCGGGATCCCGACGTCGCGGACGAGCACTCCCCGGTCGTACAGCTGCTGCCACACCTTCTTGGGGTCTGCGACCCCACCGAACAGCACGAAGTTCGACCAGGACTCGTGCGGGGTGTATCCGAGAGCCTCGAGGGTCGCCGAGATGCGATCGCGCTGCTCGACGATCTCGTCGACCATCCCCAGCATCACGTCGGAGTTGCGCAGTGCCGCGACGGCCGCGGCCTGCGTGAGCGCGCTCAGGTGATACGGCAGGCGCACGAGCCGGAGAGCATCGATGAAGGCGGGGTCGGCCGCGAGATATCCGACGCGCGCACCCGCGAAGGCGAAGGCCTTGCTCATGGTGCGAGACACCGCGAGACGAGGACGCCCCTCGAGGAGCGTGAGCGCGGATGCCGCATCGCGCGGCGCGAATTCCTGATATGCCTCGTCCACGACGACGACGCCCCGCGACGCCTCGTAGACCGCCTCGACGATGTCGAGCCCGAGCGGCGTGCCGGTCGGATTGTTCGGGGAGCACAGCAGGATGACGTCGGGATCGTGCTCTTTGACCTGCGCCACGGCCTCATCGGGCGTGATCGTGTAGTCCGGCTGCCGGGTGCCTGCGATCCACCGGGCACCGGTCCCCTGCGAGATGAGGGGATACATCGAATAGGTCGGGGCGAAGCTGAATGCCGTGCGTCCCGGTCCACCGAACGCCTGGAGAATGTGCTGGAGGACCTCGTTCGATCCGTTCCCCGCCCAGATCTGGTCCGCCTCGAGACCGTGGCCCAGGTACTCGGCGAAGCCCTCACGCAGGGTCGTGAACTCGCGGTCGGGGTAGCGGTTGACGTCGCGAAGCGCCACGGCGATGTCATCGAGGATGTCGCTGGCGACGGCATCCGGAACGGGATGCGTGTTCTCGTTCACGTTGAGAGCGATCGGCAGTGGCGCCTGCGGAGCGCCGTACGGCGTCAGCCCTCGAAGGTCGTCGCGGAGCGGGAGATCGGAGAGTGATGAAGTCACCCTTCCCATGGTAGGCCGCGTGCGGCTCACCGACGCGCGTGGTGACGGAGAATGAAGCCGACCCTGCGCTGCACCCCGGTCACTCCGGGCGCCGATGCCCGCTCACTCGGAGTACTGCGTGGGAATCGCGAGCTCCTGGCCGATCTGCAGGCTTCCGCCGCGGAGCAGGTTGAGCCGTGTGATGTCACCGATGACCTCGCGGGGATCCGCGCCCGGTGCGATCTCCTCGGCGATCGACCACAGGGTGTCGCCCGGCATCACGGTGACGGTCGCGAACGTGGTGGTCGAGCTCTGCTCGCCGGAAGCCATCGCGCTGCCGCCACTGAGCGCGGCGAACGCGATGCCTACAGCGAGCGGAACGGCTGCCGCCGCGAGCACGACCCGACGACCACGCGCCGTCAGCCGGAGCTTCGTCGCCGGACGAGCCGGGAGGACTGCTGCGCTGCTGAAGGTGATGGTGCTCATGTCGTGCTCCTCTGCATCTACCGCGTGAGCGGTGAAGTTGGCGTAGCGTTCGCATCCGCGCCTCGGCCGGGAGCCGTGGATACGAAGCTACGTTCCGAAGTTATCTTCGAATTCGAATATCTGTCAAGCCTTTTTCGAAACAATGACCCGAGAATCGGTCGACACGCTCGAACAGATCTTCCACATCTGGCCGTTTCTCGGATACGGTTTCGATACGAACACCCCACCACGGGCCTCCGACATTCGAACTGAGACGCCGGATCGCACACCTGAGGAGCACCATGAGCGACAACTCCGCCCCCGAGGCAGACGTCCCGCGCACTCGTCGCCGGAAGAGCCTGAGCCCCAAGCAGATGGCGATCCTCGAGGTCATCCAGACATCGATCAGCCGGTACGGCTACCCGCCGAGCATGCGCGAGATCGGCGATGCCGTCGGGCTCAAGTCGCTGTCGAGCGTCACCCACCAGCTCGGACAGCTCGAGCTCAGCGGCTACCTGCGTCGCGATCCGGGCAAGACGCGCGCCATGGAGGTGCTGATCGACCTCCCGGGTTCGAGCGGTGAGAATCCGGCTGACGTCGCGACCCCCGTGGGCGACGCGGCACTCGTGCCGCTCGTCGGCCGCATCGCCGCCGGCGTGCCGATCACCGCCGACCAGCAGGTCGAGGAGATCTTCCCCCTCCCCCGTCAGCTCGTGGGCAAGGGCGACCTCTTCATGCTCAACGTCTCGGGCGAGTCGATGATCGACGCGGCCATCTGCGACGGCGACTGGGTCGTGGTGCGCTCGCAGAACAGTGCAGAGAACGGCGAGATCGTCGCGGCGATGCTCGACGGCGAGGCCACGGTCAAGGTGCTCCGCCGTCGCGACGGCCACACGTGGCTGCTGCCGCGCAACTCGGCGTTCGAGCCCATCCTCGGCGACGAAGCCGTGATCCTCGGCAAGATCGTCGCGGTGCTGCGAGCGGTCTGATCCCGTCGAACCCGCGACGACGGCCTCGCCCATAGGCTCGAAGCATGTCCTCGCCGTTCGGTTCCTGGCCCTCCCCGTTCTCACCCGCACGCATCGCGGCGGCCTCACCCCGCATAGACGGTGCGGCGTTCGTCGGTGACGACATCTGGTGGGGCGAGTCGGTGCCGGCCGAGCGCGGGCGATTCACGGTGCGCAGCTCGAGCGGTGACGAGATCCTCCCGGCGCCGTGGAGTGCGCGATCGCGCGTCCATGAGTACGGCGGCGGGGCCTGGACGGCGGATGCCGACGGCACCCTGTTCTTCGTCGACGCACAGGACCAGCGTGTGCACCGACTGACCTCCGGCGCTTCACCGGTGCCGCTCACTCCGACCGGCCCTGCCCACGGAGGTCTGCGGCTGCAGCAGGGGCGGCTGTTCGCCGTTCGCGAGGACCTCACATCGACTCCCCACCGTCGTGGCATCATCGAGATCCCTGTGGACGGTTCTGCCGCCGATGACCCCGACCGCGTGCGGGTCGTCGCCGAGGGCACGGCGTTCGTCGCGCATCCGTCGCTCTCACCCGACGGGTCGCGCGTGGCCTGGGTCGAGTGGACGGGCGATCGGATGCCGTGGCAGCATGCGACCCTCGTGATCTCCGACGGCTCCGCCCGCACCGAGGTGCCGACGCAGGCCGCTCTGCAGCCCGAGTGGATCGACGACCAGGAGCTGCTGTTCTCCGACGACCCTCGGGGACGATGGGCGCTGCACCGCCAGCGACTCGATCACCTCCGCCTCGACGGCGCAGCGGCGCCGGTCGACGATGTCGACGTCGATGCGGACACCGGCTACGGGCTGTGGGTGCTGGGCAACCGCTGGTACCGCCCACTCGCCGACGGGCGCATCGTCACTGTCCGCACGAACGGTCGCGACGAGGTCGTCGTGATCGATCGCGACGGCGGGGCGCGCCGACTCGACATTCCCGCGGACGGGCACGTGAGCGTCGACGCCGTATCGGGGTCGCGTGTGCTGCTCACGGGCAACAGCTCGACCACGTCACAGGGAGCCTGGTGCGTCGACGTCGAGTCCGGTTCGGCGCAGGTGGTCGCAGGAGCCTCGCCCGTCCACCCCGAATGGATGCCGCGCGCGTCCGAGCTGCTGATCGACGGTGCCCACGGGAACGTGCACGCGTTCGTCTACCCTCCGAGCAACCCCCAGGCCTCGGCATCCGGCGACGAGCTCCCGCCCTACATCGTGCTCGTGCACGGCGGGCCGACCGCTCACGTGACCGGGGCTTCCTCTGCGGCGATCGCGTTCTACACGAGCCGCGGCATCGGCGTGCTCGACGTGAACTACGGCGGTTCGACAGGATACGGGCGCGCCTACCGAGAGCGTCTCGACGGACGATGGGGAGTGGTCGACGTCGACGATGTGATCGCCGCGGCCCGGGAGCTCGCCGACGCGGGCCTGGCGGATCCCGCACGGATCGCCATCCGCGGTGGGTCGGCCGGCGGATGGACCGTGCTGTCCGCTCTGGTGCGCGGAGGAGTGTTCGCCGCCGGCATCAGTCGCTACGCCGTCGCGGATCTGCGGATGCTCGCCGAGCACTCCCACGACTTCGAGGCGCACTACGTCGAAGGACTCGTCGGGCCCCTGCCCGCAGCCGAGGCGCTGTACGTCGACCGCTCGCCTCTGACCCACGCCGCCCGGATCGCGGTGCCCGTGCTGCTGATGCAGGGGTCGGATGACCGGGTCGTGCCGCCGTCTCAATCGGAGGCCATCCGGGATGCACTGGCGGCCAATGGAGTCGATCACGAGTACGTGCTCTACCAGGGCGAGGGACACGGGTTCCGCTCGGCCGAGACGATCGTCGATGCCCTGGAGCGCGAGCTCTCGTTCCTCGGACGCGTGTTCGGCTTCACCCCGTCGTTCTGATCAGTCTCCGGTGCGGTTGCGCAGGCGCATCGCGCGCTCGGCCTCGCGAGTGTCCTGACGCTCGCGTAGCGTCTGACGCTTGTCGAACTCGCGCTTGCCCTTCGCGAGGGCGATCTCGACCTTGGCACGGCCGTCGGAGAAGTAGAGCTTGAGTGGGATCAGCGTGTAACCGCCCGCCGACACCGCGTGCTGCAGCTTCGCGATCTCCTCGCGGTGGAGCAGCAGCTTGCGGATGCGCTTCGCCGAGTGGTTGGTCCAGTGCCCCTGCGAGTACTCGGGGATGTGCACGGAGTCGAGGAAGACCTCGTTCCCCTTGACGAACGCGTATCCGTCGCTGAGATTCGCACGCCCCTGACGCAGCGACTTCACTTCGGTGCCGGTGAGCACCATCCCCGCCTCGTACGACTTCTCGATGTTGTAGTCGTGACGTGCGCGACGATTGGTCGCGATGACCTTCTCCCCGCGTTCCCTGGGCATGATTCTCTCCTGATCCGCGTCGTGCAGTGATTCCAGAGCCCGGTGGCGGGCGCACGACAGCCTGTCAGTCTATACCGGCGGCGCCCGCCTCCGGCAACGCGGTCAGGTCCGCAGCCAGCGACGGATCGCGAATCCGGCGGACAGGGCCGCCAGGACGACGCCGATGCCGATGAGCACCGGTACGACGATGGCGGCATCCTGCATCGACACCCACGTCGTGATGAACGGGACGCGTCCCCGGAGGTATCCGTCGACGCCGAAGTGCACCCCGGCGACGACAGCCGCGCTGGCCAGCACCGATCCGAGGAACGCGGCGAAGACGCCCTCGAGCACGAACGGGGTCTGGATGAAGCGGTTCGAGGCACCGACGAGGCGCATGATCCCGATCTCCTTGCGCCGCGCGTATGCCGACAGCCTGATGGTCGTGCCGATCAGCAGGATGGCGGCGATCAGCATCAGCACGGCGATGCCGACGGCGATGTACGTCGCCACCGTCAGGGCGGAGAACAACGGCTCGAGGTATTGCAGCTGGTCCGTGACCTGCTCGACGCCGGCGACGCCGGTGAAGGCCTCCGCGATCACCTGGGACTGACCCGGGTCCTTCATCGTCACGAAGAACACCTCGAACGCCTGGTCTGCGGTGATGACGCTCGCCTGGTCCTCGCCGAGCTGTTCGACCAGCTTGGCGTAGGTGTCTTCCTTGGAGTCGAAGCTCACCTCGCTGATGAGCGGGGCGAGCGCGTCACCGTCGAGCTGCGCGCGGACGGCATTCACCTGATCTTCCGTGGCGCCGCCGTCGACGCAGGTGTCCTTCTCCGAGATGTCGGAGCACATGTACACGGCGACCTGTGCCCGCTCGGTCCAGTAGCCGCGCATCGTGCCGATCTGGGCCTGCATGAGGATCGCCGCGCCGACGAACGTCAGCGAGACGAAGGTGACGAGCACGACGGAGATGACCATCGAGATGTTCCGTCGCAGGCCACCGAGGGCCTCAGTGATGATGAGTCCGATTCTCATGAGGTCGGCCCCACTTCCTCTGCGCCGTCATCCGAGAGGCCGAGACGATCGGCCACCCCGAGTTCGGCGACGTCGACGGTGGGGAGCACGATCGGATGCGTGCGAGGCACGACAGCCGCCGGCACCTCTGCGGGCTTCTCGTCGACTGCGGGCGGTTCGACCGGCGCAGCCTGCGCCTCGGGCGTCTCGGATGCGGTCGGCACCGCGTCGGCCGACGCCGCAGCGGCCTTGCGCTGCGCGCTGAGCTCCTCGGCGAGAGCGGCACGGACGACCGAGAGGTCGGCGGTCTGGCGCTGCACCTCCTGCACCGCTGTCAGCGCGGCGGCTGCTGCTGCTCCGCGGATCTCCTCGGGAACGAGGCGCGGGATGTTCGAGGTGTCGCCATAGCCGCCGTGCACCTCGTCTCGGACCATCTCGCCGTCACGGAGCTCGATCACGCGGCGCTGCATCTGGTCGACGAATGCCGCCTCGTGCGTGGCCATGAGCACGGTCGTTCCGCCGGCGTTGATCCGCGCGAGGAGCTGCATGATGTCGACGGACGTCGCCGGGTCGAGGTTTCCGGTGGGCTCGTCGGCGAGCAGCACCTGGGGGCGGTTGACCAGCGCTCGTGCGATCGCGACACGCTGCTGCTCGCCGCCGGAGAGCTCATGCGGCATCCGCTTCTGCTTGCCGTCGAGGCCGACCAGCGCCAGCGCCTCAGGCACGGCCTGCTGGATGAACCCGCGTGACGACCCCGTCACCTGCAGGGTGAACGCGACGTTCTGGTAGACGGTCTTCGACGGCAGCAGACGGAAGTCCTGGAACACGGATCCGATGTGGCGCCGGAAGTAGGGGACCTTGCGGTTCGCGAGGGACCGCAGGTCGCGGCCGAGCACCGCGACCCGACCCGTCGTCGGTACGTCCTCGCGCAGGATGAGCCTCAGACACGACGACTTGCCCGACCCCGAGGCGCCGACGAGGAAGACGAACTCCCCGCGTTGGACTTCGAAGTCGACCCCGGACAGAGCGGGGCGTGAGGTCCCGCGATAGCGTTTCGTGACGTTCTCGAAGCGAATCATGGCTGTTAGAGCCTAAGCGCGCGCTCCCTCCTGCCCGCGAGCGACACCCCGCTCGCCCCCTGCGTGTCATATCGCACTGCTATACATGGAGGTGCCGATCCATGTCATCCGCGTGGACGACGACTCCGAGGGGGAATCATGACGACGCCTGCAGGCTGGTACGACGACGGATCCGGGCGCCAGCGCTGGTGGGACGGTACGCAGTGGACGGAGCACTTCGCTCCGATCGCCGAGCCCGCAGCACCTGAGACGCCCCTCGATGTCGAGGCACCTGCAGCGACCGTTGAGGCGTACGGCAGCGAATCAGCGGATGCCGCACGCGAGGCGCCCACGGAATCCAGCGCCGATGCTCCCGTCACCGGCGACGCGTCCGATGCCGCAGCCGCCGCCACCGCGGACTCGCTCGGCTCGGTCGCCGCGGTCGAGACCTCGTGGAGCGAGCCGGCGACCGGCACTCCGTCGACGCCCGCTGACGACGTCACGACCCCCGAGACCCCTGGCGGATGGACCGCGTCCGACACGCACTCCCCGACCCCGGGCGCTGAGCAGCCGGCGGCGGAGGCCACCGCTGCCGAGCACACCGCACCGGAGTTCTCCGCCCCCGAGTCCACCGCACCGGGTGCCACCGCCCCGGCGGCGGCTCCGCTGGGTGGCGACGTGCCGCCGTACGCGAACGCAGCGCCCGGATATGACAGTGCACCGCCGGCCTACCCCGGTTCGGCGCCGACCTACCCCGGTGCCCAGGCGCCCCAGCAGGGGTACCCCGCGACGCCCGGCTATCCCGGCGCTGCTCCCGCCTATGCGGGCGGCGCCTACGCTCCCGCCGGCCAGGCATACGGAGCCGGGCCCGGGTACCCGCCGGCATACGCGACGGCCGGTCCCACCGCACCCGCGAAGCTGTCGATCGCCGGCCTCGTCGGACTCGGTCTCGCCGCACTGGGAACGATCCTGTCGTGCATCCCGCTGACGTTCGGCTTCGGCTGGTTCCTGCTCGCGGCCGGATTCATCGTCTCGCTGATCTCGATCTTCCTCAAGGGCAAGAAGTGGCCGGGCATCACCGGCCTCATCCTGTCGGTCGTCGGAACCATCCTCGCCGTCGTGGTGGCGATCGCGTTTGTGACATCCACGGTCGCGCAGGTCGTGCGCGATCTTCCGACCGCCCCGCCGTCGAGCGACTCCGACAGCGGCACCGATGATGGAACGACCGACGACGGCACCGGCTCCGTGCAGGTCGAAGAGGGCACGATCGGCGACACGGTCACGCTGACGCTGCTGGGCGGCAGCGGCGAGGTCACCGTCACCGAGGCGAGCTGGGCGACCAGCGACGGCTCGAGCATCCCCTCGACCAACGGCGGATACGTGACGCTCGAGACGACGTGGACGGGCATCGAGGGCACGACCGCCGCGAACCCGCTCTTCACCTCGCTCGAGACGGCAGACGGCACCGAGGGACAGATCGACTTCTACGTCACGGGCGCACCGAACGAGCTGCTCGAGCCCGGACAGACCGTCAGCGGACCCATCACCTTCGACATCGCCAAGAGCGAGTCGTACGTGTTCGTCGTCACAGACGAGGCCGGGCGCGACATCGCACGGATCTCGGTCACGCCCACCGCCGGCTGAGCCTCGACGTCGGACGGGAATCCGTCGCTCTGCTGCGACGGCCCCCAGAACGTCCGGTGTCAGCAGAGGATGCGGCTGCGGATGCCCCGGCATCCGCAGCCGCATCTCCATACCGGTGACGGCCGTCGCGACTCCGATTCATGGAGGCGGGGAACGGGATGCCCGAGCAGGCCCGGGGCGAGTCCATCGCGATCACCGGCGTCGAATCAGAGCTCGATGATTATTGGTTCGTGCCCACCGAGACGTCAGGGAAGCGCGCGAACGACCGCGCGATCCAGTGCATCGCGTACAGCTGCGCAGAGGTCACGCGCGCGCTCGAAGGAGCCGGCCGCTGAGACGCGCTCAGTCCTCGTCTTTGCGCTTGCGCCAGCGGATGCCCGCCGAGATGAACCCGTCGAGGTCGCCGTCGAACACGGCAGCCGGGTTGCCCGACTCGTGTCCCGTGCGAAGGTCCTTCACGAGCTGCTGTCCGTAGAGGAAGTACGAGCGCATCTGGTCGCCCCAGCTCGCCGTGATGTTGCCGGCGAGTTCCTTCTTCTTCGCCGCCTCTTCCTCCTTCTGGAGAAGCAGGAGGCGGGTCTGCAGCACGCGCATGGCCGCGGCGCGGTTCTGGATCTGCGACTTCTCGTTCTGCATCGAGACGACGATGCCGGTCGGAAGGTGCGTGAGGCGCACAGCGGAGTCGGTGGTGTTGACCGACTGGCCGCCGGGGCCGGACGAACGGAACACGTCGACGCGGATGTCGCTCTCGGGGATGTCGACCTCGGTCGCCTCCTCCATGAGCGGGATGACCTCGACCGCGGCGAACGAGGTCTGACGCTTGTCGGCAGAGCCGAACGGGCTGATGCGCGCGAGGCGGTGCGTGCCGGCCTCGACCGACACGGTGCCGAATGCGTAAGGCGCATCGATCTCGAACGTCGCCGACTTGATGCCGGCACCCTCGGCGTACGAGGTGTCGAGAACCTTGACCGGGTACTTGTGACGCTCGGCCCAGCGCAGGTACATGCGCATGAGCATCTCGGCGAAGTCGGTGGCGTCGTCGCCACCGGCACCCGAGCGGATCGTGATGATGGCCGAGCGCTCGTCGTACTCGCCGTCCATCAGTGTCTGGACCTCGAGCTGGTTGATGATCTCGGTCAGCGCGTTGAGCTCGACGCGAGCCTCGACGGCCGATTCCTCATCGCCCATCTCATTCGCGAGCCCGACGAGCACCTCGAGGTCGTCGAGTCGCGAGCCGATGCCCTCGACCCTCGCGAGCGCCGACTGCCGGTGGCTCAGCGCGCTGGTCACCTTCTGGGCGCGTTCGGTGTCGTCCCAGAGGTCCGGCGCGCCGGCTTCCTCGCTGAGGCGTGCGATGTCGGAACGGAGCGTATCGACGTCGATGACCTCGCGAATGTCACCGTAGGTGAGTCGCAGGGCCTGGATGTCGGCGGAGAGATCGAGTTCGAGCATGTCGCGTCCAGCCTAACGTGCTGCCTGTGCGGGCGGGTACGGCGTTCGAACGGGAGTAGCGTGAAACGAGTGAGCAGCGCATCCACGGTCCTGAGACGATTCGGGCCGATGGTGTACCTCCCCACCGTGCTCTTCGCGCTCGGCGAGGGCGCGGTCATCCCCTTGATCCCGGTGATCGCCACGCGCATGGGGGCCGATGTGGCGTTCGCCGCACTGGTCGCCTCCGCGCTGGTGGTCGGTCAGCTCTGCGGCAATCTGCCGGCCGGCTGGGCCGTGTCGCGCATCGGCGAGCGGTTCACCATGGTCATCGCCGGAGCGATCGCGATCGGCGCGGGTATCGGCATGGTCTTCGCTCCGTCGCTCGGCGTGCTCGCGGCATCCGTCTTCCTCCTCGGCTTCTGCGCCGCCGCGTTCGGCCTCGCGCGCCACGCCTTCATGACGACGAGGGTGCCGATCGCGTTCCGCGCCAGAGCGCTCTCGCTGCTGGGCGGCAGCTTCCGCCTCGGGATCTTCATCGGCCCGTTCGTCGCCGCGGGGCTCCTCCAGCTCTTCGGTTCGGAGACGGCGGCCATCTGGTTCTTCCTCGGCTGCCTGGTCGTCATGGTGCTGCTCGTGCTCTTCGGCCCTGATCCCGAGAAGACGATCCCGCCGACCACGCCGCTGCGCACCGCTCCCCTCACGGAGGACTCCGGCGAGCCGGTCACCGGCTCGATCCCGACTGCCGGCCGCACGGGCATCTTCCGAACGATGTGGCAGCAGCGCACCGTGCTCGGTCGCCTCGGTCTCGCGGCCGCGTCGCTCTCGGCAGTGCGTTCGGCCCGACAGGTCGTGCTGCCGCTGTGGGGCCTCTCGCTCGGTCTCGATGCATCGACGATCGCCCTCGTCGTCGGAATCTCGGGCGCGATCGACTTCGCGCTCTTCTACGCGAGCGGGCAGGTGATGGACCGCTTCGGTCGCCTCTGGGCGGCGATGCCGGCCATGGTCCTGATGGGCGCGGCGTTCCTCGCGATGTCCTTGACCCATGACCTCGATGCCGCCGTGCTGTGGTTCGGCATGTTCGCCGCGGTACTCGGAGTCGGCAACGGCCTGTCGAGCGGCATCCTGCTGACGCTGGGAGCCGATGTCGCGCCGAAGACCGAGCCGGCCGCGTTCCTCGGCTCATGGCGGACCCTGACGGATGCCGGAGGAGCCATCGCTCCCCTGCTGGTCTCGGGGATCGTCGCCATCGCTTCACTGCCGATCGCCGCGGCTGCCATGGGCGTGATCGGACTCGTCGGCGCCTGCGGGTTCATCCGCTGGATCCCGCGATTCGTTCCCCGCACGAAGGGGGAGCCGTCATGAGCACGCTGGGCGCTGACGTGCGCCGCCTGGTTCTGGCCGCCGCGGTGTCCTCCGAGCGCGAGCGAGCCGGCCAGGTGGACTTCGCACGCTTCTTCCCCGATGACGACGGACCGGTCTCGCGCGAGGACGGACCCGCCCACGCCACGGCGTCCGCTCTCGTGTTCGATCCGACGCTCACACGCACGCTGCTCGTGTTCCATACCAAGGGGCAGTTCTGGGTGCAGCCCGGCGGTCACCTCGAATCCGGTGACGAATCGATCGCGGATGCCGCGCTGCGCGAGCTTCGGGAGGAGACCGGGGTCGTCGTGACGGACGTTCCTGAACCTCTCGTGTACGACCTCGACCATCACGCGCTGTCGTCGGCCTTCGGCCGCTGCGCCTCGCACCTCGACATCGGCGTCGCGATCGTCGTCACGGACGACACGGCCCTGATCGTGAGCGACGAGTCGGAGGACGTGCGCTGGTGGCCGATCGATGCGCTCCCCGATCAGGTTCCCGTGGGGTTCGACGGTCGCGTGCGACGGCTGCGGGATCGACTGAGGGTCTGACGATCACGCGACCTCGGCGAAGCGACTGACGGGCCGATCACTCAACGAAGCGCCGTGCGGCTGGTGCCGGTCGCCTCGAGCCGCACACCGTCGGGGACGAAGATCGACAACAGCGGCGGATGCCAGTCTGCGGAGACCGTCACCCGGGCCGAGAGGCCGTCCGGAGCCGTGGCCGACACCAGGCTCGCCTCCCCCGGCAGATCGGCGACCAGCGCGAGCGCCTGATCTCTGACACCCTCGTCGGTGAGATCAGCATGCGCCGTCCCGCCCTCGACCACCAGTGTGAAGCCGTCTGCTCCGGCGAGCGCTGCAGCGTCGGCGAGCGCATCGAGGCGATTCTGCGAGATGTACATGTCGGTGGCGCACACGCTCACGAGGATGAGCGCGACAGCGAGGAGCGCGTACCCCAGCGTGAGGAGCAGGACGCTCCCCTCATCCGCCTCTCTCATCCCGAGCCCCACAGCCGCGAGACCTTCTGCACGGCTGTCCCTTCAACCGGGATGGATGCGGCGTCGTCCGCCCCGAAGATCGCCGGGATCAACGGCAGCGCGACCCTCGCCGCGACGGTGACCGTGATCGTCGCCCCGGCCGCGGGGCATGCCGCGGTCGCGGGCAGACACGTCACCGACACCTCGATTGCATCGGGGGCGAGGCCGTACTGCTCGGAGACGTCGGCGAGCACGCGCTCGCCGCGCAGTTCGGCGGTGTCCGCGTCGGGTGCGAGGGCGATCACCCTGGCTGTCTGACGGGCTGCCGCCTCTGCGCCGAGCGTCTGCTCCTGGATGGCTCCGAGCGCGATGATCAGGTACACGAGCGGCACGAGCAGCACCACCCCGACGGTGATGAACTCGAGCGCCGCCGACCCTTCGTCATCCATCGTCGAACGACTCCTCCGGAGCATGCGCCTCGACCTCCAACCCGAACGGGACGCCGAGAAGCCCGATCACCGGCAGCGTGGTGCGGATGCGCACGTCGATGGTCGGCTGCCCGAGCGAGGTCGAGTGCCCGACCGACACATCCTCTGCGTATTCCTCCCCCACGGCACGAGTGATGCTCTCTCTCGCACGCGCGGCGCCCTGTTCGACGGTCGTGTCCGCGAGAGCCGCGTAGTACGCACCGTCGACGGCCGCATCATGCACCACGTTGCGGACGTACACCGCGAGGGCGAGTTGCAGCACAGCGAGCGTCATCAGTGTGAGCAGCGTTCCGACGAGCACGAACTCGACCGGGCTCGACCCTCGCTCGTCGAAGGGCGTGCGAGGCGTCGTCATGTCGCGCACGAGGCGAGCTCCATCAGATGCCCGACACGCGCTGGAGGGCCTGCTCGAACAGGGTGCTCAGCGCCGGACCCGCCACAGCCCAGATCAGCACGACGAGACCCGCCGTCATCAACGTGACGAGCACCCAGCCGGGTACGTCGCCGCGTTCCCCGTCGAGGATTTTGGTCACCGAGCGCATCTCACGCGCCTGTCGCTGTCGAAGAGTGTTCATGTCGTCCTTTCGTGGGGCGCTCAGCCGATGCCGAGTCGCAGGATGAAGAGGCCGGGATAGATGGCGAAGAGAACAGACAGGGGAAGGATCAGGAACACGAGCGGCAGGAGCATCAGGATCTCCTTGCGGCCCGCCTGTTCGATCAGGACGCGCTTGGCGTCTTCCCGGGCATCCCCCGCCTGCGCGTGCAGCACCGCCGACAGCGGAGCGCCGTGCTCGAGGGCGGCGACCACCTGGTCGACAGCACGGGTCAACCCGGGAAGTTGCAGGCGCCGAGTCATCTCCCCGAGCGCATCGGCGAGGGGTTCGCCTGTTCCCACAGCGAGGACGACGAGTCGGAACTCGACGGTGAGCTCGCCGGATCCGACCGCCGCGACACGACGGACCGAATCGAGGAATCCTTCTCCGGCCGACAGGCAGAGCGCGAGGAACTCGAGTGTCGTGGGCAGCTCATCGGTGAGCCGCCCGCGACGCGTCGCCACACGCATGGCCAGTCGAGCCTCGTAGCCGACTCCCGCGGCCGCACCGGCGAGCGTCGGGAGCAGTGCGAGCGGCGGGCTCATGCGGCCCGCGACGGCGAGCACGATGACGGTGAGCGCACCGGTCATGACGCCGACGATCACCCAGCCGAGCTGACGGGCTCGGAACGTCGTGGTGTCCAGGCCGAGTCCGGCCTGGCTGAGTCTTCGGCGCAGCACATCGTCAGCACCGAGAAGCCGCTCGAACATCGCCAGCAACCGGCGCCAGAGCGTGCGCTCTCCGACCGGGAGCACCCCGGCCCGGGGGAGCGCGACGTGCGGCAGATCCGCGTCTGCGACGACGTCACGCACGTACGGGGCGATCCTGAGCATGAGCGGTGTCGCCGACCACCGAGGGATCGCCGTGAGCAGGCACAGTACCCCCGACGAGAGCACCCCACCCCAGAGCACGGCGATCGCCATGGTCGTGAACGGGTTCACCCGAACCACCGCCCGGGCTCCGGAAGTCGTCCGATGCGGATCATGACGCGGTACGCGATCACCGAGACCGCCGCACCGAGGCAGATGACGATCATGCCCTCGGCCGTCCCGTACGCGGCAGCCCCTTCGGGCCGCAGCACGAGCAGACCGAGGATCACCCATGGCGCCACAGAGCCGAGAACCGCCGCACCCCGGATCCACGACTGGCGAGCCTCCACCTCGCCTCTCAGCGCGGCATCCTGTCTGACGGACGAGGACAACGCACGCAGGACGCCACCGAGCTCGGTGCCGCCGACCTGTCTCGCCATTCGCAGGGTCTCGATGATCCGATCGGCGATCGGGTCGGCGAGTGCGAGCTTCAGCCGATCGAGGCTCGTCTCGAATCGGCCCGTCGCACGCAGGTCGCGGGCGAACACCACGAATGCCGGTCGCATCATCGCGGGCGACGACTCGGCAAGACTCGCAACGGCGTCCGGCAATGACAGGCCCACGCGGATGGACGCGATCAGGAGGTCGCAGACGTCGGGCCAGAGCTGTCGACGGCGCTTGCGAAGTCGCTGGCGCCTCGACCGCAGGAATACGACAGGCGAGACGGCGGCGGTCGCGCCGGCGAGAACGGAGAGGGCAGGGATCGCTGTGACGAGCCAGACGACGGATGCCGCGGCGAGCGCGAGCATCCCCATGACGACCGTGAGTACCCGCGGACGGACCGCGCCGAACCCTGCCTCTTCAAGCACGCGGACGAGGCGGCCTCGTCGCGTCGCAGGCTGCGCCTCCGTGCGAGGCGGCCACAGCCATGGAGACGCGCACAGCAGCAGCCCTGCGGCGAGTGCGGCTCCCAACAGCACCGTCACCGCGCGTCGCCGATCCGCCTGAGGTCTCCGCGTCGAGACACCTTCACGTCGCCGCCATACGCATACAGCGTTCGGCAGACGATCCGCCCGTCGGCGACCTCCCCGTTGGGTGCGATGACCTCGTGCACGCGCCGCGTCCCGTCGTCATCGCGCACGCAGTGCACCACGAGGTCGACCGCCCTCGCGAGAGCCGGGGCGACGAAGGCCCGGTCGATGTTCCGTCCTGCCAACAGCGGGAGGAGGGTCAGCTTGTCGAGGGCCTCCTCGGCCGAGCTGGCATGCACCGTCGCGGCACCGGGAACTCCGGTGTTGAGTGCGAGGACGAGATCGAGCGCCTCCGCATCCCTGACCTCACCGACGACGAGGCGGTCCGGACGCATCCTGAGCGCCTCCTTCACGAGACGACGAAGCGTGATCTCTCCCGTCCCCTCGAGGCTCGCCTGACGCCCCTGCAAGGACACGATGTCCGGGCCGTCGACGGCGAGCTCGAACGTCTCCTCGACCGTGACGATGCGCTGCCGGTCGACGCACGAGGCGAGGAGCGCACCGAGGAACGTGGTCTTTCCGGCGTGGGTCGCACCCGAGACGATGATGCTCTGCCCGTCGAGCATCGCTTGGTGCAGGATCGTGGCCAGCTCGGCGGGGAGGGCACCGTGTGCGACCAGCGCGTCGAGCGATCGGTACCGTGGCAGGAACTTGCGGATGTTCACCGACCACCCGCCTCGGACCACGTCCGCGATGGCGACGTGCAGTCGTGACCCGTCCGGCAGCGATGCGTCGACGAACGGTTGGCTGATGTCGACCCTGCGCCCTGTCGACTGCAGCATCCTCTCGACGACGTCGCGCAGCTGCGAGTCACTCAACCGCAGGGCGAGGCGCTCCGACACTCCTCCGCGCGCGACATGGATGCTCTCGGGACCGTTGAGCCAGATCTCCTCGATCTCGGGGTCGTCGAGCAGTGGCTGCAGCGCTCCGAAGCCGGTCACCGACGCGAGCACGTCTCGCACGAAAGCGGCCTCGTCGTCGATCATGATCTCGCCACGCGAGAGGGCGAGGTCATTGAAGCGACGGACCTCGGCGAGCGCGACGGAGCGGGCCACCGCCGGATCGAGCGACGGATCCGTCGCCTCGGCGCGGAGTCTCTGGCGGACACGCTCGACGACGAGGACGGAGGGGTGGATCACCCGAGCATCCTCGCAAGGATCGTGCATATGCCGCCGGAGTTATCCACAGTGCCGGACGGAGCCTGCGGGCGGATCCCCAGGAACGCACGATCCCCCGATCAGTAGACTGATTTCACCGCGCGGGAGTGGTGAAATTGGCAGACACGCAGGATTTAGGTTCCTGTGCCCTAGGGCGTGTGGGTTCAAGTCCCACCTTCCGCACCGATCAGTCGCATGCCGTGCGGCCGACGACTTGACCGCCGCACAGCTCACTACGACGGGAAATCCATGCATCACGCCGCTCTCATCCCCTGGCTCGACCCCGCCACCATCATCGGCTCGGCCGGCCCCTGGGCGCTGCTCGTGGTGTGCTTCATCGTCTTCGCCGAGACGGGTCTTCTCGTGGGCTTCCTGCTGCCGGGCGACACGCTGCTGGTGATCTCGGGTCTGCTGTCGCACCCGCTCGCCGGCTCCGAGCACGGCGTGTTCGGACTCAACGTCTGGATCGTCGCCCTGCTCATCGGGTTGTCCGCCTTCGTCGGTGGTGAAGTTGGCTACCTGATCGGCCACAAGGGCGGGCCTGCGGTCTTCGAACGCAAGGAATCCGGCCTCTTCAGCAAGAAGAACGTCGAGCGCACCAACGCGTTCTTCGAGCGTTTCGGCGGCATCACCGTCATCCTCGCCCGCTTCGTGCCGATCGTCCGCACGTTCGCGCCCGTCGCTGCCGGCGTCGGCCACATGCCGTGGCGCCGCTACACGCTCTACAACCTGATCGGTGCGATCCTCTGGGGCTTCGGCCTCACGATGTTCGGCTACGCGATCGGCTTCATCCCTCCGGTCGCGCACTTCGTCGAGAGCTACATCGACCTGATCCTGCTCGCCGCCGTCGGCGGTACCGCGCTCGTCACGCTCTGGCACTACCTGTCCGAGCGTCACAAGGCGAAGAAGGAAGCCCTCGCCGGTGAGGGTGAGACCGACGCCGCCGAGGCGGAAGAGCTCACGCTCGACCCCGAGGTGTTCGACCGCGCTCCCGACTTCGACGGAGACGGCAAGCACTGACCTCGAACGATCGAAGACCGGCGGGCTGAGACTCTCAGCCCGCCTTCTTCTTGCTCGGGCTCGTCTTGGTGCTCGTCTTGGTGTCGGCCGACTCCGACCGAGCGGCCTTGGTGCGGGCGACGCTGGCACGCAGTGCCTCCATCAGGTCGATGACCTCGCCGCTCTTGGCGTCACCTTCGGCCTCGCCGAACGTCTCCGACACGTCGAACGTGTCACCCGCCTCGATCTTGGCGTCGATCAGGGTCCGCAGCTCCTTCTGGTACTCGTCGACGAACGATTCGGGGTCGAAGTCGGCCGAATAGCTGTCGACGAGGGATGCCGAGAGCTCGAGCTCCTTCTTCGAGATCCGCACGTCCTCATCCAGCGCCGGGAACTCCGCCTCACGCACCTCGTCGGCCCACAGCAGCGTCTGCAGGACCAGCACCTTGCCGCGCACGCGGAGCGCCGCGAGCCGGGTCTTCTGACGCAGCGTGAAGCGCACGATCGCCGTGCGGTCGGTCTGCTCGAGCGTCTTGCGCAGCAGCACGTAGGCCTTGGGTGACTTCGAGTCGGGCTCGAGGTAGTACGGCTTGTCCAGCGTCAGCAGATCGACTTGGTCGGAGGGAACGAACTCGACGACGTCGATCTCACGGCTCTTCTCGGCGGGCAGTGCCGCCAGGTCATCCTTCGTGAGCACGACCGTCTGGCCCTCCTCGACGTACGCACGGTCGATGTCGGCATACGCCACGGTCTCTCCGCACACCTCACAGGTGCGCTGATACCGGATGCGACCGCCATCCTTCTCGTGCACCTGATGCAGCGGCACGTCGTGATCCTCCGTCGCGGAGTACACCTTGACCGGCACGTTCACGAGGCCGAAGGTCAGCGCGCCCTTCCAGATCGTTCTCATGCCCCCAGTGAACACCAGGCGCCCCGGTCGCGGCCAGTACCTTGACTACGCTGGCGCTATGGCTCCGGAGGCGCAGAACGTGCAGATCGACGGCCGCCGCCTGCGCATCACCAACCTCGACAAGGTCGTCTATCCCGAGACCGGCACGACCAAGGGCGAGATCATCGCCTACTACACGGCGATCGCGCCCCACATCCTCCCCCTCCTCGACGGCCGCCCGGTCACCCGCAAGCGCTGGGTCGAGGGGGTCGGAACGACCGATCATCCGGCCGATTCCTTCTTCACGAAGCAGCTCGAGCCCGGAGCCCCGAGCTGGATCCCGCGGCACGAGATCCGCCACTCCGACGGACCGAAGGAGTATCCGCTCGTCGAGGACGTGCCGACTCTCGTGTGGCTCGCCCAGGTCGCCGCGATCGAGCTCCACGTGCCGCAGTGGCGCTTCGCGCCGGACGGCCTGCCCGGCAGGCCCGACCGCCTCGTGCTGGACCTCGACCCCGGCCCCGGCGTCGGCCTCGCCCAGTGCGCGGAGGTCGCCCGCATCGCCCGCGGTCTGCTCACCGGCATCGGCCTCGAGCCCGTTCCCGTCACGAGCGGCAGCAAAGGCATCCACCTCTACGCCGCTCTTCCCGGTCATCAGACCAGTGACGAGATCTCCGCCGTCGTGAAGGAGATCGCGCGGCTCATCGAGACCGAGCATCCCGACCTCGCCACCAGCACCATGGCGAAGGCGGCCCGCGGCGGCAAGGTCTTCCTCGACTGGAGCCAGAACAACGGCAAGAAGACCACGATCTCGCCGTACTCGATGCGGGGGCGGGCGCAGCCGTGGGTGGCCGCACCTCGCACGTGGGACGAACTCGACGACCCCGATCTCGCCCAGCTCGACTTCGCGACCGTGCTGGAGCGCGCGAAATCGGGTCTTGACCCCATCGCCCCGCTGCGCACCGAGCATGCGCCATGGGTGCAGTCGACACATCCGACGGCCTCCGTCGACGAGTCACCCGCCCGGCGCGGTGACGCACCGAGGCACCGGCCGCGCATCGCCGGGGCGGCGAGCGCACCGGCATCCGCCGCCCCCGCTTCCGTCTCGCCCATGCTCGCCGAGAACGGGACGCCCGCGATCGCCCGCGGCCTGAGCTCCCCCTCCTGGGTCGAGGTCAAGTGGGACGGCATCCGGGCGATCGGCACCTGGAGTGACGGACGGATGCTGCTGCACGCCCGCAGCGGCACCGACATCACGGGCCGCTACCCCGAACTCACGGCAGACGGCGCTCCATTCCTGCCCGTCGGCGACGCGATCGTCGACGGAGAGATCGTCGCCTTCGACAGGCAGGGCAGACCGAGCTTCTCGCTGCTGCAGAATCGGATGCACCTCACACGGCCCCGCGAGATCGAACGAGAGGTCGTGCGCACACCGATCGTCTATATGGTCTTCGATCTGCTGCGCCTCGACGGACACGACCTCAGCTCGATGCCCCTGTCACAGCGGCGCACGCTGCTCGAAGAGGTCGTGTCGGATCTGGCCGCCCCGATGCAGGTGCCGCCGGTTTTCGACGACGTGGATGCCGCGCTGGCCGCGAGCGACGAGTTCGGCCTCGAGGGCGTGGTCGTCAAAGACCCGGCCTCCCGCTATCGCGCAGGCCAGCGCTCCCCCGCCTGGCTCAAGCTCAAGCACACCCGGATGCAGGAGGTCGTGATCGTCGGCGTCCGCCCCGGCAAGGGTGACCGCGAGGGGACGTTCGGTTCCCTGCTGCTCGCGGTGCCGGACTCCGGGCGGCTCCGGTACGTCGGACGCGTCGGCACCGGCTTCACCGACCGGATGCTGCGCGATCTGCTCGCACGCCTCGCGCCCCTGCGCGTCGACTCGGCACCGCTCGACGGAGTGCCCGCTGTCGACGCCTCCGACGCACTGTGGGTCGAGCCGGAGCTGGTCGGCGAGGTGGAGTTCGCCAACTGGACCCCCGACGGGGTGCTCCGACATTCCCGCTGGCGCGGGCTGCGCCCCGACAAGTCCCCCGACGAGGTCGTCGTCGAGAGCTGACCCGTCACGCGTGATGCGGTTCGCAGTCCGACTGCTCGGCGGGCTCGATCTGGAAGGTCGAATGCTCCACGTCGAAGTGATGCGCGAGGCACGACTGGAGGTCGCTGAGCAGCTTCGCCGATCGGCCGTCGGCGAGGAGCGCGGGTTCGACGCTGACGTGCGCGCTGAACACCGGAGCGCCGCGGGTCAGCTGCCACACGTGCACGTCGTGCACACCGACGACCCCGTCATAGTCGAGCAGGTGCTGGCGGATGTCGCTGACCGCGGTCCCCTCGGGCGCCGACTCGGAGAGGACCGAGAACACTTCGCGGAGCAGTGCGATGGCGCGAGGGATGATCAGCACGGCGATCATGATCGATGCGAGCGCGTCTGCCGGCATCCATCCGGTCGTGACGATCACGACCGCGGCGATGATCACCATCGCCGAGCCGATGAGATCGCCCATCACCTCGAGGTATGCACCGCGGACGTTGATGCTGGTGCGCTGGGCACGGCTCAGAAGCCACATCGAGATCGCATTGGCCACGAGTCCGACGACCGCGACGACGAGCATCAGCCCTCCGGCGACCTCGGTCTCGCCCGGGTTCAGCAGTCGACCGACCGCTTCGATCCCGACCCACCCGGCGAGCAGGATCAGGATGATCGCGTTGATCAGGGCGCCGAACACCTCGGCCCGCTGGTATCCGAACGTGCGACGGTCATCGGCGGGCCGCGCGGCGACGGCCGCGGCGATCAGAGCGATCACGAGGGCCGATGCGTCGGTGAACATGTGGGCCGCATCCGCCAGCAGCGCGAGCGACCCGGTGAGGATCGCGCCCACGACCTGCACGACCATGATGGTCGCGGTCAGGCTCAGCGAGATCGCCAGAAGGCGGCGATGGCTCGCAGAGCGGATGCCGCCGGCGGCGGGCGCGTGATCGTGCATGCCTCCAGGCTAGACCGGCTCTCGTGCCGTTCGGCGGGTCTGCGCGCAGTCGGGAATGGTGATGATTCTCAGTAGCCGCGTTCTCAACGCAGCCGCGAGTACTCGAGCACGACGCAGCCGTTGTCGAACGAGCGAACCTGGTCGAGCGCGAAGTGCGTTGGCGAGAACTCATTCCGCGCCATCGGGATGCCGGCGCCGACGATCACCGGATACTTCTTGACGATCAGACGGTCGATCTCGTCGAGCAGCACGCCGGCGAGCACCGCTCCGCCGGCGAGATAGATGCCGAGCCCCTCCTCGTTCTTGAGCTCGCGCACCCGCTCGACGGGATCCGTGCGCACGAGCTCGACGTTCGGCTCGCCCGGATCGTCGAGCGAACGACTGAACACCACGGTCCGCAACTGCGAGTACGGATCGGTGATACCGGCCTGCAGCGCGGGCTCGAAGGTTCGACGCCCCATCACGACGGTGTCGAAGCGGGTGAGCGGTTCGTCGACTCCGCCGCGCCCCGCGCGCACATGCGCGGGTTGGATGTCGGCGAGCTCGGTGCCGAGAGTCTCGGCGAAAGCGGGCGTCACGGGATAGAAGTCGACCTCGTCGGCGGGTCCCGCGATGAACCCGTCGAGGGTGACTCCGATGTAGTAGGTGAGTTCTCGCATGCCGACCACAGTAACCACTACGCTTGAAGTACGTCAAGCGTAGTGGTTATCGTGAAGGCGACTCAGAGTTCGGCGAGCAGCGGCACCAGTTCCGCGAAGGCGCGGGCCCGGTGCGACTGCGCCTGCTTCTCGTCGGCGGTGAAATCCCCCACGGTGCGCTCGGCGCCCTCAGGCTGACCGTCCGGCACGAAGATCGGGTCGTAGCCGAACCCGCCTCCGCCGGACGCCTCACTCGCGAGCCGCCCCGGCCAGTTGCCGACGACCACGTGCTCGGCTCCCTCCGGGGTCACCAGCGCGATGGTCGAGTTGAAGTGGGCGGTGCGATGAGGCTCGGCGATGTCGCGCAGCTGATCGAGGAGCAGCTCGAGGTTGGCCGCAGCATCCTTCTTCTGCCCCGCCCAGTAGGCCGAGAAGACCCCGGGCGACCCGCCGAGCACATCGACGCAGATTCCGGAGTCGTCGGCGAGGGCCGCGAGTCCCGTGTGCGCCGATGCAGCACGCGCCTTGATGAGCGCGTTCTCCGCGAAGGTCACCCCGTCTTCGATCGGCTCTGGACCGTCGTAGCCGATGACCTCGAGATCCGGGCGCGTCGCCGCGACGATCTGCTGGAACTCCGCGACCTTGTGCGGGTTGTGCGTGGCCAGGACGACCTTCATCAGCTCGCGAGTGCCTTCAGCTGCTGGTCCTTCAGGTCGGCGCAGCCCGCGACGCCAAGCTCGAGCAGCGCGTCGAGTTCGCGCTTGTCGAACGGCGCACCCTCGGCTGTTCCCTGCACCTCGACGAAGAGGCCACGGCCGGTGACGACGATGTTCATGTCGGTCTCCGCGCGAACGTCCTCGACATATGCGAGATCCAGCATGGGTTCGCCGTCGATGATGCCCACGGAGACGGCGGCGACGGAGTCGAGCAGCGGCGTCGAGTTCTTGCCGATGAACTTCTTCTCGCGACCCCACTCGATCGCGTCGGCCAGTGCGACATAGGCACCGGTGATCGCGGCGGTGCGCGTTCCGCCGTCGGCCTGCAGCACGTCGCAGTCGATCACGATCGTGTTCTCACCGAGGGCCTTGGTGTCGACGACGGCACGCAGCGCGCGGCCGATCAGGCGCGAGATCTCGTGCGTGCGTCCGCCGATGCGGCCCTTCACGCTCTCACGGTCGTTGCGGCTGTTCGTCGCCCGGGGAAGCATCGAGTACTCGGCCGTCACCCACCCCTTGCCCTTGCCGGTGAGCCAGCGGGGCACGCCGTTCGTGAAGGATGCGGTGCACAGCACCTTGGTGCCGCCGAAGCTGATCAGCGCCGACCCTTCGGCGTGGCTGCTCCAGCCGCGCTCGATCGTGATCTCACGGAGCTGGTCGGTGGAGCGGCCGTCGGCGCGGACGATGCTGGTCATGGGATTCCTTCGGTGCGGTGGGAGAAGCGGGTGGATGCTGCGGAGGAGTCAGAGCCCTGCGGCTGACTCCGGAAGAGTGATGACGCCGGTCTGCACGAGCTGCACGTCGCGCACCTCACGGCCCATCAGACGGTTGGCGAGGGCGGTGAATTCGGTGGTCGAGTCGCCGGTCGCCTCATAGACATACGATGCGGTGGCGTCGGGCGGTGCGAGCAGGTCGCCGCGGACGAGCTGGCGATACACGTCTCCCGCGGTCTCGTCGTCGCTCGATACGAGGGTCACGCCCTCCCCCATCACGTAGCTGATCGCGCCGCGCAGGAACGGGTAGTGCGTGCATCCGAGCACCAGGGTGTCGACCTCTGCGTCTCGCAGGGGCGCGAGGTACTCCTCGGCGGTCGCGAGCACCTCGGGCGTCCCCGTGATGCCGCCCTCGACGAACTCGACGAAGCGGGGGCACGCCGCGGTGAAGACCTCGAGACGCTCGTTCACCTCGAGCATGTCCTGATACGCGCGCGAGCCGATCGTGCCGACCGTGCCGATCACGCCCACGCGGCCGTTGCGGGTGGTCGAGACCGCGCGCCTCACGGCGGGTCCGATCACTTCGACGACAGGGACGTCGTAGCGCTCCCGTGCGTCGCGCAGCATCGCTGCGGATGCCGTGTTGCAGGCGATCACGAGCATCTTCACGCCCTGATCCACCAGCGTGTCGAGCACCTCGAGGCTGTAGCGCCGCACATCGGCGATGGGTTTCGGCCCATACGGCGAATGGGCCGTATCGCCGATGTAGACGAACGATTCCCGGGGCAGCTGGGCTCGGATGGCTCTGGCCACCGTGAGTCCGCCGACACCGGAGTCGAAGATTCCGATCGGGGCGTCGTTCATGACTCACCAGCCTACCCGCGCGCACCCCGCGTCATGCTCAGCAACCCGAGCGCATGTCGTCACTAAGCTGAGCGCATGACGACGTCCACGGCGCTTCTGACCGACCGTTACGAACTCACCATGCTCGCCGCCGCGTTGCGTGACGGGACCGCGTCCCGCCCGAGCGTGTTCGAGCTCTTCTCCCGTCGGCTCTCCGGAGGACGCCGCTTCGGCGTGGTGGCCGGCACCGGACGCCTGCTCACGCTGCTCCGCGAATTCCGCTTCGAAGACGACGAGCTGCGCTTCCTGCGCGACAACGATGTCGTCGATGCCGATTCACTCACGTACCTCGAGAACTACCGATTCACGGGCTCCATCCGCGGCTACCGCGAGGGAGAGCTGTACTTCCCCGGTTCCCCCATCCTGACCGTCGAGGGCTCGTTCGCCGACGCCGTCGTGCTCGAGACGCTCGCACTCAGCGTCCTCAACCACGATTCGGCGGTCGCCACGGCGGCATCCCGCATGAGCATCGCGGCCGGCGAGCGACCGCTCGCCGAGATGGGATCCCGTCGCGCCGCCGAGCAGTCCGCCGTCGCCGCAGCCCGCGCCGCCTACATCGCCGGCTTCCGTGCGACCAGCAACCTCGAAGCGGGCCGCCGATGGGGCATCCCGACCATGGGCACGGCCGCGCACTCGTGGACGCTTCTGCACGAGACCGAGGAGGAGGCCTTCCGCTCGCAGATCGACAGCCTCGGGACGGACACGACCCTGCTCGTCGACACCTACGACATCCGCGCGGGAGTCGAGACGGCCATCCGCGTCGCCGGCACCGGCCTCGGCGGCGTGCGCATCGACTCCGGCGACCTGCCGATCGTCGCTGCCGAGGTGCGTGCTCAGCTCGACGATCTCGGCGCGACGGACACGCGGATCACGGTCACGAGCGACCTCGACGAGTACGCGATCGCCGCGCTGGCGGCGTCGCCCGTCGACGCATACGGCGTCGGCACCTCGGTCGTCACGGGATCCGGTTATCCCACGGCGAGCATGGTCTACAAGCTCGTCGCCCGTCAGGATCCGACCGGGGCGTGGATCGGCGTGGCGAAGGCATCGACCGACAAGGCATCTCACGGCGGACGCAAGGCGGCCTTCCGCACCCTCGTCGACGGTGTGGCGACCACCGAGACCGTGGTCGTCTCCGACGGGTTCGAACACCTCGACACCCCGGCGGAGCATCCGGACGGACGCGCCCTGCAGACGACCTTCGTCGAGGCCGGAGAGATCGACACCGCCTACGAAGGACCGGAAGGCACGGCGTCGGCGCGAGCGCATCACCTGCGCGTGCGAGAGGAGCTTCCGGTCCGAGCACTCGCCCTGAGCAAGTCGGACCCGGCGATCCCGACGGTGTTCATCGACGCGGACTGATCCGCGGCTGAGCCTGTGCGGCTCAGCTGATCATCGACTCGTAGATCTCCTTGCAGGTGGGGCAGATCGGGAACTTCTCCGGATCGCGACCCGGAGTCCACTTCTTGCCGCACAGCGCACGCACCGGCTTGCCGGTGATCGCGGACTCGAGGATCTTGTCTTTCTTGACGTAGTGCGAGAAGCGCTCGTGGTCACCCGGTTCGAGGTTCTCCTCCCGGAGGAGCTCTTCCAGTTCGCGATCAAGCGTTGCCACGCCGCCCTGATCGGGGCTGTCCAGCGGAGTACTCATGCCGAGAGTCTAGCCGTGCACGGCCCGGGGTGGGCGGGTGTCACGCGGTCTCGACGAACTCCATCAGGCGCTCCCCCTCGCGCTCGAAGATCCGCCCTCCGACGGTCACTCCGATGGCGAGCATGACCACGCCGGTCGCGAGCCCCGCCCAGAAGGTCGCCGGGGCGAACCGCGACCCCTCGAGCATCGTGAGCACGAGCAGCCAGATCGCCGGGATGCTCACGACGATGGCACCGAGGAACGCCGCCGCCGGGCCGTATGCACCACGCGAGGTCGGTCGCTGAGGCTGCTGGAACGGGCTGTCGCCCGGTCGGGAGACGGCATAGGGGGCGATCACCGAGACGATGCTCGAGAATCCGAGAGCCGACAGCAGCAGGCTGGCGCCGACACCGGTGAGCGGAAGCAGCAGACGCCAGTCGTCGATCCAGAGCAGGGTGAGCGGCACCGCGATCGCGAGCACCGGGAGCGCCACGAGGATCACCGGCACCAGTCGCCCCAGACGATCGGGGATGCCGCGCACACCGCTGGCCACATGGGTCCACAGCGCGGTCGAGTCGTAGGCGACGTCGTTGTGCGGCAGCCATCCGAAGAACAGCGCCATGACGGGGACCGGCACGAGCGCTGCGATCTCGAGCGGCACACCCGCGACGAGGAGCGGGAGCACCGTGAGCACTCCGGCGACCGGGACGACGATGAGGTTCATGATGTAGCGACGGTCACGCAGCCAGTACACGAGGCTGCGCGCCGCGATCGCCCCGAACGCGTTCGAGGGCAGCAGACCGAACCAGCCGAGTCCGGATCGTTCCCGAGATGCGACCGGACGCTCGGTGGTGGTGAGCAGACGACGCACGAGCCACGTCCACAGCACCCAGAGACCCGCTGCGGTCGCGAACGCCACGATGCCGCTGATCCAGGCACCCGAGGAATCGTCCGTCGCGAACGAGAAGAGGAACCGCGATGATGCCGCGAAGGGGGTGAATCCGACGGCCGCCGTGAGAGTCGCGACCGCGGCGGGGACATGCCCATCCCACTTGAGGGACGCCAGGAAGACCGCGACCGGGAAGGCGATCACGACCACTGCCAGGGCGAAGAGCGCGGTGAGTTCACGCGAGCGACGTTCGGGCAGCACGAGCGCGTTCACTGCCATCCCGATCCGTGCCGAGAGGATCGTCGACACGAGACTCACCACGCTCATCAGGACCGCGAGAGGCCAAGGCGCGCCCAGCCGGATCGCGACGATGCAGACGCTGATGTTGACGGCGAGGAGCGCCAGGCTCGGGACGCTGATGAACGACGCGAGGGCGAGGATCCACGGCATCTGCCGTTCGTCGACCCCGAACACCGCGAACCGTCGCGGATCGAGTTGGTCGACGGCGCCCACGAGGATGGGACCGACGAGAAAGCCCAGGAGGAGCGCCGCGCTGCCGAGCACGATGACCGTGCGCGCGACGGCGACGGGTGCGTCGTCGAGACTCAGGACTGCGGCGCAGACGACAGCAGTGAGGACGACGATGACGGCGAGCATGACCAGCGTCCGCACCCGACGTTCGCCGCGGAGCGATCCGATCAGGAGCGCCGCCCTCAGTCGGAGAACGTGTGCAGCCACTCGAGCCCCTCCACCTCGCCGATACCGCCGGACAGCTCGACGAATCGTGCCTCGAGCGTCTGCCCTGCACGCACCTCGTCGATCGTGCCCTCGGCCAGCACGTCTCCGCCGACGATGATCGCGACGCGCGAGCAGACGCGCTCGACGAGATCCATGCCGTGGCTGGAGAGGATGACCGTTCCACCGTGCGCGACGTATGCACGCAGGATGTCGAGGATCACGGCCGAAGAAACAGGGTCGACCGCTTCGAAGGGCTCGTCGAGCACCAGGACCCGCGGCGAGTGGATCATCGCACCCGCGAGCATGATCTTCTTGGTCATGCCGGCCGAGTAGTCGGAGACGACGCGGTTGAGCGCCTCTCCGAGATCGAAGGCCCGCGCGAGGTCGCCCACGCGCTTCTCGATGACATCCGAGGCGAGGCCTCGGAGCAATCCGTAGTAGTAGAGGAGCTGGCGACCGGTGAGACGGTCGAAGGTGCGGAGCCGGTCGGGCAGCACTCCCATCATCCGCTTCGCCGCGAGCGGCTTCGCCTTCTGGTCGATGCCGCAGATCACGACGTCGCCCTCGTCGGCGCGCAGGAGCCCGGCGACGATCGACAGGGTCGTCGTCTTGCCCGCCCCGTTGGGGCCGACGATTCCGTAAAACGAGCCCGCGGGCACAGTGAGGTCGATGCCGTTGACCGCGGTGTGGTCACCGAAGCTCTTCACAAGACCACGGATGCGGATCGCCTCGGCCGCGGATGCCGCGTCGACACCGCTGACCGCCTCTTCCGTCGCATCGGCGTCCGAGACGGCGCCGTCTGCGTCGTCTGCCGGGCTCGCCGTGGCCGGCGCGTCATCCGCGCTGGTGTCGTCGGTCTTCACCACCTCTGCCGTGGCGTCGTCGACCGCAGAGTCCTCATCGAGCGGAACGCTCGTCGACTCAGCGGCGACCTCGACGATCTGGGGTTCCGCCGAGGACGAAGCCTCCTCGCTCTCGACAGCGGGCCGGGCGACCGTCTCCTCCGAAGCATCCGCTGTCGCCGGCGACGTCGCCTCCTCGACGGAGGGAGCCCCGGGTGCCGCAGCGGCGACCGTGGCTTCCGCCTGGGCGGTCTCGGCTTCCGCCTCCGCGGCCTTCGCTGCTTCCGCCTCGGCCGCAGCGGCCTTGGCCGCGGCCGCCTTGGCTGCGGCAGTCTTCGCCGCGGCACTCTTCGCGGCCGCCGTCTTGGCAGAAGCCGTCTTCGCTGCAGAGGTGCGGGCGGTGGACTTCGCTGCCGCGCTCTTCTCTGCGGCGGCCTTCGCCGCCACCGTCTTCGCGGCGGTGGTCTTCGCGGCGGTGGTCTTCGCAGCGGTGGTCTTGGCGCCGGTCGTCTTCGCAGCGGCAGGCCTCGCCGCCGTGGTCTTGGCGGCCGTCGTCTTCGCAGCCGTGGAGCGTGCGGCGGCCGTCTTCGCTCCGGTGGTGCGCGTCGTCGCCGGGCGGGCCGAGTTCTTGGCGGCTGCCGTGCGCGCGGTGGCAGAGGTGGTCTTCTTCGTCGCGGTGGACCGCGGGCCAGAACCGGAGGGTGCGCGATCGATCTTCAGTGCAGGCTCAGCCACCACCTCGATCGTCGCGGCGGCTTTGTCGGCCGCCGACTTCGCCGGCGCGCGCGTGCTCGCCGCCTTCTTGACGGGCGTCTTCCGAGCCGGCGTCTTCTTCACGGTCGGGGGCGCGGCATCAGCCACCTGATCGGTGCGGTCGTCGGGGGAAGCAGTCACCGTCCTACGGTATCAACGGGCGCCCCTTTTCTTCGGGTCACCGCAACAATTGGCCGCGCGAAACACGGATAGGGCCGATCATCGCGCGGATCTGGACGAATCTGAGTGTTGGGTGTGTACTGGATCACGAATCGGCAACGGAGGCCGCAACCCCCGGGGGTTCCCAGCCTCGATCGCTAGCATGACTCTCGGCACGACGAAGTGTCTGGTCGGTGAACCGACCGTGAACACATACTTCCTTTAGGAGCACTCGTGACTCTTCAGACCGTCATCCTCGCCGCAGGCATGGGCTCACGCCTCGGCCGCGCGCTGCCGAAGCCGCTCACCGAGCTGAGCGACGGCCGCACGATCATGCGTCAGCAGCACGACAACATCCGCGCGGCCTTCGGGTCGGACGCCCGCATCACCGCCGTCGTCGGCTACCGCGCCGAGACGATCATCGACGCCTTCCCGAACGTCAACTACGTGCACAACGAGCGCTACGACGAGACCAACACGTCGAAGAGCCTGCTGCGTGCACTCGGCGCCACCGGCAAGTCCGGCGTGCTGTGGATGAACGGCGACGTCGTCTTCGACCCGATGATCCTGGGCCGCGCCGCCGCCTACATCGAGCGCGACCAGTCGTTCGTCACCGTGAACACATCCAAGGTGAGCGACGAAGAGGTGAAGTACACGGTCACGGCCGAGGGCTTCATCAACGAGCTCTCCAAGACCGTCAAGGGCGGTCTCGGCGAGGCGGTCGGCATCAACTACATCTCCGCCGCGAACAAGAAGGCGTTCATGCGCCAGCTGCAGCGCGTCGAGGACCAGGACTACTTCGAGCGTGGCCTCGAGCTCGCGATCGCCGAAGACGGCCTTCTGCTCGAGCCGATGGACGTGTCGGACCTCTACGCGGTCGAGGTCGACTTCGCCGAAGACCTCGAGCGGGCGAACCTGTTCGTCTGATCGTCTCGCACGAAAGCCCGGCCCCGTCAAGGGAGCCGGGCTTTCGGCATTTTCGCGGTCTGGGTTCCTAGGATCGATCCATGGGCCCCAAGGTGCACAAGATCCACTCCCTTCCCGACGACTCTCCGTGGGACAGAGGCGTGCCGCCTGTGGGCTCCACGGAGCATCCGTTCATGGTGCGGGGCCTCGATCGCGTCCTCTCGATCCAGCGCCCGCTCGTCCTCGCGCACATCCGGAGCATCCGACTGCGCAACCCCCACGCCTCGCCCGAGCAGATCATCCGCATCCTCGAGCGCCGCTACCTCGCTGCCGTGACGACGGGTGGCGCCGCCGTCGGAGCGACGGCGGTCGTCCCGGGGATAGGCACCGGAATCACGCTCGCGCTGTCCGGCGTGGAGACCGTCGGGTTCGTCGAGTCCACAGCACTGTTCGCGCAGTCCGTTGCCGAAGTGCACGGCATCGCGGTCTCGAACCCCGACAGGGCCAGAGCGTTGGTCATGACGCTGATGCTCGGCAAAGAGGGCGTGGCCCTCGTCGGTCAACTCGCCGGCGAGGCGACAGGCAAGGGCGGGACGCGTTCGTCGTACTGGGGCGAGATGGTCACGAAGTCGCTCCCCCGTGCAGCGGTCGGGCCGCTGGTCGATCGACTCAAGAGCATGTTCGTGAAGCAGTTCGCCGCCAAGGGCGGAGCCTCGTTCATCGGCAAGGCGCTGCCGTTCGGTGTCGGCGCCGCCGTGGGCGGGGCGGGCAACCACATCCTCGGACGCCGCGTGCTCACGACCTCGCACCGCGCGTTCGGGGCGGCTCCGATGGACCTGCCCCTCGACCTCGAGCCGGTCGACGGCGCGGAGAAGCTCGAACTCCGGATGCTGCACGGCGCGCAGTTCGTCGGCGGGGCTGTGGCCGGCGCCGCCGGCTCGGCCGCACGCGGCGTCGGCTGGGCAGGTCGGAGGATCGCCTCGGTCGGACGCGGCCGCAAGGACGCCGCCGCGATCGAGACGCACGGAACTCATGACCTGCCGGGAGAGCTGGGCTCGGATCCGTCGGGATCGCGCCGCGACTGAGTGCGCGGCGACCTCCGCGGAGCGCGCAGTCTGCGGACAGCCACCAAAGGATCGGGCGACCCGTTGTGGCGAGCATCCAACGGAGCGGGCCGAGCCGACGATAGGGTGGAATCCGTGACGGACAAGCCCGAACTCTCGACCACCGCCGGCAGAATCGCAGACCTCCGCGCTCGCTACAACGAAGCCGTTGTCGACGCTGAGAAGATCGCGCACGACAAGCAGCACGCCAAGGGCAAGATGACCGCCCGCGAGCGCATCGAACTGCTCGTCGATCCCGGAAGCTTCGTCGAGTTCGACGAATACGTGCGCCACCGCAGCACCGCCTTCGGGATGGATCGGAACCGCCCGTACGGCGACTCGGTCGTGACGGGCGTCGGCACGATCCACGGTCGCACCGTCGCCGTCTACTCGCAGGACTTCACCACCTTCGGGGGATCGCTCGGCGAGGTCTCCGGCGACAAGATCATCAAGATCATGGAGTTCGCCCTCTCCGGCGGCATGCCGATCATCGGCATCCTCGACTCGGGCGGCGCCCGGATCCAGGAGGGCGTGCTCGCCCTCAGCAAGTACGGCGAGATCTTCCGACTGAACACCCGCTCGTCGGGTGTCATCCCGCAGATCTCGATCATCATGGGTCCTGCCGCCGGCGGCGCCGTCTACGGACCGGCTCTGACCGACTTCGTCATCATGGTCGACAAGACCAGCCAGATGTTCGTCACCGGCCCCGACGTCATCAAGACGGTCACGGGTGAGGACGTCGGCATGGAGGAGCTCGGTGGTGCGCTCACGCACAACACCCGCTCGGGCGTCGCGCACTACCTCGCCCAGGACGAGGACGACGCGATCGACTACGCTCGCACGCTGCTCGGCTTCCTCCCCGACAACAACATGGCCGAGATCCCCGGCTACGAGAGCGGCTTCGAGTGGGAGACCACGGATGCCGATCGCTCGCTGAACACGATCATCCCGGACTCCCCCAACCAGCCGTACGACATCCACACGGTGATCGAGCACGTCGTCGATGCCGGGGACTTCATCGAGGTCCAGCCGCTCTTCGCCCCGAACATCGTGATCGGCTTCGGTCGCGTCGAGGGCCGGTCCGTCGGGATCATCGCCAACCAGCCGTCGCAGATGGCCGGCACCCTGAACATCGAGGCGGGCGAGAAGGCGAGCCGGTTCGTGCGCTTCTGCGACGCGTTCTCGATCCCGATCGTCACCCTCGTCGATGTGCCCGGGTACCTCCCCGGCACCGACCAGGAGTGGACCGGCGTGATCCGCCGCGGCGCCAAGCTCATCTACGCGTACGCCGAGGCGACGGTGCCGCTCGTCACGGTCATCCTGCGCAAGGCCTACGGCGGCGCCTACATCGTCATGGGCTCGAAGCAGCTCGGCGCCGACGTGAACCTCGCCTGGCCCACCGCCGAGATCGCGGTCATGGGCGGCCAGGGTGCGGTCAACATCCTGTACCGCGGCGAGATCAAGCGCGCCGAAGAGGCCGGTGAAGACGTCGCCGCCGTGCGCACGCGCCTCGCGAACGAGTACACGTACAGCGTGACCTCGCCGTTCCTCGCCGCGGAGCGCGGCGAGATCGACGGCATCATCGAGCCCGCGAACACCCGCGTCTCGATCGCCAAGGCACTCCGCGCCTTGCGCGGCAAGCGCGCCGAACTGCCGCCGAAGAAGCACGGGAACATCCCCCTGTGAGCGCGCAGGACGCACCCACGACGTCGGCGGACGCAGAGCGACCCCCGACGATCGAGATCACGCGCGGCTCCGCCACAGAGGAGGAGCTCGCCGCGCTCATCGCGGTGGTCAGCGACGCATACGCGCAGGAGACTGCGGATGCCGTGGCCGACGAACCCCGCGTCTCTGCGTGGACGCGGACGCAGCGTCCCCTCCGGAGACCGCTGCGGAGAGATATCCCGTGGGGACGCTTCTCGGGCTGAGCCCAGGCGGCTGACGGGCCTGCGAGGCCCGGAGCCCCCCAGCTCCCGGGCCACGCAGACGGTCTCCCCCCGGTCGATGCGGGACGGTGGTCCCGATCATCGGATCACCCCAGTCGGCGCATCCCCTCGATAGTACATCGAGTGGAGATATTGCCGCCGACCCCCAACCGATATACCGGTATTCAGATTGACGAGGCGTTCAGTCCTCGAGGTAGAGATCCGATGCCCGAGGCGTCAGCACCGCATCGAGCACGACGCACGCGGCACCCACAGCGCCCACGTCGTCTCCGACCACGGTCCCCTCGACCGGCAGCGCCCGCACGGCGCGCGTCGCGCTCAGCCGGTGGAGGGGTGCGGGAATCTCCTCGAGATACACAGCGGCCAGGCGGCCCCAGAACGGCCCGCCGAGAACGACACGATCGACGTCGAGGACGTTCGTCAGCGCCGCGATGAGGACCGTGACGTGTCCTGCTGCGCGACGCAGCACTCCGAGCGCGGGGGCCTCCCCCGCCGCGGCACGCTCGCACAGCTGGGTGAATCTGGCATCGACGGCACGCTCGTCGCTGGCCTCACGATCATCCTCGAAGACGCCGGCCGCCTCGGCCTGCTCGACGATGGCCTGAGGGGTGCACACCACCTCGACGCATCCCCGCATCCCGCAGAGGCACCGGGGGCCGTCCGGGTCCACGATGATGTGTCCGATCTCGCCGAAGTTGTGCGAGCTTCCCGCGATGACGCCACCCTCGCGGACCACCGACGCGCCGAGCCCTGTTCCGAGATAGATGAACAGGAACGACCCCTCCGTCATCGTCTTGCTCGTCCAGAGCTCCCCGACGGCGGCGGCCGTCGTGTCCTTCTCGAGCGTGACCTCGAAGCCCGTGGCCTCCGCCAGCACCGAGCGCAGCGGCACGCGATGCCACCCGTGCAGCTTCGGCGGGTCGATCACGGTGCCCTTCTCGGCGTCGAGCGGACCGGGAGCCGCGACCCCGATGCCCGAGACGAGCCCCCGCTCCACTCCGGCCTCGTCGATCAGGAGGTCGATCGTCTGCGCGACCGTCTCGACGATGCGTCGAGGGTCCTTGTCCGGCGTCCTGACCACGCGTCGATGGACGACCGCGCCCGACATGTCGAGCAGCACGAAGGTGATGACGGCAGGGTCGAGGTGCACGCCCACCGAGAAGCGGCTCTCCGCCACCAGCCGGAGCGTGACCCGCGGCTTGCCCGGCCCGTTGATCGTGCGCCCGCCTTCGGCGATGAAGCCCTCGTCCAGCAGGCGTCGAGTGATGTTCGTGATCGTCTGGGCCGAGAGGCCGGTCGCCTCGACCAGCTCGATCCGGCTGAGCCCGGCGTCCGAGCGGCGGATGGCCTCGAGGATCACCGACTGGTTGAAGTCACCCATTCGGGGGAGGTTGGTTCCTCGGCGCATTCCCATGCCCCATCTTCTCGCATACGCAGGTCCTCCGTGTCCCCCAAAATACCTACAGACAACGACTTGAATAACCATGAGACTGAGTAAGACGCTTCGCGTTCGGCTGGTCTCTCTGTCCCAGGGTAGACAGACGCAGACCGGCCACCAGCGGACGGTTTTCGGGTAACTGTTCCGCATGGCGAGGGGCAGGCGGATTCGCCGCCCCTCGCCCACTCTGTCTGACCTCGACTCTGACCTCCTCCCCCGGCCAGAGCCGAGGGCAGGGGCTTCATCCCTCTGCGGGCTCCCGGGGGATCTCGTGCCAGACGTCGACCGCGTCGTCATCGCTCGGTCCGCCGGAACCTCCACGACCGACCACCGTCACCGCGGTGACCGGATCCCGCGCCGCACGGATGATCCAGCGCTCGGCGACGCCGTCTCGGAGCACGCGTGCGAGCTCGTCGCGGATCACCGCCCGACGGGCCTCATCCACGTCTGCGAGCCCGCCCTCGTCGAACACCGTCACAGCCGCGCCCCGTCGCCGCGCATCCTCGATCGCATCCCGGACCGCGTCGTTCAGCAGGTCCGCACCCCGCAGTTCGTCACGGAGGCGCCCCTCAGCGAGGCGTGCGTGAAGCCGCTCCTCATCATCGAGCCCGCCGTGCGATGCGACGACTCGACTCAGCACCGGCCCCGCGACGGCAAGAGCGAACTGCGTGCGAAGACGCCGTTCCCTCTGCCGCACCTGCTGCGTCGCATGCCAGGCGGACACCGCCTGCTGGATGCCCGCGAGCCGCTCCGTGTCGCGCACGGCACGATCCCAGAACAGCACCAGGAGGTGGGCGACGGCGACCCACATGAGCGAGCCGACGAGGCCCAGCGACAGCGCCACCACCAGCCCGAGGAAGGCCGCGGACGCGACGACCAGGACGAGCACGATCAGCCAGCCGATCACGAATCGCCGGCGCACCACGCACACCACGCCCAGCAGCCCGAGCGCGCCGATGTACCAGGTCGCGAAGGGCGCTGTCAGCGTGACCGGATCGAGCGAGAGCGTGACGAGCACCGGGATCAGCACGCTCGACACGAGTGCGGCGAGGGCGACCCACAGAGGCATCCGCACCGACGATGCCGACTCCCACAGGATCGCCGCGTTCACGACGACGAGGTAGAGCGCGATCGCGGCGACCATCAGCAGGGGGCCGGTGGGCTGCTCGATCCACCAGACGCCTCTGGCGGCGAAGTACATCGCGAACCCCACGGCGAGCGAGGTCGCAACACTGCGTACGGTGCGGTTCACGGGCGCTCCCACCCCAGCGTCACCGTCGTGCCGCACTCGCTCGAATCGATCTCCGCCGTGCCCGCGACGCCCGCCATGCGCGCGAAGATCGATGCCTTGATACCCAGGCGATCGGCGCCGATCGTCTCGATGTCGAATCCGGGGCCGGCGTCGGAGATCGTGACGGTGATGCCCTCGTCGCCTCTGCCCTCGGCGATGATGTGCAGCCCCCGCCCGTTCGCGTGCGTCACGGAGTTGCCGAGGGCCTGGCGCGCCGCGAGCACGAGCGCGCGGGCCGCGCGCCCGGGGATCAGACCGATACCGCCCCGCTCCTCCACGATCGCATCCGCCCCGAGCTCGGACAGCGCCCGGCGGAGCTCGATCACGATCTGCGCGGCACCGACCGGCTCATCGCTGCCCTCTTCGGCCACGGCCGCTTCGGTGTTCGCGAGGCGGGTCAGCGCCTCACGCGCCATCCCCACGGCGAGGTCCTGCGCCCGTTCGCCCTCCGCTCGCTCCGCGGCGATGAGCGCGGCGAGGACACTGTCGTGCATGAGCGCCGACATCGCCGCGCGTTCCTCCTCCGCCGCAGCCGCCGCAGCCGCCGAGGCGTAGGAGGCGACAGCACGGGCGCGGGCCTCGTCGACACCGGAGGCGACCGAGCGGAACATCCAGCCCAGCGAGATGATCACGATGCCGAGGATCAGGGTGAACGACACGTCGAATGCCGTGGTCACCCAGAAGTCGCGCGAGAACGCCCCCTCGACGAGTCGGACGTAGCCGTACACGAAGGGGAGTCCCACGGCCCAGGCGAACTGCAGCCACAGGGGGAACGCGAGCATCGCCGCGACGACACCGACGTTGACGAGGAAGAAGATCCAGGGCTGGTTCGCGGCGTTGCCCACGGGGTCGACGAAGCTCGGCCAGGCGGCGAGCGCCACGACGTAGACGATCGCGAAGGCGCCGGAGGCGATGCGCACCCCTCGTCCGACGATGCACGCGATCAGCATCAGGACGAGCGGAATGAACACCGCCAGCAGCATCGCGATCCGCGCGGCATCCGACCACGACATCGTCGTGATGCCGGCGATCAGCGCCTGCGCGCCGAGGATCCCCGATCCGATCGCGACGACGGTCGCGAGGATCCGCTCCATCCGCTTGCCGGTGAAGCGCTCGAACTCGGTCTCCACGCCGCCCGGAGAGGGGATCCTGCTCCAGGCTTCACGGATGCTGAGCGGGTCAGCGGGCACTCGGGGCACCGTCGGCTTCGACGATGCCGTCCTCCATCGCACGGCGCAGCAGGTCGACCTTGGTCGGCGCGGGGCGCCCCACCTCGACGTACTTCACCCTGATCCGGGTGATGTTCTCCTTGGCGGTCGAATAGGCGACGCCGAGTCGCTCCGCCACGGCCTTCAGTGGCAGGCCCGCCGCATAGAGGCGCAGCACATCGCGCTCTCGGGACGACAACTGGGCGTCGGCGAAGTCGCGATCACCGTCGACCGCACTCGCCCACTCCACGTTGTTGAGCGCCTCGCCGTCGGCGACCGTGCGGATCGCGTCGAGCACGTCGTCGAGCGCCGAGGACTTGCTGACGACCCCGGCGGCTCCGGCGGCCAGAGCTTCGCGCACGGCAGCCGGTCGGTCTGCGACGCTGTGGATCACGACGCTCGCCCCGTCGGCGACGAGCGAACCGACGTTCTCGGTGACGGTCGTGCCGTCACCGAGCGTGAGATCGAGCACGACGACGTCGGCCGGCGGCGCGGACGTCGCAGATCGCCATTCGAGATAGGAGACGACAGTGCTGCCCGAGAACACCACCGTCTGCGCGCCGTCGCGAGCGCACGCGGCCTCGAGACCGAGACGGACGGATTCGTGATCGTCGATGAGTGCGACCCTGCTCATCCGTCCAGCCTAGTGATTCCCCCGGGCAGGAGATCGCCCGTCAGCGCGTGAGCAGCGCCACGACCTCGAAATGATGCGAGTGCGGGAACAGATCGAACCCGCGGAGGGTGCCCACGTTCCACCCGTGCTGGCGGAAGGTGCCGAGGTCGCGAGCGAGGGCCACCGGGTCGCACGCCACGTACGCGATCGCCTCAGGAGCGAGGGCGTGGAGCGCGTCGACGACAGCGCGCCCGGCACCGGCCCTGGGCGGATCCAGGACGACCGCCCCCGCGCTCACACCGGCGGGGATGCCTGCGAGGTAGCGGTCGACGCGCGCGGTGACCGCGCTGACGTCGAGCGGAGCGAGGTTCTGCCGGGCATGAGCCGTCGCGCGCCTGCTGGATTCCACCGTGACGATGTCGGTGCCGCCGAGGTCCGCGAGCGAGGCGGCGAAGAGCCCGACGCCTCCGTACAGATCGAAGTGCTTCTTCTCAGGGTCGACATGACCGTCGAGGATGCCGTAGACGGCCCCGTCGAGCACGGATGCGGCGCGCGGATGCACCTGCCAGAATCCACCGGCATCGACCTGGAAGCGTCGATCGCCCACCTGCTCGTAGACGACCTCGGGCGCGGGGCGTCGACCCTGCCCCCGTGCGGGGCGCTCATCGAGCCGCTCGCGTCGGATGACCCGCACCGAGCCGTCGCCGGGTTCGACCAGGTCCACACTGCCCGGCTCGCCGCCGGCGAGCGCGAGCGCGGCCCGGGCGATCGACGGACGCGCCAGAGGATGCGACTCGACCGGGATCACTCGGTGACTGCGCGCGGCATACGGGCCGACCCGGCCCTGGTCGTCGACATGCAGGGTGACCCTGGTCCGCCATCCGGTGCCGTCTGTGGAGTCGACCGCCTCGATCTCGGGGGCCTCGATTCCTGGCCCGGCGAACCGGTCGAGCGCCTCGGTCAGGACCTGACGCTTCAGCACCCGCTGGTGGGCGAGGTCGATGTGCCCGAGGTCCGCGCCTCCGGGGCGCTCTTCCGGTGCACGCGCGACGTCGGCCTCCGACCAGATGTGCGCCCGGCGGTGCGGCGACGCGTCGAGGACCTCGACGGTCTCCGCACGCCAGAAGCTCTTCGAGTCATCGGTCGAGTCCGCGGTCAGCCGCGCGCGCACGCGCTCACCCGGGATCGCATCGGAGACGAACACCACTCGTCCTTCGTGGCGGGCGATGAACGTACCGCCGTGCGCGATGCCGGTGATGTCCAGATCGAGCAGGGCTGGGGAGGAAGTCATCCTTCGAGGATACGGTGGTGCACATGCGCGTCTGCCTCGCCTCCACCTCGCCCGCCCGTCTGATGCTGCTGCGACAGGCGGGAATCGAACCGCTCACACAGTCACCGGACGTGGATGAGGATGCCGTGGCCGCCGCCGCCGCGGCAGAACGCGGGGCCGAGCTCGCTCCCGCCGAGCTGGTGCTTCTGCTGGCCAGGGCGAAGGCGGCGGCCGTCGCACACGACCTCGCGGCGGCCGGCGAGTTCGACGGGATCGTGATCGGCGGAGACTCCATGTTCGAGATCGGCGGCCGGGTCTACGGAAAGCCGTACACGCCGGAGGAGGCGACGCGCCGCTGGCACGAGATGCGCGGCGCCACCGGCATCCTGCACTCCGGCCACTCCGTCTTGCGGGTGTCCCCGGGTGTCGACCCCGTGGAGGCCACTGCGACCGCCGAAGCATCGGTGACGTTCGCCGCAGACATCACGGATGCCGAGATCGCCGCCTACGTCGCATCGGGCGAGCCCCTGCATGTCGCGGGCGCTTTCACGGTCGACAGCCTGGGCGGAGCCTTCATCACCCGTGTCGACGGCGACCCGTCGACCGTCGTGGGCATGTCGCTGTCGACCGTCCGTCGTCTGACAACGGATCTCGGCGTCGCGTGGACCGACCTCTGGTCGTAGGGTCTCGTCGACGTTTCTCCCTCTTTCTTGTGGAGAGTCGTCAAAGGGATCGACAGCCTTCTCGCTAGGCTGGCAAGCATGCCTGATATCGCCAAGGTGCTCATCGCCAACCGCGGCGAGATCGCCGTACGCATCATCCGTGCCGCTCGTGACTCGGGGATCGCCTCGGTCGCCGTGTACGCCGACCAGGATCGCGACGCTCTGCACACCCGCCTCGCCGACGAGGCCTTCGCCCTCGGCGGAGCCACGAGCGCCGAGACCTACCTGCAGATCGAGAAGATCCTCTCGATCGCCCGACGCGCCGGCGCAGACGCCGTGCACCCCGGGTACGGCTTCCTCGCTGAGAACGCCGAGTTCGCGCGTGCCGTCATCGGCGCGGGCATGACCTGGATCGGCCCCTCGCCTGACGCCATCGAGGCGCTCGGCGACAAGGTCACGGCCCGTCACGTGGCCGAGAAGGTGGGCGCCCCGCTCGCCCCCGGCACCCCCGGCCCGGTCGCCGGAGCAGACGAGGTCATCGCTTTCGCGGAGGAGTTCGGTCTGCCGATCGCGATCAAGGCCGCATACGGCGGCGGCGGACGCGGCCTGAAGGTCGCCCGCGAGATCGACGAGGTCGCCGAGCTGTTCGAGTCCGCGACCCGCGAGGCCGTCGCCGCCTTCGGCCGCGGCGAGTGCTTCGTCGAGAAGTACCTCGACAAGCCGCGCCACGTCGAGACCCAGTGCCTGGCGGATGCCGCGGGCAACGTCGTCGTCATCTCGACGCGCGACTGCTCGCTGCAGCGTCGCCATCAGAAGCTCGTCGAGGAGGCACCGGCGCCGTTCCTCACGGACGAGCAGAACGACCTGCTGTACTCGGCATCCAAGGCCATCCTCAAGGAGGTCGGCTACGTCGGTGCGGGTACCTGCGAGTTCCTGATCGGCGCCGACGGCACCGTGTCGTTCCTCGAGGTCAACACCCGCCTGCAGGTCGAGCACCCCGTCTCCGAAGAGGTCACCGGCATCGACCTGGTGCGCGAGCAGTTCCGCATCGCGGCCGGCGGCACCATCGACTACGACGACCCGAAGCCGACCGGCCACTCGATCGAGTTCCGCATCAACGGTGAGGACCCGGGTCGCGGATTCCTCCCCCAGCCCGGACCCATCCACGTCTTCAAGACGTTCGGCGGCCCCGGCATCCGTCTCGACTCCGGTGTCACCGCCGGCGACTCCGTGTCGGGTGCATTCGACTCGCTGCTCGCGAAGATCATCGTCACGGGCAAGGACCGTGCCGAGGCGCTCGAGCGCTCACGCCGTGCTCTCGACGAGTTCGAGGTCGCAGGTCTCCCCACGGTGATCCCGTTCCACCGCAAGGTCGTGAACGACCCGGCCTTCACCGCCGAGAACGGCGAGTTCGGCGTCTTCACCCGTTGGATCGAGACCGAGTTCGTGAACGACATCCCCGCGTGGGACGGCGAGCTCGAGTCGCCCGCCGCGGCCGAGAACCGCCACACCGTGGTCGTCGAGGTGGCAGGCAAGCGCCTCGAGGTCAGCCTCCCCGACCGCGTCGCCGTCGCCGCAGGAACCGCGGGACGACCGGCTGCCGTGCCGCCGTCCCGTCGCAGCCATGCGACGTCCGTCAGCGCCGGCGCGTCCGGCGACGCGGTGAAGTCGCCCATGCAGGCGACCGTCGTCAAGGTCGCCGTCGAAGAGGGGCAGCAGGTCGTCAAGGGCGACCTCGTCGTCGTCCTCGAGGCGATGAAGATGGAACAGCCGCTGCAGGCGCACAAGGACGGCGTCGTGGGCAACATCAGCGCCGAGGCCGGGGCGACCGTGTCGGCCGGGCACCCGCTGCTCACGATCAGCTGACACCTGTCCTCAGACGAGAAGAGGCGCCCCGCTCATGCGGGGCGCCTCTTCTCGTGCAGCCGGTGGATCAGGAGATCTTCGCGTTGACCAGGTGCATCGCGCGGCTGGCATCCGTGATGCTGCTCGACAGCGACGGGTACGCCGCGAACACACGCGACACCTGATCGACGGTGAGGCGCCGCTCTACCGCGACGGCGATCGGGTAGATCAGCTCGGATGCCTTCGGTCCGACGATCACGCCGCCGATCACGGTGCCCGAGCCCTTGCGGGCGATCAGCTTCACGAATCCGTCCTTGATGCCCATCATCTTCGCGCGCGGGTTCGCCGCGAGCGGCAGCTTGTAGACGAGCCCGTCGGCGACGCCGTCCTCGACGTCCTTCTCGGAGTAGCCGACCGTGGCGATCTCGGGAGCGGTGAAGATGTTCGAGGTGATCTTGATCAGCTCGAGCGGGATCACGATGTCGCCCAGCGCGTGGAACACGGCCGTGCGGCCCTGCATCGACGCGACGGAGGCCAGCGGGAAGAAGTTCGTGCAGTCGCCGACCGCGTAGACGTTCGGCACCGAGGTGCGAGCCACGCGGTTGACGCGGACGTGACCGCTCTCGTCGAGTTCGACTCCCGCATCCTCGAGGCCGATGCCCGCGGTGTTGGGGATCGATCCGACGGCCATGAGGCAGTGGCTGCCGTCGACGGTACGCCCGTCGGACAGGGTCGCCGTCACGCCGTCCTTCGTGACCTCGACCTTCTCGGCTCGGGCCTTGGAGAGCACCGTCATGCCGCCGCGCTTGAAGACCTTCTCGAGCACGCGCGCGGCATCCTGGTCCTCGCCGGGAAGCACCTGGTCGCGGCTGGACACCAGAGTGACCTTGGCGCCGAGGTTCATGTAGGCGGAGGCGAACTCGGCACCGGTCACGCCGGACCCGACGACGATGAGGTGCTCGGGGAGCGCCTTCATGTCGTACAGCTGCGTCCACGTGAGGATGCGCTTGCCGTCGGGCTTCGCCGAGTCCAGCTCACGCGGCGACGCGCCGACCGCGACGATGATCGTGTCGGCCTCGATGCGGTCGAAGTCCGTACCGCCGTGACCGGTCGAGACGATGATCGCGTTCGGCCCCTCGAGGCGTCCGTGTCCGGACAGGATGCGCACGCCGGCTTCGAGCAGCGCGGAGCGCATGTCCTCGGACTGCTGACCGGCGAGGGCGATGAGTCGCTTGTTGACGGCGGCGAGGTTGATGGCGATCTCGGGCTTCAGCGGCTTGCCGTGCTCGCCCTTCGCGTAGAACTGCACACCCAGGTCGGATGCCTCCGAGATCGCGATGGCCGCATCGGCCGTGGCGATCAGGCTCTTCGAGGGCACGACGTCGGTGAGGACCGCGGCGCCGCCGACGCCCACGCGCTCGACCAGGGTCACCTCGGCTCCGAGCTGGGCGGCGGCGAGTGCCGCCTCGTAGCCGCCGGGACCGCCGCCGAGCACGGCGACGCGCTGAGTGCGCTCAAAAGGGGTGGAAGACATGATCTCCATTCTTCCGCAATCCTGGCCCCCGAGCCTGCACCTTCCTAGAGTGGATCCATGTCCGAAACACACAGCAACCCCCTCGACGACCCGAATGCGAACCCGTTCGAGGTCGCAGCCGACGCAGCCGCCGACATCGCGCGCCTGACCGGAGTCGAGAAGCACGACATCGCCCTCACCCTCGGCAGCGGCTGGGGCAAGGCCGCCGACATCATCGGCGAGACCACAGCGACCATCCCCGCCACCGAGGTCACCGGATTCTCGAAGCCCGCTCTCGAGGGCCATGTCGGGACCCTCCGCAGCATCCGCACCCCCGACGGCAAGAACGTGCTCGTCATCGGGGCCCGCACCCACTACTACGAGGGCCACGGCGTCCGCCGTGTCGTGCACTCGGTCCGCACCGCCGCGGCCACGGGGGCGAAGATCATGGTCCTCACCAACGGCGCCGGCGGTGTCCGCGAGACGTGGACACCCGGTCAGCCTGTGCTCATCAGCGACCACATCAACCTCACGGCCGACTCCCCGCTCGAGGGCGCGACCTTCATCGACCTGACGGACCTCTACGCGAAGCGCCTGCGCGACATCGCGCGCAGCGTCGACCCCACCCTCGACGAGGGTGTCTACACGCAGTTCCGCGGCCCGCACTACGAGACACCGGCCGAGGTGCAGATGGCAAAGCGCATCGGCGGCGACATCGTGGGCATGTCGACCGCGCTCGAGGCGATCGCCGCCCGCGAGGCCGGCATGGAGATCCTGGGCTTCTCGCTCATCACGAACCTCGCCGCCGGCATCCAGAAGACGCCGCTCAGCCACGCCGAGGTCATCGAGGCCGGCCGCGAGGCGGAGCCGGTGATCTCGGCTCTGCTCGCCCGCGTGGTCGAGGCACTGTGAGCGACGAGCGCCTCGCACAGGCACGCGCCTGGATGAGGCAGGACCCCGACCACGAGACCCGCGACGAGCTCGCCGCGGTCATCACCCGCGCGGCGGACGGCGACGAGGCGGCTATCGCGGATCTCGACGACCGCTTCAGCACCCGACTGGCCTTCGGCACCGCCGGCCTCCGCGGCGCGCTGGGGGCCGGCAGCAATCGCATGAACCGCGTGCTCGTCGCCCAGGCGGCGGCGGGCTTCGCGTCGTACCTGCGCGAACGTGCGAACGGCGGCACGCCGACCGTCATCATCGGGTACGACGGGCGCCGCAACTCGCGGGTGTTCGCCACCGACTCGGCCGAGCTGTTCGCCGGCGCCGGCCTTCGGGCGATCCTGCTCCCCCGCCTTCTGCCCACACCGGTGCTCGCCTTCGCGGTGCGGCACCTCGGTGCGGATGCCGGCGTCATGGTCACCGCCTCGCACAACCCGCCGAACGACAACGGCTACAAGGTGTACCTCGGTGGCGCGGATCAGGGTTCGCAGATCGTCGCACCCGCGGATGCCGCGATCGCGGCGCACATCCAGCGGATCGCCGACGCGGATGACATCACTGTGCTGCCCCGATCCACCGACTACGAGACGGCCGGAGAAGACGTCGTCGACGCGTACGTCGCGGCGACCGCCGCCGTCGCTGCCGCCCCCGCATCCTCCGCGGACATCCGATGGGTGTACACGGCGATGCACGGGGTCGGCTGGGAGACGCTCTCAAAGATCGTCCGGGCCGCGGGGTATCCGCAGCCGATGGTCGTCGGGGAGCAGCTGAAGCCCGACGCGACGTTCCGCACGGTGTCATTCCCGAACCCCGAGGAGCCGGGGGCGATGGACCTCTCGTTCGCCCGCGCCCGACGAGTGCAGGCGGACTTCATCCTCGCGAACGACCCTGATGCCGACCGCCTCGCCGTGGCGATCCCCGATGCTTCGTCGGAGAACGGCTGGCGCCGGCTCACAGGCAACGAGGTCGGGCTCCTGCTCGGCGCCCGCGCCGCGCGCGCGGCCGAGGGCACACCCGGTGCATCACTGGCGTGCTCGATGGTCTCCTCTCCCGGTCTGGGCGCGGTCGCCGCGCACCACGGCCTGGACTTCCACGAGACGCTCACGGGCTTCAAGTGGATCTCGCGGGCTCCGGGCATCGTGTTCGGATTCGAGGAGGCCCTCGGCTACCTCGTGAACCCCGAGACCGTGCGCGACAAGGACGGCATCTCGGCCGCGGTCGCGATCCTCGGGCTCGCGGCCGACGCCCATGAGCAGGGCAAGTCTCTCGCGGATCTTCTGAGCGAGCTCGGTGACACGTACGGGCATTTCGCCAGCGGTCAGGTGTCGGTGCGCGTCGACGATCTCTCGGTGATCGGCGCCGTGATGCTGTCTCTGCGCACGCTGCCGCCGTCGCAGTTCGGCGGACACGCCATCGCCTCGGCGGAGGACCTGCTGCATGCCGCGGCGGGACAGCCGTCCGGGGATGTGCTGCGCTACCGCCTGACCGACGGATCCCGGATCATCGTCCGCCCCAGCGGCACCGAGCCCAAGCTCAAGGTCTACATCGACGCGAAGGCCGAATCGGCTGCACGCGCCGCCGAGATCGTGCACGAGCTCGAGGCCGCCGTGCGGACCCTCCTGGAAGAACGCTCGTAGATCGCATGCCGAGAAGACACGTCGTCATCAGCGCGCACAACGGGGTGCACGCGCGCCCCGTCGCCGAGCTGGTGCGCGTCGTTCAAGCGCACCCGCATGCGGTGACCCTGCGCACGTCGTCGGGCGCGGTCGTGGACCTCAGCAGCGTTCTCGCGCTGATGGACCTCGCACTCGCGCCCGGCGACGCCGTGGTGCTCGAGACCAGGGAGTCGCAGGATGCGGATGCCGTGCTCGACACGCTGGCCGGAGTGCTCGACCCGCGGGCCTGAGCGAGCGGTCAGCCGTCGATCACGGCGACGAGCTCGTCGAGGAACGCCTCGAAGCTCGTGCCACGGCGCAGGATGCGCTGCACACTGTCGCGCTCACTGAACACCTCGACGAGCTGCTCGAAGACGGTCTGGAATGCGGCACGGTCGCTCTCGCTGAACGCGGCGAGGGCGACCACCTGCACGCGCCCCTCCCCCCATGCCGCCGATCCGTCGGCGACGCCGATCGCGATCGCCGTGCGCGTCGCCGTCATCTGCAGGGCGTGAGGCACCGCGAGGGCATCCGTGAACGCGGTGGACGACATCCGCTCCCGGACGATCGTGTTCTCGACGTAGTCCTCGCCGATGAGGCCGGCCTCCACGAGGAGTCCGCCGAGGCGACGGATGATCGCCTCCTCACCCTCGTCGGGGAGCGGGTAGACGAACGCGTCGACATCGAAGTAGCGGGCGAGTTCGGCGCGCAGACGGGTCAGCCGTCGGCCCCGTCTGACCCGCGCCGCCGCCTGCTGGATGCGATCGACATCGGCATCCGTGAGGAACGGCTGGATGCGCACGAACCGATCGCCGGTCGCGCCCGGCTCGATCGTGCTGAGTACGAGGTCGGTCTCGAAGGAGGCCCAGTCCGGGTCGACGTTGGTGACGACGCTGGTGACCTCGATCGCCGACCCCAGCGAACGGTCGACGCTGGAGCGCAGCAGCTCATGCAGCTCGTAGTAGCCCGGACAGACGATCGTCGCCGTGAGGATCGACTCGGCTTTGCGACTGCGCTCGAGCCGTCCGCCGACGTGCATCGCGATGTAGGCGATCTCGTCATCGTGGATCGGCGTTCCGAGACGGTCGTGCAGGCCGCTCGCGATCGACACGGCCACCTCGAAGATCATGGGATACGAGGTCTTGAGAGAGCGCGTGAGCGGATTCCGGGTGAGGGCGCTCTCCTCGGCGCGGCGCAGCAGGTTCTGCACGTGCAGGGCGAGGCGCAGCACGAAGGTCTCATCGACCAGGTCGACCTGGAAGTCGTCGGCCGCTCTCGTGATCTCGGCGCGGACGGCTGCCTCGACGGCCGGGGCGACACCGCTGCGAGCGACGTCACCCGCGGCATCCTCTCCCGGCGCGACGATGCGGGTGAGCACGAGAGAGGCGAGGTGGCCGCTGTCTCCGTCGCCGAGCGCGACGGAGAAGTGCTCCTGGGCGAGGCGGGCGATGACCGCGCCGACCCTCGGGATCTCCTCCCTCGCGCCGGTGGGCCCGGCCTCAAGAGCATGACCCGCGGCGACCCGCTCGGCGGCGATCGCGATATGCAGCAGGACGTCCGAGATCGCGAGCTCGTTGACGTAGTAGCCGAGTTGGCCGAGTTCGCGCACCAGCTCGGACTTGAAGGGTCCGACCGAGCGCGCGGCGACGGCGCTGCCGGAGAGTGCTCGGCGGAAGGTCTCAGGGTGGAACGACGCGGCATCCATCTCGTCGTGCGCCAGCCGGCTGAGGAGTCGACGCTGCGCCGCCTCGTTGCCCCGCAGGCGCACGATCTCGCGATCGCGCTCGAGGGTCAGCTCGGTACCGTCGAGCAGGCCGCGCACCCGGGCGAGGTCGGACTCGAGCGTCGCCTCGCTGACGTGCAGCTCACCGGCCATCTCGAAGATGTCGACGCCCTGCGGCACATCGAGCAGAGTGCGGACGATGCCGTGCAGCCGATCCCGCGGCGCCGACTCGCCTCCCTGACGGGTGCGCAGCGCGTCACGCGCAGCTGACCCCGCCCGGTACCCGGCCGGTCCCGACTCGACGGCATCCGCACCGCCCGTGCGGGCGTTCAGCGCCACGACATACGAGCGGATGCTGCGCGGGGTGACTCCGAGCTGGTCGGCGAGGCTCGCGGCCGTCGCCCAATCGCCCTGTCGGAGGAGGGTCGAGAGGAGCTGGTCCTGGCGCTGACGCGACATGATCCTCCCCCTCCTCCGTGCCGACTGCACTGTCCTGACGTGACTTCCATGATGTCAGTAAGCGCGTGGCCCCGCTCCGAAACCGATGTTCCGCAGGGGCGGAAAGGAACCTGTTGGCGAGTGCGAGCGCCAGTTCCCAGACTGTTCTCAGGAAAGGTAGTGGGCATCGATGAAGATCCTCGTGGTGTGCGGCGCCGGCGCGTCGAGCACATTCGTCGCACAGCGACTGCGCAGAGCAGCCTCCGACGCCGGTCTCGAGTGGGACGCGGCGGCCGGCATGGAGTACTCCGTCACCGGCGGCGATCACGATCTCATCCTCGTCGGCCCTCACCTCGCCGACCGTCTCGACGCGATCCGTGACGCGACCCTCGTGCCTGTGGCCGTCCTCCCGGAGGACGTCTTCGCCGACCGCGACGGCACCCGCACTCTCGCGCTCGCCCGCTCGATCCTCGCCGACGCCAGGACCACCCCGAAAGGAACATCATGACCGTCTCCCGCACCGTACGCATCGGCTCATCCCACGGACTCCACGCCCGCCCCGCGAAGCTGTTCGCACAGGCGGCCAAGGACTCCGGCATCCCGGTGACCATCGCGAAGGACTCGGGCAAGGCTGTCAACGCGGCCAGCATCCTCGGCGTGATCGCCCTCGCGATCGAGCACGGCGACTACGTCACCCTCACCGCAGACGGCGACAGCGCCGAGAACGTGCTCGACACGCTCACCGAACTGCTGACGACCGACCATGATCAGGACGCCGGCGCGTGAGTGAGCTGCGAGGAGTCGGCATCGGTCTCGGCGTCGCCCAGGGCGTCGTCGTGCGGATGACCGAGGCGCTGCCCGCTCCGGAGAACACACCCAGCACGCAGGGCGTGGATGCCGAGCGCGCCAGGGTGCGTGAGGCGGTCGCCGCGGTGGCTCAGGAGCTGACCGCCCGAGGCGAGACGGCCGGCGGCTCGGCGCAGGAGGTGCTGGAGGCTCAGGCGATGATCGCCGAGGACCCCACACTGCAGGACGAGGTCGACTCCAGGATCGATGACGGCGCCACCGCCGAGTGGGCCGTGCACGATGCGTTCGCCGGCTTCCGCGCGACGCTCGAGGCGGTCGGCGGCTACCTCGGCGAGCGCGCGGCCGACCTCGACGACATCGCCCAGAGGGTGCTCGCCCGTCTCCGCGGCGTCGACGCGCCGGGCGTGCCCGACCCCGGGCATCCGTTCGTCCTCGTCGCCCGCGATCTCGCTCCGGCCGACACGGCTCTGCTGAACCTCGACCAGGTGCTCGCCCTCATCACCTTCGACGGCGGGCCCACCTCGCACACGGCGATCCTCGCCCGCGAGAAGGGCATCGTCGCGATCGTCGGCGCCGCCTCGGCATCCGCTCTCACCACCGGCCAGTCCGTGATCGTCGACGCGGCCGCGGGAATCGTGACGCTGGATCCGACCTCTGACGAGAAGGAGCGCGCCGAACAGCGCGCCGCCGCCCGACGCTCCGCGGACGACGCTCCACTGACTCCCGGCGCCCTCGCCGACGGCACGCTGATCCCGCTGCTGGCGAATCTGGGGAAACCTGCAGACGCATCCGATGCCGTCGAACGCGGGGCTGAGGGCGTCGGGCTGTTCCGCACCGAGTTCCTGTTCCTCTCGTCGGCCCAGGCGCCGACCGTCGAGCAGCAGCGCGAGTCGTACCGCGAGCTGCTCGCGGCCTTCCCGGGCAAGAAGGTCGTCGTGCGGATGCTGGATGCCGGGGCCGACAAGCCCCTGGCCTTCCTCAACGACGCGCACGAGGAGAACCCGGCGCTCGGGCTCCGCGGCCTGCGCGCCCTCCGCGCGAGCGAGGACATCCTGCGCGAGCAGCTGACCGCTCTCGCCGAGGCGGATGCTGCGACCGAGGCCGACCTGTGGGTCATGGCGCCCATGGTCGCGACCGTCGAAGAGACCGAGTACTTCACCGCGCTCGCCCGCGAGTACGGCCTCAAGACCGCCGGCGTCATGGTCGAGATCCCGTCCAGCGCGCTGCTCGCCGACCGGATCCTCGCGCATGCGGACTTCGCATCGATCGGCACGAACGACCTGACGCAATACACGATGGCCGCCGATCGCATGCTGGGTTCCGTCGCCGGATTCCAGGACCCCTGGCACCCGGCTGTACTCCGACTCGTGCGCGAGGTCGGTGCCGCCGGCCAGCGCCTCGGCAAGCCCGTGGGCATCTGCGGTGAGGCCGCCGCCGACCCGATGCTCGCGGTCGTGCTCGTCGGCCTCGGCGCGACGAGCCTCTCGATGGCCCCGTCCGCGCTCGCGGACGTGCGGCACACGCTCTCCACCCGAACCCTCGACGAGGCCCGCAACCTCGCCGAACTGGCACTGGCTGCAGACGACGCCGCCGGAGCCCGCCTCGCCGTGGCCGATGCCACAGCAACCCTCCCCCCTCACCAGAAAGAGACGACATCATGACGACGACGTCACCGGCCGCCACGAAGGCAGGCGGCCTCCGAACGGGCGTGCAGCGCTTCGGCACGTTCCTGTCCGGAATGATCATGCCCAACATCCCTGCGCTGATCGCGTGGGGCATCATCACGGCGTTCTTCATCCCTGTGGGCTGGACGCCGAACGACCAGCTCGCGACGTTGGTCGGACCGATCATCCACTACCTGCTGCCGATCATCATCGCCTACACCGGTGGAACGATCGTCTACAAGACCCGAGGTGGCGTCGTCGCGGCGATCGCCGTCATGGGTGCCATCGCGGGATCGGACTACCTGATCGCCCAGGTGAACGCGACCCTCCCGGACGACAACCAGCTCGGCCAGATCCACATGTTCATCGGCGCGATGATCATGGCGCCGCTGGCGGCCTACACGATGAAGTGGCTCGACTCGCTGTGGGACGGCAAGATCAAGTCGGGCTTCGAGATGCTCGTCAACATGTTCTCGGCCGGTATCTGGGGCTTCGTCATGGTCGTCATCGGCTTCTACCCCGTCGCATGGCTCGTGAACGGGCTCATGAACGTCCTCTCCACCGCCGTGAACTGGCTCGTCGAGACGAACCTGCTTCCGCTCACCAGCATCCTCATCGAGCCGGCCAAGGTGTTCTTCCTGAACAACGCGATCAACCACGGTGTGCTCACGCCGCTGGGTACGCAGCAGGCGGCCGAGGACGGCAAGTCGATCCTGTTCCTCCTCGAGGCCAACCCCGGCCCCGGTGTGGGTCTGCTGCTCGCGTTCACGCTGTTCGGCATCGGCGCTGCGCGCGCCTCCGCTCCCGGTGCCGCGGTCATCCAGTTCTTCGGAGGCATCCACGAGGTCTACTTCCCCTTCGCGCTGATGAAGCCCGTCCTGATCCTCGCGCTCATCGCGGGTGGCATGACCGGCGTCACCACGAACATGCTGTTCGGAACAGGTCTGATCGCTCCCGCCGCGCCGGGAAGCATCATCGCGGTGCTCGGGCAGACATTCCGAACGGACTATCTGGGAGTGATCCTGTCGGTCGTGCTGTCTGCGGCCGTCACCTTCATCATCTCGATGCTGATCCTCCGCGCGAGCCGCAAGAAGGATCTGGCCAAGGAAGACGCATTCGCCGCAGCAGTGGCACAGACCGAGGCCAACAAGGGCAAGTCCTCGGACGCGCTGAGCGGACTCGCCGCAGGCGCGGCAGCCACCGGTGCGGGAGTCGCCACCGACCGTCGTATCGCGAACATCGTGTTCGCCTGCGATGCCGGCATGGGCTCGTCGGCGATGGGCGCGAGCGTCCTGCGCAACAAGTTCAAGAAGGCCGAGATCGACGGGGTCACGGTCACCAACCAGGCGATCGCGAATCTCGACGGCAGCGCCGATCTCGTGATCACGCAGCAGCAGCTGACCGACCGCGCGAAGGCGCAGTCGCCGAACTCGATCCACGTGTCGGTCGACAACTTCATGAACTCTCCGAAGTACGAAGAGGTCGTCGAGATGGTGCGCGAGCAGCGCGACTCCGACGCGTGACAGACCGGGCGGGGCGGGTGCCACGGCCGCCGCCCCGCCCCCACATTCTCAGAAAGAAGGAATCACCATGAGCGTTCTCACCCTCGGCCAGGTCCGCATCCACGCAGGCTCCGCCACCCAGGAGGCAGCACTCCAGGAGGCGACCGACATCCTCGTGTCTGCCGGTGCCGTCACTCCCGCCTACGTCGACGCGATGCGTCAGCGCGAGGCGACCGTGTCGACCTACATGGGCAACGGCCTGGCGATTCCGCACGGCACGAACGACACGAAGGATGCGATCCTCGGATCCGCCCTTTCGGTCGTGCGCTACGACGGAGGCGTCGACTGGGCGGGTGAGCCCGCGACGTTCGTGGTGGGCATCGCTGGTCGCGGCGACGAGCACCTCGAGATCCTCTCGCAGATCGCGATCCTCTTCTCCGATGAGGATGACGTCGCCAAGCTGAACGCCGCGCAGACCCCGGACGAGCTGTACGCACTCCTCTCGGCGGTGAACGACTGATGAAGGCCGTCCACTTCGGAGCGGGCAACATCGGCCGTGGTTTCGTCGGCCTGCTGCTGCACGAGGGCGGCTACGAGGTCGTCTTCTCGGACGTCGCCGACTCCCTGGTCGACGCGATCAATGGGGTCGACTCGTACACCGTGCACGAGGCCGGTCCGGGCGGCACCGATCACGTCGTGACCGGGTTCCGTGCGGTCAACAGCAGGACGGACCCGGATGCCGTCGCCGACGAGGTCGCGACCGCCGACGTCGCCACCACCGCCGTCGGGCCGACCGTGCTCCGCTTCGTGGCTCCGACGATCGTCGAAGGCCTTCGACGCCGGTCCCCCGATGCCGCCCCTCTGCAGGTCATGGCGTGCGAGAACGCGATCGGCGCGACCGACACCCTTCGCGGCGAGATCGAGAAGGCGGCCGGAGCGGATGCCGCCGAGCTGCTCTCGCGCGCCGTGTTCGCGAACACGGCCGTCGACCGCATCGTCCCGGGCCAGCCCGCGGACGGCGGCGTCGACGTCACGGTCGAGCCCTACTTCGAGTGGGCGATCGAGTCCGGCGCCTTCGGCGGCACGCTTCCGAGCATCCCCGGCGCGCACTTCGTCGACGACCTCGCTCCGTACATCGAGCGCAAGCTCTTCACCGTGAACACGGGGCACGCGGCCACGGCGTACTTCGGTGCCCGCGCCGGCATCGAGCGCATCTCGGATGCCCTCGCCGACCCCGACATCGCGGCACGCGTGTCGGCGGCCCTCGAGGAGACCTCCGCGGTCCTGGTCGCCGAGCACGGCCTCGACCCCGCCGACCTCGCCGAGTACCGCGCGACGATCCTCGAGCGGTTCCGCAACCCTGCCCTGGTCGACACCGTCCAGCGGGTCGGTCGCCAGCCGTTGCGCAAGATCTCTCGACACGAGCGGTTCATCGGACCCGCCGCGATGGCCGCCGAGCGGGGGCTCTCGACCATCGCCCTCGTCGGCGCCGTCACCGCAGCACTCGAGTTCGACGAGCCCGACGACGAGCAGGCTGTCGAGCTGCAGGAGCTCCTGCGCACGGAGGACGCTCTCGCGTTCACCTCGCGCGCGACGGGCCTCGACCCCGAGCATCCGCTGTTCCCCGCGATCCGCGACGCGGTGGTCTCGCGCCAGACGGCACTGCACGCCTCCTGACCCACGGCCGGCGGCCGACCGCCGACCGCTCGCTCTCTCCTGCGCCCCCTGCCGATACGATCGGCAGGGGGCGCAGGAGCGAGCACGGAGAGGTGCGAGGCAGCATGAGCAGGTACGCGATCATCGGCGCAGGACCGTCTGGGCTCGCCGCCGCGCGGGCGCTCACCAGACGCGGCATCGGCGTCGACGGCTACGAGGCCTCGCGTGGCGTCGGCGGGCTGTGGGACATCGACAACCCCCGCAGCACGATGTACGAATCCGCGCATCTGATCTCGTCACGGACCACGACCGAGTTCGCCGAGTTCCCCATGCGGACGACGGTCGACTACCCCGGTCACCGGGCACTGCGGCAGTACTTCGAGGACTACGCCGAGCACTTCGGTCTGACCGGTCTGTTCCGGTTCGAGACCACGGTCACCCGACTCGAACCGCGCGACGGCGGCTGGGATCTCACCAGCGTGGGGCCAGAGGGCGCGCACACGCAGTGGTACGCGGGGGTCGTGCTCGCGAACGGCACCCTCGCCCGGCCGAACATTCCCACCTTCACCGGCTCCTTCAGCGGCGAGTCGATGCACACCAGTGCGTACAAGTCGCCCGCCCAGCTCGCCGGCAAGCGGGTTCTCCTGATCGGCGCCGGCAACTCCGGATGCGACATCGCGGTCGATGCCGTGCACCATGCCGCCTCTGTCGACATGAGCGTGCGGCGCGGGTATTACTTCGCGCCGCGCTACCTCTTCGGCAGGCCGAGCGACACCCTGAATCAGGGCCGCCCGCTGCCCGCCCGTCTCAAGCAGGCCGTCGACAGCAGGGTGTTGCGGGCCTTCACGGGCGACCCCGTGCGCTTCGGCTTCCCGAAGCCCGACTATCGCATCTACGAGTCGCACCCGATCGTGAACACGATGGTGCTCAACCATCTGGGCCAGGGCGATCTGCGCATCCGGCCCGACATCGACCGCTTCGACGGACCGACCGTGCGATTCCGCGACGGCACGGCCGACGACTACGACCTCGTGCTCCTCGCGACCGGCTACACGCTGGACTACCCGTTCGTCGATCGGAAGCATCTGCAGTGGCAGGGTGCCGCTCCCCGACTGTTCCTGAACATCTTCCCCGCCTCGTTCAACGGCCTCTACGTGATGGGCATGATCGAGGCATCCGGCATCGGATGGCAGGGGCGCTACGAGCAGGCCGACCTGCTCGCCGGCTATCTGGATGCCGTGGAGCACGACGCGACGAACGCGGCACGCTTCCGCGAGCGGGTGACCACCCGGCCGTGGCCCGATCTCACCGGCGGTTACCGATACCTGGGTCTCGATCGGATGGCCTACTACGTGAACAAGGACGCCTACCGAGGTGCCGTGCGTCGCGAGCGGCACGCGCTCGAGAACCCCGCGCCGCACAGTCGCGGGTGATCGACGACCCCGAGGCTGTTCACATGCACAGGCCCTACCCTTGATCACGTGCAGAAGAAGCGTGGCCGTCGCGTCGTCAAGGTGATCCTCTGGGGGCTCGTCGCAGTCCTCGTCCTCGGAATCGGCGGCATCGTCGCCTGGAGCCAGATCGGCGTGATGCCCGCCGAGAAGGCACCTCTGGCGAGCGTTCGCGAGAACTCCGCCATCCACGTCGAAGATGCCGAGCAGGGCATCGTGATGACCCCCGCCGACGGCGAGTCCGAGGTCGGCCTCGTCTTCATCCCCGGGGCCAAGGTCGATCCCTGGGCGTACGCGCCGATCCTGCAGAGCCTCGCCGAGGAGGGCGTCACCGTCGTGATCACCCGCCCGTGGCTGAACCTCGCATTCTTCGACCTGCGCGGGCTCGACGCCTTCACCTCCGCTGCGCCCGACATCGACGACTGGGCGATCGGCGGACACTCGCTGGGCGGCGTGCGCGCCTGCCAGCTCGCGGCCGACACCGAAGCTCTGGTGCTGTTCGGGTCGTACTGCTCGAACGATCTCTCCGACACCGACCTCGCCGTGCTGAGCATCTCGGGCAGTGAGGACGGACTCTCGACCCCCGAGAAGATCGATGCGGCCCGCGACATGCTCCCCGCCGACGCCGAGATGGTCGAGATCGACGGGGCGTCGCACGCCTCGTTCGGAGACTACGGTCCGCAGGCCGGCGACGGTGAGCCGACGATCACCAGCGACGACATGCACGCGCAGGTGGCCGAGATCCTCGACCCGTTCCTGGCGGAGATCCCCCAGGGCTGATCCGCCACCGCGCATCCTGTCATGCGCAGCAGGTGATCACCCCAGGATGCGGTCCAGCACCGGATGCAGGTGCCTGGTGCCGAGCACCAGGGATGCCGTCTTCGCGCCCGCGGTGAGCGACGCAGCCACGTCGAGGCCGGTGAGGCGGGCGTCGAGGACGCCCGCGAGGAACGCATCACCCGCGCCGTTGGTGTCGACCACATCGACGGGGACGGCCGCCACCCGGTGTTCCACGCCCTCCGCATCGATCGCCATCGCACCCTCGGCGCCGAGGGTGCAGACAGCCAGCGAGGCTCCTGAGCTGATGCACGCCCGGAGGAACGCCACGGGGTCGGTGAGGCGGTCGGCATTGCAGAAGACCGCGTCTGCGGCCGCGAGGAACGGCCGGTGGAACTCCGCCTCGCCGTCGTAGTCGTGCACGTCGACCCAGATCGGCTTCCCTGTGGCACTCGCCAGCGGCAGGATGCGCAGAGGTTCGGCGGCGAGGTCGAGCACGATGACGTCGGCCGCCCCCATCACGGACTGCAGCGCCGCGTCATCGGCGCCGTCCGTCGCCGACGGAACCGCCACGTAGAGCGATACGCGTCCGCCCTGTCGCGTCATGAGGTTCAGATGCCGCTCGGTGGCATCCCCCACCGCCCACCGAGCGTCCACCCCCGCCTGCTCCAGCGCGGCGCGCACCCTCTGCCCCGGCTCGTCAGCGGCGGTCAGGGCGTACAGCGTCGTCGGGCGACCGAGAGCCGTCAGGCTCAACGCCTTCCCCGCGCTCGTTCCTCCGACGGTCTCCCAGCTGTCTTCCGCGAACTGCATGTGCGGCACCGGCTCGGGGAGCCGATCGAGCACGACGATCGAGTTCCACGACGCAGGGCCCGCGATGAAGACGGAGGCGGTCACGCGGAGTGTCCTGGCTCTCGCAGGTCAGACGTCGAAGCCCTCGGCGATCATCTCGACGAGCTCCTCGCGCTCCTCGACGGGCAGGAAGGCGCCTGCCGCGGCGTTGAACTGGAAGGTCTCGAGATCGTCGAGGTCGTACTCGAACGTCTCCACCAGGTTCGCGAGCTCGCGCGTGAGCGACGTGGCGCTCATCGTGCGGTTGTCGACGTTCACCGTGACGGCGAAGCCGAGCTGGTAGAGCAGATCGAACGGGTGGTCGGCGAGCGTGTTGCCCCATGCGGCGATCGCCCCCGTCTGCAGGTTCGACGACGGGGAGAGCTCGAGCGGGATCTCGCGGTCGCGCACCCAGCGCGCCAGGTCGCCGAACTGCACCTGCACCTCGTCACCCTCCTGGGTGATGACCTGCAGATCCTCTGCGATGCGCACGCCGTGACCGAGGCGCAGCGCACGCCCGTCGATGAGCGCCGAGCGGATCGAATCGAGTCCGGCAGCCTCGCCCGCGTGCACCGTGACCGGGAAGAAGCTGTCGGCGAGGTGGTCGAATGCCGCGCGGTGGTTCGATGCGGGGAAGCCGTCCTCGGGCCCGGCGATGTCGAAACCGACGGCTCCACGCCCGCGGAAGCTCACTGCGAGCTCCGCGATCTCACGTGACCGGTCGGTGTGGCGCATGGCGGTGATGAGCTGGCCGACGCGGATGCTGTGACCGGCGCGATCCGCGGCATCCTCGCCCTCTTCGATCCCCTGCTGCACGGCCTCGACGGTCTGCTCGAGCGTGAGCCCACGGGTCAGATGCTGCTCGGGAGCCCAGCGCACCTCGCCGTAGATCACGCCGTCCTTGGCGAGGTCCTGGACGAACTCCCGGGCGATGCGGGTGAGCCCCTCCGTCGTCTGCATCACGGCCGTGGTCAGATCGAACGTCTTGAGGTACTCGACGAGCGAGCCGGAGTCGCTCTTCTTCGCGATCCAGGTGCCGAGTGCAGCGGGCTTCGACTCCGGGACGTCGAGGCCGATCGCATCCGCCAGCTCGATGATCGTCGACGGGCGCACGGCACCGTCCAGGTGGTCGTGCAACGACACCTTGGGCAGGCTGCGCAGGGATGCTCCCTGGATGGTGACATCACCGTTCGCGTCGATCGACATCGGGTTCCTCTCGGTCGCGGATTAGCTCAGTCCAGGCTACCGGTCAGCGGATCACGCCGTGATGCGCTCGCGCACGATCGGCCCGCGCTCCGGAGCCACGTCGCCGACCGCCCACGAGCCCTCCAGCGCCTCGAGCGCGCGGGGGAACCGCGCCTCGTCTGCCGCGGAGAGCGTGAACAGGGGCTGCCCGGCCACGACACGGTCGCCGGGCTTCGCGTGCAGGTCGATGCCCGCCTCGAAGACGACCGGGTCCTCGGCCCGCGCGCGTCCGGCGCCGAGACGCCAGGCGGCGATGCCGAACGGCAGCGCATCCATCTGCGAGACCACGCCGTCGGCCGGGGCTGTGACCACGTGGGTCTCCCGAGCCGTCGGCAGCGGCGCGTCGGGGTCGCCGTCCTGCGCGCGGATCATGGCCTTCCAGCTGTCCATCGCTCGTCCGTCGTCGAGAGCGGCCTCGACGTCGGCATCCGGCTGCCCCGCGAGCGAGAGCATCTCGCGTGCCAGGGCGATCGTCAGTTCCCGGACGTCGGCGGGGCCTCCACCGGCGAGGACGTCGACGGACTCGCGGACCTCGTTCGCGTTGCCGATGGCGAAGCCGAGCGGCACGTTCATGTCGGTGAGCAGGGCCGTGGTCGCGACGCCGGAGTCGGTGCCGAGCGCGACCATGGTGCGCGCGAGCTCGCGGGCGCGATCGATGTCCTGCATGAAGGCGCCGGAGCCGAACTTCACGTCGAGCACGAGCGCGTCGGTGCCTTCGGCGATCTTCTTCGACATGATGCTCGAGGCGATCAGCGGGATCGCCTCGACGGTCCCGGTGACGTCGCGCAGCGCGTAGAGCTTCTTGTCGGCGGGGGCGAGACCTGAGCCTGCCGCGCAGATCACGGCACCCACGTCGCCCTGCATCTGCGCGAACATCTCTTCGTTGCTGAGGGCGGCGCGCCAGCCGGGGATCGACTCGAGCTTGTCGAGCGTGCCGCCGGTGTGACCGAGTCCGCGTCCGGAGAGCTGTGGCACCGCGACGCCGAACACGGCGACGAGCGGCGCGAGCGGCAGCGTGATCTTGTCGCCGACGCCTCCGGTGGAGTGCTTGTCGACGGTCTTCTTGCCGAGTGTCGCGAAGCTCATCCGCTCCCCCGACGCGATCATCGCATCGGTGAGCACACGGATCTCGTCACGCTCCATGCCCCGCTGGAACACCGCCATCGCGAACGACGCCATCTGCGCATCCGACACGTAGCCGCGGGTGTAGGCGTCGACCATCCAGCGCAGCGCCTTCTCGGGCACCACGCCTCCGTCACGCTTGGCACGGATCACATCGACGGCGTCGAAGGGCTCAACGCTCATCGGGCGTCCTCCAGGTCTCGGGGGCCGAACGCATCCGGCAGTACTTCATCGATCGTCCGGATGCCGGAGACGGTCTCCAGCAGCATCCCGGGCATCGCGTGTTCGTAGAGCAGCTGACGGCAGCGGCCGCACGGCATGATCGTCTGTCCGTCGTTGTTGACGCACACGAAGGCGACGAGCTGGCCGCCGCCCGACATGTGCAGATCACCCACGAGCGCGCACTCGGCGCACAGGGTGACTCCGTACGAGGCGTTCTCGACGTTGCAGCCGGCGACGATGCGTCCGTCTCCCACGAGGGCGGCCGCACCGACCCGGTATCGGGAGTACGGCGCGTACGCCTTCGTCATGGCGTCGGTGGCGACCTGACGGAGTTCGTCCCAGTCGATGTCGGTCATGTCTCTCCTAGGACTTGATGTACGGCTTGCCGCTGGCGGCAGGCCCACGGATCTGACCGGCGAACCCGGCGACCGCGAGAAGCGTGACGACGTACGGCAGCATCAGCATGAATTCGCCGGGGATCGGGGTCTTGAGGATCGACAGCAGGTTCTGCAGGTTCGTCGCGAAGCCGAAGAGCAGAGCGGCGAGTGTCGCCCGGATGGGATCCCATCGTCCGAAGATGACCGCGGCGAGGGCGATGAAGCCGAGCCCCGCCGTCATGTCCTTGCCGAACTGCGGCACCGACACGAGCGTGAAGTACGCGCCTCCGATACCGGCGATCGCGCCGGCGAGCAGGACGTTCCAGAACCGGGTCGCGTTCACCTTGATGCCGACGGTGTCTGCGGCCTGCGGGTGCTCGCCCACGGCGCGAAGACGGAGTCCCCACTTGGTGCGGTAGAGGCCCCATGCCACGACGGCGACGGTGATGAACATGAGGTAGACGATGAACGTCTGGTTGAACAGCACGGGTCCGATGATCGGGATGTCGCTGAGCAGCGGGATCTCGATGCGGCTGAAGCGCACGGGCGTGTTGAGCGCGGCCTCGTTCGGCGCGAGGAGCGCGCCGTAGAGGAACCCGGTGAGACCGCTGACGAGCACGTTGAGCACGACACCGACGATCACCTGCTCGACGAGGTACTTGATGGCGAACGCGGCGAGCACCGCGGCGACGAGGACACCGCCGAGCATGGCGCCCAGCAGACCGATGAACGGGCTGCCGGTGATGCTCGAGAGCAGCGCGGCCGAGAACGCACCGAGAAGCAGCTGGCCCTCGATCGCGACGTTCACGACACCGGCGCGCTCTCCGATCACACCGCCGAGGGCGCCGAACACGAGCGGCACCGACAGCGAGACCGCGCCGAAGAGCAGGCTGCTGACGGGCACGAGTCCGCCGGCACCGGCCCACACGAGGAACCCGAAGACCGCGATCACGCTGAAGGCGATGACGAGCCAGATCGACGGCTTGCGATACGACCACGCCCGCAGGAACGCGAGGACCGACAGCACCGCCAGGATCACGATGACGACCCAGCTCGTCGGGCCCGTCGGCAGCGCCACGTCGGGCAGCGCGAACGGCGACGACGGGTCGTTGAGCCGGAACTTGCTGGTGCCGCTGCGGGGAACGAGCAGGAACAGGAGCGCCAGCAGCACGGTGGCTGCGGCGAGGACGATCGGCGCCTTCAGGTGCCGCTCGCGCACGGTGGCGAGCTGCACTGTTCCGTCGGCGGCTTCACTCTGGACGAGGGAGGTCATGCGGTCACCGCCTTCTTCGCGGCCTTGGCTCTCGCCTTGGCCGCCTTCTCCGCATCGGTCTTGGGCAGGAAGAACACGGCGCGCAGCAGCGGCGGCGCGGCGATGAACAGGACGACGAGCGACTGCACGACGAGCACGATGTCGACCGGGATGTCCTGCGCCTGCATCGAGAACGATCCGGCCTTCAACGCTCCGAACAGGATGCCGGCGGCGAACGTGCCCCAGGCGCGGCTGCGTCCGAGCAGCGCGACGGTGATGGCGTCGAAGCCGATGCCCGCGTCGATCGTCTCGGTGATGCCCGTCGTGACCGCACCCTGGATCTGGTTCATACCCGCGAGACCCGCGAGCCCACCGGCGAGGAGCATGGCGTACACGTAGACACGCTGCACGCTGATTCCGGCCGCGCGGGCGGCGTGCGGGTTCTCGCCGACGGCGCGCATCCGCATTCCGAGCGACGACCGCTCGATGAGCCACCAGACGAACAGCGTGGCGATGATGACGATGACGAATCCGAGGTCGAGCAGCGGGAACTGCGGGCCGAGCAGTTCGGGGAACTGCGCGCTCTCGGGAGTGGCGTATCCGAGAGCCTGGTTCGTGCCCGGCTTCTGGAGCAGACCAGGGGTGCGGATCATCCACAGCAGCAGGTAGTAGGCCACGTAGTTGAGCATGATCGTGAGGATCACCTCGTGGGCGCCGGTCCGCGCCTTGATCAGACCGGCGATCGCTCCCCAGAGCGCACCACCGGCGATGCCGGCGATCAGGGTCACGGGGATGTGCAGCCAGAACGGCAGGTCGAGCTGGAACGTCAGGAGACCTGCGACCGCGACACCGATGAGCATCTGGCCGCGTGCACCGATGTTGAACAGGCCGACGCGGAACGCGAGGGCGACACCGAGACCTGCCGCGATCAGAGGTGCGGCGAAGCCGAGGGTGTTGGTCAGCGGGCGGATCTGCGCGGCGAAGTCGGCACCCCGCGCGTTGAAGATCGCGCCGCGGAAGAGCGCCTCGTATCCGTTGTAGACGGCGTTCCAGACGGCCGCGATCGTGTCGCTCGGCCTCTGGAAGAAGTAGCCGGAGGCCGCGAGCACGTCCTCATTCGTGAGGGCGATGAGGATGCCGCCGACGACCAGCGCGAGGAAGATCGCCAGGATCGTCGTGACGGCACTGCCTCGGAGCATCTCCTTGAGGATCACGTTGCCGCGCGGGGGCGGCGGCACATCGACGGGATCGCGGAGGGTCGTGGTGGTGTTCACCGAGAGCTGGTCGCCCGAATCCTCGGTCCCCTGGCCGCCGGCCTGTGGCGTCGTACCGCTCATGCGGCCACCTCTCCCTCGGCGGCGCCCGCCATCATCAGACCCAGCGTCTCACGCGGGGTGTCACCGGGAACGATCCCGACGATCGTGCCTCGGTACATGACCGCGATGCGGTCGGCGAGAGCTGCGACTTCGTCGAGCTCGGTCGAGACCACGACCACGGGGATGCCCGCGTCGCGCGTCTCGACGATGCGCTTGTGGATGAACTCGATCGACCCGACGTCGACCCCTCGGGTCGGCTGCGCCGCGACCAGCAGTCGGAGTTCACGGCTCATCTCGCGAGCGATCACGACCTTCTGCTGGTTTCCACCGGAGAGAGTCCCGGCCGGTGTGTGCGGACCCTGCGCCCGGATGTCGTACTCCTTGATGCGCGCGTGTGCGAACTCCTCGAGTGCTGCGCGGCGCAGTGTGCCGCCGCGGCTGAACTCGGGGTCGCCGGAGCGATCGAGAATGAGGTTCTCGGCGACGGAGAAGCCGGCGACGAGGCCGTCTTCCGTGCGGTCCTCGGGGACGAAGCCGACACCGGCGTCGAGGATCGCCCGCACGCTCTTGCCGACGAGTTCGGTGCCGTCGAGGGTGATCGATCCCTCGACGCGCGCCGCCAGGCCGACGATGGCCTCGACCAGCTCGGTCTGTCCGTTGCCCTGCACGCCGGCGACGGCGAGGACCTCGCCGGGGCGAACCGTGAAGTCGACGTCGTCGACCACGATCGCTCCGGCAGCGGTCAGAACCCGCAACCCCTTCACCTCGAGGCCGCCGTCACCCAGACGCGGCGCTTCCTTGTGCACGGTGAGCTCGACCGCACGGCCGACCATGAGGGAGGCCAGCTCGGCGTTGGTCGCGGTGGGCGACGCCTCACCGACGATGCGCCCGAGGCGCACGATCGTGATGGTGTCCGCGACCTCGCGGACCTCGCGCAGCTTGTGGGTGATGAAGACGATCGCGGTGCCCTCGTCGCGGAGCTGGCGCATGATGCCCATCAGCTCGTCGGTCTCCTGAGGGGTCAGCACGGCGGTGGGCTCGTCGAATACGAGCACCTTCGCGTCGCGCGACAGGGCCTTGATGATCTCGACGCGCTGCTGCACGCCGACGGGCAGGTCGCCGACGACGGCGTCGGGATCGATGTCGAAGCCGAAGCGTGCGGCCACCGAGCGCACGTGCTCCCGCGCCTTCGCGATGTCGAGCGTGCCCGCGCCCTTCGTCTGCTCGTGGCCGAGCATGACGTTCTCAGCGACGGTGAAGACGGGCACGAGCATGAAGTGCTGGTGCACCATGCCGATGCCGGCGTTCATCGCGTCGCCGGGGCCCCGGAACCGCTGGACGACGTCGTCCAGCAGGATCTCGCCCTCGTCCGCCTGGTACAGGCCGTACAGGACGTTCATCAGGGTGGACTTGCCTGCGCCGTTCTCGCCGAGCAGAGCATGGATCTGCCCCGGCTCGACGACCAGGTCGATGTGGTCGTTGGCGACGAGGGTACCGAATCGCTTGGTGATGCCGCGAAGTTCGAGCTTCATATCTGCACCTTATCCAGAAGTGTCATCCAGAAGAGTCTGAAGAATCCGGGCGCATCGCGCGGGGATCGCCCGGGTGCGCCGTGAAAGTCGTCATGGTCCGTCCACGGCGCGGGGCGAGTGGCTGATTGCACCACTCGCCCCGCGCTGGAACGGTATGACTTACGGGGAGTTCGGGGACTCCACCGTGATGTCGCCCGCGATGATCTGCTCCTGCAGAGCGGCGATCTCGTCGAGCAGGCCGTCGGGCAGGTCGCCCTCGAACGAGCCGAAGCCCGAGAGCTTCACGCCCTCGTTCTCGAGCGTGCCGATGTACGGAGCCGGGTCGAAGTCGCCCTTGGAGGCTGCGATCGTCGCATCCTCGACGGCGACGTCGATCGCCTTCATGATCGAGAAGAGCGTGACGTCGGCCACCGACTCGTCAGCGACGGCGAGGTCGCTGTCGACGCCGACCATCAGCGTGTCCTTGCCGCTGTCGGCGATCGCCGCAGCCGCGCTCTGGTAGATCGGTCCACCGACCGGGAGGATCACGTCGACGCCCTGGTCGAGCACGCCCTGAGCGGTCTGCTTGGCCGTGTCGTTCGCGTCGAAGCCGCCGGTGAAGGAGCCCTTCTGCGTGGCGGTGTCCCAGCCGAAGACCTCGACGGCCGCGGACTTGTCCTCGTTGTACTTCTCGGCACCGAGCTGGAAGCCGTCCATGAACACGGCGACCGACGGGATCTGCATTCCGCCGAAGGTGCCGATCTTGTTCACGCCCGCCTGAGCGGACCATCCGGCCGCGGCGTAGCCACCGAGGTAGGCGGCCTGAGCGGTGTCGAAGACGAGAGGCTTGATGTTCGGAGCATCCGTGGTGCCGTCGAAGTCGTTGTCGGCGTAGTCGTCGATGATCGCGTAGTTGATCTTCGGGTTGGCGAGTGCCGACTCGACCGTCGCGGCGGACAGCTTGAAGCCGACCGAGACGATGAGCGAGCAACCCTCGGAGACCGCGGTCTCGAGGTTCGGCGCGTAGTCGTTGTCGTTGGCCGACTCGAACTCGAGCGGCTTGACGCCCAGCTCGTCGGCGGCACGGTCCATGCCCTCCTTGGCGGACTGGTTGAACGACTTGTCGTTCCATCCGCCGGCGTCGGAGACGAGGCAGGGCAGGAAGTCGGAATCGACAGCCGCGTCCCCGTCGCCGCCCGATTCGGTCGGAGCCTGGCCACAGCCGGCGAGTGCGAAGACGACGCCGGCGGCGATGGTCGCGCCGAGCAGCTTCTTGGTGGTGGAGATGGTCAACTCATGCCTCCTGAACGGTGCCGCGGCCCTCGCGGATCGATCAAAGTTACCCAGTGTTTCGACTTTTGTGCATGCCCGCAGGCGAGCGGCAATCGAATGGTTACAAACCTGAAACCAAGACGGCGGATGAGCGGGCGCGCGTGCTCATCAGAGCACGTCGCCCTGCCCCGTGAGTTTGAGCGACTCGACGACGCCCTTGACCCGTTGCGCGTGCTCGACCGTGGTGACCAGCAGCGCGTCAGGAGTGTCGACCACGACGATGTCTTTGACACCGACGAGGCTGATCACCCGCGAGGTCTGGCTGACGAGGATGCCGCTCGCGGCATCCGACAGCACGCGTGCGTTCGGCCCCAGCACCGCCAGGTCGTTCTTGCGTCCGTTGTTGATGAGCTTCGTCAGCGACGCGAAGTCGCCCACGTCGTCCCAGTCGAAGTGGCCGGGCACGACGGCGAGGCGTCCTCGGCGGGCGGCGGGCTCGGCCACGGCGTAGTCGATCGCGATCTTCTTGAGCCCCGGCCAGATCCGATCGACGGCGGGGCCGCGGAGCTCGCGGTCATCCCATGCCGCTGCCAGCTCGATCAGCCCGGCGTGCAGAGCGGGTTCATTCTCGGCCAGCTCCTCGAGCAGCACGCTCGCCTTCGCGATGAACATGCCCGCGTTCCAGAGGTAGCCGCGGTCGGCGAAGTACGCCTTGGCCGTCTCGAGGTCGGGCTTCTCGACGAAGCTCTCGACGAGCGCAGCTTCACGGGCGCCGTCGACGACGAGCTCCGGCCCCTTCTTGATGTAGCCGAACCCCACTGCGGCCTCGGTCGGCGAGATGCCGATCGTGCAGATGTACCCCTCCCGCGCGACCTCGACGGCGTCGCGCACGGCGAACTCGAACACCCGGGTGCTGCGGATCACGTGGTCGGCGCTGAACGAGCCGATGATGACATCGGGGTCGCGGCGATGCAGGATCGCCGCGGCGAGCCCGATGGCCGCGGCGGACTCGCGCGGCTCCGACTCGAGGAACACGTTCAGATCCGCGATCCCCGGCAGCTCGGCCTCCACCGCGGCGCGGTGCGCCCGACCTGTGACGACGGCGATGCGGTCTGGGCCCGCGAGCGGCTCGAGACGGTCCCAGGTGTCGCGCAGGAGGGAGTGGCCCGAGCCGGTGAGATCGTGCAGGAACTTCGGTGCGTCCGCCCGCGAGAGCGGCCACAGCCGACTGCCGATCCCGCCCGCCGGGATCACTGCGTAGAAGTCCTGGATCGGCTGGCTCATGCAGCCCAGCGTATCGGGGTGTTGCGACGGCCACGCCGAGCCCCAGTATGGTCATGCCATGGCCCCCTCCCCCACACGGCGCCCCGCTCTGCTTCGTCGCGCCACCGCCGCCATCGTCATCGTCCTGGCTGCAGCCGTCCTCGTCCCCACCTCCGCATCCGCCGCCGGCGGCGTCGCAGGCGAGGTGTTCACCCTCACCAACGCACAGCGCACGCAGGCCGGTCTCCGCCCCCTCATCTCCGACCCGGCGCTCGACGCCGCGGCAGCCGAGTGGGCACGGCACCTCGCGTCGACGTGCACCTTCGAGCACAGCACCTCGCAGTGGCGCAGCACCCGCGTCGCGGCATCCGGATGGATCGCGACCGGCGAGAACATCGCAGCGGGGCAGCCGGATGCGTCGTCCGTGATGACGGCGTGGATGGGCTCCGCAGGGCACAAGGCCAACATCCTCGACAGCCGCTACACCGGCCTCGGCGTGGGATATGCGACCGGATCGTGCTACCGCTCCTACTGGGTGCAGATCTTCGGGATCGGATCGCCCGTCAAGAAGCTCCCCGGTGGCGCCGGCGACCTCACCTCCGACCGCAACGCCGACATCGTCGCGCGCACGGCGAGCGGCTCACTGGTCGTGTATCCCGGCACCGGGAAGAGCGGCTTGGCGAGCCCGATCACGCTCTCGTCGACGTGGGGCGCACAGGCCTTCACGACGCTCGGCGACTTCACCGGCGACGGCATCCCCGACCTCGCCAGGGTCGAGGCGAACGGCCGGCTGATGCTCTACGCCGGCGACGGGCGCGGCGCGTTGCGTGCACCGGCGCAGATCGGCACGGGGTGGTCGGCCTCCATGCAGCTGATCGGCGGGATCGACTTCACCGGCGACCGGCTGCCCGACATCATCGCCAAGACGACGACTGGTGCGCTGAAGCTCTACAAGGGCAACGGCAAGGGCGGCTTCCTGTCCGGAGGCGGAGCGCAGATCGGCAGCGGCTGGAACGCGTTCTCCGCGATCTCGCATGCGGGCGATTTCTCCGGCGACTCCCGCGGCGACATCATCGCTCGCAAGACCTCGGACGGGACTCTGTGGCTCTATCCCACCACGGGCAAGGGGACCTGGGGCAAAGCAGTGCGCATCGGCACCGGGTGGCGGTCCTTCACCGCGATCTTCGGTGGCGGCGACCTCAACGGCGACGGCGCTCCCGACGTGGTCGGCCGAGCGTCGGACGGAACCCTGTGGCTGTACCCCGGCAACGGACGCGGCGGGTTCCTGGCCCGCCAGACGATCGGCAGCGGCTGGAACTCGATGGCTCAGATCGGCTGATCGTCGCCATCCGAAAGTCTCGACATCGAGATACTTAGGTTCCCCTTCGTCGCCCACCGGCGTCTCCCGGGAATAGGATGGTGTCCGATCGGCCGTGCCTGACGACAGCAGGCTCACGCTTGGAAGACGCATCGCACGCGACCGAGTCACATCGATCCAGGGAGGACGACCGTGTCCGCAAGCGCTCGCTTGACACCGTCGATTTCGGAAACCACTTCCAAGACGCCCCGCGGCACCCTCTACCGGGGCCGCGAAGGCATGTGGTCGTGGGTGCTTCACCGCATCACCGGAGTCGCCATCTTCTTCTTCCTGTTGGTGCATGTGCTCGACACTGCACTCATCAGGGTGTCGCCCGAGGCGTACAACGCCGTCATCGGAACGTACAAGAACCCGGTCATGGCCCTCGGTGAGGTCGTGCTGGTCGCGGGCATCGTGTTCCACGCGATGAACGGCCTGCGCATCATCGCGGTCGACTTCTGGTCGAAGGGTGCGAAGTACCAGCGCCAGCTGTTCTGGGGCGTGCTCCTCGTCTGGGGCATCATCATGGCCGGCTTCGTGCCGCGCCACCTCATGCTCGCGTTCGCCGGCTTCGGAGGAGGACACTGATGACCGCTCAGACCGTCGCAGCCCCCGTCCGCCGTCAGCGCGGATTCAACCTCGAGAAGTGGGGCTGGCTCTTCATGCGCGGCTCCGGCGTCGTGCTCGTCGTGCTGATCTTCGGCCACCTGTTCATCAACCTCATGGTGGGCGAGGGCATCCACGCGCTCGACTTCGCGTTCATCGCGGGCAAGTTCGCCACGCCGTTCTGGCAGTGGTGGGACGTCATCATGCTCTGGCTGGCACTGATCCACGGCGCCAACGGCATGCGGACGATCGTCAACGACTACGTCACGAACACCACGGCTCGCAAGGCGCTGACCTGGGCCCTCGGCCTGGCCGCAGCTTTGCTCATCATCCTCGGCACGCTCGTCGTCTTCACGTTCGACCCGTGCCTGGGAGTGAAAGAGACGAGCACGCTGTGGGACACGTGCCAGGCGCTGGGCAAGTAGAAGAGAAGGCATACGAGAAGTGACTACCGAGACCCAGGATTCCGTCGTGCGCGACGGAGTGCACTACCACCAGTTCGACATCGTCATCGTGGGCGCCGGAGGCGCCGGCATGCGGGCGGCCATCGAGGCCGGCCCCGGCGCGAAGACCGCGGTCATCTCCAAGCTCTACCCGACGCGTTCGCACACCGGTGCGGCGCAGGGCGGCATGGCGGCTGCGCTCGCCAACGTCGAGGAGGACAGCTGGGAGTGGCACACCTTCGACACGGTCAAGGGCGGCGACTACCTCGTCGATCAGGATGCTGCGGAGATCCTCGCGAAGGAGGCGATCGACGCGGTCATCGACCTCGAGAACATGGGTCTGCCCTTCAACCGCACCCCCGAGGGCAAGATCGATCAGCGTCGTTTCGGCGGACACACCGCCGAGCACGGCAAGACCCCGGTCCGCCGTGCGTGCTACGCCGCCGACCGCACGGGCCACATGATCCTGCAGACGCTGTTCCAGAACTGCGTCAAGCTCGGCATCAACTTCTTCAACGAGTTCTACGTGCTCGACCTGCTGACGGTGAAGGATGCCGACGGCAAGACGCAGGTCTCGGGCGTCGTCGCCTACGACCTGTCGACCGGTGAGCTGCACGTCTTCCAGGCCAAGGCCGTGATCTTCGCGACCGGCGGTTTCGGCAAGATCTTCAAGACGACCTCGAACGCGCACACACTCACGGGCGACGGCGTCGGCATCGTCTGGCGCAAGGGCCTCCCCCTCGAGGACCTCGAGTTCTTCCAGTTCCACCCCACCGGACTCGCCGGTCTCGGCATCCTCCTCACAGAGGGCGCTCGCGGTGAGGGCGCGATCCTGCGCAACGCCTCGGGTGAGCGCTTCATGGAGCGCTATGCCCCGACCATCAAGGACCTGGCTCCCCGCGACATCGTCGCTCGCTGCATGGTCCAGGAGGTCGCAGAGGGCCGCGGCGCCGGACCCCACAAGGACTACGTGCTGCTCGACTGCACGCACCTGGGCGCCGAGGTGCTCGAGACCAAGCTCCCGGACATCACCGAGTTCGCCCGCACGTACCTGGGCGTCGACCCGGTCGTCGAGCCCGTGCCGGTCATGCCGACCGCCCACTATGCGATGGGCGGCATCCCCACCAACAACAACGGCGAGGTTCTCGCCGACAACGACACGGTGGTCCCCGGTCTCTACGCCGCCGGCGAGTGCGCCTGCGTCTCGGTGCACGGAGCCAACCGACTCGGCACCAACTCGCTGCTCGACATCAACGTGTTCGGCAAGCGCTCCGGGCGCAACGCGGTCGAGTACGTCAAGACCGCGGAGTTCGTGCCGCTTCCCGAGAACCCCGCCGGGTTCGTCTCGGGGATGCTCGAGGACCTGCGCAACAACCAGGGCACCGAGCGCATCGCCGTTCTCCGCAAGGAGCTGCAGGACGAGATGGACAAGGGCGCGCAGGTGTTCCGCACGCACGACTCCCTCCAGCACGTCCTCGGAGTGATCGCCGAGCTGCGCGAGCGCTACAAGAACGTGCACGTCGACGACAAGGGCAAGCGCTTCAACACCGACCTGCTCGAGGCGGTCGAGCTGGGCTTCCTGCTCGACATCGCCGAGGTCGTCGTCTACGCCGCGCAGAACCGCGAGGAGAGCCGCGGTGGTCACATGCGCGACGACTTCCCGACGCGTGACGACGAGAAGTACATGAAGCACACCATGGCGTACCTGACCGGCGACCCGCACTCCTCCACCCCGAGCGATCACATCAAGCTCGACTGGAAGCCCGTGGTGTTCACGAAGAACGATCAGGGCGAACTCAACTACCCGCCGATGGAGAGGAAGTACTGAGCATGTCCAACGCCATCGCTGAGGCCCCCGCCGACACGACGGAGGAGGCTGCGATCCAGTCCTTCATCGTCACGTTCAACATCCGCCGGTTCGACCCCGAGGTCGACGCCGAGCCGCACTGGGTCGACTACGACGTGGAGCTGTACTCGACCGACCGTGTGCTCGACGCGCTGCACAAGATCAAGTGGGAGGTCGACGGCTCACTCACGTTCCGCCGCTCCTGCGCCCACGGCATCTGCGGTTCCGACGCCATGCGCATCAACGGCCGCAACCGGCTCGCCTGCAAGACGCTGATCAAGGACCTCGACATCTCGAAGCCGATCTACGTCGAGGCGATCAAGGGTCTGCCGCTCGAGAAGGACCTCGTCGTCGACATGGAGCCGTTCTTCGCCTCGTACCGCGAGGTGCAGCCGTTCCTGGTCGCGAACTCGGCGCCCGTGAAGGGCAAGGAGCGCGTGCAGTCGATCGCCGATCGCGAGATCTTCGACGACACGACCAAGTGCATCCTCTGCGCCGCGTGCACGTCGTCGTGCCCGGTCTTCTGGACCGACGGACAGTACTTCGGCCCCGCCGCGATCGTGAACGCGCACCGCTTCATCTTCGACTCCCGCGACGACAACGCCGCGGTGCGCCTCGACATCCTCAACGACAAGGAGGGTGTGTGGCGCTGCCGCACCACCTTCAACTGCTCCGAGGCATGCCCCCGTGGCATCGAGGTCACCAAGGCCATCGCCGAGGTCAAGCAGGCGGTTCTCCGCGGTCGTCCCTGACCTCCGCGCACTGACGACGACGGGCGGGCTCCTTCACGGGAGCCCGCCCCTTCTCGTCATGTGGATAGGGTGAGGATGTGTCTGATCCCGCTGGCGCCGAGAGCGAGCCCCGCCGCCTCGACGCGGCCGTCGAACGGGCCACCGCACTGACGCAGCGCACGCTCGGGCTGTTCCCCGTCCGGGTCTGGCGACACTTCCTGCAGCACAACGGCTTCCTGCTCGCGGCGGGTGTGAGCTACCAGGCCCTCTTCGCGATCTTCGCGGCGATCTATCTCGCCTTCGCCATCGCGGGCCTCTGGCTCGGCGGCAGCAGCGAAGCGGTCGACGGCATGATCGACATCATCAACAGCTACATCCCGAACCTGATCCAGGACGAGGGCGGGGTGTTCACCCCGCAGCAGGTGCAGGAGATCGCGGTCAACACGACCGGTCTTCTGAGCATCACCGGTCTGATCGCGCTCGGAACCGTGATCTGGACGGCCATCGGCTGGGTCACGTTCTCGCGCCGCGCGACGCGCGACATCTTCGGCCTGCCGCCCGACCGCCGCAGCTACGTCATCCTGAAGGCGCGGGACCTGCTGGCCGCACTCATCTTCGGGGCCTCACTTCTCGCGGGCTCCCTGCTCAGCTCCGCCAGCGCGGTCGCACTGAGCTGGATCCTCAGCCTGCTCGGATGGGGATCCGCGCTCGACGGCCTGACCAGCATCCGCATCGGCACCGTGCTGGTGTCATTCGCGCTGTTGTCGGGCGCACTCGCGGCGATGGTCCGATTCCTCACCGGCACATCGCTGCACTGGGGAACGATCTGGCCCGGCGCCCTCCTCGGCGGCGGCGCGATGACGATCCTCCAGTTCGGTGCGGGATTCCTGCTCAGCTACACGCCGACGAACCCCCTGCTCGCCACGTTCGCGATCTTCATCGGCCTCCTGCTGTGGTTCCGCGTCAACGGCGTGGTGATGCTGGTGGCGTCCTCGTGGATCGCGGTCACCGCTCAGGACAAGGAGATCCCGCTGCTGTCGCAGACCGAAGCGGAACGACGGCTGGCCGAGCATCAGACGCTGCTGTCGGCCGCACGGATCCGCATGCGCGACGCGCACGCCGCTCGCGAGGCCGCACCCTGGTATCGGGCCTGGCAGGCGGAGCGAGCGCTGCGTGCGGCTGATCGAGAGCTCGCGGAGATCGAAGCATCCGCTCCCCCGCCCGTCGATCCGAGCTCTCCCCTCGCACAGCGTCTCCTCGCGGAGCTGCAGCGCCCGTCGAAGGATGTCGGCGGCCCTCGTTAGGCTTGTGATCATGCCTCATCTGCGTATCGCCTCGGTCAATGTCAACGGAATCCGGGCGGCGGCTCGCAACGGCATGGGGGCCTGGCTCGATGCGGCCGACGTCGACATCCTCACCCTTCAGGAGGTCCGCGGTCAGGACGAGCATCTCGAGGCCGCTCTCCCCGGCTGGACGTTCGTACACGACGAGGCCACGGCCAAGGGCCGTGCCGGTGTGGCGATCGCGAGCCGTACTCCTGCCCTCGCCACCCGCACCGACTTCGGCGACCCCGACTTCGATTCGAAGGGCCGCTGGATCGAAGCCGACTTCCTGATCGGCGACCGCCCGCTCACGGTGGTCAGCGCCTACGTGCACAGCGGCGAGGCCGACACTCCCAAGCAGGACGAGAAATGGAAGTTCCTCGACGCGTTCGGTGTGCGACTGGCTGAGCTCGGTCGCGAGGACGATGCGCTCGCCCTCGTCACCGGCGACCTGAACGTCGGGCACCGCGAACTCGACATCAAGAACTGGCGCGGCAACCGCAAGAAGGCCGGCTTCCTGCCCCGCGAACGCGGGTACTTCGACCGGTTCCTCGGTGCAGCCGGCGAGACCGTCGAAGGCGTCGACGGGTCCACCGGCACCGGACTCGGCTGGGTCGACGTCGGACGCGCCTTCCACGGCGAGGTCGAGGGCCCGTACACCTGGTGGTCGATGCGCGGACAGGCGTTCGACAACGACTCCGGCTGGCGCATCGACTATCACCTCGCCACCCCGTCGCTCGCAGAGCGTGCCACCGCCTACCATGTGGCTCGTGCGGCCGCCTATGACCAGCGGTGGAGCGACCACGCGCCGGTCGTCGTCGACTACACCTACTGAGAGCTCCCCGGCGGGCGTCAGGCGCTGAGAAGCGACACGACCAGCACGGTCGCCACCGCGAGGTATCCGAGCATGCACCACAGGTAGGCCGATCCACGGCGTGCACGGGGAAGAACGAGCGGAAGCGCGACGGCGAGAAGCAACCCGGCGCCGAGCGCGAGCACTGTGCCGAAGATCAGTCCGTACCCGTGCGGATCAGCCGATGCCGACCCGAACCGGCTGCTCAGAGCCACCCAGACGAGAGCCACGAAGGGGATGCCGAAGAAGACGGCCAGCACCAGCCCGATGATCCGGGTGATCACCTCACCCCGTGTCGTGGGATCCGCAGAGCGACTCGTCATGAGGCGAGTCTGCCCGGCGGACTCTCCGACCACCACCGCCCGCATAGGATTGATACCGTGACGAAACCTCGCCTCTACTCAGGAATGCAGCCCTCCGCCGACTCTCTGCAGATCGGCAACTACATCGGGGCACTCCTGCAGTGGCGGGACCTGCAGAGCTCCTACGACGCCTACTTCTCGGTGGTCGACCTGCACGCGCTCACTGTCGCGCAGGACCCGGCAGAGCTCCGCGAGAAGACGCGACGCACCGCCGCCCAGTACATCGCCGCAGGCATCGAGCCGTCGCTGTCGACGCTCTACGTGCAGTCGCACGTGCGCGCCCACGCCGAGCTCGCCTGGATCCTCTCCACCATCACCGGTTTCGGCGAGGCCGGACGGATGACGCAGTTCAAGGACAAGTCGGCGAGATACGGCGCCGATGCCACGAGCGTCGGCCTGTTCACCTATCCCGTCCTGATGGCTGCCGACATCCTTCTCTACCAGACCGACGTCGTTCCGGTCGGCGACGACCAGAAGCAGCACGTCGAACTCACCCGCGATCTGGCCGAGCGCTTCAACTCGCGCTTCGGTGAGACGTTCGTCGTGCCGCGCCCGGTGATCCAGAAGGACACCGCACGCATCTACGATCTGCAGAACCCGACCTCGAAGATGTCGAAGTCTGCCGAGAGCGACGCGGGTGTGCTCTGGATGCTCGACGATCCCGCCAAGTCGGCGAAGAAGATCATGCGCGCGGTGACCGACAACGAAGGCTCGGTGCGCTTCGACCGCGAGAACAAGCCGGGCGTCTCCAACCTGCTGACCATCTACGCCGCCCTGTCCGGGCGCCAGGTCGCCTCGATCGAAGACGAGTACGCGGGTCGCGGGTACGGTGACTTCAAGAAGGGGCTCGCCGAGGTCGTGGTGAACGAGTTCGAGCCGGTCCGGGCTCGCGCACTCGAGCTCTTGGATGACCCGGCCGAACTCGATCGGATCCTCGCGGCCAACGCCGCCAGGGCGGATGCAGTCGCCGATGCGACCCTCGCCGCGGTGTACGACCGGGTCGGACTGCTTCGTCGCGTGTGACAGCGGCCCTTAGGATGGGGGCGTGACTGATCCGCAGCTGCCCCCGTCCGGTGCCGTTCCTCCCGTGCCTCCCGCACCCGAGCCCGCCGCCCCGCAGCCTCCCGTCGCACCGCCCGCAGACGCGCCGGCACCGCCGACGTACGCGCCGGCGCCGCCCGCATACCAGCAGTCTCCCCCCGCGTCCGCGCCGACACCTCCCGCGTACCCGCAGGCTCCCCCGACGACCGAACAGGCACCGCCGGCTGTCCCGCAGGCTCCCCCGGCATACCAGCAGGCACCACCCACCTACCAGCCGGCACCACCCACCTATCAGCAGGCGTCCCCGGCGTACCCGCAGTCACCTCCGGCGTACCCGGTCGGCGCACCGGCTCCGCAGGCTGCCCCTCCCGGCGCCTACCAGGTACCAGTGGGCGGGTATGCGGCTCCGTCGGGCACCTACCAGGCGCCGCCCACCGAGCAGAAGCGTTCAGGACTTCTCGGCATTCTCGCTCTGGTCTTCGCGATCATCGCCGCCGTGGTCACGCCGATCATCGCCGGCGCCGCCGGGTTCGAGATCGGCCACCGGATTCCCGGCGGGCTCGACACGACGGATCCCGACTTCCTCTCGATCCTCTCCCCCGCACGCGATCAGGTGCTGTGGGCGGAGATCGCGTTCTGGACCGGCACCATCCTCGGCATCGCGGCGATCGTGATCGGCATCCTCGCCATCCGCAAGAAGCAGGCACGCGGCGCGGGCATCGCGGCCCTCGTGGTCGCCGTCCTCGGTCCGATCTTCTTCTGGGTCGTGCTGCTGGTGACGATCTCGGCGGGTACCGCGGCCGGCTTCCTGCCCTAGCCGCAGCACATCGCGGCAGACGCCGTCGCTCCGGCGTGAATCAGCGCGGAGCGTGGTGCTTCTGTTGCGCGGCCAGCAGCCCTTCGGCGACCAGCAGTTCGACGGCATCCGCCGCATCCGACACGAGGATCGGCAGGTTCGCGCGCTCGTCCTTGCCGAACGGCGAGAGCACCCAGTCGGCCGGATCCTGGCGTCCGACCGGCCGGCCGATGCCGACGCGCACTCGGGGGAAGTCTGGGGTGGTGATCGCGCGGGCGATGTCGCGGACCCCGTTGTGCCCTCCGTGGCCGCCGCCCGTCTTGAGCTTGACGGTGTCGAAAGGGATGTCGAGCTCGTCGTGTACGACGATGATCTGCTCGGGCGGCACCGAGTAGAACCGTGCCAGCGCGGCGACCGGGGTACCGGAGACGTTCATGAAGGTGTTCGGCTTGGCGAGAACGAGCTTGTCGCCCCCGGGGCGCAGCCAGGTCTCGACGACGCGAGCCCCGCCCTTGTGCTCGCGGAAGCTCTCTCCGCGCCTCGATGCGAGCTCGTCGATCACCATCTGACCGATGTTGTGCCTCGTCGCCTCGTATCGCGGGCCGGGGTTGCCGAGCCCCACCACGAGCCAGGTGGATGCCATGTCCTCGTCCTCTCGGATGCGGGCGCCGTGCGGTTCCCGGGTCAGAATACGACAGAGGGGGCGCGATCTGCTCGCGCCCCCTCTGTGATGCAGTCAGCTGTGAGCTGCGCCTGCGGAGATCACTCCGCGGCGGGCTCCTCTTCGGCAGCAGCCTCGTCGGCTCCGGCCTCGTCCTCTTCGAGCGACTCCTCGGCCGGGATCGAGATCGCGACCACGAGCACCTCGGGGTCGGTCAGCAGCGTCGAGCCCTTGGGGAGCGTGACGTCGGCGGCCGTGATGTGCGCGCCCTCTTCGAGACCCTCGACCGAGACCTCGACGTTCTGCGGGAGGTGCGTGGCCTCTGCCTCGATCGACAGGGTGTTCGCGTCCTGGTTGACGATCGTGCCGGGAGCCGGCTCACCGGTGACGATGACGGGAACGTCGATCGCGACCTTCTCGCCCTTCTTCACGACGAGCAGGTCGATGTGCTCGATGATCTGGTGCACGGGGTCCTTCTGGACGTCCTTGACCAGAGCGAGCTGAGCCTTGCCCTCGATGTCGAGCTCGAGCAGCGCGTTGGCGCGGCGGATGATGAGCGAGACCTGGTGGCCCGGCAGTGCGACGTGCACGGGCTCGGTGCCGTGACCGTAGATGACGGCGGGGATCTTGCCTGCAGCGCGCAGACGACGGGCGAAGCCCTTGCCGAAGCTCTCGCGGAGCTCGGCCTTGACCTTGGTGTCTTCAGACATGGGGTTCTCCTTCGGGGCACGCAGCGAGAGCTACGCGGTGGTCTTGGAATTGTTCTCGAACGCAGACACGTGAGGAAAGCCACCGGGCTTGCTTCGCCGCGTCGATAACGGATGCCAGCGCACGCGCAGAAGCATCCCTCGCCGAGGTACTCCTCTCATGGTACCGGATGAGCCGGTAGGCTGAGGACACCGATTCCCTCTCTGCAGAACACGGAGTTCCCTCATGCTCGACGGCGTCTTCTTCTCCCACGCGATCGCCTGGCTCATCGGTGCGATGACCGTGTGCGCCGCCGGATTCACCTTCGCCGCGCTGTTCATGCTCGGCCGCTCGGGCTACCGCAAGGACTGATCAGTCCGGATCGGGGATCATCGTCGGGCAGCGATGCGCCGTCCGGCGACACACGGGAGCAGCACCCCGTGGGCCGCGATAATCTGGATGCATCCCTTTCTTCTCGATCTAGGAGCCATCTGTGCCCGAAGCATCAGCGAACATCGGAGTCGTCGGACTCGCCGTCATGGGGTCGAACCTCGCCCGCAACCTCGCCAGCCGCGAGGGCAACACGGTGGCGATCTTCAACCGCAGCTACGAGAAGACCGAGACCCTCGTCTCCGAGCACCCTGAGGCCGGCTTCATCCCGGCCAAGACGTACCAGGAGTTCGCAGACTCGCTGCAGAAGCCGCGCACCGCGATCATCATGGTCAAGGCCGGCCGCCCCACGGATGCCGTGATCGACGCGCTCGTCGAGGTCTTCGAGCCGGGCGACATCATCGTCGACGGCGGCAACGCCTACTTCCCCGACACCATCCGCCGCGAGAAGGCCGTCCGCGAGACCGGCATCAACTTCGTCGGCGCCGGAATCTCCGGTGGCGAAGAGGGTGCACTCACCGGCCCCTCGATCATGCCCGGCGGCTCGGACGAGTCCTGGATCACCCTCGGCCCGATCCTGAAGTCGATCGCCGCGGTCGCCGAGGGTGAGCCGTGCGTCACGCACGTCGGTCACGACGGCGCCGGCCACTTCGTCAAGATGGTGCACAACGGCATCGAGTACGCCGACATGCAGCTGATCGCCGAGGCCTACGACCTCATCCGCCGCGGCACCGGCAAGTCGCCCGCCGAGATCGCCGAGATCTTCGCCGAGTGGAACAAGGGCGAGCTCGAGTCGTACCTGATCGAGATCACCGCAGAGGTGCTCCGCCAGGTCGATGCCGAGACCGGCAAGCCGCTCGTGGACGTCATCCTCGACCAGGCCGGAGCCAAGGGCACCGGCGCGTGGACCGTGCAGACCGCGCTGTCGCTCGGCGTTCCCGTCTCGGGCATCGCCGAGGCCACGTTCGCCCGCTCGCTGTCGTCGCACCCCGAGCAGCGCGAGGTCGCCGGTTCTCTTCCCGGTCCCGACGACGCGTTCACCGTCGCCGACGAGGCCGCCTTCATCGAAGACGTGCGCCTCGCGCTCTACGCCTCGAAGATCGTCGCCTACTCGCAGGGCTTCGACGAGATCCGTGCGGGTGCGGCCGAGTACGGCTGGAACATCGACCTCGGCGCGATCAGCAAGATCTGGCGCGGCGGCTGCATCATCCGCGCCCAGTTCCTCAACCGCATCGCCGACGCGTACGCCGCAGAGCCGGGCCTTCCCGTGCTGCTGACGGCTCCGTACTTCACCGAGGCCATCACCCGCGCACAGGCGCCGTGGCGTCGCGTCGTGGTCGCGGCTGCGCAGGCCGGCATCCCGGCCCCGGCGTTCTCGTCGTCGCTGTCGTACTACGACGGCATCCGCGCCGACCGCCTCCCCGCTGCACTCGTGCAGGGCCAGCGTGACTTCTTCGGTGCGCACACCTACAAGCGCATCGACAAGCCGGGCACCTTCCACACGCAGTGGTCGGGCGACCGTACCGAGATCGAAGCCGAAGACACGCACTGAGCGCGTCCGAGACATGACGAAGGCCCCGGCGATTCCGCCGGGGCCTTCGTCATGTCATGTGCCGTCCGTCACCTCGTGATGTCCTGCACCGTGCCCTTCGTGAGTCTGAGCCGTCGCGTCGCCCGGCGCGCGACGGCCGAGTCGTGCGTGACGACGATCATCGTGATGCCCTCGGCGCACAGCCCTTCGAGCAGAGTGAGGATCTCGTCGCGCATGCTCTCGTCCAGGTTGCCCGTCGGCTCATCGGCGAGCAGCACGCGAGGGCGCTTCACGATCGCCCTCGCGATCGCCACGCGCTGCTGCTGACCACCGGAGAGCTCGGTCGGCAGGTGGTCTCCGCGGTCGTCGAGACCGACGTGGGCGAGCGCCTCGACGACGCGCGCGGCACGCTCGGCGCGGGTCAGATCGGTGGGCTCCAACGCCATGTTCACATTCTCGGCCGCCGTCAGCGTCGGGATCAGGTTGAACCCCTGGAAGACGAAGCCGATCTCCTCGGCGCGGATCCGACTCAGTTCCCGCGCGGATGCCGAGGCCAGCTCGATGTCGCCGAGCTTCAGCGAACCGGACGACGGCTTGTCGAGCGCGCCGAGCATCTGCAGCAGAGTCGACTTACCTCCTCCCGTCGGGCCCTGGATCGTGACGAACTCGCCCGGGTCGATCGTCAGGTCGACGCCCGTGAGCGCCTTCACCGTGCGCCCCTTCTGCGTGTATGTGCGGGTGACATCCTGCGCGCGGTACAGCGGCGCCGTGGCGTCCGTGCCGTTCGCGGCGGGAGCGATATCTGCGATGGTCATGTCCGTGTCTCCTTGTCGGTGTCCTGTGTTCGCGAGTCCGTCAGGCGACGGAACGCAGTGCCTCGGCCGGGCTCAATCGCGCCGCCCGCCATCCGCCGAACGCTCCGGCGACGAGGCCGCCGAGCACGGCGAGGCCGACCGCGGCAACGAGCACCCACGGGGTGAAGGGGGCCTGCAGCACGATGTCGGCCGCCTGCTGGGTCTGGAACATGCCGCCTCCTCCTGTGGGGCCGCCGCCCATCCCTCCGGGGCCGCCTTCCGCATTGCCTGCGGCGGCAGCGGCGACCGTCGGCTTCACGAGGTTGATGACGACGATCCCGGCGATTCCGAGCACCAGGCCCACGGCGCCGCCGATCAGGCCCTGCACCATCGACTCACCGGCGACCTGCCGCACGACGCGCCCGTTCGACCATCCGATCGCCTTGAGCGTGCCGAACTCGCGGGTGCGGCGAGAGACGCCCGACAGCGTGAGCAGCACCGAGAGCAGCACGGCCACCGCGAGAACGATGATCGAGAGCCAGGTGCCGAGGTTCGTGATCAGCGACGTCGCGCTCGAGAGCGAACCCGAGACGGTCGAGGCGAGCTCGGACTGCGACGTGATCGTGGCATCCGGGAGTTCGTCGGTGAGTGCCGCCTGCACCGCGTCGATGGATGCCGCGGACTCGGCCTGCACGTACACGGTCGAGATGACGTCACCCGCGCCCGAGAGCTCCTGGGCCGTGTCGAGGGGCAGGTACACGTTGGCCGCGGTGTCGGCGGAATCGGACGTGGATGCCACGATGCCGACGACCTCGACATCGGAGCCTGCCACGTCGATCGTGTCGCCGACGGCGATCTCGTTCGTGGTCGCGTAGGTCGCGTCGACCAGGGCGACGAGCGCCCCGGAGTCATCCGTGTCGAGAGCACGACCGTCGCTGACCGCGACAGAGGCCAGTGGCCCGACGGAGGTCACGGCGGGGTCGATGCCGAGAACCGTGAACGAGTCGACGCCGAACGAACCGCCGCCGGCGCCATCCGCGCCGCCCTGAGGAGGAGCCTGACCCTCGGTCGGTGCGGTTCCCTCGGTCGTGCCGTCCTGTGCGCCGAACCCACCGCTGGGGAGCTCACCCGAGAAGGTCGAGTTGGTGAGGCTGAGCGCCGCGGATGCCGCAGTGACCCCATCCGTCGAGGTCACGGTGTCGAGCACGGAGGACTCGAGCGTCCCGCGCATGAAGTCCGTCATCAGTGTCGACTGGCTGAGCGTCGTCGTGTCGCCCTCCGTGGCACCGTCGTCAGAGCCGAAGTCGAAGCGCTGTCCGCCTCCCTCCCCCGGTTCCGCCGCGGCACCCGTGACGGTGAGGTCGGTGCCGACGCCGTAGACGGATTCGAGCGCCTGCGCCTGCGCGTCGCGCACACCCGCCGTGAGGGCGTTGACGATGATCACCAGGGCGATCGCGATCGCCAGTCCGATCGCGACGATCCACGTCTGTTTCTTGCGGCCCGCCAACTCTCGCCGCAGATATGTCCCGTACATGTGTCTCCTTCCGCCGCGCCGTTCGCGGGCCGATCATGACGCTAAGGAGCGGAGTTTTGCGAGATCGAGGGACGAGTGATGAGAAACCTATGCGGTGAGAACCTCACAGGAGACGCATAGCGCGCTCCATAGAAACCCCATAGGTGATTCCGCAGAATGTACTCATGAGCACCGATCTCCCCGAACTGCGCCGCCCCGACGGCTCGCCCCTGCGCATCCTCGCCGTCGATGACGAGCAGATGCTCACCGATCTGCTCGCGATGGCTCTGCGCATGGAGGGCTGGGAGGTGCGCACCGCCTCGTCCGGCCTCGAGGCTCTGCAGGTCGCGCGCGAGTTCGAGCCGGATGCCCTCGTGCTCGACATCATGATGCCCGACCTCGACGGCATGGCCGTGCTGCGCCGCCTCCGTGAGGCGGGCAGCCTCGTTCCGGTGCTCTTCCTCACCGCGAAGGATGCCGTGGGCGACCGGGTCGCCGGCCTCACCGCCGGCGGCGACGACTACGTCACGAAGCCGTTCAGTCTCGAAGAGGTCATCGCCCGCCTGCGGGCGATCATCCGCCGCACCGGCCACGCGACGGCCGACGACGGCCAGTCGATCCTCCGCGTCGCCGACCTCACGCTCAATGAGGACAGCCACGAGGTCGTCCGCGACGGCACCGAGATCGAACTGACCGCGACCGAGTTCGAACTGCTCCGCTACCTCATGCGCAACGAGCGACGGGTGCTCTCGAAGGCGCAGATCCTCGACCGGGTCTGGAGCTACGACTTCGGCGGCAAGTCCTCGGTCGTCGAGCTGTACATCTCGTACCTGCGCAAGAAGATCGATGCCGGACGCACCCCGCTGCTGCACACGGTGCGAGGCGTCGGATACATGATCAAGGCGCCTCAGTGAGCAATACGGGGATGACCCGACGGCCGATGAGTCTGCAGACCCGGCTGATGACGGCCGTGATCGGGTTCGTCTCGATCATCCTCGTGATCGTCGCCGTGATCACCAGCGCGACGCTCGGCGCGACCCTGGAACGCCAACTGGAAGATCGACTGAACGGCTATTCCCTCGACGTCGCGAAGCTGGTGAGCCGGGTGCCGGCCCAGATCGCGACCATCGACTATGTCGTCGAGGGCACGAACCCTGTGCCCGGCATTCTGCTCGCCGTGTCCAGCTCCGAAGGCGGCACCGGCGGGGTCGTCTTCCCCGACACGAAGGGCCAGTTGAGCGGCGTGTCGCAGACGCTGACGAGTGCCGACCTCGACCGCATCGATGCGGCACTCGGCGGGCGCGCGAGCGCTACAGTGACCTTGGACGACTTCGGTTCGTATCTCGTCGTCGTGAGGCAGGCCCCCAACGGCGTGAACGTCGTGACGGGCCTGCCCCGCACCGAGATCCAGAACCAGCTGGCGACTCTGCTCACCGTGATCGCGCTGGCGACCATCGGCGGCCTGATCCTCCTCGCGCTCACGACGGCCATCACGATCCGTGTCGGACTCAGACCGCTGAGGGCGGTCGCTGCGACCGCCACGCGCGTCGCGAACCAGCCGCTGGACCGAGGCGAAGTGCAGATCACCGAACGCGTGCCGGCGTCCGAGGCCGACCCTCGTACCGAGACCGGCCTCGTCGGGGCGTCGCTCAACACTCTGCTCGACCATGTGAACACCTCGCTGGCATCCCGCCAGAAGAACGAGGAGCGGATGCGGCGGTTCGTCGCCGATGCGAGCCACGAGCTGCGCACTCCGCTGTCGTCGATCCGCGGATACTCCGAGCTGTCGCTGCGCGCTCTGAAGCAGCAGGGCGGGGAGGCGGCGATCGAGGGCACCACGACGTCGCTCGAGCGCATCCAGGCTCAGTCGCTGCGGATGACCCGCCTCGTCGAGGATCTCCTCCTGCTCGCTCGTCTCGACGAGGGCCGGGAGCTCGTGTACGGCACCGTCGACCTGACCCAGCTCGCTCTGGAGGGGCTCTCCGACGCCCGTCCGACCGCTGTGGACCACCACTGGAACATCGAAGCGCCGGACGAGCCCATCGTCATCGTGGGCGACGCCGGACGGATGCACCAGGTCGTCGCGAACCTCCTCGCCAACGCCAGGACGCACACCCCCGCCGGAACGTCGATCACCCTCAGTGTCACCCGCGAAGGCGACGAGGCCGTGCTGCGGGTGCACGACAACGGGCCGGGCATCGACCCCGGAGTGCGCGACGAGCTCTTCGCCCGGTTCGCCCGAGGAGACAGCTCCCGCGCGCGTCAGACCGGCGGCACCGGCCTCGGCCTCGCCATCGCGAAGGCGATCGTCGAGGGTCACGGCGGCCACATCACGGTCGCCAGCGAACCCGGTGACACGACTTTCACCGTGCGCATCCCGGTCAGCCCCGCTGCGGGCGCAACCGACTGACGTCGCGGCCTGATCGCGGGAACCTCCTGCCTCAGCGGGGTCACTATCGCACCGGGACGAGGCGGTTCCCGTGCGGAAGTGACCCCGCATGGCGGTTCCCGTGCGAAAGCGACCCCGCATGGCGGTTCCCGTGCGAAACCGACCCCGCGTCGCGGTTCCCGTGCGAAAGCGACCCCGCGTGGGAGTCGGCCCCGGCCCCACACCGCCCTCGGGATGCAGTGTCGACCCCGCACCCGCAGGCGGGGTCAGAAACGCATCCGAAACGGACGAGTGCCGTGCGGAAGTGACCTCGCATGGCGGTTCCCGTGCGAAAGCGACCCCGCACGGAGGCACGGTACGGGGGGTGGCCCGATCCCACACAGAACCGGGCTCGACCCGTCTCAGTAGCCGGCGAAGGCGTCCGTCGTGAGGGAGCGGGCCCTCTGCAGGGCAGGCGCGAGGTCGGCGATCAGCCGAGGTGGGCCTGAGATGAACGAGTGACGCGTGGCCAGATCGGGGACGTAATGCTCGAGGTGCTCCGCATCGAGGCGCGCGCCCTGAGCCCAGGTCCAGTGGGCGGGAAGATCCGCAGGCTCGTCGCGGGTGAAGACGATCACACGGGCTCCGGTGGCGGCCAGCTCCTCGCGGAAGGCGAGCTCGGAGCTTTCGGATGCCACATAGACGAGCACCACGTCGCGCTGCTGCCCGGTGAGCTGAAGCTGGCGCAGCTGTGACACGAAGGGCGTCACACCGATGCCCGCGGCCACCATCAGCACCGGCGTCTCGGCGCGAGGCAGCAGGAAGTCACCCCAGGTGCCGGTGACCGCGAGCGCGGCCCCGGGCTCTGCTGCGGCCAGAGCGCGCTTGTAGCTTGACGGATGCTGCTGATCGCCGTTCTTGTAGGCGATGCGCAGCGTCGGCAGGTCGGCCGGAGCCGAGACGATGCTGAACTCGCGGCGGGTGCCTCGTGCATCCGGTCGGTGGTGCGGCACGTCGAGTTCGAGGTACTGACCGGGGAGGAAGCGCACCTTCCCCTTCGCGCGGAACGTCAGCTCCTGCGCGGTCGGGGTGATGAACTGCCGCTTCTCGAGCACGAGGCGCACGGATCCCCGCAGCGCGAAGGCGAAGGCCAGCAGGTTGCCGATGAGCAGGGCGCGCTCCTGGCCGAGTGTGAAGAGCCCGGCGACCTCGATCGGCCAGCCGGCGAGAATGCCGACGAGGGCGGCGACCGAGAACTGCTGCCAGCGCCGGGGCGGCAGCGTCAGAGGCTCCGACAGCATGAACGCGCCCAGGAACAGGAACGGCGACTGCAGCACCGCGAACGAGAGCGCGGATCCGAGGTCGAACGCGATCGCGAACTCCTGGGCCTGCACCGCCTGCCGCAGCACCGACACGGCGATCGCGACGACGAGGAAGATCACGACGATCCGCACCTTCTCGGTGCGCCACAGCACGGCGAGTCCGAGGATCGCCACGGGGATGAAGAGCGACGGCGTACCCACCCACCACGACGACGAGGTGCCGAGCCATTCGAAGGCCCCGAACGAGCCGAGGATCGACACGACGGCGGCACCGAAGGCCGCCGGATTGAGGATGTGGCGTCCGCGCCACGCGATCAGGTACTTCGACAGGCTCGCGACGGCGCCGGCGATCGCGAGTCCGAGCAGTGCTGTCGGTTCGAGCCCCGGCCTGAGCACGAAGAGCAGAATGAGCGCAGTGACGAGCGACGATTCGATGCGCCAGGGCAGACTCAGGATGCGCTGAGCCACCGCATCCACCAACGAGATCACCACCGCGAGCACGACGAAGGACGCGACGATCTCGAGAGGTGTCGGCGAGACGATCACGCCCAGCGCCGACAGCACGAGGGCGATGAGCGCGAGAGCCGCCAGGGAGAACAGCACCAGGCGGTACATCGACATGCCGCCGAGCAGTGCGAGCACGCGCTGCCGGAGGGCGGTGAGGGAGGTGATCACGGGTCTACTCTTCCCTAGTTCTGAGGGTCAGGGGCGTGCGGTGAACAGTTGTGCGGGGCATCCGGGCGAGCGTTCCGCGCGGCCGTCCGTCGACATTCGCACCCACTCCACTCCCCAGGATGCGGCGAGCTCAGGCCCGCCGTCGAAGAACAGGGCGGTGGCGACGGCATCCGCTCTCATCGCATCGGACGCGATGGCCCAGGTCGCCGCCCAGGTGCGCACGGGGATTCCGGTGCGGGCGTCGAGCACATGGTGAAGTCCTTCGCCCCATGCGCGGCGGTTGACCGCCGAGGCGCACAGCGCCGCATCCTGCAGCTCGATGACGCCGATCGCCTTGGTCGCGTCATACGGATGCTCGAGACCGATGCGCACCGCGCTTCCCCGCACCCGCATGTCACCGCCCGCGTCGACGACGAGGTCGCCCGGCACGTGGGCGAGCGTCTCGGTCACGAGGTCGACGAGGCGGCCTTTGCCGAGTGCGCCGACGTCGAGGAGCACCGGATCGGATGCCGTGGCCTCCCCCGCCGTCCAGCGGAGGCGTTCCGTCCAACCGGCCGGCGCCGCGACCGGATCGCCAGGGATGAGCGAGTACGACGCGTCATAGCCGAGCGCCGACAGGCTGTCGGCGACGAGTGGATTGACCGCGCCTGCGGTCGCCTGAGAGAGCTCTCGATAGACATCGAGCATCGCTCCGGCATCCGGCGACGAGATGGATCCGCCGTCGCGTCCGACGCGGGTGACCGCGGAGTCGTCCCGGAACCGGGACCACTCCCGATCGAACCGATCGATCTCGGCGCCGACGAGCTGTCGCTCGTGGGCGCCGAGCTCATCCGATGTCTCGATCTCCCAGGTCGTGCCGATCGCGTCGAAGCGCCAGATCGCCATGGCCGTGTCAGGCGCCTCAGGCGGCGGCCTGCTCCTTGATCGAGTCGACGGCCTCGTTGAACCCGCCGCTCGTGAGCGACGAACCGGCGACGCGGCTGACGTTCAGGTCATCGAGCGACTTGCCGACGACCTCATCCGAGATGCCGTCGATGAACTGACCCTGGTACTGCTCGGTCTCGCGGGCCTTGGGGTCGCCCGTCACCTCGACCTCGGTCACGACGCCGTCGGCGATCGTGAGGGTCACGCTGATGGATTCGACGGTCTCAGGCGTCTGGTACGAGCCGTCGGCCGTGTAGGTGCCGTCGGTGTAGTCGCCGGTCGATGCTCCCGAATCGGTCGACTCGGTGCTCGTGCCGCTGCCGGTGTCGGTGGACTGGTCTTCGGCGTCTGCTGTGCCGGAGCATCCTGCGAGGACGAAGAGTCCTGCGATTCCGGCGAGGGCTGCGCCCTTGCGAACAGAAGTCGGTACAGTCGTGCGGATCATGATGGTCCTCCCGGCCTTGATCGGTGTGTTGATTCGACCGTAGGGACAGCATCTATGTGCGGGCTGTGCCCGATATATGGGTCGCCTACGCGTCTCCGCCGAACATGCTCGTGACGGATCCGTCCTCGAAGACCTCGTGGATCGCGCGAGCCAGCAGCGGGGCGATCGGCAGGATCGTCAGCTTGTCCCAGCGACGCGACTCGGTCAGGGGGATCGTGTCGGTGATGACGACCTCGTCGATCGAGGCGTCCTGCAGACGCTCGGATGCCGGGTCGCTGAAGATCGCGTGCGTCGCCGCGACGATCACGCGGTGCGCGCCGTTCGCCTTGAGCGCCTGTGCGGCCTTCACGATGGTGCCACCGGTGTCGATCATGTCGTCGACGAGAAGGCAGGTGCGTCCTTCGACGGCACCCACGATCTCGTGCACGGAGACCTGGTTGGCGACCTTCGGGTCGCGGCGCTTGTGGATGATGGCCAGCGGCGCGCCGAGGCTGTCGGACCACGTGTCGGCGACGCGGACGCGGCCCATGTCGGGCGAGACGACGGTGAGGATCTTGCGGTCCTCGGCGCTCAGCGTGCGCTGGAAGTAGTCCAGCAGCACGGGCTTCGCGAACAGGTGATCGACAGGACCGTCGAAGAAGCCCTGGATCTGGGCTGCGTGCAGATCGACGCTCATCACGCGGTCTGCCCCGGCGGTCTTGAGCAGGTCGGCTACGAGTCGGGCGCTGATCGGCTCGCGTCCACGGCCCTTCTTGTCCTGACGCGAATACGGATAGTAGGGCGCGACGACCGTGATGCGCTTGGCGGAGGCGCGCTTGGCCGCGTCGATCATGATCAACGCTTCCATGAGCCACTCGTTGACCGGCTCACCGAAGGTCTGGATGAGGAAGAGATCGCAGCCGCGGATCGAGACGTCGAAACGGGCGTAGATCTCGCCGGAGGCGAAGGTGCGGTGCTCGGTCGGCACGACCTCGGTACCGAGGGATGCAGCCACCGCAGCGGTCAGCGCCGGGTGCGAACGACCACCGGCGACGACGAGCCGCTTCTTGGTCTTGGCGACGAGTCCGGGGGCGATGCCGTTGTCCCGGTCCATATCGACAGTCTTCTTCTTGCGCGCCATCGTTTTCGCCTATTCCGCCACTCGGGATCGGGCTGCGGCGTCTGCCGCACCCGTGCCTGCCCTGTTCTTCTCGACCCAACCCTCGATGTTGCGCTGAGGGGCGACGCTCATGGCAAGGGAACCGGCGGGGACGTCCTTGCGGACCACGGCGCCGGCACCTGTCTTGGCGCCAGCTCCCAGCCTAACGGGCGCGACGAGGGTCGTGTGCGAGCCGGTGTGCACCTCGTCCTCGACGACCGTGCGGTGCTTGTTCACGTCGTCGTAGTTCGCCGTGATCGTGCTCGCACCGAGGTTGACGCCACGGCCGATGGTCGCATCGCCCACGTACGACAGGTGCGGGACCTTGCTGCCCTCGCCGATCTCGGCGTTCTTCGTCTCGACGTACGCGCCGATCTTGCCCCTGGCGCCGAGCACGGTGCCGGGGCGGAGGAACGAGAAGGGGCCGACCGTGGCCTCGGCGCCGATGACGGCGAGCGTGGCGTCGGTACGACGGACGATCGCGTCCGCACCCACCTCGCAGTCGACGAGCGTCGTGTCCGGGCCGATGATCGCGCCCTCTGCGATCGTCGTGGCGCGCAGGATGTGCGTGTTCGGGAGGACCGTGACGTCGGGCGCGAGCGTCGCGTCGTCATCGATCCAGGTGGTTGTCGGGTCGATGATCGTGACCCCCGCGAGTTGCCAGCGGCGCACGATGCGCCGGTTGAGCAGACGACCGACCTCGGAGAGCTGGGCGCGGTCGTTGACGCCGAATGTGACGGTGACGTCGGAGACGACGGACGCGGCCACCCGACTGCCGTCGCGGCGGAGGAGCCCCGGAACATCCGTCAGGTACATCTCGCCCTGCGCGTTGTCGACGCCGACCGAGGGAAGGTACCTGCGCAGCGTGCCGATCCGGAACACATACATGCCCGCATTGATCTCACGGACGCTCGCCTCGTCGGCGCTCGCGTCCTTCTGCTCGACGATGCGGTCGACGCCGCCGTCCGCGTCGCGGATGACGCGGCCGTAGCCGGTCGGGTCGTCCACGACCGCCGTCATCAGGGTCGCCTCCGCGTCGGCATCGCGGTGGGCATCGAGGAACGACCGCAGCGTGTCGGCATCCGCGAGCGGGCAGTCGCCCGAGAGCACGAGGACGTCGCCGTCGAACTCGGCGGGCAGTGCGTCGACCGCGACCTGGACGGCGCGTCCGGTGCCGGGGACCTCGTCCTGGTCGATGAAGATCGCGTCCGGGTAGTCGGCGGTGAGCGCCGCGACGACCTGGTCGCGCTCGTGCCGCACGACGACCTCGACGTGCTCGGCCCCGAGACGGCCGGCGGTCGTCAGAACGTGCCCCACGAGTGGTCGCCCCGCGATCGGATGCAGCACCTTGGGCAGGCGCGAGCGCATGCGGGTTCCCTGGCCTGCGGCGAGGATGATGATGGCGAGATTGTTCCCAGTCATGCTCCGCCGCCAGGACTCGAACCTAGACCTAACAGCTCCAAAGGCTGTCGTGCTGCCATTACACCACGGCGGACCGCGGCCCCCGAGAGAGCCGCGGGTCAAGTCTGCCACGTCCGCCTGCGTGCTACCGGCGATAATGGACGGATGACTGAGGCGGATGAGGTTGATCGGATCGTCGGCGCCTGGAACACCCAGCGCCCCGACCTCGACTTCTCGCCCCTCGAGGTGCTGTCGCGGATGGACCGGCTGACCCGGCTGCTCGATCGCGCCCGTCGCGACGTGTTCCGCCGCAGCGATCTGGAGGCCTGGGAGTGGGACGTGCTGTCGGCGCTGCGCCGAGCGGGCGCGCCCTTCCAGCTCTCCCCCAAGCAGCTGCTCCAGCAGACGCTGGTCTCGAGCGGCACCATGACCAATCGCATCGACCGGCTGGTCGGACGACGTTTCGTGCGGCGCGAGGACGATCCGGCCGACGGACGCAGCGTCCTCGTCACGCTCACGGATGACGGACGCATCAGGGTGGATGCCGCGATCACACGGCTCGTCGACGTCGAGGACGACCTGCTGCGGGCGCTCTCCCGCGGCGATCGGGACCGTCTCGCCGCGCTGCTGCGCAAGCTGAGCCTGAGCTTCGACGCGTGAGGTTCTGACGACATGGCGATGCTCTCCCCTCTTCCGGTGCGCGACGGCGTCGGCGCGACGCGCCTGCATGTCCCGATGAGCGGCGAGTGGCCGACCGTCGGGGCCTACATGATCGAGCGCTTCTTCCACCTCGACCCCGAAGGGCTGCTGAGCCGCTTCGATCGCGGAGAGATCGTGGCCAGGGACGGGAGCCCGCTCACGCGGTACACGCCCCTGGGCGTCGAGGAGTTCATCTGGTACTACCGCGACCCGCCTGTGGAGACCCGGCTTCCCGTCGAGATCGAGGTCATCCATCAGGACGACGACCTGGTCGTCATCGACAAGCCGCATTTCCTGCCGACGATCCCCGGCGGGAAGTTCCTGCAGAACTCCGCGCTGATCCGCCTCCGCAACCTGCTGGGCAACGACGAGCTCGCACCGATCCACCGCCTCGACCGGGCGACCGCCGGGGTGCTCATGTTCTCGGCGCGTCCGCAGACCAGGGCGCCCTATCAGCTGCTGTTCGAGACCAGGCAGGTGCAGAAGGTCTACGAGGCCGTCTCCGCCCGTCCTGACGACTGGGACGCGTCGCGGTTCCCCCTCGTGTACCGCAACCACATCGTCAAGCTCCGCAACGAACTGAAGGTCCAGGTCGACGACGAGCGGGAGCCGAACGCCGAGACGCTGATCGAGGTGATCGACGCCGACGCGCGCGTCGTGCACACGCTGCTTCGCCCGCACAGCGGCAAGATGCATCAGCTGCGGGTGCACCTCGCGGCGCTGGATCTCGGCATCCTGAACGACCCGTTCTACCCCGAACTCCGCGGCGAGCGACCGGACGACTTCGCCCACCCCATGCAGTTGCTCGCCCGCGAGCTGCACTTCGTGGATCCGCTGAGCGGCGCTCCGCGGATGTTCTCCACGACGCGCACGCTGCAGGAAGCGCCCGTCAGCGGCGCATGATCTTGCGTGCGAGCCTCGTTCCGAGGATCTGCACGAGGTGCACGAACACCACGATCAGCACGATGGCCGTCCACATGACGACAGGCTCGAACTGCCGGAAGCCGTAGATCTGGGCGAACGCACCGAGCCCGCCGCCGCCGATGAGACCGGCCATCGCCGTCATGTCGATGAGCGCCACCACGATGAAGGTGTAGCCCAGGATGAGCGGCCCGAGCGACTCGGGGATCGCGACGGTGAAGAGGATGCGCCACGGGCCGGCACCCATGGCACGAGCGGCCTCGATCACGCCAGGCGAGACCGACACGAGGTGCTGCTCGACGATGCGTCCGATCGCGAAAGCGGCCGCCAGAGCGATCATGAAGGCCCCGGCGGTCGTGCCGATGCCCGTTCCGACCACGACGCGAGCCAGAGGCTGGGCGACCGCCACGAAGAGCACGAACGGGATCGGGCGGAAGAAGTTGACTCCGAGGTTCGCGATGACCGCGACCGCGCGGTTCTGCGCGAGCCCTCCCGGCCGGGTGACGTAGAGGATCACACCGATCGCGAGGCCGAGGATGCCGCCGAGCACGAGCGCGAACGACGTCATGTACAGGGTCTCGAGCGCGGCCTTCCACAGCTCGGGCCACAGTTCGTTCAGACGGTCCATCAGCGCGCCTCCTCTCCGGCGATCTCGGTCACTTCGACGCGTTCGCCGATTCCTGCGAGCGTCCGGTCGACGACCGCATCCTCGCCGCGGATCGCGAGCGTGAGGTGCCCGAAGGCCCGCCCGCGGATGTCGTTGATGCCGCCGTACACGAGCTCGAAGTCGAGCCCCGCGGCAGCCAGGTCGAGGAAGACCTGCGCCTGCGACGAGTCGCCGTCACGGAACGAGAACGTCACGAGGCGCCCCCGGTGGCGCTCGCGCAGCACGGACAGCTCGGACGGCGACGGGATGCCCTTCACGACCGTGCCGACGAAGCGTTGCGACGCGGGGTTCTGCGGAGCCGAGAAGACGTCGAACACGTCACCTTGCTCGATCACGCGACCGTTCTCCATGACTGCGACCTTGGTGGCGATGGTCTGGATGACGTCCATCTCGTGTGTGATGACCACGATCGTGACGCCCTGCTCCCTGTTGACGCGCTTGAGGAGGTCGAGCACCTCGTGCGTGGTCTGCGGGTCGAGGGCGCTGGTGGCCTCGTCGGCGAGCAGGATCGCGGGGCCGGTGGCGAGAGCACGGGCGATGCCGACGCGCTGCTTCTGTCCGCCCGACAGCTGCTCGGGGTACGCCTTCGCCTTGTCGGCCAGGCCGACGAAGCTGAGCAGCTCGGCGACCCTCGTCTCGATATCGGCCTTCGACCAGCCGGCGAGTTTGAGCGGATAGGCGATGTTCGCCTTGACGCTGCGGGAGGCGAAGAGGTTGAACTGCTGGAAGATCATGCCGATCCCGCCGCGCACCTTGCGCAGCTCGCTCTCCTTGAGCGCCGTGATGTCGACATCGTCGACTGTGATGGTGCCGCTCGTCGCCGGCTCGAGGGCGTTGATCAGGCGCACGAGGGTCGACTTGCCCGCACCGGAGTAGCCGATGATGCCGAAGACATCGCCCTTCTCGATCGAGAGGGTGACGTCGTCGACGGCCACGACCTCTGCGTCATCACGCGTGCGGGAGGGGTAGGACTTCGAGACGTTCGTCAGGGTGACGATCGGCATGTGGTGCTCCGGTCAGGTTGTCGGGAACGACGAATCGGGTGACGCACGAGGCGCCACCCGATTCTCTCGCATCAGGCGGGAGTGCTCCCGCTCCGATCACTTGTTGGCTTCGGTGTCCTTCTGGACCTTCTCGAGCGAGGCGACGAGGTCCTCGACCGGGGTCTGCAGCGGAACCGCGGTGTCACCCGACGACTCGATCAGACCGGCCTGCACGTCCTCGTTCGTCTGGAAGATCTCGACGAGCTTGAGGTACGTCTCGTTGTCGGCGTCTTCGGCACGTGCCGCGAAGATGTTCACGTACGGCAGTGCGTTCGGGTCCTCCGGGTCGTCCTGCGCGATCGCGTCGTCGAATGTCAGACCGGAGTCCTCGACGAAATCGTTGTTGATGATCGCGGCGGCGACATCGGGCAGCGAGGTCGGGATGAGCGCGGCCTCGAGGGCCGTGACCTTGACCTTCGACTTGTCGGTGTCGACGTCGGCGAGGTCGGAGAAGATCGTCCCGCCGCTCTTGAGCTCGATCAGACCGGCCGACTGCAGCACGAGCAGCGCACGTGCCTGGTTCGACGCGTCGTCCGGAACGGCGACGGTCTCACCCTTGGGGATGCTGTCGACGTCGTCGTACTTCTTCGAGTACAGGCCCAGCGGGTAGATCGCGGTCGAGCCGATCGGCGTCAGGTCGGAGCCCGAAGCGCTGTTGTACTCGGCCAGGTACACGATGTGCTGGAACTGGTTGAGGTCGATCTCACCCTCGGTGAGTGCGGGGTTCGGCTGCTCGTAGGATCCGAAGTCGACGAGCTCGACCGTGATGCCCTCGTCAGCGGCGGCCTCGACGAACGGAGCCCACTGTGCGTCCCCCTTGCCGACGACACCGATCTTGACGGTCTCGTTCTCGGAGTCACCGCCGCCGGAGCCTGCCTCGGAGGATGCCGTCGCGCAGCCTGCGAGTGCGACGAAGAGCGGGACCGCGGCGAGCGCGGCGATGACGGATGTGGTCCGACGGGATGCTGTGATGGACATGAGTGTTCGGGTTCCTCTCTTGGGGGACTCGAATACGTTAGGCAGCCCGATGCCGCTCGTGACAATCGAGTGTCACAGAGCGTCACAGCTCTCAGTCGTAGTCCTCGATCCCCTGCAGACGCACCTGCTCGAGATCGAGCCGCGCCGAGATGCGCCGCACGACGAGATCATCGACCGTGCCTTCCCGACGCAGCCCCAGCAGCACTTCACGCTTGCGATCGATGAGCGCGAGCTTCAGCCGGGTATGCTCCTCGTGCCGCAGCAGCGGCGAGCGCTGCATCACGTCGACGTCGGCCGACGTGGCGAGCATCTGCAGGGTCCTGACCTCGCCGTCCGCGCCCTCACCGTCGGCGCCGATGCGGGTCGCGTCCGGCAGTCGCAGCATCGTCTGCGCAGCATCCGATCCGCCGTCCGATCCGCCGTCGCCTGCCGCCTCCGACATCGTGTTCCCGCTGCCGAGCGGATCCGGCTCGTCGAGCAGCACGTCGAGCGCCTGAGCCTCAGCGTCGACGATGGCCTGTTCTCGGGCCAGAGCGCGGGCGTTCGAGAACTCGAGCATCTGGTAGCCCTCGGCGCGCACCTTGTCGCGGATCTCCTGCCCGACGCCGTGCTCTGCCGCGAGATCGTCGAGGGCGGCGAGCGCCGCACCCGAGATCGTGCGCTCGGCTAGCTCGTACTCCTCGTCTTCGATGTGGTCGGCCGGGAATCGCGCCCATCGCACGATCGCGGGCAGCAGCGGACCCTGCACGAGCAGGCTCAGCATGATCACGCCGGCGGTGACGAAGACGATCTCGTCGCGGCCGGCGATCTCACCCTCGGTCGCGCTCGCGGCGGGAACCGACAGAGCGATCGCGAGCGACACGGCCCCTCGCATCCCCGCGACGGTCGACACCGCCATCGATCGGGCTCGCGCGCCCGCCGACGGGCGAGACCCCGCCCTGCGCTGGAAGAGGATGTTCATGACCTGGAAGAGGTAGCGCACGACCAGCAGCGTCACCCAGACACCGAGGGTGATGAGCACCAGGCGTCCGATCGCGGCAGCCGAGATCTCGTGCGCGACGAACTGCACCTCCAACCCGATCAGCACGAACAGGGCTCCGTTGAGCAGGAAGACACCGAACGGCCAGGCGGCGTCGGCCTGGCGCCTGGACGATGCCGTGGTCACGCGGGGCGACACGTACGCGACGATGAGACCTGCGACCACCACGGCGAGGACGCCGGACGCGTGCACGATCTCGGCGAGCAGGAACGCCGAGAAGGGGATGAGCAGGAGCGTCACGTTGATGACGATCGTCGACGACGTGCGACGCAGCAGCAGGTAGCCGAGCGCCGCGACGACGACACCGGCCGCGATGCCTCCGATGTACGAGGTGAGCACAGACATCGTCACCGAGAGCGGCGTGATGTTGCCGCCGAGTGCCAGCGACACGGCGATCGCGTACAGCACCAGAGCGGTGCCGTCGTTCGTCAGGCTCTCGGCCTTGAGCTTCATGAACATGCGCCTCGGCAGCAGTCGGCCGAGCGCGGCGACGGCCGTCGCATCCGGCGGAGCGACCGCGGCACCGAGGATCAGCGCGGTCTCCCACGGCATCCCGAACACAAGCCCCACGCCTGCCACGGCGAACGCGGATGCCACGACGAGCACCGTGCTCATCGGCAGGATGTAGCGGAAGTCACGTCGGATGGAGCGCAGGGATGTCGTGAGGCTCTCCCAGAACAGCATCACCGGGAGGAACAGCAGCAGCACCGTCTCCGGGGGCAGTTGGATCTCGCGCAGCTGCGGCACGAACCCGAGCAGCAGGCCGAAGATCACGAGCACGAGCGGCAGCGCCAACCGGACGCGCGGCGCGATCAACGTGCCCACGAGGATCGTGAGTCCGATCAGGACGGTGACCTCGAGTCCTTCCATCTGAACCTCCCGGGTACCGCAGGATCAAGCTGTGCGATCCCGGATGGCATCGAACCCCGCCCAGAGCACAGCGCATCGCACTGCCACCGTATTCCCACGGGGGCCGGATGGCGAGGGTCAGGTCAGTCGAGTTCCTCGGTCAGCTCGAACCAGCGGAGTTCGAGCTCCTCGATCTCGGCCTGCTGGTCACTGATCGACTTCATCTTCTCGCCGAGGCCGGCGAAGTCCGACTGGTCATGATCCGCGAGAGCGGTCTTCGCCTTGTCGACCTGCTGCGTGAGCTTCTGAATGCGACGCTCCAGCGACGCGACCTCCTTCTGCGCGGCGCGCAGGGCGGCACCGTCGAGACTGGGGGCCTTCTTCTCGGTGTTGACGGCGGTCTGCGACTTGCCCGGCGCCGAGGTCTGCAGCTGGCGCAGACGCAGATACTCGTCGACCCCTCCGGGGAGGTGCCGCAGGTGCCCGTCGAGGATCGCGAACTGCTGATCCGTCACGCGCTCGAGGAAGTACCGGTCGTGGCTGACGACCAGCAGGGTTCCCGACCACGAGTCGAGCAGGTCCTCGATCGCCGCGAGCATGTCGGTGTCGAGATCGTTGGTCGGCTCGTCGAGGATCAGCACGTTGGGCTGGTCGAGGAGCACGAGCAGCAGCTGGAGGCGACGCTGCTGCCCACCGGAGAGGTCCTTCACCGGGGTGGAGAGCTGCGCGGAGTCGAAGCCCAGGCGCTCGAGCAGCTGCCCGGGGGTGAGCTCCTGCGCCTTGGATCCTGCGCCCATCGTGTAGGAGGTGCGCAACCGCGAGATCACGACGCGCACCGGCTCGCGCCGCACGTCCTCGAGTTCGTCGAGGCGCTGGGTGAGGGTCTTGACCTTCACGGTCGTGCCGCGCTTCACGCGGCCGACGGTGGGCTCGACCGTGCCCGAGATGAGCCCGAGCAGCGTCGACTTGCCGGCACCGTTGACGCCGAGGATTCCGGTGCGCTCCCCCGGCGCGATGCGCCACTCGACGTCACGGAGCACCTCTCGCGTGCCGCCGTCGGCGGTGGGGTACGTCACTCCGACGTCGAGCAGGTCGACGACGTCCTTGCCGAGGCGCGAGACGGCGAGAGACTGCAGCGAGATCTTGTCGCGGATCTCCGGCACGTCGGCGATGAGCTCGTTGGCCGCGTCGATACGGAACTTCGGCTTCGCGGTTCGGGCCGGGGCGCCTCGTCGGAGCCAGGCGAGCTCCTTCTTGGCGAGGTTCTGACGCTTGGCCTCGGTGGCGGCCGCCATCCGGTCGCGCTCGACGCGCTGCAGGATGTACGCCGCGTAGCCACCCTCGAAGGGCTCGACGATGCGGTCGTGCACCTCCCAGGTCTCGGTGCAGATCTCGTCGAGGAACCACCGGTCGTGGGTCACGACCATGAGTGCGCCGGAGTTCGCGCTCCACCGCTTCTTGAGGTGTCCGGCGAGCCAGGTGATGGCCTCGACGTCGAGGTGGTTGGTGGGCTCGTCGAGGGCGATGACGTCCCAGTCCCCTGTGAGCAGCTTGGCGAGCGAGACGCGACGGCGCTGACCACCACTGAGGGAGCCGATCTCCGCATCCCACGGCAGATCCTTCAGCAGTCCCTCGATCACGTCGCGGATGCGGGGATCGCCGGCCCACTCGTATTCAGGGGTGTCGCCGACGACCGCGGCGCTGATGGTGAGGTCGTCGCTGAGCGTGTCCGCCTGATCGAGGACGCCGATGGTCGTGCCGCCGCGCACGGTCACCCGACCGGAGTTCGGCTCCTTGATGCCGGCCAGCATGCCCAGCAGGCTCGACTTTCCGTCGCCGTTGCGGCCGACGATGCCGATGCGGTCACCTTCTTCGATGCCGAGGGTCACGGAGTCGAAGACGACCCTCGTCGGATATTCGAGGTGAAGGGCTTCTGCCCCGAGAAGATGTGCCATGTTGCATCCCAGGGTAGTCGGGCAGGCTGTACGGCTCGGTCAGGCGGAGGCTGCACCCGCACCTGTCGCGTCAGCCGAACACCGGTCGCGTCAGCCGACGAGTCGTCGCGTCAGCCGAAGAGTTCGGGGACCGACGCGAGGAACTCGTCGAAATGGCTGTACCAGACCGTGTGCGCGGCGCCGGAGATGCTCCGCACGTCGATGCCGTGCCGCTCGAACCGCTCTGCATCGGCGTCACTCACCCACGTGCTCGGGTCTGCACGGACGACGATCGAGCCCGCATCCGGAAGCCACACATGATCGGCTCCGCACGAGACGGATGCCATCGTCGCCGGGTCGAACCGCGACGCGGCGCGTGCCTCGACCGCGGCGTCCGTGTCGGAGTAGTAGGGCCGGGAGGCGCGCAGGCTCTCCGCCGACGATCGGGCATGTCGGTCGTCGTCGTACTGCGCGGCGAGGCGCGCGCGGTCGTGACCTCCGACCAGCCTGAGCGACGCGTCGACGTAGACGGCGACCTCCGGGCGGAGCTCGCCGGCCGCCGCTGCGAGGACGCTCGCGCCATAGGAGTGTCCGATGGCTGCGACCGGATGCCTGCTCGCGAGTTTCTGCACGGTCTCGACGACGGAGGCCGCGGCCTGCTCGATGGTGAGGTCGGGGTCTCGCGGCGACAGGCCGTGACCAGGCAGGTCGAGTGCGAGCACGCGGTATCCCCGAGCTGTGAGACGGGGGATCACACGCCACCAGCTCTCGGATGATCCCATCATTCCGTGGAGCAGGACCACGGTGGTCGCGTCTGCACCCGAGACGGCGTCGGCCGGTGCATCGATCGCATGGAGGAGCATCCCGTCAGTGTGCCACGAGCCGTTATCGATTCGTTACCATGTCTGCATCGGAATAACTCGAATCTTCGTTCGAATGTCGGTGGGTGCTGATCTACTTATGGCATGACAGCACTGCTCGACGCGACGGACTCCCAGATGGCGACACTCGCCGATCTGGTGACGTCGCTAGAGATCGCGGAGGCGACGGTGAGCAGCATGTTGGCTGCTCGCGACGGTCTTCTCGCGATCGCGGCACGGCTGGCGATCGACATCGCGAAACAGGGCGACCATCCCGACCGTGGCGACCACTCGATCCGCACCATCGCCGCCGAGATCGCCACGGTGCAGCACGTCAGCGATCGCACCATCGAGCGACGGATGGCAGCGGCGGGGATGCTGGTCGACCTCTTCCCGACCGTCTGGGAGGCACAGGGGCAGGGTCGCATTGGCGCCGCGCACTCTCGAGTCATCGTCGATGCAGGCTCGCACATCGAATCGCCCGTTGCTCGTGAGGCGTACGCGGCGATCATGCTGCCCCTGGCCGAGACGGAGTCACCCAACCGGCTGCGTGCGCTGGCTCGTCGGGTCGCAGAGAGATTCGCTGCCACGACCGTAACGGAGAGGCACCGCAAGGCACGCGCTCAGCGGCGCGTCTGGGTGACCGACGGCGAAGACGGGATGGCCGCGCTGCACGCGCACGCCCCCGCGGCCCTGATCCACGGCATGTTCGACCGCCTCTCGCAGATGGCGCACGCGCTGCGCGAAGAGAATCTTCGCGCGAAGCGGGAGGCGAAGCGAGACGGGCGGGAGTTCGACACCGACGATCGCACGGTCGACGAGATCCGCGTCGATCTGCTCACCGACCTGGTGCTCAGCGGTGCGCCGAGCGGACACGACACCGAAGACGGGCTGCTCTCCGAGATCACGGCACGTATCGAGGTGACTGTGCCGGTGACGACCCTGATGGCGGATGACGCGGATGCGGCTCCGCAAGGTCAGGGGTCGCACGAGCAGGCACCGGGCGACGGGTTCGTCAGTCCGCCGGCCGAGCTCGACGGACGGATCCCCATCGACACCGACACGGCACGCAGACTCGCGGGTTCGGCGACGGGGTGGGACCGGGTGATGACGCATCCGATCAGCGGGCGGGTGCTCGCGGTCGACCGATACAGACCCGGCACGCACCTCCGCCGACATCTTCGAGCGAGAGACCAGCGTTGTCGCTTTCCCGGATGCGGGATAGCGGCACGCAAGTGCGACCTCGATCACAATCACGCGGCCTCCGCGGGCGGCGCGACCTGCGAGACGAACCTCGCCTCGTTCTGTCGGCGGCACCACGTTCTGAAGCACAACTCCCCCTGGCACGTCGAACAGAAGCCCGGCGGAGTCATCGAATGGACGAGCCCGACCGGCCGCACCTACAGAGACACTCCCCCTGCACCGAACACGGTCACCTTCACCGAGTCGGATGCCGTGCGCGCGCCGTTCTGACGGTCAGGGTGCGCGCCTGTAAGACGATCGAGGCGTGCCTCCGCACCTGCGCGCGTGGACGTGTGGAACTGTGGATAACGCCGACGCGGCACGCAGTGGTTTCATTACGGTGGCGCGGTGACTCCTCCTCGTTTACCTCTCCGTTCCACGCGCTCACGGTTCGCGTCTCTTCTCGGCATCTTCCTCATGACCAGCATTTTCGTCGGCTGCGCGCCGGCCACGACTGATGCTCCGGCACGCAGCGCTCGCCCCGGTGAAGAGCGGGAATCCGCCACCGCCGAAGAGGTATACCGGTCTTACATCGATGCCTCGAATGCAATCGACTTCGCGGACCCTGAGACGTTCGTGCCTGCGTCAAAGTTCACGAGTGAGAGGCTGTATGCGAGCCTTTCGCAATCATGGCAGGCCCGGCACGACCAGGAGCATGTCATCGACGGCGACATGGTTGTGCAGTACTTCCAGGTCGTGGCGGTGCATCCAGATCTGAGCGTCGAGGCCATGGCCTGCCTCGACTTGTCCGACCTCACGATGGTCGATCGCTACGGTGAATCGGAGTTCCCGGAGGACTCGCCGGACTTCCTTGTCGCGTATCTGGGGTTCATATCGGTCCATGGCGAGGTGCTCCTCGACAGTCAGATGCTGGAACCCGCCTCGCGATGCCGTACCTCAGAACCGAAGCACACGCCGATCGCCCCGTCGCCCGGGGTTCCTGCAGATCCGGCCGCTGACCGCGCCAAGCGAGAGCAGGCCGCAAGCTGCGCCTCCTGCCCCGACCTCACGAACTGCGGGTGCTGAGCGTGCGCGGTAGAAAGAACCTCGCAGTCGGTGCGTACGTAGTGTCCACGCTGATGGTGCTCGGAACGGCGCAGCTCGTCGGATGCGCACCCGAACCTGCGCCGGCCCCCTCGCCGACGCCGGCATTCGCCAGCGAGGAGGAGGCGTTCGCGGCTGCGGAGGAGGTGTACCGGGCTTACAACGATGCGGGCAATGCGCGAATTCGGGGCGAGCAAGAGCCAGATCCGCAGAGCTTCCTTGAAGGGGTGGCGCTCGAAGGCGACATTGAGGGACAGGGTTTGCTTCGCGAGTGGGGATTTCACGCTAGCGGCGAGGCAACCATTATGTCGTTCGTCGGGCGAGAAGCAAGCGTTGACGATCCCATCGCGGAAGTAACCGGCTACGTGTGTATCGATGTGTCAAAGCTGCGAGTCATAAGCAGAACCGGGTTAGATGTCACTCCACCGGATCGTGGCGACGTCGTCTCACAGGTCGTCCAGTTCGCCGGAGACAGCGAGCATCTGATGATCACCCGTGAGAGTTCCGCAGATGAGGGCTCGTGCTAAGGAAGATGGCAACTGGCGGCGCATTGGTGCTCGCTTTGGTGCTGGCATCGCCCGTCGCCGCGGCAGGGGCGGCTTCCGACTGTGCCGGTGCCGTCGAGAAGATGGGCCTTTGCGGATCGACCAACGGCTCGACCCTGACCGTCTCCGGCACGCAACAACAGCCCGGCGCCAAACCCAAGACGAACGCACCACGAGGCGACGGCGGCCCCGACACGTCGACGACACCCGCCGGACCGAGCAAGCGAGCGCTGGAACTCGCGGCCTGTATGGACGACGCGGGAACCACTCGGTGCGCACCGCAACCGGGCCGACCCGCTCCCGAGGCGACCACTCCCCCGACGCCGGGCACGCCGACGATCACGATCACCGACCTGGCGAGGTTCACCCCCGCGCCCGTTCGTGCGGCATCCGAACCGGGCAACGTCGGGATCGCCGGGATGCCGACGAACTTCGTCGCCGGCGCGACAACTCAGATACAGAGCGGCGTGCTCTTCGGCATCCCGCTGCAGGTTCGTTTCACCCCCGCGGGCTACGACTACACCTATGGCGATGGCGACACAGCGACGGTGACCCGTCCCGGGCAGACCTGGGCGGCACTCGACCAGGCCCAGTTCACCCCGACTCCCACGAGCCACGTCTACGAGGAGACGGGTGTGTACATGGCCGAGGTCGATGTCCGCTACGCCGCCGAGATCGATCTCGGCGGCGGCTGGATGCATGTCGACGGACAACTCACGACCGACGGACCCGACCAGGAGATCCGGATCTTCGAGGCGCACACCGCCCTTGTCGCACATACCTGTCTCGAGAAACCCACCGGCGTCGGCTGCTGAAGAACGCACCACAGCAGCACGCCAACAAGAAGGAGCTCCTCGAGAGGCAGCCGCCGACCGATCCCCTCCGGCTTAAACTAGACAGGTGCCATGGAGTCGCCGGGTGTTCTCGCTCTCACTAGCCAACCGCAAGGCAAAGCTCGTGCAGTCGAGAAGGCGACTCGGTCGCTTCGAGCTCAGCGTGGATGGAATTGCGCAGTCCGTCGTCTCGATCACCGAACCCACCGCCCTCGAGTACAGCTACACCCAACACATCGCCCGCGCAATGGATGCCGCCGCCGAGCCTGATGCGCCGCTGTTCACGGTGCATCTGGGGGCCGGAGCACTCACGCTGGCACGCTACGTCCAGGCGACGCGCGCCGGATCACCTCAGTTGGTGGTGGAGTTCGAACCCGCGCTCTACGCCGCCGTCATCGACGCGCTGCCATTGCCTCCCGGCTCCGACGTACGAGTCATCTTCGGCGACGCTCGGACGGTCGCAGACGCGGCGCTCCCGAATGAGAAGCCATCGCCGGTGCAGTCATCTCCGTTCCCCGGACTCGACGACGCAGCGAGTGGTCCCACCGCAACCGACACCGATTGGGTGGATGCGTTCTTCACCGTCGTCGATCTCTGGGATGCCGCCGTCATCCGGCATCGTGTGGCCAGCCAGGAGTTCTACCGCCGGGTCGCCGCGCGCTCCGCAGCAGCGGGCGTGGTCGCCGTGAACCTGCTCGACGGGCATCCGTTCGAATACTCACGACGACAGGCCGCCACCCTGAGCACCGTGTTCGATCACGTCGCTGTCGTGCTCGACGCAGAGCCGGAAGATACGGAAGGGCCGCTCGGCAACGTCGTCATTTTCGCGAGCGATGAGCCGCTGGACCACGTGAGGGCCTCCGTTCTCCTCGACACACCGCGACCTCATGTCCTCCACGACGCCCCTCTGACGTCGTGGATCGCTGAAGCGCGCATCATGACCGACGCCGACGGCACAGACTCTCCCGACCCCGACGACCCGATCTGGGGGTAGCGCACCGCGTGCGGAGATCTTCCGACAGCACGTTCGCTTCCCGCCAGCGGCTCACCCGCGCGCGGTGTGGCAGTCGACCCGACTCAGCGAAGAGCCGCCCGGACCCGAAGGTCCGGACGGCTCGTCGCTGTTCGAGCGGAATCGCTTACTGGTACGACTTCACGATCTCGAGGAGGCTCGGCACGTTGGCGTAAGCCTCGGCTGCGTTCTCCTTGGTGACGATGATCGGGTCGAGCAGGTAGGCCGGAACGACCTTGGCACCGTTGTCGTACGACTCGGTGTCGTTGACGTCGACCTCGTCGCCCTTCTGGAGCTGGCCGACCATCTTGATCGACTGCTCGACGAGCAGCGCGGTGTCCTTGTTGATCGTGGAGTACTGGATGCCCTCCATGATCGACTTCACCGACTCGACCTCGGAGTCCTGACCCGTGACGACCGGAACCGGCTTGCCGGCCTGCTGCACCGAGGTGATGATGGCGCGAGCAAGGGTGTCGTTCGGGGACAGAACGCCGTCGATCACGGTGTCACCGCTGTACGACGAGGTGAGGATCGTGTCCATGCGGTTCTGCGCGTTCTCGGGAAGCCATCCCTCGGTCGCGGTCTGCGCGATCTCGGTCTGACCGGAGACGACCTTCAGGGTGCCGTCGTCGATCTTCGGCTTCAGCACGTCCATGGCGCCGTCGAAGAAGACCTTCGAGTTGGCGTCATCGGGCGAGCCCGAGAAGAGCTCGATGTTGTACGGAGCCTCGTGACCCGCACGCTCGGCGAGGCCGTCGAGCAGAGCCTGGCCCTGCAGCTGACCGACCTTGAAGTTGTCGAAAGCGACGTAGTAGTCGACGGCCTCGGTGTTCTCGATGAGGCGGTCGTACGCGATCACGTATGCGCCGGCGTCCTTGGCCGCCTGCACCTGCGTGGCCAGCTGCTTGCCGTCCTTCGCGCCGATGATGATGACCTTGGCACCGTTCTGGACCATGGCCTGGATCTGGTTCTGCTGCTCGGCGACGGTGTTGCTCGCGGGAGCGTACTGGACGTCAGCCTTGAAGCCGGCCTTCTCCAGTCCGTCGGTGAACAGCTGTCCGGCAAGGACCCAGTTCTCACTGGTCTTGTCGGGAAGAGCGACGCCGATCGAGGAGTCGGCTGCGAAGCCTGCCGCGGCCTCGTCGCCGGATCCCGTGTCGGTTCCGCCGCCACGCTCGGCCGAGCAGCCGGTGAGCGCGAAGGCAGCCGTCGCGACGAGCGCTGTCGCTGTGACGATGATCTTCTTCATGTGATCTCTTTCTGTGTGATGTGACGGATACTGCGTGCGAGCACTGCGCGCAGAGTCCGCTTACTCGGCCCGTGTCTTGTCGACGGGTGGGGCTTGGTAAGTCCTGTTGGGTTCGAAGGTCGCGGTGGCCTCCGGGTCACTCTTGCGACCCGAGCGACGGGTCATGAATCCGATGAGCGACGGACGGCCCTGCTGCTTGTTCCAGACGTCGATGCCGACCGCGAGCAGGAGCACGAGGCCCTTGATCATCGAGACGACGTCGGCGCCCTGTCCGAGCAGTGCGAGGCCGTTGTTGAGGAAGGCCATGACGAGACCACCGATGATCGATCCGATCACGGTACCGATACCACCGGCGACGGCGGCGCCACCGATGAACACCGAGGCGATGGCATCCAGCTCCCAGCCGGTGCCGTCGTTCGGGCCGGACGCCTGCGAGCGGGCCACGAAGATCATGCCCGCGAGAGCGGCCATCATCGACATGTTCATCATGACGAAGAAGTCGACCCAGCGGTCCTTGACACCCGACAGGCGCGCGGCCTGGCGGTTGCCACCGACGGCGTAGATGTGACGACCGAACACGGTGTTGCGCGTGAGGAACGAGTAGATGATGACGAGCGCGAGCAGGATCAGACCCGGAACCGGGAAGCTCGTGCCGGGGCGTCCGGTCGCGAACATCCATGCGGCCACGAGGACGACCACGGAGAGCAGCACGACCTTGACGACGCTGACCCACACGGGTGCGCTGTCGGAGCCCATCTTGTGCTGCACGCGACGGGTGCGGATCTCCCAGAAGATCAGCCATGCCACCGCGACGAGCGCGAGGATCATCGTCGGGACGTTGAACGGGAGGGGAAGCCCCACCTCCGGCAGGTAGCCCGTGCCGATGATCTGGAATCCCTTGGGCACCGGGATCGTCTGCGCGTCACCGATCCACTGCTGAGCGCCGCGGAAGAAGAGCATTCCGGCCAGCGTCACGATGAACGCGGGGACCCCGACGTACGCGACCCAGAACCCCTGCCATGCACCCACCAGGGCGCCGACACCGAGACCCAGCACGATCGCGAGCGGCCAGGGGAGGTTCCATTCGGCCATCGACTTCGCGACGATGATGCCGGTGAACGCGGCCACCGAACCGACGGAGAGGTCGATGTGTCCCATGATGATCACCATCACCATGCCGATCGCGAGGATCAGGATGAACGAGTACTGGTTGATGACGTTGATCAGGTTGCCCGACGTCAGCGTGGCCCCGTTCGGACCGTTGCGCAGCAGCGTCAGGATCTCGAAGAGGACGATGATGACGATGAGGCTGCCCAGGATGCCGAACTGGCGCAGCGACGAGGTGCCGTTGCTTCCGAACATCTTGCGGATGTCGCCGAAGTGGAAGCCACGCTTCGTTGTCGTGAGGTCGGTGGTCATGCTGATGCTTTCTGGTTCGCGGAGGTCATGCTGCGCATGAGGGCCTCGGGTGTCGCCTGGTCGGCCGGGATGCAGTCGGTGACCCGACCTTCGAAGACGGTGTAGATGCGGTCGGAGATGCCGAGGAGCTCGGGCAGCTCGCTGGAGATCACGATGACGCCCTTGCCCTGGGAGGCGAGCTCGTTGATGATCGCGTAGATCTCGTACTTCGCTCCGACGTCGATGCCACGGGTGGGTTCGTCGAGGATCAGCAGATCGGGATCGGTGAACATCCACCGCGCCAGCACGACCTTCTGCTGGTTTCCGCCCGAGAGCTTGCCGACTCCCTCTTCGACGCTCGGCGTCTTGATGCGCAGCGCCTTGCGGTACTGCTCCGCGACCACGAACTCCTGCCGCTCATCGACGACGCCTCGGCGCGAGATCTTCGACAGCTTCGCCGCCACGACCGAGCGCTTGATCGTGTCGAGCAGGTTGAGCCCGAGCACCTTGCGGTCCTCGCTGACGTACGCGAGTCCGTGCTTGATCGCGGAGGAGACGTCGGGCATCGAGATCTCCTGTCCGTCCTTGAAGACCTGTCCGCCCAGGAAGGTGCCGTAGGAACGGCCGAAGAGGCTCATCATGAACTCGGTGCGACCGGCGCCCATGAGCCCGGCGATGCCGACGACCTCGCCTCGGCGCACGTTGAGGTTCGAGCCCTTGACGACCATGCGCTCGGAGACCGTGGGGTGCTGCACCCACCAGTCCTTGACCTCGAAGAACACTTCGCCGATCTCAGGGGTGCGGTCGGGGTAGCGACTCTCGAGCGACCGGCCGACCATGCCGCGGATGATGCGGTCCTCGTTGATCTCGCCGCGCGAGATGTCGAGCGTCTCGACCGTACGGCCGTCGCGGATGATCGTGATCTCGTCGGCGATCTGCTCGATCTCGTTGAGCTTGTGGCTGATCATGATCGACGCGATCCCCTTGGCCTTGAGCCCCAGGATCAGGTCGAGCAGGTGCTGCGAGTCGTTCTCGTTCAGCGCCGCGGTCGGCTCGTCGAGGATCAGCAGCTTGACGTCCTTGTTGAGCGCCTTCGCGATCTCGATCAGCTGCTGCTTGCCGACACCGAGGGTCTTGATCGCCACATCGGGGTCTTCGCGCAGACCGACGCGGGCCAGCAGCTCGACGGTGCGCTGACGCTGCGCGCGCCAGTCGATACGGCCGAAGCTGCGGATCTCGTTGCCGAGGAAGATGTTCTCGGTGATCGAGAGCTCGGGGATCAGCGCGAGCTCCTGGTGGATGATCGCGATCCCGGCCTGCTCGCTGGCCGCGATGTCGCGGTAGCGCTGCTCCTCGCCGTAGAGCAGGATCTCCCCCTCGTACGTGCCGTAGGGGTAGACGCCGGAGAGGACCTTCATCAGGGTCGACTTCCCCGCGCCGTTCTCCCCGCAGATCGCGTGGATCTCTCCTGCGCGGACGGTGATGGACACGTCGGACAGCGCTTTGACACCCGGGAACTCCTTGGTGATGCTGCGCATCTCCAGGATGGGGCCTGACACGACCGGCAACGTTGCTGTGGTGCTCACAAGATCTTCCTCGCGACGGGCGGTCACCTTCGATGTGACCGTTCACATTGGATTACATAGTCTACGCTCGCTGAGTCGGTGTCAAGACCACGAGCCAAATTGTGGCTCTATCGAGGTGCGGACGATTCCCTGGTGCGCAGGGTGGTCTGCAGCGGCCCGAACTCGGGCACCCGCTCTCCTCTGATCTGCGCGAGGAGCAGGCGCACGGCCCTGCGACCCAGCTCGGGGAAGTCCTGATGCACCGTGCTCAGGGTCGGCGCGACGTGGGCGGCGACCGGGATGTCGTCGAACCCGACGACGCTCACATCCTCCGGCACGCGGATGCCGGCGTCGCGGAACCCGTGCAGCAGACCGATCGCCATCTGGTCGTTCGCGACGAACACCGCGGTGAAGTCGCGGCGACGAGACAGCTCCTGCCCCGCGAAGTAGCCGAAGTCCGCCGTCCAGTCTCCCCGGATGGGCGGGAAGGTCGGCAGGTCGGCCTCGCGCAGAGCATCCAGGTACCCGCGCATGCGAGACTCCGCCTCGATCCAGTCCTGCGGACCGGCGATGTGGATGATGTCGCTGTGCCCGAGACCGATCAGGTGCTCGGTGGCCGTGCGCGCACCGGCGACCTGGTCGGCGGACAGGCTCACCCCGTCGGAGCCGGATGCCGTCTGCAGCGAGACGAACGGGATCTCGACCGCCATCCCGCGCAGCACGTGGAACGCCCGCACCTGCGGGGCCAGCACGACGATGCCGTCGACCTGCTCGCGGGCCAGCTGACGCAGCGCATTGCCGATGGCCTCCGGAGTCGTCGCCGAGAGATTCAGCGTCGAGACCGAATAGCCCTCCTCGCGGGCGGCGTCCTCGATGCCGACGATCGACGAGGTGGGACCGAACTCACCCACGGTCGCCGCCAGGATGCCGAGCATGTTCGACTTGCTCGTCACCAGCGCCCTGGCCGCGAGGTTGGGCCGATAGTCGAGCACCGCGATCGCGTCGAGGACCTTGGCCTTGGTCTCGGGGCGGATGCTGGGGTGGTCGTTCAGCACGCGCGAGACCGTCTGATGCGAGACGCCTGCGAGACGGGCGACGTCGCGGATGCTCGGCATCCGCGCGCGCTCAGAGGCGGTCGACATCACAGACCTCCTCGTATGTGCACGGTCACATCGTCTCTACATTATGTACGCCAGGCGCACCGAGCGCACGTCGAGCCGGTGCCGCGACCGCTCAGGAGATGATGCGCGCGCCCTGCACCGGGCCGTGCACGTGAAGAGACTCGAGGCCGTGCTCGCGCAGCAGCGACTGCACCTCCTGGGCGCCCTCGGGGCTCGCGCACAGCAGAGCGACCGTGGGACCGGAGCCCGACACGATCCCCTGCAGCGCTCCGGCGTGGATGCCGCGCAGGATGGTCGTCTCCAGTTCAGGGCGCTCGTACAGAGCGGCCTCCTGCAGATCGTTGTAGATGCTCTCGGCCAGCAGATCAGGGTCTCCCGAACGCAGCGCCTGGAGCACGGGCGCCGGCACTTCCAGGGAGAGGGGCGGATCGTCGGCGAGAGCGCCCTCGTCGTCGCGCAGGGCGTCGAGCCGGGCATAGACCACCGGCGTCGAGAGCCCCTCATCGCTCGGGACGAGCACCCAGTCGAAGCGGCCGCGAGCGAGCGCCGGGTTCAGCTGGTCTCCCCTGCCGGTCCCCACCGCCGTGCCGCCGTGAAGTGCGAACGGCACGTCAGCGCCGAGACGGGCACCGAGCTCGTGCAGCCGTGCGGTCGAGAAGCCGGTACCCCACAGCGCATCGCACGCGACGAGGGCCGCAGCGGCATCCGCCGAGCCTCCGCCCATGCCCCCGGCGACCGGCACGCTCTTGCGGATCTCGAGCGCGACCCCGCCCTCGTAGCCGGCAGCCGACGCGAGCAGCTTCGCCGCCCGCATGGCGAGGTTCCGGTCGTCCAGCGGTACGGAGTCGAGGTCGTCGACGCCCGACACCGTGATCGAGAAGTCGTCGGCATGCCGCGCGATGACGTCCTCGTACAGCGACACCGCCTGGAAGACGGTCGCGAGCGCGTGATACCCGTCGTCGTGACGGCCGCCCACGCCGAGATAGACGTTGATCTTCCCGGGCGCGCGGACGTGCACGGAATCGGCGGGGGCGGCGAAGCTCATCTGGGTGTTCCCGTCACAGCTCCGTCGACGACGCCCACAGGTCGACGTCGATGGAGCCTGCGGCCTCATCGATGCGGGTGAGCTGGTCGGCCGTGAAGGCCGGGCCGTCGACCGCGGCGATGTTCTCGTCGAGCTGCGCGGGGCGCGAGGCGCCGACCAGCGCAGAGGCCACCACGGGGTTTCGCAGCGTCCACTGGATCGCCAGCTGCGCGAGCGACTGTCCGCGCTCCTTCGCGATCTCGTTCAGTGACCGGAGCGTCTCGACCGCGGCATCCGACAGTGGCGCCTCCGGCAGCGAGCCGCGCTTCTGTGCGCGCGATGCGGTGCCGTCTCCGAGGTACTTGTCGGTGAGCAGGCCCTGCGCGAGCGGCGTGAACGCGATCGCGCCCACCCCCGCCTGCTCGAGCGTCTCGGTGAGCCCGTCTTCGACCCAGCGGTTGAGGATCGAGTACGCGGGCTGGTGGATCACCAGCGGCGTGCCGAGCTCGGTGGCCACAGCGACGGCCTCGGCCGTGCGCTCGGCGCTGTACGACGAGATGCCGACGTAGAGGGCCTTGCCCTGGCGCACGAGCGTGTCGAGCGCGGCGACCGTCTCGGCGACCGGGGTCACGGGGTCGGCGCGGTGCGAATAGAAGATGTCGACGTAGTCGAGACCCATGCGGGTCAGCGACTGCTCGGCGCTCGCGAGGATGTACTTGCGGCTCGCGAAGTCTCCGTAGGGACCGGGCCACATGTCCCAGCCGGCCTTCGACGAGATGATCAGCTCGTCGCGGTAGGGGCGGAAGTCCTCGGCGAAGATCCGCCCGAAGTTCTTCTCGGCCGAGCCGTACGGCGGACCGTAGTTGTTCGCCAGGTCGAAGTGCGTGATGCCGCGGTCGAACGCGTGACGCAGCAGCTCGCGCTGGTTGTCGAGCGGGATGTTGTCGCCGAAGTTCCACCACAGCCCGAGCGAGATCGGCGGCAGGAAGAGCCCTGAGGTGCCCACCTGGCGATACTCGAACTGCTCGTAGCGGCTCTCGTCGGCCGCATACGGGCGGTGCAGCTCGGGGATGTTCGGACGGAAGCGAGGAGAGTCGGTCACGGTGCCAGGTTAGTCGGTGACGACCGCGTCTTCGATCCGAGCGACCTCCTGCGCAACACGCTGGTAGTCCTCGACCGTGAGGTCCTCGCCACGGGCCGTCGGAGCGACCCCGGCAGCGAGCAGCACCTCGGACGCCGCGGCAGAGCTGCCGAACATGCCCGACAGCGCCTGACGCAGCATCTTGCGCCGCTGGTTGAAGGCGGCATCCACGATCTGGAACGTGCGTCGACGCTCCTCCTCCGAGCCGCGCTCTCCCTCCGACCGGTCGAAGCCGACGAGCAGGCTGTCGACGTTCGGGACAGGCCAGAAGACCTGGCGCGACACCGTGCCGGAGAGCCTCCACTCGCCGTACCAGGCGGCCTTGACGCTCGGAGAGCCGTAGATCTTGGAGCCGGGCTTCGCGGCGAGGCGCTCGGCGACCTCGGCCTGCACCATCACGACACCGCGCTCGAGGTACGAGAAGTTCTCGAGGAAGTGCAGCAGCACGGGGACCGAGACGTTGTAGGGCAGGTTTGCCACGAGGACGGTGGGTTCGCCCGGCAGCTCGGTGATGCGCAGCGCGTCGGCGTCGACGACGGTGAGCATCTCGGCCGGCACCCCGTGCTCGACCGCGGTCTGCGGCAGACGGGCGGCGAGCCGGTGATCGATCTCCACGGCGGTGACGGATGCTCCGGCCTCGAGGATCGCGAGGGTCAGCGAGCCGAGCCCCGGTCCGACCTCGACGACCCGCTCCCCCGGCTGCACACGCGCCGCGTGCACGATCTTGCGCACGGTGTTCGCGTCGACGACGAAGTTCTGTCCGAGCTTCTTGGTGGGGGTGACATCGAGCTCGGCGGCGAGCCGGCGGATCTCGGTGGCGCCGAGCAGGGTGACTGTCATTGCTCCATTGTCCCCCACCGCCATCAGTGTCCGAACCGGCCAGTAGTCTTCTGTGATGCCCTCCCTCGGTGAACTGATCGCACCACGGCGCATGGGCAGGGATTTCCGCTGGCTGCTCGCGTCATCGTGGACGAGCAACGTCGGAGACGGTGTCGCGCTCGCGGCCGCTCCCCTGCTCATCGCGTCGATGACGTCGTCGCCGATCCTCGTCGCGGCCGGTGCCATCCTGCAGTTCCTCCCCTGGCTGCTCTTCGGTCTGCATGCGGGGGCGATCGCCGATCGGTTCGACCGTCGCCGACTCGTCATCGTCGCCAACGCGGCGCGTGCGGTCGTGCTCGCGGGTCTCTGCGCGTTCCTCCTCACCGGCACCGCGAACATCTGGATCGTGCTCGCCACGGCCTTCCTCTACGGCACCGCCGAGGTGTTCGTCGACACGGCGGGCAGCACTCTGCTGCCGATGCTCGTGAAGCCCGCCGACCTCGGCATCGGCAACGCCCGTCTGCAGGCCGGCTACCTCGTCGCGAACCAGTTCGCCGGTCCTCCGCTCGGGGCCTTCCTCTTCGCCGCGGGATCGGCCTGGCCGTTCCTGCTCGAGATCCTCTGCGTCCTGCTCGCGGTCGTGCTGATCTCGCGCATGGCGCGCACTCCCGTGCCTCCGCGGTCGGCGGGCGCGGGCGAGAGGTCGCATGTGCACACCGACATCGGCGAGGGGCTCCGCTGGCTGTGGCAGAACCCGCCGGTGCGGATGCTCGTGCTCATCATCCTGGTCTTCAACGTGACGTGGGCGGCCCCCTGGGGCGTGCTCGTGCTCTACGCCACGGAGCACCTGAACATGGGCGCCGTCGGGTACGGCGCGCTGACGACGGCATCCGCCGCGGGCGGCCTGCTCGCCACCCTGTGCTTCGGGTGGCTCGAACGCCACGTATCGTTCGCGACGCTCATGCGGGTGGTGCTGTCGCTCGAGGTGCTGATGCACCTGGCCTTCGCCCTCACGACCGCCGGGTGGGTGGCGCTCGTGATCATGTTCGTGTTCGGCGCCTACGCGTTCGTCTGGGGAACGATCTCGACCACGGTGCGACAGCGTCTGGTGCCGGCCGAGCTCCAGGGCAGGGTCGCCTCGGTCAACATGGTCGGGGTCTTCGGCGGCATGGTGATCGGCCAGGCGCTCGGCGGTGTGATCGCCGAGATCTGGGGACTCACCGCCCCCTGGTGGTTCGCGTTCGTCGGCGCCGCGCTCACGCTGCTGCTCGTCTGGAAGCCGATCTCGCAGATCGTCTCGGCGAAGCCGGTGTCCGACACGCAGGCGATCGAGACTCAGTCGAACGAGCCGTAGACCCGCAGGGTGTTGGCGGCGAGCTGAGCCGACAGCTCGTCGACCTCGAGGCCGAGCTCCGCCGCCATGAACCGCACCGTGATCGGCACGAGGTAGGGGGCGTTCGGCCGGCCGCGCAGCGGCGTCGGTGTGAGGAACGGCGCGTCGGTCTCGACGAGGATGCGATCGAGCGGGGTCACCTTCAGGGCATCCCGCAGATTCTGCGCGTTCTTGAACGTGACGTTGCCCGCGAACGACAGGTGGTAGCCGGCATCCGCACAGATCCTGGCCATCGCGTCGTCGCCCGAGAAGCAGTGGAAGACCGTCTTCTCCGGCGCTCCCACCCGGGTCAGCGTCTCGAGCACCGCGTCGTGCGCGTCGCGGTCGTGGATCTGCATGGCGATGCCGTGCTTCTTGGCCAGCGCGATGTGCGCCTCGAACGATTCGAACTGCGGGGCTCGACGCTCGGGTTCGGTGCGGAAGAAGTCGAGCCCGGTCTCACCGATCGCGCGGGTGCGCGGGTGGGCGGCGAGCTCGTCGATCACGGCGATCGCCTCACTGAGACCGGCACCGCCGAGGCGCTCCTGCTCGGCATACGCGGGCGCGTCGTTCGGGTGGATCGCGACAGCCGCGAGAACGCGGGAGTCGGATGCCGCGGCCTCGACCGCCCAGCGGGATGACTCGATGTCGCCCGAGGCCTGCACGACGCCCGCGATGCCGACGGCCGCCGCGCGGTCGAGCTGCTCGGTCAGCGACAGCGGCTCATCGCCGTCGAGGATCTCGAGGTGCGCGTGGTTGTCGTAGACAGGCACGGCGAGCGGCTCTGGCGCCGCCGGGTATCGGAGGTCCTTGCGGCCGTCGCCGTCTCGCTGCTGCACGTACGTCATGCTCAGGCGGTGGACTCCACGCGCGGGAAGAGCGGCGCGAGACCGTTGACGCTCGTGCCCGGGCGCAGCACGCCCCAGGCGCCCGCCTCGCGGATCGGCTGGTCCTGCAGGCGGCCGAGGCTCTCGGCGGCGCCGAGCGCGACCCACAGCTTCTCGGTCGACTGCGGCATCACCGGCGAGAGCAGCACGGCGAGGGCGCGCAGGCCCTCGGCGCACGTGTACAGCACGGTGCCGAGGCGACCGCGCTGAGCCTCGTCGCGGGCCAGCGCCCAGGGCTCGTTCTCGGTGATGTATCCGTTCAGTGCGTCGACGATCGTCCAGATCGACGAGATGGCCTCGTCGATGCGGAACTGCTCGACGGCGGCATCCGCATTCGATGCCGCATCCGCCACGATCTTCTGGATCTCGAGGTCGCGCTCGGTGTATGCGGCAGCCGGCGGCACGACGCCCTCGAAGTACTTCTCGATCATCGCGATGGTGCGCGAGGCCAGGTTGCCGAAGCCGTTCGCGAGCTCGGCCTGGTAGCGGGCCGAGAGGTCCTCCCACGAGAACGAGCCGTCCTGGCCGAACGCGATCGCCGACAGGAAGTAGAAGCGGTACGCGTCGGAGCCGAAGACGTCGGTGATCTCGGTCGGCGCGATGCCGGTGAGCTTCGACTTCGACATCTTCTCGCCGCCGACCAGCAGCCAGCCGTGCGCGAAGACGCCCTGGGGCACGTCGAGGCCTGCGGCCATCAGCAGCGCAGGCCAGATCACCGCGTGGAAACGCAGGATGTCTTTTCCGACCACGTGGTACGCGGGCCAGCGGCGGTCGAACGTCTCCTCGTCGGAGCCGTAGCCGACGGCCGTGGCGTAGTTGAGCAGCGCATCGACCCACACGTAGATGACGTGCGACTCGTCCCACGGGAGCGGGATGCCCCAGTCGAACGTCGAACGCGAGATCGAGAGGTCTTTCAGTCCCTGGCTCACGAACGAGACGACCTCGTTGCGCGCCGAATCGGGGCGCACGAAATCGGGCTGGGTCTTGTAGAGCTCGAGCAGGCGGTCCTGGAACTCACTGAGCTTGAAGAAGTAGTTCTTCTCCTGCAGCAGCTCGAGCGGCTTCGAGTGGATCGCGCAGACCTTGAGCCCCTCGAAGGGACCGGTGCCGTCGACGATCTCGGACTCGGGCTTGAACTCCTCGCAGCCCACGCAGTACAGCGCCTCGTACTCGCCCGCGTAGATGTAGCCGCGGTCGTAGAGCCGCTGGAAGAACGTCTGCACGTTGGTCTCGTGGCGCTCCTGCGTGGTGCGGATGAAGTCGTCGTTCGCCACGTCGAGGGTCTTCAGCAGCGGGAACCACGCCTCGGTGACGAGCTTGTCGACCCACTCCTGCGGGGTGACGTTGTTCGCCGCCGCAGCGCGGAGCATCTTCTGGCCGTGCTCATCGGTGCCCGTGAGCATCCACGTGTCATCGCCGCCCTGACGGTGCCAGCGCGCGAGCGCGTCGACCGCCACCGAGGTGTACCCGTGGCCGATGTGAGGCACATCGGAGGGGTAGTAGATGGGCGTGGTGATGTAGAACGATTCGCCTGCGGGCATGGGGTCAATTCTAGGTGGGAAGACGGGGGTGGTTACGCTCAGGCGACCGAGACCTGGATGCGGTGCCAGCCCTGGGCGCCGTCGGGCACGACGTCCGCCGGATCGGACGTCTGGGTCTCTCCGTCGGCGCTGATCGCCCGGCACTCGATCGTGTGCGCGCCGCTCTCCGCCGTCCAGGGCAGACGCCACTGCACCCATGTGTCGGCCGAGATCGCGGTCGCGAGCTCCGCACGACGCCATGGCCCCTCGTCGACCCGCACCTCGACCCCGTCGACTCCCACATGCTGCTGCCACGCCATTCCGGCGATCACGGCGTCGCCGGCGTCGATGCGCTGACCCGGGCGCGGCACGTCGATTCGCGACTGCAGCTTGACGGGCCCGCGTTCCGACCATCCGCGGTCGGTCCAGTACGCGGATGCCTGATCGAACCGGGTGACCTGCAGTTCGGTCACCCACTTCGTCGCCGACACGTACCCGTAGAGCCCCGGTACCACCATGCGCACCGGGAATCCGTGCTCGATCGGCAGCGGGTCACCGTTCATCCCCACGGCGAGCAGGGCGTCGCGGTCGTCGGTGAGCGCCTCGATCGGCGTCGAGGCGGTGAATCCGTCGGACGACCGGGAGAGCACCATGTCGGCATCCGAATCGACCCCCGCTCGGGCGAGGAGCTCGCGGATCGGGTGTCCGAGCCAGCGGGCGTTGCCGATCAGATCGCCGCCGACCTCGTTCGAGACGCACGCGAGTGTCACGTGCGTCTCCGTCATCGGCAGGGTCAACAGCTCGTCCCACGTGATCACGACCTCGCGCTCGACCATCCCGTGGATGCGCAGCGACCAGTCGGCCGGGTCGATCCTCGGCACGATGAGCGCGGTGTCGATGCGGTAGAACTCGGTGTTCGGGGTGACGACGGAGGCGAGTCCGGGGATGTCGAGCTCGGCCGCGGCCGGTACCGCCGGGGCGGCGGTGATCGGAGCGGGCAGGCGAAGCATCGTGCGCACCGCCTCGATCGACCTGGTCGCGCCGCGAGCGACGTTGCCGATCGCGAGTGCCGCGAGTCCCGTGGCGGCGACGCCGACCGTCCACAGCAGGAAGCGTCTGCGCTCCTCGTGCTCGGCGCGAAGATACGGAACCGGATGCACCGTGCGCATGAGGAGCCTCAGCGCGACCACCGCCGCGACGCCGGCGACGAGACCGGGCAGCCAGGCGAAAGGCCCCGCGCCGGGGCGGATCATCGCGGCCACCAGGGCGAGCACGCCGAGCGCGCCGAGGATGGCGGAGCCCACCCCCGCCCGGCGGGACTCGAGGATGCCGGCGAGCGCCGCGACGCCCACGAGCACGATCGCGATGCCGGTGATGAGCGCGACCTTGTCACCGGTGCCGAAGAGGGCGATCGCGGCATCCTTCGCCCAGCTCGGGGCGAGGTCGATCAGACCGCTGCCGATCACGGCGAACGGACTCGCGCTCGGTTCGACGACCGCCGCGACGAGCTCCGCCAGGCCGACCGCGACGACCGCCGCGCTCAGCCCGGCGGCCGCCGATCGGAGCCTGTCACCGCGCGTCGTACGGGTTGCATGGCTCATGATCCGAGGGTAACCCCGGGGCAGAGCCCCGGGGTCGTCCAGCTCAGAGCCCGTTACGACGTGCGACCTCGCCGAGCCACGCGAGCGAGGGCTTCGGGGAGCGCTCGAACGTCTCGTGGTCGAAGCCGATCAGACCGAACGTCGGACGGAATCCGCTGGCCCACTCGTAGTTGTCGAGCGCGCTCCAGTGCTGGTACGCCTTCACCTCGATGCCGTCGGAGATCGCGCGGTGCAGTCCCTCGAGGGCACCCTGCGTGTAGGCGATGCGGCGCGTGTCGTCGCCGGTCGCGATGCCGTTCTCGGTCACGAGCACGGGCACGCCGCCGCTGCGCTCCCAGGCGCTGCGTACGCCCATCTCGAGCGCCTCGGGGAAGAACTCCCAGCCGGTGAGGGTGGTCTCGACGTCGTCGGCGACCGGCCGCGGGCCCTCCGGCCCGATGAAGGTGCGCGTGTACGCCTGCACTCCGACGAAGTCGTCGCCGGCCGACTGGTCGAGATACCAGTGATCGCGAGGGTCGCCGTACTCGGCGAGCATCTCGTCGGCCCCGGGCTCGCCCGTGGAGTGGAAGGCCTGCGTCGCGATCGTCCATCCGGCCTGCACTCCCGAGACGGAGTGCAGGATCTCGGAGGCGCGGTGGTGCGCATCGAGCAGCGTGTCCGCGACGGCGAGGTCGGGGTTCGGCAGCCCGAACGCGACGAGGTTGGCCGCATCCTCTCCCCCGGCGAGCATCGCCGCGATGTTCGGTTCGTTGATCGTGCAGACGTACGTCACACCCTCGAGGATCGGGAGCACTGTCTCGACATAGCGCGAGAACAGGTCGACCGCGTCATCCGCACGCCAGAAGCCGTCCTTCTGGAACCACTGCGGCACCGTGAAGTGCATCAGCGTCACCGTGGGGTCGAGTCCGTTCTCACGCGCCGTGTCGATCATGCGGCGGTAGTGGTCCAGCATCGCGCGAGACACGAAGCCACGCTCCGGCTCGATGCGGGCCCACTCCATCGAGAAGCGGTACGAGTTCAGACCGGCATCAGCCAGCAGACGCATGTCCTCCGGGTACCGGTGGAAGTGGTCGGCGGCGTCGCCCGAGGGCTCGACCATCGGCGAGCCCGGAGCATGCTCCATGGCCCACCAGTTGCTGGTCGTGTTGTTCCCCTCCACCTGATGGGCTGCGGTCGCAGCTCCCCAGAGAAAGCCGTCAGGGAATGTGAGCACGAGTGCTCCTTTCGTCTTGCGATGGGTCTTCGGTCAGCGCTCGGCGCGTGCCGGATTCGGCACGGCGTCGAGCAGCTGCACGGTGTACTCGTCCTCCGGATGCTGAAGCACCTGAGAGGTCTCGCCGCGTTCGACGACGCGACCGCTGTTGAGCACGAGGATGTTCTCGGTGACGAGGCGCGCGCTGAGCAGATCGTGGGTGATGTAGAGCATGCTGATGCCCCACCTCTCGCGCAGATCCTCGAGCAGGGCGAGCACACCGGCACGCAGAGACACGTCGAGCATCGACACGGGCTCGTCGGCGATCAGCACCTGCGGATCGCTCGCGAGCGCCCGGGCGATGACCACGCGCTGACGCTGTCCACCCGACAGCTGATGCGGCAGCTTGGCAGCGAACTGCTCCACGGGCGTCAGGCCCACCGTCTCGAGGAGTTCGAGCACGCGGGCCCTCGCCTCCTCGCCTCGGAGCGGCGTGTAGTTGCGGATCGGCCGGCTGAGCGCGTACTCCACCGTGTGCAGCGGGTTCAGCGCCGCATACGGGTCCTGGAACACCATCTGCACGTCCTTGCGCAGGTCGCGCAGACCCTTGCGTCTCAGGGTCGCGACGTCGACGTCTCCGAAGCGCACGGTGCCCTCGGTCGGCTTCTCGACTCCGGTGATGAGCTTCGCGATCGTCGACTTTCCCGATCCGGAGGCCCCGACGAGAGCCAGTGCCTCACCGGGTTCGAGCCGGAAGGACACATCGTCGACGGCGGTCACCGGCTTCTCCCCGCGACGGGGGGCCGGGTAGCGCTTCGACACCCCCTCGACCACGATCGCGGCATCGGCCCGTCGGGTGTCGCGCTGCGACACCGTGGGAAGGGTCTCGGTGAGGTCGGTGCGCGAGTGTCCCTCGCGGCGCCGGGTGCCGAGGTCGACGAACCCGGGGATCGAGATCGACTCGGCCCGTGGATCGGCGTAGTGGCTCAACAGCATCCGGGTGTACTCGTCCTGCGGACGGTGCAGGATGTCGAGGCTCGGCGCGTCTTCGACGATCCGCCCCTCATGCATCACCATCACGCGGTCGGTCGCCTCGAGCACGATGCCCAGGTCGTGGCTGATGAGGATCGCGGTGAAGTGCTCGGAGCGCTGCAGATCCTTGATCGTGTCCATCACGGCGTGCTGCACGAGCACGTCGAGAGCGGTCGTCGGCTCGTCGAACACCATCAGCTGCGGCTCGAGCGACAGAGCGAGCGCGATCGAGGCGCGCTGGCGCATACCGCCCGAGAGCTCGCCCGGGTAACGGGAGAGCACCACGGGGTCGAGCCCGACCTTGCCGACGAGCTCGCGCGCCCTGGCATCCCGACTCTCGCGGGCGACGTGCCCGTGAGCCGCGAAGATGTCCTGGAAGTGGTTGCCGATCGTGCGGACAGGGTTCAGCGCGTTCATGCCCGACTGCAGCACCATCGCGAACCCGCCCTGACGCTGGCGGCGCAGCTCCTCGGCGTTCAGCTCGCGGATGTCGTGACCGTCGAAGAGGATCCGTCCTCCGCTGATCCGGGCCGGCGGCTTCTGCAGTCGTGTCAGCGCGAAGCCGAGCGTCGACTTGCCCGAGCCCGACTCGCCGACGAGTCCGACGAACTCGCCGCGACGCAGTGTGAACGAGACGTTCTCGACCGCGGTGACCGGCTTCGTGCCCGGCGACGCGTACTCGACGGACAGACCCTGGACATCCAGCAGCACGTCGTCCGTGGGAGTGTTCGCTTCCATGGCGCTCATCGTCCCTTCCCCTCTCGCAGGCGCGGATTGGAGATGCCGTCCACGCCGAAGTTGATCAGTGTCAGGCTCAGAGCGAGCAGGGCGATGCAGAGACCGGGGGCGAACAGCAGCAGCCACTGCCCGGTGAGCAGCGAGTTGGAGTTCTGCGCCCAGTAGAGCATGGTGCCCCAGCTGACGATGCTCGAGTCACCGAGACCGAGGAACTCGAGGCCTGCCTCGGCGAGGATCGCCGCGGTCGCCGCCCCGAAGAGCGTGCCCGCGATGATCGACGTCATGTTCGGCAGGATCTCGCGGAACACGATGCGCGCCCGGCTGTCGCCCGAGAACTGCGCCGAGGTGACGAAGTCGTTGCCCCGGAGCGACTGGGTCTGGCTGCGCAGCACACGCGCGCCCCACGCCCAGCCGGTGACGACGATCACCGCGATGATCATCAGGATGCCGCCGTTCTGCAGGTAGGCGGCGATCACGATCATCAGGGGAAGGCCCGGGATCACGAGGAAGAGGTTGACGATGAAGCCGACCACCTCTCCCGCGAAGCCGCGCATGTAGCCCCAGCTGAGTCCGATCAGCACCGCGACGATCGTCGAGAGAAGACCGGCGGCCATGCCGACCAGCAGGCTGATCTGCGAACCGTAGATCAGCTGACTCAGGACGTCTTCGCCCGCGGCCGTGGTGCCGAGCCAGTGCGCGGCCGACGCGTCGGCGTTGCGCTCGAACGAGTTGTCCTTCGGGCCGTAGGGCGCGATCAGCGGAGCGAACACCGCGACGAGCACGAACAGACCGAGGATGACGAGGCCCAGGCGGGCCTTGCCGTTGGACCAGAGCGTGCCCACCATCCGGGCGAACGAACGCCACGGGCTGGGAGCCGCGATCCGGTCGGAGGGAACCTTGACATTCATGGTGGAGGTCATCGGCGGGTCCTTGGATCCAGCACGCCGTACAGGATGTCGACGAGGAAGTTGGCGACGAGCACGCTCACGGTGATCATCAGGAAGAGCGCCTGCATGAGCGGGTAGTCCTGCCCGATCACGGCGTTGAAGAGCAGATATCCGATGCCGGGATACCCGAACACCTGCTCCACGAGGATCGATCCGCCGACCACGCCACCGAGCGTGAGCCCGAAGCCGGTGAGGTTCGGCAGGATCGCATTGCGTGCGGCGTAGCGGAGGGCGATCGTGCGACCGTGCAGGCCGTTCGCCTCGGCGAAGGTCACGTAGTCGTCACCCAGCGTGTTGATCATCGCGTTGCGCATGCCGATGATCCATCCGCCGAGCGACGTCAACAGGATCGTCACTGCCGGGAGGATCGCATGCTGCACGAGGTCGATGAAGAAGTCCCAGGTGAAGCCCGGCGTAGTGGTCGCCGAGTAGGCGCCCGTCGTCGGGAACCAGTGCAGCACGTACCCGAAGAAGAACAGCAGCAGCAGCGCTGTCCAGAAGTACGGGAAGGTGCTGAGGAACGAGCCGGTCAGCGTCGGCAGCGAGTCCAACCACGTGCCACGGCGCCAGGCCGCGGCGGTGCCGATCAGCGTGCCGATCACGAACGCGAGGATCGTGACGATGCCGACCAGGCCGATCGTGTAGGGCAGCGCGGTCGAGACCATGCTCGACACGGTCTGCGGGTAGAACGTGTACGAGACGCCGAAGTCGAGTCGGGCGACCTGACCGAGGTAGGCCACGTACTGGTCCCAGATCGACCCGGTGGGAACACCGAGCTGAGCCTCGATCGCGGCGCGCGTCGCGTCTGACACGGGTCCGTTCTGCGAGAGCTTCGCGATCGCGGCGTCGGCCGGCGAACCGGGCATGAGGCGCGGAAGGAAGAAGTTCAGCGTGACGGCCGCCCACAGCGTGAGGACGAACAGTCCGACCTTCTGGAGGACGTACTTCATCGGTCATCCTCCTTCACGCGCTCGAGCCGGGTGAAGATGCCCAGCGGTGCCGAGTCGTAGTTCTGCGGGATCATGTACGGGTCGTCCTCTGTGGGCCATCCGGTGAACTTGGAGTCGTTGAACAGGCCCCAGATCCCGCCGTAGTAGAGGCCGATGACGGGCATCTCGTCGTAGACGATGCCCTGCAGCTCCTGCACGATCTCTGCCTGGCGTGCGGTGTCGACCGTCTCGCGGTACTCCTTGAGCAGCGCGTCCGCCTCGTCCGAGCGGTACCGCTCGAAGTTGTTCGCGGTCGCTTCGCCGGAGGGCACGTAGAACTCGCTCGAGAGCAGGTTGTTGTAGGCCTGGTAGACGTCGCCGTTGCCCATGCCGCCGATGGCCATCTCGAAGTCGCCGTTGCTGATGGCGCTCTGGTAGCCGGCCGGCTGCGGGAGCTTGAGCGTCACCTTGACGCCGACCTTCGCCAGCTGGCTCTGCACGGTCTGCGCCGCGCGGGTCCAGTCGGAGAATCCGTTGGCCGTGGTCAGCGCGAACTCGAGCTGCTTGCCGTCTGGGCCGACGAGTCGGTCGCCGTCGAGGGTGTAACCCGCTTCGGCGAACGCGTCGAGTGCAGCATCCGTGTCCTGGGTGATCATGCCCCCATCGGGGATGCTCGGATCCAGGTACTCCTCCTGGTTGGGGAGGACGAGACCGGTCTGCCCGGCCGGCTGCATGTAGCCCTCCGAGGCGGTCTCGGCGATCTCCTCGCGGTCGAGCGAGAGCGCGATGCCTCGGCGCACGTTCACGTCGTCGAACGGCGCGACCTCGAGGTTCGGCATCAGCGCGATCACGCCACCGGGCGGGAACCACCAGGCATTGTGCTCGCTGGCTGCACCCCACGTGCCCTCGACATCGGAGATGAAGGAGTAGGCCCAGTCGTAGCCGCGCGTGACGGTGTCGAGCTGGGAGTTCGTGGACGGCAGGATGATGTGCTCGATCTCGATCTTGTCGGCCTGCCAGTAGTCGGGGTTCTTGTCGACCGAGTACTGCTGGTCGTTGTAGTTGCCGAGCACGAACGGGCCCGTGCCGACCGGGTTCTCGTTGCGGTAGGTCCCGGGGTCCTTGACGTCGGCCCAGAGGTGCTCGGGGACGATCATGGTCTGGCCGAGGATCGGCAGCGAGGGGGCGTCGTCCGTCTGCAGGTGCATGATGACGTCGTTCCCGTCGGTCTCGACCGTCTCGAGGTGCTGCCAGGCACCCTTGATGTCGAGCGAGGGGTTGTCCTTGAGCAGCTGGAACGTGAACGCCACGTCATCGGGCGTCAGCTTCTCGCCGTCGCTCCACTCGACGTCATCGCGGATCGTCATCACGATCGTGCGGGCGTCGGGCTGCGACCATTCGCTCGCCAGCCACGGGTTCTGGGTTCCGTCGAGCGGGTTCACCAGGATCAGCGGCTCGTAGATCCATCGCGACGCGGTGCGCGTGTTGGTCAGATACGGGTTGAAGTTCCGCGTGAAGAACGGGTTCCCCTTGTCCGCATTGATGAGCATCGTGTCGTCGCCGATCGACGGATCGGGCTGCGAACTGATCTGGATGCTGCAACCGCTGAGCACGACGGCTGCTGCCGCCAGTCCCACGATCGCGGCTCTCCGCCAGCGTCGGAGCATGTGCGTCTTCGCCACACTGCCACCTCATGTCGTCTGTGTCATGAAGGGGGTCCCACGAGTCGGGGGCACCCCGCGGCCGAAGCCGCATGAGTGATTGTAAGCGCATACATTCGGGAGATGCAAGGCGTTGCGCGCTGGGAGCGGTACCAAACTCCCGGCTACTCGGCGTTCGTCCGCAGAGAGCGGGTCATGCTCTGGAGCGCCCGGAACGCCGCCGACTGCTCGGCATCCGTCATGCCCGACAGCATCCTGACCTCGACGGATCGCACCGCGGCCGTCGCCGCCGCCAGACTCTTCCGACCCCGCGGGGTGAGCGTCGTCGGGAGGGCCTTGCCAGCCGGAGGCTCGGCGGGCCTCGTGACGAAGCCGTCGCGCTCGAGCCCCTGCAGCAGAACGTTCATCGACTGCCTCGTGACGAACGCACCACGGGCCAGCTCGGAGTTCGACAGGCCGGGCCGCTGGGCGAGCAGCTCGAGACAGGAGTAGTGCGTGATGGTCATCCCGAGCGGACGCAGTACCTCCTCCATCGCCGCACGGAGAGCGCTCGCGGCCTCCTTCAGCAGATATCCGAGAGATGTGTCCAGGTCGATGCCCGCACCGTCTTGACTCATGTCAGTAGTCTGACATAGATTGGTGCATGTCAGATAACTGACACGAAGACGAAAAGAGCGTCACTATGCCCGTCACCGGCCCCGACTTCATCTCCCTCCAGACCCGCGACCTCGCCGCGTCCCAGGCGTTCTACGAGAAGTACCTCGGCCTGGTCCGCTCCCAGGCGGGACCCCCGCACGCCGTGGTCTTCGAGACGTCGCCGATCGCCTTCGCACTGCGCGACATCGCCCCGGGGACCGACCTCGAGGGGGTCGATCAGCCCGGGATCGGTGCCGCGATCTGGTTGCACGCCACCGACGTGCAGGAGATCCATGACGCTCTCTCCGCCGACGGACACACGATCGTGGCGGACCCGATCGACGGCCCGTTCGGTCGCACCTTCACGTTCGCCGACCCTGACGGCTACCGCATCACGCTGCACGACCGCGCCTGAACGGGCGGTGCCGAACTCTCGACTACCCGGGGCGCTGCGAGCTCTCGCGGACGAGGATCTGCAACGGCAGACGCACGGTCATCGGATCGGCATCCGGCTGCTCGAGGCGCCGTGCGAGCAGCTGCACGGCGGCACGACCGAGGTCGATCATCGGCTGGCGAACGGTCGTCAGAGCAGGCCGTGACAGCGCGGCCGCCTCGAGGCCGTCGAAGCCGGTGACCCTCACGTCGTCGGGCACGCGGATACCCGCCGAGTGGAACGCGTCGATCGCCCCGAGAGCCATCTGGTCGTTCGCCGCGACCAGCACCGACGGCGCCCCGCGGGAGATGAGCTGTTCGGCGGCGGCCTGACCCGATGCGCGGGTGAAGTCCCCGCGGAGCACCGTCACGTCGTCGATCGAGAGCCCCGCCTCGGCGACGGCGGCAGCGAAGCCCTCCCACCGCTGTGCGCCGTCGGGAGAGTCCGCGGGGCCGCCGAGGAAGGCGATGCCCCCTGGGTCGGCCTGCGCGAGCACGAGACGGGTCAGCTCGGTCATCGCCTCGGCGTTGTTGACCGTCACGTGGTCGTAGGTGTCGCCGCGTGCCGGCCCCGAGAGCACGACCACGGGGATCCGCTGAGCGAGTCGGGCGAGCACGTCATCCGGCACACTCTGCGCGAGCACCATCAGCCCGTCGACACGACCGGCGATGTCGCGCACCGTCTCACGGGCGGGATCACCTCGTCCGACGCCGATCATCAGCACGAAGCCCTGCTTCCAGGCCTCGAGTTCGGCACCGCGCAGCACCTCGTCGAGGAACAGCATGGTCGGATGCGGTGCATCCGCGTCGTCCGATGCCTGCTCGACCGTGAACGGCGGCGCGTCGGCCTGCCCCTCTGCGAGGACGTCGAGCACCGGGGCGTCCTCCGACGCGTCGAACCCCGGGAAGTAGAGGCCCAGCACTCCGGTGCGGCGTTCGGCCAGGCCGCGAGCGCTGCCGCTGGGCACGTACCCGAGTTCCGAGACGGAGTCGAGCACCCGTTCGCGGGTGGCGGGGCGCACGGCATCCGGCTGCCTCAGCACGCGTGAGACCGTGGCGATCGACACTCCGGCGCGCTCCGCGACGTCGTAGACGGTCGCCTTCTTGCTCACGCTCGGTCCTCCTCCGGTTGCGTGTGCACCAGGGTACCCGCCGCCGCGCGGGCGATGAGCGAGCCATGAGGGCGGGCGCTGATCTCGCCGGACTCCCGGCCGCGCGTCTCGCTCGACACCACCTCGAAGCCGGCAGCGGCGAGGACCGCGGCGAGCGCCTCGGCGGACCAGAAGTACGCAGGCGCGACAGCGTGCGAGAACGGCTCGCGCGGCTCTCCGTCGAAGAACCCGATGAGGATGCTGCCGCCGGGGGCGAGCACACGGGCGAACTCGTCGAGGATCCCGGGTATGTCGTCGGGCGGGGTGTGGATCAGCGAGTACCAGGCGAGGATGCCGCCGACCGACCCTGCCTCGAACGGCAGGTCGCGGAACGAACCGAGGTCGAACCGGATGCCGGGATGGCCGGCGCGCGCGGTCGCGATGAACTCCGCCGAGAGGTCTATCCCCTGCACTGCGCGCCCATCGGGCGACAGGAACTCCGTCCAATGCCCGGGGCCGCATCCCGCATCCAACAACAGGCCCGGTGTGCGGTCACGCCAAGCGGCGATGACGACCGCATCCCGCGCATCCATCTGTTCGATCGAGCCGGCCACCGCGACGTACTCCATCGCCCGCGCGTCGTACGCGGCCGCGATGTCGGCATCGGCCTCGGCCATCATCAGCTGTGAGCCGTCACGAGCTGCGGGCCGCGAGTGCTGCCTGGTAGAGGTCGCGGGACGACAGGCCGGTGGCCGCAGCGACCTCGGCGCACGCCTCCTTCAGACGCACTCCGGATGCCACGAGCCGCTGCACCTGCGCCAGCGCGTCGTCCGCCGACGCCTCGCGATGGGGCGCGCCCTCGACCACGACCACGATCTCGCCCTTGACCCCCGCTGTCGCCCACTCGACGAGCTCGGCCGACGTGCCGCGGCGCACCTCTTCGTAGAACTTGGTGAGCTCGCGGCACACCGCGATGCGGCGGTCGTCACCGAAGGCCGCCCCCATGTCGGCGAGCGACGAGGCGAGGCGCGCGGGCGATTCGAAGAAGACCATGGTGCGGGGCTCTGCGGCGAGCGCGCGCAGGGTCGAGCGCCGCTCCCCGGGCTTTCGCGGAAGGAACCCCTCGAAGGTGAAGCGGTCCGTCGGCAATCCCGAGATCGACAGCGCCATCAGCACGGCACTGGGCCCCGGGATCGCCGTCACCGTCACGCCCTGCGCGACGGCCTCGGCGACGAGCGCATAGCCCGGATCGCTGATCGCCGGCATCCCGGCATCGCTGACCACGACGACATCGGTCTCGACGGCGAGCGCCGCGAGCTCGGCGGCCTTCTGCTTCTCGTTGTGGTCGTGCAGCGCGATCAGCCGCGGCCGATTGGTGATCTGCAGCGCCTGCAGCAGCCGTCCGGTGGTGCGTGTGTCCTCCGCGACGACGACCTCGGCGTTCTCCAGCACTTCGACGAGGCGACGCGAGACATCCCCGAGGTTTCCGATCGGTGTTGCGGCGAGGATGATCACCCGCCCAGCTTAGGCGGGACCTCAGGGGCGGGTTGTCTAGGCTGGAGCGGTGACCGCGCCCGTGCCCCTGCTGCCTCCTCCCGAGGAGCGACTGACGCGCTACGGGCAGCTGCGCGACCGCATCCTGCAGGACCACGACTGGGGACGGATGCTGCGCTGGTTCGCACCCCTCGTCGTGACCGCTCTGGCCGCGGTGCTGCGCCTGGTCAACCTCGGGCATCCGCACCAGCTCGCGTTCGACGAGACGTACTACGTCAAGGACGCGTGGTCGCTGTGGACCCTGGGGTATGAGGGCACCTGGGGCAAGGACGCCAATGAGGCGTTCATCACCCTGCAGGAGCTGCCGCTGTCGGATGTGGGCTCGTTCATCGTGCATCCGCCCCTCGGCAAATGGCTGATCGCTCTCGGCATGGCCGTCGGCGGACCCGACAACACCGTCGGGTGGCGGATCGCCGTCGCGCTGCTCGGCACCGCGACCGTGCTGCTCGTCTATCTGGTCGCCCGCCGCCTGACCGGATCGATCGTCGTCGCCACCGTCGCCGGAACCCTGCTCGCGATCGACGGCCTCAGCATCGTGATGAGCCGCACCGCCCTGCTCGACGGTCCGCTGACGTTCTTCCTGATGCTCGGAGCACTGTTCATCCTGTACGACCGCGACCGGGTGATCCCGGTGCTCGAACGGGCAGATCCCGACTCTCCCGACCCCCTGTGGGGGCCGGTGCTGTGGCGCCGCCCGTGGCTGATCGCCGCAGGCCTCGCTCTCGGCGCAGCCTGCGCCGTGAAGTGGTCCGGCCTCTACGCCCTCGCGGCCTTCGGGCTCTACGTCGTGGTCACGGATGCTCTCGCGAGGCGCCGCGCCGGAGTGGTGCTGTGGCCGACCGCTGCGGCGTTCCGCCAGGGCCCGGTGTCGTTCGTCCTGCTCGTGTTCCCCGCGCTCGGGGTGTATCTCGCCAGCTGGACGGGATGGCTGGTGACCTCGGGCGGATATGCGCGCCAGAGCGACCCGAATCCGCTGATCGCGCTGTGGAACTACCACGAGGCGATCCTGAACTTCCACGTCGGGCTCATCAAGGGCCACCCGTATGCGAGCCCCGCCTGGGAGTGGCCGTTCCTGCTGCGCCCCACCGCGGTGTGGGTGGGATCCGACCCCGGGCCCTGCGGCGTCGACCACTGCATCGCCGTGATCTCGACGATCCCGAACCCGATCATCTGGTACGCCGGAGTCGCGGCAGCCGTCTACCTGATCTACCGGCTCGTGCGGGGCTGGATCGACCGGACGCCGGTCGGACCGGCGCTCACGTTCCCCCTGGTCGGGCTCGCGGCGACCTACGTGCCCTGGCTGCTGTTCCCCGAGCGCACGATCTTCCAGTTCTACACGGTGGCGATGGCGCCGTTCCTCGTGATCGGACTCGCCGTCGTGTTGCGTCAGATCGCCGGGCGGCGGGAGGATCCCCTGCATCGACGGCAGTCCGGCGAACGCACGGTGTTCATCTTCCTCGCCGTGGTGGTGCTGATCTCCGCCTTCTTCTATCCCGTGTGGACCGGGATGAGCGTTCCCTACGACTTCTGGCTGCTGCACAACTGGATGCCGGGCTGGATCTGAGGCGTCCGTCGACACCGCAGCCGCGGCTTCAGTCGACGTCTCCCGCGACGTGCTCGACCAGCGGCAGCACCCGACCCGACAGGTGAGTGCGCATCGCGATCGACGACGCCGTGCGTGAGACGCCCGGCACGAGGGCGACGCGGTCGAGCACCTCCTGCAGCTGCGTCGCGTCGCGGGCGACCAGCCGCAGCTGCATGTCGCTCGCCCCGGTCACGGTGTGCATGTCGACGATCTCGGGCACCGCGTCGGCGAGCGCGGAGGCGACATCGTCATGACCGACCTTCTGGTCGATCTCGACGAGACAGAACGCCACGACGCCGTACCCGAAGCCCGCAGGGTCGACCCGCGGCACGATCGCTTCGATCACCCCGCCCTCATGCAGACGGGCGAGACGGCTGGTCGCCGTGCCGCGGGCGATGCCGAGTCGGCGCGCGCACTCCAGGATCGGCAGCTGCGGCGACTCCGTGAGCATCCGGATGAGCTCGGCGTCGAGGCGATCGATGCGCATGATCAGTCCTCGACCGCTCCCCCGCGCTCCCTGGCGACGCCGGGTCGCGAGACGTCGCGCGTGAGGCGGGCGACGACCAGCAGGACGACGGTGAGCCCGATGGTGAGCAGCAGCTGCACGCGTGCGGCCTCGTCGACCATCGTGAGCGCGATGACGCCGGCGAGCAGCGCCAGGCACAGCCACGACAGCCAGGGGAAGCCCCACATGCGCATCGGCATCCGCTCGCCCGTGCGATCGGCACGGCGGCGGAGGATGATCTGCGACACCGCGGTCGCCGTCCAGATGACCAGCAGCGTCGACCCGACGACGTTGAGGAGCGCCGGGAGCACCACGTCGGGGAACGCCCAGTTGAGTCCCACCGTGATGAACCCGAACGCGACGGAGGCGAGCACGGCCACGACGGGCACGCCGTTGCGGGTGGTGCGGGTCGCCGCGAGCGGAGCGAGACCGCGTTCGCCGAGCGAGTAGGCCATGCGCGACGCTCCGTAGATGTTCGCGTTCATGGCCGACAGCAGTGCGATCACGACGATGACGTCCATCACGAGGCCGACGCCGGGCAGCTGCAGCGTGTCGAGCACGGCGGAGAAGGGACCGTCCTTGACGGCCGGGTCGTTCCACGGCAGCACCGACACGATCACGAAGATCGAGCCGACGTAGAAGATCAGGATGCGCACGAGAACCTCGCGCACGATGCGGCGGATGTTGCGAGCGGGGTCGTCGGACTCCGCGGCCGCGATCGCCACGACCTCGGTGCCTCCGAACGCGAAGACCACGATCAGGAGGGCGGCCGCGATACCGGTCATGCCGTTCGGGGCGAAGCCTCCGTTGTCGACGAGGTTGCCGATACCGGTGGCGGGCACCCCGGGGATGAAGCCGACGATGGCGCACACCCCGACGACGAGGAACACGATGATCGCGGCGACCTTGATCGCGGCGAACCAGAACTCGAACGTGCCGTAGTTGCGCACACCGAACAGGTTCACGGCCGTCAGCGCCACGACGAAGACGAGCACCCACACCCACGCGGGGATGCCGGGGATCCAGGCCGAGACGATGCCACCGGCTCCCGTGGCCTCCGCCGCGATCACGACGACCAGCTGGATCCAGTAGAGCCAGCCGACCGCGCTGCCGGCGCTGCGTCCCATCGCCTTCTGCGCGTACGAACTGAACGCCCCCGAGCTCGGTCGGGCGGCGACCATCTCGGCGAGCATCGCCATGACCAGCACCACGATGCCGCCGGCGACGAGGTACGAGATGAGCACGGCGGGACCGGCGATGCTGATCGCCTGCCCCGAGCCCACGAAGAGACCCGCGCCGATCGCGCCGCCGAGCCCCATCATCGAGATCTGGCGACGGGTCAGCCCCGGATGCAGCCCCTTGGTCGTCGTCGTGGTGGTGGGGACCTCGGTCATGCGCGTGCCTCCTGCGGAGCGGTCTGGGTGGAGAGCGCGGACTGCACGCGGTCGATGTCTTCGGCGGATCCTGCGGAGATGCGCACGCCCTCACCGGGGAAGGCCCGCGTGATCACGCCGCCCTCACGCAGCAGGAGCTCGAGTTCGTCGGTGCGATCACCGGCCGGCACCCATACGAAGTTCGCCTGGGACGCGACGGCGGGCCACCCCGCCGTGACGAGCAGCGAGTGGAGTCGGTCGCGCTGCACGACGACCTCGTCGATGCGCACGGCGAGCTCGCCCTCGGCGTCGAGCGAGGCGAGGGCGGCCGTCTGCGCGAGGTCGGTCACGCCGAACGGCACCGCGACCTTGCGCTGGTTCTCGGCGATCTCCACGGGCGCGAGCGCGTACCCGATGCGCAGCCCCGCGAGGCCGTACGCCTTCGAGAAGGTGTGCAGCACGGCGACGTGCGGATGCCGGTGGAACAGCTCGACACCCGCGCCGTACGACTCGGTGCGATCGAAGTGCACGTAGGCCTCGTCGATGACGACGAGCACATCGCGCGGCACTGCGGCCACGAAAGCCTCGAGCTCTGCGGCCCCGACGACCGTCCCGGTCGGATTGTTGGGGTTGCACACGAAGATCAGGCGCGTGCGAGGGGTGATCGCGGCGAGCATCGCGTCGAGGTCGTGCGCGTGGTCGGAGTTCAGCGGCACCGCGACGGGAGTCGCCCCGGCGATGCGCACCAGCGACGGGTACGCCTCGAACGAGCGCCAGGCGAACATCACCTCGTCGCCCTCACCGGCGACCGCATGGATGAGCTGGGACGCGAGCTCGACCGAGCCCGCGCCGACGGTGACGACGGCGGGGTCGACGTCGTAGCGCTCGGCCAGACGCTCGCGGAGTGCCGCGGCGCTCATGTCGGGATAGCGGTGGATCGAGCTGAGCCGCTGCTGCACGGCCTCGACGACGGACGGGAGGGGCGGGTGCGGCGACTCGTTGGACGAGAGCTTCGAGGCGCCGGCCGGGGCGGAGCGCCCCTGGCGGTAGGCAGGCACGGCGTCGAGTCCGGCACGGGTGGGGAGGGGCATTCTCAGAGCATCCTTGCTGTGATCCAGTGGCGCCCCTGGTGGCGGCGCCTGCTGTCGCGCAACACTAGACCGGATATCGGAAGGTGGGCAATCGGTGCAGCATTCGGTGCGCAACGCGCGCAACCGGCGGGGTGGAATCACAGAACCGATGAGCAGACTGCACAGCCTACGCGGCTCCGCGGGCGGTCTACGATCGCAGCATGGGCAGCCCGTCAGGTTTCGAGTTCGCGGTGCGCGGCGACGACGTCGTGATCCGCCACCGCGGGGTCACGGCGACCGTGCTGCGGGGTGCCAAGGCGGCCGAGTTCCTCGCTCAGGTCGAGCGGGGCGATGCGCAGCTGCTGATGGCACGACTGACCGGCGATTACCGCCGTGGGAACGAGCGCACCGCACGGCAGCACCCGCGCAACGCTCGCTGACGAGTCAGCGCGAAAGGGGAAGCTCGGCGGGGTCGCTCACCGGCAGCCGACACACGAACGAGCGGCAGTCGAACGCCAGCTCCCCCGCGTCGCCCTTGCCCTCGAACAGCTCGAAGCCGGCCTCCGCGAACGCCCCCGCCTGTGCGGGGGTGACGATCGCGATCACGTCCGCGTCGGCCGCACGTGCAGCGGACGCGAGTGCACCGTCGGGCGTCTGCGTGACGACGACGAGCTGCCTCGGTGCATCGACGAGACCCGCTGCCACCCGCAGCAGACTGCCGTGCGCGAACGGCTGCGACACGGCCTGCGCGGCGTGCTGGCGCACACGACCGGCAGCGGCCTCCCGATACCGGTCCCCCGCGCCGAGCCGCCACGCCGTGAGCGCCGCAGCGGCCACCGCCGCCGCGTCCGACGGCAGATCTCCGTCGGTCTGGTCGGGCGATGCGGCGATGCCGTGCGCGGCGAGCAGGGGATCGCCATCGAGTCCCTCGATCGCCGTGTCGAGCAGCGCACGTGCCTCGACGGCCCACGCCGCCTCGCCCGTGGCCACGGCCAGCGCGAACAGACCGTCGGCGAGCAACGCGACATCGGCGGCCGTCGCGACCGCCCCCGACGCGACGCCGTCGAGAGACGCGCGCACGAGGGCCCCGGTCGAATCCCGGTTGACCCGCAGCACGAACGCGGCGGCGTCGACCGCGGCCTGCACCCATGAGCTCTCGCCGAGCGCGGCACCCGCGCGAGCGAGCGCGGCGACGGCCAGCCCGTTCCAGCCCGTGATGACCTTGCCGTCGACAGCGGGCGGCACGAGTCCCGCCCGCTCCGACACCGGCCGCAGGTAGTACCCGCCCTCGCTGCGCTGCCCGTCGATCCACGACTCCGAGTCCTGCGCGGCGCCGAAGCCGCCGCCCTCACGACGCAGAGCATCCAGGAGGAAGCCCGCAACACCCCGAGCGGTCGCCTCCTCACCCGCATCGAGCGCGACCACCAGCAGCTGGGCGTTGTCGGTCAGCATCCGTTCGTAGTGCGGAATCGTCCAGTCGCGCTGCGTCGCGTAGCGGAAGAACCCGCCGTCGGCGTCGCGCAGATCGGATGCCGCCATCGCGGCGAGCGCCCGACCGGCCGCCGCCGCGGCATCCGGAGCCTCTCGTCGCACCAGCGGGGTCTGCAGCAGGCTCAGCGTCGTCGCGACGGGGAACTTGGGTGCGCCGCCGAACCCGCCGAACAGTGTGTCCTCGCGCTGGGCGATGGTGTCGGCGGCCGCGGCGAGGGCCGCCGCATCCGGCAGATCGGAGGGCGTCGATGCCGCCGCTCTCGAGAGAGCATCGGTCACGGCATCCGCCGATTCCTCGGCCTGCGCGCGGCGCACGGTCCATGCCTCGTTCACCGCCGCGAGCACGTCGCGGAACGCCGGCATCGGCTGCCGTGCCTCGGGAGGCCAGTACGTGCCGGCGTAGAAGGTGCGCCCTCGCGGCGTCGTGAACACCGTCAGCGGCCAGCCGAGATTCTGCGTGAACGCGGATGCCGCGGCCATGTAGGCGCCGTCGACATCTGGGTGCTCCTCACGGTCGACCTTCACCGCCACGAAGTCGCGGTCGATCAGTGCGGCCGTGGCCGGGTCGGCGAAGGACTCCCTCGCCATCACATGACACCAGTGGCAGGTCGAGTAGCCGATCGAGATCAGCAACGGCACGTCGCGTCGCTGCGCCTCGGCGAATGCCTCGGGCCCCCACGGGTACCAGTCGACCGGGTTGTCGGCGTGTGCCCGCAGGTAGGGGCTGAGCGTGTCGGCGAGCCTGTTGGTCATGGGCTCACGCTACGCCGATCAGGAGACGAGGAGCTGCTCCGCGGGCCGCGAGGCCGCGTAGCCGACGAGCGGCAATGCCCGTTCAGCCGCGAGCGCGATGCGTGCGTGAAGGACGTCGGACGCGATCACGTAGCCGTCGAAGTCCGTGTCGCTGGCGTAGACGCCCAAGGGCAGGGTCAGCGCCTGGAAGAACGCGAACAGCGGACGCAGCTGGTGCTCGATGATCAGTGCGTGACGCTCGCCGCCACCGGTCGCCGCGAGCAGCACAGGCTTGCCGACGAGCTCGTACTGACCGACGAAGTCGAACAGGTGCTTGAACAGACCCGTGAACGAGGCACGGTAGACGGGACTGCCGACGATCAGCAGGTCTGCGGCCTCGATGGCCAGGAGCTTCTCCTCGACGTTCGCCGGAAGATGGTCGCGGCGCAGAGCCCCCGCGAGCGAGGGGCCGATGTCGGTGAGCTCGATGACCTCGATCTCGACCTCGGCACGCTCGGCGACGGCCGCGGCGATCGCACGGACCAGCGCCGTGGTCTTGCTGGGCTCGTGCAGAGAGCCGGACACGGCGACGACGCGATAGGGAGCTGTCATGCCGTTGACGCTACTCACGACGACGCCCCGTGTCGCGAGGAGCGACACGGGGCGTCATCTGCCGAAGCGGAGCGTCTCAGTTGACGTCGTCCGGGTGCGAGCCGACACGGCCCGAACCGTCGAGCGGGTCGAGAGCGTCGATCGAGGCGATCTCGGCATCCGTCAGCTCGAACCCGAACACGTCGAGGTTCTCGCGCAGGCGCTCGGCGCGCACGGACTTCGGGAAGACGATGAAGCCCTTCTGGAGGTGCCAGCGCAGCACCGCCTGCGCGGGGGTCACGCCGTGCGCGGCCGCGGCCTCGGCGATCGCCGGGGTGCCGAAGAGGTCGTACTTGCCCTGTCCGAGCGGACCCCACGACTCGATGCGGATGCCGTGCTCGGTCGCCCAGGAGACGACGTCGCGCTGCTGATAGGCGGGGTGCAGCTCGATCTGGTTGACCGCGGGGGTCACGCCCGTCTCGGCGACCACGCGCTCGAGGTGCGGCACGAGGAAGTTCGAGACGCCGATGCTGCGGGTGAGACCGGCCTCGCGCAGCTCGACGAGCTTCGCGAAGGCGTGCACGTAGTCGTCCTTCGCGGGGGTCGGCCAGTGCACGAGGTACAGGTCGACGACGTCGAGCCCGAGCTTCTCGAGGCTCTCGGCGATCGCCGCGTTCGGCTCATCGTCGTGGTGGCGGTCGTTCCAGAGCTTCGTGGTGATGAACAGCTCGTCGCGGGCGATGCCGGAGGAGGCGATGGCTGCGCCGACGCCCTCTTCGTTGCCGTAGATGGCAGCGGTGTCGATGTGGCGGTACCCGATCTCGAGCGCCTCGCTCACGGCCCGCTCTGTCTCATCGGCCGGAACCTTGAACACCCCGTAGCCGAGCTGCGGGATGGAGTGGCCGTCGTTCAGTTCGAGTGCAGGAATCGTCATGATTCCACCCTACGACCCTGTGATGACAGGCGGGCCGGCCGGCGCCGAAGCCATCCGCACGGCCGCCCACCCCACCAGTCGTTCGAGCGGGCCTCGACCGAACAGGATCGACCACAACGTCGTCGCGAGGAGCAGGCAGAGCGCCGTCACCGCCCAGAAGCCGTTGCTCGTGAAGAAGCCGCCCGGGCCGCCGATCATCGCGACCGAGAGCACGTGAGCACTGTATGCCGTCAACGGCATGGATCCGAGAGCCCCCAGGGGCAGCAGCACCCAGCGCAGGGGCCCGCTGAGAAGCACGCACAGCGTGACGACGCACAGGGCGAAGCCTCCGGACCCCAGGATCTCCGCCGTGCCACCGGAGTGCGGATCGACTCCGAAGATCGCTCGGAGCACCGCACCTCCCGGATCCGCCGAGGCGAGCGCGTCCGGGTACGTGCTCCATCCGGATGCCGAGGTCCAGCTGCCCTCGGACATCGAGTCGGTGAGACCCGCGACCGCTCCGATGAGGCCGAGCCCGTAGCCGACGACCATGAGGCCGACGCCCGCACCGAGTGCGATCGCGGCGGTCTCGAGCTTCTCGACGTGCAGACGCCCGAGGGCCATGCCGGCGAGCACGAACGCGAGCCAGGCCGTGATCGGGTACGAGCCGTACAGCACCAGACTGATGCCGGCGCCATAAGGGTTCAAGGTGAGCGCTGCGAGCAGCGCCAGCACGGTCGGCGCCGCGAGCGCGAGGATGCCCGCGGCGAGCAGCAGCTTCCACGGCTGCCACCGCAGGAACGGGATGACGGCGACGTACAGCAGCCCGTACAGGGTGAGGATCACCGCGATCGGGGTGTTCAGCATCTCGAGCGCGAGTCCGATCACGAAGATCACCGCACCGCGTCCGACGAGCTGCAGACGGATCGTCGGCATGCGCTCGGGGGCGGGCAGAGTGCTGCGCCCCGTCATCAGCGCGATCGAGATGCCCGCGAGGACGGCGAACAGGATCGATGAGCGCCCATGCACGAGGTCGGTCCACGTCGACAGGTCGAACGGATCGAACGCCTCGGTCTCGCCGATGTGCGCCCCGGCCATCCCGAGGATCGCGAGACCTCTCGCGACATCGAGGCCGAGGATGCGGGGAGCCCGCCCGAACTCGCGGAACCACCGCGTTGCGGGGAGGGTCGTCGACACAGTGCTCACGGATGAATCGTACGATGGGAGGTCTATGCCCTCCCCCGTGATCATCTATCCTCCCGAGCTGCCCGTCAGCGCCGCCCGGGACGAGATCGCCGACGCCATCCGCGACAACCAGGTCGTCATCGTCGCCGGCGCGACGGGGTCGGGCAAGACGACGCAGCTGCCGAAGATCTGCCTCGATCTCGGACGCGAGCGCATCGCGCACACCCAGCCCCGCCGCCTGGCCGCCCGCACGATCGCGGAGCGCGTGGCGGAGGAGCTGCAGGTGGAGCTCGGCACGCTCGTCGGATACAAGGTGCGCTTCACCGACAAGGTCTCGGATGAGACGCGCATCGCACTGATGACCGACGGCATCCTGCTGAACGAGATCCACCGCGACCGACTGCTGCGCCGGTACGACACGATCATCATCGACGAGGCGCACGAGCGCTCCCTCAACGTCGACTTCCTGCTCGGGTATCTGGTGCGCATCCTTCCGGAGCGCCCCGATCTCAAGGTCATCATCACGTCGGCGACGATCGACCCCGAGAGCTTCGCCCGGCACTTCGCCACGCGGGAGGGCGCGCCCGCACCGGTCATCGAGGTGTCGGGGCGCACCTTCCCGGTCGAGATCCGCTACCGCGCGCAGACGGAGGAGACCGACGAGTCCGACGAGGTGACCGCGATCGTCGCGGCATTGCGTGAGCTCGACAGGGAAGAGCCGGGCGACGTGCTCGTGTTCCTCCCCGGCGAGGCCGAGATCCGGGATGCGGCGGATGCCGTGCGCGGCGCGTACTCGAAGGACCGCTCCCCCACCGAGGTGCTGCCGCTGTACGGGCGGCTCTCGGCGGCAGAGCAACACCGGGTGTTCGAGAAGAGCCGGGTCGCCGGCGCGCGCCGCCGCGTGGTGCTCGCCACGAACGTCGCCGAGACCAGCCTCACCGTGCCCGGCATCCGCTACGTCATCGACACCGGCACCGCGCGCATCTCGCGCTACAGCAATCGGTCGAAGGTGCAGCGACTGCCGATCGAGGCGATCTCACAGGCCTCGGCGAACCAGCGCTCCGGTCGCGCCGGTCGCACGAGCGACGGCATCGTGATCCGCCTCTACAGCGAAGAGGACTTCGACAAGCGCGCGGAGTTCACCGAGCCCGAGATCCTGCGCACGTCACTCGCGTCGGTCATCCTGCAGATGCTGTCGCTCGGCTTCGGCGACATCACGGCGTTCCCGTTCCTGACCCCGCCCGATTCGCGCGGCGTGAAGGCCGCCGTCGACCTGCTCACCGAGCTCGGCGCGGTGAGCGGCAGCGGCGATTCACCCCGTCTCACCCGCATCGGCCGCGACATCTCGCGCATCCCGATCGATCCGCGGTTCGCCCGCATGCTCATCGAGGCGGGCCGCCCGGGCGGAGCCGACGTCACCCGCGACGTCCTCGCGATCGTCGCGGGGATGTCGATCCAGGACGTCCGTGAGCGTCCGTCGCAGGACGCGCCGCAGAGCGTGCGCGACGAGGCGGATCGGATGCACGCACGCTTCGCCGACCCGACGAGCGATTTCCTCTCGATCCTGAACCTCTGGAACCACCTCAGAGAGCAGCAGCGCGAGCTCGGCTCGAGCGCCTTCCGCCGGCTCTGCCGCTCCGAGCATCTCAACTACGTGCGAGTGCGCGAGTGGTTCGACGTGCACCGCCAGCTGCGATCGCTGGTGAAGGACAAGGACGCCCGAGGTGCCGGCACCGCGGATCCGGATGCGATCCACCGCGCCCTGCTGGCCGGATTGCTGTCGCAGATCGGCATCCTCGACGAGCGGAACACGCCCAGCCGCGGCCAGAGCAAGACCCCGCCGAAGGATGCGAAGCGCCGTCAGGCCGAATATCGCGGCGCCCGCGGCATCCGCTTCTCGATCTTCCCCGGTTCGGCCCTGCGCAAGAAGGCCCCGCAGGCGGTCATGGCGGCCGAGATCGTCGAGACCTCGCGCACCTACGCGCGCACGGTCGCGGCGATCGACCCGGCATGGGCCGAGGCTCTCGCCGGCGACCTCGCGAAACGTCAGGTCACCGAGCCGCACTGGTCCAAGGACGCAGGGGCCGCCGTCGCCTACGAGAAGGTGACGCTGTTCGGGGTGGAGATCATCCCCCGTCGCCGCGTGCAGTTCGCGCGCATCGACCGGGCCGCCTCGCGCGAGATGTTCGTGCGCCACGCGCTGGTCGAGGGCGAGTGGGATCCGACGCGCATCGACAAGCGTGTGAGCGCGTTCTGGCGCAGCAACGCCGAGCTGCGCAAGCGCCTCGAGAAGCTCGAGGAGCGCGAACGCCGCCGCGACATCCTCGCCGGCGACGAGGCCGTCTTCCGCTTCTACGACGAGCGCATCCCCGCCGACGTCTTCGACGTGCGATCGTTCGAGAAGTGGTGGCGCGAGCAGCTCGGCACGACCCCCAAACTGCTCGTGATGCGCGAGGCCGACCTGCTCGACGATGACAGCCGTGCCGATCAGAACGAGTTCCCCACCCGGTGGACGCAGGGCGATCAGGTGCTCGGGCTCGCGTACCGCTTCGAACCGGGCGCAGCCGACGACGGCGTGAGCGTCGTGATTCCGCTCCCCCTGCTCGCGCAGATCGAGGATCGCGGTTTCGACTGGCAGGTCCCCGGCCTGCGCGCAGAACTCGTCACCGGACTGCTCCGAGCGCTGCCGAAGGCGATCCGCCGTCACGTGGTCCCCGCTGCGGACTGGGCCGACAGGTTCGGCGCCGAGCTCACCGGAGAAGGCCCCGAGTCTCACGGAGGACTGCCCGCCCGCACGCTCAAGGAGGCCCTCGCGCGCCTGATCCAGCCGCTCGCGAACCAGCTGGTCTCCGCGGCGGACTTCGAGGACGATCGGGTACCTGCCCACCTGCGCATGAACTTCCGCGCCGTCGACGAGCGCGGGCGCGTCGCGGGGTCGAACCGCGACCTCAGCGTGCTGCAGGCCGAGCTCTCCGACCGGGCGCGCAGCAGTGTGGCCCGATCGATCGCGGCGCCTCCCCGCCGCCCCGGCCCCTCGAAGGGACCGCAACCCGCCGCCGTGGCCGCCTCGATCGAGAGAGACGGCCTCACCACCTGGACCTTCGGCGACCTGCCCGAGGTGCTCGACACACGCGTCGCCGGCGGCGTCGTCCGCGGCTATCCGGCGGTCGTCGATCAGGGCAAGTCCGTCTCGGTGCGCGTGGAGTCCACCGCGGATGCGGCGGCCGCGGCCACCCGCGCAGGCGTACTGCGACTCGTGCTGCTCGGCGTGCCGTCGCCGTCGTCGTACGTGCAGCAGCACCTCACGAGCCAGGAGAAGCTCGCGCTCGCCGCGTCGCCCTACCAGTCGGCCGCGGCGCTCATCGAGGACTGCCGCGCCGCCGTGGTGCAGAACCTGATCGACAGGGCGCATCCGGGCGGCATCATCCGTACCGAAGCCGAGTTCGTGCGCGTGCGCGACGCCGTGTCCGCGTCCCTCGTCGACGAGCTGTTCGCCTGTGTGTCGCTCGTCGCCCGCATCCTCACGAAGACGCGTGATGTCGAACGCGGTATCAAGTCGCAGAACTCGCTCGCGCTGCTCGGACCGCTGAATGACATCCGCACCCAGCTCTCGGGCCTGCTGCACCCGGGGTTCGTCTCGGCGGCGGGCGTCGAGCGCCTCGCGCACTTCCCCCGCTACCTCGACGGGATGCTCGATCGGTTGAAGACCCTGGCGAGCGAACCCGGCAAGGATCGCACCCGGATGAGCGAGTTCGAGCGCATGGCGACGGTGTTCGAGGATGCCGGGGGCACGATCCCTCTTGCTCCGGATGCCTCGCCTGCGCTCGTCGAGACGCGCTGGCTGCTCGAGGAGTATCGCGTGAGCGTGTTCGCGCAGCGACTCGGCACGGCTCAGCCCGTCTCGCCGCAGCGCATCATGAAGGTGCTGTCCGCACGGGGGTAGCCTGAGGGCATGGCTCGCGCGATCGTCTACACAGAGTTCGGTTCCCCTGACGTGCTGCACCTGATCGAGGTGCCCGATCCGATCGCGCTCAGTGGTGAGGCCGTGGTGCGGATCGAGGCCGCAGGCGTGAACCCGATCGATGCCAAGCTCCGCGGAGCCAAGCGCCCGTCGCCGCCCATCACCGAACCGCGTGGCGTGGGCTTCGACGGCGCAGGCGTGATCGACTCCCTCGGCGACGACGTCGACGCGTTCGCGGTCGGCGACCGCGTGGCGATCCGCGACACCGTCGGCACCTACTCGAGTCTGCTCGCCGTGCCGGTCGAGAAGCTCGTCGCCCTCCCCGATTCGGTGACCGCATCGGAGGGTGCCGGCATCGGCATCCCCGCCGGCACCGCGTACCAGGCACTCCGCTCGCTCGGCGTCACAGGGGGCGACGTGCTGCTCGTGCACGGCGGCTCGGGCTCCGTCGGTCAGGCGGCCGTGCAGTTCGCCGTCGCCTGGGGCGCCACCGTGATCGCCACCGCCAGCCCCGCGCGCCACGATCAGCTGCGCGAACTCGGCGCGATCCCGGTCGCGTACGGCGAGGGGCTGCTCGAGCGCGTCCGTGAGGCGGCTCCGGGCGGCGTGACCGTCGCGCTCGACTGTGCGGGCACCGACGAGGCCATCGAGACGTCGCTCGAGCTCGTCACCGACCGCGACCGCATCGCGACGATCGTGCGCGGACCCGACGCCGCATCCTTCGGCATCCGCGCCTTCTCGGGCGGCTCCCCCGTGCCGCTCACCGAGCAGGAGCTCGCCTGGCGCGCCGAGGCCCTCGCCGCGACCGTCGACCTTCTGGCGGCCGGCGACTTCACGATCGAACTCGGCCCCGAGCTTCCCCTCGCCGAAGCGGCGCAGGCCCACGAACTCGTGGAGTCCGGCGCCGCCTCGGGCAAGATCGTGCTGATCCCGTAGCTGGATCGGCCGTCAGGCGACCCGCTCCTCGCGCTGCGCGGCCTGTGCCTCGTCACGGAGCCGCGCTCCCTCTCGCAACGCGGGAACGAGTTCAGCACCCCACTCGCGCACGTCGCCGAGCGGGTCGAACCCGCGGATGAGGAAGCGCGTCACGCCCAGGTCGTAGTACTTGAGCAGCGCTTCGGCCACCTGCTCGGGCGTGCCGACGGGTGCCGTCGAGTTGCCGGCCGGGCCCGTGAGCCTCGTGATGCCGAGCCACAGCCGCTCGTCGTGCACGTCTCCCCGCCGTGCGGCCTGCTGCAGACGGTCGGCCGAGACCGGGACGGGCTCGTGCTGCGCCGGACGGGCGAAGGTGAGGGTGCCTCCCGACGCCCGGCTCGCGATCACGGCCTCGGTCTCTGCGTAGATGCGCTCGGCCTTCTTCCAGGCCTCGTCTTCGGTGGCCCCGATGATCGGCCTGGTCGACAGACTGAACTCGACGGTTCGACCCTCGCGCGCTGCGGCCGCGCGAATGGTGCGGATGTGTTCCGCGACGTCTGCGAGCGGCTCCCCGAAGAGCATGTAGACGTCGGCGCCCTTGGCTCCCACCTCGACCGCGCCCTCGGACAGCCCCCCGAAGAACACCGGGATTCCCGCATCCGTCGCGGGCTTCACGGCGGAGAACGCGCCCTCGACCCGATAGAAGTCGCCGTGATAGTCGAACGGCTCGTCGGATGCGAGCGTGCGGCGGAGCACCTCGATGAACTCGCCCGTGCGCCGGTAGCGGTCGGACTTGTCGCTGAAGTCGCCGTCCCTGCGCTGATCGGCCTCGCTGCCACCGCTGATGTGGTGGATCGCGACCCGGCCGCCGCCGGTGAGATGATCCAGAGTCGCGAGTTTGCGGGCCACGACGGTCGGTGCGACGAATCCCGGCCGATGGGCGATGAGCACCTTCAGCCGGTCAGTCGAGTGCAGCGCCGCCGCCGCGACCGCGAAGCCGTCCGGCGAGCTCGCGCTGTAGCCGATCAGGACGCGGTCGAAACCCGCCTCCTCGTGGGCGCGCGAGAACTCGCGCACATAGGCCGCATCGACGGCCGGCCCTTCCACGGCCTTCGACTCCGATCCGGCGGTCGTGGCGATCATTCCGAGCAGTTCGATGGGCATGTGTCAGCTCCTGACGGGGGCGGGCGACGGGCGGTTCGCCCGAGGCGCATGGATGAGGGGGACGGAGTCGATCAGCAGCCTGGTGTACGGATGCTCGGGGCGTGAGATCACACGACGGGTGGGTCCGTCTTCGACGATGCGTCCATGGTCGAGCACGATCAGCCGGTCGCTCATCGCGGCGAGTGATCCGATGTCGTGCGAGATCACCAGCATGGCGAGCTCTGGTCCGCGCGCGTCGCGCAATGCGATGAGCGCCTGCACGACCCGGTCGCGGCTCGCCGCATCGAGAGCGCTGACCGGCTCGTCGAGCAGCAGCAGCCGCGGCTCGACGACCAAGGCGCGGGCGATCGCCGCACGCTGACGCTGGCCGCCGGAGAGGCCCGCGGGCAGGCGCGCGATCAGCTCCTCGTCGAGACCGACCGCGGTGAGGGCCGCCGCGCGACGGCGTGCGGCATCGGCGGCCGGAACACCCGCGATGCGGAGTCCCTCGACGATCGAGTCTGCGACACGGACCCCCGGATCCAGAGACCGGAGCGGATCCTGGAACACGTATTGCACCGCACCGCCGCGCCGCCAGGCTCGCAGGGCGCCGCCGCGAAGCCGCGTGACGTCGCGACCGTCCACGACGAGGCGCGATCCGGCAGAGGGGTCGACCGCACGCAGCACGGCCTTGGCGAGTGTCGTCTTGCCGGAGCCCGATTCACCGACCACGCCGACGACCTCACCGGGGCGCACGGTGAGCGAGATGCGATCGAGCACCCGCACGCGGCCGTAGTCGACCGTGAGGTCTTCGAGTTCGAGAATCGGAACCGTCATGCGAGGAACCTCTCGAGTCCGTAGGCGGCATGCGCACTGAGCAGCTCCCGCGTGTAGGCATGCGCAGGCGCTCGCAGAACCCGCGACGTGGCGCCCGCCTCGACGACGCGTCCGTCTCGGAAGACCTGCACGCGCTCGCAGACCTGAGCGACGACGGCGAGATCGTGCGAGACCAGGATGAGCGCGAGGTCGCGTTCCCTTCGCAGACGGCTGAGGAGCTCGAGCAGCTCCGCCTGCACGGTGACATCGAGCGCGGTCGTCGCCTCATCCGCGATCAGCACCGCGGGGTCGGCGGCGAGCGCCATCGCGATGAGGACGCGCTGCAGCATCCCTCCCGACAGCTGGGCGACACGCTGGCGCAGCACCAGGTCGACCCTGCGTATGCCGAGGTCGTCGAGCAGCTCGCGCGCGCGTTCCCTGGCCTGACGACGCCCCAGCGAGGCGGTGACCCTCAGTGTCTCCTCGAGCTGCGCGCCGACGGGGATCGCCGGATTCAGATACGAGGCCGGGTCCTGGAACACCGCACCGATGTGCGTGCCGCGCACCCGACGCCACGCGCGTTCGTCCGCCTCGGTGAGATCGAACCCGGCGACCTGCACGGTGCCGCCGGTGACTTCGAGGCCGGCGGGCAGGATGCCGAGCAGAGCGCGGCAGGTGAGGGTCTTGCCGCTTCCCGATTCGCCGACGATGCCCAGGGCCTCGCCCGGACGGACCGACGCCGTGACGCCGTGCACGAGTTCCGTGCCGTCGGAGGCCGTGATCACGAGATCCGTGACCGCGGCCGTGGCCGGGCGAGCGAGCGAGGCCTCGTCGAAGGAGGGATGGAGTGGCGATCCGTGCGCGACGGCTGTGCGAACCTCGGTGCCGCGCGTAGCGATGATCGACCCGGTGTCAGACATGCGCGACCGCCTTCCGCTTCGTGGGCACGATCGCCGCCGCTCCGAGCACGTCTCGCGCCGCGTCGGCGACCACGTTGAGAGCGCCGACGGTGACGATGATCGCGAGCGCCGGAGCGAGCGGACCCCACGGCCGCTGGCCGAGGTACCCGAGGTCGCTCGACAGCATCCCTCCCCAGGTCGGCGCCGGCGGCTGCACCCCGATGCCGAGGAAGGTGAGCGACGCGACGGCGAGGAGCGCGCCGCCGAGGGCCGAGACCGATGCGACGACCAGATTGGGCGCGACCTGCCGCCAGACATGCCGCCGCAGGATCCACCAGGCGGAGGCGCCCAGATAGCCCGCCGCGTCGATGTACGGGGAGTCGCGTACCCGCAGAGTGGCAGCGCGCGCGATGCGGAAGAATCCGGGGGCGACCAGGATGCCGATCGCGAGCGTCGCCTGCACGAGGCCGTTGCCCAGCAGCGCAGCGAAGACGATCGCGAACAGGATGAACGGCAGCGCGAGGAGCGCGTCGACGATGCGCAGCGAGAACCACTCGGCGAACCTCGGCACGAAAGCGCTGAGGGCTCCTGGCACCGCTCCGAGCACGAGACCGATGAGCGCGGCGACGACGGCGCTGATGAGTGATGCCGGTGCCCCGGCGAACAGCCGCGAGAGCACGTCCCTGCCGAGATAGTCAGTACCGAGGAGGTGGGCGAGGCTCGGCTCCTGCAGCGCGGCCGACGCGTTCTGCGCGAGCGGATCCTGTGGTGCGAGGGCCGGGCCGGCGACGGCGAGCAGGGCCACGCCGACCAGCACGAGAAGTGCGATCCTGACGCTCCATCCGCCGCGCCACAGTCTCACCGCGGCCGACGATGCGATGACGCTCATGCGGCGCTCCTTTCGGTACCGCCGGTGCGGGAGATCACGATGTTGAGCACAGCCCCGACGATCACGATCATCGCGATCGTCACCAGGAGCACGCCCTGCACGACGGGCACGTCCCCTTGCAGGGCGGCACGGTTGGCGAGCTGCCCGAGTCCCGGCATTCCGAAGATCACCTCGGTGATGACCGCTCCGCCGACCAGCCGCGGTGCGTGCACGCCGAGAGCGGAGAGTGCGGGGCCCGAGGCGATGGGCAGCGCGTGTCGGAACACGATGCGCGCGGGGCCGAGCCCGTGAACCCGTGCCCCGATGATGAAGTTCTCCCCCAGAGTGCCGACGAGCGAAGTCCGCAGCTGCCTGGCGACGTCGGCTCCCGCGTCCAGACTCAGGGCGATCGACGGCAGGACGAGGCAGACCAGCCACGCTCCCAGGTCCTTCTCCGGTGGCGTGTATCCGGCGACAGGGAAGATCGGGATCGCGTGGGAGAAGAGCAGGATCAGTGCGATCGCGGCGACGAACGCGGGCACCGTGGCGGCGATCGTGCTGAACGCGGTCACCACCCGATCGATCGCTCCTCCGCGGGTGACGGCGGCGAGCACGCCGCCGGTGAATCCGAAGACGAGCGCGAACAGCGTCGCCCCCGCCGCGATCGACAGACTGACGGGGAAGGCCTGGGCGATACTGTCTGCGACCGGGATGCTCGTGAACCACGAGGTGCCGAGATCGCCCGTGACAGCCCCCGAGATCCAGTCGACATATCGCACGAGGAAGGGTCGGTCGAGACCGAACTGGTGATTCAACCGGTCGACGTCGGCCTGCGTGGCGACCTCTCCCAGAGCGACAGCCGCGGGATTCGAACCGCTCGCGGCCCCGAGGGCGAAGGTCGCGAAGGTGGCGAGGAGGAAGACGGTGACCGCCGTGACGAGGGTTGCGAGGATCACCCTCAGTGCGGGCCACGCGCTGGGGCGTGCGGCCCCGTCGTCACGCTCGGGCGCTGCGAGCTTCTCGGCGGTCACTGTCGACATGGTCTGCTCAGCCCTCGACCTTGACGTCTTCCCAGCGCTGCACGTCGAGCCAGTGCCGGATGCCGGTCACCGTCTCGGGGTGCACGAGGATCCGCGGCCAGCTGAAGAGGAACGTGTTCGGCTGCAGCTCCACACCGATCTCGACAGCATCCTGGATCTTCTCGGCGTAGTCGTCGGCATCCGTGGGCGTGGCTCTCGCCGCATCGATCGCCTCGGTGAGCTCGGGTGGTGTCTGGCGGCCCAGGTTCATCAGGCCCTCGGTGCCGTAGAGCACCTCGAGTCCCTGGAGCGGCGACTGGCGGCCCGAGTAGCTGTCGAGCACGAACGGCAGGGTGCGCTGCACGTAGTTCTGGGCGACGGCTGCCGCAGGAAGGACGTTCAGGGTGACATCGATTCCGGCCTCCGCCCACTGCGCCTGCAGCACCTCGGCGAGCGCCGTGTCGTCTTCGGTCAGCGACAGGGTGATCTTCAGCCCGTCGGGGTGACCGGCTTCGGCGAGAAGCTGTCTGGCGACCTCCACATCGTGGGGGTACAGGTCGTCGAGTTCCGGGCTGTGTGCGACGTATCCCTCGGGGAACGGCTGCCAGTTCGGCGTGCCCTGCCCGAAGTACGCGGCATCCACGAGCGCCTGCCTGTCCGTGGCATGGCTGATGGCCTGGAGCACGCGCTGGTCATCGAACGGTGCGACGGTGCTGTCGACGTCGAGTGCTCTCACCGTCAGAGCCCTGATCGTCTCGACCTGCAGGTTCGCCGCCTCCGCGCCGGCGACCTGGGCCGGTGGGACCTGCGCGACATCCCACTGCCCCGAGTTCACACCGGCCACGACCGTCGCAGGATCCGTGACGGGGACGATCGAGAAATCGTCGATGAAGATGTGCTCCGCGTTCCAGTAGTCCTCGTTCTTCTCGAGGTCGGCGTGGGCGTTGGGCACGTACTCGGTGAGGGCGAACGGGCCCGAGCCCTCGGGCTGGGTCGCGAGTGTCGTGACGTCGTCGAACGCCGCAGGGTTCACGATGAAGCCCGTCTTGCCCGCGAACAGATACGGCACCTGGTAGTCGGCCTGATCGAGATGGACGGTGACCGTTCGCTCGTCGTCGACATCGATGCCGACGACGATCCGCAGCTGGCCCGCGAGCGTGGAGTTCTCCTGATCGCGCCCTCGTTCGATGCTCTGCTTCACCGCGTCGGCGGTCACGGGCGTGCCGTCCGTGAACTCCGCCCCTTCCCTCAGGTGGAACGTGATCGCCGTGCCGTCGGCGTTGTACTCCCAGCTCTCGGCCAGACCGGGCACGACCTCCCCCTCGGTGTCGAGCTGAGTGAGCCCGTCGTAGACCAGCGCGAGCGCATGCGTGTCCCATCCGGCGGTCGAGGTCACCGGATCCCAGCTCGTGGGCAGTGCCCAGCCCCAGGTCAGCGACGTCGTCTCGGGCGAGTCGGAAGGAGCTGCGGATGCGCCGGCGCAGCCGGCCAGGGCGAGGGTCGCGGCTGTTGCGGCGGCGAGCAGAGGAAGGCGAGATCGGGGGGTCATGACAGCGAACGTAGGAGTGGCGTGTGGTGGCCCACAACGCCCGCGAAGCGGAGGGTCACGTATCGCAACACTGCGAAATATCGGCTGAGGCCAGGGGTCGCCGACAACAGGATGGGGGGCATGACCACGACCTCCTCCCCTGCACTCTGGACGCCTCCCGCCCGCGTTCGCGGCACGCTGGCCCTCGTCACCGGACGCGGCGAGCGCGCAGGCGTGTACGAGCGCTTCGGCCGGCGTCTGAGCGCGGACGGCTACATCGTCGCCGTCTTCGACGAGGACGCCGATGCCGCGAGTGCCTGGCTGTCGGAGACCGCCGACACCCCGCGGGTGCTCGTCGGCTCGGATGCCGGAGCATCCGCCGTGCTGCGCCTCGTCGCGCAGGGCGCCTCCGTGGAGGCGGCGGTCGTCGCCGGCACCCTGGTGGATGCCGAACTCGATCTGCCATCGGCTGAGGAGCGCACGGCCTGCCCGCTGCACCTGGGTGTGCTGGCCGCCGAGGCCACCTCGGTCGACGTGGCCCGAGCGGAGCCGCTCCCGGCACCCGCCGACCTCGCGGCGATCGATGTGCCCGTGCTCGCGATCCACGGCGGCGCCGATGCGGTCTCTCCCCTGCCGCAGCTGATCGACGCGTTGCGCGCCGTTCCCGACCTCGAGATCGTCGAGACCGTCGACGGACTCCACGACGCGCTCAACGACCAGTCACACCGGAGCGTCGCGGCGGCGCTCGTGCAGTGGCTCGAGCGTCTGCGCGGCGGCGACGTGCATGCCGCGATCATCCGCACGCACGAGACGGCGGCGGTGGCGACCGCATGACCGAGTTCTCCACCCGCCAGATCCAGGCCGGCTACGTGCCAGGCACCCCGCAGAACACCGCGGTCCCGCCGATCTATCAGACGGCCGCGTACGAGTTCGCGTCGCTCGCCGACGCCGCAGACCTGTTCGCGCTGCGCGCCGCCGGAAATCTCTACAGCCGCAACGCCAGCCCGACCCAGCAGATCCTCGAGGAGCGCATCGCCGCACTCGAGGGAGGGGCGTCGGCGGTGGCCGTGGCATCGGGGCAGGCGGCGGTCGCCGTGACCCTGCTCGCGCTCGTGGGGCGTGGTGGCCACATCGTCGCCGCCACCCAGCTGTACGGGGGCACGGTCGACCTGCTGCAGGAGACCTTCGACGACTTCGGCATCCCGGTGACCTTCGTCGATCAGGACGACCCCGACGCCTGGCGCGCGGCGATCCGTCCCGAGACGCGCGTGCTGTTCGCCGAGTCGATCGCGAACCCGATCGCCCAGGTCCTCGACATCCGCGCCGTCGCCGACATCGCGCAAGACGCAGGCGTCCCGCTCGTGATCGACAACACCGTCGGCACCCCGTATCTCGTGCGCCCCGGCGAGCACGGCGCCGACTTCGTGGTGCACTCCGCGACCAAGTTCCTCAGCGGCCACGGCACGTCTCTCGGCGGTGTGGTCGTCGACCAGGGCACCTTCGACTTCGGCCGCGAGCCCGCGCGCTGGCCGCACTTCACCGAGCCCTACGCACGCGTCGGCGACTTCACCCTGTGGGACCGCTTCGGCAGCGGCCAGGCGTTCGCGGCGCTCGTGAAGTCGAAGTACGTGCACGACCTCGGTCCCTCCCTCTCGCCGTTCAACGCGTGGCAGATCCTGCAGGGCATCGAGACCCTCGACCTGCGAGTGGCGCGGCAGACGGCCACGGCGCTCGCGATCGCGCGGCACCTGCAGGCGCATCCGGCGGTCGCGACCGTGCACCACCCCGGCCTCGAGGGCAACCGCTGGCATCCGCTCGCCCAGCGCTACCTGCCGCGAGGAGGCCCCTCGGTCTTCTCGTTCGACCTCGCGGTGCCGCTGGATGCCGAGACGCAGGGCAGCGTCGCGCGCGTGGTCGACTCGCTGCAGGTGATCCGCCTGGTCGCGAACATCGGCGATGCGCGCAGCATGGTGAATCATCCGGCGTCCATGACCCATTCGCACCTCACCGCCGAGCAGCGGGCCGCAGCAGGCATCTCACTCACGACCATCCGTCTGTCGGCGGGTCTCGAAGACCCCGTCGACCTCATCGCCGACCTCGACCGCGCGCTCACGCTGGTCTGACGCAAGGACCATCATGGCAATCGACCTCGGCTACTGGACGCCCGTGTACGGCGGGTTCCTCCGCAACGTCACCGATGAGGGCCGCATGGCCGCGACCTGGGAGTACATCCGCGAGGTGTCGGTGACGGCCGACCGTCTCGGATTCCACACCACCCTGGTGCCCGAGCTGTACCTCAACGACCGCAAGGGCGTCGATGCGCCGAGCCTGGAGGCGTGGTCGCTGTCGGCGTCCATCCTCGCCGTGACCGAGCGGCTGCGCGTCATGACCGCCGTCCGCCCCGGTTTCCACCTGCCGGCGGTGCTCGCGAAGACCGTGGGGACGCTGGATCAGATCGCCCCTGGGCGCGTCTCCCTCAACGTCGTCGCCGCGTGGTGGGCCGAGGAGGCCCGACAGTTCGGCGGGCGGTTCACGACCCATGACGAGCGCTACGTGCAGGCCGAGGAGTTCGTGACGGTGCTGAACGGCCTGTGGGAGCACACGCCGTACTCGTTCGAGGGTTCGCACTACTCGCTCGACGGCACGATCGTCGAGCCGAAGCCGTCGGCCCACCCCGTGATCTTCGCCGGCGGAGAGAGCGAGGCGGGGCGTGAATCGATCGCCGGCTTCGCCGACGCGTACGTCATGCACGGCGGCACGCTCGACGAGGTGCGCGCCAACGTCACCGACATGAATGCCCGCTCCGAGCGGCTGCACGGCCGCCCGATCGCCGAGTTCGGGATGCCGGCATACGTGATCGTCCGCGACACCGAAGCAGAGGCGCAGCGCGAGCTCGACCGCATCACGACCGTCGACCCCGACTCCCCCGGATACGCGTCGTTCGAGGAGTTCCAGCGCAACTCGAAGCTCTCGCTCGAGCTCACCCGTCGTGAGTACTCGGTCGGCACCAGGGGCCTTCGCCCGAACCTCGTCGGCACGGCAGAGCAGGTCGCCGAACGCATCCACGACTACGCGGATGCCGGCATCACCCTGCTGCTGATCCAGGCGTCACCGCTCGACGAGGAGCTGGAGAGGATCGCCGAGCAGGTCTTCCCCCTCGTGCCGCAGCGCACGCTCACGGCTCTGACCTGATCGTCCCGGCTGTCGGTCGCACCCTCTACGCTGAGACCATGACTGGTCTTCGTTGGGGAATCCTCGCGACCGGCGGCATCGCCGGCGCGTTCGCATCCGATCTGCGCACCGCCGGGCTCGATCTCGTCGCCGTCGGCTCCCGCTCGCAGGAGTCGGCCGACGCGTTCGCGGCCCGCTTCGACATCGCGCACGCGCACCCGTCGTACGAGGCGCTCGTCGCCGATCCCGACGTCGACATCATCTACGTCTCCACGCCGCACCCGATGCACCACGAGGGCGCCCGCCTGGCGCTCGAGGCGGGCAAGCACGTCCTGGTCGAGAAGGCGTTCACCCTCAACCGGGGCGAAGCCGAAGACCTGCAGCGCCTGGCCGCCGAACGGGGACTGCTCGTGATGGAGGCGATGTGGACGCGCTATCTGCCGCACATGGTCCGCATCCGCGAGATCATCGCCGCCGGCACACTCGGCGAGATCCGCGCGGTGAGTGCCGACCACACGCAGCTCCTCCCGTCCGATCCCGCGCATCGTCTGAACGCCCTCGAACTCGGCGGTGGCGCGCTGCTCGACCTCGGGATCTACCCGATCTCGTTCGTCTGGGACATCCTCGGCGCACCGGTCAGCATCCAGGCGGCGGGCCGTCTCATCGAGACCGGTGCGGACGCCGAGGTCGCGACGATCATGACGCACGAGGGCGGCGCGCTCTCGACCACGCTGTCTTCGTCGAGAGCGGCCGGCCCGAACGCGGCGAGCATCGTCGGCACGAAGGCCCGCATCGACATCGACCGCGTCTGGTACACGCCCACCACGTTCCGCGTCGTGCTGCCCGACGGCACGATCGCCGAGGAGTACGCCTCCGACGTCGCGGGTCGGGGCATGGAGTACCAGGCGCATGCCGCTGAGCGGCTCGTGCGCGAGGGCCTACTCGAAGGCGACATCCTGCCGATCGCCGAGAGTGTCGCCATCATGGGCACGCTCGACGAGATCCGCGCCCAGATCGGCGTCCGCTACCCCGGCGAAGGAGACACCAATGGCTGAGGCACACGACGCACGCGTCGCCGTCTACCTCGACTTCGACAACATCGTCATCTCCTGGTACGACCGGGTGCACGGACGCAACGCCTACGGCAAGGACCGTCAGCGCATCACCGAGAACCCCTCCGACCCCGAGGTCACCGAGCGGCTCGCCCGCGCCATGATCGAGGTCGGCGCGATCATCGACTACGCCGCCTCCTTCGGCACTCTCGTGCTCACCCGCGCCTACGCCGACTGGTCATCCCCCGTGAATGCGGTGTACCGCTCGCAGCTCGTCGCGCGTGCGGTCGACCTCGTCCAGCTGTTCCCCGCCGCGGCCTATGCCAAGAACGGTGCCGACATCCGCCTGGCGGTGGATGCCGTCGAAGACATGTTCCGTCTGCCCGATCTCACGCACGTCGTGATCGTCGCCGGCGACAGCGACTACGTGCCGCTCGCGCAGCGCTGCAAGCGCCTGGGCCGCTATGTCATCGGCGTCGGCGTCGCCGGTTCCACCGCCAAGTCGCTGGCCGCCGCGTGCGACGAGTTCGAGGCCTACGACTCACTCCCGGGCGTCGTGCGACCGACCAAGGCCGCAGCCCCCGCCCCGGTGGCCGCGGAGGTCCCCGAGCCCGTCGCCGAGCCCGAGCCCGCAGTGAAGACCAAGTCCAGGCAGCCGGCCAAGACCGCCAAGGCGAAGGCCGCAGCCCAGGCACCGGCGAAGGTCGACGAGCAGGGCGAGGGCACCGAACAGGGCGAGGCGACCGAACTGCTGCAGCGTGCGCTGCGCTTGGGCCACGACAAGGCCGACGCAGACGAGTGGCTGCACAGCTCGGCCGTGAAGACGCACATGCGACGCATGGATCCGTCGTTCAGCGAGAAGGCTCTCGGCTACCGGTCGTTCTCGGACTTCCTCAAGTCGCGCGACAACATCGCCGAGCTCGAGGAGACCGGGCACGAGCGCCTGGTGAAGCTGCGCGACTCGGCCTCCTGAGCGAGGCCACGGCCCCGCGGTTCACTCCGTGAAGTCGTACTCCTGGAACGCCGCGACCTCGGGCACCCATCGCTCCGACACGAACGCGGTGTGCGCGGGGTGCTCGTTGTACGCCCGGTAGGCATCGGCGTCCTGGAACACCATAGAGAACTGATGCTCGAGGTCGCTCTTCGGACTCACCTGCCTGCGGATCGTGAAGTCCTCGACACCGGGGATCGATGAGAGCGTCGAACGCCCGGTGTCGAGGAAGTCCCGCTCCTCGGTCGAACCCGCCTCGTGGACGAGGCGGAAGACGACGGTGTGCTGAATGGCCATGGAGCGGGTCTCCGATCTCAGAGAGTCGACTCGAATGGGTCGAAGTCGGCGCTGAGGGAGCCGACGGACTCGAGCGTGCTCTCGACCTTCACGAAGCTGCGCGACTCCGCGGCCTCCTCGATCGAGAGCAGGGTGTCGAGCACGTGGTACCCGAACTCGCCGGTGGCGACGTGCGGGCGGCCCGCCGCGATCGAACGCGCCATGTCGAGCAGTCCGACGCCGCGGCCCGAGAGCACACCCTCCTGCTCGAGGTCGACGACCTCCTGCACGGTCGGCTCCGGCGGAACGAAGACCCGCTCCAGCGGACGCGTGATGGTGATCGACCCGCCGAATGTGTTCGGGTCGGGGATCACGATCGTGCCCTCGGTGCCGGTGATCTCGACGATGCCCTGACGCAGCAGCGGTGAGTCGGTGCTGTACAGGCTCTGCGCCTGTCCGCCCTGCTCGAAGTCCATGAGCACGCTCAGCGTCGACGGGATCTCGACCGGGAACTCCTGACCTGCGAGCTCGCCGACCTGCACTTTGCGCGTCGGCGTGCCCTGCAGCCCGAGGGCAGCCACAGCCGCGACCGGACCGAACACATGCACGAGCGCCGAGACGTAGTACGGCCCCATGTCGAGCAGCGGGCCCGCACCCTTGGCGTACAGGAAGGCGGGGTTGGGGTGGAAGATCTCCGGTCCCTGCCACTGGAAGGTGGTCTGGGCGAACAGCGGGCGACCGATGTCCCCGCGAGCGATCGCGCGCTTCGCCGTCTGCACTCCCGGTCCGAGCACGGTGTCGGGCGCCACGCCGACGCGGAGCCCGGCGGCATCCGCCTTCTGCAGCAGCCGCAGCGACTCGTCACGGCTCACACCGATCGGCTTCTCGGTCCAGACGTGCTTGCCCGCGGCGATGATCGCCTCGGACACCTCGACGTGCACCGCCGGGATGGTCAGGTTCACGACGATGTCGATCTCGGGGTCGTTCAGGACGACCTCCACGCCTCCGGCCCGGGGCACACCGTACTTCTCGGCCTGCGCCTTCGCGCGGTCCTCGAGCACGTCGCCGACGGCGATGACGCGCACATCCGGGAAGGTCGTGAGGTTCGAGAGGTACTGGTCGCTGATGTTTCCCGCGCCGATGATGCCGACGCCGACGGGTCCGTTGCCGATCGCCATCAGCCGGCCACCTTCTCGTCGAGGTAGATGCGGCTGCGCTCGACGGCGGCCCACAGGTCGCCCTCATAGTGATCGAACTCGACGATCGCGAGCTCGAGCGCGGGTGCGGCGGCGACGGCCTCGACGAGCGGGACCGTGCCCTCGCCCGCGGGAACCTGGTCGGCCGGCGGGTAGGCGGCGAGGAGCGCCGGGTCGAGCGTGCCGTCCTTGGCGTGCACCGCGATCACACGATCACCGAGACGCTGGAGCAGTGCGACCGGGTCGACACCGCCGCGCGCGACCCAGTACAGGTCGACCTCGAGCACGACTCGCTCGTCGAGCAGTCCCGCGAGAACCTCGAGACCGGTGACGCCGTCGAAGACGGCCTCCAGCTCGTGCGCGTGGTTGTGGTAGCCGACGCGCACGCCGACCGTGGCGCCGATCTCGGCGGCTTCGTTCAGCAGACGAGCGGTCTCCTGGATCTGCTCGACCGACTCCCAGCGGGCAGGCTCGGTGTACGGGTCGATGACGGTGCCCATACCGAGCACCTTGGCCGCGGCGAAGACCTCGGCGGGCGACGGCACCGGGAGGGTGGTGCCGCTGCCGTCGGGGTTCACGAACGACTGCGAAGCGAGGAACGCGTGACCGGAGGGTGCCGTGAGACCAGCGCTCTGCAGCGCATCGGCCATCGGCTGCGCGCGGCGCACGAAGTCGTAGGGCTCGACGGCGGTGAATCCACGAGCGGCGACCTCTTTCAGGGATCCTTCGAGGTCGGCCTCCAGCTGGTCCTTGATCGTGAACAGCTGGATGGAAGTCTGGATCGTCACTGGTCTCTCCTTCAGTCATCGGCGACGTGCGGGTTCATCGACCCGTCTGTCCGAGCACGTTACCACCAAATACCTCCGTGCGGAAGTTTTCATTTCGCTACACTCTCCCCATGACCGACGACCTCTCCCCGACCGACGACGAGGGTCGCCCTCGCCCCCGCGGCGCCTATGCGAAGGGGATCGCCCGACGCCAGGAGATCCTGGACAGAGCGATCGAGGTCTTCGCGGAGCGAGGCGCCGACCGCACGAGTCTGCGCTCGATCGCGAGCGCCGTCGGCGTGACCCACTCGGCGTTGACCCACTACTTCGGCTCCCTCGAGGAGCTGCTCGTGGCGGTCTATCAGGAGAGCACCGTTCCCGAGAGGCAGCGACCGGATCTGCTCCCCCCAGACGCCACCCCCGTCGAGCGAATGATCGAGTCCGCCCGCACCAACCGTGAGATCCCCGGTCTCGTGCAGCTCTACTCGACGCTCGTCGCGGCCGCTCTCGAAGAGGGCCACCCTGCGGCACGCGAGTTCGCCACGACCCGCTTCTCCCGGCTTCGCACGGACATGGCCACGATCGTCCGCGACCAGCAGAAGAGCGGTCGCATGCGCGAGGACGTGGATGCAGATGCCGTCGCCGCCCTCGTCGTCGCAGCATCGGACGGCCTGCAGACCCAGTGGCTGCTCGACGACTCGGCACCCCAGCACGAGGCGTTGGCACTGCTCGACAGGCTGCTCCGCCCCTGACGCTCGGTAGGGTGAGGGGGTGACAGCTGCCGAGACCGCCTCGCGGTCGCCCTACGAGCGGGCGCTCGGTGAGCGCATCGCAGAACTCCACCCGAAGACGGCCTGGTACTTCCGCACCATCCCCGACGGCCAGGTGGGCGTCGGAACGGGCGTCTTCACGACCGCGGGCTCACGGCACCGATGGCTCTGGCCCGTGTTCCGCGTCGCGGAGGCACTCGGCGTCGCGTTCGCCGGCTGGGAGCAGGATGTGCCGTTCCGCATCGAGAACCGCACGATCGACGGCACGGCCGTGGCCGTCCGCCACTTCGAGCTTCCGGGGCGCACCTGGGTCATGCCCGACACGGTGACCCTCGGCGCGAATCGCATCCTGCGCAATGAGATCGGCCCCCACCGCACGGTCGTCACCACCTTCGACATCGACGTCCGGGGCGGAGCTGTCGTGCTCACGATCCGACGCGTCGGGATGCGGTTCGGTCGTCTCCGCATCGCCGCCCCCCGCTTCCTGAGTCCGCGCATCGGCCTCATCGAGCGCTGGGACGAAGACCGCGAGCGACACCACGTGAACATGACGATCGATGCTCCGCTGCTCGGTCGCGTCTACGAGTACACCGGCTTCTTCGAGTACGCGATCGAGAGCGAGACCCCGTGACGAACGCCACTCCTCTGCCCGCAGGCCCCGTGGTGATCGGCGGCTCCACGGGGTTCATGGGCCAGTACCTGATCCCGCGCCTGCGCGCGGCCGGACGCGAGGTCGTCACGATCTCGCGCTCAGGCGCCGACATCGCGTGGGGCGACCAGGACGCGATCGACCGCGCTGTCGACGGATCATCCTTGGTCATCGGCCTCGCCGGCAAGAGCGTGAACTGCCGGTACACCCCTGAGAACCGCGCGGCCATCTTCCGCTCACGACTCGACACCACGGCGTCGCTGAGCTCGGCGATCGCGAAGGCGTCGAGCCCGCCGCCGCTGTGGGTGAACTCGTCGACCGCGACGATCTACCGCCACGCGGAAGACCGTCCGATGACCGAATCGTCCGGAGACATCGGCACCGGGTTCTCCGTCGAGGTCGCCAAGGCCTGGGAGCGCGCACTGTTCGCCGACGACCTGCCGGCCACCCGCCGGGTGGCGCTGCGCAGCGCGATCGTGCTCGGTCACGGCGGTGTCCTCGGCCCGCTCAAGAACCTGGCCAGGCTCGGCCTCGGCGGCGCGCAGCACGACGGTCCCTGGCCGATCAGTCGCGCGCGTCGGGCCGCCGGCACCGGCCACCGCCCCGGCGCACGACGAGGTGAGCAGCGTTTCAGCTGGGTGCACGTCGAAGACGTCGCACGCATCATCGACTTCCTAGAGGTGACTCCGTCTCTCGAGGGTCCGGTGAACGCGGCCTCCCCGAATCCCTCCGACAACGCCGAGTTCATGGCCACGGTGCGCCGCGTGCTCGGCGTCGGCTTCGGTCCTCCGATGCCGCGCTGGATGCTCGAGCTCGGCGCCATCGGCATCCGTACCGAGACCGAGCTGATCCTGAAGAGCCGTTGGGCGATCCCCGAGAAGCTCACCGTAGCCGGCTTCGAGTTCGCCTACCCGACGCTCGAGGATGCCATCAGGGAGTCGTTCGACGTCGAGCAGGCCGCCTAGCCTGCCGCGGACTCCGACCCCGTGGACGAGTCGCCGTTCTCACGGCGACGCTTCTCGATCTCCTGGCGCAGCCGCCACTCCTCGATCTCACGGTCGAGATCGGCGATCTGCTGCTCGGTGCTGCGAGTGTCGACCGGCGCCGCAGCGGGCCGCGGTTCCGGCCGCCGTGTCGTCGGTCGGGCAGCCGGACGCATCCTCGGGATGCGCAGCCCCGCCTCGGAGTACTCCCTGCCGATCGCGAACCACAGCAGGCTGCCGATCAGCGGCAGGAGGATGACGATGATGATCCACGCCATCTTGGGCAGGAACCTCACCTGCGCATCGTCGCGCTTGATGATGTCGACCAGGGCGCCGACCATCAGCGCGATGACGAGGATCGAGAACAAGAACGGCATGAGTTCAGGGTAGACGACGACCGGCCGTCATGCCCGACTACGGGAGCAGATGCCCCGCGGCACGGAAGAGCTCGTACCACTCGGCACGCGTGAGCTCGATGTCAGCGCCTGCGGCGGCATCCCGCACCCGTTCCGGCGTCGTGGTCCCGAGCACCACCTGCATCTTCGCGGGGTGCCGAGTGATCCAGGCCGTCGCGATCGCGATCGGCGCGACGCCGTACGACGCCGCGAGGCGGTCGATCACCGCGTTGAGCTCGGCGTACTCGGGGTTGCCGAGGAAGACGCCGGTGAAGAAGCCGCCCTGGAACGGCGACCACGCCTGGACCGTGATGCCGTTGATGCGGCAGTACTCGACGATGCCGCCGCCGTCGCGGACGATGCTCTGGTCCTCGCCCACCATGTTCGCGGCCACGGGCTGCGCGATGATCGGCGCGTGCGTGATCGACAGCTGCAGCTGGTTGGCGATCAGCGGCTGCGTCACGGCCGTGCGGAGCAGGTCGATCTGCCGTGGCGTGTGGTTCGAGACGCCGAAAGCCCTGACCTTGCCCGCCGCCTCCACCTCGTCGAATGCCCTGGCGACCTCGTCGGGCTCGACGAGCGCGTCCGGTCGGTGCAGCAGCAGGACGTCGATGTGGTCGGTGCGCAGCGCCTTCAGCGATCCTTCGACCTGGCGGACGATGTGCTCGTACGAGAAGTCGAACGAACCCTCCGCGGGGTTGATCCCGCACTTCGTCTGCAGCACGATCTCGTCACGCTCGGCCGCACTCAGACCGAGCGCGTCGGCGAAGCGACCCTCGCAGAAGTGCATGCTTCCGCCGTAGATGTCGGCGTGATCGAAGAAGTCCACTCCTGCGCTCCGGGCGGTGTCGTACAGCGCGCGGATCTGGGCGTCGTCCTTGTCGTCGATGCGCATCATCCCGGCGACGACGGCGGGGGCGGTGGAGGATCCGAACGGGACAGTCTTCATACGACCCACGCTACTGCGACCCGGCGCCGAGAAGCGAGCGCCATCAGACGTCGTGCACGCAGGGCATCAGCTGCGAGGGCGTGACGTCGAGAGCATCGGCGATCTCACCGAGATCTGCCACGGTGAAGTCGAGCTGCATGGCGAGCTTCTTGCGCAACTGGTGGGCGGGCATCCCGATCCGCTCGGAGAGCCATTCGGTGGTCCGACCCGCACGAACGATCTCGTACGCCACAGTCAATGCCACCACTCGTCGCACATCTGTCGTCACCCAGAGACAGTATCGCCACATGCGGGGCGCCACAAGAGCGAACAGCACCAGTATGACGGCATCCTGGCTTCGTGCCGGTGCTATCGTGACTCACGTGAAGACACCGGGCGAGCAGTTCAATGCGGCCGTCGGGCGCCAGCTTCGGGCCGAGATCGCCGCTGCAGGCAGCAGCATCGCCGCGATGGCTCGCGAGATCGGCATCGCCCGCAGCGCTCTCGACAACTACGTCACGGGCAAGCGTGCGATCCCCGTGCCCGTCCTCTATGCCGTGAGCACGGCGCTGGACGTCGAGCCCCACGTCGTGCTGAGCCGCGCCGAGGAACGACTCCGCGCGGAGGGCGGACGCCACATCGCGACGGTCACGCCACTGCATCCGCGCACCGATGTCCCCGGTCGACGCCAAGATGAGTCCGAGGTGGCATTCGAGTCGCCTCTCGCACACGACGACGACACCGACGATCTCTACGATTGACGACCCCGCGATGAGGAGGCCTCTTGGAGCTCCTCCTTCGCCTGCTCGAAGAGAACGGCCTGCACCTGGTCGAGCGTCCCGGGCGCTCGCGTGGAGGGTACGAACCGCGCACGGCGACGATCAGGGTGGCTCCCGGCCTGAGCCGCAGAGCGACCTGCAGCGTGCTCGCCCATGAGCTGGGCCATGCGATGCTCGGCCACACCCCCACCACGGATGCCGCGACGAGGGCCCGACAGGAGACCCGCGCCGACGAGTGGGCCGCGCGCCTGCTGATCACCCCCGCCGCCTACGCCGCCGCAGAGCAGACGCGAGGCTCCCATCCTGCCAGCCTCGCCTTCGAGCTGGGTGTGACGATCGAGATCGTGACCGCCTACCAGCGGCTGCTCCGCCGCACCGGCCTCACCGCTGGTTGAATGGCAGCATGACGTTCCGCACCACCCCCGCCCCGGTCACCCTCACCGGACGCCTCGTCGAGCTGCGACCGCTCGAGGCGTCGCACCACGACGGACTCCTCGACGCGCTGCTCGAGGGCGATCTGTGGAAGAACGCCTGGTACACATCGGTGCCGTCACCGGACGGACTCGCGGCCGAGATCGACCGCCGCATCGGCCTGGTCGAGACCGGCGGGATGATCCCGTTCACCGCGTTCGACGCGTCCGGCCGGATCCTCGGCCTCACGTCGTACTACGACCTCGACGACGACGCTCCGCGGCTGCACATCGGGTACACCTGGAATCGTCCCTCCGCGCACGGAACCGGAACGAACGCCGAGTCCAAGCTGCTGCTGCTCCGGCACGCGTTCGACGTGCTCGGAGTGTTCCGCGTCGGCCTGACCACCCAGTGGGTGAACTTCCAGTCGCGTGCGGCGATCGAGCGGCTCGGCGCGAAGCAGGACGGCGTCATGCGCGCCATGAGCCGCTACCGCAACGGCGCGTTGCGTGACAGCGTCGAGTTCTCGATCATCGAGCCGGAGTGGCCCGCGGTGAAGGCGAACCTCGAGATGAGGCTCGCCAAACGGGGGTGATCGCCCGGGCGAGCGGCGCCGACTACTCGGTGGGGTTGCCCGACCAGTTGTCCTTGCGGCGGGTGGCCGACCCGCGCTGACGCATCATGAAAGCCAGCGACAGGCTGGTGATCAGGAGACCGGCGACGAAGACGATCGCCTGGAAGTCCTCCAGCGACTGAGCGAACCCCATGAGCCAGATACCTCCGAGGAAGAGGATCATGAAGAAGATGAAGCTGAGGATCACGGTGTCTCCTGTCGTAACGGCCGTCATCCAGGATACCGTCTAGCGCAGACGCCCCGGCGACGGAACCCCCTGGGGCATCCGCGCCGATGATGGTTTCGTGCAGGCATGACCGCACAACTGACAGCCCTGGCCATCTCCTGCACCCTGAAGCCCTCCCCCGCAGACTCGAGCACCGACCTCCTCGGATCGCAGATCCTCGCCGCGCTCGGCGAGCACGGGGTCACCGGAGAGAGCGTCCGAGCCGTCGATCACGTGATCAGCCCCGGTGTCGAAGCCGACATGGGCGGCGACGACCAGTGGCCGACACTGCGCGAGAAGGTGCACGCCGCCGACATCCTCGTGTTCCTGACCCCGACCTGGATGGGGCAGCACTCGAGCGTCGCTCAGCGCGCGCTCGAGAGACTCGACGCGGAGCTGAGCGAGACGGATGACGCAGGAAGGCCGATCCTGTTCGACAAGGTCGCGATCGCCGGGATCGTCGGCAACGAGGACGGCGCGCACCATATCGCCGCGATCCTGTTCCAGTCACTGAACGACATCGGCTACTCCGTGCCCGCCCAAGGATCGGTGTACTGGAACGGCGAGGCGATGCAGACCGTCGACTACAAGGATCTCCCCGAGACGCCCGAGAAGGTCGCTCAGGCGACGGCGACCGCGGCGCGGAACGCGGCGCACCTCGCGCGGCGGCTCAAGAGCGACGGATACCCCGCGGAATAGCTCAGGCGCGCGGCGTGCTGTCGCTCGCGACACTCGGCTCGAGGTAGTCGTCGATCACGAGCTCACCGGTCGCGTTCAGACCACGCATCATCTCTTCGATGCGGTGCTTCTCCACCGGGAGCGACTCGGCCGAGGTGAAGAGGAACTGCAGCGGGATCGCGGGATGGATCCACACCGTCAGACGCCCGGTGTCGCCGCCCTCGCGAGGGTGCCACGTCATCATGAAGCTCTCCTGCCGGCGCAGCTTCGTTCCGACGATGACCTTCAGATGCGCGAGCGTCGCGTCGTCGATGAGGATCGGCTCCGATGTGCCGTCATACCGCAGTCTTCCCATGAAAGAAACCGTACCTCGTGCGCGCGCTCGCGCGTGCACGCGCGAGGGATCACGCGGCTCGGCGGAAGCGCACCGTCTCGGCACGACGAGAAGGCTCGAGCGTCACGCCCGCGAGCTCGAGGCGGCGGACGACGCGTCGGGGCAACGCGGGGAGCTCCGCCGTGCGGCCTTCCGACGGCTTCGCGAGGCCGACGATGAGGGAGAGGTCGGTGTCGGCCCCGCGGACCTCCACCCGTGCGTAGTCGCTGCGCATCCGCCAGACGAGCGTCTCGAGTTCCGTGAAAGGGATGCGATGGGTCGACGAGTCTGTGCGGATGCGCAGCTCGTCGTTACCGAAGGCCACCGCGCATGACAGCGTCCGACGACGCAGAGCCGACCTGAGCAGCAGGTACGCCGGAAGCCCGACGACGACGCCCATCACGATGATCGCGACCCGCGGCCCCATGCTCATCACGGCGTCGTCGAGCGCGATCAGCAGTGCGGTTCCCGCCAGACCCACGACCAGGACGACTCCGACGATCACGAGCGTGAGCGCGCGCATCCGCAGGTCGAGGGCCCGGAACTCGACACGCGATCCGTCGCCGTGCTCCTCCCGCTGCCAGTCGGGGGGGCGTGGGCGCCGGCCGCGTCGCCGTGTCCCGACGCCGGAACAGGTCGGTGATCCGCGAGAGCAGGCCGAGCCAGACCCATCCCACCGCCGGGCCCGCCGCGATCTGCAGCACCAGGATCACCGCTCGTGCGGGCTCGGGAAGGTCTGCGAGCAGGTCTGCTCCGCCGAACTCGACGACGAAGATCATCAGGGCGGTCAGCACCGCCGCGACGCCGAGCTGCAGCACCACGCCCTTGCGGGCGGGGCGCATCTCCATGGTCGCGTTCACGAACGAGAACGCGAGGCCGAAGCCTCCGAGCAGCATCAGGAGGAACGGGAAGAAGCTCAGGTCGTCGCCCGCGAGCGTCCAGGCGATCGCGGCGGCGAGCAGCACGAGGCCGACGATCAACGGATCCCGCACGAACCTGCGGGTGACGGTGTCCCTGATCCGCCTGTCAGCGGTGTTCTCGGGGGCCGTGTCGGTCATCGCAGCAATCCTAGAGCGAGCTCGCGCGTCATCACGGGCTCATCACCCCTCCTGCCGCAGTACCGTGGATCCATGACCGCTCCTGTTGATCCGACACACACCCCCGCCTGGTCCGAGCTCGCCGCACTGCGCGAGTCGATCAGCCCCGATCTGCGCGGGTGGTTCGCCGCCGATGCGGATCGCGCCGAGCGCTTCTCGTTCCCGCTCGCCGACCTCCACGTCGACCTGTCGAAGAACCTCGTCACCGACGAGGTTCTCGCAGCCCTGGTGCGCCTCGCGGAGCAGACCGGCGTCGCCGATCGCTACGCGGCGATGCTCGAGGGCAGCCACCTCAACACCTCCGAGGATCGCGCAGTGCTGCACACGGCCCTGCGGCGCCCCGCCGGCGGCTCCCCCGCACTCGTCGTCGACGGGCAGGACGTGGATGCCGACGTGCAGGAGGTGCTCGACGCGCTCAGCGCGTTCGCGACGCGAGTCCGAGCGGGCGAGTGGCTGGGCATCACGGGCAAGAAGGTCACCCACGTCGTCAACATCGGCATCGGCGGCTCCGACCTCGGTCCCGTCATGGTCTACGAGGCGTTGAAGCCCTACGCGGATGCCGGCATCAATGCGCGGTTCGTGTCGAACATCGACCCCACCGACCTCGCGCAGAAGACCGCCGACCTCGACCCCGAGACCACGCTCTTCATCGTCGCGTCGAAGACCTTCACCACCCTCGAGACGCTCACCAACGCGCGCCTCGCGCGCGACTGGCTGTGGGCGGGCCTCGAGGCATCCGGAGCCATCACCGCAGATGACGACGCCCGCACCGACGCCGTCGCGCACCACTTCGTCGCCGTGTCGACCGCGCTCGACAAGGTCGCCGCCTTCGGCATCGACCCCGCCAACGCGTTCGGGTTCTGGGACTGGGTGGGCGGACGCTACTCGGTCGACTCCGCGATCGGCCTGTCGCTCGCGATCGTGCTCGGTCCCGACGCGTTCCGCGACCTCCTCTCCGGCTTCCACGCCGTCGACGAGCATGTGCGCACCACCCCGCTCGAGCGCAATGTGCCGGTCCTGATGGGCCTGCTCAACGTCTGGTACGTCAACTTCCACGGTGCGCAGTCGCACGCCGTACTGCCCTACGCGCAGCAGCTGAGCCGGTTCCCCGCCTACCTGCAGCAGTTGACGATGGAGTCCAACGGCAAGTCCGTGCGCTGGGACGGCACACCCGTCACCACCGACACGGGCGAGGTCTTCTGGGGCGAGCCCGGCACCAACGGCCAGCACGCGTTCTATCAGCTCATCCACCAGGGCACGCGACTCATCCCCGCCGACTTCATCGCCTTCGTGAACCCGGCCTACCCGCTCACCGACGGTGGCCAGGACGTGCATGAGCTGTTCCTCGCGAACTTCCTCGCCCAGACCAAGGCGCTGGCGTTCGGGAAGACCGCCGAAGAGGTCGAGGCAGAGGGCACCACGGGAGCTCTCGTCGCGGCCCGCACCTTCGCCGGCAACCGCCCGACGACGTCGATCTTCGCCCCCGCTCTGACGCCGCAGGTGCTCGGGCAGCTCATCGCCCTGTACGAGCACATCACGTTCACCCAGGGCACGATCTGGGGCATCAACTCGTTCGACCAGTGGGGCGTCGAGCTCGGCAAGCAGCTCGCCATGCAGATCGCCCCCGCGATCGGCGGCGACGAGTCGGCGATCGACGCGCAGGATGCCTCGACCAAGGCCCTGCTCGCGTACTACAGGGCGAACAGGGCGTAGCCACGACCGCACGACGAGAAAGACCCCCGAGCTGATGCTCGGGGGTCTTTCCCTGTCCGTGGACCTAAGGGGATTCGAACCCCTGACCTCCTCGATGCGAACGAGGCGCGCTACCAACTGCGCCATAGGCCCTGACGTCTTCTACGCTATCACGCCGGAAGAGGTGCCCGTGCCGCGCAGATCAGCCCGCGGCGCGCTTGGCCAGGAGGTCGCGGACATGCGCCTCGATCTCGGCGTCGTCCACGTAGCCCATCTTCGCGAACGGCGACGTGGCGACCGGGATCTGCACCGGAGTCGCCGGCGCCATCCGCTCGGCGCGCTCGCGCAGTTCGGCGAGGCGCGCGGCTGTGCGACGCTCCTCCTGAGCATCCATCTCGGCGCGGGCTATCTGCGCACGAGAGCCCGCGACCGAGACCAGCGGCTCGGGAAGCGGGCGTGGCGTCCACGTGGCACGACCCTGATCGTGCAACGTCGGCTCGGCCCTCACAACGGGCTCCTCCGCGATCCGCACCGAGCGACGCGCGGCACGGCTCGCGACCGACGACATCCGCTGAAGGGCGAAGCCCGCAGCGATCACCACCGCGCCCCCGAGCCAGAGAAGGGTCTGGGCCTGCGTGGCGAGCAGCTGCCACACCCCGAGACCCACGACGACGAGACCGAGCAGAAGAACAGAGGTCGCCGCCATGCGCACACGCCGACGCGCTCGCGCCTGGCGCACGACGGGATCGGCTCGAGCGGCAGCGAGCTCCTGGCGGAGAGCGGTGAGCTCGGCCGCCTCCTTCTCGGACTGCAGACGCTTCGCGAGCTTCTGCTGTGCGAGCGCGGTGCGTGCATTCAGTTCGAGCCGCACCTCACCGGGTGTCTCGCTGGTCTCGGCCAGTACCCGGAGCGCCTGATTCAGCCGTACGGCGTTGCGCTCGGCGGCGTCGTACTGGAAGCGACCACGCCACGAGGGCAGCAGATACAGCATCCAAAGGAGCACGGCGACGAGCACGATCACTCCTCCGCTCAGCACCGGCCCGTCCATGTCGACAACGGTACGGGAACATCGGCGGCAACGACCCTCAGTCCGGGCGTGTGTCGCGACCAGTTCGGCGTGTCGCGCCCTCAGATCGCCAGTCGGTCGGACGGCGGGATGGTCGCCGCGTCGGGCGGCACCTGACCGTTGAGCCACCGCGCCAGCACACCCTGCGGCACATCCTCCCGCGTGAGCGCGAATGCGTAGTGGTCGCGCCAGTCGCCGTCGATGTGGATGTAGCGGCGACGGAGGCCTTCGTAGCGGAAGCCGAGCTTCTGCACCACGCGCAGGCTCGCCGCGTTCTCAGGGCGGATGCAGATCTCCATGCGGTGCAGGGCGTACTCGGTGAAGCATGCGTCGGTCGCGAGCGCGACCGCCGTCGGGGTGATGCCCTTGCCCGCGAAGCGCTCGCTCACCCAGTAGCCGATCGTCGCCGAGCACAGCGAGCCCCTGGCCACACCCCAGACGTTCAGCTGACCGGCGACCTCGCCGTCGTACTCCATGACGAACGGGTAGCCCTGCCCGTCGCGATACTGCTGCAGCAGACGCCGGATGCTGAGCCGCATGTCGAACGAGACGGAGCCGTACGGCACCGTCGCCTCCCAGGGTTGCAGCCATGCACGGTTGCTCAGCAGCTCGTGCTGCAGCGGCCTGGCGTCACGGGAGCGCACGAGGCGCAACTCGATCGGACCGTGCCGCATCCCCGTCGCCTGATCCATCCGAGCGCTCCGAAGCCGCGAGGACGCCTAGAGGCGTTCCGCGAACTCCTTCAGCCACGGCCGCAGCTCGGGGCCGAGGTCGTCGCGGTCCGAGGCGAGCTGCACGATCGCCTTGATGTAGTCGACGCGGTCGCCGGTGTCGTAACGGCGTCCACGGAAGATCACGCCGACGACGCCAGGGCCCTCAGGCCTGGTGGCGAGCTCCTGCAGCGCATCCGTGAGCTGGATCTCTCCGCCCTTGCCGGGCTCGGTGCGCTCGAGCACCTCGAAGATCGAGGCGGGCAGCACGTAGCGTCCGATGATCGCGAGGTTCGAGGGCGCGTCCTCCTGCGCCGGCTTCTCGACGAGACCCGTCACGCGCACGGCATCCGAACCGTCGATCTCCTCGACGGCGGCGGCGCCGTACATGTGGATGTTGGCCGGATCGACCTCCATGAGAGCGATCACCGCGGCACCGCTGCGCTCGTGCTCGGCGATCATCTCGGTGAGCAGCGGGTCGCGCTCGTCGATGAGGTCGTCTCCGAGGAGCACGGCGAAAGAGCTGTCGCCCACGTGGGTGCGAGCACGCAGCACCGCGTGTCCGAGACCCTTCGGCTCACCCTGACGGACGAAGTGGATGTCGGCGAGATCGCTCGACTGCACCACCCGCGCGAGGCGGCCGGTGTCGCCCTTCTCCATGAGCTTGACCTCGAGCTCGGGAACCGAGTCGAAGTGGTTCGAGATGGCGTTCTTGTTGCGTCCGATGATCACGAGGATGTCCTCGATGCCGGCGGTCGCGGCCTCTTCGACCACGTACTGGATGGCCGGCTTGTCGACGACCGGCAGCATCTCCTTCGGCATCGCCTTCGTCGCCGGCAGGAATCGTGTCCCCAGTCCTGCGGCGGGAATGACGGCCTTGATCTTCTGAGCACCCATCTTCACAGCCTAGTGGGGATGCCCGCCGTAGACTCGGAGCCATGTCGAACGACGTGGAGCACGAGAAGCGCGCGCTGCGGGCCGAGCTCCGTGAGCGCCGCCAGCTGCTGAGCGATGCCCAACGCGAGAGCGCGGCATCCGCCCTCACGCAGAGACTGGACGAACTCGTCGAGTCGCTCGGCGCGCGGTCGATCTCGTGCTTCCTCTCCACCACCACGGAACCGGGGACCAGGGAGTTCGTGACCGGTGCAGTGCGCCGCGGGATCCGCGTGCTCCTTCCTGTCACCCGGGCGGACGGACTTCTCGACTGGGCGGTCGCGACCGACGATGACGATGTCGCCGAGGGCCTGTTCGGGCTGCCCGAACCGACGGGCGAGGTGCTCGGCCCCATCGCGGTGAACGACGTCGACCTCATGGTGATCCCCGCCGCGGCCGTCGACCGCACCGGGATGCGCATGGGGTGGGGCCGCGGCTACTTCGACAAGACCATCGGATCGATGGAGAAGTGCCCGCCCGTCTACGCGGTCATCTATGATTCCGAGGTACTCGACTTCCTGCCGAGGGAGGTTCACGACCAGCCGGTCACCGGCGTCGTGACCCCCACGCAGACCCTTCTCCTGTCGCAGTCGCGACGCTGACCCCCGCGAGGACCGCAATGCCCACCTATGCCTATGCCTGCCGTTCCTGCGGCCACGCCTTCGACGCCGTGCAGAGCTTCTCCGACGACGCGCTCACCGTCTGCCCCGAGTGCGGCGGCGAGCTGCGCAAGCAGTACGGGTCCATCGGCGTGACGTTCAACGGCTCGGGCTTCTATCGCACCGACTCGCGGTCGGGGTCCGGCTCTTCCGCATCCGCCCCGGCATCATCGAAGTCGGAGCCGACGAAGAGCGCCACCCCGGCGCCCGCGTCGAGCACCACCTCTTCCTGACACACAACGGACCTCCGGAGGTTCCCATGCTCAAAGGTTTCAAGGACTTCATCCTCCGCGGCAACGTCATCGACCTGGCTGTCGCGGTCGTCATCGGCACCGCGTTCACGGCCATCGTCACCGCCGTGGTGAACAGCATCATCACCCCGCTCGTCTCCCTGTTCTTCAAGGCCGACGCGGCCGGCAACTTCGGACCGCAGCTGACCAGCCTCTACGGCGACAAGGTCACCTTCCCGATCGGTGATCTGATCTCGGCGATCATCAGCTTCCTCTCGGTCGCCCTGGTGGTCTACTTCGTATTCGTCCTGCCGATGAACACCTTCAAGGCGCACGTCGAGGCCCGCAAGGGCACCGCCGCAGAAGAGCCGGCTGAAGAGCCGGCCGCGGCGACCGAGGCCGAGCTGCTCGTGGAGATCCGCGACCTGCTCGCCCGGAACGCCCGCAGCTGACACGCATCCCCTCGACGCACGAAGCGCACGGTCCCCTCGGGGCCGTGCGCTTTCGTCATACCGGGCGCGTGGTGCGGCGCGGTCAGTAGTGCGGAGGCACGTCCTGCATCAGGCGGTCGTCGTTGGGACCCTTCGGACCTTTCGGGCCCGTGGATGCAGGCGCCGCCGGCCGCGTCGTCGGCGACGCCGCGGCCTCGGGGTCCGTATCGGTGCCGGCCACCGGGGTCAGCCGTGCACGCCGGGACCCCGCGACCCGCACGACCTTCTGCCGCGGAGCACTCGGGTCGGGCTGCTCAGCCATTCTTCGGATCGTCGAGATCGATCGGCTGGGTGTCGTTGTCGGCGCGGGCGGCGGATGCCGAGATCCCCAGCACCCCCGCGATGCGTGACGCCGCGGTGACAGGGTCGCTGTACAGGTCGAAAGCGTGCACGCGGACGTAGTGCCACCCGAGTCGGCGGAGCACGTGCGGCCTGAGACGCAGCGTCTCGCGCAGGGACTCGCCTCGCGACTCCGGGTCGGGCTCGATCACGACCGCCTTGCCGCCGTGCTGCGCGACGAGCGGGAGCAGACCGCGGTAGTCGACGTCGACAGAGGCGCCGAGGCGGCGCAGCTCCCGCGCGAGAGCGAGCGTCAACGGGTCGGCGAGATCCTCGAGGCGCGCGTCACGACCGCGTGCGGCCAGGCCGCCCAGGATCGACATCAGCATCGCCGCACCGTATTCGAGTCGTCCGTCGTCGAACGAGGAGGGCCGGATCGACGAGACGATGACCATCGAGCGACGAGCTCTCGTCATGCCGACGGTCAGCAGCCGCTCGCCGTCGGGAGTCGACAGGTCGCCGAAGTCGCTGAGCACGCGCCCGTGCTTGGTGAGACCGAAGCCCAGAGAGAAGATGACCCGGTCGCGACTCTCGGCGACGGACTCCTCGAGAGTGAGCACCGCGAAGGGCTCGGCCGTGTCCCGCCCCACGAAGTCGGCGACGTCGGATCGGCCCGCGAACGCCGAGGTGACCGCGGCGCGCACACGCTCCGCGTGACGCCTGCTGGCGGTGACGACCATGAGTGACTCGTCCGGGCGATGCACGGCATGCTCCACGACGAGGGTGACGACCCTGGCGACTTCGGCCTCCGGGCTCTCCACGGCTCCAGAGACGGGGTCCGGGGCGCCGGTGCCGCCCTCGACGTAATCGACGGTCAGGCTGCCGCGGCCGAGGTACGAGCCCGCCCAGGGCAGCGAGACGATCTCGCCGCCGTAGAACGCGTCGTTGATCAGTTCGGCGAGGTCCTCGCCGCCCGCGCGGTAGCTGCGCGTGAGCGTCATCACGGGGAGCAGCTCCGACAGGCGCTCGAACACCGACACGGAGTCGAACGGAACCTCGTGCTCCCAGTCGACCCCGGGGTCGACGGCGACGTGGAACGGCGTCGGAAGCTGGGTCACAGGATCGCCGAACGCCACGATCTGCCGCGCACGGCGGATGGCCGGCGCGGCCTCGGCGAGGTTGATGGCGGCCGCGTCGACGAGGAGCACCGCGTCGAACTCCACCGAGTCGGGAATGTGCGGCACGAGATAGGGCGACGAGATCCACACGGGGGCGAGCACGTCGACGAGCGCGGGAGCGGCGCTCACGATCTCCGCCGTCGTGGTGGCGGGCTGCTTCAGCGCCCGACGCAGGTTCTGCGACTCCTGCGGCTCGTCGACGATCGCGATCTTCCACTGGTTGGCGAGCTGCCAGGCGAGCAACGGCCCCGCCATGGCCGCATGCGCCTCATCGACGAGGCGGAAGTCGCGCTCGAGTCGGTCGACGACGGCCGTGTTGGCACCGAGGAGAGCCCGGTCGTCCTGCAGCGCGCGCTCGAGCAGCGTCTGCCACCAGGCGAACTCCAGCTCGTCGCCCACGCGCGCTTCGGAGACGTGTCGCACCGAGAGCTCGGCGAGGAGCGGCTCGAGACCGAGTTCGGCGAGTCGATCACGCAGCTGCGCGCGCTCGACCAGGTTGTCGAACACGTCGGACTTGGCCGCGAGCCCTGCGAGGGTGCGCACGAGTCGTGCGACGGGAAGAGTCGACAACGGCTCCCGACGGCCGAGCGCGACGTCGAGTTCGGCGAGCTCGGCGGTGACCCGCTGCCAGGCGACATAGACGTCGGCGAGGCCGAGAGGGATCTCAGGGGCGACGCCCGCGTCGACGTACCGCTGCCACTGCGTGCGCTGCGTCTGGATGCGCAGCAGCGCCTCATGCATCTCGGTGACATGGACGCCGGGACGCACGTACTCCTTGGCCAGACGGCGCAGGCGACGGCGGTCGGCGCCCGACAGGTTCGGCGCGTCACGACGCGAGCCGTGGGCCTTGATGAGTTCGCCGAGCGGACGCTCGAACACGGTCGGACTGAAACGGTCGAGGGAGTCGCGGATGCCCTGCAACAGGCGCAGGTACTCACCCAGTTCGTCGATGGTCGAGAACGGTCGCATGTGGGTCTGCGCGATCAGCGCATACCCCCGCTCGAGCAGGGCCGGCACGCTGTCACCGTGCAGACGCCCTGCCAGCTGGTGCGCAGCCCTCGCGGCCTCCGTGCTCGAGAAGCTCACGCCGTACCAGGGTGAGTCGTTCGGACCGAACCGGAACTCGCCGAGACGCGCGGCCTGGGCCAGAGCGGCAGCCGCGGCCGAGCGGTCGTCGGAGAGCCGTCGGAGAGTCTCGGGGCTCAGTCGGGCGGTGGTCGACGGCGGGGTCGGCAGTGACGCAAGGCGCGTGAGGTGACGGGTGGCGTCGAGCACCGAGGCGTTCGTCCCCGCGACCGGGGCCGTGAGCGCCTGCCGGTAGTCCCGCAGCACGGTGCGCAGACGCACGAGCGCGTCGTCGACGTCGCTCACCTTCGGCGCGGTCGCCTTCTCGTTGCGGCCGATCGCGCGCACCAGATCCCGGCGGACGCTCGCGGGCGAGACCGCGAGGCTGTCGAGACCGATGCCGGCGAGACGATGCCGCACGCCGTCGAGGGTCGAGCGGCGCGCCGAGACCACGAGCACCCGCTTGCCTGCGCGCACCAGCTCGCCCAGCGCATTGATCACGGTCTGGGTGCCGCCGGTGCCCGGCAGCGTGGCGACCGTCAGCGAATGACCGGCGGCGATCCTGGCCAGGACCGCCTCCTGCTCGGCATCCGCATCCAGGAGCAGGTTGTCGGATGCCGGTGCCCTGTCGTCCGGGCCGGTGTGATGCGGCGCCGGTCGTCGTGCGGAGACCTGCTCGCGGTCGCCGACGTGTCCGGCGAGCGCGTTGAGCACGATGTGGTCGAGGCTTCCGCCGTCACGCGACATCGCGCCGCCGACGTCGGCGAAGGTCGACACCACGAGCCGCGGGAGGACCGTGAAGGTGTCGATCGAGCGGGTGGTCGCCCGCAGGCTGTCGATCACCGGCTGAGGCTTGAAGATGCCGCCGTCGTAGGCGAGCGCGGCGAGCGCCGTCGCGTCGATCGTGATGCCGAAGTGCTCGCGCGCGATGCGCACGAGTTCGGGGTTGACCTCGAAGGCGCCCTGCAGCTTGAGTTCGAAATCCGAGTGATGACGACGGATCGCGAGAGGACGCAGGAGGACGGGAGCGGCGAAGTCCGCGCCGCCGATGCGCCACCCTGCGACGCCGACGGCCAGGTGCACGGCCTCGATGCCGCGGACCGTGCGCAGCTCCGTGTTCTTCGCCGTGATCCGCTCGGCGGCGAGGCGTGCCGTGCGCAGACCGACCTCATCGCGATACAGGTTCGAGAGCAGCGTCGACTTGCCGGTGATGAACTGGGGAAGGCTTCCGGGGTGTGCCTTGGAGATGTCGATGCCGGATTCGACGGTGTCACGGAAGGTGACCAGCGGCGAAGAACCGCCCAGATCCGCCGCTTCGGCACGCAGGCGCGTCCGCTCGGCCTCTGCGGCGTGAGCGATCTCGACGCCGACGGCCGACTCCTGCAGCCCGCCCAGGGTCACTGAGGCATCGGTCGCTGCATCATCCGCAGCCTTGCCTTCACGTCGCCACACACCTCACACACTAAGCGCGGCTCGCCGTACCGCCGGTATCCCGGGCGGGTTTCACCGTATTTCCGCCTCTCTCCGCGCCTTCGGCACCCGTCCGACCGCTCCTGCACCTCCGCGGCGATCGGACGCGCTCTCCCCCGGTCGCGTACGCGCGCACCCCGGCGGTCGGCCGCGACGGTCAGGATGGTGGCATGACCTTCCGCTACGACTTCGCTCCGACCCCCTTCGGAGACGCACTCGCCGTGTTCTCCGACGACGGACTCGTCCGATTCGACCTCTCGGAATCCGACGATCCCTCCGTCCCCTGGCTTCTGGAAGAGGTCTCGGGCCGGTTGCGCTCGGTTCCCGAGCCCGACCCCGGTGCCGCCGACGAGCTCACCGAGCTCCTCGACGAGTACTTCGCCGGATTGCCGGTGAGGTTCGACGAGCATCTGACGCTCGACTGGCGTCTGTCCGACGGATTCGCCCGCACCGCACTGCAGGCCATCAGCACGATCGAGTGGGGCCAGACGCTCAGCTACGGCGAGGTGGCGATGCTGGCGGGGCGACCGGGCGCCGCGCGTGCGGTCGGCACCGCCTGCAGACTCACCCCGTTCTCGATCGTCGTCCCGGTGCACCGCGTGGTGCGGTGGGACGGAACCCCGGGCCAGTACGGAGCGCACCCCGAACGGAAGAGATTCCTCCTCGATCTCGAAGCGCACGGCTGAACAGAAGCGCACGGGTGAACAGAAGCGCACGGGTGAGGGGGCACCGCGGCGAGACGGCGTGGACCCCCGACGAGTAGGCCGTCGGGGGTCCACGTGCTCATCCTCTGAAAGTGGCGAGCGATGAGCGATCAGGCGGCGTTCAGTGATCCGACGCCTTCTCCGCACCGAACCCGGTGAGCGAGCGCACCTCCATCTCGGCAGCGAGATGGGGCGATTCCTTCGTGCGGCTGGTGATGGTTCCGAGCCAGCCGAGGAAGAATCCCAGCGGTATCGAGACGATCCCGGGATTGTTCATCGGCCAGAGCACGATGTCGATACCGGGGATCATCGACGTGGGCGAGCCCGAGAACACCGGGGACAGCACGATCAGGATGATCGCTGCCGAGAGCCCGCCGTACATGCTCCACACCGCTCCTCGGGTGGTGAAGCGGCGCCAGAACAGCGAATACAGGATGGTCGGCAGGTTCGCCGACGCGGCGACGGCGAAGGCCAGCGCGACGAGGAAGGCGATGTTCTGCCCCTGCGCTCCGATGCCGCCGACGATGGCCAGGATGCCGATCACGACGACCGTGCGCCGTGCGACCCGCACCTCCCCGTTCGGGTCGGGCTCCACGGCGTTGCCCGCCGCGTCCTTCCTGCCCTTCTGGATCACGTTCGCGTAGATGTCGTGGGCGAACGAGGCCGCCGCCGTGATCGTGAGACCCGCCACCACCGCGAGGATCGTGGCGAAGGCGACCGCTGAGATGAACCCCAGCAGCACGGGGCCGCCGAGGTACAGCGCGAGCAGCGGCGCTGCGGAGTTCGGCCCACCGGGTGCCGCCGCGATGACGTCGGCACCGACGAGGGCGCCGGCACCGTACCCGAGCACGAGGGTCAGCAGGTAGAAGCCGCCGATGAGCCAGATCGCCCAGACCACCGAGCGGCGCGCCTCCTTGGCCGTCGGAACCGTGTAGAAGCGCATCAACACGTGCGGGAGCCCGGCGGTTCCGAGCACGAGCGCCATGCCCAGAGACAGGAAGTCCCAGGGGTTCGCTCCGTACTGCAGGCCCGGCCCGAGGATCGCGTCACCCTTGTCGGAGTTCGCCACTGCCGCCTCGAGCAGCGTGTTGAGGTTGAACCCGTTGATCGCGAGCACCCAGATCGTCATGGCGATGGCACCGCCGATCAGCAGGAAGGCCTTGACGATCTGCACCCAGGTCGTCCCCTTCATGCCGCCGATCAGCACGTACACGATCATCAGCACGCCGACGACGGCGATCACGATCGACTGCCCGACCCTGCCGTCGATTCCGAGCAGCAACGAGACGAGGCCGCCGGCGCCCGCCATCTGCGCGAGGAGATAGAAGAAGCAGACCGCGAGGGTGGTGATCGCCGCCGCCATCCGCACCGGGCGCTGCTTCAGACGGAACGACAGCACATCGGCCATCGTGAACTTGCCCGTGTTGCGCATGAGCTCGGCGACGAGCAGAAGGGCCACGAGCCACGCCACCAGGAACCCGATCGAGTACAGGAAGCCGTCGTAGCCGTTGATCGCGATCGCACCGCAGATGCCGAGGAACGACGCGGCCGACAGGTAGTCCCCCGCGATCGCGAAACCGTTCTGCGGTCCGGTGAACGAGCGCCCCGCCGCGTAGTAGTCCGCCGCCGTCTTGTTGTTGCGGCTGGCGCGGATCACGATGAAGAGGGTGACGGCGACGAACGCGACGAAGATCGAGATGTTCAACACGGGATTGCTCTCGACCGCGAGGTCCGCCGCCGCGGAGTGGATCACGTTCATGCGTCAGCCTGCGCCTTCTCGAGTTCTTCCCTGATCTCGGTCGCGATCGGATCGAGCTTCCGATTGGCGAAAGCGACATATCCCATCGTGATCGCGAAAGTGGTCACGAATTGCCCGAGCCCCATCAGGAGCCCGACGGTGATATCGCCCCACACCCGCTGCGACATGAAATCGGTGGCGAATGCCGCGAGCAGGACATAGACGAAATACCAGATCAGGAAGAATGCCGCGAGCGGGAAGATGAATGACCGCTGCGTCTTCTTCAGCTCTTGGAATCGCGGGGATTCCTCGACGGCGATGTAGTCGATCGCGCCTGCCGGTTCGGCCGTTGGATGGTCGGACATGGGGCCTCCTTGCCACATGGTCTACGGCTCGCCCTCGTCTGCCGGGCGAATGGTAGGGTCGACGCTACGAAACGGGGAACAGGGCCGTCACCCCCGAAAGTAGGTAGTCGTGAGCACACCGACCGGGTGGGAATCCGAGACCGAGCTCGTCGCCAGAGCGGTGCGCGAGCTCGCCCAGCGCACCCGCTTCCCTGTCGCATTCGGCGGTCTGATCGACGAGGGCGTCGTCAGCGTCACGAGCATCGTCGGCAACCGTACGCACAGCCTCGACGGCCTCAGGGTCCGGCCGGAGCGCGGCCTCGGCGGACGGGCGATGATGGAACTGCGTCCGCGCATGACCAACGACTACGGCTCCTCGCAGCAGATCACCCACGACTACGACGTGTTCGTGCTCGGCGAGGGGCTGCGGACCCTGCTCGCTCTGCCCATCGTGGTCGGCGGTCGCCCACGGGGCGTGCTCTACGCCGGTGCCTGGGAGCGCACACCGGTCGGTGGCGTGACCACGGCTCCCGCGATGCAGGTCGCTCAGTCCGTCGCGGAGGAGCTCCGCATCCGCGACGAGGTCGAGCGGCGCCTGCGCTCTGCGGGTCCGACATCCGAGTCTGTGGCGCCGCGCCAGCGCGAGGAGCTGCGCGAGAGCTTCGCCGAGCTCCGCAGCATCGCCGCATCCATCGACGACGTCGAGCTGCGGGCCCGCATCGCCCAGGTCGAACAGCGACTCGTCACGCTCGCAGAAGACGCCGCTCCCGCGGCCGCCACCGGTCCCATTCCGACCGTGCGTCTGTCCCGGCGTGAGACCGATGTGCTCGCCTGTGCGGCCCTCGGCGCGACGAATGCCGAGGTCGCAGCGCAGTTGGGCCTGCGGGAGGGGACGATCAAGGCGTATCTGGGCACGGCGATGTCGAAGCTGGATGCGTCGACACGCCATGCCGCCGTGGCGAAGGCGCGGCGCGCCGGACTGCTTCCCTGACCGCTCAACGGCACCGGATGCGTCGACGCCGGAACTGCACAGTCCCTGCCCAGACCCGGTCGCTACCATGGATACTGGTCGGTGAACCCCGGCCCCGGACGAGGCAGACCAGTACCCGGTGAGCGAAAAGACTGGTCCGAAAGGACCATCATGTCGTGGATCGTATTGGTCGTATCCGGAGTCCTCGAAGCCGTCTGGGCGACGGCGCTCGGCAAATCCGAAGGACTCACCAAACTCTGGCCGAGCATCATCTTCGTGGGCGGTCTGATCCTCTCCATGATCGGGCTCGCATTCGCCATGCGCGATATCGCCACGGGCACCGCTTACGCGGTGTGGGTCGGAATCGGCGCCACTCTCACCGTCATCTGGGCGATGGTCACCGGCGACAGCGATATCTCCTGGCCGCGAATTCTTCTGCTGCTCGGACTCGTCGGCTGCATCGTGGGCCTGAAGCTGATCGACCCCGGCCACGAATAGACACCACTCGACGTGTCATATTTCGCATTCCGGGGGTAATGTCACTTCCATGGCAAGAAGAATTGTGCACCAGCTGGTCGATGACATCGACGGAACCGTACTCGAGGTCGGCGAAGGCGAGACCGTGCATTTCTCGCTCAACGGCGCCTCCTATGAGATCGACCTGAACACCGCGCACGCGGAGGAATTGCGCAAGGCATTCGAGCCGTACATCTCGGCCGGACGACGTGCGGGCTCCTCCGGTGCCGTGCGCTCCGCCGCCCCGAGGAAGCGCCCAGGACGCAACCCCGAGGTGGCCGCGATCAGGGCATGGGCGAACGACAACGGCTACACGCTCTCGGAGCGGGGCCGCATTCCGGCTCCCGTCGTCGAGGCGTACAACGCCGCGCACTGACTCACTCGGAGGTCGCGACTCCGGTTTGAGCCCACGGCTCATCCCGGAGCGTGATCTCCTGCGCCATGTCCGACAGGAACCGGATCACGACGTCTCGCTCGTCAGGCGTCAGCCGCGCCGCGGAGTAGAACCGCTTCGCCTGCTGGCGACCCACCGTCTCCATGGCCGCCTGGCGTGTCTCCGGGGTGATCGTGATCGCGAGAGCTCGTCGGTCGGTCGGATGCGGTGCTCGGCGGATATGTCCGCCCTTCTCGAGGCGGTCGAGCAGCTTCGTCGTCGACGCCGTGGAGATCCCCAGATGCGTGGCGATGCCGCCGGGAGTGGCCGTCGCGCCGCGATTCGCGCACACGATCAGGTAGTGGAGCGCGCGCATGTCGGTCTCGTTGAGCCGCATGTAGCGCCGGGACGCGAGCGACAGCTTCTGCTCGGCATCCCTCAGGTCCCCCAGCGCGCCCATGACGAGAGCGATCTGCCGGAGGTCCTCCGGGTCGACCCCTGAGCGATCGACCAGCGTGCTCCGAGGGTCGCTCGACTCGACGTCGTAGATCGCCGAGTGGGCGAGCCCGTCGGGCGACATCTCGCCACGGAGCGGGATCACCTCTGACGCCCCGATCCCCCGGGGACTGGCGTCAGATCCGTTGTCCATGCCATCATGCTACACACCATTGGATTCATGTTATGTTGATTATTAGCTAAGCTAGCGAAATCGAGGAGGTTCCCCGTTGGATGAGGTCACCCTCCTTTCCGCAGATGGAGTCGCGATCGGCGTGCTCTCGAAAGCGGCGGTGCACACGACGGACACCCCTCTGCATCTCGCCTTCTCGTGCCACGTCCTCGATCGCGACGGTCGTCTGCTGGTGACCCGACGGGCGCTGTCCAAGCTCACCTGGCCGGGCGTCTGGACCAACAGCTTCTGCGGACATCCTCGCCCCGGCGAAGACATGTCCCATGCCGTCCACCGCCGCGCGCACGACGAACTCGGCCTCCGCATCACCGAGCTCTCCCTCGCGATCCCCGACTACCGGTACCGGGCCGTCGACGCGAGCGGGATCGTCGAGAACGAGATCTGCCCGGTGCATGTCGCCATCGCCGACGGCCCCCTCTCCCCCGACCCCGATGAGGTCTCGGAGTGGGCGTGGGTCGATCCGGCGGAGTTCGCCGACGCCGTATCCGGCGCTCCTTTCGCGTTCAGCCCCTGGATGGTCGAGCAGCTCCCCCGATTGCGCGAGCTCGGGGCGGTCTGATCATGTCTGCCACCGCGATCCGAGAAGACATGAGCACGAGGGTCGAACAGCTGCTGCGCAAGCGCTTCACCTTCCACTGCGAGAACGCCGAGGTCTACGGTTCCGAGTTCGCAGCCCTGTGGCGCTCGACGGCCGATCACGCCCTCGGGGGCAAGCTGGTGCGGCCGCGACTGCTTCTCGACATCCACCGCGCCCTGGTCTCGGATGCCGCCCCTGAGCCCAGCATCGCCGCGGTCGACGTCGCCACCCACATCGAACTGCTGCACTACGCGTTCCTGCTGCACGACGACGTGATCGACGGCGACCTGACCCGGCGCAAGCGGCCGAACCTGATCGGCGAACTCGCCGCCACCGCCCCGGGGGCGACGGAGGAGGATTCGCTGCACTGGGCGCGATCGAGTGCGATCCTGATGGGAGACCTGCTGCTGTCGGCGGCCATCATGGGGTTCGCCCGAGCCGATGTCCCGCAGAGCGTGCGGGTGCGACTGCTCGATCTCGTCGAGCAGACGATCCTCGAGACCGTGGCCGGCGAGCACACCGACGTGGCGCTGAGCCACGGGATCATCGCCTCCGACGTCGCCACCGTGCTCACCATGAGCGTGTACAAGACGGCGACCTACTCGTTCTCGCTTCCGCTGAGGGCTGCCGCGCTGCTCGCCGGTTCCTCCGAATCGGCGGAGGAGACCCTGAACACGGTCGGGCGGCACCTCGGCCTGGCCTATCAGCTGCAGGACGACCTGCTCTGCGTGTTCGGAGACCATCGCAAGCACGGGAAGGATGCCTTCTCGGATCTGCGTGAGGGCAAGGAGACCGCGATCATCGCGTTCGCCCGTTCGACGAGCGCCTGGGCGCAGATCGCCCCTCGTTTCGGATGCCCCGATCTGAGCCTGGACGACGCCGCCGCCATCCGCGATCTCCTGCAGGAGTGCGGCGCCGAGAGATTCGTCGTGAGTCTGATCGGCGAGCAGCTCGACGCCGTCTACACCCTGCTGTCCGAGGCGGAGGCCGCCGGCGAGATCAGCTCCGACGCCGCACGATCGATCCTCGTCTCCGCCTCGCAGCTCGAGGGGCGGCAGGCATGACCCCGACGTCGCGCGACGAGTCGGGCGAGAGTCTGGGGCGGTTCAGCCGCGCCGCCGACACCGCGTCCACCGAAGTCATCCGCAGCTACTCGACCTCGTTCGGACTCGCCACCCGCCTGCTCGGCGAGCGTCACCGCCAGCACGTGCGCAACATCTACGCGATGGTGCGCATCGCCGACGAGATCGTCGACGGAGTCGCCGCCGAGGCCGGACTCGACGCCTCGGCCCAGTCGGAGGCCCTCGCCTCGTACGTCGCCGAGACCCATCGATCGATGCGAGTCGGCTATAGCACCGACCTGGTACTGCACGCCTTCGCCCGCACTGCACGCGAATGCGGCATCGATGAGGACCTCACCCAGCCGTTCTTCGACTCGATGAGTGCCGACATCGACACCGCCACCGAGTTCACCGCCTTCGACGCCGAGGCGCACGAGCGCTATGTGTACGGCTCCGCCGAAGTGGTCGGGCTGATGTGCCTCCGCGTGTTCCTCCGAGACGAGAACCCGACGACCGCGCAACGCGAGATCCTGACCCACGGCGCCCGCCAGCTGGGGGCAGCGTTCCAGAACGTCAACTTCCTCCGCGACCTCGCCGATGACACCGACCGGCTGCAGCGCGGGTATCTCGGCGACTCCGGCCGTCTCACCGATGCCGATCGAGACGCCTGGGTGGTCACGATCACCTCGCAACTCGACGACGCTCGACGCTCGATCCCCCTCCTCCCGAAGGATGCCCGCGCCGCTGTGCGCAGCGCCCTCGCCCTCTTCGAGGCGCTGACACGTCGCGTCGCGAAGACTCCGGCATCGACACTCTACGAAAGGCGGGTTCGGGTGCCCGATCCCCTCAAGGCGCTCCTCGCCGCGCGAGCCGTCATCGTCACCGCCATGGAGCGCGACCGATGAGTCGGGTCGCCGTCGTCGGCGCCGGTGTCGCCGGCCTGGCGGTCGCCGGTCTGCTCGCACGCGAGGGACACGACGTCATCGTCTACGAGAAGAACAGCCGGATCGGCGGTCGGGCAGGCACCATCGAGCGAGAGGGCTTCCGATTCGACTCGGGACCCTCGTGGTACCTGATGCCGGAGGTGTTCGACCACTTCTTCGCGATGATGGGCACCTCGACCGCCGAACAGCTCGATCTCACACTGCTCGATCCCGGCTACCGCGTCTTCCAGGCGCCCACCGCCGACGGTCACCCCTCGCCGGCCATCACCGTCCCCTCGGGGCGAGCCGAGGTGTCGCGCCTGTTCGAGTCTCGCGAGCCCGGCGCCGCGAAGGCCCTCGATGCCTATCTCGACTCGGCGCACGACGCGCGCGTCATGGCCGAGCGTTACTTCCTCTACAACCCGTTCACGCGGCTGCGCGGGCTGATGACGCCCGAGGTGCTGCGCGCCCTCCCCCGACTGTTCACGCTCCTGGGCACACGCCTGCAGTCCTTCGCCGCCCGCCGCTTCCGCGACCCGGTGATCCGCCAGCTGCTCGGATATCCGGCGGTCTTCCTCGGCACCGACCCGCGCACAGCCCCCGCGATGTACCACCTGATGAGCGCGCTCGACCTCGACGAGGGGGTCAGCTATCCGCAGGGCGGGTTCTGGCGCGTCGTCGAGCGCATCGCCGAACTCGCCGAGGGCGCGGGCGCTCGGATCGTGCTCGATGCCGATGTCACCGCGATCAGCACCGGCACCCGCTCCGGCGAGACGACCGTGACGGGCGTCGAGTGGCGCGACGGCGACGGAAGCACGCACCGCGCCGACGCCGACATCGTCGTCTCCGGAGCCGACCTCCACCACACCGAGACGGCGCTTCTTCCTCCGCACCTGCGCACGTATCCCGAGTCGTGGTGGCAGCGACGCACGAGCGGACCCGGCGCCGTGCTCGTGATGCTCGGCATCCGAGGCTCCCTGCCCGAACTCCCCCACCACTCCCTGTTCTTCACCGACGACTGGGATGCCAACTTCGACGCCATCTTCGGCGATCACCCCTCGGTCCCCTCGCCCGCATCGACGTACGTGTGCCGTCCGAGCGCGACCGACGACACGGTCGCACCGGACGGGCATGAGAACCTCTTCGTGCTGGTTCCGATCCCCGCCGACACCGAGCTCGGCGGCGGCGGCTCCGACGGGAGCGGCTCCGCTCGGATCGAGCAGACTGCGGATGCCGCGATCGATCAGATCGCGCGATGGGCAGGCATCCCCGACCTCCGCGACCGCATCGTCGTGCGTGAGACGAAGGGCCCCGCGGACTTCCGCGACGACTACAACTCGTGGCGCGGAGGCATGCTCGGGCCGGCCCACATCCTCTCGCAGAGTGCGATGTTCCGCGCGCAGAACGCCTCTCGTCGGGTATCGGGCCTCTATTACGCGGGTGCCACCACCGCGCCCGGCGTCGGCGTGCCGATGTGTCTCATCAGCGCCGAGATCGTGCTCAAGCGCATCCGCGGGGACCGCTCAAGCGGGCCGCTCGACGCCACGACCACCGCCGCATCGACGAACGGGGCCGTGTGATGGGGTTCGTGTATCTGGCGCTCCTCCTCGTGACCCTCGGCTGCATGCTGCTGCTCGATCGCCGTTTCCGCCTGTTCTTCTGGCGCGACGCGGTGTCGGCATCCGTCGTGACCGCCGTGGGACTCGCCTTCTTCCTGATCTGGGATATCGCCGGTATCGCCGGAGGGATCTTCTTCCGCGGTGAAGCCGCCGTCGCGACCGGGATCGTGCTCGCGCCCGAGCTGCCGATCGAAGAGCCGGTGTTCCTGCTCTTCCTCGTGATCTGCACGATGATCGTCTACACCGGCGCAGTGCGCATCCTCTCGAGCGTCCGCAGCCGCTCCGCCGTGGAGGAGCCCTCATGACCTACCTGCAGCTCTCGGCGTGGTTCGTCGGCGCGGCGATCGTGGCGGCCCTCGTGCTCTCGGTCCTCGCAGGTCGGCATCGCGCCCACGTGGGCGGGATCGCCCTCACCGTCGTCGTGCTCGTGATCCTCACCGCCGTCTTCGACACCGTGATGATCGCGACGGGCCTCTTCCACTACTCCCCCGAGCACCTGCTCGGCGTGCACATCGGTCTCGCCCCGCTCGAGGACTTCGCCTATCCGATCGCCGGCGCCATCCTCCTGCCCGCCCTGTGGGCCGCGCTCCGCGCCCGCCGCGTGAAGGCCGACCGACGAGCAACCGCCGAGGATGCCTCATGACCGCGCCCGCCGCCCGGGGATCCGTCGGCCGTGACGTCGCACAGATCGTCCTGTCGTCCCGCCCCATCAGCTGGATCAACACGGCGTTCCCGTTCGCGGCCGCCTACCTGCTCAGCACACGTGAGATCGACCTCACGCTGATCATCGGAACCCTGTACTTCCTCGTCCCGTACAACCTCGCGATGTACGGCATCAACGACGTCTTCGACTACGCCTCCGATCTCGCCAACCCGCGCAAGGGTGGCATCGAAGGCGCGCTCCTCTCGCCCCGCATCCACCGCGCCACCCTGTGGGCTGCCGCGGCGACGAACATCCCGTTCCTCGTCTACCTCGTCGTCGTCGGCAACCCGGCGTCCTGGGTCTGGCTGGCGATCAGCGTGTTCGCCGTGATCGCCTACTCCGCGCCCGGCCTTCGGTTCAAGGAGCGGCCGTTCCTGGACTCGACCACCTCGAGCCTTCACTTCGTGACGCCGGCAATCGTCGGCCTCACCCTCGCCACCGGCGCCGTCACCCCCACAGCCGTCATCGTCCTCGTCGCCTTCTTCCTCTGGGGGATGGCCGCGCATGCGTTCGGCGCCGTGCAGGACATCGGCCCTGACCGTGAGGGCGGCATCGGCTCGATCGCCACGGTGATCGGCGCACGAGCCACGGTGCGGCTGTCGATCGCGCTCTGGACTCTCGCCGGCGCCGCGATGCTGTTCACCACGTGGCCGGGGCCGCTCGGCGCGCTGCTCGCCGTGCCCTACATCGTCAACGCCGCCCCCTGGTGGAACGTCACCGATGAGACCTCCGGCGGCACGAACCGCGCCTGGCGACGCTTCATCGCCCTGAACTACTTCGCAGGCTTCCTCGCGACGATGATCCTCATCCTCGCCTGGGTCTCCTGATCCCCCGCTTGACTCCCCCCCATCTGCACGCCCCCGAGAGGAACCTGATGTCCAGCCCTGAGCACGCGCCCATTCCGCCGACCCGCGAACGCACGCGTCGACACTCCTGGGTCCGCGTCCTCATCCCTGTGGCGCTGATCCTCGTCTGGCTGGTGGGCGCCGGCCTCGGCGGCCCCCTGTTCGGCAAGGTCGACGAGGTGTCCTCGAACGACCAGACCAGCTACCTGCCCGAGTCGGCCGATGCGACGCAGGTGCAGAAGCTCCTCGGCGAGTTCAACGACAGCGACGCCATCCCGGCGATCGCCGTGTTCGTCTCCGACGACGACCTGTCGGAGTCCGACATCACGACCATCTCGGATGCCGTCGCGGACTCCCCCTCGGTGGAGGGCGTGAGCGAGGATGTCTCGCCCGCGCTCGTCTCGGACGACGGCCGTGCGGTTCAGGCCTTCATCCCGATCGAGGGCGATGCCGAGCTCGCTGATGCGATCGACGCCCTGGCCGCGCAGCTGCGCGATGCGGCGCCCGACGGAGTGACGGTCTACATCACGGGCCCTGCGGGCTTCAGTGCCGATCTCGTCGCCGGGTTCGCCGGCATCGACGGCCTGCTTCTCGGAGTGGCGCTCCTGGCCGTGCTGGTCATCCTCGTGCTCGTCTACCGATCGTTCCTGCTGCCCATCGTCGTGCTGTCCACGAGCCTGTTCGCCCTGTGTGTGGCGCTCCTGGTCGTGTGGTGGCTCGCGAAGTTCGAGGTGCTGCTGCTGAGCGGCCAGACCCAGGGCATCCTGTTCATCCTCGTGATCGGCGCCGCGACCGACTACGCCCTGCTGTTCGTGGCGCGGTTCCGAGAGGAGCTCCGCGTCGCGCAGGACAAGGGCACCGCCGTGCTCGCGGCATGGAAGGGCTCGTTCGAGCCCATCGTGGCGTCCGGCGGAACGGTGATCGCCGGGCTCCTGTGCCTGCTGCTGAGCGACCTCAAGTCGAACAGCACGCTCGGCCCGGTGGCCGCGATCGGCATCGTCTTCGCGATGCTCGCCGCACTCACCCTGCTGCCCGCGCTCCTGCTGCTGTTCGGGCGGGCGGTGTTCTGGCCGAGACGCCCGAAGTTCGAGCCGGAGGTCGTCGCCGAGGAGCACGGCATGCGCAAGACCGGCCTGTGGGCTCGTCTCGCGGGCCTGATCACCAAGCGCCCCCGCGTCATCTGGGTCGTCACGACGCTCGTGCTGCTCGCCGGCGCCGCCGGTGTGCTGCAGCTCAATGCCGTCGGCGTCCCGCAGTCCGATCTCGTGCTCGGCGCGTCCGAGGCTCGCGAGGGCCAGGTCGCGCTGGGCGAGCACTTCCCCGGCGGCTCCGGCAGCCCGGTGTACGTCGTGGTCGCGGAAGACCGACTTCAGGATGCCGCTGACGTGCTGCTCGCCGACGACGGCATCGACGGGGTGTCGGTCACAGCATCCGATTCGCCGAGCGGTTCGGCGACGGTCACCGCCGACGGGCTCGAGGCCGTCGGCCCTCCCGGAACCCCTGCCCCGGAGCCGACGGTGGTCGACGGAGAGGTACTGCTGCAGGGAACCCTGACGGATGCCGCCGACTCCGATGCGGCAGCGGCGACCGTCCGCGACCTGCGCACCCAGCTCGACGACCTCGACGCCCTCGTCGGCGGCGTCACGGCGACGGCGATCGACACGAACGATGCCTCGATCCATGACCGCAACCTGATCATCCCGGTGATCCTCGTCGTGATCATGCTCATCCTCATGCTGCTGCTGCGCTCGATCCTCGCTCCGGTGCTGCTGATCCTCACTACCGTGCTGTCGTTCGGCACGGCGATGGGCGTCTCCGCCCTGGTCTTCAACGGCGTGTTCGACTTCCCCGGCGCCGACCCCGCGGTTCCGCTCTACGGATTCGTGTTCCTGGTGGCACTGGGCATCGACTACAACATCTTCCTGATGACCAGAGTGCGCGAGGAGTCTCTCGAACACGGCACACGTGAAGGCGTGCTGCGAGGACTGTCGATCACGGGAGGCGTGATCACCTCAGCCGGCCTCGTGCTCGCGGCGACGTTCGCGGCGCTTTCGGTGATCCCGATCCTGTTCCTCGTACAGCTCGCGTTCATCGTCGCGTTCGGCGTGCTGCTCGACACGTTCGTGGTGCGCTCGCTGCTCGTGCCGGCGCTCGCCTACGATCTCGGCCGTGTGATCTGGTGGCCGTCGAAGCTGTGGCGTCGCGGTCGCGACTGACGGGGTGCCCTCGACTGGATTCGAACCAGCGACCTGCCCTTTAGGAGAGGGCTGCTCTATCCTGCTGAGCTACGGGGGCGAGGGTTCCATTCTAGAGGAACCCTCGCTTCCCGCTCACGCGGCGAGTGCCAGGTACGGCTCCCACCGAGGGTCGCTGCGCTCGATACCGCGAACCGTCCAGGCGGTGCCGTGGGGCGGACGCGGAGCGAACCGCAACTCCCAGCGCATCTCCTGAGGCGTGCGGTCGCTCTTGGTGTTGTTGCAGCGCAGGCAGCAGGCCACGAGGTTCTCCCAGGAGTCCGCTCCCCCGCGCGAACGCGGCATCACGTGGTCGATGGTCGACGCGGCTTTGCCGCAGTAGCCGCAGCGGTGGTTGTCGCGACGCAGGACTCCGCGTCGGGTGACGGGGACCCGACGGCTGATGGGGATGCGGACGTAGCGCGAGAGGACGATGACGGCGGGGCGATCGTAGACTCCGTGACTCCCCCAGACGGGGTCGTCCTCGACGCGTTCGATCACGGTCGCCTTGTCGTTCATGACCAGGACCAGGGCTCTCTTGAACGACACGATCGCGAGCGGTTCGTATCCTGCGTTCAGTACAAGTGTGCGCATCGTCATCCTCTCGATCCGCCGGGACGGCTTCCCGGCACTCTCGACTCACACGAAGCCGCACAGGGCGGAAGCGTTCGCGGGGATGCAAAAAAGGCGCTGTCTACAGACAGCGCCTCATGCGCACGGCAAGACCGTGGCGTCCCTGCGGACGATGCAGAAGGACGTGACGACCGAGGGCATCCATGGTTCGGATGTTCGGTATTCGCTCCATCAGCTTCTCCCGACTATGCGACAACGGGTTCAGGCTAACCCATCAGAAGCAGGGGAAGGTCAAACTGCGGGTGAACGCGCGAAGGCGTGTCCCCGAATGAGTGAAGGGCAGCGGCCGGCGCTCAGCCGGCGTTGGCGCCGAGCCAGGCGATCGGCTCCATGAGGCCGCCGTTGACCCAGACCTCGAAGTGGAGGTGGTTCGCGGTCGATCGACCGGTGCTGCCGACGAAGCCGATCAGCTGGCCCGCGGCGACGGTCTCGCCGGCCTGAACCTGACGCGAGCCGTACGTCATGTGGCCGTAGGTGGTCTGCACGCGCTGACCTCCGACGACGCTGTCGAGCATGACGCAGACGCCGTAGCCGCCGATGCTCTCGGCGGACGCCCGGACGACTCCGGCCGCTGCCGCGTAGATCGGGGTTCCCGCCGGGGCGAGCATGTCTGCACCCTGGTGCGCGCCGCCGACCGTGCGGCTGACGTTGTACGACCCCTGCGGGAGCGGGTAGCGGACCTCGCCCGAACCGGGCGAGACCAGGGCGTAGTTGCCGATGTCGAAGCTGCTGCTGCTGTTCGACGCCGAGGCTGCCGACGCTGCCGCAGCGGCACGCGCCTTCGCTGCCTCTTCGGCCTTCTTCTTCGAGATCTCGTCGGGCGTCGTGGCGGTGAACGTGCCACGACTGAGCGGCGCAGCCGTCGCATCCGAGGCGACGACGAGCGACTGTGCGTCGACGGCCGCGAGCTGCTGGACCGTCGCGGTGGCGTCGGCAGGCTTCGAAGCGGCGTAGGCGGGCAGCGCGACGGCGGCGACCAGAGCACCGACCGCCCCGAAGATGGCGATGGAGCGGAGGGGCTTCACAGCCTTTCGCGCGTCGATCCGGGTTCCGGAACGGCGGGCGACCACTCGATCTTCAGTTGTCTTCGCGGGCGATTCGATGTCTTTTGCCAAAACTTGATCCTCCTGCGCCTGCACGCTCGGGTAGCGCTGGCTCGTCGGCACTCTGCTCTCGGGGCACCAATGTAGCTCGGGTACGTTGTGCGGTCTGACCGGGAGGGCGACGAGCCTGGAAGGCGAATCCTCTCGGGTGTCGTCAGCGGGCTTCTTCGACGACCTGTCCGAGGTTACCGGAAGATAACGATCCTGTCACCCTGCGAACCTGGCAATCCTCGGAGAGGCGGAATCACGCGGATCTCAGGGCTGATCAGCCGTCGATCAGGCCGGCTCACCGACCAGGAAGATGTGCGAGGCGAGCTCGACGGGCAGTTCGAGGCCGTCTTCCTTGCCCTCCATCTGGATGAGGACGTACCCCTCGTTGAAGCGGTAGTCGCCCTTCGCGCCCGGCACCACTCCGGCGTCGCGGAGCTGCTCGAGGAGCTCGGGATCGACCTGAGCGGGCTCTGCGAGACGACGCACCGTGCCGTCGATCGGCGCTCCGGCGGCGTTCAGCTTCTGCACGAGGCCGATGACCCCCTCGTCGAACGTGCGGGCCGGGGTGTCTCCGAGCTGGTCGAGCCCGGGGATCGGGTTGCCGTAGGGCGACTCGGTCGGGTGACCGAGCAGTTCGACGAGTCGACGCTCGACCTGCTCGCTCATGACGTGCTCCCACCGGCAGGCCTCTTCGTGCACATAGGCCCAGTCGAGGCCGATCACGTCGGAGAGCAGACGCTCGGCCAGACGGTGCTTGCGCATGACGTTGACCGCCTTGCTGCGACCGGCGTCCGTGAGCTCGAGCGTGCGGTCTTCGGAGACGACCACGAGACCGTCGCGCTCCATGCGTCCGACGGTCTGCGAGACGGTGGGGCCCGAGTGACCGAGGCGCTCGGAGATACGTGCGCGCAGCGGCACGATGTTCTCCTCCTCGAGCTCGAGGATGGTGCGGAGATACATCTCCGTGGTGTCGATCAAGTCGGTCATGTGGCCCTCCGGGTCTTCTTAGGCAAGCCTACATTCCCGGGGGGACATCAGGCGTCACGCGGTGAGGCGGCCGTCGGGTCACGCCGTAGTATCGATCCATGGCGATCGAGATTCCCCGTGACCTCCTGCCCGCTGACGGCCGCTTCGGATGCGGCCCCTCGAAGGTGCGCACCGAGCAGCTCGACGCGCTGCTCGCCGCAGGGCCGACCCTGCTCGGCACATCGCACCGACAGGCCCCGGTCAAGAACCTCGTCGGCAGCGTCCGCGAGCAGCTCGCGGCGCTCTTCCGTCTCCCCGAGGGCTACGAGATCATCGTCGGCAACGGCGGATCGACGGCGTTCTGGGATGCCGCGGCCTTCGGCCTGATCGAGCGCCGCAGCCAGAACCTCGTGTTCGGAGAGTTCGGCGGCAAGTTCGCCGCCGCGGCCGCCGCCCCGTGGCTCGAGGCGCCGGACGTGCGCAAGTCCGAACCCGGCTCCCGCACCGCGGCGGAGATCGTCGAAGGCATCGACGTCTACGCCTGGCCGCACAACGAGACCTCGACCGGTGTGTCGGCACCGATCGAACGCGTCGTCGCCGACGGTGCGCTCACGGTCATCGACGCGACCAGCGCCGCGGGTGGCATCGACTTCGACGCCGCCGAGGCCGACGTCTACTACTTCGCACCGCAGAAGAACCTCGGCTCCGACGGAGGCCTGTGGTTCGCCGCCGTCTCCCCCGCGGCGATCGACCGGATCGAGCGCATCGCCGCATCCGGCCGCTACATCCCCGAGTTCCTCAGCCTGAAGAACGCCGTCGACAACTCGCGACTCAACCAGACTCTGAACACCCCGGCGCTGACCACTCTGCACCTGCTCGACAGCCAGCTGAGCTGGATCCTGTCGAACGGCGGCCTCGCCTGGGCGGGTGCTCGCACGGCCGAGTCGTCCGGCATCCTCTACGACTGGGCGGCGGCGTCGGACGTCGCCACCCCGTTCGTCACGGATGCCGCGCATCGTTCGCCCGTCGTCGTCACGATCGACTTCGATGACACCGTCGATGCCGCAGCCGTCGCCAAGACCCTGCGCGCGAATGGCATCGTCGACACCGAGCCCTACCGCAAGCTCGGCCGCAACCAGCTGCGCGTCGCGACGTTCGTCTCGATCGAGCCCGACGACGTGCGCCAGCTGACCCGGTCGCTCGACTACGTGCTCGCGAACACGGGCGCCTGACACCGGGACGACGAAGAAGGGGCCGCGCTCGCGCGCGGCCCCTTCTTCCGTTCATGGACGTCGAGCGTCATTCCTCGTCGTCGGAGTCATCCTCGTCGTCGGAGTCGTCGGAGTCGTCGTCCGACTCGTCGTCCTCGTCATCGTCATCGTCCGAGTCATCGTCTGAGTCGTCGTCCGACTCGTCTTCGTCCGCCACGGCGGAATCGTCGAGTTCGTCGATGTCGACGCCATCGAGATCGCCGGCATGGAGTTCGCGCGGCACAGCGGCCAGATCGAGTTCGTCGTCGTCGTCATCGTCGTCGTCGTCGAGATCCTCGTCCTCCTCGAGGTCCTCATCGAGCTCATCGTCGTCGTCGGACTCCGCATCGTCTGCGTCGCCCGCACCGGCTTCCGCGTCGGCATCGGCGACGGCTGCGGCGGCCTGCTCGGCGAGCTCCACCTGGTGCGCTCGATATTCGGCGAGCCGTTCGGCCCACGGCACCCACTCGGGAGCGAGAAGCGCACCGTCACCGGGGAGCAGCTCTATCTCGAGCACGGTCGGCTCCTCGTCCTCGACGCGGGCGACCGTCACGGTCCAGAACCAGCCGGGGTACCCCGGGAGGCGGTTCTCGAAACGCAGCGACACGGAGCCGTCGTCTTCGGGGAGGTAGTCGGCAGCGGGTCCGACCGTCGACGCCGGCGTGATCTCGTGCAGCGCGGCGAGCGCGAGATCGTGTGCGTCGATCAGACGCTGGTCGACATCAGGCTTCGAGGTCATCGGCTACCTTGCGCAGGACTGCCGCGATCTTGCGGCCGTGAGCGGATGAGGGGTATCGGCCGCGGCGGAGGTCGCCGCCCATTCCGTCGAGGAGCTTCACGAGATCCTCGACGATGATCGCCATGTCGTCGGCCGGCTTGCGCTTCGCCTTCGCGAGGCTCGGCGGCGCTTCGAGCACACGAACCGACAGCGCCTGCAGACCTCGCTTGCCGTCGGCGACACCGAACTCGACGCGGGAGCCCGCCTTCACCGCCGCCCCGGTGGGCATCGCGGAGGCGTGCAGGAAGACGTCCTGGCCGTCATCGGTGGCGATGAAGCCGAAACCCTTGTCTTCGTCGTAGAACCTGACCTTGCCGGTGGGCATGGGAGAAACCTCGCTGAGTCGGTGTGGAGCTGGATCGGACGCACGTATGCGGCCGGTTCCAGCCTACCGGTCACCGGGCGGGTAATCCGTAGGTCACGCCAGGGAACAGGACGCGCCTGCAGCGACTAGGCTGAGACCGATGAGCACCAAGAGTCCCGAACCTGAGGTTCCCGTTCGCCGTATCGATCGCATCCTGGCGTTCTCGGCACTCGGACTCGCTGCGGCATCCATCATCTGCTTCTTCGCCATCATCATCGGCACCGCCGTGGGTATGCAGCAGAAGGACTTCGGGGCAGGCGTGTGGCCGTTCGTCGCCGCTATCCCCTATTGGGGACTCCCTCTGGCGTTCGTGATGATCATCGTGCTGCTCACCATGAGCTTCATCCGCAAGGGTCGCGCGGCATCGCGGCCCTGAGGTATCAGGCATGAGCACGCACGCCCGCCCGCTGGCCGAATGGCTGTCCGCGGCGAGCGACGAGCAGCTCACCTCCCTGTTCACCGCCCGGCGCGTGCGTCCGGATGCCGGCTGGCAGGACTTCTTCGATGCGGCCGAAGCCCTCCTCGACCCCACCTCCATCGTGCGGGCGCTTCCCATCCTGACGCACGAAGAGGCCGCCGCACTGGTCGTCGCCGCCTCCCGGCCCCTCGACGAAGAGGCGTCGGAACGAGCGACGCTCGAGCACCTCGCACTCGTCCGACCCGATGGCACCGCCTTCCCGCCGGTCGCAGCCGCGATCGCAGACCGCGACCTCGCCACTCCCCCTCGCATGTCGGCACCGCAGCCCGCCGGAGAGGCTGACAGCGCTCATGCCGCCGAACGCGCGTTCACGACAGTGTCGGCACTCGCCGATCTGCTGCTGCTCGCCCGCGAGAAGCCGTTCGCGCTGCTCGCGGGCGGCAACGTCAGCGCCGGCGAGAAGCGGGGACTCGGAGAATCCGGCGTCGCCGCGGAGTCGGTCGACGCTCTCATCGCGATCGCCGTCGACTCGGCGCTCGTCGCGCCGGACGAACGCCGATTGCGCACGACCCTTCGCACGGAGGAGTGGCTGCGATCGCCCGTCTCGGACCGGTGGGGTGCACTCGCCGGCGGCTTCCGCGATGCCCTCCCCCGCGGAGTGCGCACTGCGGACGGCGGATGGACTCCGACGACCTCGTGGCCACAGGCTCACCCGTGGGATCCCTCCTGGCCCGAGCACAGTGCCGCTCTCCTCGAACGCGCCCGCCTGCTCGGCCTCATCGCCGACGGCGACGGCGAGCCCGCATGGGCCGAGTCCCTGCGTCTCGGCCGCGCCGTGGATCCCGCGCCCCTCACCGCACTGCTGCCCGCCGAGGTCGACCGCATCTTCCTGCAGAACGATCTGAGTGCGATCTCGCCGGGCCCGCTCGCTCCCGCGCTCGACGTGAGGCTGCGCACGATCGCCGCCCGCGAGTCGGCGGCGCAGGCCTCGACCTACCGGTTCACGCCCGAGTCGATCGCCCACGCGCTCGTCGCCGGAGAGACCGAGGAATCGATCCTGGAGTTCCTCGAGGCGCTCTCGCTCACCGGCATCCCGCAGCCGCTGCGCTACCTCGTGTCGCAGACGGCGCAGCGGCACGGACTCGTGCGCGTGTCGGTCGACTCCGAGACCGGCCGCACCCGCATCGAGAGCAGCGACCGGCATCTGATCGAGGCGATGGCCGTCGATCAGAGCCTGCGGCCGCTCGCGCTGACGAAGCACGTCGCCGCGCTCTCGACGCGGGTCGGACGCGACACCGTCTACTGGGCGCTCACCGACGCACGCTATCCCGCGACCCTCGTCGCCGAGGACGGCACCGTGATCACCGGGGAGCGGAATCCCGCGACCGAGCCTGCGCCTGAGAGCGCCGCGGACTACGCGCCGCTCATCTCGGCCCTGCGCGCACACCAGGGTCCCGACGCCGATGCCGCCTGGCTCGATCGCGAGCTCGACGCGGCGGTCCGAGCGAAGGCCGTGCTGCGAGTGACCGTGGGAATGCCCGACGGCTCGACGAGAGACCTGATCCTCGAAGCCACGGGACTGGGCGGCGGACGCCTGCGCGGGCGAGACCGCGCGGCCGACGTCGAACGCACGCTGCCGGTGTCGAGCATCCGCGCCGCCACCGTGATAGCCCAGTAAACTGGACAGCTATGTCTGATGGACCCCTGATCGTCCAGAGCGATCGCACCGTGCTGCTCGAAGTCGCCCACGCCGATGCCGAGAGCGCTCGCCACGAGCTGGCGATCTTCGCCGAGCTCGAACGCGCCCCCGAGCACATCCACACCTACCGCATCACCCGGCTCGGGCTGTGGAACGCCCGCGCGGCCGGACACACCGCAGAGGACATGCTCGAGACGCTCGACCGCTGGTCGCGGTTCCCCGTGCCGCCGTCGGTCTCGGTCGACCTTCGCGAGACGGTCAACCGCTACGGACGCCTCGTGATCGAGCGCGACGACGAGGGAACCCTCGTCCTCCGCTCCAGCGACCCTGCCGTCCTCGCCCAGGTGGCGAACAACAAGCGCATCCAGCCGCTGCTGATCGGGCACCCGACGCCCGAGACCTTCATCGTCGACGCCTGGGCACGGGGCCAGATCAAGCAGGAGCTGCTGAAGATCGGCTGGCCCGCCGAAGACCTCGCCGGCTACACCCCCGGCACCCCGCACGAGATCGAGCTCGCCGAGGACGGGTGGGAGATCCGTCCGTACCAGCAGGACGCCGTCGACGCGTTCTCGAAGGACGGATCGGGTGTCGTGGTGCTGCCCTGCGGCGCGGGCAAGACGATCGTCGGCGCCGGCGCGATGGCCGCGACCAAGACCACCACGCTCATCCTGGTGACCAACACGGTGTCGGCGCGTCAATGGCGCGACGAGCTGCTCAAGCGCACGAGCCTCACCCCCGAGGAGATCGGCGAGTATTCCGGCCAGGCCAAGGAGGTCAAGCCGGTCACGATCGCGACCTACCAGATCCTCACGGCGAAGCGGAAGGGCGAGTACGCTCACCTGGCGCTGCTGGATGCTCTCGACTGGGGCCTCATCGTCTACGACGAGGTGCATCTGCTTCCGGCTCCGGTCTTCAAGCTCACCGCCGACCTGCAGGCACGCCGTCGCATCGGCCTCACCGCGACGCTGGTGCGTGAGGACGGCCGCGAGGGCGACGTGTTCAGCCTGATCGGCCCCAAGCGCTTCGATGCGCCGTGGAAGCAGATCGAGGCTCAGGGGTTCATCTCCCCCGCGGTCTGCTACGAGGTTCGCGTCGACCTCCCGCCGGAAGACCGGCTCGAGTACGCCGCCGCGACCGACGACGAGCGCTACCGCCTCGCAGCGTCCGCTCCGGCGAAGATCGACGCCGTGCGCGAGCTGATCGCCAAGCACACCGGCGAGCGGATCCTCGTGATCGGCCAGTACCTCGACCAGCTCGACTCGCTGTCGCAGTCGCTGAACGCGCCGCAGATCACCGGCGCGACCCCGATCGACGAACGCGAGGAGCTGTACCGCGCCTTCCGCGAGGGCGACATCTCGCTGCTCGTCGTCTCGAAGGTCGCGAACTTCTCGATCGATCTCCCCGAGGCATCCGTCGCGATCCAGGTGTCCGGTTCGTTCGGCTCCCGTCAGGAGGAGGCGCAGCGCCTCGGCCGTCTCCTGCGTCCGAAGCAGTCCGGCCACACGGCGAGCTTCTACACACTGGTGGCCCGCGACACGATCGACCAGGACTACGCGCAGAACCGCCAGCGGTTCCTCGCCGAACAGGGGTACAGCTACACGATCATGGATGCCGACGCCATCGCTGCCTGACCGGTCGGCCGGGGCTCCCGGCAGCCGGTACGCGGTGGGCGAAAGCGGCGCTCCGACGGATAATCAGCATCCGCATGGCCGAAGTCACCATAATGGGGACATGACTGATGCGCGCATCCTGGTCGTCGATGACGAACCCAACATCCGCGACCTGCTGTCCACGGGTCTGAGCTTCGCCGGGTTCCAGGTGAAGACCGTCGCCAACGGCGCCGCCACCATCTCGGCCGTCCTCGAAGAGGAGCCGGACCTGATCATCCTCGACGTCATGCTCCCCGACATGAACGGGTTCAGCGTGACCAAGCGCCTTCGCGGCGCCGGGTTCACCGCTCCGATCCTGTTCCTGACGGCCAAGGACGGCACCGACGACAAGATCGAGGGACTCAACGCCGGTGGCGACGACTACGTCACGAAGCCGTTCAGCCTCGACGAGATCGTCGCGCGCGCCCAGGCGATCCTCCGGCGCACCATGCAGGCCGATGAGGAGTCGATCATCCGCGCCGGCGAGCTCTCGATGGATCAGGACACCCACGACGTGCACGTGGGCAAGGAGGCCATCGAGCTCAGCCCGACCGAGTTCAAGCTGCTGCGCTACCTCATGCTCAACCCCAACCGCGTGCTGTCGAAGGCTCAGATCCTCGACCATGTCTGGGAGTACGACTTCAACGGGGATGCGGGCATCGTCGAGAGCTACATCTCGTACCTTCGACGCAAGATCGATCCGCACACCGAGGAGTCGGTCATCCAGACCAAGCGCGGTTTCGGCTACATGCTCAAGGTCGGCAAGTAGTCCGGCCCACCGCCGCACGCCGACGCCGCAGAGCATCCGTCTCCAGGGAGGACCGTATGGCGCGCAAGCCTGACGCGGTCACCCGCTGGTGGCGCTCGATCAGCCTGCGCGCGAAGGTGACGGGAGTCACCGTCGGCGTGCTCGCACTCGGCCTGCTCGCCGCGGGCCTGGGCACCGTGCCGATCCTGCGCAACTCCCTCGTCGACAACATCGACGCGCAGCTACCCGCACTGGTCTCGGCCGATCTCGCGAACCGCTACTTCGATGTGTCGGTCGACGACGACAAGACGGTCTACACCCCCACGGATTCGCCTCGCGACTTCTTCGTCGCGATCTACGACGCCGAGGGCGTGCTGCAGGCGACGACCGGGAACTCGGCGAACGGCGCGCCCCTGTTCCCCTCCTCGTACTCGCCCCTCGACGTGCAGGCCAACGAGGACACACGGTTCACGATCGAGGGCACCAAGGGGACGAGCTTCCGCGCGGCCGTCGCACGGGTGCCGGGTGAGGGCGACGGCTCGCTGAGGATCCAGATCGTCGCGATGCCGCTCGAGTACGCGGACCGCATCATCAGCCAGTACTTCGGCATCTACATCACGGTCGCCCTCGTCACGATCGTCATCGCCGCGCTGCTGACCCGCGGACTCGTCACCCTCACGTTCCGACGGCTCGGACAGGTCGAGTCGACAGCCATGTCGATCGCCGCGGGAGACTTCACGCAGCGCCTCACCGACCTCGAGCCGACGACGGAGGTCGGCCGTCTGAACAGCGCCATCAACACCATGCTCGATCGCGTCGACGGTTCGCTCGCGCAGCGCGACCGCACCGTGCAGCACATGCGCCGCTTCATCGGCGACGCCAGCCACGAGCTGCGCACCCCGCTCGTGAGCGTCCGCGGCTATGCCGAGCTCTATCGCATGGGCGCCATCAAGGGCGAAGAAGACACTGCCCGAGCCATGGAGCGCATCGAGAAGGAGGCGATCCGCATGGGCGTGCTCGTCGAGGACCTCCTCGCTCTCGCCCGCCTCGACGAGGAGCGCGAGCCCGAGATCGAGGCGCTCGACCTGCGTCCGATCGCCCGCGACGCCGCCCTGGACCTGCGCGCGGCTGCGCCGGCCCGCACGGTGACGGTCGTCGATCGCACCGTCGAGGCGCCCCTGATCGAGGTGACGACGCGCTCGAACCCGGTCGTGCCGCCTGCGCAGCCCCCCGCCCCCCGAGGGCTGTCGAGGGGCACGCTGGCCCGGCTGCGGCGGCGCCCCCGCAACTCCGCGGCCGAGGTGCCCGCGATCGACTTCACCGAAGCCGCGGACATCCCCGTGCGCACGCCGCCGATCGTCCTCGGCGAAGAGAACAAGGTGCGCCAGGTCGTCACCAACCTGCTGGGCAACGCACGCCGCTTCTCGCCCGAGGAGAGCCCGATCGAACTCGTCGTCGACGCGGATCGTGTGCGCGGTACGGCGAGCATCTCGATCGTCGACCACGGCGAAGGCATCCCCCCGCAGATCCGCGAGCAGATCTTCGAGCGATTCTGGCGAGCCGACACGTCGAGGGCGCGCGAGACCGGAGGCTCGGGCCTGGGGCTCGCCATCGTCGCATCGATCGTGAAGGCGCTGCACGGCGATGTGGCCGTCTCGGAGACCCCCGGTGGCGGCGCCACCTTCACGGTGACGTTCCCCCTCGCCCCGTCCCGCGCGACTCCGGCGCATCTGCTCGAGGACACGCAGCCGATCGAGCCGCTGAATCTCTGACCCTCTCTCCTGCACGCCACCGCGTCTCCGCGGGTTCTGCACAGTGATCGGGGATTGAAGACCTGCACGCGGGTGCAGGCATCCTCTCCCTCCTATCGTCGGAGCACATAACGAGAGGAGTTCCCATGTCCGTCATCACCGTCGACACCGAAGCCGTAGGTGCCGCCCAGGGAGCGGCACTGGCCACCATGGAGCGTCTGCAGACCGAATCAGCCACACTCATGTCTCAGCTCACGCAGCTGCAGTCGTCCTGGGTGGGCACCGCGTCGCATGCGTTCCAGTCCTGCGCGGAGCAGTGGCGCGGGGCACAGCTGCACGTCGAGCAGGTGCTGGAATCGATCGGCCACTCGCTCGGCAGCGCTGCGACGCAGTATGCGGATGCCGATCAGTACTCGGCCAGCCTGTTCCGCTGACGCGACCGATCGAACGCCCGGGCCACCCGGGAAAGCAGAAACGCCCCGACCGAGGTCGGGGCGTTTCTGTCAGTGCGGATGGATCAGAAGTCCATGCCACCCGACGGGTCACCCATCGGAGCAGCGGCCTTCTCGGGCTTGTCCGCCACGACGACCTCGGTGGTGAGGAAGAGAGCCGCGATCGAGGCTGCGTTCTGCAGCGCCGAGCGGGTCACCTTCGCCGGGTCGATGATTCCTGCGGCGAACATGTCGACGTACTCGCCCGTTGCCGCGTTGAGGCCCTGACCCGAGGGGAGCTCGGAGACCTTGTTCGCGACGACGCCCGGCTCGAGACCGGCGTTCAGCGCGATCTGCTTGAGCGGAGCCTCGATCGCGACGCGAACGATGTTCGCACCGGTGGCCTCGTCGCCCGAGAGCGACAGAGCGTCGAGCGCCTTGGTGCCCGACTGGATCAGCGCGACGCCACCACCGGGGACGATGCCTTCCTCGACGGCTGCCTTCGCGTTGCGGACGGCGTCCTCGATGCGGTGCTTGCGCTCCTTGAGCTCGACCTCTGTCGCCGCACCCGCCTTGATGACGGCGACGCCACCGGCGAGCTTGGCGAGACGCTCCTGGAGCTTCTCACGGTCGTAGTCGCTGTCGGTGTTCTCGATCTCACGACGGATCTGCGTGACGCGACCCTCGATCTGATCTGCCTCACCGGCACCCTCGACGATCGTGGTCTCGTCCTTGGTGACGATGACCTTGCGCGCACGACCCAGCAGGTCGAGCGTGGCGTTCTCGAGCTTCAGGCCGACCTCTTCGGTGATGACCTGTCCACCGGTGAGGATCGCGATGTCCTGCAGCTGCGCCTTGCGGCGGTCGCCGAAGCCGGGAGCCTTGACGGCGACCGACTTGAAGATGCCCTTGAGCTTGTTGAGCACGAGAGTCGCGAGAGCCTCGCCCTCGACGTCCTCGGCGATGATGACGAGCTCCTTGCCGTCCTGGATCACCTTGTCGACGATGGGCAGAAGGTCCTTGATGTTGGAGATCTTCTGGTTCGCGATGAGGATGTAGGCGTCCTCGAAGACAGCCTCCTGGCGCTCCGGGTCCGTCACGAAGTACGGGTTCAGGTAGCCCTTGTCGAAGCGCATGCCCTCGGTGAGCTCGAGCTCGGTGCCGAAGGTCTGCGACTCCTCGACGGTGACGACACCCTCCTTGCCGACCTTGTCGATCGCCTCGGCGATGAGCTCGCCGATCGCGGGGTCAGCGGCGGAGATCGACGCGGTCGCGGCGATCTGCTCCTTGGAGTCGATCTCCTTCGCGCTGGCGAGGAGCTCCTCGGTGATCGCTGCGACGGCCTTCTCGATGCCGCGCTTGAGCGAGATCGGGTCGGCGCCGGCTGCGACGTTGCGCAGGCCCTCGCGGACCAGAGCCTGGGCGAGGACGGTGGCGGTGGTGGTTCCGTCGCCGGCGACGTCGTCGGTCTTCTTGGCGACCTCCTTGACGAGCTCCGCACCGATCTTCTCGTACGGGTCGTCGAGCTCGATCTCCTTGGCGATGGAGACGCCGTCGTTCGTGATCGTGGGGGCGCCCCACTTCTTCTCCAGCACGACGTTGCGGCCGCGCGGGCCGAGGGTCACCTTGACCGCGTCGGCGAGGATGTTGAGGCCGCGCTCGAGGCCGCGGCGGGCCTCCTCATCGAAAGCGATGATCTTTGCCATGAGTTTTGTCGTCCCTCCTGGACGTAGACGTTGGGTTTAGCACTCAGAGTGAGAGAGTGCTAACGCCATTCTGGCACTCGACCCCATCGAGTGCAAGCTGCGGGGAGGGACCGCACGACGGCTCAGGAGGCGGGAGTCTCCGCCGGAGTCTCGGGTGCCGACGACGAGCGGTCCACTCCGATGACCACGGTGAGCTGCTTCGCACCCGTGTCGTTCAGATCCGCGTAGAAGTCGCTCTGCTCGACCACTGCCCCGCCGATGAGGTTGGCCAGCCCGATGGCCGCCAGCTCGTCCTCATCCGCGACGTAGTAGACGGTCGTGGTCGCGAAGTCCTGGCTGGCACTGTCGCTCGCGAACACCACGTCGGCGGACCATCCGCTGTTGACGAGCGTGTCGCGCATCTGCTCGTCCAACCCCTCATCAGGGGAGGCGTTGAGGATCATCACCGAGTACGTCACGTCGACGACGCCCGTCTCGACCGGCGTGGGGGTCGATGACGGCACGGCCTCGGGGAACAGGCTGATGCGCCCCATCACCACGAGAGAGCCGAAGATGCCGCCGATGATCAGCACCAGAGCAGCCACGAACGACCAGAGCAGCACCACCCAGCCGTTCATCCCGGGGGCTTCGGCGCGATGCGCTCCGACGCGTCCGGACGTGGGGGGGACGTCGTCGAATCGATCTCGGCTGGGCTTTGGCACCCCTCGATGCTAACGGCACCGGCCCGAGTATCCGCACCCCGAGGCCTCAGCGCGTGGCGGCGGTTCCCTCAGCCGACGAAACCGGGAGTGCGCGAGGCCCTCTGGAACGCTCGCGATTCCCGGATGCGGCGCAACCGTCGCACCAGCATGGGGTCGTACTCCAGAGCCGCCTCGGAGTCGATCAGACGGCCGAGCAGCTGGTAGTACCGGGCGGCACTCATACCCAGCTGGGTGCGGATCGTCTCCTCTTTGGCACCGCCGTGCCGCGGCCACGCGGTCTCCAGCGCGAGGATCGCACGATCCCGCTCGCTCAGCTCTCCCAGCATGTGACCAGATTAGGTCGCCGTGGCGCCGACACCGGCGCGCCACTCCCACCACCGGCCGAGCGGGTCGGACGCGGCACGCACCTCTGCGTCGAGCGCCACGACGAAGCCGGGCCACGTGTCGGGGTCGACCGCCGGCTCCCACACGTCGAGCAGCGCGGGAGGATCGATGGTCACCCACCGGACGCCGAGACCACGGATGCGGTCGACGAGAGCGGTGCGCGCCTCTCGGGGGATGTGCACCAGCACGCCCGGGGTCGTGATGACCAGTGCGGCGTCCGCGGGGGCCGCGGCCGCGAGCGCGTCGATCCGGTCGAGCGCGTCACCCGCGACGAGGAGCGGCGGGTCGGAGGCGGCGATGTCGAGAGCGGCGGTCACCCGGCGCTCGCGTCCCTCCTCCCCCGGCCACACGAGTCCCTGCAGCCAGCGTCGGTCCCGCTCGACACGGGCGTCGAGAGGTGCGAGGTCGATGCCGGCCCGCCACACCACCTCCGGCATCCGCATCGCCGGGAGCTCGCCCTCGACGCGGCTCTCGAGGACGACGCTCGAAGGGCCGTCCACGGGGTCGAGCGACGCGCGCAACCGCCCGTCGGCACCCACGAAGCGGTACGAGTACCGGTCGGGGTAGAGGCAGAGGCCCGCGGAGGCTCCGATCTCGAGCAGCGCGATCGGGCCGTCGATCTCCGAGAGCACGGGCAGCAGCGGGGCCAGACGCAGCGGCTCGTTCGTCTGCAGACGCCGACCGGTGCACTCGGCGACGATCTCGTCCGCCCGCGCCACGGCGAACTCCCGCCAGACGTCGTAGCCGCCGAGGCCCGCACCCAGCATCCGCGTCACCGCGAACACGAGCGGAGGCTGTCGCCGGTTCTCCGGGATGCGAGCGAGGATCCCCTGTACCTCCCGGTCGGCCGCGACACCGGCCGCCCACTCGACATACAGGTCGCTGCGCCCCGGCGCCTCCTGCTCGGCGAAGCGCGCATAGCGCTGCTGCACGGCATCGGTCATGGATCCATTCTCTCGTGGCGCCGAGGGTCGCGGAACGCGAGAGAATGGATCAGACCCCAGGAGGACCTATGTCGTACAGCGTGGACAAGACCGAAGAAGAGTGGCGCGAGGAGCTCGGCGACGAGCAGTACGCCGTGCTGCGTGAAGCCGCGACCGAGCGCGCGTGGACGGGTGAGCTGCTCGACGAGGGTCGCGCCGGCCTCTACACCTGCGGCGCATGCGGCGCTGAGCTGTTCAAGAGCGGCACCAAGTTCGACTCCGGATGCGGATGGCCGAGCTTCTACGAGTCGATCCGCCCCGATGCGGTGCAGCTCATCGAGGACACGACCCTCGGCATGGTGCGCACCGAGGTGCGCTGCGCGACCTGCGGCTCGCACCTGGGCCACGTCTTCCCCGACGGCTTCGGTACGCCCACCGGCGACCGCTACTGCATGAACTCGATCGCTCTGAACTTCACGCCCGAAGAGTCGTGAACGCCCTCGAGGCGGTCAGAGCGCGACAGTCCTGGTCGAAGGTCACCGACGAGGCGCCGTCACGTGATGAGCTGCTGAAGCTCGTCGCCGCGGCGGGTCGCGTCGCCGATCACTCGTCGCTGCGCCCATGGCGGCTCATCGAGCTGCGCGGGTCGGATCGTGAGGTGCTGGCTGCGGCGATCGCGAAGGCCGAGGGCGACAAGTCCCCGTCGTCGAAACCGCTGCGAGCGCCGCTGCTGATCGCCGTGGTCGCCAGCTACCGCAAGAGCGACAAGGTTCCGCGGTGGGAGCAGGAGGCGGTCGCCTCGGGCGTCGCGCACATGCTCAGCCTGCTCCTCGACGAGGCAGGGTGGGGCGTGCTCTGGCGCACCGGACGGTACACGCGGGCGAAGGCCGTGGCCAAGGCGCATGGCATCGGCAAGAACGAGGAGCTCCTCGGCTGGCTGTACGTGGGCGGCAAGCCCGCGGGCAAGAAGCCGGGACGCCGCAGACCGGTCGATGCCCGCGCTCTCGTCACACGGATGCCGCAGCCCAAGAAGAAGTAGTCAGCCCCGTCGGCGGCGCGGTAGCGCGACGACGACGGATGCCACGGCGACAGCCACCATCCCGACGATCTGCCAGAGCTCGGGGCCCGCGGCCGCGGGCCAAAGCAGGTCGATGATCACCGACGTCGCGAGCTGACCCAGCACCGAGCCGAGCCCCATCAGCAGCACGCCGGTGTGCGCCACGATGAAGGCGCCGAGCAGGATGTAGGCCGAGCCGAGGAATCCGCCGAGGTACAGCCACGGCTCGGCCGGTGGCGCCTGCGGCACGCCTCGCACGGCAATGCTGATGCCCGCAGCCACGAGCAGTGCGATCGTGCCGGCGATGAAGCTCATGAACGTCGCAGACAGAGGCGACTGCACCCGCTGGGCGAGACGCCCGTTGGTCGCCGCCTGCCAGGCGATGCCGACGCCGGCGGCGAACGGCAGCAGGAGCATCCACAGCGGCGCGGTGGCGAGCACGTCGCCGCTGAGCGAGATCCCCACCGCGGCGAGCGCCAGCACCCCGCCGAGCACGCGCCCCGGTGTGACCGCGACGACGCCGGCCGGCCCGAAGCCGATGCGATCGAGGACGAGGCCGTGGAGCGTCTGCCCCGCGACGACGCCGACCGTGAACAGCGAGACGCCGAGCACGCCGGCCGTGAGGCCCTGGGTCGAGACGGTGAGGGCTCCGCAGGCGCCGCCGAGCAGCATCCAGAACGGGATGGTGCGATCACGGATGCCGTCGCGCAATCGGCCGACTCCCCGGCGGGCCGAGGGGATGCAGACGATCACGACGCTCAGAGCGGCGAGCCCGACCGCGAACGAGATGAGACCGGCGACGATGCCGTTGTCGACCTTGACCCCGAGCACGCCGTTGATGCGCGCCTGGACGGCGGTCATGACGCCGATCGCGACTGCTCCGCCGAGGGCCAGGGGCGGGGAGAGTCGGCGGGTCGGGGGCACCTGTCGACCCTAGCCGAGCGCGCGCGGCCCGCCACCGCCCGACCCGATGTCGGCGGCCGGGCGTACCCTGGCGGCATGTGCGCGAGTTATGGTCTGGATCCGCGGTTCACCGACAGCGAGCTCCTCGCCGCGGCCGACGAGGGGCTGCGCGGGTGGGCCGAGGCGAACGCCGGTGAGACCGTGCGCCCGACCGGCAAGAACCTGCGCAACCTCAACCCGATCATCGTGCAGCCCGAGACCGCTCCGACGCTCGAGCCGGCGTGGTGGGGTTTCCTGATCGGCGGAGAGCCGTCGAAGTTCCCGTCGATCAACACGCGTTCCGAGCGCCTGCAGGACCGCCCCGGCGGGCTGAAGTCCAGGGCGCTCGTGCCCGCCACCGGCTGGTTCGAGATGAAGAAGCCCGAGCGCGTGTGGCACGAGTTCCTCGTCGACGACGGGGCCCTGTTCGGCATGGCCGCCGTCACCCAACGAGGGCGCACCGCCGACGGAGAGTCGTTCACCTGCTACTCGATCGTGATGCGCCCGGCTCCTCCGCACCTCGCCGACATCCACGACCGGATGCCGCTGCTGATCCCCGCATCGCTGAGCGAGGACTGGCTCACCGCCGAGCCCGCGAGAGAGATCATCGACGAAGCGCTGCTCGCCGCTGCGGCGCTCGACGAGCGGGTGCAGGTCGCCCCGCGGGCGGACGACAAGGGCGCGGATCGGCTGTTCTGAGCACATGGACTCGACACAGTTGAACACTGCCGCCACAGAGCGCGCAGAGGAGCTGCCCGGCGCAGAGCGAGAGAACCCGTTCGGCCCCGAGTGGGACGTGTACAAGGTCCGCGGACGCGTCTTCCTTTTGGTCCCCCTCGACGGCACGGGGAGGATCACGCTCAAGTCACATCCCGACGACGCCGTGGCTCTGCGCGAGACGTTCGCAGACATCGTGCCCGGCTATCACATGAACAAGAAGCACTGGATCACGCTGATGCCGGGGTCGTCCCTCGAAGAGGACCTCGTGACCGAGCTCGTCACCGAGTCGTACCGGCTGGTCGTCGAGAAGCTTCCGAAGGCGCAGCGACCGGTCGATCCGAATCTGTTCGGACGCCCCGCGCCGTAGACGGGCCCCGCACCCGGCACCACAGGACACTCGGCATCGGCCGGAAGGATGACCCCCTGCATCGGCGGAACGGTACCCCGGGAGGACGCGCCGGCCCACGGGCCGTCTGTAGCGTCGAAGACATGATCACAGCAGAAGGCCTCACGAAGAGATTCGGAGACAAGACAGCGGTCCAGGACGTGTCGTTCACGGTGCAGCCGGGAACGGTCACGGGATTCCTCGGGCCGAACGGCGCGGGAAAGTCCACCACGATGCGCATGATCGTCGGCCTCGACCGGCCGACCTCGGGCACCGCGACCGTCGGCGGCCGCGAGTACCGCACGCTGCGCGCGCCGCTCACCGAGGTGGGCGTCCTGCTCGACGCGAAGGCGGTGCACACGGGCCGCACCGCACGTGATCACCTCCGCGCGATGGCGGCGACGCACGGCATCCCCTCCTCCCGCGTCGACGAGGTCATCGACCTCGCGGGCATCGGCCCTGTCGCCCGCAAGCGCGCGGGCAAGTTCTCGCTCGGCATGGGACAGCGACTCGGCATCGCTTCGGCACTGCTCGGAGACCCGCACACACTGATCCTCGACGAGCCGGTCAACGGTCTCGACCCCGAGGGCGTGCGCTGGGTGCGTCAGTTCGTGCGCCACGCGGCATCCGAGGGGCGGACGGTCCTGCTGTCCAGCCACCTGATGAGCGAGATGGCGCAGACCGCCGATCACGTGATCGTGATGGGCCGCGGTCAGGTGCTCGCCGACGCTCCTCTGCAGGAGCTGGTGCGCGCGTGGACCACGAACACCGTGCGCGTCCGCACCCCTCGCGCCGCCGACCTCGCGGCCGCCGTCGGGGGTCCGTCCGTCGAGATCGTCAGCTCCGCTCCGGATCTGCTCGACATCGTCGGTCTGCCCGCATCTCGCATCGGCGACCTCGCCGCAGATCGCGGCATCCCCCTGCACGAACTCACCCCGACCACGGGATCGCTCGAAGACGCGTACCTCGCGCTCACCGGCGACTCGGTCGAGTACCGCACCAAGGAGATCTCATGACCGTCCAGGCTCCTCCCGTCACCCGCCGTCATGTCGACACAGGTCGACGTCTCACGTTCGTCCGCGCCGTCCGCGGCGAGTGGATCAAGCTCTCGACGCTGCGCTCGACCTGGTGGTCGATCGGCATCGCGGCCGTCCTCACGATCGGCATCGCCGTGCTCATCGCCCAGGCGATCGACATGCCGGGCTTCGAGCCCATCCAGGCCGTCGTGATGCCGATCCAGTTCACGATGCTGCTCGCCGGCATCCTCGGCGCGATCTCGGTGACCGGCGAGTACTCGACCGGCATGATCCGCTCGACACTCGCGGCCAACCCGAAGCGCGGATCCGTGCTCGCGGCCAAGGCCGTCGTGGTCGGCCTCTTCATGTTCGTGTCGTCGCTGGTGATCTTCGCGGCCGCGGCCGTCGCGGTCTCGGCCGTCGTGGCCTCCCGCGACCAGAGCATCGACTGGAGCGACCCGTCGGCGTCGATCCTGCCGATCGTCGTCTCGTCGCTCGCCATGGCGGTGTTCGCCCTGATCGGCGTCGCCTTCGGGTTCATCCTGCGCTCGGGCGCCGGAGCGATCGCCGCCACCGTGGGGCTCCTGTTCGTGCTGCCGATCGTCGCGAGCTTCTTCGCGATCGCCGGCGAGGCATGGGCCTGGGTGATGGATGCCGCGAACTACCTGCCCGTCGCGGCGGCGCAGAGCGCGATCCTCCCCGATGGCGCAGCCCTCGAGGGCCCGGTCGCGTACGTGACGCTGGCCGGTTGGGTGGCCGCGGGGATGCTCGCAGCCTGGGCCGTGCTCCGCACGCGCGACGCGTGATCCTGATGCTCGACGATGCACCCGCGTAGAGTCGCCCGGTGACCAGAACGCGCAGCCGCAGCACCTCCGTCCGCGAGGACGAGGCGCTGCGGCTTCCGCGTACGCCGGGGGTTCTGCGGCGCTTCTGGGCGCGGCATCCGGTGTTCGCCGACGTCCTGATCGCGCTGGTGTGTCTGCTGCTCTCGCTGGTCCCGGCCGGCGTCATCACGAACGATCTGCCCACGCCACTCGCCATCGGGGTCGCGATCCTGGTCCCCGCGTCCGTCGTCGCCGCCTGCGCGACGCTGCTGTGGCGGCGCCGACGTCCCCTCCTGCCGTTCGTCGCGTCCTTCGCCCTCGAGGCCGGATTCCTCTTCGCGCTCCAGCCGATCGGCTCGCCCCTGCTGCTGGTCACCTGCTACTCGCTGGCGGTCTACCGATCGTCGAGGGTGGCCTGGATCGGGTTCGGCATCGGCCTCGCTTCCCTCGCCGCCTTCGGCGGGCTGCTCACGCTCACCGGCGTCATCACGTTCCAGATCGCCGCCAACGCGGTCATCATGTCGCTCGTGCTCGGTCTGATCGGCACCCTGATCGGCGTCAACGTCGGCGGGCGCAAACGGTATCTCGATGCGGTGATCGACCGCTCCCGCCAACTGCTCGTCGAGCGCGACCAACAGGCACAGCTCGCGGCCGCGGGCGAGCGCGCACGCATCGCCCGCGAGATGCACGACATCGTGTCGCACTCGCTGACGGTGATCGTCGCCCTGTCCGAGGGAGCCGCCGCGACATCCGACCCGGACCAGGCTCGGGCGGCCGCCACGGCCTCGGCCGAGACCGCGCGCAGTGCGCTCACCGAGATGCGGGCGATGCTCGGGGTCCTGCGCGCCGACGACTCCCCGCTGCCGCTCGCTCCCCTCGCGCCGACGCCTCCGCAGGAGACCGTCGCGCACGCGCAGCGTGCGGGCTATCCCGTCACACTCTCCGTCAGTGGAGGCACCGACCTCTCCCCCGCCGTCGCCCACGCCGTGGGGCGGATCGTGCAGGAGGGCGTCACCAACGCGATGCGCCACGCACCCGGCGCGACGTCGATCGCCGTGCGCCTGATCTACTCCGCGGATATCGTGACGGTCGAGATCGTCAACGACGGAGCCGCGGGCCCCCGCGGCACCTCGGGGTTCGGCCTGCGCGGTCTCGCGGAGCGCGCCGCGCACGCAGGCGGCAGCGTCGTCTCGGAACCGCTCGAGGGCGGCAGATGGATGCTGCGCGCCGAGCTGCCGACTGCGCCGCCCGATCCCACCCCGACCGCACTCGCCGCTCCCGATCCGAAGGACAGACCATGACCGCCCCGATCTCCCTGCTGCTCGTCGACGACCAGCAGCTCATCCGCCTCGGCTTCCGCATGGTGCTCGAGGCCGAGGCCGACATGGTCGTCGTCGGCGAGGCGGAAGACGGGCACGCGGCCATCGCGCAGGCCGCAGCACTGCAACCGGATGTGGTGCTCATGGACATCCGGATGCCCGGGCTCGACGGCATCGCGGCGACCGAGGCGATCGTGCGGGCGCACCCCGAGACACGGGTGCTCGTGCTCACGACGTTCGATCTCGACGAGTACGCGTTCGGGGCGATCCGCGCGGGTGCCAGCGGATTCCTGCTCAAAGACGTGCAGCGGCACGAGATGATCTCGGCCGTCCGCGCCATCCACCGAGGCGACGCGGCACTCGCGCCGAGGGTCACGCGGATGCTCCTGGAGCACGTGACTCCGACGCTGGGTGCGTCGTCTGCTGAACCTGCACTCGTCGTCGACGACCCCACCATCGAACTGACGGACCGCGAGCGCGACGTCTTCCTCGAGATCGCGCGCGGCCTGACCAATGCCGAGATCGCGCAGGCTCTGTTCGTCAGCGAGTCGACGGTGAAGACACACGTGGGGCGGGTGCTCGCGAAGCTCGGTGCCCGCGACCGCATCCATCTGGTGATCCTGGCCCACAGGCTCGGCCTCATCGACGACGACGCCCTGCCCGCCGACTCCTAGGCCGGTGGGCAGGGCGCGAGTGCTGTCAGGCCTTCGCCGGAGTCCACTCCGAGACGCTGTTCAGCGCGTCGACCTCGTCACTCGTCAGCTCGAGACGTGCACCGGCGAGGAGATCCGGCACCTGCTCGACGGTGCGGGCGCTGGCGATCGGAGCAGCCACCGTCGGCTGGGCGCGCAGCCATGCCAGCGAGGTCGCGGCGATCGACGCACCGTGCGCGTCGCCGATCTGCTCGAGCGTGTCGATGATCCGCAGGCCCGCTTCGGTCGCGTACTTCGCGGCACCCCCGAGGCGCGCGGTGAGGTCTGGCCCTCGGTGTCCGCGGAGCGGTACTTGCCGGTCAGGAAGCCGCTCGCGAGCGAGTAGTACGGCACGAGTCCGAGACCGAACTCCTCGGCGACGGGGATGATCGTCTCCTCGACGTCGTTGCGGTGCACGAGGTTGTAGTGCGGCTGCACGGCGACGGGGAGCGCCACACCGGTGCGGTCGGCGATCTCGACCCATTCGCGGATGCGGTCGGCGCTGTAGTTCGACACCGCGATGTTGCGCACCAGGCCGTCGGCGACGAGCTGACCGAAGGCGCCGACCGTCTCCTCGAGCGGCACGGTCTCGTCGTCGAAGTGCGCGTAGTAGAGATCGATCGTGTCGACCCCGAGGCGGCTCAGGGATGCTTCGGCGGCCTTGCGGACGTTCGCGGCCGCGAGTCCCGTGAAGTCCGGGTGTTGGCTCACCTTGGTCGCGACGGTCACTCCCGCGGGCTTGCGCGAGGCCAGCCACGCGCCGATGATCGTCTCGCTCTCGCCGCCCGAGTTGCCGGGCACCCACGCGCTGTACGAGTCCGCGGTGTCGATGAAGTCGCCTCCCCCGTCGACGAATGCGTCGAGCACGGCGAACGATGCATCGCGGTCGGCCGTCCAGCCGAACACGTTGCCGCCGAGCGAGAGGGGGAAGACGTCAAGGTCACTGTTTCCGATACGAGTCATACTCGGGACAACCCATGGCCCCCGCGCGCTATTTCGTCTGTGACGATGTGTGTCGTCGGCGAGCAGCGAGGGGACGACGAAGGCCCGCGTCCTCGGATGCGACCGAGGATGCGGGCCTTCGCGTGTGGAGCCGACTACGGGACTCGAACCCGTAACCCCCGTATTACAAGTACGGTGCGCTACCAATTGCGCCAAGTCGGCGGACGCCACCCAGCTTAGCGAGGGGTGACGGGTGCCGAGAAAACTACGGCGTGGTGGTCGGGGTGGGCGTCGGTGTCGGGCTGGGCGACTCCGTGGCGTAGTAGGCGTCGCTCGCGACGGTGAGCACGAACTGCGAGAACTCGCTCGGGTCGTCGAGCGCACCGACGTAGGCCTCGCCGTTGACGACGATCATGGGCGCTGCGGTGAGCACGAGGTCGTCGGAGCCGACCAGCGGTCCTTCGAGAGCGCGTGAGGTGGCATCCTTCGCCCAGGTCACGTAGTCCTGGTTCTCGATGCACGAGCGCACGCTCTTGACGTTGTCCGAGCCCACGGCTCCCGCGATGTCGGCGAGCTGCGAGTCGGAGAAGCCGTCGGTGTTGACGTCGGGCTGGTCGTCGAGCAGGTCGTGGTTGAAGGCGTAGAACTGTGCGGGCGAGTGCGTCGCGACGCACGCCGCGGCCGCCGCCGAGCGCAGCGAGTACTTGGTGCCGTTCGAGCTGGCGGTGAGCAGGGCGACCGGGTGATAGGTGACGGTCGCGGCGCCCTCGGTGATCCAGTTCACGAGCTGGCGAGCGTTCGCACGCTCGAATTCACCGGCGTCCGGCGAGAGGTAGTCGACGTAGATGTGGATGTCGACGGTGCTCGAGGTGGTCGGCGCGGGGGTCGGAGTCGCCTCGGTGCCGGCCTCGGTCTCGTCGGGGCTGGGGGCGGGCACGCCCTCATCGGAGGCGGCGGTCGCGCTGATGTCGGAGACGAGGATGCCGTCGTGGTCCATGCCGCCGGGCGTGAGCTGCGGCTTCGACACCTGCGCCGACACGGCGAGAGTGATGGCGGTGCCGATGGCACCCACGGCGACCACGGCGATGGCGCCGAGGATGACTCGTCGCATCACGCGCGCCCTCGACTGCTGCGCATGCACCTTCTGTGCCTTCTCCCGCACGACCTCACGCGAATTGCGAGGGCTGGGGACGTTCGGCGTCTCGTCGCTCGACATCGTTCCTCTAGACAGTCTCAGGGGGGCAGGGTGGCCCCGGACGCCACTCGGGCGGCGAACGCCGCGTTAAGCGGCCGAGAACGATGTTAACCAGCGAGGCTGAGAAATACCCAGATAGACAGGTTTCTGGCATACTGAATCCGACCCAATGAGGGGTCACGGCGGATCACTCCGCCGCTCTATCACTACGGATCGTCCGGCACGTACCTGCCGGTGAAGGAGAAACACAATGGCATCTGTGACTTTCGACGAGGCCACCCGCCTCTACCCCGGCGGAACCCGCCCGGCTGTCGACAAGCTCAACCTCGAGGTCGCTGACGGCGAATTCCTCGTCCTCGTCGGCCCTTCCGGCTGCGGAAAGTCCACCTCGCTGCGTATGCTCGCCGGACTCGAAGAGGTCAACGCCGGCCGCATCCTCATCGGTGACCGCGACGTGACCGACGTGCCGCCGAAGGACCGCGACATCGCGATGGTGTTCCAGAACTACGCGCTGTACCCGCACATGACGGTCGCCGAGAACATGGGCTTCGCGCTCAAGATCGCCGGCGTCGGCAAGGAAGAGCGTGCCAGCCGCGTTCTCGAGGCCGCCAAGCTGCTCGACCTCGAGGAGTACCTGACCCGCAAGCCGAAGGCCCTCTCGGGTGGTCAGCGTCAGCGTGTCGCCATGGGTCGCGCGATCGTGCGTCAGCCCCAGGTCTTCCTGATGGACGAGCCGCTGTCGAACCTCGACGCCAAGCTCCGCGTCCAGACGCGTACCCAGATCGCATCGCTGCAGCGTCGTCTCGGCGTCACCACGGTCTACGTCACCCACGACCAGACCGAGGCCCTCACCATGGGCGACCGCATCGCGGTCCTCAAGGACGGTCTGCTGCAGCAGGTCGGCTCGCCGCGCGACCTGTACGAGAAGCCCGAGAACGTGTTCGTCGCCGGCTTCATCGGCTCGCCCGCCATGAACCTGTTCTCGGCCGACCTGGCTGAAGGCGGCATCCGCTTCGGCACCGAGGTCGTCCCGCTCGACCGCGACACCGTGGGCCGTGCCAACGGCTCGCAGGTCACCGTGGGTGTGCGTCCCGAGGACATCACCGTCGGCCCCGCCGACGGCAAGGGCCTCTCGGTCGTCGTCGACCTCGTCGAGGAGCTCGGCGCCGACGGCTACCTCTACGGTCACACCGAGATCAACGGCAAGCGCGCCGACCTGGTCGCACGTGTCGACGGTCGCAGCCACCCCAACGCGGGCGAGACCGTCACCCTCGCAGCGAACGCGGGCCACGTGCACGCGTTCGACATCGAGTCGGGTGTCCGCCTGAACGACAAGCCGATCGTCTCCGCCTGATCGGATCCACAGACGCGGCGCGGGCTGACTTCGGTCGCCCGCGCCGCTTCTGCTTTTCCCGCCCCCACCGTCTGGAGAGCCATGCAGGATGCGCTGCGGATCACCGCGAGCTCGATCGATCCGGGGCTGCTCGCACTCCCCTGGTCGACGACACTGGCCAAGTGGCCGTCCGAGCAGATCGTGTCGCTGCCCAAGGGGCTCTCCCGGCACCTCGTGCGGTTCGCCGACCTCTCCGGCCGTGTCGTGGCGGTCAAGGAGACCACCGACGAGATGGCCAAGCGCGAGTACGAGATGCTCGGCAACCTCGCCCGCCTCGACGTGCCCTGCGTCGACCGCGTCGCCGTGATCGCCGGACGCACGGATGCCGCGGGCGAGCCGCTTCCCGCCGCGCTCGTGACCTCGCACCTGCGCTTCTCGATGCCCTACCGCGCCCTCTTCACGCGGGTTCTGCGCCCCGACACCGCCACACGGCTGGTCGACGCCCTGGCCGTTCTGCTGGTGCGCCTGCACAACGTCGGCTTCTACTGGGGCGACGTGTCGCTCTCGAACACCCTCTTCCGACGCGACGCCGGTGCCTATGCGGCATACCTCGTCGATGCCGAGACGGGCGAGCTGCATGAGGAGGGGCTCACCGACGGCCAGCGCGCCTACGACCTCGATCTGGCCCGCACGAACATCGCCGGCGAGATCATGGACCTCGCCGCCGGTGGCCGGCTCGAGCACGGCGTCGACGCGATCGCGATCGCCGACGGCATCGTCTCCTCGTACCGCTCCCTGTGGGCCGAGCTGACCGTGCAGGAGTCCTTCGCCTCGGCCGAGACCTGGCGCATCACCGAACGCGTCGAGCGCCTCAACGCCCTCGGCTTCGACATCGACGAGATGTCGATGTCGACGACCGCCGATGGCACGGTCGTCGAGATCCAGCCGAAGGTCGTGGATGCCGGACACCATCAGCGCCGGCTCATCCGCCTGACCGGACTCGACGTCGAGGAGAACCAGGCCAGGCGTCTGCTCAACGACCTCGACGAGTTCCGCGCCCGCTCGACCAAGCAGTGGGCCGACGAGGAGATGTACGCGCACGAGTGGCTGACCCGCGTGTTCGAGCCCGTCGTGCGCGCGATCCCGTGGGAACTGCGCGCCAAGCTCGAGCCGGCCGAGGTCTTCCACCAGGTGCTCGAGCACCGCTGGTACCTGTCACAGGCACAGGGACGCTCCGTGCCGCTCGCCGAGGTGCTGACCAGCTACATCAACGAGGTGCTGCGCCACCGCCGCGATGAGGCGACGATCATGGGACCGCCCACCGAGACCATGAGCCTGCCCGTGATCACGGGCGCGAATCCCGTCGCCGACGACGACGACGAGATCGACTGGCGCGATCTCGTCTGACCCGACCCGCGGGATCAGTACCCGACGGTGAACCGCTGACGACGGTGAGCGCCCCGCTCGATCTCGTCGACGACGGCGATCGCGAAGTCGGCACCCGAGATGAACGACTTGCCCTCGGCATCCCGCACGAGCACGTCGCCGCCGTCGCGGTAGTGGCCGGTGCGCTCGCCCTCAGCCCAGGGCCCGAACACCTCTGCCGGGTGCACGAAGAACCAGTCGAGCGACTCGTCGGTCGACTCGAGCAGCGCGAGCGAGTCGATGCCGACCTGCGCCTCGTGCTTGTACTCCTCGGGGAAGTCGAGGTCGAACAGACGAGGTCCGCCGGGGGCGACGAGGCTGCCGCCGGCTCCGCCGACCACGCCGATGCGGGTCTTCGTACCGCTCAGCTTCTCGACGAGGCCGCGGAGGGCGTCGAGCACCGAGTCCTCCATGTCGCCACGGGGAGACAGCGCCGACACGACAGCATCCGCACCGTCGAAGACGTCGCCCAGGCTCGCGAGGTCGAGCACGGAACCCTGCACGTTCCGTGCGCCCTCCACGGGGTTCGACGGCTCCGAGCGCGAGACCGAGACGACCTCGTGGCCGCGGCTCACCGCCTCCGAGACGATGTGGCGTCCGGCGTAGCCGGTTCCTCCGAGGACGACGATGCGAGCCATGTGCTTCTCCCCTACTTCTTCGCGTTGCGGATCGACGAGACCTGGTAGAGCGCGACGGACGTCGCGATGCCGGCGTTGAGCGACTCGGTCACGGCCGAGATCGGGATCGAGACGATCTGGTCGCACGTCTCGGCGACCAGACGCGACAGGCCCTTGCCCTCGGAGCCCGTGACGATCACGACGGGGCGATCGGCGAGCTGGAGTTCGGGCAGCAGCACGTCGCCGTCGCCGTCGAGGCCGAGCACGAAGACGCCCTGCTTCTTGAACTCCTTGAGCTGCGTGGTCAGGTTCGTCGCGAGAGCGACGGGCACGCGCGCGGCGGCACCGGCGCTGGTCTTCCACGCCGCCGAGTTCACACCCGCCGAGCGGCGCTGCGGCAGGATGATGCCGTGGCCGCCGAACGCACCGGTCGAACGGATGATCGCGCCGAGGTTGCGGGGATCCGTGATGCCGTCGAGGGCGACGAACAGCGGAACCTCACCCTTGTCGATGACGGCTTCGAGCAGGTCCTGCGGGTGCGCGTACTCGTACGGCGGCACCTTGACGGCGACGCCCTGGTGCACGCCGTCGAAGCCGGCCATGCGGTCGAGCTCCTGTCGGGTGACCTCGAGCACCGGGATGCCGCGGTTCGTGGCGATCGACAGCATCTCCTTGACGCGGTCGTCCATCTCGACGCGCTGCGCGATGTAGAACGCCGACGCGGGGATCTTCGCGCGCAGGGCCTCGAGCACCGAGTTGCGGCCGGTGACGACCTCGACCTCGGTGGTGTTGTCCTTCGAGCGTGCCGAGCGGTTCGGGTTGCCGCCGGACGTCTGACGCTGCCCCGGCTTGCCCTTTCCGCCCGATGCCGCGTAGCGCTCGGCCGCGGCCTTGCGCTTGCCGGCGGGGTGCCAGGCGCGATCTTCCGCCTTCGGCGTCGGTCCGCGGCCTTCGAGCGAGCTGCGGCCCTTGCCGCCGGAGCCCTTGGTGGGACCCTTCTTGCCCTTGCCTGCCGAGGGATTGCCCTGCTTAGCCATCGATACTCCAATGAGTTCCGGCCGGAGAGTCCTCCAGCGTGATTCCTGCCGCGGCGATCGCATCACGGATGCGATCGGCCGCCGCCCAGTCCTTGTCAGCGCGCGCCTGCGCACGCTGGGTGATCATCGTCTGCACGAGCGCGTCGAGGGCGGATGCCGTGGCATCTCCGCCCTGTGCGCCGCCGACGAGGTCGAATCCGAGCACGTCGAGCATCGCGAGCACCTCGTGCCTCGCCGTCGCCGCTGCGTCGGTGTCGCCGGCATCGAGCGCCGCATTCCCTGCGCGCACGGTCTCGTGCACGACGCCGAGGGCCTGCGGGATGCCGAGGTCGTCATCCATCGCCGTGCCGAAGGCATCGGGCAGCGGGGTCGGCTCCGCCCAGCCGAACGTCTTCGGGAGAGTGCGCTCCGCGCGCTCCACGAAAGTCCGGATGCGGCCGAGCGCTGCCTCCGCCTCGGCCCACGACGACTCCGTCAGATCGAGGCTTGAGCGGTAGTGTGCGGCGGCCAGCGCATAGCGGATCACGAGCGGATCGTGCTCATCCAGCACATCGCTCGCGAGCGTGAAGTTGCCGAGCGACTTCGACATCTTCTGCCCGCCGACCGTCACCAGGCCGTTGTGCACCCAGTACCGGGCGAAGCCGTCGCCGGCCGCAGTCGACTGGGCGAGCTCGTTCTCGTGATGCGGGAAGCGCAGATCGAGACCGCCGCCGTGGATGTCGAACTCCGGCCCGAGGTACCGCTTCGACATCGCCGAGCACTCGATGTGCCAGCCGGGGCGCCCGGCACCCCAGGGCGACTGCCATGTGGCATCCGCCTGCTCGTCGCGCTTCGCGCCCTTCCACAGCGCGAAGTCCTGAGGGTTGCGCTTGCCCCGAGGATCGGCGTCCTCCGCCGCCTCCATGGCGTCGACCGACTGGTTCGTGAGCGACCCGTACTCCGACCACGAGCGCACGTCGAAGTAGACGTCGCCAGAGCCGTCGGGCGCCGGATACGCATGACCGCGTTCGATGAGGGTCGCGATGATCTCCTGCATCTGCGGAACGGAGGCGGTCGCGCGGGGCTCGTAGGTCGGCGGAAGGATGCCGACTCCGGCATACGCCGCGGTGAACTCCTGCTCCATGCGGTACGCCAGCGCCCACCAGGGCTCGACGTCGGTCGCGTTCGCGAGCACCTTGTCGTCGATGTCGGTGACGTTGCGCACGAAGGTGACGCGCCCGTATCGGTGCGTCAGCCAGCGGCGCAGGAGGTCGAAGCTCAGAGCCGCGCGGACGTGCCCGATGTGGGGGCCCGACTGCACCGTGGGTCCGCAGACGTACATCGTGATGTTCTCGGGGTCGAGAGGCACGAAGTCGCGCAGCTGCTGTGCGCGGGTGTCGTAGAGGCGGAGAGTCACCGCACAAGCTTACCGGGCCGCCGATTCCGAAGACTGGATGGGTCCTCCGTCCCGATCCGGAGGCACTGCGGCGTCACGATCTGCGGATGCCGTCCCGATGCGCGGATCGGACGGGCCGCATGCTCCGCGGATCGGGACGCCGCCCGCAGATCGGGCCTCGTCCGGTCGCCGCAGGCCTCAGTCGACGGGGAAGACCTGACCCGTCTGCACCCCGAGCACGCTCTTCGCATACGCCTGTCCGACGCGATGCGACGACACCGGCACGAATCCGGGGAACGACGAGTGATACGACGGGGCGTCCTCGAGCACCGACGGGCTCACGGCGTTGATGCGGATTCCTCGGGGCAGCTCCGTGGCCGCGGCGAGCACGAAGGACTCGACCGCCCCGTTGACGAGCGACGCCGCAGCACCGGTGGCGATCGGCTCGCGCGAGAGGATGCCGGAGGTCAGCGTGATCGATCCGCCATCTCGCACGTACGGAGTGCCGATGCGCACGACGTCGAGCTGCGAGAGCACCTTGCCGCGGAACGCCGACTCGTAGTCCGCGCGACCGAGCTCGCCCAGCGGACGGAAGGGAACCTCACCGACCGCGACGATCACGGCGTCGACCTGTCCGACCGACGCGAAGAGACGCTCGACGGATGCCGAGTCGGTGACGTCGACCGACGGCTCTCCGCTGCGCGACGCCGAGACGATCTCGTGTCCCTGCAGCGCGTCGACGGCGGTGCGACCGACCTGTCCGGTGGCTCCGATGACCAGGACCTTCATGATGCCTCCTCCTCGTCGCACGACGACCGCGCGACGCTCTCCGACAACGAACACGGATGCCGAGGCATTCCCGCGTCCACGATGCGCCGTGTCAACGCGGGTGCACCATCGCGACGGCTGTCACCGCGATGCCCTCACCGCGTCCGGGGAATCCGAGTCCGTCGGTGGTCGTCGCCGTGATCGAGACGGGCGCCCCGCCGAGTGCCATCGACAGCACTCGCTCGGCCTCGGCACGGCGGGCGCTGAACCGCGGTCGATTGCCCTGGAACTGTGCAGAGACGTTGCCGATCGCGAAGCCGGCCTCGTCCAGAAGCTCCCTCGTGCGGGCGAGGAAGACCTCGGCGTGCGCACCGGCGTACTCGGGGTGGGCGGTTCCGAAGTGCTCGCCGATGTCGCCGAGGCCCGCGGCCCCGAGCAGCGCATCCACGATCGCGTGGGCGACCGCGTCGCCGTCGGAGTGGCCCGAGAGCGCCGGCTCCCCGGGCCATTCGAGTCCCGCGAGCCACAGGTCGCCGTCGCCCCCGAACGCGTGCACGTCGGTTCCGAGCCCGACCCGAGGGAAGCGCCACGCCGCGGGGGCAGCTTCAGCGGGGGCAGCAACAGCGGGAGCAGCGACGGGCGCCTCCGCAGGCGCCTCGGAGACCGCCGCGAGCATGTGACGCGCGCGCTCGAGGTCGGCGGGCGTGGTGATCTTGAATCCGCGCGCAGAGCCCGCGATCTGCCGGACCCGATGACCGGCAGCGGCGAACAGGGCCGCGTCGTCGGTGTGGTCGACACCCGCGGTGAGCGCCGCCTCGTACGCGGACTCGAGCAGCGCGCGAGGGAACCCCTGCGGTGTCTGCGCCGCGGCGAGCTCCGAGCGATCGATCGGACCGACGACCGCATCGCCGTCGACCCGCTTCAAGGTGTCGATCACGGGAAGCGTCGGGATGACCCCCGTCGCTTCGTCGACGGCCGCGGCCACGGCGTCGATGACCTCGGGAGGCGTCAGCGCCCGCGCCGCGTCGTGCACCAGCACCCGCGTGACGTCACCCCACAGAGCGTCGAGCCCGGCCGCCACCGACCGTTGGCGGGTGTCGCCGCCGGTGACGACCCTGCCGAGGTCGACACGGTCGCCCGCTGCGGCGCGAAGCTCCGTCTCGGCATCACCCTCGAACCCGGCGGGCGCGACCACGATCACCTGGGCGGGCGACGCCGCGAAGACGCCGTCGAGGGCGTGGCGCAGGATCGAATGGCTGTCGATGCCCACGAACGCCTTGGGCGCTCCGGCATCCAGTCGCGTGCCGGAGCCGGCAGCGACGACGATGATCGCGGTGTCAGGGACGGGAAGCATGCTCACCCGGTTCACGTTACCTGCGCGCACGAAAAAAGGCGGATGCCGAAGCATCCGCCTTGTCTCGATCCGCTCAGGACGCGAGGACCTCGTCGAGCAGCGCGCTCGCCTTGTCTTCGTCGGTCTTCTCTGCGAGAGCCAGCTCGGAGATGAGGATCTGACGAGCCTTCGCCAGCATCCGCTTCTCACCGGCCGACAGACCGCGGTCCTGATCCCGACGCCACAGGTCGCGCACGACCTCGCTCACCTTGATCACGTCGCCGGAGGCGAGCTTCTCAAGGTTCGCCTTGTAACGGCGCGACCAGTTCGTGGGCTCTTCCGTGAACGGGGCGCGGAGCACCTCGAACACGTGGTCGAGCCCTTCACGGCCGATCACATCGCGGACCCCGACCAGATCGACGTTCTCCGCAGGCACCTCGATGATGAGGTCTCCCTGCGTGACGTTGAGCTTCAGGTATTTCTTCGCCTCACCCTTGATGATGCGCTCCTTGACCTCGATGATGGTCGCAGCGCCATGGTGCGGATAGACGACAGTTTCGCCAACCTCAAAAAGCATAAAAACTTGTCCTTTCGGCAACCTCAAGGATACCACAGGGGATATGCGCTAAGGTTCGCGCCCCCACGTCCTCGGGCGCCCCCTCGCATGCGCATAGAATGGGATGCGGATATCCCGTCGGACCTCAGGAGGACCCGTGAAATCGCGCCTTGTTGCGTCTGCCGCCATCAGCGCCCTCGTTCTTCTCGGCGCGACGGGCTGCACGTTCATCTCGCCGCAGGCGACGAAGATCGAGTACTCGGCCTCGGACGGCGTCAACGTCTCCGACTCCGACGGACCGATCGACGTCCGCAACGCGTTCATCGTCGCGAACGAAGACGGCTCCGTGGGCAACTTCATCGGCGCGGTCGTGAACCCGACCACCGACACGGCGACGCTCACGATGCGGGTCGCCGGCGTCGACGAGCCGTTCATCGTCACCGTGCCCGCAGGCAAGACGAAGAGCTTCGGCACCGAGGGCGAGGAACCGCTGCGCATCATCGGACTCGACACGATGCCGGGCGCCACGATCGAGATCCACTTCCAGTCGGGCGACGGCGCGGGCACGAAGACCGAGGTCCCCGTGCTCGACGGATCCCTGCCCTACTACTCCGACCTCGTGCCGTCCGCCGAAGAGCCGACGCCGATGCCGACCGACACGGCGGCGCCCGCTCCGCAGGAGTGATCCGCACCACAGCGTGACGAAGAGGCCGGCACCCCGTGGGGTGCCGGCCTCTTCTGCGATCCGAGAGGGTGCCGACTCAGCCCTCGAAGCGGTAGCCGAGTCCGCGCACGGTCACGAGCATCACCGGCTCGCCCGGGTTCTCCTCGATGCGCGAGCGGATGCGCTTGATGTGCACGTCGAGCGTCTTGGTGTCGCCGAAGTAGTCGCTGCCCCAGACCCGGTCGATGAGCTGGCCTCGGGTGAGCACGCGCCCCGAGTTGCGCATCAGCACCTCGAGCAGCTCGAACTCCTTCAGCGGCATGTTGATCTGCTGGCCCGCGACCGACACCGTGTGCCGGTCGATGTCGAGCGAGACGCGCCCGCCGTCGAGCACGCGCTCGTCGAGCTCGCTCTCGGCCTGCACGACCCGACGCAGCACCGCCCGCATCCGGGCCAGCAGCTCGCGCGACGAGTACGGCTTGGTGACGTAGTCGTCGGCGCCGAGCTCGAGCCCCACCACGATGTCCACCTCGGAGTCCTTGGCGGTGACCATGATGATCGGCACGGCCGAGGTCGAGCGGATCTGCCGGCACACCTCGGTGCCGGGCATGCCAGGCAGCATGAGGTCGAGCAGCACGACGTCGGCGCCGCGCTCGCGGAACGCCGTCAGAGCGCCGGGGCCGTCCTCAGCGATCTCGACCTCGTAGCCCTCGCGGCGCAGCAGGTACGCGAGCGGGTCGGCGAGGTCGGGTTCGTCTTCGACGAGAAGGATGCGGGTCATGCGTTCTCTCCGTTTCGGACGCGAGCCGCGGCCTTCGCCGCTTTGCGCTCGCGCTTCTTCTTGTTCTTCTTGTCCTTGTCGATGCTCGGGGGAGCGTCGATCCTCGGAAGCCTGATGGTGAAGGTCGATCCGCGTCCGGGGCGCGACCACAGCCGCACCTCGCCGCCGTGTCGCTGGGTGGCGTGCTTGACGATCGAGAGTCCGAGCCCGGTGCCACCCGTGCGGCGCGACCGCGCCTCGTCCGCGCGATAGAAGCGTTCGAAGATCCGCTCGCGGTCGCCCTCGGCGATGCCGATGCCCTGGTCCGAGACGGCGATCTCGACGACGCCCTCGTCGGCCTTCACGCCGATGCCGACACGAGACCCCTTCGGCGAGTACGCGATCGCGTTGGCGATCAGGTTGCCGAACGCCTCGATGAGGATCTGCGAGTCGCCTCGTACCCACACTCCCCTGTCTCCGCCGCGCGCGATCTCGACTCCGGCCGAGTCGGCCTGCACGACGTGCGCCTCGAGGGCGGTGGCGAGCACCTCGTCGATCGCGACCGGTCGCACATCCGACAGGGCATCCTCCGCCTGCAGCCTCGACAGGCTCATGATGCGGCCGGTCAGCTGGCCGAGACGCGAGGCCTCGGCAGAGATGCGCGTGGCGAAGTGACGCACCTGAGCGGGATCGTCGGCCGCCGACTCGATGGCCTCGGCCAGCAGGGTGACGGCGCCCACCGGCGTCTTGAGCTCGTGGCTGGTGTTCGCCACGAAGTCGCGGCGCATCTGGTCGAGGCGCTCCTGCTCGGTGACGTCGCGGATGATCAGCAGGGTCATGCGCGGGCTGATCACACTCGCACGGGCCGAGACCAGGCGAGGGTCGAGGCTGAGTCCGCCTCGCGTCAGGCGCATGGACTCGGAGGCCGATCCACCCTCACTCCGGCCGCCGCGCACCAACTGGCGGAGCTCGGGGTTCTCGAGAGGCGCCCCCACCTCGATGCCGAAGCGCGTCGCCGCCTTCGACACTGCGAGCACGAGACCCGACGAGTCGACCACGCACGCCGCGTCGTCCATGCTGCCGAGTACCGCGGTGACGCCGTCGGGCACCGCGAGCGAGGTCTCCTCGGCCACCCGCGCCCTCGCGCGGTACGCCCACGCCACGAGGAGGGAGAGGCCGATGCCGATCACGAGGCCGACGGCCAACGCGAGCAGCGCGATCTGCGGCAGGGTCATAACCCCAGCGTAGAGTGCGTTCACCTGCCGATCGGCGGGTTCACCTGCCCTGGCGGCAAGGCGAGAAGTACTATTCACGTGCTGGGCACCGTTCGTTAACCTTCGAAGCAGACAATCGCTTTCGGGCCTGTGCGGGAGCGCTGCGCTCCTCTCGCGCGGACGACCCAGCCGTCTCGCGTTGACACACAGCCGAGACCCGAATGAAAGGTTGCGCCGACATGCGCGAAGTCTTCCACCAGTCCCTCGAGGACCTGCAGTCCCGCCTCGTGGAGATCGCCGACCTCGTCACGGTCTCCATCGACAAGGCCACCCGCTCGTTCGCCACGAGCGACGTCGAGCTGGCCGAAGAGGTCATCGCCGATGACGCCAAGATCGACGAGCTCGCCGTGCGACTCGACGAGCAGGCGATCGAGATCCTCGCCCGCCAGCAGCCGGTCGCCCGCGACCTGCGCGTCGTGGTCACCGCACTGCGCGTCAGCGCCTCGCTCGAGCGCATGGGCGACATGTCCGAGCACATCGCCCAGCTCGCGCGCCTGCGCTTCCCCGAGCGCGCGATCCCGAAGGGCCTCAAGGGCACCTTCACGAAGATGGGCGAGCTCGACGTCGAGATCTCGCGCACGCTCTCCGAGCTGTTGCGCACCCAGGATCTGAAGCTTGCCGACACCATCCGCAACACCGACGACGACATCGACGAGCTGCACGCCAGCGTGTTCGAGAAGGTGCTCAGCGACAACTGGAAGGGCGAGGCCACCGCGACCGTCGACGCCACCCTCGCCAGCCGCTACCACGAGCGCTTCGCCGACCACGCGGTCGCCGTCGCGAAGAAGGTCATCTACCTGGCGACGGGCGACTGGCGCATCGAGGAAGAGGACATCGCCCTGGCGATCGAGCAGCAGCAGGAGCTCGGCCACGCCTGATCCTCACGGGGCAGACGAAGGGGGCGGATGCTGACAGCATCCGCCCCCTTCGTGTGTGTTCTTACTTCTTGCCCTGCGCGGCGACCGCTGCGGCACCGGCCGCGGCGGCCTCGGGGTCGAGGTAGCGACCGGGGCCCGTGGGCACGTTGTTCTCGTCGAGCTCGTACACCAGCGGGATGCCCGTGGGGATGTTCAGCTCGGCGATGTCGTCGTCGCTGATGCCCTCGAGGTGCTTCACGAGTCCGCGCAGCGAGTTGCCGTGCGCGGTGACGAGGACGGTCTTGCCCGCCTCGAGGTCGGGGACGATCGCGTCGTTCCAGTACGGCAGCAGACGGTCGATGACGAGCTTGAGCGACTCGGTGCGCGGCACCTCGCCGTCGATTCCCGCGTAGCGCACGTCGTGCACCTGGCTGAACTCGCTGTCGTCGTCGAGCACGGGCGGCGGCACGTCGAACGAGCGACGCCACAGCTGGAACTGCTCGGGACCGAACTCCTCGAGCGTCTGCGCCTTGTCCTTGCCCTGCAGGGCGCCGTAGTGGCGCTCGTTGAGGCGCCACGAGCGCGTCACCGGGATCCACAGGCGGTCTGCGGCGTCGAGGGCGATGTTGGCGGTCTGGATGGCGCGGCTGAGCAGCGAGGTGTGCAGCACGTCGGGCAGGATGCCGGCCTCGGCCAGCAGCTCACCACCTCGGCGCGCCTCGTTCCTGCCCTGCTCGTTCAGGCGGACGTCCACCCATCCGGTGAAGAGGTTCAGTTCGTTCCACTCGCTCCGGCCGTGACGGAGCAGGATCAGGGTGCGCTTCGAAGTCATGCGCCCAGTTTATCGGCGCAACTCGACGCGTCCACGCCCGAGCCCTGCGAGGATTGACGCATGGCGTCATCTCCTCTCGGTCGGCCGACCCGCGGCACCACCGGGACGAACCGGCTGCGACGCAACGACCGATGGATCGCCGCGAGCCCCGCCTTCCGTCGTGCGGCCGATCCGCTCGTGATCGACCTCGGCTACGGAGCCAGCGGCGTCACCGCGTTCGAGCTCGCGACGCGCCTGCAGCGTGTGCGGACGGATGCCGAGGTGCGCGGCCTCGAGATCGACCCGGCCAGGGTGGCGACGGCGGAGCGGCAGCTCGTCGAGGTGCAGGCGGGCCGCACGCCTTTCTCCCCCGATCTCAGGGTGTCGTTCGCCCGCGGAGGGTTCGAGGTGCCGCTGCCCGCAGGACGACGACCCGCGGTGATCCGCGCGATGAACGTGCTGCGCCAGTACGACGAGGTCGACGTCGCCGCCGCCTGGCGCACGATGACGGCGAGGCTCTCACCCGACGGCCTGCTCGTCGAGGGCACCTGCGACGAGATCGGGCGTGTGTCGAGCTGGGTCGATGTCGACCGGACCGGGGCGCCTCAGCGGTTCACGATCTCGCTGCGGCTCGCCGACCTCGAGCATCCGAGCATCGTCGCCGAGCGTCTGCCGAAGGCCCTGATCCACCGCAACGTGCCCGGCGAACGGGTGCATGCGCTGCTCGTGGATCTCGACCGCGAGTGGGACAGGGCGGCGGCTCTGTCGACGTTCGGGGCGACCCAGCGGTTCCTCGCGGCCGTCGCAGCCCTTCGCGACCAGGGCTGGCCGGTGCTCGGAGGCAAGACCCGGTGGCGGCTGGGTGAGATCACGCTCCCGTGGGATGCGGTCGCACCACTCCCCTGAGGCGAGACCCGGCTCGCGGCCCGGCGCTCAGCTCGCCCGGCGGGGATCCGGCGCACTCGGGCGCCGTGACAGCCGCGTGAGCCGCGGGATGTCGGCCGTTGCTCCGGCGTCCGCGGGAACGATGACCTGCTGCGTCGCAGCGATGTCTGCTCCCTCCGCCCGCACGACGAGGTCACCGATCGGGGTGCGGCGCGAGAGGATCGCGAGCGCGATCGGTCCGTCCTCATGGTGACGCGCGACGGACGTGATGTGCCCGACCTCATCGTCGCCGGACAGCACCGGATCGCCGACGGCGGGGAGCACGGCTTCGCTGCCGTCGAGGTGGAGAGCGGCGAGGCGCCGAGGAGGGTGACCGAGGTTGTGGACCTTCGCGACCGTCTCCTGGCCGCGGTAGCAGCCCTTGTTCAGGTGCACGGCCGTGCGGATCCAGTCGGACTCGTGGGGCAGCGAACGCTCGTCGACCTCGGCGGACCAGCGCGGACGCCAGGCGGCGATGCGCAGCGCCTCGGCCGCGAGGAGTCCCGCGACTTCGTCGGACGACGCCGTCGCGGCGAACGCGTCGGCGGCCTCGTCGGTCACGATCGCGACACGCCAGGCGAGCTCGGCGCCGGGGTGATCGGCGATCTCGGCGTACTGGTGGCCACCGGCGCTCACGCGCTGCCAGGGGTCGACCCACACGAGCGGGACGTCAGCGGGAGCGGATGCCGCGGCGAGCACGCGATCGGCAGCGGCACCGCCGTCGACGAAACCGAGCAGAGTGAGATCGGTGCGCACCTCGACCGTGGCCTGCGTGCGGAACTTCATGCGGGTCAGCCACGTCGCGAGCGCCTCGGCATCGGCGGCATCCGCGATCAGCCACGTCGACGAGCCGTCGTCCACGACGCCGGCCGCATGCTCGACGCGCCCCTGAGGGTCGAGCACCAGGAGCTCGGTGCTCTCGCCGGGTGCGAGCCGACCGACGGACTGCGAGGTGATCGAGTCGAGCCACCCCAGCCGCTCAGGGCCTGCGACCTCGATGACCGTCCGGTCGCCGAGCGGCACCACCGCGGAGCCTGCCGCGAGACGACGCTGCTCGCGGAACGCGTCGCCGAAATGATCGATCCCGTTCTCGCCGATCACGGCGCCGGAGATGTCGGAGAATCCGGTCATGTCAGACCTTGGCCAGTCGAGCGGATGCGTGCGCCCGCATGGGAGTTCCGAGGGCCGCGATGTCCCAGGCCCAGAGGAGGTGATTGTCGACGAGGCCGTACATGCGCGTCGCGGCGCCGTACTCCTTGGCTCCCGCACCGCGGACGATCGCGTCGGACGCGATGTCGATGCGCGGTCCGGCGATCTCGCCGAGGTAGAGCTCGAGCGTCCCGTCGGCATGGGCGATGGAGACCTCGATCGGGAAACCGCCCGATGCGGCGCGCAGCTCCTCGACGTCGTCGACTCCGCGGGTCACGGGCTCGCTCAGCGGCGGCAGCAGGGCAGGGCCCGGATCGGCGTCGGTCGCCGGACGGCTGAGTCGCCAGAACCCGGTCTCGGCGACGAGCGGGATGGAGACGGCCTGATCGTCACCGGTGAACGTCGCGGTGGCCGAGTAGTTCAGGAACGGACCGCCGTCGTGGCTGAAGCTCACCCGATGGGTGAACTCGCCCTGCAGGCGGTCATCGCCGACCGGATAGTCGATGACGCCTGTCCCCTCCCACACGCCGATCAGCCATGCGAACGGCGCGAGGTCTGCGGGGAGGTCTGTGGGCAGATCGAGCACGACGTGCTCAGCGCTGGCCGCGGAAGAGGTTGCGCAGCACCACGACCGAGACGAAGACGATCGCGAGGCTCGCAAGACCCAGAAGGCCGATGAAGAAGAGTTCGAGCGCCATGAGATCCATGACCATCACTTTACCCTCCGTGCGCGCGGGTGTCTCGTCGGAGCCTCAGTGTCTCGTCCGGGTCTCAGGTGACGAGCGCGGCGAGGCCGAAGCCGACCGAGATCACACCCATCAGAAGCAGCGCTCCGATCGCGCTGCCGCCCACGCGGAAGATGAATCCCTGGGTGCGCCCCTGCCAGAGCTGCACGGCGAACGAGAGCAGCACGATGCCGCCGAAGGCCACGAGAAGCCACGGCACGCGCCACTCCTCCGGCACGAAGATTCCCACCGCGATGGAGGCGACGAAGGCGACCGCCCAGACGACGAGCACGCCGCCGAGGGCGTTACGCGGTGCGAGTGCTGGTTCCGACATGAGTCCATTGTCACCCATCGGCGCCCGGTATCATTGCGGCACGGCGTACCCCGCCGTCCGGAAGGAGTGCGTGTGGCCCAGGTCCTGGTGTTGACCAATGCTCCGGTCTCGGAGCAGGTCCTTCCCGCACTCGAGCTTCTCAGCCATCGAGTGCGCCAGATTCCGGCCGAGCCCGCCCAACTCGTGAACGCCCCCGACTACGACATCGTGATCGTCGACGGGCGTCTCGACCTCGTCGCCGCGAAGTCGCTCTGCCGTCTGCTGCGCGCCACGGGTCAGGATGCTCCGCTGCTGCTCGTCGTCACGGAGGGCGGCATGAGCGCGCTCTCCGGCGAGTGGGGGATCGACGACGTGCTGCTCTCGACCGCGGGGCCGGCAGAGACCGATGCCCGTGTGCGCCTCGCTCTCGCCCGCCGCGACGAGGTCGCCGAGCCGTCCCGCGTGCAGGCCTCGGGCGTCACCATCGACGAGCAGTCGTATTCGGCGAAGCTCCGCGGCCGCCCCCTGGATCTCACATACAAGGAGTTCCAGCTCCTGCACTTCCTCGCCACCCACCCGTCGCGCGTGTTCACCCGTGAGCAGCTGCTCAGCGAGGTGTGGGGCTACGACTACTTCGGCGGCACCAGGACGGTCGACGTGCACGTGCGGCGCCTCCGCGCGAAGCTCGGCGACCAGGAGCAGATCATCGGCACCGTGCGCAACGTCGGCTACCGGTTCAACGTCTACGACGACGAGACGGTGGCCGCGGCACGGTGACGGATGACGCGTCCGTTCACGCGCGCGTCACCTCACGGTGCTTAGATGTACCCCATGATCGATCCCGCTCTCGCCGACGCAGGTCTCGGTGACGCTGAAGACGACGACTTCGATGCCGTCGAGTCCCCGGACGCGCTCCTGCCCGACCACCGCTACCTCGATCGCGAGCTGAGCTGGCTCGCGTTCAACCAGCGCGTGTTGGAGCTCGCCGAAGATCCGTCGTTGCCCGAGCTCGAGCGCGCGAACTTCCTCGCGATCTTCGCCAGCAACCTCGACGAGTTCTTCATGGTGCGGGTCGCCGGCCTCAAACGACGCATCATCACGGGCCTCGCCGTCCCCACCAACATCGGCCGCTCCCCCGCCGATGCCCTCGCGGACATCGCCCGCGAGGCGCACGCGCTGCAGCTGCGCCACGCCGAGGCCTGGACGTCGCTCGTGCGCCCGGCACTCGCGGAGTCGGGAATCGAGATCACCGAATGGTCCGAGCTCACCGACGAGGAGCGCGCCAAGCTCTCCGAGTACTTCGGCGCCCAGGTGTTCCCGGTGCTCATGCCGCTGGCCGTCGACCCCGCGCATCCGTTCCCGTACATCTCGGGCCTGTCGCTCAACCTCGCGATCCGCATCCGCAACGCCCGCACCGGTCGCCAGGAGTTCGCCCGCCTCAAGGTGCCGCCCATGCTGCCCCGCTTCGTCGAGGTGCCGGGCTCGGGCGAGATCAAGCGCTTCCTCACGCTCGAGGAGCTCATCGCCAACCATCTCGGCGACCTGTTCCCCGGCATGGAGGTCCTCGACCACCACGCGTTCCGGCTCACCCGCAACGAAGACGTCGAGATCGAGGAGGATGAGAGCGAGAACCTCATCCAGGCGCTCGAGGCCGAGCTGCTGCGTCGCCGCTTCGGCCCGCCGATCCGGCTCGAGATCACCGACGACATGGACGAGGTCACGATGGACCTCCTGGTGCGCGAGCTCGAGATCACGGATCAGGAGATCTACCGTCTCCCCGGGCCGCTCGATCTGCGGGGTCTGTTCGACCTGTCGCGCATCGACCGACCCGACCTGCGCTACCCGCCGCACCTGCCCACCACTGCGGTCGCCTTCCAGCCCACCGGCAGCAACACGCGCGCCGACATCTTCAAGGCGATCCGCAAGTCGGATGTGCTCGTCCACCACCCGTACGAGTCCTTCACGACGAGTGTGGTCTCGTTCCTCGAGCAGGCGGCCCGCGATCCGCACGTGCTCGCCATCAAGCAGACGCTCTACCGCACCTCGGGCGACAGCCCGATCGTGGAGGCGCTGATCAACGCCGCAGAGGCGGGCAAGCAGGTGCTGGCCCTCGTCGAGGTCAAGGCCCGGTTCGACGAGGCCAACAACATCGTCTGGGCGCGCAAGCTCGAGAAGGCGGGCGTGCACGTGGTCTACGGCCTCGTGGGGCTGAAGACGCACTGCAAGCTCGCTCTCGTGATCCGCGAGGAGGACGGCGTGCTGCGCCACTACTCGCACATCGGCACCGGCAACTACAACCCGAAGACCAGCCGCATCTACGAGGACTTCGGGCTCTTCACGACCGACGCGCAGGTCGGCAAGGACCTCACCCGTCTGTTCAACGAGCTCAGCGGCTACGCGATCGAGAAGAAGTTCAAGCGCCTCCTCGTCGCGCCGCTGCACCTGCGCAAGGGACTCGTGCGTCAGATCGACCATGAGCGTCGCAACGCCGAGGACGGCAAGCCCGCGAGCATCCGCATCAAGGTCAACTCGATGGTCGACGAAGAGGTCATCGACGCGCTGTACCGGGCGAGCACGGCCGGCGTGAAGGTCGATGTGTGGGTGCGAGGCATCTGCAGCCTGCGTACCGACCTCGAAGGCGTCAGCGACAACATCACCGTCCGCAGCATCCTGGGCCGCTACCTCGAGCACTCGCGCATCTTCGCCTTCCACAACGACGGCGACGATCAGGTCTACATCGGCAGCGCCGACATGATGCACCGCAACCTCGACCGCCGCGTCGAGGCCCTGGTCAGGGTGACCGACCCGGGCCACATGAAGGATCTGCTCGACTTCTTCGACCTGGCCATGGACCCGGGCACCACGTCGTGGCACCTGGGCGCGGACGGTGTCTGGACACGGCACTCCGAGGATGCCGACGGCAAGCCGCTCATCGATCTGCAGGACAAGACCATGGGGTTGATCCAGCGGCGCCGTCGCGCTCGGGCGGTGCGATGACTCCCCCCTCGACGGCCGAGGCGACGCGCTCGAAGTGGACGGACAAGGCCGTGTACGCGGCCGGGGCCGTCGTCTGGCGCCTCATCGACGGCAAACTGCGGATCCTGCTGATCCACCGGACCAAGTACAAGGACATCACCCTGCCCAAGGGCAAGGTCGACCCGGGCGAGATGCTCGCCGAGACCGCGGTGCGCGAGGTGCACGAGGAGACGGGCATCCGCGTCTCGCTCGGGGTGCCCGTCGGTGTGAGCCGCTACCACCTGCCCTCGAGCAAGCAGAAGGTCGTGCACTACTGGGCGGCCGAGGCCACGGCCGACGCCATCCGGGCCTCCACGTTCGTTCCGAACCGCGAGATCGCCGCCCTGGAGTGGGTCAGCGTGAAGAAGGCGCGGGCGCGCCTGAGCTACCCCGTCGACCTCGAGATCCTCGACTTCTTCGCGAAGCTGGTCGACGACGGCGTGCTGCGCACGTTCCCGATCATCGCCCTCAGGCACGCCAAGGCTCTCTCCCGCTCGGACTGGGAAGGCAGTGATGCCGCACGTCCCTTGACCGACCGCGGGCGGCAGCAGGCGAAATCCATCGTCGGCCCACTCCGGGCTTTCGGCGTCCGCAAGATCGTCACGAGCGACGCCGTGCGCTGCGTGCAGACCGTCACGCCGCTCGCGAAAGCCCTCGACCGCAAGACGGTGCAGACGTCGAAGATCAGTCAGGACGCATGGGAGGACGGCGAGGACGACCTGCGATCGGTGATCGGTCGCCGGGTGCGATCGGGCAAGCCGGCGGTGCTGTGCAGCCACGGACCGGTGCTTCCCGGCATCCTCTCCGAGATCGCCCTCGCGACCGGAACCATCCGCGGCTCGTACGTGAGCAGCGCCGCCGACCTCGAACCCGCCGCGTTCTCCGTGGTGCATCTGTCGGCCTCGAACCCGGGCTCCGGGATCATCGCGATCGAGACGCACATCCCCAAGGTCTGACCGTTCTCCGGCGTCGGAGCGAGGCACGAGTGCGTCCGGGCGCCCACCCCAGAGAGTCGCGCGCCGTTCACCTTCCGTTCACCTGCCCGGGAGAGTCTCGTTAACCGTCGCGCATAGCGTCACTGTGTGCCCTGCACCGGGCCCCACCCATCCATGATCGAAGGATCCACAGTGAAGATCTCCCGAATCGCACGTATCGGCGCCATCGGCGCCGTCGCCGCTCTCGCTCTCGCCGGCTGTGCCGCGAACGAAGGCGGCACCGGCGGCTCCACCGACGCGCCCGCCGAGTCCACCCTCTCGGGCACCATCGAGGCCACCGGCGCCTCGTCGCAGGAGGCCGCGCAGCAGTCGTGGGTCGCCGCGTTCCAGACCGCGAACCCTGACACCACGGTCAACTACACCGCCACCGGATCGGGCACCGGCCGCGAGAACTTCATCGCCGGCTCGTCGAACTTCATCGGCTCGGACCGTGCGTTCAACGCCGACGAGCTCGCCGCGGGCGGCTTCGGCTCCTGCGCATCCGACGAGATCGTCGAGATCCCCGTCTACATCTCCCCGGTCGCCGTCGCCTTCAACCTCGAGGGCGTCGACGAGCTGAACCTCGACGGCGAGACCATCGCCAAGATCTTCGCGGGCACCATCACCAAGTGGAACGACGACGCGATCGCCTCGCAGAACGAGGGCGTCGACCTGCCCGACCAGGCCATCGTGACCGTGCACCGCTCCGACCCCTCGGGCACGCAGGAGACGTTCACCAAGTACCTCAGCGCCGTCGCCCCCGACGTGTGGACCTACGAGCCCAGCGACGAGTGGCCGCTGCAGACCGGCGAGGCCGGCGACGGCACCTCGGGCGTCGTCGACGCGATCACCAACGGCTCCGGCTACATCGGCTTCGCCGACGCGTCGCGCACCTCCGAGCTCGGACAGGTCGCCGTCGAGGTCGAGGGCGAGTACGTCCCCTACTCGGCAGACGCCGCAGCCGCGCTCGTCGAGGCATCGCCGCTCGAGGAGGGCCGCTCGGACCACGACCTCGCGTTCGCCGTCGACCCGGCCGCCGCACCGGCAGGCTCCTACCCGATCGCGCTCGTGTCGTACCTCATCGGCTGCGTCGAGTACGACGACGCCGAGACCGCCGGCCTCGTGAAGGCGTACTTCGAGTACGTCGCCTCGGCCGAGGGCCAGGATGCCGCAGCCGAGGCCGCCGGCAGCGCGCCGATCTCGGACAGCCTGCGCGACCAGATCAGCACCGCGATCGACGCGATCGTCACGGAGTGACCGACGGCTCAGCCCACCGCTGAGCCCCGGTCCGACGCCCCCGGGTGTCGGTCGAGAGGACTCGACCGACACCCGGGGGCACCCGCATGAAAACCCCCGAAAGTCCCTCAGAGCCTGGAGTCGCTCCGATGTCCACAACCACAACGGGTCCCGATACCACCCGTTCAGCCGGGACACCCCCCAAGCTGCGCCGACGGGGAGACCTCGTCTTCTCGGGCACCGCGCTGGCCGCGGGAATCATCATCCTCGTCACGCTCGCCGCCGTCGCGCTGTTCCTCATCGTGCAGTCGATCCCTGCGCTCTCGGCAGACACGAGCGGCAACCACATCCTCGAGGGCCAGTCGTTCCTGTCCTGGGTCTGGCCGTTCGTCTTCGGAACGCTGTGGTCGAGCTTCATCGCCCTGGTGATCGCGGCACCCATCGCGATCGGCATCGCGCTGTTCATCTCGCACTACGCCCCGCGGCGCCTCGCCGGCTTCCTCGGCTACATCATCGACCTGCTCGCGGCCGTCCCGTCCGTCGTCTTCGGCCTCTGGGGAGCCCTCACCTTCGCTCCGATGCTCGTGCCCTTCTACAAGTGGCTCAACGAGAACCTCGGCTGGATCCCGATCTTCAGCGGCACGCCCTCGGGCACGGGAAAGACGATCCTCACCGCATCCCTCGTCCTCGCCGTGATGATCCTGCCGATCATGACCGCGATCTGCCGTGAGGTGTTCCTCCAGACGCCGAAGCTCCACGAGGAGGCCGCTCTCGCGCTCGGAGCCACCCGCTGGGAGATGGTCCGGATGGCCGTGCTGCCCTTCGCACGCAGCGGAATGGTGTCGGGTGCCATGCTCGGACTCGGCCGCGCGCTCGGCGAGACCATGGCCGTCACCCTCGTGCTCTCGCCTCTGGGCATCATCACGTTCAACCTCATCAACCCGGAGAACCCCACCACGATCCCCGCGATCATCGCACTGCGGTTCCCCGAGGCCCATGACGAGGGCGTCAACACGCTCATCGCGGCGGGTCTGATCCTCTTCATCGTCACCTTCGCGGTCAACTTCGTGGCCCGCTGGATCGTCTCGCGCCGTGCCGAGTTCTCGGGAGCCAACTGACATGACCGCCACCCTCACGCCCTCGCCCTCCTCCGCGTCCGTCGCGGCTCCGGTGCACAGCACGTCGGCGGGACACCTGCCCAAGTGGGCGCCCTGGGCGCTCCTGCTGGTCGCCTTCGTCGTATCGGCCACGATCTTCGCCTTCGTCAACGCGGGCAACGATCCCGCCGACTTCAACATCGCGCTCACCCTCGTGGTCGGCCTCATCTTCTACATGGCTCTGATCCTCGTGATCTCCACCGTGGTCGAGAGCCGCCGCCACGCGATCGACCGCCTCATGACAGCGCTGGTGTCCGGCGCATTCGTGGTCGCGCTCCTCCCCCTGATCTCGCTGCTCTACACCGTGGTCGTCAACGGCCTCATGCGGTTCGACGGCGAGTTCTTCAGCTTCTCGATGCGCAACATCGTCGGCGAGGGCGGCGGCGCCGTGCACGCCGTCTGGGGCACGCTCCTCATCACCCTCGGCGCCACGATCATCTCGGTGCCGATCGGTCTGATGACCTCGATCTACCTCGTCGAGTACGGAGAGGGTCGCAAGCTCGCCCGCGGCATCACGTTCCTCGTCGACGTCATGACAGGCATCCCATCGATCGTCGCCGGTCTGTTCATCTACTCGGTGTTCTCGCTGATCGTCGGCCCCGGCACCCGGATGGGCATCATGGGCTCGCTCGCCCTGTCGGTGCTGATGATCCCCGTGGTCGTGCGCGGCTCGGAGGAGCTCCTGCGGATCGTCCCGAACGAACTCCGCGAGGCCGCCTACGCGCTCGGCGTGCCGAAGTGGCTGACGATCCTCAAGGTCGTGCTGCCCACCGCGATCGCGGGAATCCTGACCAGCATCATGCTCGCCATCTCGCGCGTGATCGGCGAGACCGCGCCGCTGCTGCTCACCGTCGGAATCGTGCAGGGCATGAACCTGAACATGTTCGGCGGGCAGATGGCGACACTACCGGTGTTCTCGTACATGCAGGCCAAGTACCCGGGCATCCCCGTCGACGCCTACCTCGAACGCGCATGGGCCGCAGCCCTCACCCTGATCGTGATCGTGATGGTGCTGAACCTGCTCGCCCGCATCATCGCCAAGGTGTTCGCTCCCAAGATCAACGGCCGCTGAGCCGTCATTACCAGACTGAACAAGAAGGATTCCCACGTGTCAAAGAGCATCGAAGTCAACGACCTCAACGTCTACTACGGCGACTTCCTCGCCGTCGAAGGCGTCAGCATCGACATCAAGCCCAACACCGTGACCGCATTCATCGGCCCGTCCGGCTGCGGCAAGTCCACGTTCCTGCGCACGCTCAACCGCATGCACGAGGTCATCCCCCGTGCGCGCGTCGAGGGCGAGGTGCTGATCGACGGCAAGAACCTCTACGGCGCCGGAGTCGACCCCGTGCTGGTGCGTCGCCAGGTCGGCATGGTGTTCCAGCGTCCGAACCCGTTCCCGACGATGTCGATCAAGGAGAACGTGCTCGCGGGCGTCAAGCTCAACAACACGCGCATGGCGAAGAGCGACCAGGACGCACTCGTCGAGAAGTCGCTGCGCGGCGCGAACCTCTGGAACGAGGTCAAGGACCGCCTCGACCGCCCCGGCTCCGGCCTCTCCGGCGGTCAGCAGCAGCGTCTCTGCATCGCGCGTGCGATCGCCGTCTCACCCGACGTGATCCTCATGGACGAGCCCTGCTCGGCCCTCGACCCCATCTCGACCTTCGCGATCGAGGAGCTCATCGCCGAGATCAAGACCCAGTACACGGTCGTCATCGTGACGCACAACATGCAGCAGGCCAGCCGCGTCTCCGACAAGACGGCCTTCTTCAACATCGCCGGCACCGGCAAGCCCGGCAAGCTCATCGAGTACGACGACACCCGCACGATGTTCACCACCCCGTCCGTGCAGGCGACCGAAGACTACGTCTCGGGCCGCTTCGGATAAGCATCCGCCGGTTCATGAGGTGAGGGCTCGACGCTGCGGCGTCGGGCCCTCACTCGTCTGCCCGGATGTGGGTCGGAAGCCGGCCGGGGTCAGTCGCGGGGCGAGAGCAGGTACCGGTTCAGCTCGGCCGTGAGAGCGTGGTCGACCGGCAGTTCGACCCCGTCGACCGCGGTGATCGGGGCGGCGAGTCGCACACTCGAGACGAGCCATGCGGCATCCGCACGCGAGAGGTCGGATGCCGGGATCGTGCCGTACTCCGCATCCGAGCCGCGGCCCGCGAGATACTCGTAGACGCTGAGCTGGGTCGTTCCGTGCAGGATGCCGCCGTTCGGCGCAGGTGTGACGAATCGATCTCCCAGACGCAGGATCAGCGACGCCGTCGGCGCCTCGAGCACGAAGCCGTCGCGGGAGAGGAAGATCGCGTCATCCGCTCCCCTCCGGTGCGCCTCGCGCAGCGCCGCCATGTTCACCGCATACGAGAGGGTCTTCGCTCCGAGCAGCAGCCACGGCGCGTTCTCGGCGACGTCGAGGTCGTATCCGCGGTCGAGGGTCACCACGCGGATGCCCCGCTCGCGCACCTCGGAGAAGTCGGATGCCGGCGCCGCGGTCGCCCACGCGGTCGGCGTCGGCCCGTGCTCCACTCCCCTGCTCAGGATGAGCTTGATGACGTACTCGCCCTGCTCGCAGTGCGCCGCCGCCTGCTCGATCGCCTGGCGCCACTGGGCCTGGTTCGGCAGGGGCAGGTCGCACAGCTGCGCCGAGTGCGCGAGCCTCTCGAGGTGGGGGATCACCTCCTGCGCATGCCCGTCGACGACACCGATCGACTCGAACACGCCGTCGCCGCGCTGGGCGCTCAGCTCGCCCACGCTCAGGGCGGGAGCCGCCGCATCCACGAGAGTGAACGTGTCTGCGAAGTCGGAGCGGTCGGCGTCAGCGGCCGCAGGATCGATCATGAGAGCAAAGCGCCGGGTCATGGTCCGAGCCTAGGGCTCCGGGAATAGCAGCGGTGCGATCTTGTTACACTGGAGTGGCCGGGCCGCATAACCCCGGGCTCCAATTTTTGCCGCTGCGAGCGGCCTTCCGCCGAGAGGCGTTCTTGCGGCCCGGTCTTTTCATGTCCGGGCGCTGGCCCTCTCGCGGCCGTCGCGGGCTCAGGACAGTGCGTCCATCCGCCACAGCACCGCTGAAGCAGACAGATCCTGCGCGTAGCTGCTCAGCCGCAGCGCCCTGGTCGTGAGCTCGCTCGCGCGTGCCGGCTCGGTGGCCTCGTAGTCGTCGGCGGTGTGGGTCGCCCCGGATGCCTGCAGCCGACAGAAGGCCGCGGCCCGGTCGAGCGCCACGGCGAAGTCGCCGCGGAACGCGCCACGCAGGATCGTGTCGATCAGCGCGACCAGCTCATCCGGGCTCGCCGGAGCGGGCGCACCGGCGATCACCGCGTCTGCCGAGGCCAGCTCGACCCGACCCCGCTCGTAGAGCAGGGCCGCCGTCTGCGGATCGCCGTGGATCGCCAGCTGCAGCAGGTACAGGCGCCACAGGGCTCCGGGGAGCGTCCGAGACGGCGCCTTCGACCACAGCTCCGCGATCTCGTCGATGCCGTGCTCCGCGGTGAACGCCACGAGGCGATCGGCGCTCACTCCACTCTCGTCGGCGCGCACACGCGTCAGCAGAGCGGATGCGGTCGCGTGCGCGATCCGCGTCTCCTCCGCAGGGTCGTGGGTGCCGACGATGTTGTCGAAGGAGCTGGTGGGTCGCCGCACCGGACGGGAGAACTGCTCAGGCATCAGTCCAGGGTACGCGCGATCCGCCGTGTCAGGCGGTCGGGATCACGACGACGGGGTCGGTGGTCGGAGATCCCGAGGGTGATCCTCCGGCCTGCTCCACCGTCACGGCGATCACATCGCCCGCGTGCATGTCGCCGGCGAGCGCGGCTGTTGCTTCTCCGCCATCGGCGGCGAACACGCCGGCTGACACCGGAGTGTCTCCGCGGACGTACCAGAGCTCGTATGTCTCACCCTCGGGCAACGCAGGGATGCCGTCCGTCACCAGGACGGACTTGCCCAGCGACGCCGACCAGTGCGCGGTCGCCGTACCACCGCTCTCGAGCGTGACGGAGGCCTGCTGAGCGTCATCGGCCGACTGGATGTCCTGCAGGGCGATCACGCTCGCCGGACGATTCAGGTAGGTGTTGATCGCGACCGTTCCGGCCCCCACTCCGACGAGCAGAGCGAGGCACGCGGCGAGCGCGAAGAGGATGCGAAGACGACGGACCGGAGCCTTGGGAGTCGATTCCGCACCGAGCGGCTTCTGGTCGGCATCCGGGAGTCCTTCGGGGACGGTGTCCGGTGCGGAGACCGTCTGGATCACATCGCCGTTCTGTGGAGTGATCGCGATGCGGGCGAGGAGCGCCGCACGGATGTCGGGCGACGGTACGACCGGGGCCGCCCCACCCGAGAGGAGTCCCGCAGTGTCGGCATCCTCATCGGCGATCCGCTGCCACTCAGGGTGCGCGGCGAGTGCGGAGTGATACCGCTGCTGGTCGTCGGGCGACAACGCGTCGAGCGCTGCTCCTGCCGCGAGTTCCGCGAATTCCTGCTCGTTCATGCCGTCACCCCCATAGCTGTCCTCAGGCGCGAGAGCCCATCTCGCATCCGTGTCTTGATCGTCCCCAGCGGTGCTCCCACGAGCGCCGCGACTTCATTTTGACTGTATCCGCCGTAGTAGGCCAGTACGAGGGCTTCGCGCTGTGCCTCGGGAAGACCTGAGAGCGCGTGAACCACCTTCTCGCTCTCGATGCCCAGTTCCACCGTTTCCGCGACACTGTCGTGCGCGACCCCGATATCCCTGAACCCGGCCCGTACGTCTCTGTCCGCGCTGGACTGGGACGCCCGTACCCGGTCGACCGCACGACGGTGCGCGATCGTCATCACCCAGGTTCTTCCCTGCCCCTTGTTCGGAGCGAACTTCGTAGCGGATTGCCAGATCTCCAGAAAAACTTCCTGAAGCACCTCTTCGCTCTGCGAGCGGTTGACGAGGACACGGAGAATGAGCCCGAACACTCTCGACGAGAGCGAGTCGTAGAGCTCGGCGAACGCGCGCTGATCTCCGTCGCCGATGCGGAAGAGCAGGTCAGCGACAGCATCCCTCGGCGTACCGTCTTCGGGTACGTCCATCCCATCGATGACCATCTCAACCAGCATGCCGCATACCCGCGCTTTCCCCTGCAACCGCCACCTGAAAGTGACGGAAAAGTTGTGGAGGAGAAGGCCGGCGCCGACATCGTCCGCGTCGCCCTCGTGTCCTCTTAAGTGCTTCTCGTTGAAAGCTGTTCGCGACAGACCCCCGAAACGGATTGGATCGGGGCGGTCTGAGATTTCTTTCGAGAATTTCCCATCCGATCTCGGAGGGGCTCCGAACAGCTGTCAACGCCACGGAGAGGCCGTGGCAAAGTTCTGAAGGAGCTCGAGATGTTCAGCACCAAGAAGAAGGTCACCGCAGCCATCACCCTCGGCCTTGCGAGCGCATTCCTGCTCTCCGCATGTTCCATGGGCGGAACCACCGACGAGCCGTCGGAGTCGACGGCACCGGAGTCGTCCGAGACGACTGCTCCCGAGACGATGGACCCGGCCGCGGACCTCGTCGGCCCCGGCTGCGCCGCATACGCAGAGGCAGTGCCGGACGGCGCAGGATCGGTCGAGGGCATGGCTCTTGACCCGGTCGCCACCGCCGCGTCCAACAACCCGCTTCTCAAGACCCTGGTCGCCGCAGTCAGCGGTCAGCTCAACCCCGACGTCAACCTCGTCGACACGCTGAACGGTGACGAGTTCACCGTCTTCGCCCCGGTCGACGACGCTTTCGCCAAGATCGACCCGGCCACCATCGAGGCTCTCAAGACCGACAGCGCCACGCTGAGCTCGATCCTGACGTACCACGTGGTCCCCGGCCAGATCGCCCCCTCGGACATCGACGGCACGCACGCCACCGTCCAGGGCGCTGACCTCGAGGTCACCGGCAGCGGCGACGAGCTCATGGTCAACGACGCGAACGTCATCTGCGGTGGCGTCAAGACCGCCAACGCGACCGTGTACCTCATCGACTCGGTTCTGATGCCCCCGGCTGAGTAAGCCATGGGACGCCGAGGCAGGACTCGGCACACACCATCTCGCCACTCAGGGGGAGGACGGTGAGATGGAGAAGGAGCCGCTGGCGACACGTCGTCAGCGGCTCCTTCTTTGCGCCCTAGACTGAAGGGGCGGGCCTCTAGCTCAGTTGGCAGAGCATCGGACTTTTAATCCGCGGGTCGTGGGTTCGAGCCCCACGGGGCCCACCGTTATCACCGCCGGAGCAATCCGGCCACCCCCTTCACGGCATCCGGCGCGTGCGAGAGTGTCGAGTCATCCCCACCGGGACCTCCACCTCCACGAAAGGACGCATCATGGCGACTCTCACCGACAGCCGAGTGGCATTCCTGGCCACAGACGGATTCGAGGACAGCGAGCTGACCAGTCCGTGGGAAGCGGTGCAGGGCGAGGGCGCGAGCGCCACGCTGATCGCACCCGAAGGACTCCAGATCACCGGCAAGAACGGTCATGTGCAGCACGTCGACCTGACCTCCGACACGGCGAAGGCCGACGAATTCGATGCGCTCGTGCTTCCGGGCGGAGTGGTGAACGCCGATCACCTGCGCCTCGACAAGCCGTCGATCGACCTCGCCCGCTCATTCTTCGAACAGCACAAGCCCGTCGCCGTCATCTGCCACGGCGCCTGGATCCTGATCGAGGCCGGCGTCGTCGACGGACGCACGCTCACGAGCTACCCGAGTCTGGCGACCGACCTCCGCAACGCCGGAGCGACCTGGGTCGATGAGGAGGTCGTGGTCGACGAGGGCCTCGTCTCGAGTCGCACCCCCGACGATCTGCCCGCTTTCAACGCCAAGCTCATCGAAGAGGTCGCCGAAGGGCGGCACGCCGAGCAGACCGCGTGATCTGAACCGAGCATCCGGCGGTCCGGTGTCAGGCGCCCGCGCGCGCCCTGTGACGCCGGACCGCCGCTCTGTTCGCGCAGCGCACCGAGCAGAAGCGCTGCCGACCGTTGCGCGTCACATCCACGACGACGTTCGTGCACGGCGACGCCTCGCAGCGACCGAGGCGATCCATGCCGCGCGTGACGAGGTGCAGCGAGGTGCCGACCGCGAAGATCGCCCGGAGCACGTACGGCAGTGACTGCACGTCGTCTCGGTAGTGCAGGTGCCATCCCTCGCCGTCATGATTCGTCAGGCGTGGATAGGCCGCGGCCTTCGCCATCTGGGCGTTGAGCACGTCGGCCCTCGCCGAGGGATCCCGCTCGTCGACGATCCGCAACCAGTCGTCGATGACCTCACGCACCCGCTCGTGATCATCAGGTGCGGGCGGGAATGTCATCGTCATGCCCATCTCGAGCGTTCTCGCCTCGATCCCGGCGCGATCGGCGGGAAAGTCGTCGGCGAGCGATGCGGCCAGCAGCACCGCATACTCGCCGTAAGGGTTGAGATGCATAAGGCCATTACATCACGCTGGATGCATGACCTCGCTGAACACCCTGCCGATCCCCCGCCCGACCAGAACCGCGCACGAGCACGCCTGGCGCGTCGAGTCGAGGCATCCGACGAGCGAGGGCATCGTCCTTTACGTGCGGTGCGGCGAATGCGGAACGCGCCGCGTCGACCTGCAGTCGCACCCGCAGGTTCCCCCGACTGCGCTCAGCCGTGGCGCGCGGCACGTCGATCCGCTCATTCCGTGAGCTCGGCGAGCTTCCGCACCGTGCGGAGGTTGCGAGCCGTGCCGGCGACCCCGAGCGCACGGTCGAGCACGGCCTTGGTGAGCTTCGTGCTGTGCACGCCGCCCTCGGCGTAGTCGATCCAGAGATCGTCGCCGACGAGCGCGATCCGCTCCCCCGGCACGAGACGCTGCTGCAACTCTTCGATCGCCCCGACCGCGGGGCGCCCTTCGAGGAACATCGCGTGCAGCAACTTCTCGGATGCCCCGTCGAAGGGGTGCGAGTCGAGGGCACGCACGAGCGCCTCGTGGGTCCGCAGGATCACAGGAGTGTCGACGCCGAACTCGCGGGCGATGAGCGCGCGGACCTCCGCGCACGCGGATGACGGATCGTCCGGATGCGCGCACACGATGTTCCCGCTCGCGATGTACGTCGACACCTCCCCCAGCACCGGGACGAGCGCCTCCCGCAGCTCCGCCATCGGCACACGGTTGCGCCCGGAGACGTTGACCGCGCGCAGCAGCAGGGCGCTGCGCGTCACGCAGCGCCGCTGTCGATCAGAGCGGCGCCCGCATGAGCGAGCTCTGCGAGCGCCGCCTCGCTCGACTCGGGAGCGACACCGGCGATGAGGTCGGTGAGGATCCGCACCTGCACACCGTGCGCGATCGCGTCGAGGGCGGATGCGCGGACGCAGTGGTCGGTGGCTATCCCGACCACATCCGCGCTGAGCACGCCCGCGCTCGTGAGGATCGCCGCGACGGTGTCGCCCGTCTCCGTCGCACCCTCGAACATCGAGTAGGCGGGTTTCCCCTGACCCTTCTGCACGTGGTGCGTGACCGCGTCGACCACCAGCAGCGGGTCGTACTCGGCACCGTACGTGCCCGCGACGCAGTGGACGGGCCACGTGTCGACGAAGTCGGGGGCTTCGGCGAAGTGACCGCCGTTGTCCCCGTCGGGGTCGTGCCAGTCCCGTGACGCGACGATCACGTCGTAGTCATCGGCGTGGGCCTCGAGGAAGACGGAGACGGCGGATGCGACCGCATCGCCGCCCTCGACGGCCACCGCACCGCCCTCGGTGAAGTCGTTCTGCACATCGACGATCAGAAGCGCTCTGCTCATGGTTCGAGGGTACGCCTGTGCGTTCCGCATCCGTCGTCGTGCGATCTGCGGAGAATGGCCACAGGTCCACGTGGACGCCGACGATCTTTGGCCAGGAGTCTTAGATCGGAAACCTCATACACGCTTAGAGTGACCCCGAACGAAGACACAATGTCTTCATGTATAGAGAAAGGTGAGAACAGTGGCACGAAGAAAACTGGGGTTCGTGGCCTCGCTCCTGACCATGGTCGTACTTGCGACATCGATGGGCGCTCCCGCGCAGGCAGAGGATGACACCTCGCGCGCCGAGCAGGCCTCCGAGGCCATCGAGGCAGCCGCTCCCACAAACGACCTGGCGGAGCCGGGCATCGTCGACGACGGGCAGGTGCTCACGCGCGCGAACGACACCAGCGCGGTGGTTCCGCTCTCGCCGGACGGCGACATCGTCGTCACGGTCGCGGGCGCTGAGGGGACGCAGACCGCGAGGATCGCCCTTCCCGACGAGATCGCCGTGGGCTCGGGGGTCGTGACGGACGACGGAACCGTGGTCTACCCCGCCGCCGACGGGTCGGCCGACGCCGTCGCGGTGCAGACGCTGGCAGACGGCTCGACCCGCGTGCAGACGGTGATCGCGGATCCATCGAGCGCGCATGAGTTCGGTTACCGGATGCAGGGCTACCGCCCGTACGAGAGCGACACCGGAGAAGTCGTGTTCGTCAACGCCGCGGGCGACTTCGTCAATGTCGACGCGCCTTGGGCCGTGGATGCGAACGGTGCCCGCGTCGACACCCACTACGAGATCCACGGAAAGGAGCTGGTGCAGGTGGTCGAGGCCGACGAATCGACCGCATACCCCATCGTCGCCGATCCCAGCTGGATCTGGTACGCACCAGCCTGGGGCATGAAACTCTCTCGCACCGAGACCTCCCGGGTCCGGGACCTGGGTGCTGCCGGCTCGATGTGCGCGATCTTCGCACGGGGTGCCCCCGGATTCACCGTCGCCTGCGGTGCATTCGCCGGATACATGAGCGTGCAGGCGAATCTCGCCCAGAGCGACAGCCCGAAGTCGTGCCTGTTCTTCACCGCGGCTCCCATTCCGGGAGTGATCTGGAGGATCAAGTGCTGAGCCTCGCGCGTTCAGAGGAGCGTCGCTGATGTCGGAGGCGCAGCTCGCCACCGTCGTCTACGTCGCGACAGCGGCTCTCGCCGTGAGCGCCGGCTTGTCCTTCGGCGCACCTCTCGCCGGCCCGGCACGGTGGATGGGAGTCGCAGCGGGCGCGCTCATCGTCGGAGCGGTCACCGCGGGTGGTCTCGCGTTGGCGTCTCAGACTCCCTGGGTCGGTCCGATGTTCGCGATCGTCACCGGTGCGACTGCCGTCCTGGTGTCTGCTCACGCTCGTCGAGACGAGCCCGGATTCCGTTCCGAGCCCTTCTGGCGGCGCGTGAGGATGGCGCTGAGCACCCGCCGCTGAGAGCGCCTGTCGGAGGAAACCATAAGGCCCCGTGATCTTTTCAGATCACGGGGCCTGCTGGAGCCGCTTGTCAGAATCGAACTGACGACCTTTTCATTACGAGTGAAATGCTCTGCCGACTGAGCTAAAGCGGCGCGATCATCGATATTACCCGTTCCGGAGCCGCACCGCGAATCGAGCCCGACTCACTCGCAGCGAAGGCCGTCCTCGGGCACGACATCGTCGAGGAGGAAGGCCTCCACAGCACTGTCGACACACGTGTTGCCCTTGTTGTATCCCGTGTGTCCCTCGCCGACGCGAGTGATCAGCACGCCCTCTTCGAGCTGGTCGGCGAGCGACTCCGACCACTCGTACGGCGTGGCCGGATCGTTGGTGGTACCGACGACGAGGATCGGCCCCGCACCCTCTGCGGTGATCTCGCCCCGAGTGCCGGTGGGCGGGTACGGCCACACCGAGCAGGAGTCCGGCCCGTCCCAGTACGGCGCGATGGTCGGCGCACCCTCGGCGATCTTCGCGTCGCTCGCGGCCTCGGCGGCAGGGTCGTCTTCGACGGGATAGTCCATGCAGTTGTAAGCGCGGAAGGCTTCGCTCGAGTTGTCGAGATAGGCGCCGTCCTCGCGCCCGTTGTAGAAGTCCGCGAGGAAGAACGCCGTCGTGGGGTCGCCCTGCAGCGTCTCGTCGAAGGCCTGGGTCAGGTACTGCCAGCTGTCGGCGGAATAGAGCGCCGCGATGATCCCGGTCATGAGGGCGTCGGCCCCGAGCATCCGCCCGTCGCCGTTCTCGAGCGGGTTCGCATCGACGCTCGAGAGCAGAGCGCCGAGGTCGGCCATCGCCTCGTCGACAGTGCCGTTGAACGGGCACTCCCCCGAGTCGAGGCAATCCTTCATATACGCGCGCAGGGCCGATTCGAACCCCAGCGCCTGAGTCGCGCCCACGTCGAGACCCGACACCGCCGGGTCGATCGCGCCGTCGAGCACGAGGCGCCCCGCCTTCTCGGGGTAGAGGTTCGCATAGGTGGCACCGAGGAACGTGCCGTACGAGTAGCCGAGGTAGTTGAGCTGTCTGTCACCGAGAACCGCACGGATGAGATCCATGTCCCGCGCTGCGTTGATGGTGGTGATGTAGGGAAGGATGCCACCGCTGTTCGCTTCGCACGCGTCGGCGAACTCCTTGTGCGCCTCGAGCAGCTCGGCCTCCCAGTCCTCGCTGCCGCGGGGTGCGTCGGGGATCGAGTACAGGTAGTCGTCCATGCCTGCGGCATCGAAGCAGGTGACGGCGGTCGACTGTCCGACGCCGCGGGGGTCGAAACCGATCACGTCGTAGTTCTCGATCAGGTCGGCGCCGACCGCGAAGTCGAGGCTGTCGCGGATGAGCTCCACACCGCTGGCGCCGGGCCCTCCGGGGTTCGTGAGCAGGGATCCCTGCGCGGTCCCCGTGGCCTGATGGCGCACGACGGAGAGGGTGATCTCGCCGTCGTCAGGGTTCTCCCAGTCGAGGGGCGCGGTCACGTCGGTGCAGTCGAAGCCCGTGCCGCACTCGGTCCACGCGAGCGTCTGCCCGTAGAACGGCATCAGGTCTTCCGCGACGCCCTCGGTGTCGGGTGCGTTGGTGACCGAAGGCTTGGGCTCGGCACCCTCGGGGATCATCGCGTACAGGCACCCGGACAGTGCGACGGATGCCGCGGCGAGACCGGCGATCACCGCCACGGCGCGACGGATGCGGGAAGTCGGTCGAGTGTTCACGGTGTCCTCCCGCTCGTGACAGTCACGAGCAAGCTCTCGAGGGCGAGCAGTGGTGCGACGTTGCGCTCCAGCGACTGGCGCGTATCGGCAAGGTGGTCGAGTACGACAAGGGTACGGGTCTCGGGCCATGCGGCCGCCAGCGCCGCCAGCTCTTCGCGCAGCTCACGGTTGATCAGCTCGGCGTCCCGGCCGAACTGCAGCATGACCACATCACGGAAGAGCGACTGCAGATCGGTCAGGACCCTGTCGATGCCGTCGCGCAGGCTGCGGGTCGCACGCTTCTTCTGATCGTCTTCGAGCGCGGAGATCTGGCTGCGCAGTGCCGGCGGAACTGCCTGCCCCTCTGCGATGCCGACCATGCGCAGCAGATTGGCGCGCTCGGCCGCATCGCGTTCGGCGGTGAGAGCCTTGGCATCGTCTGTGGCCGCCTGGATGATGCGCCCGGCGACCTCGACCGCGTCGCTGACCCCGCGCACCCCCAGCACGGATCGCAGGGTCTCGTCACGGCGCCTGCGCGCGGCGTCATCGGTCGCCAGACGCTGGGCCATGCCGATGTGTCGCTGCGCATGCCGTGCAGCCTGTTCGGCGATCGCCTCGTCGACCCCGGTGCGCAGCGTGATCAGCCGCGCCACGTCTGCGACGTCGGGCTCGCGCAGTCGCAGCGAGCGCACCCGCGAGCGGATGGTGGGCAGCAGATCGGCCTCACTGGGCGCGCAGAGGATCCAGACGGTCTGCTCGGGCGGTTCCTCGAGCGCCTTCAGGAGGACGTTGGAGGTGCGCTCGACCATGCGATCGGCATCCTCGACGACGATCACCCGGTAGCGCCCCGCGGACGGTGCGAAGTACGAACGCTCGACCAGGGCGCGGGCCTCGGCGATCGTGATGATGACCTTGTCGGTGCGCAGCGCCGTCACGTCGGGGTGGGTTCCGGCGAGCACCTGTCGCATCGCCGCTTCGTCGTCGGGATGATCCGCGACCAGCGCGGCGGCGAAGGCGTGGGCGAGCGTGGAGCGCCCTGACCCGGGAGGCCCGGTGATCAGCCACGCATGCGACAGAGCCGTCGGGTCGGATGCCGCGTTGCGCAGCGTCTCGACCGCGGCGTCCTGCCCCCACACATCGGCCCACGGGAACGGGGCGGCGACAGTCTGGGGCATGGTCTCAGCCTAATCGGGAGCACCGACGTCGGCGGCACTCCCGGCCGAAGGCGAGCGCGCCGAACGACGAGGAGCCCGCGGATGGATCGACGCGCGTGGTCGAATGCGCGACCAGCAGGCGCGAAAGCCCTCAGCCGAGCAGGGTCGAGACGCGTTCGCGGATCTGCGCGGCGATGGCCTCGGGTGTCGCCGAGGCGTCGAGCACGAGGAACCGCTCGGGCTCCGCATCCGCGAGGCGCAGATACGCGTCTCGCACGCGCGCATGGAACTCGGTCTTCTCGGCCTCGAGCCGATCGAAAGGCTTGTCTGCGGAGTCGAGGCGCACGCGTGCAGACTCGGGATCGAGGTCGAGCAGCACGGTGAGATCGGGAAGCGCACCCTCTGCGGCCCACAGCGAGAGGTTGCGGATCTCGTCGCCGTCGAGCACACGACCAGCCCCCTGGTACGCCACGGAGGAGTCGAGGTATCGGTCCTGCAGCACGACCTCGCCGCGGGCGAGCGCCGGTCGGACGACTGTCGCCACGTGGTGCGCCCGATCTGCGGCATAGAGAAGCGCTTCGGCACGCGGGGCGATGTCACCGCGATGGTGCAGAACGATGTCGCGGATCAGCTGTCCGACCTCCGAGCCGCCGGGCTCGCGGGTGCGCACCACCGTGCGGCCTTCATCGATCAGCCACTCGGCGAGCAGGTTCGACTGAGTGGTCTTGCCCGAGCCGTCTCCGCCTTCGAGCGTGATCCAGACGCCGGACTCCGACGTCACGAACCGGCCTTCTTCGCAGCGTTCGCGGCGCGTGTGGCCGCTGCCTTCTTGGCCGCGGCGGAACGAGCGGCGGCCTTCTCGGCATCCGTCGCAGATGCCTTCGCGGCGGTGGTCTTCTTCGCGGGAGCCTTCTTCGCAGGCGCCTTCTTCGCAGGCGCCTTCTTGGCCGCGGGCTTCTTGGCGGGAGCCTTCTTGGCCGCTCCCCGCTTGGGAGCCGGCCCCTTGGCACGCTTGTCCGCCAGCATCTGCACGGCGATCTCGAAGGTGATGTCCTCGACCTTCTGGCCGCGGGGGATCGTCACGTTGGTCTCGCCATCGGTGACGTACGCGCCGAAGCGACCGTCGCGGATGCGGATCGGCTTGCCGCTGACCGGGTCGGCCTCGAACTCGGCGAGCGCGCTCGACGCACGGCGGGATCCGGCTCCGTACTTCGGCTGCGCGTAGATCTCGAGGGCCTTCTCGAGGGTCACATCGAAGATCTGCGATTCGCTCTCGAGCGACCGGGAGTCGGTGCCCTTCTTGAGGTACGGACCGAAACGACCGTTCTGCGCGGTGATCTCGTCGCCGGTCTCGGGGTCGGCACCCACGACGCGAGGCAGGCTGAGCAGCTGCAGCGCGGTGTCGAGCTCGATAGTGTCGACCGACATCGACCGGAACAGCGAGGCGGTGCGGGGCTTCGGTGCCGCATCCTTCTTCGCGCCGCGCTTCGGCTTGGGTGCCTCGACGACCTCGCCGGTCGCCTCGTCGACCGCGGCGTCTTCAGACACCGGGTCGGTCTCCTGCACGTACGGACCGAAGCGTCCGTCCTTGACGACGACGATCTTGCCGTTGTCGGGGTTGGTTCCGAGCACGCGATCGCCGGCGACGGGAGCATCGATGAGCTCCTGTGCCTTGGCCGCCGTGAGCTCGTCGGGCGCGAGGTCTTCCGGCACGTTGACGATGCGGGGCTTCTCGTCGGGAGCCTCGGGGTTCGCGACCTCGAGGTACGGACCGTACTTGCCGAAACGCAGCGTCGCCGTCTCGGTGATCGGCGTCGAGTTCAGGGCACGCGCATCGATCTCGCCGAGGTTGTCGACGGTCTGACGCAGGCCGACGTGCGAATCCGAGCCGTAATAGAAGGAGCGCAGCCACTCGACGCGCTTCTGCTCGCCGCGGGCGATCGCATCGAGGTCGTCTTCGAGCGCGGCCGTGAAGTCGTAGTCGATGAGGTCGGCGAAGTGCTCTTCGAGCAGACGGACGACGCTGAACGCGAGCCACGTAGGCACGAGGGCCTGGCCGCGCTTGGTCGCATAGCCGCGATCGATCACGGTGCCGATGATGCTCGCGAACGTCGACGGGCGTCCGATGCCGTGCTCCTCGAGCGCCTTGACCAGGGATGCCTCGGTGTAACGCGGCTTCGGGGTCGTGCGGTGCCCCTTGGCCTCGGACTCCGACATGCGCAGCTCGTCGCCGACGGCGACGATCGGCAGCGACTGGTTCTCGTCGGTGTCCTTGTCGTTGCGCTTCTCGTCGCGTCCTTCTTCATAGGCCTCGAGGAAGCCCTTGAAGGTGTACACGGTTCCGGATGCCGTGAACTCGGCCTTCTGCCCCGCCGCATCGACGAGGATCGTGACCGTCGTGGTCTCGTACTTGGCGTCGGCCATCTGGCTGGCGACGGTGCGCTTCCAGATCAGGTCGTAGAGACGGTGCTCCTCGCGGTCGAGCTCGGAGGCGACCGACTTCGGGGTGCGGAAGTTCTCGCCCGAGGGTCGGATCGCCTCGTGCGCCTCCTGCGCGTTCTTGCTCTTCGACTTGTAGACGCGGGGCTTGAGCGGCACCGCCGAGTCGCCGTAGAGCGCGACGGCCTGGCTGCGCGCAGCCTGCACCGCCTGCGTGCTCAGCGCCACGGAGTCGGTACGCATATAGGTGATGTAGCCCTTTTCGTACAGACGCTGGGCGACGCTCATCGCCTGCTTGGCGCTCATCGAGAGCTTGCGTCCTGCCTCCTGCTGCATGGTGGAGGTCGTGAAGGGGGCGTACGGGCTGCGGGTTCCGGGCTTCGCCTCGACCTTCGTCACCGCACCGGTGCCAGCCGCGTCGACCGCGTGCGCCAGAGCAGCGGCCTTCTTCTCGTCGAGGATGACGACGGCCTTCTTGAGCTTTCCGTCGTCGTCGAAGTCCGTGCCGCGGGCGAGCTGGCCACCGTCGACGCGAACCAGGCGCACCTTGAATCCGGACGACGACGAGGCGAGCGCCTCGACGTCCCAGTACTCGGCCGACACGAACGCCATGCGCTCGCGTTCGCGCTCGACGATCATGCGGGTCGCGGCGGACTGCACGCGTCCTGCCGAAAGGCCGGTCTTGACCTTGTACCAGAGCACGGGCGAGACGTCCCACCCGTAGAGGCGGTCGAGGATGCGGCGCGTCTCCTGCGCGTCGACGAGGTCGATGTCGAGCTCGCGGGTGTTGCCGATGGCAGCCTGGATCGCGTCCTTGGTGATCTCGTGGAAGACCATGCGCTTGACCGGGACCTTGGGCTTCAGGGTCTCGAGCAGATGCCACGCGATGGCCTCGCCCTCGCGGTCCTCATCAGTGGCGAGCAGGAGCTCGTCGGCCGTCTTGAGCGCACGCTTGAGCTCGGCGACGGTCTTCGTCTTGCGATCGGAGACCACGTAGTAGGGGTCGAAGTCGTTGTCGACGTCGATCGAGTACTTCCCGTAGGCCTGCTTGTCGGCCGCGGGGATGTCCTTCTTGTCTGCGAGGTCGCGGATGTGTCCGACCGAGCTGAGCACCTCGTAGCCATCGCCGAGGTACCCCTGGATCGACCGCATCTTCGTCGGAGACTCGACGATGACGAGCTTCTTGCCTTCAGCCAAGGGAGCATCCTTTCTTCGAAGCACACCATACACACCGCCGTGATGGGTTGGTCACAGAGGTCGCCTGCATTTTCGCGGGAAAGTGCTTCGTGCCGCCGTCAGGATCCCTCGGGTGGCCCAGCACGGGCTCGGGAGACGGCAGCGAGTCCAGCGTACGCCGCGTTCACCTGCACGGTCGCCACGAAGCCGTCGAGGGCGCACGCGGTGAGCGTCGCCCCCGAGGCCGCGGCGACACGTGCGGCGAGGGTGCACGGGTCGTCTCCCGTCACGATCGCTCCACTGGCGGCGTCCGCTGCGGCGAGCGCTGCAGCGTCGGCGGCCCCGGCGGCGCGCTGCGCCGTGACCGCCGCTCCCCCGACGGCCGCGAGCCCCAGAGAGAGGGCCGCTGCGATCGAGAGGAGGCCCGCGGCGAGAGCTGATCCGGCCATCAGCGCCCCCTCCGTCCGCTCGTGGGCATCACAGCCCGCCACCGAGCGCGCAACTCGACGCCTGCAACCCGAGCCTGATGAATCCGCCGATCGCGTAGTCGGTGCGTGCGGACACGCACACGAGATCTCCGGAAGACGAGCTCGTCATCCCCGCTCCGGGCACAGCTGCGGTCACCGCGTGCGCCGCTGCCCCGTCGTCCTCCCCTCGGCCGAGAAGCCGTGCGGCATCGGCGGTCGCATCCTGCAGCGCGACCTGCCGAGCGGCGGCGCCGAGTGCTCCCGCTCCGAGCAGGAGGGCGAGGACGACGGCCGGGAGGGCGAGCGCGAGCTCTGCCGCCACGGATCCGCGTTCACCGTCTCGGTCGGGGAGCATCACGACACCGTGAGGGCCCGACGCACCAGGTCGGTGAGGATGCCTCGCACCTCGTCGGAGCGCATGATCACGACGAGCAGGCCGGCGAAGGCGACGGCCGCCATGGTCGTGATCGCGTACTCGGCGGTGGCGGCGCCGGTGTCGTCTCCGAAGAGAGTGGCAGCGCGGCCGCGGGTGAGCGGAGGGATGGCGTTCATGGGTTCCTTCTTTCTGTGGGTGGATGCGACGTGCATCCGGTGTGTTTCGGCAGCGGTCACAGTGGCAGCGGTCACAGCGGCAGCGGGGTCGAGGCGAGCACGCTGAGCAGCAGAGGGGCGACGCCGAGCAGCAGGAACGCGGGCAGCGTGCAGACACCGAGGGGGATGAGGAGCTTCGTCGAGAGCCTGGCCGCTCGCATGCGGCCATCGATTCGAGAGGCATGCCTGTCCTGTGCGGCGGAGGCACGCAGCAGTTCACCGGCCGGCACGCCGGCCGACGTCGACAGCTCGAGCACCGAACGGATGCGGGCGTCATCACCGCGTCTCGTCGCGGGGGTCTCCGCCACGAGGTGCAGCGCGCGCGGTATCGATGCGCCTCCCGACAGCGCGACGGCCATCAGCTCGGCCTGCATCCCGGGGGTGCCGGCCTCCGGGCGGGCACGCCTGAGAAGTCGTGCGGTCCAGGCACGCGCGACGAGCACGAGCAGAACTCCGGCGACGACGCATCCGGCCCCGGCCGGGGTGCCGACGATCACGCCCAGGGTGTCGAACCCCAGGGCGAAGCCGAGCAGCAGCCCCGCGAACGGCATCCACAGCAGCAGTCGCGCCGTGCCCGCCGGCTCGGCCAGCGCGATGCGCACGTCATCGGCTGCCGCAGCGGCGTCGCGGAGCGTCTCGGCGATCATCCGCAGTACCTCGGCGAGCGGGGCACCCACGGTCGTCGCGATCTCCCAGGCGGCGGCCAGGTCTCGCCATGCGCCGCCTTCGGCCTCGATCGCGGCGACCAGCGGAACACCCTCGTCGACGCGCTCGACGACCGCTGCGGCATGCACGTCGCCGATCGAGGCGAGGTGACGCCAGGCGACCATCGGAACAGCCCCGGCCTGCAGTAGCACTGCGAGCGTCTGCACCGCCGTCGCCGCGTCGGCCCCGCCGCTCGGCTCTTCCCGCCGCGCCCTCCCCCTCACCACGGTCGCACTTCCGCGATGCCGAGTCGGTCGCCGACCACGGCGAACTCCCCGGCCTGCGTGATTCGCCTCTGCCCTCCGGGTGAGCGCTCCAGGTGCAGGACGACGGTGAACGCGCTCACCACCTGACGGGCGAGTGCCGTGGCATCCATGCCGGCGAGCGCACCGAGCGCCTCGAGCCGCGCGGGTACATCGTTCAGACCGCTCGCGTGCAGAGTGCCCGCTCCTCCGTCGTGCCCCGTGTTCAGCGCGGTCAGCAGCTCTCTGACCTCCTCCCCTCGGCACTCCCCCACGACGAGCCGATCCGGCCTCATGCGCAGCGACTCCCGCACGAGACGGGCCAGGCTGATGCCGCCCGCGCCTTCGAGGTTCGACTGGCGTGCTTCGAGCGCGACGTGGTGCGGATGCCTCGGTCGCAGCTCAGCGACGTCCTCGATCGTGACGATCCGCTCCGAGGCGGGCGCCGCGGAGAGCAGGGCGGAGAGCAGCGTCGTCTTTCCTGTGCCGGTGCCGCCGGTGATGAGGATGTTCGCGCGCTCGGCCACCAGTGTGAGCAGCCAGCTGTGCTGCCGCGCGTCGAACGCCCCGAGGTCTGCAAGGGCGTCGAGATCGGCGGCACGCACTCTCGGAACGCGGATCGACAGCGACGTCCCCGACGTCGAGATCGGCGCGAGCACCGCGTGCACGCGGATGCCGGTCTGCAGTCGTACGTCGACGCATGGCGCCTGGTCGTCGAGATGCCGGCCGCCGAGTCCGACGAGCGCCACCGCGAGATCGCGCACCTCGCGTTCGGAGGCGCTCCATGCCGGCACCGGTTCCGCGCCGTGGCCACGGTCGACGAAGAGACCGGCGGCGCCGTTGACGAAGATGTCGGTGACGTCGTCATCGCGGCAGTACTCGGCGAGCGGCCCGAAGACCGGGTCGATGTCGAGCGGGGCATGGCCGACGGCCGGCACACCGGGGCTCGGTGCCGACGCGGCACGCGGGCGGATGACGAAGGGATCAGGCATCCCCCGAAACTAGGCGGCATGACCGACGGAGAGCCGTCGGTGCGCTCGGTGTGGACGCCTCCTGTGAGCAACTGCGTCGCCGCCGCATCCGTGCAGAGCCGATTCCGGCTGCGGTGCATCGATCAGGTGGGCCCTGGGAGCGCTCACATGCAGAGAAGGGCGGCACCTCACGGGGGGAATGAGATGCCGCCCACGGCGTCCCCTGATGGGGGAATCGGGCACGCCAAGGCCAGAATGAGAATTCGGCTGTCGTCGAGTGTACGCAAGGCAAGCGTCCTGACAAAACCCGTCGCACTACCTACTTTCGACAGTATGCGACGTCGGTGGCCGGGACTAGATTCGCCCTGACCTGATCGTGCCCCCGTACGGTCATGCCCGCAGTACCTGCCATGCCGCAAAGGAGCGCCTGCCGATGAGCAGCCAGATCGATCATCTTCTCGATGAGACCCGCCAGTTCCCGCCGTCCGACGAATTCGTCGCCCAGTCGGTCTCGTCGCCGGCCCTGTACGAGAACGCCGCGGCAGACCGCGAGGCGTTCTGGGCAGAGCAGTCGCGCGAGCTGCTCGAGTGGCACAAGCCCTTCACGCAGGTGCTCGACTGGTCGACGCCCCCGTTCGCGAAATGGTTCGACGACGGCGAGCTCAATGTGGCCTACAACTGCCTCGACCGTCACGTCGAGGCGGGCAACGGCGACCGCGTCGCGCTCCACTGGGAGGGCGAGCCCGGCGACTCCCGCTCGATCACATACGCCGAGCTGACCGAAGAGGTCAAACGCGTCGCCAACGTGCTCGAGGGCCTCGGCGTCGGCCACGGCGACCGCGTCGCGATCTACCTGCCGATGATCCCCGAGGCGGTCGCATCGATGCTCGCCGTCGCGCGCGTCGGAGCCATCCATTCGGTCGTGTTCGGCGGTTTCAGCGCCGACAGCCTGCGTTCGCGCATCGACGACGCCGGCGCGAAGCTCGTGATCACCGCCGACGGCGGCTATCGCAAGGGTCGCGTGTCCGCTCTCAAGCCTGCCGTCGACCAGGCCCTCGCCGACCGCGGCGACGGTGAGCAGCAGACGGTCGAGCACGTGCTCGTCGTCCGCCGCGGCGAGAACGAGGTCGAGTGGCGAGAGGGCCGCGACCTCTGGTGGCACGAGGTCGTTCCCGCGGCATCTGACGAGCACACCGCTGAGGCGTTCCCCGCCGAGAACCCGCTGTTCATCCTCTACACCTCGGGCACCACCGGAAAGCCGAAGGGCATCCTGCACACGTCCGGCGGCTACCTCACCCAGGCCGCGTACTCGCACAAGTACGTGTTCGACCTGCATCCCGAGACCGACGTCTACTGGTGCACGGCCGACATCGGCTGGATCACCGGCCACAGCTACGTCACCTACGGCCCCCTCGCCAACGGCGCGACCCAGGTGATCTACGAAGGCACTCCGGATGCTCCGCACCCCGGTCGCTGGTGGGAGATCATCGAGAAGTACAAGGTCTCGATCTTCTACACCGCGCCGACCGCGATCCGCTCGTTCATGAAGATCGGTCGCAGCGTGCCCGCGAAGTTCGATCTGTCGTCGCTGCGACTGCTCGGATCGGTGGGCGAGCCCATCAACCCCGAGGCCTGGATCTGGTACCGCGATGTGATCGGCGCAGGCAAGACGCCGATCGTCGACACCTGGTGGCAGACCGAGACGGGCGCGATCATGGTCTCGGCGCTTCCCGGCGTCACCGCGACCAAGCCCGGTTCGGCGCAGGTCCCCCTCCCCGGCATCTCGATCGACGTCGTCGACGAGTCGGGCGTCGAGGTCGGCAACGGCAACGGCGGCCTGCTCGTGATCACCGAGCCGTGGCCGAGCATGCTCCGCGGCATCTGGGGCGACCCCGAGCGCTACCGCGAGACCTACTGGGAGAAGTTCGAGAAGCAGGGCTACTACTTCGCCGGCGACGGAGCGCGCCTGGATGCCGACGGCGACCTCTGGCTGCTCGGACGCGTCGACGACGTGATGAACGTGTCGGGCCACCGCCTCTCGACGGCCGAGATCGAATCCTCCCTGGTCGCGCATGAGGCCACGGCCGAGGCCGCGGTGGTCGGCGCCGCAGACGAGACCACCGGCCAGGCCGTCGTCGCGTTCGTGATCATCAAGGAGAGCTATCTCTCGGCTCACGACCCGGCGGGCCTCGCCCAGCAGCTGCGCCTGTGGGTGGGCGAGCAGATCGGTGCGATCGCACGGCCCCGCGACGTCTACATCGTCGGCGAGCTGCCGAAGACACGCTCCGGCAAGATCATGCGACGCCTGCTGCGCGATGTCGCGGAGGGCCGCGAGGTCGGCGACACCACGACCCTGGCCGACACGGCCGTGATGAGCATCATCTCGGCTCAGGTCAAGTAATCCGACGAAGAACGCCCCCATCCGATGTCCTCATCGGGTGGGGGCGTTCTGCGTGAGAGCGGGCTCAGGCGAGGATGAAGGTGACCTCGACCTCGACCGGGCTGTCGAGGGGCAGCACCGGCACGCCGACGGCCGCGCGGACGTGCTGTCCGGCCTCGCCGAAGATCTCGCCCAGCACGAGGCTCGCACCGTTGATCACGCCGGGCTGGCCGCTGAAATCGGGCGTGGATGCCACGAATCCGCCGACCCGGAGGACTCCGGCGATCCTGTCGACGCCACCGGCTGCCGCGGCGGCGGCCGCGAGAGCGTTCAGGGCGCAGGTGCGTGCGTAGGCATTCGCGTCATCGGCGCCGACCTCGGCGCCGACCTTGCCGGTGGCGGGCAGCGCGCCACCGGAGAACGGGAGCTGACCCGAGGTGTAGACGAGTCCGTCATGCACGACGGCCGGCACGTACGCCGCGACGGGGGCGGCGACGACGGGCAGCTCGATGCCGAGCTCGGCGAGACGCGAGGAGACGCTCATGCCGCCCCTCCCTCGAACTGGCGAGACGCCTCGGCGGCGGCAGCGAGTCCGGCATTTCCCGTGGACTGCGCCGTCACCGGGCGCTTGAAGTAGGCGACGAGGCCTCCTTCGGGTCCCTGGATGACCTGCACGAGCTCCCATCCCTGCTTGCCCCAGTTGTTGAGGATCGCAGCGGTGTTGTGGATCAGCAGCGGGGTGGTCAGGTACTCCCACGTGGTCATGGCACTCCTGTCTGGCAGCACTCGCGCGCGCGGGTGCGTCAAAGGCGGTATTCAGGGAACTCCCCTACGATCAGCGTATGCCTCAAAAGAATCGCACGGTGAAAGGTGCGCTCGGCGGAGTCCTCGGACTCGTCGGGCTCAGCGCCGTCGCCGGTCTCCTCGTCGCGGCCAGCGTCACCCCTGTTCTCGCCATGACGGGTATCGCCGGATCCCAGGCCCTCACCATCTTCGAGAAGCTCCCCGCGAACCTCCAGGTGAACCGTCCGATGGAGCAGTCGACCATCTACGCGATGGACGCCGACAAGAATCCCGTCGAGCTGGCGTCGTTCTACGAGCAGAACCGCATCCCGCTGACGTACGACCAGATCAACCCGGTCGTCTACGACGCGATCCTCTCGAGCGAGGACAAGGACTACTTCAGCCACGGCGGCGTCAACGTCGGCGCGACGGCCAAGGCTCTGGTCGACAACCTCCGAGGCACCGACGACCGAGGCGCGTCGACCATCACGCAGCAGTACGTGAAGAACGTGCTGATCCAGGAGTGCGAGCAGGAGGCCGACCCCGCATCCGGCACGTATGCCGACGACCTCCAGAAGTGCTGGACCGAGGCGACGAACGCCGACGGCGCCAAGGGCATCGAGCGCAAGCTGCAGGAGATGCGCTACGCCCTGCAGATCGAGAAGGAGTACTCGAAGAACGACATCCTTCTCGGGTACCTCAACATCGCGAACTTCGGCGGCACGGTCTACGGCATCGAGGCCGCCGCCAACTACTACTTCTCCACCACCGCGGCGAAGCTGACGGCTGCCCAGGCAGCCACGATCGCCGGCATGGTGCAGAACCCGAACCAGTACCGGATCGACAAGCCCGCGGGCACGTGGACCGACAAGGACGGCGTCGCGCACAACACCGAGGAAGACGGCTACGCCCAGACGCTGGATCGCCGTCACTACGTGCTCGACCGCATGCTCACGCTCGGCAAGATCACGCAGGCGCAGTTCGACGAGGCGGATGCCTCCCCCATCACCCCCGCGATCACACAGCCCACACAGGGCTGTGTCTCCGCAGGCAACGTCGCGCGCAGCGCCTACTTCTGCGAGTACGTGAAGTCGGTCGTGCTGACCGATCCGGCATTCGGCGAGGACGCGACGGCGCGCAAGGATCTGCTGCGCCAGGGCGGCCTGAAGATCTACACGACGATGAACATCGACATCCAGACCGCTGCCGCGGAGAGCATGCGCAACATCGTGCCGGCCGGCTATGACAACCAGTACTTCGGAGCAGCCGGTGTCTCGCTCGAAACGAGCACCGGCCGCGTTCTCGCGATCACCCAGAACACCACTTTCAGCGAAACGGTTACGGGCGACCAGGCGTACAGCGCCCTCGTGTTCGCGACAGACAAGGCGCACGGCGGATCGAACGGCTTCTCCGTCGGGTCGACCTACAAGCTGTTCACGCTGATCGACTGGCTTGAGAACGGGCACTCCGTGCGGGAGACGCTGAACGCCAACAACCGGGTGTTCAGGAACTTCAAGTGCGGCGACGACAGCATCACCAACACGACGAAGATCGACAACTTCAATCGGCAGGGCGGCTACACCGGCACGGTGATGCGCTTCACCAGAGACTCGCTCAACAGCGGTTACCTCGCGATGGCGGAGAAGCTGGACCTCTGCGAGATCAATGGAGTCGCCGATCGCATGGGCGTCACCCTCGCCAACGGGGACAAGACGACAGACGACCCGCCCGTGCCGTACGACATCCTCGGATCGAAGTACATCTCACCGCTCGCCATGGCAGGCGCCTACGCCACAGTCGCGAACAAGGGGATCTACTGCACTCCGAAGTCCATCGACCGGGTCGTCGACGCCGACGGCAACGAACTGCCCGTCCCCGAATCGAAGTGCTCGCAGGTCATCACCCCCGAGGTCGCTGCGACCGCGGCGTACGCCCTCCAAGGCGTCATGAACGGTGGAACCGGCGCCAAAGCGAACAACAACGACGGCGTCCCTGTGATCGGAAAGACCGGTACCCACGAGAAGTGGGGAACCATGATGATCGAGTCCAGCACGAAGGTCACCACCGCGGTGTGGGTCGGACGTTCAGAAGGCCAGGCGAGCATCCTGAACCAGGGCTGGAACGGCACCGCGCTGAACGAGATGCGCTACTACGTGGCGAAGGACATGCAACGCGCGGCGAACAACGTCTACGGCGGCGACCGGTTCCCCGAGCCCGACAACAAGCTGATCCGTCAGGTGCTGACCGACGTGCCGAACGTCGTCGGACAGACGGTCGAAGAGGCCACGGCGACTCTGAAGGACAAGGGATTCCAGGTCACGGTCGGCGCCGCGGTCGACAGCGACAAGGCGACCAACATCGTCGTGGCGCAGGACCCTGCCGGTCAGGCCCCGAACGGTGCGACCATCACGCTCTCGCCGAGCAACGGACAGGGTGCGACCGTGCCCGACATCACGGGGCAGGGGAGAGAGAAGGCACAGGAAGCACTGTTCGGCGCCGGCTTCACATCGATCGATTTCGACGGGTCATGCAACGGCAACGGGGCGAAGGTCGCGTCGACCTCACCCGCCGCCAACGCCGCAGCGAACAAGAGCACGACCGTCAAGGTCACGTGTCAGTGACCTCACGACGCACGGCACACCCGGCCCTCATCGCGCTCGGCGCGGTGGGGGCCGCTGGTGCTGCGGCCGCCGTCTGGGGCATCGGCATCGAGCGCTACCTCTTCACGGTGCGGGAGGCGACGGCATCCGCACTCGCACCCGGCTCCTCCCCCCTGCGCGTGCTGCACATCTCGGACGCGCACATGGCACCGTGGCAGCACCGCAAGCAGGACTGGCTCGCCTCTCTCGCGCAGTTGAAGCCCGACCTCGTGATCAACACCGGTGACAACCTCGGGCACCGCGACGGCCTCGCAGGCATCCGTCGGGCCTTCGAGCCCTTCGCCGGCATCCCCGGTGTGTTCGTGCACGGCTCGAACGATGTGAACGGCCCCGCCCCACGCAACCCGATCCGCTACTTCGCCGGACCATCGAAACGGCACACCGAACCGACGTTCCTCGACACGGATGCGATGGATGCGTACTTCACCGACGAGCTCGGCTGGACGGATCTGAACAACACCGCCGCGCGGCTCACTGTCGCAGGGAACCCGCTCGACTTCTTCGGCGTGAGCGACGCGCACCGGCAGTGGGACCGGCTCGAAGACCTCCCCGCCGCGATCAGGGCCCTCGGCCCGCAGGATGCCGCGACCTCCGTGCTCGGCGTCACGCATGCGCCCTACCAGCGCGTGATGAACCGGTACATCGAGCTCGGCGCCGACGCGATCTTCGGCGGCCACACGCACGGCGGCCAGGTGTGCCTGCCCGGCTTCGGCGCCCTGGTCGCGAACTGCGACATACCGCTGAAGCAGGCCAAGGGCCTCAGCACCTGGACGCAGGGCGGGCGCACCGTCCCGCTCAACGTCAGCGCCGGCTGCGGTCACTCGATCTACGCTCCCGTGCGTCTCGCGTGCCGCCCCGAGGCGACGCTGCTGACACTCACGGCGCGCGGATGAGCCCTCGATTCGGCGCTGAGACCATTTCGCTGTAGACTCGGAGGGTTGCAAAACGGGGTGTGGCGCAGCTTGGTAGCGCGCTTCGTTCGGGACGAAGAGGTCGCAGGTTCAAATCCTGTCACCCCGACCAGTAACACCGGAAGGCCGCCCTCACGGGCGGCCTTCTCTGTACCAGGACCGAGGCGAAAGGGACCGCGTGAGCAACCTGTTCCCTCCCCCGCGCCGCCTCACCCGCGGCATCGCACTCGGTCTCGGCATCCCGTTCCTCGTAGGTCTCGCCCTGCTCACGCTGACGCCCGCGCGTGTGGAGGAGACGATGCCGAACCTGCTCGATCTCGTGCTCTCGGCGGCTCACCGCCTGGGCTGGGAGTCGCTCGACTTCACGCGCCTCGAGATCATCGCGAATGTGCTCGTGTTCGTGCCGGTCGGCATCCTCGCGTTCGTCCTCGTGCCGCGCCGCCTCTGGCTTCTCGCGGTGGTCGCGGGTCCTGTGCTGTCGCTCACGATCGAGATCGCACAGCGGCTCGCCCTCCCCCACCGCGCTGCGACGATCACCGACGTCGTCGCGAACTCGGGCGGCGCCCTGATCGGCGTCTTCATCGCGATCGCCGGAACGCTGCTGTTCGCCCCGCATCCCACTTCCCGTCCGCCACATACCCAGGAAGCATCATGACCTCGCCTGCTCTGGTCGCCTTCGATCTCGACGACACCCTCGCCGCCTCCAAGGCCGCGATCGACCCGCGGATCGCCCGTCTGCTGCTCGCGTTACTCTCGAAGGTCGATGTCGCGATCATCTCGGGAGGCAACGAGGCCCAGTTCCGCTCGCAGGTGATCGCGAAGCTCGGCGACATCGATGCGACGGCCGCCGCTCGACTGCACCTGCTCCCCACCTGCGGAACGCGGTACCTGCGGTGGGACGGCACAGGATTCGCTCCGGTGTACGCGCAGGATCTCAGCGCGGAGCAGAAGGCGCGAGCGCTGAGTGCGCTGCGCGAGGAGGCGGAGCGCCTGGGGCTGTGGGAATCCCAGCCCTGGGGTGAGATCCTCGAGGACCGCGGTTCGCAGATCACGTTCTCGGCTCTCGGCCAGAAGGCACCGCACGACGCCAAGCGCGACTGGGACCCGAGCGGCGCGAAGCGGGAGGCGCTGCGGGATGCCGTCGCCACCCGACTTCCCGACCTCGAGGTGCGCTCGGGCGGATCGACCTCGATCGACATCACGCTCGCAGGAATCGACAAGGCATACGGCATGCGACAGCTCGCCGAGCACACCGGTATCCCCCTGACCTCCATGCTGTTCTACGGCGACCGTCTCGACGAGGGCGGCAACGACTACCCGGTGCTCGCGATCGGTGTGCCGTCGGTGGCCGTGGAGGGCTGGGAGGACACCGCCGACAAGCTCGACGCACTCCTCCCCACGCTCTGACGGCTGCCTACACCCCGCGCGTGCGGCGGAGTTCTAGCATGTCGGTATGGAACCGCTGCTCATCGTCATCCTGACCGCAGCTGTCGCGAGCGCGGCCTGCTGGATCCTGTCTCTCGTGACCCGCGACACCTCGTGGGTCGACCGCGCCTGGTCGATCGTGCCCGTCGTCTACGTGTGGATCTTCGCCGGTGCGGCACTCGCGGGCGGCGGCGACGCCGGCCGTCTGGTGCTGATGGCCGTTCTCGTGACCATGTGGGGTGCGCGTCTGACCTTCAACTTCGCCCGCAAGGGCGGATACACCGGCATGGAGGACTACCGGTGGGCGATCCTGCGCGGACGCATGAAGCCGTGGCAGTTCCAGCTCTTCAATCTGCTGTTCATCATCGGGTATCAGATGACGCTGCTCGTGCTCATCACGCTCCCGGCTGAGATCGCCCTGCAGCATCCGGCTCCGCTGAACGCGTGGGACCTCGTGTTCGCCGCGGTCTTCCTCGCGCTGCTGCTCGGCGAGACGGTCGCCGACCAACAGCAGTGGGAGTTCCACCGGCGCAAGAAGCAGACAGGCGGCGCACTCGCTCCCGGCTTCGCGACCGAAGGACTGTTCCGCTACAGCAGGCACCCCAACTTCTTCTTCGAGCAGAGCCAGTGGTGGGCGCTCTACGCGATCGGCGCGACGGCCGCCGTGGCCTCGGGCGAAGGCCTGCTCGGCGGGGCGTTGAACTGGTCGATCATCGGACCGTTCCTGCTCAGCATCCTATTCATAGGCTCGACGGTCTTCACCGAGTCGATCACCGCGGGAAAGTACCCCGCGTACGCCGAGTACCGTCGGACGACGTCGATGCTCGTGCCCTGGCCACCGCGGACCCGGCGGGTCGCCGAGTCCGCGGTGTGAGGGTCAGCCGACGACGACGTCGGACGCGGCGCGCGCCACCGGAACGAGGCGCGTGAGCTGCGTGACGTGCGCGGGCTCGAGCTCGGCGAGCGAGGCGACACCCAGCAGGCGCATGGTGCGCTCGATCTCGGTGCGGAGGATGCTGATCGTGCGGTCGACGCCCTGACGGCCACCCGCCATGAGCCCGTACAGGTAGGCGCGGCCGATGAGCGTGAAGTCGGCACCGAGTGCGACGGCGGCGACGATGTCGGCGCCGTTCATGATGCCGGTGTCGATCATGACGGTGAAGTCGTCGCCCACGGCCTTGCGCACCTCGGGCAGCAGGTGGAACGGGATCGGCGCACGGTCGAGCTGGCGCCCGCCGTGGTTCGACAGCACGATGCCGTCGACACCGGCGTCACGCAGCCGCACCGAGTCCTCGACGTTCTGCACGCCCTTGATCACGATCTTGCCGGGCCAGATGTCGCGGATCACCGCGAGGTCGTCGTAGCTGATCGTCGGGTCCATCGCCGCGTCGAGCAGCTCTCCGACGGTGCCGCCGGTGGTGCTCAGCGACGCGAACTCGAGCTTGGGCGTGGTGAGGAAGTCGTACCACCACCACGGACGAGGGATGGCGTTGACGATCGTTCCGAGCGTCAGCTGCGGCGGGATGCTGAAGCCGTTGCGCTTGTCGCGCAGCCGCGCTCCGGCGACCGGGGTGTCGACCGTGAACTGCAGGGTGTCGAAACCGGCGGCGGCGGCACGACGGGTCAGCTCGTACGAGATCTCGCGGTCGCGCATGACGTACAGCTGGAACCAGTTGCGGCCGTGCGGGTTCGCGGCCTTCACACCCTCGATCGAGGTCGTGCCGAGCGTCGACAGAGTGAACGGGATGCCGGCGGCGGCTGCGGCGCCGGCGCCCGCGATCTCGCCCTCGGTCTGCATCAGGCGGGTGAACCCGGTCGGCGCGATGCCGAAGGGAAGCGCGGACGGGCCCCCGAGGATGTCGACGGACGTGTCGACGGTCGGCGCCGGGCGGAGGATGCCGGGGTGGAACTCGACATCCTGGAAGGCCTGGCGCGCACGCGTGAGCGACAGCTCGCCCTCCGCAGCCCCGTCGGTGTAGTCGAACGCGGCCTTCGGCGTGCGGCGCTTCGCGATGGTGCGCAGGTCGTCGATCGTGAGTGCCGAGTCGAGGCGGCGCTTCTTGCCGTCGAACTCGGGCTTCTTGAACTTCATGAGCTCGAGCAGCTCTACGGGGTTGGGAAGCTGGCGCTGGACCATCTCGTGTCCTCTCAGTCGGTGGATCGGGTGCCGCGGGTGAGCCCCGCCGCGGTGTAGTAGCCGGTGATGTGGGCGCGCACGAGTGCCTGAGCCGTCGGCGCATCACCCGCGGCGATGGCCGCGACGATCGCGCGGTGCTCGGATCGCAGGACGGCCGCCATGGCATCCCAGTCGGCGATGGCCGTGGCCCCCTCCTGCACATACGACTCGATCGAGGTGCGGAGCCCCGCCATGATCGCCGCGACGACGGTGTTGCCGCTGGACTCGGCGAGGGCGAGGTGCAGCTGTGCGTCGAGCGCCAGGAACTCGCCGGGGGTCAGCCCCTCGGCATCCATCGCGTCGAGCACGCTGTGGGCGTGCGTGAGATCAGGATCGCTGTGCTGCGCCAGGGCTGCGGCGACCGCATCCTCGAGCAGCAGTCGCGTCTGCACGACATCGGTCAGAGGGAATCCCTGAGCGGCGACCTGCAGCCGCAGCAGCGTCGACATGCCACCGGACGGGGTGGCGATGACGATCGCTCCCGACTGCGGCCCTGAGCCCGTCGCCGTGCGGATCAGACCCATGACCTCGAGCACGCGCAGCGCCTCTCGGACGCTCGAGCGCCCCACTCCGAGGTCGGCGGCGAGGTCGCGCTCGGACGCGAGTCGGTCACCGGGGCCGAGGCGCCCGTCGAGCAGGTCGCGTTCGACATGTTCGAGCACGAGACGCCAGGCGCGTGCGGGTTGCTCCGGCATCCGCTCTCCTCGTCGTTCGCGTGTCTGCGGGGGTCGATCACCGACGCCCTCATGTGGTCTGACCACAGTAGCGCGTGTGGTCAGACCACGCAATCCGGGCGCACGAGATCACCACCCGAAGGGCGGGGCACCGGCGGTGGGCTCTCAGCCCAGGCGTCCGCCGGACTCGTCGAGGTAGCACGCTCCGCACAGCGACTCGTAGGTCGTGAGCTCGGGCGCCGCGGACCCGTCGGCGCCCTCGTCGATCGCCACCTGGTCGCCGTCGAACACGAATCGTCCGCCGATCACACGGCCGTTGAAGACGGCCTTGCGTCCGCAGCGGCAGATCGTCTTGAGCTCTTCGAGGGAGTGGGAGATCGCGAGCAGGCGCGCCGAGCCGGGGAACGCGTGGGTGAGGAAGTCGTTGCGGATGCCGTACGCCATCACCGGGATGCCGTCTTCGATCGCGATGCGGAACAGATCGTCGACTTGCTCGGCGGTGAGGAACTGCGCCTCGTCGATCAGAAGACAGGCGACGTCGACCGGGCCGCTGGGCAGCAGCTCGTCTTCAGTGGCCCGGCGAACACGTTCGCGGTGCGTCGCGAACAGCGCGCGGACATCGTCCTCGGGCCCGACGAGGAAGTCGACGTCGCGCGACACACCGAGTCGGCTGTCGATCTGCGACGCGCCTTTGGTGTCGATCTCGGGCTTGGCGAGCAGCACGTGCTGACCGCGTTCCTCGTAGTTGTACGCAGCCTGGAGCAGCGAAGTGGACTTGCCCGAGTTCATCGCCCCGTAGCGGAAGTAGAGCTTCGCCACAGGCCGGTCACTCGTTGATGCCGAGCGTCGCCGCCGTCGCGGAGGTCGACTTCGCGGCGAGAGCGGCGTCCTTGTTCAGCTGCTCGCCGAACGTCGGGATCAGTTCGCGCAGCTCGGACTCCCAGCCGGGGTACTCGGCGGGGAAGCACTTCTTGAGCAGGTCGAGCATGATCGGCACGGCGGTGGATGCTCCCGGCGAGGCGCCGAGCAGGCCGGCGATCGACCCGTCGGCTGCCGAGACGACCTCGGTGCCGAACTGCAGGATGCCGCCCTTCTTGGCATCCTTCTTCATCACCTGCGCGCGCTGACCGGCGTCGATGAGGGTCCAGTCCTCATCCTTGGCGGTCGGCATGAACGTGCGGAGGCTGTCGACCTTCTTCGCATGGTTCTTGAGCAGCTCGCCCACCAGATAGGTGATGAGGTCGGGGTTCGCGAAGGCGACCCGCAGCATCGGCCACAGGTTGTGCGTGCGCACCTGCGACACGATGTCGAGCATCGACCCGTTCTTGAGGAACTTGGGGCTGAACGTCGCGAACGGTCCGAACATCAGCGAGGCCTCGCCGTCGACCACACGCGTGTCGAGGTGCGGCACCGACATGGGCGGGGCCCCGACGGACGCCTGCGAGTAGACCTTGGCCTTGTGCTGGGCGACGATCTTCGGGTCGGAGGTCTTGAGGAACTGACCGCCGATCGGGAAGACGCCGTAGCCCTTGATCTCGGGGATGCCCGAGCGCTGCAGCAGCTTGAGAGCCCAGCCACCGGCGCCGACGAACACGAAACGCGCCTTGATCTGGTTCGGCGTGCGCCCGATGGTCGTGCGGTAGTTGATGAGCCAGGTGCCGTCCTTCTGCTTCTTCAGGCTCTTGACCTCGTGGTTGGTGCGCAGCGCCACGCCCGAGTCCGTGAGGTGGTCGAAGAGCTGGTGCGTCAGCGCACCGAAGTCGACATCGGTGCCGGCGGGCACGCGTGTCGCGGCGAACGGCTCGCCCTTGCGACGCTGCTGCATGAGCAGCGGCGCCCACTTGTTGATGACGCGGGAATCCTCGCTGTACTCGATGCCGTCGAACAGGGGCTGCTTCTTCAGCACCTCGTAGCGGTCCTTGAGGTACGCGACATCCTTCTCGCCGCGCACGAACGTCATGTGCGGCGTGGCGTTGATGAAAGTCGAGGGGGCGTCGAGCACTCCCCTGTCGACCAGCGACGACCAGAACTGACGACTCTGCTGGAACTGCTCGTTGATCGAGACGGCCTTGGCGGGGTCGAGAGGAGCGCCCTTCTGCTGCGGCATGTAGTTCAGCTCGCAGAGCGCCGCGTGGCCCGTGCCCGCGTTGTTCCACGGGTTGGACGACTCCTGAGCCACATCGGAGAGTCGCTCGAACGCGACGATCTTCCAATCCGGCTGCAGCTCGTGCAGAAGGGTACCCAGGGTGGCGCTCATGATGCCACCACCGATCAAGACGACATCGACGGTTTCGGTCACCACGACAGTCTAGTTCGCGGTCACGGCACGACTGACCATGCGGACCGGCCTCGCGAGACCGGTTCCGCATGGCGGCGATGCGGTCAGGCTATGACGGCCAGACGCTCGGCGAGGATCTCGGCGATCTGCACGGCGTTGAGCGCCGCGCCCTTGCGCAGGTTGTCGTTGCTAATGAACAGCACGAGGCCCTTGTTCTCGGGGGCGGACTGGTCGGCGCGGATGCGTCCGACGAAACTCGGGTCCTTGCCGGCGGCCTGCAGCGGTGTGGGGACCTCGTCGAGGACGACCCCGGGAGCGGCCGAGAGCACCTCCGCGGCACGCTGCGGCGTGATGTCGCGGGCGAACTCGACGTTGATCGAGAGCGAGTGGCCGGTGAAGACGGGAACCCGCACGCAGGTTCCCGCGACGCGGAGGTCGGGGATCTCGAGGATCTTGCGGCTCTCGTTGCGGAGCTTCTTCTCTTCGTCGGTCTCGTTCTGCCCGTCGTCGACGAGGTTGCCCGCGAACGGGATCACGTCGAACGCGATAGGAGCCACGTACTTCTCGGGCTCGGGGAAGTCGATCGACGAGCCGTCGTGCACGAGGCGCAGCGTGTCACCCTGGGCGAGCACGCCCTCGACCTGGCCGAGGAGCTCCTGCGCGCCGGCCAGACCCGAGCCGGAGACCGCCTGATACGTCGAGACGATCAGGCGCTCGAGGCCCGCCTCGGCATCCAGAGCCTTCAGCACCGGCATCGCAGCCATCGTCGTGCAGTTGGGGTTCGCGATGATGCCGCGGGGGCGATCGTCGATCGCGTGCGGGTTGACCTCGCTGACGACGAGCGGAACCTCGGGGTCGTTGCGCCAGGCGCTGGAGTTGTCGACGACGACGGCCCCGGCCTCGGCGAAACGCGGCGCGTAGGCGCGGCTGGCGGTCGCCCCGGCGGAGAAGAGTGCGATGTCGATGCCCCCGGCATCCGCGGTCTCGACGTCTTCGACGATGACCGTCGCGCCGCCGAACTCGATGGCGGTGCCCGCGGAGCGCGACGACGAGAACAGGCGCAGCTCGCGGATCGGGAAGGACCGCTCGGCGAGAATCTCGCGCATGACGGTGCCCACCTGGCCGGTGGCGCCCACGATGGCGACGGAGAGTCCTGAGTCGGAGATGCGGGTCATGATGTTCCTTGGCGTCGTGCAGTACTGCAAGAGAGGCTTCGGGCGCGACGTCGGGATGCGGATGCCGCGCCTGGCGCCGATGTCAGGGTTTCGGTGAGTCTACCGTGCCGTCCGGTGCTCGAGGACCGACGGACGCCGGTGGCACGGCGGTCGCCCGTGGCACGGCGGTCGGTGAACGATTCGCGGGTGCAGTCACGATTCACGGACGGATTCGCCGGATGCATCCGCGGATCGTGCGGTCGTCCGCAGATCGTGACCGACCGGCGCGGCTCAGCGACCGGTGCCGGCGTGGACGGTCGCCTCTGCGTCGCCGTCGAGACCGTATGCGGTGTGCACGGTGCGAGCGGCCTCGGCGAGGTCGGTGTCGCGGAGCACGACCGAGATGCGGATCTCGGACGTCGAGATCATCTCGATGTTGATGCCGCCGGCCGACAGCGCCTCGAACAGCACCGCCGAGACTCCCGAGTGCGTGCGCATTCCGGCGCCCACGACCGAGAGCTTGCCGATCTGGTCGTCGTGCACGAGGTTCTGGAAGCCGACCTCGGCCTGCTCGCCGGCCAGCGCCTTGAGCGCTGCCGCCGAATCGGCCTTGGGAACCGTGAACGAGATGTCGGTGCGCCCGGTGGCCGACACGTTCTGCACGATCATGTCGACGTTCGCACCCGACTTGGCGACGATCTTGAAGATCTCAGCCGCCTTGCCCGGCACATCGGGGACACCCGCGACGGTGATCTTGGCCTGGCCGAAATCGGTGGCGACACCGGCGACGATCGGTTCTTCCATGGCTTCTGCTCCCTCGGCTTCGCGAGGGTTCTTCATGCCCTCGCCCAGAACGTATGTGCCCTCGGACGACGAGAACGTCGACCGAGCGTGGATCAGGACGCCGTGCCGGCGTGCGTACTCGACGGCGCGGATGTAGAGCACCTTGGCGCCGTTGGCGGCGAGCTCGAGCATCTCTTCGCTGCCGATGTGGTCGAGCTTCTGCGCCTTCGGGATCACGCGGGGGTCTGCCGTGAAGATGCCGTCGACGTCGCTGTAGATCTCGCAGACGTCGGCGTCGAGGGCTGCGGCGAGTGCGACGGCCGTCGTGTCGGAGCCGCCACGACCGAGCGTGGTGATGTCGCGGGTGTCGCGGTTGAACCCCTGGAAGCCGGCGACGATGACGATGGCTCCCTCGTCGAGCGCCTCACGCAGGCGGATCGGCGTGACGTCGACGATACGCGCGGCGCCGTGCTGCGAGTCGGTGATCATGCCGGCCTGGCTGCCCGTGAACGAACGGGCCTCGAAGCCCATCGAGTGGATCGCCATGGCGAGCAGCGCCATCGAGATGCGCTCACCGCTCGAGAGCAGCATGTCGAGCTCCCGCGGCGCGGGGATCGGCGCCACCTCGTTGGCGAGGTCGAGCAGCTCGTCGGTCGTGTCGCCCATGGCGCTCACGGCGACGACCACGTCATGGCCTGCACGACGCGTGTCGACGATGCGCTTGGCGACGCGCTTGATGCTCTCTGCGTCGGCGACAGACGAGCCGCCGTACTTCTGCACGATGAGGGCCACGATCACTCCCTGGGATGTCGGGCGGATCCGCCCACGGCCCATTCTACGATCGGCGCATATGCGCTTCGTCGCATGTGACGGTCGGCTGGCCGCGTCAGGGGGCGGGCGGGAGGGGCGCCGGGGCGAGATCGGTCGCGACGGATGCCGGAGGACGGAATCTCCCACCCGTGGCGGCGAACCAGCATCCGGCGATGATCAGCGGGAACCCGATGAGGAGTCCGGGCGTCAGAGGCTCGGCGAGCACGATCGCGCCCAGGATGATCGCCACGACCGGGTTGACGTAGGTGAACAGCGGCGCACGGACGGGACCCACCTCGCGGATGAGCGCGAAGAAGGCGAGGAAGGCGACCGCGGTGCAGATGACCGCGAGCGCCAGGAGAGCGAAGATCGACGGCAGGGTCGGCACCTGATGCTGGGTGAGGAGTCCGATCGGCAGATAGATCACGCCGATCATGAGCAGCGACAGCGTGATCGTGCCGAGGGAGGGCACGTCGGCGAGCTTGCGGGCCACGATGAACGGCGCGATCGCGTAGAGGATGGCGACCAGCAGCACCTCACCCGCGGCGAGCAGGCTGACCTGGCCACCGAAGAGCCCCGGGCCGGCGACGACGATGGCCACCCCGATGAAACCGACGAGCAGGCCGATCGCGCGCGCCGGGCGCAGGACGCCACGGTCTCCGCCGCCCAGGGCGATCAGCGCGGCGAACAGCGGAACCGTGGCGACGAGCAGCCCGGTCATGCCCGAAGGAAGCGTCATCTCGGCATGGCCGAGCAGCACGAAAGGGCCGGCCATCTCGACAGCGCCGAAGGCGAGGATCCACGGCCAGTGCGTCAATGCCGCGCGAAGCGCTCCCCCGCGGATCGCGAACGGCAGCAGGAGCACGGCCGCGATGAGCGTGCGCCCGGCGACGATGGCCGGTGGCGAGAGCGACTCGACCGCGATGCTGATGAACAGGTACGGCACGCCCCACAGCAGGGCCATCGCTCCGAAGAGCAGCCACCCACGGCGTGAGAAGCCGCCCTGGGTGTTCACCGCACGCGCCGGGGGTTCACAGCACGCGCCGCCCCTCGAAGGCACGACCGAGGGTGACCTCGTCGGCGTACTCGAGGTCGCCGCCGACCGGGAGGCCGGAGGCGAGGCGCGACACGGTGATCTGCATGGTGGTGAGGAGGCGGCTGAGATAGCTCGCGGTCGCCTCGCCTTCGAGGTTCGGATTCGTGGCGAGGATGACCTCCTGCACCGTTCCGTCTGCGAGCCTCGTCATGAGCTGCGCGATGCGCAGATCATCGGGACCGATGCCGGCGATGGGACTGATCGCCCCGCCGAGCACGTGATAGAGACCGCGGAACTCGCGGGTGCGCTCGATGGCCGCCACGTCTTTCGCATCTTCGACGACGCAGATCAGCTCGGGATTGCGGCGCGGATCGCGACAGATCGCGCAGCGCTCCTGCTCTGCCACGTTGCCGCAGATCTCACAGAAGCGCACCCGGACGCGGATCTCGACGAGCAGCTCGGAGAGACGCGCGACGTCGAACGTCGGCGTCTGCAGGATGTGGAACGCGATGCGCTGCGCGGACTTGGGTCCGATTCCCGGCAGCCGACCGAACTCGTCGATCAGCTCCTGGACGATTCCGTCATACATCAGGAGAACCTCGTCGGGGGCTCGTAGGGCTCTTCGCGCACGAATGTCGCGCCGAGCACCTGGCGGATCACGGCCTCACCGTAACGCTGGACTCCCCCGGCGGGGGTGCGCTCGGTGATCACCGGGGCTGCGGCGGCTGAGGCCACCTTGCGCGCCGGCGCGGCCTGCGTCGTCGGCACCGGCTCGTAGGCCGGGTCGTAGGGCGGCTCGTCGTCGAAGTACGGCGGTTCGTCATCGAGCGGAGGCGGCGGCTCGTCGCCGTACGCCGGCCGGTCTGCGGCGGGGGCCGTCGGAGCATTCGGAGCTGCCGATGCCGGGGCTGCCGATCCCGGGGCTGCCGGTGCTGCCGGTGCTGCCGCGGCCGCCGGAGCCGCCGTGGCGGGAGGCGACGGCGGTGACTGCGGAGTGGCGGCCGGCGCCGCGACAGGAACGGGTGCGGGGTCGGCGGATGCCGGGATGGCGGCGACAGCCCACTCGGTCACCGGCCCTGCAGAAGCACTTCGTGTCTGAGGACGCGGTGAGCCCGCTGACGCAGGCTCCGATGCGGTGGCGTCGCCTGCCGGCGCGCCGGATGAGGGGGTCGCAGGCTGACGTGGCGCCCCGCCCGCAGGCATCGGGGCGGGCCGATACTTGACCTTGACGCCGACCTCGTGCTCGATCGCCATGCGAAGGTGATCGGACGGCCCTGCACCCGGAACCGTGCCCTTGAACTTCGCGACGTCGTGCTGACTCGTGAATCCGAGGGTGAGCACCTCGGAATCGGTGTCGAAGGCGAGCGGCTGAACCGCGGTCGCGAGCAGCCACGAGGTACGGCTGAGGCCCTCGAGCCGCTTGAGCACCCCTGGCCAGGCTGCGGTGATGCCGTCGAATGTGACGGGACCGGCCGATGCTGCGGGTGCAGATTCGGGCTCGACCGACGTGGATGCCGAGGCGGATGCAGACGCCGCGCCGGCTTCGCCCTTGCCCGCCGACTCCTCGCCCGCCCCGGCGTTCTCCGCGGGGGCTTCAGACGAGTCGGAGATCGTCTCGGCCTGGGCCGTCGACGCAGCGGCGATCGCGGCGCCGGGTGCGGTCTGAGCCGCCTGCGCGGCCTGATCCGCCTGAGCGGCCTGATCCGCCTGAGCGGGAGCGGCCGTGGCGGGCGTCGCCGCCGTCGGTTCCGCAGCGCGAGCACGCGGCTCGGATGTCGTCGGGGTCGCTGTCGCCTGAGTGCGCGCGGATGCACCCGCTGCTCCGACCTGTGCGGGCGCGGCGACCGTGCCGGACTCGGCTCCCGCCGCGAGCACGCGCGCGACCATGAGCTCGAGGTGGAGTCGCGGCGAGGTCGCTCCCGACATGTCGTCGAGTGCCGCGCTGACGACGTCGGCGGTACGAGACAGACGCGCGGATCCGAACGCATCCGCCTGCGTGCGCATGCGGGCGAGCTCGTCTTGGGCGGTGCCTCGGAGCACCGACGAGGCGCCCTCCCCCACGGCCGCGATCACGATGAGGTCGCGCAGTCGCTCGAGCAGATCGTCGACGAAGCGGCGAGGATCCTGTCCCGTCTGCACGACGCGGTCGATCGCGGGGAACGCCGCGGCCGCGTCGGCGACGGCCAGAGCGTCGACGATCTCGTCGAGCAGCGCCGCATGCGTGTAGCCGAGCAGCGCCACGGCACGCTCGTACGCGACCGTCACGGTGTCGGAGCCGGCGGGCGAATCGGAGCCGGCGATCAGCTGGTCGAGCAGCGAGAGAGTGTCTCGCGGAGACCCTCCTCCGGCGCGCACCACGAGGGGAAGCACACCTCGTTCGGCGATCACGCCCTCTTCGGTGCACAGCTTCTCGACGTACTCGAGCATCGCGGCCGGCGGCACCAGACGGAACGGGTAGTGGTGGGTGCGCGAGCGGATCGTGCCGAGAACCTTCTCGGGCTCGGTCGTCGCGAAGATGAACTTGACGTGCTCCGGCGGCTCTTCGACGAGCTTGAGCAGCGCGTTGAACCCCTGCGGCGTCACCATGTGCGCCTCGTCGAGGATGAAGATCTTGTAGCGGTCGCGGCTGGGTGCGAAGGTCGCGCGCTCGCGCAGATCGCGGGCGTCGTCGACGCCGTTGTGGCTGGCGGCGTCGATCTCGACGACGTCGAGCGAGCCGCCTCCCGCGCGCGACAGCTCGACGCAGCTGGGGCAGGTGCCGCAGGGGACGTCGGTGGGACCTTCGGCGCAGTTGAGGCACCGGGCGAGGATGCGGGCCGAGGTCGTCTTGCCGCAGCCGCGCGGCCCGGAGAAGAGGTAGGCGTGGCCGACGCGGTCGCCGCGCAGCGCGGTCATCAGCGGTTCGGTCACCTGGGACTGCCCGATCATCTCGCCGAACGACTCGGGGCGGTAGCGGCGGTAGAGGGCTGTGGTCACCACAACAGCCTACGGCGTGCCACGGACGTTCCGGCAGGCGCGACCGGTCGATCGACCAAGCTCCGTGGGCAGGGGGGCCGGGATTCCGGTCGCGGCGCCGGGAATCATGTCGAGACGGCCTCGAAGACCCCGCCGACGACCTCGACGATCCCGCCCGTCGCGTCGACCAGATCCCCGACCGCTCCGACGAGGTGCACGACTCCGCCGACCAGCTCGATCGCATCGAACAGGGTGACCGCGATCTCGAGCGCGTCCCCCGCTCCCTCTGCGACCCGCAGCTCCTGCGACTCCGTGCGGAGCGCTGCGGTCCACGAGCGTTCCAGACCGAAGAGCACGGCATACGGAAGCAGACGCTCGTTCACCAGGAACCGCTGCAGTCGCTCCGACGCCGCCTCCGGCGAGACATCCGACCGCAGCTCCGCGCCCGCCGTCGACTGCAGGAACCGCAGCGGCTCGGCCTCGGCCAGCGCGACGTACTCCCGGATGCCGGCGAGATGCCCGCGGAGCGGCTGCGCCGGGGGAAGGAACCGTCGCCAGGGTCGCGGCGCGACGACGATCACCGCAACGGCGGCCACCAGACCGATGCTCAGGACCGCGTACAGCGCGGCGCCGGGTTCGCTCACCGTGAGGGCGGCGAAGAGCAGCAGCAGGCAGATCCCGATCACGAGCCAGGCCCCCACGCGCAGCAGGTAGGTGGCCCACGCGCGGCGTCCCCGCGCGATCAGGCCCGCCTCCGCGAGACGTTTCTCGGCCTCGTCGAGCACTGCGCGCACTCGGCGATCCAGCGCACGGGCATCCGAGCTGAACCGTCGCACACGGCCGGGCGTGTGATCAGGGCCGAACAGCGCTTCGAGGACGCTCAGCTCCTCCGGGGTGAACGTCGCGCCCTCCACGACCTCGATGCCCACCGGCGCCCGGCGGCCCGATCCGCGCGCCGGCGGAGCCTCGGCATCCACGAGCAGCCTCACCTTGCGGCGCACCGCCAGGTCGATCAGAGCAGCCGCGATCGCCCTGCGGTCGGCCTTCAGCAGCAGTGCGTCGTACAGCACCGTCGCACCGGGCGACGGCTCGAACCGCGGTCCGGGCGACGCCACGCGCTGCACCGATCGTGCCCGCTCGACGATCGCGAGCACGAGCAGCAGCAGCGCGGGCGCGAGCCCGAACAGCGACGCCGTGATCAGCACGCTCAGTCGATCGGCTCGATCACCGGGATCGCTGTGGTGATGACGGGGACGGATGCCGACAGCCGCGTGCCGTCTTCGCGCAGTGCGTCGGCGAACTGGCGCAGCGACGGTCGGCCAGGGATCAGCGGTCCCTGGTCGTCCAGCGGCACGACGACCTCTTCCTCCGTGGTGGCCACGTACGCCACGTCGCGCACCGTGAACGGCACGGGGTCGCCCGTACGCACCTGCACGCGCAGAGCATCCTTCGTCAGAGTGATCTGCAGCGCAGACCCCTGCCACTGCAGCGGGTACGACAGCGAAGGCCAGTCGGCGGGGAGGCGCGGGTCGAAGCTGAGCTCGCCCGCATAGTCGCGCATGCCGCCGAATCCGCACACGAGAGCCGTCCACACGCCGCCGGCGGATGCGACGTGCACGCCGTCGGCCGCGTTGTGGTGCAGATCGTGGAGGTCGACGAACAGCGACTGCCGGAAGTACTGCAGCGCGAGGTCCTGGTATCCGACCTCCGCGGCCAGGATCGACTGCACGACCGCCGACAGCGTCGAGTCGCCTGTGGTCAGCGGGTCGTAGTAGTCGAAGTCGGCCTTCTTCTCTTCGGGCGTGAAGTGGTTGCCCTGCAGGAACAGGGCGAGCACCACGTCGGCCTGCTTGAGCACCTGGAACCGGTAGATCACGAGCGGGTGGAAGTGCAGCAGCAGCGGACGCTGCTCGGACGGGGTGTGCGCGAGATCCCAGACCTCGCGCTCGAGGAAGAGCGAATCCTGCGGGTGGATGCCGAGCCGCTCGCTGAACGGGATGAACATCGCATCCGCGGCGCGCTCCCAGCCCTCGGCCTCACCCTCGGCGAGACCGGTGCGCTCGACGACCCTGGCGAACTCCTCGCCGTTGGCCTCCTGCGCCTCGCGGACGACCTTCGCGGCATAGCGCAGGTTGTAGCGCGCCATCACGTTCGTGTACAGGTTGTCGTTCACGACGGTCGTGTACTCGTCGGGCCCTGTGACGCCGTGGATGTGGAACGTCTCGACCCCGTCGTCGGCCTGGGTGTCGGCCACCAGGCGCGACGTGCGCCAGAACCCGAGCGTCGCCCACAGCCGGGCCGTCTCGATCGCGATGTCGATGCCCTCGCGACGCAGGAAGTCATCGTCGCCGGTCGCTCGCACGTACTTGCCGAGAGCGAAGCTGACGTCGGCGTTGATGTGGTACTGCGCGGTGCCTGCGGCGTAGTACGCCGAGGCCTCTTCGCCGTTGATCGTGCGCCACGGGAACAGGGCGCCCGCCTCGTTCAGCTGCGCTGCCCGTCGACGGGCGGCCGGGAGCATCAGCGCCCGTGCGCGCAGCGCGTTCCGAGCCCACTGCGGCGACGTGTAGGTGAGGAACGGGAGCACGTAGATCTCGGTGTCCCAGAAGTAGTGGCCGCTGTACCCCGACCCCGAGACGCCCTTCGCCGGCACGCCGGTGCCGTCGGCACGGGCCGATGCCTGCGCGAGCTGCAGGAGGCACCAGCGGGTGGCCTGCTGGATGTCGTCGTGCTCGCCGATCTGCACGTCGCTGCGGGCCCAGAACGCCGCGAGCCACGCGGCCTGGCGGTCGAACTGCGCCTGGACGCCCTCGAAGGCGACGCGGTCGAGCGAGCGGCGGCAGCGGTCGACGAGCTCTCGAGCGGGCACGCCGCGTGAGGTGTGGTAGCTCACGAGCTTGGTGACCGAGATGGGCACACCGGCCTTCGCCTGCACGCGGAAGACGTTCTTCGAGATGTCCTCCTCGATGAGCGTGCGCGAGGTGTATTCGTTCTCGGTCTCGATGATGTGGTCGGCGACGACCGCCACCGTCATGCCCGATGCCGCGACCGAGTACGACAGAGCGGATCGGAGTCCGTCCTGCCAGTGCTCGGCGGGCTCGAGCACGCGCTCGGCGATCTTCTCGGCCTTGCGGGGGTCGAACCCGCCCTTCGCCTGGTTCGGTGTGCCCGCGTACACGCCGGCCCCGTCCTGACGGTTGATCATCTGGCAGCTGATCGTGACCGGTGCGTCGGCGTTCTCGACGACGACCTCGAGGCGGAGCACTGCGAGGTGTCGCTCCTCGAAGCTGACGATGCGCTCGTCGCGCATCCGCACGCGCTTGCCCGAAGGTGTCTCCCACACCACGACGCGCTCGAGCACGCCGGTGCGCATGTCGAGCGTGCGGCGGTACTCGCGCACGTCGGCCTCGTCGAACGAGATCGGCTCGTCGTCGACGTAGACGCGCATGACCTTGGCGTCGGGCGCGTTGACGATCGTCTGCCCGACCTCGGCGAAGCCGTACGCCTGCTCCGCGTGACGGATCGGCCACGTCTCGTGCAGGCCGTTGATGAAGGTGCCGTGCTCGTGCGCGCCGCGTCCTTCGATGTGGTTGCCGCGGAGTCCGAGATAGCCGTTGCCGACGCCGAACAGGGTCTCCCCCACTCCGTCTTCGGAGTAGCGCGTCTCGATGAGTCGCCAGGGGTCGACGGGGAAGCGGTCGCGGTCGATCATGCGGTCTCCTCGGAGTCGGAGTCGGAGCGGGGGGTGGAGTCGGTGGCCGTCGTGGCCTGGTCTGCGAGGAAGACGTCGAGGTCCTCGACGACGACGGTCGCCCCCGCGGCGAGCAGAGCCTCCGCTCCTGCGCCCCGGTCGACGCCGATGACCGTCGCGAACCCCGCCGCGGCGGCGGAGGCGGCACCGGAGGTGGCGTCCTCGACGGCGATGCTGTGCGCGGGGTCGACCCCGAGCGCCACGGCACCGGCGTGGAACATGTCGGCGGCGGGCTTGGAGGCGAGGTTCTCGCGCTCGGCCACGACCCCGTCGACCACGATGCGGAAGAACGAGCGGATGCCGGCGGCGGCCAGCACCTCTTCGGCGTTCTTGGAGCTCGACACGACGCCGAGCGGCACTCCTGCGGCGGAGAGCTTCTCGACGAGTGCGAGGGAACCCGGGAACGGTGCGATGCCCTCGGCACGCAGCGACTGGGCGAAGGCGGCGTTCTTGCGATTGCCGATTCCGCAGATCGTCTCGACCTCGGGCTCGTCGTCGACCTCACCCCACGGGATCTCGACGTTGCGGCTGCGCAGCAGGCTCGCGACGCCGTCGTAGCGCTTCTTGCCGTCGACGTAGTCGAAGTAGTCGGCGTCCGAGTACGGCGGGGTGATGTCCCAGCGCTCGAAGACGTCGTCGAACACGACCTTCCACGCGCGCATGTGCACCTCGGCCGTCGGGGTGAGCACGCCGTCGAGGTCGAACAGGACGCCTTCGGTACGGAGCGGATCGGGCAGGGCTTCGGGCACAGGAGCCTCCAGGAGAAGGACGAGGGGTTCCGGCACCTCTCCGTGCCACTGTGCAAGCGTAGTGCGGCACGGCATCGCCGGTAACCCCCGAGGGCGTGTGGATCAGAGCATGCGCGAGGTCTGTCTGGCGATCTCGAGCTCTTCATTCGTCGGTACCACGAGCACCGTGACGCGCGAGCCGTCGGTGGAGATCCGACGGATGCCTCGCTGTCGCTCCTCGTTGCGCGCGGGGTCGATCTCCACCCCGGCGAATCCGAGTGTCGCCATGGCCTCGGCACGCACGGCGGCGGCGTTCTCGCCGACCCCGGCGGTGAAGGAGATCACGTCGACCCCGCCGAGCTGGGCGATGTAGGCGCCGGCGTAGGCGCGCAGTCGGTGGATGTAGACGTCGAAGGCGAGTGTCGCCGCCTCGTCGCCGTCTTCACGCCCGGCGAGGATGTCACGCATGTCGCTGCGCCCGGCGAGCCCCTTGAGCCCGCTGCGGGAGTTCAGCAGCGCGTCGAGGTCGTCGATCGAGTAGCCGGCTCGACGGGACAGATGCACGAGGGCCGCGGGGTCGAGGTCTCCGGAGCGCGTGCCCATGACGAGGCCTTCGAGCGGCGTGAGCCCCATCGAGGTCTCGACCGAGCGGCCGCCGTCGATCGCGGTCACGGACGCGCCGTTGCCGAGGTGGAAGACGAGCTGACGGAGCGTCCCGATGTCGCGTCCGACGAACGTCGCGGCCGACTCGCTCACGAACTGGTGGCTGGTGCCGTGGAACCCGTAGCGGCGCACCCGGTGCGTCGCGGCGAGTTCGGCGTCGATCGCGTAGGTGTAGGCGGCGGCCGGCAGCGTCTGGTGGAACGCGGTGTCGAACACCGCCACATGCGGGACGTCGGAGAACACAGCACGTGCGGCGACGATCCCTGCGAGGTTCGCCGGGTTGTGCAGGGGGGCGAGCACCGCGAGTTCCTCGATCTGCTCCTCGACGTTTCGTGTGACGAGCGTCGGTGCATAGAACCTCGCGCCTCCGTGCACGACGCGGTGGCCGACGGCGACCGGCGGATGCTCGTCGAGCAGCGGCCCGTGCTCGGCGAACTGCTCCAGCATGACCGCGAAAGCGGCGTCATGATCGACGACGGGTCGCTCCGAGTCGTACGAGGCGTCGAGCATCGTCACGACGGCATCCGCCGTGGCATCCGGCCGCACCGTGTGACGGATCGCGCTGACGTCCTGGCCGATCCGCTCGATGAGGCCGGCGGCCAGCTCGTTTTCGTTCTCGATGTCGATCAGGCTGTACTTCAGCGAGGAGGACCCGCTGTTGATGACGAGGATCGCGCTCATGGCCGACGCTCAGGCCTTGATCGGCAGGACCTGGAGCGAGCCCTTGCCGGCGGCGTCCGGCGGGACGACGATCACGTAGGCGCCGTCTCCCTGGGCGGGCGCCGCGAGGATCGCCGGCGGGACCCCCGGGGCGAGGGCCGCGGCGCTCACGCCGGCGAGCACCTTCTGCTTGAGAGCGGCGGATGCGGCGGCCTTCGTGGCCTTCTTGTCGAGAGTGCCGAGGTACCCGGCGTAGTGCTGCGCGGCTGCCTCGAACTCGGCATCCGGAACACTGGGGTGCGAGATGAACGCGATCGCGACCTCGCTGTTGCCGTTCTTGACCTTGAGCCCGGGGAGCAGCTGACGACCGATCCATCCGCGCTGACGGTAGCTCTCGTACAGCCCAGCGCCCGCCTTGTCGCGGGTGGCGAAGTGCACGACGAGCAGGATGATGCCCAGCGGCAGCAGCACGATGGGGCCGTACACGTAGAGGAAGCGCCAGATCTCGCTGCGACCCGAACGGCTGCCGGTGAACTCGATCGCTCCGGCGTCGAAGAAGTAGCGGAACATGAGCGACCACTGCCAGTCGCTCGCGGACCCGAGCTGGAACAGATTCATGCCGATGCCGATCGCGCTCAGCACCAGCGAGGTGACCGCGACGCCGTAGATCGTCCTCTTCGGAGTCACGGCCTTGGCGAACCCCTCGGGTGTCGCGAGCTGCTGCTGGATCGAGGTAATCGTCATGCTGGAAAGCATAGGGGCGGCGTCGTCACTCGGCGGTCTGCGCCTGGATCGCCGTGATGGCGACCGTGTTGACGATGTCGTCGACGAGGGCTCCGCGCGACAGGTCGTTGATCGGCTTGTTGAGCCCCTGCAGCACGGGCCCGATCGCGACGGCGCCCGCCGACCTCTGCACAGCCTTGTAGGTGTTGTTGCCCGTGTTGAGGTCGGGGAAGACGAAGACGGTCGCCCGGCCAGCGACGGCCGAATCGGGCAGCTTGGCTTTGGCCACGGCGGCGTCGGCCGCGGCGTCGTACTGGATCGGACCCTCGACCAGCAGTTCGGGCGCACGCTCGTGCACGAGTGCGGTGGCGGCGCGCACCTTGTCGACGTCGGCACCGGACCCGGACTCCCCCGTCGAGTACGACAGCATCGCGATGCGCGGCTCGATGCCGAACTGGCGGGCGGTCGCGGCCGACGAGATCGCGATGTCGGCCAGCTGCTCGCTCGTCGGATCGGGGATGACCGCGCAGTCGCCGTACACGAGCACCCGGTCGGCGAGGGCCATCAGGAACACGCTCGAGACGACGTTCACACCCGGCTTGGTCTTGATGATCTCGAACGACGGACGGATCGTGTGCGCCGTGGTGTGCGCGGCTCCCGAGACCATGCCGTCGGCGAGGCCCAGGTGCACCATCATCGTGCCGAAGTACGAGACGTCGGTGACCGTGTCGGCCGCCTGTGCGACCGTGATGCCCTTGTGCGCACGGAGTCGCGCGTACTCGGTCGCGAAGCGCTCGACCATCTCGGGGTCGGTCGGGCTGATCACCTGCGCGGCGGTGATGTCGACGCCCAGCTCGACGGCGCGCGAGCGCACGGCCGACTCATCGCCGAGGATGGTCAGGTCGGCCACCTCGCGCGCCAGCAGCGTCGCCGCTGCGCGGAGGATGCGGTCGTCGTCGCCCTCGGGAAGCACGATGCGCCGACGGTCGGCGCGCGCCCGCTCGATGAGTCCGTACTCGAACATGAGGGGGGTGACCACCCGGGACTCGGCGAGGCCGAGCTGGGTGGTGAGTTCGGTGATGTCGACGTGGGTCTGGAAGAGCCCGAGGGCGCGGTCGTAGCGGCCCCGGGACTCGGGCGAGATGCGTCCGCGCGCCCCCATCACCCGCACCGCGGTGTCGTACGTGCCGAGATCGGTCGCGATGATCGGCACGGTCGACGTGAAGCCGTCGAGCAGCTGGACGATCGGATCCGGCAGCGGGAACGGGCCGTTCAGGATGATGCCTGCGACCCGCGGGAAGGTGCCCGACGCATCGGCGAGCAGCGTCGCCAGCAGCACTTCGGTGCGGTCTGCGGGGATCACCACCACCGATTCTTCGGTGAGGCGCGGGAGCACGTTCACCATCGACATCCCCGCGACGACGATCGTCAACGCCTCGCGCGCCAACCGGTCGGGATCGCCCTTGATCAGTCGGCCGTCGACGGCCGACAGGATGCCGTTGATCGACGGTGCGACCAGGGTACGGTCCTCCGGGATCGCCCAGACGGGCGTGGTCTTCTGCGGGCGCACCGCGGCGACCGCAGCCTCGATGTCGCCGAGTGCGTCGGGGTCGGCCCGGTTCACGGCCACAGCGAAGAGCTCGGCGCGCTCGGCGTCCAGCTCGGAGAGCGCGAGCGCGGCGATCTGTCCGACGGCCGCAGGCGTGCGGGCCGTGGTCGTGCCGAGCTGCTCGGCCTGACGCTGCTGGTCGCGGCCGCTGAGCACGAGGAGCACGGGGGCTGCGAGGTTCGCGGCGATCCTCGCGTTGTAGCCGAGCTCCGCGGGGCTCGCCACATCGGTGTAGTCGCTGCCGATGATCACCACGGCGTCGCACTGGGCCTCGACCGCCTTGTAGCGGGCCACGATGGTCGAGAGCGCACGGTCGGGATCGTCACGCACGTCGTCGTACGTCACCCCGATGCAGTCCTCGTAGTCGAGGTGCACGCCGTCATGCGCGAGCAGGAGTTCGAGCACGTCGTCGCGTTCGGTCACCGACCGGGCGATCGGACGGAAGACCCCCACCCGGGGCGAGACGCGCATCAGCGCGTCGAGCACGCCGAGCGCGATGGTCGACTTGCCCGTATGTCCTTCGGCCGAGGTGATGTAGATGCTCTTCGCCACAGCTCCACACTAGGTGCAGCTCCCCATGGACGCGCTGGGTTGACAGCCGTGCGAAACCCGCTCAGCAGGGGGTCGAGAGAGCCTCGACGACGGCAGTGGCATCAGCCGAGTACCGCGTGTAGTACGCCGGATCGAGATTGATCTGCACCCGGTGGATCGCGAGCGAGGGGTCGAGCGACTGCCAGTCGTGCACGCGTGCGAGTCGCTCGTAGAACAGCGTCGCGGCGGTCGCGGGATCCATCCGCTGCTCCGGGGTGCCCCACCAGTCCTGCTGCTGGAAGAGTCCGATGCTCGTCGTCCGACTACCGTCGGGGTTCGTGAATCCGCTCGTCTCCCAGTCGCCGTAGTCGATGTTGTGCAGGCTGCTCTCACCCATCGCCGTCATCACGCCGAGGATCTGACCGTCGCGGCCGAAGCCGAGCGCGGTGGCCGTCTGCATGATGGTCGCGGCATTCTCGAGCTGCTCACCCTGCCACCCCTCGATCCCGGCGTCGGGGTATGTGCTCGGATCGGTGATGCAGATCGCCAGCGGCTTCTCGTGGGCGAGTCCCAGCGGGATCAGCACCGCGGCGAGCGCGACGACGACCACCGCCGCGGCGGACCAGGCGATGCGCCGCAGCACCTTCAGCCGCTGCATCCGTCGCTGGGCACGGCGGCGCGGCGACATCCGGCGCGTGCGCGAGCGCGGACGACGGGTCGGTCGCCTGCGCGTGCGCGGCTTCGCGCGGCGCGATCCTCTGGTGACGCTCATCGGCGCCGTGTTCCGCCCCTGCCGACGAACGCGGCGAGGCCGCCGCCGATCGCGCCGAACAGGTGGGCCTGCCATGAGATGCCCTCACGCACCCCGACGACGCCGGCCAGCATGGACCCGCCGTAGAGTCCGATGACCACGAGGGCGATCACCGCATAGAGCACGCGGTGCGCCACTCGGCCGGGGGCGAACACCCGCATCAGGGTGTAGCCGAAGTATCCGAAGACGAGCCCGGAGGCGCCGACGGTCAGAGTTCCCGGCGCGTTGACGAGCCAGGTACCGAGGCCGCCGATCACGGCGGCGAACGCGGTCACCGCCCAGAAGCGACGCGGCCCTTCGACCGCGACGAGGCAGCCGAGCACGAGCAGGGGCACGGTGTTGCCGATCAGATGCGCCCAGTCGGCGTGCAGCAGGGGCCCGACGAGGATGCCGCCGAGACCGGAGAGATCCCAGGAGCGGAGCCCGAAGCCGGTGAAGGATCCGGGCAGGATCGCATCGGCGAGCTGGACGATCCACATGAGGGCGACCAGCAGGACAGGAGACGCGAACCGACCCAGAGCGCTCGAGCGCGGGGCGTCGGCGGTGCTCATCACGTCTGACCTTGTCACGTCACGATCCTGGCAGGACTGCCCCGGAGGACGCTGACAAAAAGAAAGTGACCCTCCGCGCACCCAGCAGAGCCCGGTTACCCTTGCTGCGTTTCCGCCCTGGGGGAATTGGCCTGGATGCCGCCACGCGGAGAGCCGTCGACAAGTCTAGCCGATGTCCGCCCGTGCTCTTTGACAGACTGGGCAGGTCATGGATCCCGCCACCGCCTCTCCCCTGTCGACGTGGCATTTCTCCGGCGCCCTGCGCACGTACCAGGCCGAGGTCCTCGACCGGCTCGAACCCGGCGGCGACGACCCGCTGCACATCGTGGCGCCCCCTGGCTCGGGCAAGACCCTGCTCGGCCTGCTGCTCGCCGCGCGCGAAGGGCATCGCGCGCTCGTGCTCGCACCGACCGTCACCATCCGTCAGCAGTGGCTGCGCACGGCGACCGAGCTGGCGCCTGAGGCGACAGCCGTCTCCGACGACCCCGATCGGATCGCCGACCTCACGGTCCTCACCTACCAGCTGCTCAGCGTGACCGGCGACGGGTCGCCCTTCGACGACCTCGCCCTCGCGGTCTGGACCGACGAGCTGGTCGCGAGCGGACGCACCGAGGCGGATGCCGCGACCTGGCTGGCCGAGCTCGCGGTCGACAACGCCGGCCGCTACCGCTCCGGCATCCGCAGCCGCACGCGGCGTCTGCGTTCACGACTCACGCGTCAGCGACCCGCCGAGCTCGCACGTGTGCTGCATCCGAACGCCGTCGCGCTCATCGACCGGCTCGTGGCGGCGGGCGTGCGCACCGTCGTGCTCGACGAGTGCCACCACCTGCTCGACCACTGGGCGATCGTCGTGGCGTACCTGGCCGGACGCATTCGCGAGAGGGGCATCGAGCCGACGCTGATCGGCCTGACCGCGACCCTGCCGTCGCCCGACGACGAGACCGAGTTCGAGAACTACAGCAACCTGCTCGGCGAGGTCGACTACGAGGTGCCGACCCCCGCCGTCGTCAAGGAGGGGCATCTGGCGCCGTATCGCGACCATGTGCTGTTCGCCGAGCCGACGCCGGCGGAGGCCACCTTCATCCGACGGCACGAATCCCTCCTGCACGACCTGATCAGGCAGGTGCTGTCGACCCCGGATGCGCTCGCCTACCTCGAGCAGCAGCTCCAACCCGACGACGCATCCGGCGAGGAGGAGGGCGACGCTGCGCTGGCGCGACTCGATCGCGCCTTCTCGACCGACTTCGCCCTCACGCGCTCGTGCGCCCTCGTGCTGCGAGAGGTGGCTCCGCAGCATCCGCTCGTCGCCGCGATCCCGCCCGTGCTGCTCGATCGCTACACCACCGACGACCTGCTGACGGTGCTGTCGCGGTTCGCCCATGCCCGGCTGCTGTCCGATCCGTCCGCCGTGCGTCAGTGGGAGTACGTGCGACGATCGCTCGCTGACTTCGGCTACGCGCTCACCGACCGTGGCATCCGCCGCGGACGCAATCCGGTCGAGACCACGCTGGCGTTCTCCGCGGCCAAGGACCACGCCGCCGTCGAGATCCTGCGCCGAGAGCTCACCGGCGACGACGGCGACAGGATCCGCGCGGTCGTCGTCACCGATTTCGTCGAGCACGGGAACAACCGAGGGCTGGCCGGGGATGCCCCTGCAGGCGCTCTGCGCACATTCGAGCTGCTCGCGGTCGACGCGGTCACCGCGCGGCTGCGCCCGGTGCTCCTCACCTCGCAGCACGTGCGCGTCCGCGCCGAGGATGCCGCCGACATCTCCCGTGGATTGAGCGATCTGCTCGGCGAGGCCGTCCGGGTCGCCGACGGAGTGGGCCCGGTGCGCGACCTGCAGCTGCGCGGTGCGGGGAGCGGGCGGGTGGTCGGGGCCGTGTCCGAGCTGATCCGGCGAGGAGACGTCCGCCTGCTCGTCGGCACCCGAGGACTCCTCGGCGAAGGGTGGGACTGTCCCTCGGTCAACACCCTCGTCGACCTCACGACCGTGGCCACATCATCGGGCACCCAGCAGCTGCGGGGGCGCACCCTGCGCCTCGACCCCGCGTGGCCCGAGAAGGTCGCGCACAACTGGTCGGTCGTGTGCCTGATCCCCTCCGACGTCGATCTCGACGACGGCTCCGAGTCCGCGCGGCTGCGTCGTCGACACTCGCACCTGTGGGGGCTGAGCGCCGACGGCGAGGGTCGGATCGTCAGCGGGCTCGGTCATGCCCTCGCCGCACCCGTCGTCGAGGCGTGGGAGCGCGTGCTCGACAAGGACCCCTCGACCACCATCGGTGACATCGACTCCCTCCTGCGTGACCAGTGGCGACCCCGCGCTCGGACCAGAGCCGAGTGGCGGATCGGCGAGCCGTACACGCCCCGTGAACGGGAGACGATCTCGATCCGGCGGACTCCGCGGGCGCCGCTGCTCCGCGCCCGGCAGACGGCGACCGCGGCTGCCGTCGGGGCAGCCGTCGCGGGAACCGCGACGGTCGGCGCCCTCGTCGCGGTGCTGGCCGTCTCCGGAGTCTCCCTCTCGCCACTCCTCGGGGTCGCACTCGCCCTCGGCGGAGGCGTCGTCGCGGCGACGGCATCCGGTCTGCGCATGCTTCTGCGCACCCTCCGCGATCGTGCGCGACCGGCCGAGGTCTATCGTTCGGCGGCGATCGCCGTCGTGCGCACGCTGCGCGAAGCGGGGCGCATCGCGCCCGTCGACGAATCCGCGATCACGGCGCGTCCTGACGAGGCGGACCCGACGCGCATCCGCATCGAGATCGGGGGCCGTGCGCAGGATGCCGTCCTTGTCGCCGACGCGGTGGAGGAGCTCTTCGCTCCCGTGCGCACACCGCGGTTCCTCCTGCGCATCGATGCGGCCGGCCTGCCGCGTCTTCGCGCGCTCGAGCGGCTGGCCGACCGTCTCTCCCCCGGTCGCACGCTGCTCGCCGTGCCGCGCATGATCGCCCGACGCCGCGGCGACGCCGAGCTGTTCCGCGCTCATTGGCAGTCGCAGATCGGCTCCTGCGCCCTGCACGAGCTGACCGGGGTGGAGGGCCTCGCCCTGCTGCGCCTCGCCCGCAGCGCCGACGATCGACTCGACGCGGCGGAGCCGAGAGCACGTGTCTGGGGCTGACCTGCGCGGGCTGTTCCCACCCCATCGGCAGGCAGCCGGGTTACGATCGGTTCACGCGCACCGCAGCGCTCACGTGAGAGGGAACGCATGCCAGAGAATCCGCCCCTGATCCCGACCGTCGTCGATGCCGAGCAGTTCGCCGCGCAGACGACGGCCATCGTCGAGTCCGTGGGACGGGTGATCGACGGAAAGCCGGATGCCGTGCGGAGCGCGCTCGTCTGCCTGCTCGCCGAAGGGCATCTGCTGATCGAGGACGTACCGGGCGTGGGCAAGACCATGCTGGCCCGCGCTCTGGCCGCGAGCGTGGATGCGACGGTTCGCCGCATCCAGTTCACCCCCGACCTGCTCCCCGGAGATGTGACCGGCGTGAGCGTCTACAACCCCGTCGATCGGGAGTTCGAGTTCAAACGCGGAGCCGTCTTCGCGCACATCGTGATCGCCGACGAGATCAACCGCTCGTCGCCCAAGACCCAGTCGGCGCTGCTCGAGGCGATGGAGGAGGGCCAGGTCACGGTCGACGGATCGACCCACATGCTGCCCGATCCCTTCCTCGTGGTCGCGACGCAGAACCCCCTCGAGATGGAGGGGACGTACGCTCTCCCCGAGGCGCAGCGGGACCGGTTCATGATGCGCATCTCGATGGGCTACCCGGATGCCGCAGCCGAAGCCCTCATGCTCCGCCAGCGCGACACGGTCAACCCGCTCGCCTCGGTGCGGGCCGTGGCCGATGCGGCGTCGGTGTCGGGGCTGATCGCCTGGGCGCGCTCCGTGCACGTCGCCCCCGCCCTCGAGGAGTACACGGTCGCCCTCGCGCAGGCCACTCGCGCCGATCCCAACCTGCATCTCGGCGCGAGCCCCCGGGCGACGCTCCAGCTGATCAGGGCGGCCAAGGTGTGGGCGGCTCTCGACGGACGCGACTTCGTGATCCCCGATGACGTCACCGCTCTGCTCATCCCCGTCTTCGCCCACCGTCTGCTGCCCGCCCGCGGAGCGCACCGGGCCGGCGCCCAGCCCATCGAGGCCGCGCTCCGTCAGATCGTCGAGCGCGTGCGCGTCCCCGTGACCGCGCGTTCCTGACCCGCCCGGCTCACCATGCCCCGTCGTCGAACCCTCACCCTTCGGGGCACCGGTGCGCTCGTGGCCGGTGTCGGCTGCCTCATCGCGGCGAACATGCTGGGGGCGCAGATCCTCCTCTACATCGGTGTGCTCCTGCTCGCGGTCACGGTCTTCTCGATCCTCGCCGTGCGGCTTCCTCGACGCTCCGGTTCGGTCGCACGGCAGATCTCGACCGACCTGCTGACGGTCTCCGAGACCTCGCGGGTCACCCTGCGCGTCACCCTGAGGGCACTGCGCGTGCCCCGAGGGCTCTGGCGAGACGTGCTGCCCGATGCCGTCAGCGGCGACTCCGCCGGCGAGTACCCGCCCGAGACGGGGCAGCTGAGTTATCTGATCACGGGCGTGCGGCGGGGTGTCTGGCCGATCGGCCCGCTGGTGCTCCGCACGGTCGATCCGTTCGGACTCGCGCAGCGCGAGCAGGCGTTCGGCGAGACCCGTACCGTGACCGTCGTGCCCGAGGTGTTCACCCTCGCCCCGCTCACCGTCAAGGTCGGCGCGGCCGGGGGCACGGCCCAGACCTCGTCGAGCCGATTGGGTCAGGGCAGCGACAACCTCTCGCCCCGCCGATACATCCCCGGCGACTCCATGCGCCGCATCCACTGGCGGGCGACCGCGCACCGCGGCCAGCTGATGGTGCGGCAAGAAGAGGAGGAGTCGAGTCCGGATGCCCTCGTCATCCTCGACCGCAGCGCCGCCCGGTGGGCTCGGCCCGGCGACGCGGCCGACCCCGCCTTCGAGACCGCCGTCTCGATGTGCGCCTCGGTGGCCGTGCATCTCGTGCAGGAGGGCTACGGCGTCGACGTGATCGACAGCGCGGGCACTCTCCTCGGCGCCCTCCGCGGTCACGAGGACGACCGAGACGGTCTGCTCGTCGCCCTCGCCCTCGTGGCGCCTCGGGGCGACGCCCGCGACATCACGACCCTGATCGGCGGCACCCCTCCCGGCCCCCTGGTGTACATCACCGGAGAACTCGATGAGGAGGATGCCGCGCTGCTGCGGCCCTCGGGGGCAGCAGCGCCGATGCTCTTCGCCACCGCGCCGCTGCCCGGCGCCGTGGAGGCCGCCGTGCAGCACGGCTGGCGGGTCGCAACGCTCGGCGACGACGTGACCGAGTCGTGGGAAGACGTCCTGCCCGACCGGGTCGGGCTGGGGCCCGCCGAATCGCAGCGAGGAGCGACCGATGTCGCGCGCTGACCGTACGGCTGAACGCGCCTCCCGCCTGTCGTGGCACCGCGAGCATGAGCTGCCCGCCGGCACCGTCCTGCCGTCGGTGCTGGCCGCGGCCGCCGGACTCGTCGCGATGTGGCCGTACACCTCCGTCATCGAACCCGGCACCTGGTCGTTCGCCGTGCTCGCGGTGATCGTCGTGACGGCGCTCACCGGCATGTCGGTGCGCACGCTGATGCGCCGCCGGGCCGCCTGGGTGCGCGATCTCGCCACGATCGGTGTGCAGATCCTGGTCGCGGTCGGCACGGTCGTGCTGCTCGTGGCGGGTGACACCGCGGTCTTCGGGGTGATCCCCACCGATGCGACGGTCTTCACCTTCCAGACGCTCGCCGCCGCCGCATGGGAAGAGGTCGCCTTCGGCGCCGCCCCCATCGCGGCCTCCCCCGGACTCGAGGCCGTGATGGGCATCGGCTTCGCCGTGGTCGCGATCCTGCTCGATCAGCTCGTGGCGCAGCGCGGGGCGATCCTCGCGATCCTGCTGACGGGCGTTGTCGGATCCGTGCCGATGATCGTCACCCTCGGGGGCGTGAACATCGTCTGGTTCGTCATGCTCGGCATCCTGATCCTCGTGCTGCTGCGCTACACGGCGGCGCAGGACTCCGAGTCCCCCCGGCGCACGTCGACGGCCGTCGCCGCCGGAGTCGGGGTCGCGGCGCTCGTGGCGACCGTGATCGTGGCCCCCGTCCTGCCGGTGTCCGCCAGCCTCGCCGGCACCGGAGTGGGCGTCACGGTCGACGCCTCGCTGCGTCTCGGCGACGACCTGCGTCAGCCGAACCCGGTCGAGGTGCTCACGGTGGCGACGACCGCCGACACCGCCCCTTACCTGCGGCTCACGACGCTCTCCGACTTCGACGGACGGGTCTGGGAGCCGGACAGAGGCGACCTGCAGTCGCAGAGCGACGGATTCGGCCCCGAGGAGTGGACCGACGACATCGACACCACCGATCAGAACACGTCGATCAGGGTCATCCGCATGTCGAGCTCGTGGCTCCCCGTGCCCTATCCGGCCACGAGCGTGCAGGGCGCCCCCTCGAGCTGGAGGGTGAGCCCCGAGAACCGCACGCTCGCATCGCGGAGCGCGGATGCCGTCGGCAACGACTACACGGTGCGATCGGTCGAGGTGTCTCCCACCCTCGAGCAGATCCGCGCCCTCCCCGCCGCCGAGCCGGTCGTCGACCCCGACGCCGAGCCGGTGGATCTGCCGGAGGTGATCGGCGTCACGGCCGCCGAGGTCACCGCAGATGCAACGAACGACTACGACCGGCTGATCGCGCTGCAGTCGTGGTTCCGCAGCCAGTTCGAGTACTCGCTCGACACCCCCGTCGATGAGGGTTTCGACGGCACCGGGGCTGATGCCGTGGCGCAGTTCCTCGAGGTGAAGTCGGGCTACTGCATCCACTTCGCCGGCGCGTTCGCCCTCATGGCCGAGAGCCTCGACATGGATGTGCGCATCGTCGTCGGATACCTTCCCGGCGCACTGACCGACAACACCCGTGGCGCCGAGGCCGTGTACTCGGTCTCCAGCGACCAGCTGCACTCGTGGCCCGAGGTGCTCTTCCCGGGCATCGGATGGGTGCCGTTCGAGCCGACCGCATCGCTCGGCGTGCCCACCGCTTTCGCCGCCGGCTCGACCACCGGAGGCAGCTCCGGCGGCTCCACGCCGACTGCTCCGAGCGCCACGCCGAGCGCCACGTCGACGTCCGGGCCGGACATCGAGCGAGAGGATGCCGGCGACAACGCCTCGTCGAACGCAGAGCTGCGCCGCCTGGATCCCACCCCCGTGATGCTGGTGACGATCGGTGTGCTGGTCCTGCTGCTGCTCCCCGCTCTGATCCGTCTGTCCGTCGGGGCTGCTCGCCGAGGTCGGGCTCGGCGAGGAGACGCGGCGGCGGCGTGGGAGGAACTCCGCGCCACGGTGCAGGATCTCGGACTGCCGCTGTCGGATGCGGAGACTCCCCGCATGCGCGGCGACGATCTGATCAGGGACAACGGGGTGGATGCCGGTGCGATGCGCCTCCTGGTCGATGCGATCGAGCGTGCCAGCTATGCACGGCCCTCGGACGATTCGAGCGACGACCTCGCCAGCCCCCTCGGCGACGTGATCGCCGGGTTGCGCCGAAGTGTCGACGGCCGTACCCGCGTGGTGGCGTTACTGCTTCCCCGCTCGCTCTTCGTCAGTCGTCGAGCGGACGCAACGCTGACCACCTGACCGTGGGATCGTGTCGCGCTCCTCGGGAGCGAGCGGCATGGTTCCCGCGCGCTCGTCGTGCGTGAGGCCGCCTCGGCTCAGGCCGCGTGCTGCTCGCAGCGCACCGCGTCGCACGATTCGCAGACGACGAACTGCGTGCGACACGACAGATCGGGGCAGTTGGCGGTGCGCTTGGTCGCGACACCGCATCCGACGCACTCGCCGATGACGGCGGCGTGATCCGAGAAGTCGACGGATCCGCGCTTGTCGAAGACGTAGAGCGACCCGTCCCAGAGGCCGTCGTCGCCGTACTTCTCGCCGTAGCGGACGATGCCGCCCTCGAGCTGGTACACCTCGCCGAACCCGCGAGCCGTCATGAGGCTCGACAGAACCTCGCACCGGATGCCGCCGGTGCAGTACGTGACGACCGGCTTGCCTTTGAGGTCGTCGTACTCGCCGGAGTCGAGCAGCTGCACGAAGTCGCGGGTGGTCTCGGTGTCGGGCACGACGGCTCCGCGGAAGCGGCCGATCTGCGCCTCGAGGGCGTTGCGCCCGTCGAAGAACACCACGTCATCCCCGCGTTCGTCCATGAGTTCGTGGAGCTGCTCGGGCGTGAGTCGCGTGCCGCCACCGACCACACCCTGCTCATCGACGCGCAGTTCGCCGGGTGCTCCGAACGACACGATCTCGTCGCGCACCTTCACGCTGAGCTTCGGGAAGTCGAGGCTGCGCCCGTCGGCGTCGACCCCCGTTCCCTCGCTCCACTTGATGTCGGCGTTCTTGAACGAGGCGTACGACCGGAAGGATCTGGCCCACTTCTTGAGAGACAGCAGGTCGCCCCCGAGCGTGCCGTTGACACCGTCTTTCGAGATCAGGAGTCGGCCACGGAGTCCCAGTGCCTCGCCGAGGTCTCGCTGCCACACCCGGATCGCTTCGGGGTCGGCGAGCGGGGTGAAGACGTAGAAGAGGACGATCTTGGGGGTTGCCACCCAGAGATTTTACGTCGTGTGAGCGCCTCCTCCGCGCCGAAGCGGCATCCGGGTGCCGAGCAGACGGCCGACATGTCGGTGGATCGCGGGCACGAGCTCGCCGTGCTCCCCGGCGTCGGCCCTGGTCAGCAGCTTCGTCAGCACGTAGAGCTGAGAGATGACACCGCCCTCTGTCTCGAGGTCGCGACGGAACCGGCGGGCGATCTGTTCGGCGACGTGCGGCACTGCCAGCGAGTGGCCGAGCAGGAATGCGGCGTCGTACCCCTGCGGAGCGAGACCCCACGACTCCCAATCGGCGATCGCGAACGGCTCGCGGTGGAGGTTGTTCCAGTGCAGGTCTCCGTGGCTCGGCCGCCAGTCACGCTCATCGATGTCGAGATCGACGCCGAAGAACACCGTGATCCGGCGGCGCATGATCTCGGAGTCGAGCAGTGTGCGGTCGGTCGCCGTCGCGGAGACCCTGTCGAGGCTGCGCTCGAGCTCGACCCACCATGCCTCGTCGAGCCCGGGAGTGCGCTGGAGTACCGCGGTCGGCGCGCACGCGCGCCCGGGGAGCAGACTCATGAGCTCGGCCCGGTAGACCAGCGGCCCCTCTTCCCACGCGCGCACATCGAGCAGCCGAGGCTTCTCGACCCCTGCGATCGTCGCGGCATCGTGATTGCCCGTCCACCACGCGCTTCGCGCCCAGCCGCGGCGAGCCCACACCACGCGCAGCCAGTGTCGCGTGCCCGCACGCTCGACCACGGAGCCGATCGAGCGGTCACGCCAGCCAAATCGCACCCGCCCGATCGCGTCGAGGCCGAAATCGACGAGTGCGCGTGAGTGCGCCATGCGCAGCGCTGTGCGCACCGCGGTGCTGGTCGATGCCGCCGTGTCGACTGTCGTCATGGATGTCCTCTCGAGGTGGGCGCCGAATCACGGCAGGGGGCCGACGTTGTGGCCCATACCGAGTACAGGGGGGCGAGTCATATGAGCGCACAACGTCGATGAATGAAGACTATGAACGCGCTGCGCGCGAGCGCAAGGCATCATTGCATCGCATACCGGTGCGACGGCATCCCCGCGCTGACGGTGCCGAGCACTCTGGTCAAGGGCACTCGACGCGATCGGATAGACTGTTCAGGTTGTTCCTTGGTGACGTGTCCGAGCGGCCGAAGGAGCACGCTTGGAAAGCGTGTGTTGTGCAAGCAACCGCGGGTTCGAATCCCGCCGTCACCGCCAAAAAAGCTAGAGGGTCTCCGCGCCAGCGGGGGCCCTCTAGCTTTTTTATCGAGCGCTGGGGATTCGGGGAGGAGCGAGCGCAGCGAGCACCGGAGTCCCGCCGTCACCGCCAAAAAGCACGAAGGGTCTCCGCGCCAGCGCGGGCCCTTCGTGCTTTTTCATCGAGCACTGGGGATTCGGGGAGAAGCGAGCGCAGCGCTGCTGGCCCTCAGCCGAATTTCACTCCATAGCTCTGTCCGCCGGGATCGGCCGGCAACGGTGTCATGCCCAGACGCTCATAGAAGGCGGCGGCGCCGGTGTTGTTCGGGTCCATGCCCAGGTGCAACCCCGACACTCCGCGGCGGGTGAGCTCGGCGAAGAGCGTCTCGATGAGTCGGCGTCCGAGCCCCTGCCCCTGCGTCTCGGGCAGCAGGTCGATGTGCAGATGGGCGGGGTACTCCGCTGCGTTCGCGTTGCGCCCTGGCCCCTGGCTGTACCCGTGCTCGATCATCCGCTCCTCGCGAGTCGTGGGCTCGGCTGCACGCGGATACCGCTCCTGCCGAGTCGGCCACCACTCGTCACGGAACCAGGTCGCGAAAGCCTCGGTGTCATCGGTCGCGACGATGTAGCCGATCACGCGCTCGTCATCGGCCTCGACCACCCACGCGAGATCCGGATGCCGCTCGACGTACGGCACGGCGAACAGATCACCCCACAGCGAGTCGTCCGAGAGGATCCCCGTCGCGTCGGCTCCGGCATCCGCGGTCCTGGTGCAGATGTCGTACATCGCGGTGCGGTCTGACGGGCGATACGGGCGGATGCGCGACACTGCTGCTCCTCGAAGAGATGGGGGGTTCCGTCAGCCTATCGGCGCGACCGCCGGGTCCTCTCTCGCCTTCCTGCTCACCCACGGCAACAGCCAGGCCCCGAGCACGAGCACCACTCCCGCGCCCACGAGCGCGCCGCCGATCGTGTCGGTGGCCCAGTGCACCGAGAGCAGTGTGCGCGAGACCGCCATCGCGATGATCCAGAGGATGCCGAGCAGGGCGGTCCACACCCGCGGGAACACCAGCCACAGCACCACGGCGATCGTCGCGGCGTTCGCCGTGTGCCCCGAGGGGAAGGATCCGAAGTCGCTGAGCACGATCATGTCCTCGGGCCGCGCGCGTCCGAACAACTGCTTCAGCAGCTGCACGGCGCCGGCGCTCGCGAGGAATGCCGCGGCGGCGAAGACCGCCGCCTGCCATCGTCGAGCGATCAGCAGCGCGATGATCACGAGGAGCGGCACGACGAGGATCGCGACGATCCCGCCGCCGATGTCATTGAGGATCAGGGCGAACGACAGCATCCAGTCGGCGCGGTTCTCGATGACCTCGCTGTTCCACCAGGTGTCGAACCCCGGCGGCTCGGTGTACCCGAACACGATCGCCGCTCCGAGGGCCGTCGCCGCAGCGAGCATCCCTATTCCCCACCACAGCAGCGTGCGTCGTCTCATCGCACCATTCTGCCGGTCGGACGCTGAGAATCAGGGAGCGAGCATGCCGACAGTCCGAGGACGCACGATCAGCCAGAGCGACAGCACGCCGATCGCCGCGCATCCGACCATCACCGAGGCCATGGTGGTCGCGGTGATTCCGGCCCCATGCGAGATCCATCCGACGACCGGGGAGATGAGCCCCGCGACGCCGAAGTTCGTGGCTCCGATCACGGATGCCGCGGTTCCCGCCGCCTTGCCGTGCCGGTCGAGAGCGAGCACCTGCACGTTCGGGAACGTGAATCCGCAGGCCGTCATGAACACGAACAGCGGGATGACCGTGCCCCACAGGCCGAGGCCGAGCTGGTCGGTCACGATGATGGCGGCCCCGGCGAGCAGCAGCACGGCCGTCGAATAGGCCATGACCCACTGCGGGCCGAATCTCGCGGCGAGCCGCGAGGCCGTCTGCACCCCGGCGACGACGCCGAGCGAGTTGACCGCGAACAGCAGTCCGTACTGCTGCGCATCGAGCCCGTGCGTCTGCTGGAACAGGAACGGCGACGCCGACAGGTACGAGAAGAGACCCGAGAACGTCATGCCGCCGATGATCAGCACGCCGATGAAGACCCGGTCGGAGAAGACCGAGCGGTAGCGCTGCAGAACGGTCGACCCGCCCTTCTCCTGGCGACGGGCGACGGGAAGGGTCTCGGGGATGAACACCACGGTCGACACCAGCATCACGACGCCGTAGAGGGCGAGCACCACGAAGATCCCCCGCCAGGGCATCAGGGTGAGCAGCCACGACCCGATCAGCGGTGCGATCACCGGGGCGACGCCCGACACCAGGGCGAGACGCGACAGCATCACGACCAGACGGCGACCTCCGAACAGGTCGCGCACGATCGCCATGGCGACGACGCCACCGGCGGCGGCGCCGACACCCATCAGCACGCGCGCGCCGCTGAGCAGCGGCAGCGTCGGCGCGTAGGCGGCGGCCACGCTGGCCAGCACGTGCAGGGCGGTCACGACGATGAGCGGGATGCGCCGGCCGACCTTGTCACTCAGAGGGCCCACGACGAGCTGCCCGAGGGCGAAGCCGATCATGGTGCCGGTCAGAGTGAGCTGGATCGCCGCGGCCGTGGTCTCGAAGTCCTGCTCGAGCACCGGGAACGCGGGCAGATACAGGTCGATCGTGAACGGGCCCAGCGCCGTGAGTGCGCCGAGCAGCACGATGTACAGCGCGCGACGACCGTTCGAGATCGAGTCACCGGGGTGCAGCATGATCGGCGCGGTGGCCGGGTTCGATCCGAGGGTGCGGATGGCGCCCGTCGGCGACGGGATGCGGATGCTGCCGGTGGCGGTCCGCTCAGGAACGGGGCTCGTCTGGCGGGGGTCAGTGTATGGAGCGTCGGGCACGACGGTCCTTCCGGAGTTCGAGGGGGGGATGAGATCGAGTCGCGAGAGCGGTCGGATCGTCGAGGAGTCTCGAAACGATTCGATCCGGGCGAAGTCTCCATGGTACAGCCCCGCCGGACCACGCACGCGGCCCGACGAACACCCGCGCAGCCCGGATCACTCACACCTGCAGGCCGAAAATGACGGATGCAGGCCGAAACGCGCGGTTTCGACCTGCATCCGTCGTCTGACCATGCATCCGTGCGACCTCGGCGCGCGGATGCGGGTCCGGAGTCAACCCAGGCGCGCGAGTCCCTGCTCGAGATCCGCGATGAGGTCGTCGACACCCTCGATGCCGACCGAGAGACGCACGACGTTCTCGGGCACGGCGAGGGCCGTTCCGCGCACCGAGGCGTGGGTCATGTCCGGCGGGTAGCCGATCAGCGACTCGACTCCGCCGAGCGACTCGGCCAGCTGGAAGAGCTCGGTCGACTCCGCGAAGGCCTTGGCGGCCGCAGCCCCCGCCGAGAGGCCCAGCGAGAGCATCCCACCGAATCCGCTCATCTGCCGTGCGGCGACGTCGTGGCCGGGGTGCGAGGCGAGCCCCGGGTAGTACACGGTCGCGAACTCGGGGCGTGCCGCGGCCCACTCGGCGATCGCCTGCGCGTTCTCGGAGTGCTGACGCACCCGCACCGCGAGGGTCTTGATGCCGCGGGTCGTGAGCCAGGCGTCGAGCGGGGCCGAGACGGCACCGACCGCGAACTGCTGGAACTTGATCTGCTCGAAGAAACGGTCGTCGCCGAAGACCACGGCGCCGCCGAGCACATCGGAGTGCCCGCCGAGGTACTTGGTGGTCGAGTGCACGACCAGGTCGGCACCGAGCGAGAGCGGCTGCTGCAGCGCGGGAGACGCGAAGGTGTTGTCGACGACCGCGATCGCCCCGGCCGCGTGCGCGATCTCGGCGACGAGAGCGATGTCGACGATCTTCAGCAGCGGGTTGCTCGGCGTCTCGATCCAGACGATCTTCGTCTCGGGGCGGATCGCCGCGCGCACCGCGTCGACGTCGGACAGCTCGACCGTCGTGAAGTCGATCCCCCACGGCGAGAGCACACGAGCGAAGAGACGGTAGGTGCCGCCGTAGACGTCGTTGCCGAGCACGACGTGATCGCCGGGCTTCAGAATGCCGCGCAGCAGCGCGTCCTCGGCGGCGAGCCCCGACGCGAAGGAGAGCGCGTTCGCCCCGCCCTCGAGAGCGGCGAGCTGCGTCTCGAGCGACGAGCGCGTCGGGTTTCCCGCGCGGTTGTACTCGTACCCGTCGCGGAATCCGCCGATGCCGTCCTGCACGTGCGTGGACGCCTGGTAGATCGGCGGGATGATCGACCCCGTGGTCGGGTCAGGCGCCTGACCTGCGTGGATGGCTCGGGTGGCGAAAGCATGCTCGGACATGTGTCTCAGCCTACGTCCGCCCCACCCCGGGCATCCGCCCCTGTTACGCCCGGCGTCGGTGCCCCGCTGCCCGGCGTCAGCGCGAGATGTACGAGAGCAGGTCCTGCCGGGTGAGCACGGTGTGCGGCTTGCCGTCCATCGTCACGAGAAGCGCGTCGACGTCGGCGAGCGCCGCGCGGGCCTGCGCGATCGGAGCATGGATGCCGATCAGCGGCAGCCGCTCCCCCACGTGAGCGCCCACGGCATCCGCCGGTTTCGCGTCTCCGCGGAAGAGCAGGTCGAGCAGCCCCTTCTCGTCCACCGTGCCGACGACCTCGCCCATCATCACAGGAGGCTCGGCGCTCAGCACCACCAGCTGCGAGACGTCGTACTCGGTCATCATGCCGATGGCCTCGAGCACGGTGTCGGTCGGGTGCGCATGCACGAGATCGGGGATGCCCTCTCCGAGTCGCGAGGAGCGCGCGGTCAGCACGTCGGCGACCGTCTCGCCCTCCTCCACCTCGCTGAATCCGTACGACCGCATCCATCCGTCGTTGAAGATCTTGCTCAGGTAGCCGCGACCGCCGTCGGGCAGGAGCACCACCATCACGGCATCCGCGGGCAGCTCCCGGGCGACGCGCAGCGCGCCGACCACGGCCATACCGCTCGACCCGCCGACGAGGATGCCCTCTTCGCGGGCGAGGCGGCGGGTCATCGCGAACGACTCGGCGTCGCCGACCGCGACGATCTCGTGCGGGATCTTCGGGTCGTAGGCGCCGGGCCAGATATCCTCGCCGACCCCCTCGACGAGATACGGACGCCCGGTGCCGCCGCTGTAGACGCTGCCCTCGGGGTCGATCCCGACGATGCGCACGCGGTCGTCCGAGATCTCTCGCAGGTACCGTCCGGTGCCCGTGATGGTGCCGCCGGTGCCGACGCCCGCGACGAAGTGGGTGATGCGCCCGTCGGTGTCGCGCCAGATCTCGGGGCCCGTGGTCTCGTAGTGGCTGCGCGGGCCGTTGGGGTTCTCGTACTGGTTGGGCTTGAACGCCCCGGGGATCTCACGAGCGAGCCGATCGCTGACGCTGTAGTACGACTCCGGGCTGTCGGCTGCGACCGAGGTCGGAGTGACCACGACCTCGGCACCGTACGCGCGGAGGACGTCGATCTTGTCCTCGCCCACCTTGTCGGGCAGCACGAAGACGCACTTGTAGCCGCGCTGCTGGGCGACGAGTGCCAGCCCCACCCCGGTGTTGCCGCTCGTCGGCTCGACGATCGTGCCACCAGGCTTCAGCTCACCCGATGCTTCGGCGGCGTCGATGATGCGCGAGGCGATGCGGTCCTTCGCGGATCCGCCGGGGTTGAGGTATTCGAGCTTCACGAGCACCGTGCACTCCACGCCCTCGGTGACGTGCTGGAGCTTCACGAGGGGCGTGTCGCCGACGAGGTCGACGATGGAGTCTGCGTACTTCATGTTCACAGCGTACGTGCGACGATGCCGCGACCGGGGTTGTGTTGCACCCGGCCGCGGCATCGTGTGTCACAGATGTCGGCGTGAACCGATCAGCCCTTCGTCGAACCCGCCAGGAGTCCGCGCACGAAGTAGCGCTGCAGCGAGAAGAACACGATCAGCGGCACGATGATCGACACGAACGCACCGGCGGTGAGCAGGTACCAGCCCTCACCACGACCGGTGATCTCGGCGAGCACCTTGGTGATCGGCGATGCGGCGCCGTCGGCGAACACGAGTGCGACGAGCAGATCGTTCCAGACCCAGAGGAACTGGAAGATCGCGACCGACGCGATCGCCGGCATCGTCAGCGGCAGCACCACCCGGAAGAAGATCTGCCCACGAGAGGCACCGTCGACGCGCGCGGCCTCGATGATCTCGCCCGGGATCTCCGACATGAAGTTGTGCAGCAGGTAGATCGCCAGCGGCAGCGCGAACATCGAGTGCGCGATCCACACCTGCGCGTAGCCGCCCGAGATGTCGAGCCCCTCCGTCACCTGGATCCCGAAGAGGTTGATGCCCCGCGAGAACGAGGACAGCAGCGGAACGAGAGCCATCTGGATCGGCACGATCTGCAGCGCGAACACGAAGATGAACAGCGCGTTGCGACCCTTGAACTCGATCCACGAGAACGCGTATGCGGCCATCGCGGCAATCATCAGCGGGATGACCGTGGCGGGGATCGTGATCACGATGGAGTTGAAGAACGACTCCAGGATGGTCAGCTGCGTGGTGCCCGACTGCAGCACGGCCGCGTAGTTGTCGAGGGTCAACTGCGGGTTGGTGAAGAAGGTCCACCAGCCGGTGGTCTCGATCGCATCCCTCTCACGGAACGACGAGATGAAGAGTCCGAGCGTCGGGATCGTCCAGAGGACGGCGATGACGATCGAGGCGACTGTCGCCCACGGCCGACTGAGGCGCTTGCGCGCTCGCCCTGCGGAGGCTTCGAAGCGTCCGGCGGTGGTGATCGCCCTCGTGCTCTGGCCGGTGTCTGAGTTCACGGTGTCGGTCATCGGATCTCCCGCTGCTTCTTGATCTGGCGCGCGTTGTAGATCACGATCGGCAGCACCAGGATGAACAGGATGACGGAGAGCGCAGCGCTGCGTCCCGCCTCGAACTTGGAGAACTGCGTGTACATCTCATTCGCGAGCACGGACGTGCCGTAGTTTCCACCGGTCATCGTGCGCACGATGTCGAAGACCTTCAGCGATGCGATCGAGATCGTCGTCAGGACCACGATGAGAGCCGGTCGGATCGACGGGATCGTCACCGACCAGAAGCGCTCCCAGGCGTTCGCGCCGTCGAGCTCGGCCGCCTCGAGAAGCTCCGCAGGGACTCCCTTGATCGATGCCGAGAGCACGACCATCGCGAAACCGGTCTGCACCCAGATCAGCACCACGATGAGGGCGAGGTTGTTCCACGGCCCGTTGAGCAGGAACTGCTGCGGTTCGCCGCCGAACCACACCAGGATCTGGTTGAGGAGACCGATCTGCTCGAAGTCGGGGCCGCGGTAGGCGTACACGAAGCGCCAGATGATGCTGGCACCCACGAACGAGATGGCCATCGGCATGAAGACCAGCAGCTTGTAGATCTTCTCGCCGCGGGTCTTGTCGATGAACACCGCGTAGGCGAGGCCGATGAGGGTCGACAGGGTCGGCACGAGCAGCACCCAGACGATCGTGTTCACGACCGAGGTCACACCGTCGGACTGCGTGAAGATCCACAGGTAGTTCGAGAAGCCGACGAAGTCACTGCCCGTCGAGTTCCAGAACGACGCGTAGACCGTCTGGATCGACGGGAGGATGAGCCCGGCCAGGAGCAGCAGGATCGCCGGCGCCATGAACGCGACCAGCTGGATCAGGTATCCCACACCGTCGCGCGATCGGTAGTCCAGGAAGAAGAACAGGGCGCCGACGGCGACCGCGACTCCCATCGCCCAGTAGTAGGAGTTGAAGAACCACATCACCGCGAGCGGGATGAGGAGGCACATCGCGAGGCGGATGCCGGTGTAGAGCGCGCCCTTGCGGGGCGCGATGTCGACGAGAAGCAGGATCACCACGACCACCACCGCGAAGGCGATGACGACGGCGAGAGCCTGGACGATCGGGGGCAGAGACCCGATCCATTGGAAGAACACAGTCGCGTTCATGGATTCCCCTTCATGAGACGGAGCTGATCAGCGGTCCGCGCGACGATGCGCGGACCGGTTGGGAGATGAGAAGGTGGGCCACCCGTTCGGGTGGCCCACCTCATCCGGTCAGCTGGACGGCCAGCCGGTCTCGATCTGCGTCAGCACCTCATCGGTCGAGGTTCCGTTGATCCACGCGACCATGCCCTTCCAGAACGTGCCCGAGCCGACAGCACCCGGCATCTGGTCGGAACCGTCGAAGCGGAAGGTGACCGAGTCGTCCTGCAGCAGCTTGATCGACTCCTGGAGGATCGGGTTCTCGACGGCCTCGATGTCGACGCCCTTGTTGGCCGACGTGACGCCACCGAGAGCCAGACGCTTGTCAGCCCACTCGGGGCTCGACAGGTACTCGAGCACCTTCTGCGTCGCCTCGTCGTCGCTGAACGCGCCGACGATCTCGCCACCACCGGTGATGAACGTCTCGTCCTCGCTCTTGCTCGGGAGCAGGAAGGCCCAGACGTCGCCGTCCTCGGAGATGTCCGTGCCGTCGGGGAAGAAGCCCGAGAGGAAGGATGCCTGGTGGGTCAGCGCGCACTCGCCGCTCGCGACCTTGGGTGCGACGTCGCCGAACGCGGTCGAGTTGATCGAGCGCACGTCGCCGAAGCCGGCGTTGACGTAGTCGGGGTTGAGCAGGAGCTCACCCGTGGCGTCGAACGCCTCCTTGATCTGGGGGTCCGTGAACGGGACCTCGTTCTTGACCCACTGGTCGTAGACGTCGGCACCGGCGTTGCGGAGCACGAGGTCCTCGATCCAGTCGGTTCCGGGCCAGCCGGTCGCCACACCCGACTCGAAGCCGGCGCACCACGGAGCCGTGCCGCTCTTCTCCTGGATGGTCTTGGTGAGCGTGAGCAGCTCATCCCAGCTCGTGGGCTCCTGGACGCCCCACTCGGCGAACTTCTTGGGCGAGTACCAGACCCAGCCCTTGACGCTCGCCATGAGCGGTGCGCCGTAGAACTCGTCCTTGTACGTGCCGAAGTCGACCCAGCCCTGCGTCCAGTACTTCTTCGCGTTGGCCTCGACCGCGTCGGGAGCCGGCTTCAGGAAGTCGCGAGCCGCGTAGTCCGCGAACAGACCCGGCTGCGGGAAGATCGCGATGTCGGGCGGGTTGCCGCCCTGTGCGCGGGTGCCGAGCTGCGTCTCGAAGTCCTGGCTGCCCTCGTACTTGATCGTGATGTCGTTCTCCTTCTCGAAGTCCGACCACGACTCCGCGAGGAGCTCCGCCTCTCCCTCGACGATCGTGCCGTAGATGGTGACGGTGTTGTCGCCGCCGCCTCCTCCGCCGCCGCCCGTCGATCCGCCGGGAGCACCACAACCGGCGAGCGCGATGCCCGCGACTCCCAGCAGGGCGATCGGCGCGTAACGCCGCGAACGCTGTGACAGACCCATGTGAATTCTCCTCTTCGAGTTTCACGGCCCCCCGCTCATTCTGCGCCGCCCCTCGGCACAGAATCGGGAACCGATTCCAGGACAACCTATCGGGGTCGAACACCCCGACACAACACGCCAGGATCACAAGCTCGCAACCTTTTCGACTCCGCGGATCGCCCGCATGGGAGCGCTCCCTCACTTTCGGACTGGAACCGGTTCCTTTCCCCGCGACGAGCGGCTACGCTGTCATCGGCGCGCAGGAGGGGCTGAGGCGCCGGACGCATGGTCGAGGAGGACCGATGAGCACGATCGCGGACGTCGCGGCGCGCGCAGGCGTGTCGAAGGCCACCGCGAGCCGAGCACTGAGCGGTCGCGGCTACGTCTCGGAGGGCACTCGCAAGAGGGTCGCGGACGCTGCGGACGAACTGGCGTACGTCGCCCACTCCTCCGCCACGAGCCTCGCCACCGGCCGTACGCAGACCGTCGGCGTGATCATGCCCCCGGTCGACCGCTGGTACTTCTCCGAGCTGCTCGCCGGCATCCAGGAGTCGCTGTTCGCCCTCGACTACGAACTCGCCCTGTACGGGATCCGCGAGGGCACCGAGACGAGGCAGCGGCTCTTCGACACGGTGCTCCCCGGGCGGCGGTTCGACGGGATCATCGCCGTCGGCATCCAACCGAGCGCGCAGGAGCTCGACCGGCTGCACCGCTCCGAGCGGCCGCTGGTCAGCGTGGGCCCCTACAGCGAAGGCTCCAGTGCCGTGTCGATCGACGACGTCGCCGCCGCGCGGATCGCGACGGAGCACCTCATCGAGCTCGGACACACCGACATCGCCTTCGTCGGGGGCGCGGCGGACCCCGACGACCTCAGCTTCGGCGACGCCCAGCGGGTCGAGGGCTATCTCGAAGCCCTCGCCGCGGCGGGGCTCGAGGCCGTCGCGCGAATCGCGGATGCCTCCCCCACGATGCCCGGCGGCTACGCCGCCGCCGTCGAGCTGCTGGCCGATCGCCGGGGCCGCCCCACGGCGATCGTGGGCGTGTGCGACGAGGCCGCGATCGGGGCGATGATCGCCGCACGCCGCCTGGGCATCGCGGTGCCCACGGAATTGAGCATCGTCGGGGTCGACGACCATCAGCACGCCGAGATGTTCGCGCTGACCACCATCAAGCAGTCGCCGCGCGAGCAGGGGCACGAGGCGGTGCGCCTGCTGCAGCAGCAGATCGACCATCCGGACTCGCCCCGGGAGCGCACCGTCACGGCATCCGCTCTGGTCGTGCGCAGCTCCACCGCCGGGCGCCGCTGAACCCGATCTCGCTCCCGGACGCACGAAAGCCCCGGGCGGACCCGGGGCTTTCGTGAAGCGTTCAGACGCTTCCAGGGCGAGGCGCTATGCCGCGACCTGGAACGGATTACTTGAGGGTAACCGTGGCGCCTGCCTCTTCGAGGGCAGCCTTGGCCTTCTCGGCTGCTTCCTTGTTCGCGCCCTCGAGCACGGCCTTGGGAGCACCGTCGACGACAGCCTTGGCCTCGCCGAGACCCAGCGAGGTGAGCTCGCGGACGGTCTTGATGACCTGGATCTTCTTGTCGCCAGCAGCCTCGAGGATGACGTCGAAGGAGTCCTTCTCCTCAACCTCTTCAGCAGCTCCGCCACCTGCGCCGGCAACGGCGACGGGGGCAGCAGCGGTGACCTCGAACTTCTCCTCGAACGCCTTGACGAAGTCGTTGAGCTCGACGAGGGTCAGGCCGGCGAACTGCTCGAGCAGCTCCTCAGTGGTGAGCTTAGCCATGATGTATCTCCTAGATAGATGGGGTTTGTTGAACGAGAACGTCAGGTCGCTTACGCGGCCTCGGCGGTCTCCAGCTTTTCGCGAAGAGCATCGATGGTGGCGGCAGCCTTGCCCATCGTGGCCTTCATCATGCCCGCAGCCTTCGCCAGCAGAACCTCACGGCTCTCGAGCGCGGCGTACTTGTTGACCTCGTCGGCGGTGAGGGCGTTGCCCTCGAAGATGCCGGACTTGATCACGAGAAGCGGGTTGGCCTTGGCGAAGTCACGCAGAGCCTTTGCAGTGGCGACGAAGTCACCGTGCACGAACGCGACGGCCGACGGACCCTTGAGGTCGTCGTCCAGCGCGGTGATGCCAGCCTTGTTGGCGGCGATCTTGGTCAGCGTGTTCTTCACCACGGCGTACTCAGCGTCCTGACGGATGCTGTTGCGCAGCTCCTTGAGCTGGGCAACCGTCAGACCGCGGTACTCGGTCAGCAGAACGGCAGTCGAGTCCTCGAATGACTTCGTGAGCTCGGCGACCGATGCATCCTTCTGCGCCATGGTCACTCCTTGGTGTGTACGAGGTGCCTCACGGCGGTGAGGCACCGGTTCCGACCCCTGGCAACAGAAAAGCTCCGGCGCAAGCGCACGGAGCTTTGAGAAGTTCGTGTCCTGCGCGGGCCCCTGCTGAGCAGAGCTTCAATCCTCATGCGCTTGCGCACACGACGATGACCAGCGGTCTTCGGTTACGACAACTGTACCCCACGGCACCCTCGGCCCCAAATCGGTCGGGATCACCGACGGTGCGCCGCGCGACCTCCGTGGCCCGCGAGCGCGTCGGCGGCGCGGATGAGGCTCAGGTGCGAAAGCGCCTGCGGGGTGTTGCCCGCCTGCCGCGCGTTCGCGACGTCGTACTCCTCCGACAGCAGTCCGAGGTCGTTCGTCATCCCGATCAACCGCTCCATCAGATCGCGCGCCTCGTCGACACGACCGCTCGTCGCATACTGCTCGACCAGCCAGAAGCTGCACGCGATGAAGGGATGCTCATCGCCGTCGAGCCCGTCCACACCCGACTCCGTGCGGTAGCGACGGAGGAATCCGTCGGTGAGCAGGGTGCGCTCGATCTGCTCCACGGTGCGGAGCATCCGCGGGTCGTCGGCGGCACAGTACCCGACCTGTGGGAGCACGAGCAGCGAGGCGTCGACCTCGGTGGAGCCGTAGTGCTGGATGAAGTATCCGTGGTCCGCGTCGACGCCGCGCTCGTCGATCTCGCGGCGCAGACCGTCGCGCACCGTCGCCCAGCGATCGGCGTCACCGGCGAGGCCGCGCTCCCGCACGGCGCGGACGCCGCGGTCGAGAGCCGCCCACATCATGACCCGGGAGTGGGTGAACCACTGCGGCTCGCCCCGGATCTCCCAGATGCCGTTGTCCGGGCGGTCGATGGACGCGATCACCTGCTCGATGAGCGCCCGCTGCAGGGGCCACGAGAAGTCGCCCTCCTCGAGACCTGCGATCCTGGCGCACTCGAGCGCGACGAGCACCTCGCCGATCACATCTCCCTGGTACTGGTCGACCGCGCCGTTGCCGATCCGCACCGGCGCCGCCCCTCCGTAGCCGGGCAGGCTCGTGAGCTCGCGCTCGATGAGGTCGCGCTCCCCGGCGATCCCGTACATGATCTGCACCTCGTTCGGCTCACCGGCGACGGCTCGGAGCAGCCATCGACGCCAGTGATGGGCTTCGGTGAGGAATCCGTGGGCGATGAGCGCCTCGAGCGTCAGCGCGGCGTCCCGCAGCCAGACGAAGCGGTAGTCCCAGTTCCGCGAGCCGCCGAACTCCTCGGGGAGCGACGTGGTCGCCGCGGCCACGATGCCACCGGTGTCCTTGTTCGTGAGCGCCCGCAGCACGAGCAGGGAGCGCACGACCTCGCCACGGTACGCACCGTCGTGCTGGATCCCGCTCGCCCAGCCCTGCCACCACGCTCGCGTGGCGGCGATCGCGTCGTCGACGTCGAGCGGTGCCGGGTGATGCTCGTGCGAGGGGAACCAGCTGAGAGTCAGGTCTCGGACCTCTTCCGCCGAGACCGTGAGCGTCCCCCGATGCCTGTGATCCTCCGCGACGAGCCGCACTCCGCGCACGATCACCGCCTCCGGTCCGGCCGTCGCGCGCAGGGCCGGCTGCTCGCTCGTACCCACCTGACGCACCCACGGAAGCCTGCGGGAGTAGTCGAAGTGCAGACGCAGCTCGGTGACGAACTCGACCTGACCTGTGATGCCGACGATCCGACGCACGACGTCGCTGCGCGTCGGATGCAGCGGCATGAACTCGTGCACCTCCGCGACACCGTCCGACGTCTCCCACCGGGTGACGAGGATGAACGTGTCCGACACGTAGTGCCGCTCGGAGGTCGCCGTCTCATCGAGCGGACGCAGTGTCCAGCATCCGTTCGGCGCCTCCCCCAGCAGCGCTCCGAACAGCGACGGCGCATCGAACCGAGGCAGGCACAGCCAGTCGATGCTGCCCTCCTTCGAGACGAGCGCGCCGGTGCGGCAGTCGCTGAGCAGGGCGTAGTCCTCGATGGGAGCGGGCATCGACCGATTCTGGCACGACTGTCGACGGGGTGGACGGGTTACGGTGGGGTCATGGCCGATGCGACGACGCTCGTGATCTTCGGAGCCGGTGGCGATCTCGCCTCCCGTCTCCTCCTTCCCGCGCTGGGACAGCTGCTGATGAGAGAGCCCGCTCGCTCGGTCAGCATCGTCGGCGCCGACCGCGAGGAGCTGACCGACGCCGATCTCGAGGCCGTCGTCCGCACGGCGTTCGCGACGATGGATGCCGAGGCCGCCGCCTCCCGCGTCGACGTGGAATACGTGCGGACCGACATCACGAAATCCGATGACCTGCGCGCGGTGCTGAAGGACCGCGCCGGGCAGGTGGCGATCTACTTCGCCGTGCCACCCTCGGTCGCGGCGGCCTCGATCGCGGCGCTGACGCCCGACATGCTGCCCGACGGCGCCGTCCTCGTCATGGAGAAGCCGTTCGGCACCGACGAAGAGAGCGCGCGAGCGCTGAACCGCACGCTCACGGCGCTGGTCCCCGAGAGTCAGGTCTTCCGGGTCGATCACTTCCTCGGTCGTTCGACCACTCTCAACCTGCTCGGCGCGCGCTTCGCCAACCGCATCCTCGAACCGCTGTGGTCGGCCGAGAGCATCGAGTCGGTCGACATCGTCTACGACGAATCGCTCGCTCTGGAGGGCCGCGCCGGGTACTACGACTCGGCCGGGGCGCTGGTCGACATGATCCAGAGCCATCTCCTGCAGGTGCTCGCCGTGCTGGCGATGGAGGAGCCGACGACGCTCGACGAGGTCGACTTCCGCGCGGCGACGAGCGCCGTGCTCCGGGCGACCACGGTGTGGGGCGACGACCCGGTGGCGTCGTCGCGCCGGGCTCGGTACACGGCCGGCACGGTCGGCGGTGCCGAGAAGCCGTCGTACGTCGACGAGCCCGGCGTCGACCCCGAGCGTCAGACCGAGACCCTCGCCGAGGCGACCTTCGAGGTGCGCAACAGCCGCTGGGCGGGGACGCCGTTCCGGCTGCGATCCGGCAAGGCGCTCGGCACGCCGGCGACCGAGATCGTCGTGCACTTCCGTCCCGTCAGGCACCTGCCGACCGGACTGACCGGCTCGTCTGCGGGCGCCGCCCTCCGCTTCTCGCTCGGCCCCGACCGGATCTCGCTCGACCTGAACCTGAACGCCGCGGAGGATCCGTTCGAGCTGGAGCGCGCGACGCTGTCGGCAGAGCTCGGCGAGGGGGCTCTCAAGGCGTACGCCGAAGTGCTCTCCGGGGTGCTCGACGGCGACCCGCTGCTGGCCGTGCGCGGCGATGCCGCCGAGCAGTGCTGGCGGATCGTCGCGCCCATCCTCGAGGCGTGGCACCGAGGCGAGGTACCCCTCGAGGAGTACGTCGCCGGCTCACCCGGACCCGACGGCTGGCCCGCCCTCGGCTGAGTGACGTCCGGACGGAACGAGGGATGCCGCGGAGCGGCGTGTACGGGAACGAGAGTCCCTGACCGGGGTTACGCTCGATGGGTGACCCCGGAACTCCAAGCTCGCATCGTCGCGGACTCCCGCGACCGCGTGGCCTGGATGCGGGCCCGCTCGCGCGGGATCACCGCGACGGATGTGGCCGGTCTCACGAGCGAGCGATCGATCGCACGCGCAGCAGACTCGAAGCTCGGCGGCGGTCCCCGTTTCGGCGGCAACGCGTACACGGATCACGGTCGGCGCCGCGAGCCCGAGATCGCCGCCTGGGTCGCTGCGACGCACGGCATCCTTCCCTCCTCCGCCCTGTTCCGCGCCGAGGTCGAACACCGCCACCTCGCCACTCCCGACGGCATCGCCGTCGATGCGGGCGGACGCGTCGAGCTCGCCGAGATCAAGACGACGAACAAGGCGTTCCGCGGCATCCCCCGCACCTACCTCCGTCAGGTGTGGTGGCAGCAGCACGTGCTCGGCGCCGAGCGCACGCTGTTCGTGTGGGAGGAGCACGTCGACTTCTCCCCCATCCACGACGAGCCCAAGTGCGTCTGGATCGACCGCGACGACCGCGAGATCGCGAAGCTGGTGGGCTTGGCGACCGACCTCATCGACGAGCTGTACCGGCGCACCACCGGCATGCAGGTGCCGACGCGGATCGCCGAAGCCACGGCCGCCGCAGCCGCCAGCCGCCGTGAGCACCTCCGCGAGCGCGACGCCTTCCGCGCGCTCGCCCTCGCCGACTGAATCTCGCGGGCCGCGTCACGTCCCGTTCGCCGGGGTGCACGAGACCGCCGTCGACAGAAGCGGCGCGTTGTAGGTGACCGTGGTGGGTGTCGTCGAGGTCTTCCAGGTGCCGTATGTGGTGCGCATCTCGAGGACGATGTCGGCTCCGAGCAACGACCCGAGCAGTCCGCTGAGCAGACCGGTGGTGATGTCGGCGGTGTAACGGCCCTGCGCGTCCGGGCCGGTCACCGTGGGGACGATCACGTTGGTGCCCACCCGCCATTCGACATTGCTGCCGGAGAAACTCGAGTAGGGGGTGACCGCCGGCCACTCCCACGTGACCTTCATGAACGATCCGCCCAGCACGGGAGGGCGGATGCAGGTGGGGATGCTCGTGATCTGCGGCGGCAGGAGACGGGCGGTGAAGGTGGTCTGCGCCTGCTCCGCATCGGTGAAGGACGCGTCGGACACCTGGGCGGCGGGAGCGAGTCCGATGCCCACGAGAAGGGCCGCCCCCGCGATCGCGGCGAGCGCGCGGCGACGGCGCGAGCTCTCTGCGAGGTCCCTCATGGGGCATCCTCCCCCGCCGTCGATCCTCGACGCGTGCGGGCGGCGATCGTGAGCCCGCCACCGACCAGCACCGCCGCGACGCCGAGCGACCACGGAACGACCGGTGTGAGCCCGGTCGTCGCGAGACCGCCGTCGGGTCCGACGACGACGGTTTCTCCGGCACCCGAGGCGTGCACGCGCACCTGAGTCGTCCCCGGGTCCGCTCGCTCGAGTCTGACCTCAAGGCGCAGGTGCATGACCTCGGAGTCCGTCATCTCCGCGAGCGGGGTCTCGGTGCCGTCGCGGGGCACCGGCCAGGCGGCCATGAGCTCGGAGGCGCCGCTCGAGCATCCGGTCGGATCCCACTCCTGCGCGCAGGCGCGCACGTCGACCACGATCGCGGCATCACCGCTCGCGCTCACGCCGACCCTGATGACGCCGGGATCCGACGCCTCGGCGCTCACCGTGACGTCCCACTGCATGGTCTGTCCGGGGAGCATGTCGGACGCGGCCTCCCAGTCGGCGACCGAGACGATCCGCAGCACATCGCCCTGCACGATCTCCGTCGTCGGCGCCGCCCATGCGGGCGGTGCACACACGACGGCTGCCGTCGCGCCGAGCACGATGGCAAGGATGCGCGACGCCACCGCCCTCGCGTCCGTCATGGCGCCCTCGGGGTGTCGTCGTCACGGCGTTGCCGTGATGAACGCGGCCAGAACGCCCAGACGACGAGCACCGACGCTCCGATCGTGAGACCGCCGAGCACCAGCGGGTCGCCCATGGCCACGATCACGGTCGCGATGCCGGGCACGGAGAAGAGCACGACGCGCACCGTCTGCACGGTGTAGGGGTAGGGGTCGTCCGCCGCGTTCGCATCTCCGCGCATCGTGATCACGCGCTGGGCGTCGGTCGGGCCGGCAGAGACCGAGGTGACTCGGTGGGTGACGGGCAGATCCCCTTCTCGGTCGACCGTGACCACGTCTCCGACGTCGATCTCGGAGGCAGGGACGCTCTGCACGACGGCGACGGAGCCGGCCGGGATGGTGGGAGACATGGAGCCGGTGCGGAACATGATCAGCGTGATGTTCGCCGTGAGCGCGAGCACCACCAGCACCATGCAGAGCACTCCGGCCGCTGCAGCGACCCAGAGCAGGGCGTCCCCGAGCATCCGTCCGATCCCGCGATGCCGCGCACGAGGGAGAGAGGACGACACAGCCACGGATGCCGAGGGCTCGCCGACCGTCGACGCCTGCTCCCGCAGGCTCCGCCTCGTCGGCTGCACGGTCATCGTTCGTTCCCTCTTCTTCGCCGTCGCCTCAGGACGAGGTCCCGGTGATCTGCCACGTCTGGATCGCCGTCAGCCCCTGCGCGGTGTTGAGCGTGCCCGCGGGCAGTGTGACCGCGAAGCAGTAGTTGACCGTCGACGTGCCGTTGGCCGCGACGGCCTGGGTGCCGGTGCCGGCGGTGCCGATCGCGGAGTTGTCGGGCACCACCGCGGTCCCGGCCGTGTATGTGGTCGCGTTGCAGGCGACTCCCGCGATCGACCGCACCCCGTAGCGCAGGTACGTGCCCAGGCCTGTTCCCCCGGTCGACGCCACGCTGAGCTGCAGCGTCCCTGCGACCGACGGATTGGCGGTCTTGACGCTGAACAGCGCATAGACGGTCGACCCCGGCGCGAGCGCGTTGAACGGAGTGCTGAACGACAGCGCGCCCGGCGTGCCGACGGGGTGATTCGTGAACGTCGTACCGTCGACCGCACCGACGATGTCGAATCGACCCGCGGTGAAGGTCGCGGTGCCGTACTCCGAGTCGTTCCAGGCGGCGAGAGTGGCCGTCGTGCCGATGCCGAGCACCAGCCCTCCCGCGAGCAGGGCGCGCACCCGACGCACGAGCAGCCGCTTCCGCTCCCGCATGCGTCTGCGGGTCTCGGCCATGATCAGTTCGCGGTCGACGTCGCCGTGAACTTCCAGGTCGCGGTGGCCGATGCGCCCTGAGTCAGGCCGGCGCCTCCGGTGACCGCGAAGCAGAGCTGGACGGCGGTTCCGGCCGTTCCCGCGGTGGCCCCCTTCGTGAGCGGTACCGACGTGGGCGCGGTCTGGGCGCTCAACGTCGTGCCCGTGGCCACGACGGTGCCCGTCGCTCCCGCACCGCAGGTGGCTCCCGGCGCTATGGCTGTGACGACGTAGGAGAGATTGGCCTCATTGCCACCGGTGCCGGCGGTGACACCCGTCGGGAGCAAGGTCGCACTGTTGGTCGTGGTGCTGTCGAGACGCACCCAGAACGGTGCGTAGACGACATCGCCGGGGGCCATGGACGACGCCACCGCAGGCAGCTGGAAGACGAGCGACGCGGCGGAACCGCCCGTGTCGACGTTGTGACTCGCGTAGCCTCCCGTCGCGCTCGTCGTCGAGCCCTCGAGGTTGAAGGATCCGGCGGTGAACGTGCCCGTCGCGAACTCCGAGTCGTTCCAGGCGGCGAGCGTCACCCCGATCCCGACGCCGAGCACGAGCCCTCCGGCCAACACTGCGAGCACTTTCCTTTGCGTGTCCTTCGTTGACATTGCACATTCCCCCTCAGGAATCACGACCCGCGGATGACTGGGGATGGCCGCCCCTCAGCGGCCCACATCGACGTCGTCGCTTCGTTTCGGTCAGTTTTGTCCAAGACATCTCGTATATCAAGGCCGTGTCGATCACGATCGCACATCGCTCCCCGCATTTCCCGACGAAACGTCTGTGCCAAGCACGAACCGATGGGCCGGTCGACGATGGTTGACGAACATCAACCACTTGCGTATAGTTGACGAAGTTCAACCATCTATCCGCCGCGCCAGAGCTGACGCAGCACGACCCAGCGACTCGCGAAAGGCTCCGCATGACCACGGACTCCCCCACTCGGATGACGCACCGCCAGGTGCTCGAGGCCCTGACCGGCCTGCTCCTCGGCATGTTCGTCTCGATGATCGCCACCACGGTGGTCTCGACCTCCATGCCCGTCATCGTCCACGACCTCGGCGGAGATCAGGCCGCCTACACCTGGGTCATCACCGCGACGCTCCTCACCACGGCGATCTCGACGCCGGTCTGGGGCAAGCTCGCCGATCTGTTCAACCGCAAGCTCCTCATCCAGCTCGCGATCGTGATCTTCGTCGGTGCCACCGCCGCCGCGGGCTTCGCGCAGGACACCGACACGCTGATCGCGTTCCGTGCCATCCAGGGCATCGGCGGTGGCGGTCTCGCCGCCCTCAGCCAGGTCATCATGGCCGACATCATCAGCCCGCGAGAGCGCGGCCGCTACATGGGACTCTTCGGCGCGGTCATGGCCGTCGCGACCGTGGGCGGCCCGCTGCTCGGCGGCTGGGTCACCGACACGATCAACTGGCGCTGGAACTTCTTCGTCGCACTGCCCTTCGCCGTCGCCGCGCTCATCATCCTGCAGAAGACTCTGCACATCAGCACCGAACGCACCCGCAAGGCATCCATCGACTACCTGGGCATCGTGCTGCTCTCCGCCGCGGTGTCCCTGCTTCTCATCTGGGTGACGAACGCCGGCACGACGTTCGACTGGTGGGGCACCGAGACGGTGCTCATGGTCGGCGGCGCCGTCGTCGCCACGATCGCGTTCATCATCGTCGAGATCAAGGTCAGAGAGCCCCTGATCCCGCTGTCGCTGTTCCGCGGCCGCACCTTCACGCTGTCGGTCGTCGCCTCGATCTCGATCGGCGTCGCCATGTTCGGCACCTCGGTCTACCTCGCTCAGTACATGCAGCTGTCGCGGGGGGCCTCGCCGACCGAGGCAGGCCTGATGACGCTGCCGATGATGGCCGGGCTGCTGATCTCGTCGATGGTGATCGGCCAGCTCGTGACGCGCTTCGGCAAGTGGAAGGGGTACCTGATCCTCGGCTCGGTGCTGCTGATCGCGGGCTCCACGATGCTGTCGACCCTGCATTACGACACCAACTTCGCGCTCGTCTCCCTGTACATGTTCCTCACCGGAGCCGGAGTGGGCATGACCATGCAGAACCTCGTGCTGATCGTGCAGAACGTCGCGAAGCCGACCGAGATGGGAGTCGCGAGCTCCGGTGTCACCTTCTTCCGCAGCCTCGGCGGGACCATCGGCGTCTCGGTCATGGGCGCCGTGCTGGCGAACTCGCTCACAAGCCTGTTCAGCGACGGCAAGGAGAAGATCGGCGCGGCCATCGCCCAGCTCGGCGACAAGGGCGCGGAGGTCGCAGCTCAGCTGTCCAGCGGGACGCTCCCCGAGGTGCGTCTGCTTCCCGAGCCCGTGCGGTCGATCATCGAGGACTATTACGCACAGGCCATCTCGCACGCGTTCCTGATCGGCATCCCGCTCGCCGTGATCAGCCTGATCGCGATCCTGTTCCTGCCGAACAAGCCGCTGACCCGCATGACCACGAGCGAGCGTGCGAAGGCCGACTCCGAGAAGGGCGCAGGCACCGTCGAAGGCGCCGCCGACGTCGCGATCGCCGACGCCGAGGCGCTCACCGGATCTCCGACCGGGACCGTGAACGTCGTACCGCGGAACGATCGGTAGCGCGACACCCGATGTCCGACGCAGAGATGATCCCCGCCCCTGCGCGGGGTTCCGAAGGGGTGCGGGCCCACGCGGTCCACGCCCTCGAAGCCGAGTTCAGCGAACTGATCACCCACTTCCGTCGGCTGATCATGGAGAACGCCGATCGGGTGAGCCCCGGCATGCTCCCCGGGGCCTACAAGACCTTCACGACGATCGCGCGGTGCGGCCAGGTCACCGCCTCGGCCCTGTCGGAGCGGATGCTCGTCGACAAGGGCCAGATCAGCCGCACCGTTCGCGAGCTCGAGTCCCTGGGTCTGATCGAACGCTCCCCCGACCCGAAAGACGGACGCTCCTCACTGCTGAGCCTCACCCCGCACGGTGAGGCGAAGCTCGCCGAGGCGCGGCTCCCGCAGGAGGGGCTGCTGATGCGGCACCTGTCGGAGTGGAGCGTCGACGACATCGACAACCTCACGCGGCTGCTGCACGCCCTCGGCTCCGGCCGCACCCCCGACACCGGGGGCTGACACCCGCCCCGGCCGCTCGGTTGTCAGCACCGACCGAGCGGGCTCAGTGAGCCAGAACGCGTCGGGCTTCGGCGGCGACCTCGTCGGCGATGGTGTCGAGCACGCGCGACCGCAGGTTCCACTGTTGCCAGTACAGGCGCACGCGCAACGGCGGCCCGCCGAGTGACACGAGCTGATGGTCTGACTGCTGCAGGAGCGGCATCATCCCCCACCCCAGCCCGAGGCGGACGGCGAGGGCGTAGTCATGGGATGCGGGGACGTAATGCCTCGGCACGCCCTGTGGCGTCACACCCATGGCCGTCAGCCACTCGTGCTGCAGAGTGTCTCGCCGGTCGAAGTCCACGAACGGCGCGGCCTCCAATGCATCGCGGGTCACCCCTCGTGGAAACCAGCGTTCGACGAAGGCGGCCTCACCCATCGCGTGATACTCCAGCACCCCGAGCGCTGACACCGAGCATCCGGCGACCGGCGCCGACTCGCTCGTGACGGCGGCCATCACCGTCCCCGACTCGAGCAGCCTGGCGGTGAAGTTCTGATCATCCCGGTGCAGGTCGAAGTCGAGATCGTGTGCTGCGGAGAGCCGAGCGAGCGGGGGCAGGAACCACGTCGCCATCGAGTCGGCGTTGACAGCGAGAGGGATGCGGGTGCGCGTCGTCCTCTCCGACTCGAGGCCCAGTTCGCCGAGCGCGTCGTGCTCGAGCAGCGCGATCTGACGCGCGAGCCGCACGACCGCCTCCCCCGCCTCGGTGAGGCGCGCCGGCTTCGAGCGCACGACGAGCACTCGACCCAGCTGCTCCTCGAGGGCTTTGAGACGCTGACTCACCGCAGACGGAGTCACCTGAAGCAGACGAGACGCCGCATCGAGTGTTCCCTCGTCTGCGACGGCGGCGACGGTGGCCGCGAGCTCAGGATCGATCTTCACATAAGTGATGCTAATGGTTCGACAGTAATCCTCGCTGGTGCTCATGTTCGAGTCCCCCCTACCGTGGACCCATGCTCTCCGTCTTCTCGGGCCTCGGACTCGGCCTGTCCCTCATCGTCGCCATCGGCGCGCAGAACGTCTTCGTGCTGCGCCAGGGCATCCGTCGCGAGCACGTGCTGCCGGTCGTCGTCATCTGCGCCCTGTCCGATGCCCTGCTGATCGCCGCGGGTGTCGCGGGCCTCGGGTTCGTCATCTCGGCCGCCCCGTGGCTCGTCGTCGTGGCGCGATGGGCGGGTGCCCTGTTCCTCCTGGCGTACGGCATCCTCGCCGCACGACGCGCATGGCTCGGCGGCGAGGAGCTGCGGGTGGATTCCGCGGATGCCGACGCCACTGCCTCGGCGCCGACCGCCCCCGGCGTCGCGACGGCGACGCGGCCGCGCGCCGCCACCCGCACCGCTCTCGGGCCGGTGATCGCGACCATCCTCGCCCTGACGTGGTTGAACCCGCACGTCTACCTCGACACGGTGCTGATGCTCGGCTCGATCGCCGCGACGCACGGCGACGAGCGCTGGCTGTTCGCGGCGGGCGCCATCGCCGCCAGCATCCTGTGGTTCACCGCCCTCGGCTTCGGCGCGCGCTACCTGGGCCGGTGGCTGCGCACCGAACGCTCGTGGCGCATCCTCGACGCCCTCATCGCCGTCGTGATGATCACGCTCGCCGTCAGCCTGGTCCTGCCGGTCATCGGCGGCTGACCGAGCGAGCCGTCGTCAGTCCCCGTCGAGGGGGCGCAGGATGCGGGTGAGGAACCGCTGCGTGCGCTCGTGCTGAGGAGCGCCGAAGATCTCGGAGGGCGGGCCCTCCTCGATGACGACTCCCGCATCCATGAAGAACACCCGATCAGCCGCCTCACGAGCGAAGCTCAGCTCGTGCGTGACGACGACCATGCTCCATCCCTCATCGGCGAGCTCCTTGATCACGAGCAGCACCTCGCCGACGAGCTCGGGATCGAGTGCGCTGGTCGGCTCGTCGAAGAGCAGGAGGTCGGGGCGCAGCGCGAGCGCGCGCACGATGCCGACCCGCTGCTGCTGCCCACCGGACAGCTCGTGCGGGCGAGCATCCGCCTTGTCGGCGAGCCCCACCCTGGCGAGGAGCGCCTGCGCCTCCGCGACCACCTCGGCCTTGGGGCGCCCCTGCACGCGCCACGGCCCCTCGATCACGTTCTCGAGCACCGAGAGGTGAGGGAAGAGGTTGTGGTGCTGGAAGACCATCGCCGAGCGATCACGCAGCGCCAGACGCTTCTGCTTGCGCTCACGCGGTTTCACCGGCGAGCCCGGTGCGAAGTCGATGTCGGGACCCCCGGCGACGACGATCGTGCCGGAGTCCGGCGTCTCGAGGCCGTTGAGGGCTCGGAGCACGGTGGTCTTTCCGGATCCACTCGGTCCGATCAGCACCACGACCTCGCCGCGGTGCAGCGTCAGGTCGATGCCCCGGAGCACCTCGTTGTCGCCGAAGCTCTTGCGCAGGCCGCGCGCGGTCAGCAGCGCGTCGGTCGTGGGCTCACCCGAGCCGGCGGGATCACTGGGCGACATTGCGGTCGAGCCTCCTCTCGAGGGCGCTCTGCCCGAACGACAGCACCAGACAGATCACCCAGTACACCAGCGCCGCCGCAAGATAGACCACCATGAAATCGAGGGTGGCCGATGCGATCTGCTGCGCGACCTTGAACAGCTCGGTGACGAGGATCAGGGATGCCAGCGAGGTGTCCTTGACGAGCGAGATGAACGTGTTCGACAGCGGCGGCACCGAGACCCGAGCGGCCTGCGGGAGGATGACGCGGGTCAGAGTGCGTGTCCGATTCATCCCGACCGTGTACGCCGCCTCCCACTGCCCCTTCGGCACCGATTGGATCGCAGCACGGACGACCTCGGCTCCGTACCCGCCGACGTTGAGTGACAGGGCGATGATGGCGCTCGGCCACGGGTCGAGCTTGAGCCCGATCGACCCGAGGCCGTAGAAGATCACGAACAGCTGCACGATCATCGGCGTTCCGCGGATCACGGAGATGTAGAACCGCGCGATGCCCGACACGATCGGGATGACCGAGATCCGCATCAGGGCGACGCCGATCGCGATGACGAGCCCCAGCGCGAACGACACGAGCGCGAGCGGCACCGTCACCGTCACCCCCGCCAGGGCGATGGGCCCGAGTGACGAGAGGAACAGCTGCCAGGGGTTCTCCATGGGTTACTGGGTGACGTCTTCGCCGAAGTACTTGTCGCTGATCTCGGCGAGGGTGCCGTCGGCGCGCAGCTCGTCGAGAGCTCCGTCGATCGCCTCGACGAGCGCCGTCTTGTCCTTCGTGAACACGAAGGCCTGCTTTCCGGCGTCGTCGGTCTCGGCGGCGATCTTGAGCCCGGAGGGGCTGTTCGTCTTCTCGTAGTCGAGGAAGGTCAGCTTGTCGTTGACGGTCGCATCCACACGACCCTGGCGCAGCAGCTCGACGGCCTGCGCCCAGCCCTCCACTCCCTCGACCGTGGCACCGGAGTCGGTCGCCAACTCGTACCAGTTGCTCGTGAGGGACTGCGCGGTCGTCTTGCCCTTCAGGTCGTCGAACGACGAGATCGAGTCGTCGTCCTCGGCGACCACGATGACTCCGGGCGAGACGGTGTACGGCTCACTGAACAGGTACTTCTCCTCACGCTCGTCGTTGATGCTCACCTGGTTCGCGATCACGTCGAAGCGCCCCGCATCGAGGCCCGCGAAGATCGCGTCCCACTGGGTCTCCTGGAACTCGACCTCGAGGTCGAGCTTGTCGGCCACGGCCTGGATGATCTCGACGTCGAAGCCCGTGAGGTCGCCGGTGCCGCCGTCGGCATGGAAGCTGAACGGACGGTAGGTGCCCTCGGTCGCGACCGTGAGGACGCCGTCCTTGACGAGTCCGAAGCTGCTGTCCGCCGCGCCCTCGCTCGAGCTGCTCTCGGAGGGGGTCGTGCTTCCGCTGCATGCGGTGAGTGCTGCGGCGGCGACGACCAGTGCGGTGACGGCGATGAGGCGACGGGACATGTGAGTACCCTCCTGGGGTGCGATGTGAGGCGCGTGTGCTGTGGCGCGGAACTCACCCACAGTACGTGGCATCCGGCCCGCATCCCAACATCTGATGACGCTCGATGTCGTCGTGGGATGCAGAAAGGCCCCCGCGCGATGCGGGGGCCTTTCAGGAATCACACTCAGATGGCGTTGACATCCAGCGGGATGCCGGGGCCGAACGTGGTCGACACCGCACCCTTCTGGATGTAACGGCCCTTCGAGCTCGACGGCTTGAGGCGGACGATCTCCTCGAGCGCTGCGCCGATGTTCTCGTCGAGCTGCTCGGCCGAGAACGACGACTTGCCGACGACGAAGTGCACGTTGGCGTGCTTGTCGACGCGGAACTCGATCTTTCCGCCCTTGATCTCCTCGACGGCCTTGGCCGTGTTGGGGGTCACGGTGCCGGTCTTCGGGTTCGGCATGAGTCCACGCGGACCCAGGACCTTTCCGAGACGACCGACCTGGCCCATGAGCTCCGGGGTCGAGACGGCCGCGTCGAACGCGGTCCAGCCTGCGGCGACCTTCTCGATGAGCTCGGCGCCGCCGACCTCATCTGCACCTGCGGCGATCGCTGCCTCGGCCGCGGGGCCGGTGGCGAAGACGATGACGCGGGCGGTCTTACCGGTGCCGTGGGGCAGGATGACGGTGCCGCGCACCATCTGGTCTGCCTTGCGGGGGTCGACCGAGAGCTTCAGCGCGACCTCGACGGTCGAGTCGAACTTCGACGAGCCGGTCTCCTTGGCGAGGGCGACTGCCTCGGTGGGAGTGTAGAAACGGTCTGCCTCGATCTTCTCGGCGGCAGCCTTGTAAGCCTTGGACTTCGTAGCCATGATTATTCTCCTCAGCCCTCGACCGTGATGCCCATGGAACGGGCGGTGCCGGCGATGATCTTCGAGGCAGCCTCGATGTCGTTCGCGTTCAGGTCGGCCTGCTTGGTCTCGGCGATCTGACGGACCTGGTCCTTGGTGATCTTCGCGACCTTGACCGTGTGAGGCGTCGACGAGCCCTTGGGCACGCCGGCGGCCTTCTTGATGAGCTCCGCGGCCGGCGGGGTCTTCAGGATGAACGTGAAGCTGCGGTCCTCGTAGACGGTGATCTCGACGGGGATGACGTTGCCGCGCTGCGACTCGGTCGCGGCGTTGTACGCCTTGCAGAACTCCATGATGTTGACGCCATGCTGACCGAGCGCGGGGCCGATCGGCGGCGCCGGGTTGGCTGCACCGGCGTTGATCTGAAGCTTGATCAGGCCGGTCACCTTCTTCTTCGGTGCCATATCCTCTTCCTTTCATCGAACGGATGCGGGTGCATCCGCTCTCCCGCGAACCCGGCATCTCCGGGCTGCGGTCGTCTGCGCGCACGCCGAAGCGGCACACAAACCACATAAGTCTACCTGATCCGAAGGCATGCCTCATACGCGAGAACGGCCGCCCCGGAGGGGACGGCCGTTCTCGTGGAAGCGTGTGTCAGATCATCTTGGTGACCTGGTCGAACGACAGCTCGACCGGGGTCTCACGCTCGAAGAGCGAGACGAGGACCGTGAGCTTGCCGCTCTCGGGCTTGATCTCGCTGATCGAACCGGGAAGCCCCGCGAACGAGCCCTCCTTGATCGTGATGGTCTCGCCGACCTCGAAGTCGACCTCGGCGGGAAGCGGCCGAGCGACGGCGACGCCGCCCTTCGATGCGATGTTCTTGGCGGTCGGGACGTCCTTGACCTCGACGAGGGACTTCAGCATGTTGAAGGCCTCTTCGAAGCGCAGCGGCGTCGGGTTGTGAGCGTTGCCCACGAAGCCGGTGACGCCAGGCGTGTGACGGACGACGGACCAGGTGTCTTCCGTGAGCTCCATGCGCACGAGCACGTAACCCGGGATGCGCACGCGGGTGACCATCTTGCGCTGGCCGTTCTTGATCTCGACGACGTCCTCCATCGGGACCTCGATCTGGTAGATCTCGTCCTCGACCTCGAGCGTCGACTTGCGCTGCTCGATGTTCGCCTTGACCTTGCGCTCGAAGCCCGCGTACGAGTGGATGACGTACCACTTGCCCGGGAGCATCCGCAGGTCGAGGCGGAACGCCTCGTACGGGTCTTCCTCGGCGTCGTCGTCGGACTCGTCCTCGTCGGACTCGGCGTCTTCGTCGCCGTTCACGTCGGGACCGTCGTACGGGGTGACCTCGTCGGCCTCTGCGGCCTCGAGCTCGGCGGTCTCTTCCGCCACAGAATCGTTGAGGACCTCAGCGGCAGCCTCAGACTCAGCCGCTTCGTCCAGGTTGAGAGCGTCGTTCACGATCGCGTCGGCCTCCGGGTCGTCGATCTCGATGTCGGTGTCGTCCTGCGTGTCGGCGTCTTCGTCGCCGTCGACGTCCTCGATGTGGAGGGCGACGTGCTCAGCCGAAGTGACCGAGTTCTCCTCCGCAGCGAGGACGTTGCCCTCCTGGGCCTCGTCCTCTTCGCTGGACTGCTCGGCAGCCGTCGCCCAGTCGGCGTCGTCGGAATATCGTTCAGACACGTTGTTTCTTTCCAATCACTGCGGCCGGGGCCGCGAGGGCGTCAGGCGCCCGGGACCCCGAAGACGATGTGCGTCACCCAGGCGAACAAGGTGTCCAGTCCGTAGACGATGCCCATGACGATCAGAACGAAGACGAGCACCACTGCGGTGAACTTGACCAGTTCCTTGCGGGTCGGCGTGACGACCTTGCGCAGCTCTGCGATGACCTGACGGAAGAACAGGGCGATGCTCCCGAAGAAGCCTGCGATGCCACGCTTCTTCTCGCGGGTGGCTCCTGACGCGACGACCTCGCCGCGCGGTTCGTCCTGATCCATCCTGAATGTACCTTTCGTGTGTCAGCGTGTGCTGACGCGCAGGGCGGACAGGAATCGAACCTGCAACCTGCGGTTTTGGAGACCGCTGCTCTGCCAATTGAGCTACCGCCCTAGAGACCGGGAGGTCTCGGGGTGTCATCTTCATCCTGCCACCGCAACCGGACCGGAAGGACCGGGGCACGGCGAAAGAATGCAGACAACAACTGCTCGTCAAGCATACGGCATCCATCGGCCGGTGCCGAACCGGGCCCGGCCCGGGCGTTGTTGTTAGGCTCGGCGGGCGGATGCAATCGGAGGGAGCGCAGTGAGCGCTGACGTGCAGCAGTTCCAGGTGGACCTGCGCGGGGTCGTCGACCTTCTGAGTCGCCACATCTACTCGAGCCCTCGGGTCTACCTGCGGGAGCTGCTGCAGAACGCCAGGGACGCGATCACGGCCCGACGCGAGGTCGACGGCGAGGGCGGACGCATCCGCATCACCCCGCTGACCGAAGCCTCGGGCGAGTTCGTCCTGCGCGACGACGGCGTGGGTCTGACCGCCGACGAGGTGGCCGACCTGCTCGCCACCGTCGGGCGCAGCTCGAAGCGGGACATCTTCGACCTGCCCCGCAGCGATTATCTCGGCCAGTTCGGCATCGGACTCCTCAGCTGCTTCATGGTCGCCGACACGATCGTGATCCGCTCCCGCAGCGCACGCGGCGGCTCGGCCGTCGAGTGGACGGGCAGCGCCGACGGCACGTTCCGCGTGGTCGAGATCGACGACGACCTGCCGATCGGCACGAGCGTGCACCTGGTGCCGCGGTTCGACGCCGATGATCTCCTGCGCCCCGCAGCCGTGCGGGCGCTCGCGACGACGTTCGCCGAGTTCCTCCCCGTGCGGGTCACGCTCGACACCCCGGTCGGCGACGTCGAGGTGACCCGGCGCGCACCCTTCCTCGACGTCGCCGAGAACATCGACGACGCGGTGCAGTACGGGCGCGATCTCCTCGGCGCCTCCCCCCTCGATGCGATCGAGCTCTCGGAGCCGGCCACCGGCACCCGCGGACTCGCCTACGTGCTCCCGTACGCTCCCCCGCCCGGCGCCCGACAGGCGACGCGCATGTACCTCGGCCGGATGCTGCTCGGCGAGCGCGTCGACGACGTGCTTCCGGAGTGGGCGTTCTTCGTGCGCGCCGTCGTCGATTCGACCGGCCTCGCCCCGACGGCGAGCCGTGAATCGCTCGTCGACGATGCGGCGCTCGAGCGCGTGCGCGAGCAGTTCGGCGCCGGCATCCGTCGCTGGGTCCTCGAGCTGGGCCTGCGCGAGCCGCACCGGCTCGCCCAGTTCGTCGCGATCCATGAGGTCGGCCTCAAGTCGCTCGTGCGACACGACGAAGAGCTCGCGCGGTTCATCACCCGATGGCTGACCCTCGAGACCACGCACGGCACCCTGCGCATCGGCGACCTCGTCGAGCGGTACCCGCACGTGCGCTTCGCCCCGTCGGTCGACGAGTTCCGCCAGGTCGCCGGCATCTCGCCGAGCTCGGAAGTACTGGTCAACGGCGGTTATCTGTACGACGCCGACCTCGTGCGGATGCTGCCCGACCTCTACCCGCACGTCACGGTCGAACTCGTCGACGTCACCGGCGAGCTCGACCGCCTCGACCCTCCTCCCCTCGATGACCGCGATGCGGCGGTGGCACTCGAGGCTCGCGCAGGCGCGGTGCTCACGGCGTCCGGATGCTCGGTCACGGTGCGCTCGATCGACCAGCCCCAGCTCGCCGCCCTCTACGTCGCCGACCCCGAGGTGCTCCGCCGCATCGACCGGGGCCGCACCAAGGGCATCACCGGTTCGCTGTGGGGCGGAGTGCTCGACCGCATCGACTCGACGCTCTCGTCATCCCGCGACGACGACCTGAGCGCACGGCTCTGCCTGAACTGGTCGAACCGGGTCGTACGCGCCCTCGTCCGGGTGCAGGACGACGCGGTGTTCGCCCGCACGGTGCAGCTGCTCTACATCCAGGCGCTCCTCGCCGGGCACCACCCGCTCTCCGATGCGGACCGCACCCTGATGACCACGGCACTCACCGATCTCGTCTCGCTCTCGGCCGGCATCGAAGAGGACTCGGTCCCCTTCGACGACGCGCTCTGACCCCCACTCCGTTCGAAGGAACCCCGCATGGCACGTCCGCAGAAGCGCTTCACGCAGCTCATCGAGGAGATCGACCGCACCCCGTGGGGCCCGGCGGAACAGGCACTGGTCGCCGAGGCCGTCGCCCTCGCCGTCGAGCTGGGCGACGAGCAGCTCGAGTACGAGGCCCGGATGCGCCAGACCGCGTCGGCGAACATGAACGGCGCGACCGACGTCATGCTGAACTCGTTCGCGTGGTGCCTCGCCCGGCACGACGCCGACCCGCAGCGCTTCCCCGCCGACCTCGAGTACGGCGGCGCCGACCTGATGTGGCAGTTCAAGTGGATGGCCTCGTCGCTGCGCTCGTCGCCCGCCTTCTCGCTCGATCAGATCGCGGCGGTGCTCGACGACATGGAGGAGCACTACCGCGCGGCAGGGCTCGGCATCAGCGGCGTGCTCACGGCGCGATTCGAGGATGCCTGGGACGCCGGTCGCATCGATGAGGCCGAGGCTCTGCGCGTGCAGCTGGAGGCCACTCCCCGCGACGACCACAGCCACTGCGACGCCTGCGGCCGCAGCCAGGTCGCGGGCTTCTTCGCCGAGACCGACCGAGATGCCGAGGCCATCCGGCTCGTCGAGGAGATGCTCGAGGGCGGATTCTCGTGCGGAGAGGAGCCCGAGCACGCGCTCTCCCGCGTTCTCGTGCCGTACCTCCGAGCCGGGCGCCCTGATGACGCGAAGAGCGCGCACCTGCGCAGCTATCGCCTCGCGAAGGACAACCCCGACAACCTGCGCATCGTCGCGAACAACATCGTGTTCTCGGCACTGACCGGCAACGAGGCACGCGCTCTCGCGCAGATCGAGCGCCACATCGGGTGGCTCGCGCACGACGGACTCAACGTCGACGCGCACTTCGCCGCCCTCGCCGCGTTCGCCTTCGCGCTCGACCGCGTGACGGCGGCCGGCCATGCCCACACGCCCGTGCGCGGCGCCGACTCCCCCGCGCTCATCGTGTTCTTCGAAGACCATGAGGGCCCCTGGGGTGCCGCCGACCTGGCCGCGGCCGCCTGGGCGTCCGCCGAGCGCATCGGAGCCGAGTTCGACCACCGCGACGGCACAGACGGCCACGCCCGTGCACTCGTGCGCCTCCGGGCTCTCGCCGACGAGAGCTACGACGTGCCCATCCGATCGGATGCCTTCGTCTCGTCCCCCGACAGCACGACGCCCGCTGACGCGGACGCGTGGTTCGACCGGGTCATGGACCTCGCACAGTTCGGAGCGGAGCACGAGACGCTGCAGGCGCTCCCCCACGCCCTGGCCGTGGAGGATCCGTCGAAGCTCGCTCAGCTCATGTCGATGCGCCTCGGCATCCTGATCGCCCTCGACCGCGCCGACGAGGCCGCAGAGCTCCTCCCCGCACGGATCGACGCGCTCCGCGCCGCGGGGCTCGACGTGCAGGCAGACCTCGAGCAGCGGCTGGGCCTCGCGACGTTCGGGCTCGACACCCCGGAGGCCGCGGCAGCCCTCGAAGACGAGCTGGCGACCGCAGCATCCCTTCCCGCGTGGTCGCGCGGAGACCTCGCGATCAGCCGAGCCTCGCTGCACATGCACGCGGACGAGCCCGGTGCAGCGCTCGACATGGCCGAGATCGCCGCTCGGGCGTTCGCGGAAGCGGGAGACGTGCGGCTGTCGAACACCACCACGCTCGTCGCGATCGCCGCGGTGCTGCAGAAGGGCGACATCGAGGCGGCCGCCGCCCTGCTGGATCGCTTCCTCGACCAGGACGACCTCAGCATCGGGCACCGCGCGCAGGCGCTGCAGACCCGCGCCAGGGTGCGCGGCGGCAGTGAGGCGTTCGTGGAGGGTGCGGCGGATGCCGACGAGGCCACGCGCCTGCTCGCCGGCCTCGGCGCGACCAAGGCACTGGCGGCGGCGCATCTGCTCGCCGGGGCGCTCTGGGAGGACGCCGGCGACCCCGAGAAGGCCGTGACCCGGTATCGCGTCACGTCTCGGCTCGTCGCCCAGGAGGGCGGCGATCAGGCGGGAGCCGACTTCCGCCTCGCCAGGGCCATGCTGGCGGCGGGTGACGCCGAGGTCGCGGCCGAGCTCTTCGGCCAGGTGCTCGAGAGCGAGGAGCAGGCCGAGGTCCACGCCGCGTCGCGGGCGATGACGGCATCTCTCCTCGCTCGCGCGCTGGCCGCTTCGGGCGAGTTCGGGCAGGCCGTCGGCGCCTTCGGATACGCGGCGGAACTGTTCGGCGAGGCCGAGGAGCACGCAGACCAGGCCGTGGCTCTGACCGAGCGTGCGAAGATCCTCGCCCGCTTCGACGAGAACGATGAGGCGATCGAGACGCTGGAGGCGGCATCCGAGATCGTGCGCAAGGCACCGGACGCCGTCGGCGCTCTCGCCGACGTGCTGCACAACCTGGGCCAGGCCTACGGGGCGCGGCAGGATGATCGCGCCTTCGCCCTCTTCGACGAGGTCGCAGCGCTCGCGCAGGAGCACGGGGCCGGCTGGCTGCTCGCCGACGTCACCGACTCGCGCGGCCGTGCGCTCGCCCAGTTCGGACGCACGGAGGAGGCGGTGGCCGCCGCGCTGACCGCCGCCGACGGGTTCGCCGCGATCGGGGATGCCGGTTCGGCCGGGGGCTCCGAGCTGTTCGCCGCCCGCCTGCTCGCCGGCGACGACCGTGCCGCGGATGCCGTGCCGATCTACCGCAGCGCGCTCGAGCACGCCGCCGAGGTCCCCCCTCTTCGGCAGGTCTCAGCCCTCGAGCTGGGCACCGTGCTCGAGTCGCTGGGCCGACACGTCGAGGCCGCCGAGGTGCGCGCTCTGCTCGACGCCTGACCGTCAGCGCGCTCGGCTCAGAGGAGCTGACGCCAGTTGGCCCGCGCGAGGTCGAGCAATTCGTCGCCCTTGCCCGACATGACCGTGCGGATCGCGTACAGCGCGAAGCCCTTGACCTGCGCGGCCTCGATCGCCGGCGGCATCGACAGCTCCTGACGCTCGGTGACGACGTCGAGCAGCGCGGGGCCGTCGTGGGCGAGCACCTCGCGCACAGCATCCGGCAGGTCTTCGCTGTTCTCGACCCGACGGGCGAAGATGCCCATGGCCTCCGCGATCGCCGCGAAGCTCGGGTTGTCGAGCGACGTGCCGTAGTTCACGAAGCCGGCGGCCTTCATCTCGAGCTCGACGAAGTTCAGCGACGAGTTGTTCACGACGATCGTCTTCACCGGCAGCCTGTTCTGCGTGAGGGTCAGCAGCTCCCCCAGCATCATCGCGAGCCCGCCGTCACCGGCGAGGGCGATCACCTGGCGGTCGGGGTGCGAGACCTGCGCGCCGATGCCGTGCAGCAGCGCGTTGGCCATCGACCCGTGCGTGAACGAGCCGATCAGTCGCCGGTTCTCGGTCATCGACAGGTACCGGGCCGCCCACACGGTGGGCGAGCCGACATCGGCGGTGAAGACCGCGTCGTCCGCCGCCTGCTCGTTCAGCAGTCGGGCGAGGTACTGCGGGTGGATCGGACGGCCGGCCTTCGTCGGCGTCGCGAGGTCGTCGAGCTTCGCCCTGGTCTTGCGATAGTGCGCCGTCGAGTCGTCGAGGTGGCCACGATCGGTCTTCGCCGCGAGGCGAGGCAGCAGCGCCGCGGCGGTCGCTCCCACGTCGCCGACCAGACCGAGATCGAGCGGATGCCGTTTGCCCAGCTGTGACCCGCGGATGTCGACCTGGATGGTCGTGGCGTGATCCGGATAGAACTGTTCGTACGGGAAGTCGCTGCCGAGCACCAGCAGGGTGTCGGCCGCCTCCATGGCCCGATAGCCGGAGGCGAAGCCGAGAAGCCCGGTCATGCCGACGTCGAAGGGGTTGTCGTACTCGATGAACTCCTTGCCGCGGAGCGCGTGCACGATCGGGGCGCCGAGGCGATCGGCCAGCGCGATGACCTCGTCGTGCGAGCCCTCGACACCCGCACCCGCGAGGATCGTCGTCTTCGTCGAGGCGTTCAGCAGGGTCGCCGCCCGCTCGAGCTCGTCGCCGCTCGGCACGATCACCGGATGCGTGCGCTCGATCACCACGGCGCGGTCATCCGCGATCTCGGCGAGTGCGACGTCACCGGGGATCACCAGCACCGCGACTCCGCGCTGCTCGATGGCCGCACGCATCGCGATCTCGAGCAGGCGCGGCATCTGCTGGGGGTCGGCGACGTACTCGACGTAGACGCTGCACTCGCGGAACAGCTCCTGCGGGTGCGTCTCCTGGAAGTACCCGGTGCCGATCTCGGTGGTCGGGATGTGGGCCGCGATCGCGAGCACAGGCACGCGCGAGCGGTTGGCGTCGTACAGGCCGTTGATCAGGTGCAGGTTGCCAGGGCCGCAGGATCCTGCCACCACAGCGAGGTCGCCGGTGAGCGCCGCATCCGCCGCCGCCGCGAACGCCGCCGACTCCTCGTGCCGCACGTGCACCCACCGGATGCTCCCGTCCTTGCGGAGCGCGTCGGTGAATCCGTTGAGGGAGTCGCCTGGGAGGCCGTAGACACGGTCGATCCCGTTGGCGCGGAGGGTCTTGACGATGTTCGCTGCGACGGTTGCCATGCTTCCAACCTACGCCCGGGTGCCTGTGCGGGCTCCGGTCCGAAGACGACGAAGGGACGGATGCCGAAGCATCCGCCCCTCCTGTCGTGCGCGTCGCTCAGCCGATGCGGATGAGCTTCTTGTTGACGAACTCGTCGGCCGCGAGGTGGCCGAGCTCACGCGAGGTGCCGCTGCGCTTGATGCCGCCGAACGGCAGCTCGGGGCTGTCGGCGAGCACGAGGTTGACGTAGACCATCCCCGCCTCGATGTTGTCGGCCACGCGCTCGGCCTGCTCGGCGTCGGTCGTGAAGACGTACGAGCCGAGGCCGAAGGTGGTGTCGTTCGCGAGGGCGACCGCGGCGTCCTCGTCGGCGACCCGGTAGACGACGGCCGCGGGGCCGAAGAGCTCCTCGCGGTAGACGTTCATCTCGGGCGTCACGTCGGCCAGCACGGTCGGAGCGAAGAACGCGCCGTCGCGCGTGCCGCCGGTGAGAAGGGTGGCACCCTGCTCGACGGCCTGGTCGATCTGCTTCTGCAGGTTCTCAGCCGCCGTCTCGGACGAGACCGGGCCGAGCACGGTGTCATCGAGCGTCGGGTCGGTCGCCGTCACCGACGCCATCGCGGCGGTGAACTTCTCGACGAACGAGTCGTACAGACCGTCGACGATGATGAAGCGCTTGGCGCCGTTGCACGCCTGACCGTTGTTGTCGAGTCGTGCGTCGACGCCGGCCTGAACCGTGGCGTCGAGGTCGTCGGTCGACAGCACGATGAACGGGTCGGATCCGCCGAGCTCGAGCGCGACCTTCTTGAGGTTGCGCCCTGCGATCTCGGCGACCGCCGCACCGGCGCGCTCGGACCCCGTGAGGGACACGCCCTGCACGCGCGGGTCGGCGATCATGTCGGCGATCTGGTCGTTCGTCGCGAGGACGTTCTGGTACGCGCCCTTCGGGAATCCGGCGTCGTGGTAGATCGCCTCGATGGCGGTCGACGACTCCGGGCACTGCGGGGCGGGCTTGAGCAGGATCGTGTTTCCCACGATCAGGTTCGGCGCTGCGAAACGCACGATCTGATACGCCGGGAAGTTCCACGGCATGATGCCGACGAGCGGTCCGAGCGATGAGCGACGGACGATCGCCGAGCCGTCTCCGAGGATGGCGATCGGCTGGTCGGCCATGATCGCCTCGGCCTGGTCGGCGTAGTACTCGGCGATGTCGGCGGCGAAGTCGACCTCTCCGAGCGCGGCCTCGCGCGGCTTGCCCATCTCGCGCACGAAGACGTCGGCGAGTTCCTCGCGGCGTTCGCGGTGCAGCTCGGCCGCACGGCGCAGCAGGGCTGCGCGCTCCGCCACGGTCGACGAACGGGACCACTCGCGGTGCGCCTCGTCGGCGGCCGCGACGGCCTCCTCGATCTGCGCATCCGTGAACGTGTCGAAGGACGCCAGCGTCTCTCCGGTGGCGGGGTTGATGACGGCGTAATCGGTCATGTTCTCTCCTCCTCTGGCCGACCGGTCAGGAGACCGGGATCAGCGTGTACTTGGTGGACAGGTACTCGTGGATGCCCTCGAGACCGCCCTCACGACCGACGCCGGACTGCTTGACGCCGCCGAAGGGGGCTGCCGCGTTCGACACCACGCCCACGTTGAGACCCATCATGCCGGTCTCGAGCTTGTCGATCATCCGCTGACCGCGCTGCAGGTTCTCGGTGAACACGTACGACACCAGCCCGTACTCGGTGTCGTTCGCGAGACGCACGGCGTCGTCCTCGGTGTCGAAGGTCGCGATCGCGAGCACCGGTCCGAAGATCTCCTCGCGGAGGATCGCGGAGCCGGCGACGACGTCGGTGAGCACGGTCGGCTCGTAGAACGTGCCGGTGCCCTCGAGCGCCTTGCCGCCGGCGAGCAGCGTCGCGCCGCGCTCGACGGCATCGTCGACGAGCTCTCCGGTCTTCGCCACAGCGCCCTCATCGATGAGCGGACCGATGGCGACTCCCTCTTCGGTGCCGCGGCCGATCTTCATGGCGTTGACCCGCTCGGTGACCTTGCGGGCGAACTCCTCGGCGACGTCCTTGTGGACGATGAAGCGGTTCGCCGCGGTGCAGGCCTGACCGATGTTGCGGAACTTCGCGGCCAGCGCGCCGTCCACGGCCTTGTCGAGGTCGGCATCGTCGAACACGACGAACGGGGCGTTGCCGCCGAGTTCCATCGACACTCGCAGCACGCCCTCGGCGGCCTGCGCGATGAGCTTGCGTCCGACCTCGGTCGAGCCGGTGAACGACAGCTTGCGCAGGCGAGGGTCGGCGATGATCGGGGCCGACAGCGCCGAGGACTTCGACGTCTGCACGACGTTGACGACGCCGGCGGGCAGGCCCGCCTTCTCGAGCAGCGACGTGAAGAAGATCGTCGTCAGCGGCGTGAGTGCCGGGGGCTTGATGACCACCGTGCAGCCGGCGGCCAGCGCGGGGGCGATCTTGCGCGTCGCCATCGCGAACGGGAAGTTCCACGGCGTCACGAAGAACGACGGACCCACCGGGCGCTGCGAGACGACCATGTGGCCGGTGCCCTCGGGGTTGATGCCGTAGCGGCCGCTGATGCGCACCGCCTCCTCGCTGAACCACCGGAGGAACTCGCCGCCGTAGGCGACCTCTCCGCGTGCCTCGGCGAGCGGCTTGCCCATCTCGAGCGTCATCAGCAGCGCCAGGTCCTCCTTGTGCTCCTGCACGAGGTCGAACGCGCGGCGCAGGATCTCGCTGCGGGTGCGAGGAGCGGTGGCCGCCCACGCGTCCTGCGCGGCGACGGCTGCGTCGAGGGCACGGATGCCGTCACCGGGCGTCGCGTCCGCGATCGTGCGGATGACCGCACCGGTCGCCGGGTCCTGCACGTCGAACGTGCCACCGGTCTCGCCGTCGATCCACTCGCCACCGATGAAAAGGCCGGTGGGGATGCTGTCGAGCAGCGCCTGCTCTGTCTGAGTGCTCATGGATTCTCTTTCTGTGGGGACGTGGGTGGGGATCAGCGGCGGCGGGCGCTCGGCGGCGCGTCGACGCCGAGGGTCTCGCCGCGGAAGAAGGCGGGGCGCTTGATCGCCTGCCAGATCATGATCACGATGCCGATCACGATGATGCCGACGCCGAGGACGAACACGAGGCCGAGGCCGCCGATGCTCGAACCGCTGCCGTAGGCCGGGTCCATCGAGTCGATGAGCGTGGTCACGAACAGTACCGCGAGGATCGCGCCGCCGACGAGCGGGAACAGGAACGTGAAGAAGAAGCTCCTCGCCGAGTCGAACCACTGCTTGCGGAAGTACCAGACGCACGCGAACGCCGTGAGCCCGTAGTAGAAGCAGATCATCATGCCGAGTGACAGGATCGTGTCGGTGAGCACGTTCTCGCTCAGCAGGCGCATGACGGCGTAGAAGACGGAGGCGACCACCGCCGACACGATCGTCGAATACCCGGGCGTGAAGAACCGGGGGCTGACCCGTGCGAACTTCTTGGGCAGGGCGCCGTAGTGCCCCATCGCCAGCAGCGTGCGAGCGGGGCCGACAGCCGTCGACTGCAGCGAGGCCGCGGAGCTCGAGAGCACCGCGAGCGAGACCAGGAACGCGAGCGGGCCCAGGATCGGGTCGGACAGCGCGAAGAACACGTTCGCCGAGATGTCCTCGTTGGCGAGACCGTAGTCGCCCGTGCCGACGCCTGCGAACATGATCAGGCCGATCGCGAGCAGCAGGTAGAGCGCCACGACGACCACGACCGTGACCATCGCCGCGCGACCGGGGGTCTTGGCCGGGTCCTTGGTCTCCTCGTTCATGGTGAGGACGACGTCCCAGCCCCAGAAGATGAAGATCGACAGCGAGAGGCCGGCCGCGAAGGCGCTGAACGACGGGACCTCGAACGGGTTGAACCACGACCACGAGAACGCGGTGGGCTCGGGGGCGTCGCCCGAGACGGCCTTGACGATCGCGACCGTCGCGAAGATGACGAGCACGAGCACCTGGAAGCCGACCAGGATGTACTGGAACTTCTGCGTGGTCTGCATGTCGCGGTACGACACCAGCGTCGCGCCGAGCATGAAGAGCAGACAGACGACCACGTTGATGATCGGGTTGAACGCCAGATCGGCGATCGCGGGGTTGCCGCTGACCTGGGCGATCAGCAGGAAGAGGAACTCGACGGCGATGCCGGCGAGGTTCGACAGCACGATGACCGTGGCGGCGATGAGCCCCCAGCCGGTCATCCAGCCGATCCAGGGTCCGAACGCCCGCACACCCCAGGTGAACGAGGTGCCGGAATCGGGCATCATGCGGTTGAGCTCGCGGTATCCGAACGCGGTGAGGAGCATCGGGATGAAGCCGACGAGCATGATCGCGGGCACCTGGGTGCCGACGACCGCGACCGTCGGTCCGAGGGATGCCGTGAGCGTGTATGCGGGGGCGATCGTGGAGACGCCGATGACGACGGCGCCGAGCACGCCGACGGCGCCGGCGCTCAGACCCTTCTGGGAGATGCCGGTCGTCACACCGGATTCGGGCTCCGTCGCCCGGTTCGAGCTGCTCATCAGCGGACTCCTGCTTCGGCGCGGGTGCGCGGGACGACGATCATGGGTACGGGCAGTTCGTGCAGCATCTTCGCTGCGGTGGAGCCCAGGAACAGGCGGCGGGGCTGCGCCAGACGGCTGGAGCCGACGAGCACGACCTCTCCGGGAAGCCACGAGAGGTTCGCGACCGCGTCCTCGACCGTGTCGCCGGGTGCTTCCTCGAGCTCGGCGGTGAGCTCGTCAGGGAGCAGACCCTTCGCGGCGGCGAGCACGTCGTGCCCGTGCTCGTTGCCGACCACCCGGATCGCGCCGGTGTCGAGGCCCGGAGGCACGTCGAACGGCACGAGCGAGACCAGACGCAGGCCGACCCGCGACTCGGTCGCGATCGCCGCAGCCTCGTCGAGCAGGTTGTCGGCGCCGGGGCGGGTGCCGATCGCGACCGTCAGCCGCGGGAGCACGTGATCGTCCTGCGCGGCCGTGCCCGACGGCGCGAGCGCGACGGGGATCGTCGACGAGTGCAGCAGCTCGGAGGCGACGCTGCCGAGACGGTGGCGGCCGAAGATGCTGCCGTTGGCCGTGCCGACGACGATCAGGCGCGCATCGAACTCCTCGCCGGCCGCGATGAGCCCCTCGGCGAACGACTCGGCGAAGCGCACGTGTCCCGTGCGCGTCAGCTCCTGCGGCAGCCGGACGACCGCATCCTCGAGCCACTCCTTCGCCTGGCGGCGGATGTGGTCCTCGTAGGCGCGCTCCGGCGGCACGGCCGCGCTGCGGGTGCCCTCGAAGGGCAGCACGATCACCAGATGCAGGACCGCGCCCAGGCTGCGGGCGAGCCGGGCTCCGAGCGCCGCGGCATCCGCTCCCGCATCCGTCGCCGTGTAGCCGACGACGACCGCACCGGTCATCAGCCGGCCTCGACCGTGTCGCCCGCTGCGCGGCTCGACTCGACGATGTTCGACGCGACGAGGTGCCCCATGCGGATCGCGCCGTCGACGTGCTGGTAGCCGGCGCCGGCGAGGTCGCTGCACGCGAAGTGGATCGGTCCGACGGCCGAGCGAAGGTCAGCACCGTAGCGGTGCAGGCCGCCCATGTCGAAGCTCGCGGCGTACGCACCGCGGGTCCACTCCTCGGTGCCCCAGTCGCTCTCGTAGTAGACGACCGGGTTCTTGGCCTCGGGGCCGTAGTAGTGCGACAACGACTCGAGGATCCGCTCCTTGCGCTCCTCAGCCGTGAGCGCGAAGAGATCGTCGGCGTTCTGGTCGCTGACGAAGCCCACCAGCGTGCCGCGCTCGTCGCCGTGGTTCGTGTTGTCGTACGCCTCGTGCGACAACTCGTACGGGCTGAACGCGGTGCCGCTGAGGCCCTGCTCGCGCCAGAACGGGCGGTCGTAGACGGCGTGCACCTTGATGACGAAGCCCATCGAGATGTGCTGGTGCATCTGGTGCTGGCGACGCGGCAGCGGCGGCACGAAGGCGATGCGGCTGTAGAGCACCGGAGCGTGGGCGAGGATCGCGAAGCGCGCACGCACCGTGAGCTCGTCGGTCGTGGCGGTCACGCCGTCGGCGCTCCACTCGAGCGAGCGCACAGGCTGGTTCAGGTAGACGTCGTCGCCGAGGCGCTCGGCGAGCAGCTGCGGCACCTTCTGCAGGCCGCCGACGACGCGCTTGTCGAGGATGAAGTCGGCGTCGACGAGGTTCGAGTAGGAACCTGCGGATGCCGCCATCAGCAGCGACTGCAGCAGCGAGAACGAGTGCGTGGGCTTGGTGAGCATCGCGGATCCCGTGGCGAAGGCCAGGTTGCGCACGGCCTCGTCGTCGTCGGTCTGAGCCCGCAGCCAGGCGTCCCACGTGACGGAGTCCCATTCGGCGGCGTTCGCGTGCGCCCAGGGGCGATCCGGGTCGATCTCGGCGACCATGGCGTCGAGTCGCTCGGTGATCTCGGCGATGACCGCCTCGGTCTCAGCCGACACCGGGAACATCTCGCCCGTGAAGCGGTGCGTCTGACCGTCGGGGCCGACGTACACGCTGTCGCCCTCGCGGTAGCGGCTGTAGGTCTCGAGCCCCAGCTCCTCGATCGTGTCCTTCAGCGCATCCTGATCGGGCGAGACCCACTGGCCGCCGAGCTCGAGCATCGCGCCGTCGATGACGTCGGTCCACAGACGCCCGCCGACGCGGTCGCGGGCCTCCAGCACGGCCACCGACAGGCCGGCCTTGCGCAGGTCGTTCGCCGCCGTGAGCCCTGCGGCTCCCGCACCGACGATCAGCACGTCACGAGTGATCTCAGCCATCTGCTTCTCCTTCGTTGGAAAGTGGGTAGTGCCGGTCGCGATCCGAAATCCCCCGATACGGATCGCGACCGGACGTGTGTTCAGGTCGCGACGGCGTCGCTTCCCGATGTCTCAGGCGCCTGTGCGGCGTTGCGCTTCTTCAGATTGCGGCGCACGAACGGCCAGAAGAGCACGAGCACGCCGGTGGCGATGAGGCTCGTCCAGACCTGGGTGCGTCCGCCCTCGGTCGTGAGCATCACCACGAGCACCGCGGCGATGCAGGCGATCAGCAGGATGTTGAGCCACGGGTGGAGCCACATCTTGAGCTTGAGGTTCGCGACCTCCTCCGGCGTCATCTTCTGACGCAGCCGCCACTGGGTCAGCGCGATGAAGACATAGACGAACAGCGCGACGAGACCCGCCGAGTTCATGATGAAGTCGAAGATGCCGGAGCCGGGCGTGAAGAAGTTGACGAGGGTGGCGATGAGGCCGCCGATGGTCGAGGCGAGCAGCGCCATGACAGGTACGCCGCTCTTCGACTTCTTCGTCATGATCTTCGGCGCGAAGCCCTGCTCAGCCAGCGCCGAGAACATGCGCGACGCGGAGTACAGGCCGGAGTTCAGCACCGAGATGACCGCGGTGAAGATGACGAGCTGCATGATGATGCTCGCGCCGGGGATGCCGAACTGCTCGAGCGCGTACGTGAACGGCGCGTTCGCGACGTCGGTCGGCACGGGGAGCTCGTCCCACGGCACGACGGTGACGATGATGAGCACCGAGCCGACGAAGAACAGCAGGATGCGCCAGATGATCGTGCTCGTGGCCTGGCGGATGCCCTTGGCCGGGTTCTCGGACTCGGCGGAGGCCATCACCGCGATCTCCGTGCCGAAGTACGAGAAGATCACCAGCGCGACGCCGGTGAACGCGACGCCGTAGCCGTTCGGGGCGAAACCGCCGTGCTCCCACAGGTTCGAGACCGAGACCTCGGAGTTCGGCCACAGTCCGAAGGCGAAGAGCAGACCGGCACCGAGGAACACGACGATCGCGAGCACCTTGATGCTGGCGAGCCAGAACTCGACCTCGCCGAACGTGCGCACCGAGATGACGTTCGTCCCGACGAAGATCCCGATCAGGATCAGCGACCAGGCCCACGACGGCACCACCGGGAACCAGCTGGCCATGGTCTCGCCGCCGAGCACCGCCTCGTAGGCGAGCACGCCGACCCAGAAGTACCAGTACAGCCAGCCCACGAGGTAGGCGGCCCAGTTGCCGAGGCCGACCCTGGCGTACTCCATGAACGATCCGATGGCCGGACGCGAGGCCGCCATCTCGCCGAGCATGCGCATGGCGAGGAACACCAGCAGACCGCCGATGAGGTACGACAGCACGGCGGCGGGTCCGACGGCGCGGATCACGTTGCCGGATCCGACGAAGAGGCTCGCGCCGATGATCCCGCCGAGCGTGATCATCGTGACGTGACGGGACCGCAGTTTCTTCGTGCGCGGGTTCGCGCCGGCGAAACCGGCCGACGTCTCAGGAGAGACGGGCCGATCCCACTGCGATTCCGGTTCGGTCGACATGTCAGGCCGCAGCGAGCGCTGCCGCGACGACGTCGAGGCCCTCGTTCAGAAGGGCGTCGCCGATCGCGAGCGGCGGCAGGAAGCGGATGACGTTGCCGTACGTGCCGCAGGTGAGGACGATGACGCCCTGGGCGACGCACGCCTTGGCGACGGCTGCGGTGAGCGCGGCATCCGGCGCCTTGGTCTCGGGGTCGATGAACTCGGCCGCGATCATCGCGCCGTATCCGCGGATGTCGCCGATGCGGGCATCCTTCTCCTGCATCGCGCCGAGGCGCTGCGTGAGGATCTCTCCGATCTCGCGTGCACGCTCGATCACGCCGTCGTTCTCGAAGACGTCGATCGCCGCGAGGGCTGCCGCGCAGGCGATCGGGTTGCCGCCGTAGGTGCCGCCGAGGCCGCCCGAGTGCGAGGCGTCCATGATCTCTGCGCGGCCGGTGACGGCGGCGAGCGGCAGGCCGCCCGCGATGCCCTTGGCCGTGGTGATCAGGTCGGGCTCGATGCCGAAGATCTCGCTCGCGAACATGTGGCCGGTGCGGGCGAAGCCCGTCTGCACCTCGTCGGCGATGAAGACGACGCCGTTCTCGCGGCACCACGAGGCGATCGCCGGCAGGAAGCCCTCGGCGGGGACGATGAAGCCGCCCTCACCCTGGATGGGCTCGATGATCACGGCGGCGAGGTTGTCGGCGCCGATCTGCTTCTCGAGCTGGAGGATGACGCGGGATGCCGCCTCGGGGCCGGCGAGTCCGTCGCGGAACGGGTAGGACATCGGAGCGCGGTACACCTCGGGGGCGAACGGACCGAAGCCGCTCTTGTAGGGCATCGACTTGGCGGTCAGCGCCATGGTGAGGTTGGTGCGGCCGTGGTAGCCGTGGTCGAAGGCGACGACCGCCTGGCGACCGGTGTGCTTGCGGGCGATCTTGATCGCGTTCTCGACGGCCTCGGCGCCGGAGTTGAACAGCGCGCTCTTCTTCGCGAAGTCGCCGGGCGTGAGGCGGTTGAGTGCCTCGGCCACACCGATGTACGACTCGTACGGCGAGATCATGAAGCAGGTGTGGGTGAACTGCGCGGCCTGGGCGGCGACGGCGGCCGCGACCTTCGGGTGCGCGTTGCCGACCGTGGTCACGGCGATGCCGGATCCCAGGTCGATGAGCGAGTTGCCGTCGGCGTCGACGACCACTCCTCCACCGGCGGCGACGGCCGCGACGGGAACCGTGTGTCCGACTCCGGCTGCCACCGCGTCGGCCTTGCGTGCGAGGATCTCCGCCGACCGCGGGCCGGGAAGGTCTGTCACGAGGCGACGCTCCTGGGGGAGCTCGGGTCCGCCGAGGGGAACTGCAACAGCTGCGTTGTCGAGGAGTGCCATGTGGGCGAGCGTACGACCCGAGCGGCGACCGCCGCATTCACCCGGCTGTACAATCTGATCGAGATCATCGCCGGTCTGTACAAGTGTGCCGCGCGAGTCGGAGAGGAGCGCAGGACATGGATGCCGCCGAGCAGCCCACGCTGCGAGCCCTGCTCAGCCGTCGCGACCTCGGCCTGGGTCTCATCTCGACGGAGGGCGACCTTCCACCCGGTGCGCTCGATCACCCCCTGCGCTGGGTGCACAGCTCCGACCTCGCCGACCCGACTCCGTTCCTCGCCGAAGACCTCGCGCTGCTCACCACCGGCACCCAGTTCGACGCCGGCACCGACTTCGACGTCTACGTCGGACGCCTCTCCGACCGCGGAGTGCTCGGTCTCGGATTCGGCACGGACGTGCATCGGGCAGGCATCCCCGATGAGCTCGTCACCGAATGCGCCCGCCGCGGGATCCCCCTGTTCGAGGTCCCCTATCGCACGCCGTTCATCGCCGTCGCCCGCGCACACTCCGAGGCGATCGCCGCTCAGGCGTACGCCCGCCGATCGTGGGCGCTCGACACGCAGCGGGCACTGGCACTCGCCGCGCTCCGCCCGCACGGCCTGGATGCGACCGTCGCCGAACTCGGCCGACGCCTCGGCGTCTGGGTCGGCATGTACGACGCCTCCGGCGCTCTGCAGCTGTCGCACCCGCGAACGTCTATGTCCGCGGGTCGGCTGGCTTCGCTCGGCGAGCGGGCCACCGAGGTCCTCACCCGCGGGCTCGAGGCCGGCCAGTCGCTCACGATCGACGAGCAGACGTTCATGCTCTTCACGGTCGGCCGCGGTGGACAGCTGCGCGGCGTGATCGCGCTCGCGGTCGATGCGCTCGACCCCGAAGCGCGCACGGTCGTCACCTCGGTGATCGCGATGGCGGGGCTCGCCCTCGAGCAGAGCGACCAGCTGGCCCGCAGCCGACGCCGCCTCAACTCCCAACTGCTGAGCTCCCTGCTCGACGATGATCCGACTCTCGCCAGGAGAGTGCTCGGCAGCATGCCCGCCGCGCCCGTCGTGGTGGCGATCGCGGCCGACGCCCCCGCCGGCCCTCTGAGCGACTGGTGGGAGCGGCGACGCTCGGAGCACGGCACCGCGAGCTTCCTCGCGGAGTCGCCGGAGGGCGTCGTCGTCTGCCTGTCGATGGCCGACGAGTCGCTGCTCGACGAGATCGCCACCCGCTTCGGCATCCGCATCGGGGCGTCCGGGTCGGAGTCGTACGACGCGTTCTCCCGAGCGCACGCACAGGCGCTCGCTGCGCTGCGCCAGCAGTCGGATGCCGGGGTGTTCCACTTCGCGGATGCGGCAGGGTCCAGCATCCTCAGCGCACTGGCGACCGACGAGGCGCGGTTGGTCGCCGAATCCCGTCTCGCCCCACTGCGAGATCACGACGCGCGATCGGGCAGCGACCTCGAAGGCTCACTGCGCGTCTGGCTCGAGCACGACGCAAAAGCCGAACCGGCGGCCGCAGCCCTCGGCGTGCATCGCCACACGCTCCGATCGCGCATCGCGCAGGCCGGTGCGCTGCTCGCATCCGACCTCTCATCGTTCCCCGCCCGCGCCGAGCTGTGGACGCTGCTGCAGACCGCGCGGGACTGAACGCGCCCTCTCGGTCAGCCGGCTGACGTTCTCCCGCCTGGCGGCGAATCCGGATGCCCTCGCCCAGCCATCCGGGGATCGCTCAGCCGTCCGTCCCCTCGGCGGGATGCAGGTACCGTCCGACGAACTCCTCGAACAGGGCCACCATGTCGACGGAATCGTCCAGCAGCCACTGCAACTGGATGCCGTCCATGACCGCGCTGATCAGGCGCGCCGCGAGCGCGGGGTCGATGTCGTCGCGCACCTCTCCGTCGAGCTGGCCGCTGCGGAGGATCTCCTCGGCCTCGGCGGCGCGGTCGCGGTACCGGGCGGCGAAGTCGGAGTGCGACGGGTGGCCGGGATCCGTCGCTTCAGCCGAGACGATCGCGTACAGCGACGTCAGCCCTCTCGACGTCCGGTTGTGGGCGACGACCCGCTTCGCCTGCTCGATCAGCGTGTGCTCCGCGGGATCCCCTGCCGCCTCTCGCACCTTCTCGTCGCGCTGGTGGATCACCTCGGCGAACAGCTCCTCCTTGTCGGCGAAGTGGTGGAGCAGGCCGGTGGGCGTCACGCCCACGCGCTTCGCGATCTCCCGCAGGGATCCTCCGCGGAATCCCGTGCGCGAGAAGACCGCGAGCGCTTCGTCGACGATCGCCTGCCGGCGCGCCTGCCCCGTGGCATAGGGGCCTCGGGGCCTGCGCGCCGGCGTTCCCTGCTGCTCATCCGTGCTCATTGCCCGCTCCCGTCGTCGGCGCGGGTGAGGCGGAGCCTCAGCCGTGGTGGCCGTTTCCCGATCCCCATGACGAGCCGAATACCTGCTGCTTCATCGCGGGCCGCAGTCGCTGTTCCATCTCGCGGTCCACGAAGTAGTCCTTGAGTGTATCTTTCGTGAGCTCATTGCCGATCGCCGCCATGATCATCGACTGATCGAGAGACAGATAGCGCTCGGCGATCGTGCCGCTCTTGACAGCCACGGCATCGTAGAAGCCGCCGGGCCCGTAGGCGTCGAGCTCGTCCTCTATGCCGTGGAGGTTCTTGAGTGCACCCTTGCGGTCGTACGGCAGCGCGAGGAACGCCGCGTGAGGCGTCACCACTCCGTCGCCGAACTCGGGGGACGGATTCGTTCCCGTCGTGCATCCGGGCCGGTCGACGTCGACGTCGGTCTTCTCCGCATCCGACGTGTAGCCGTCGGATCGCATGCCGGCGATGTCGACTCCGTACTCGGCGTAGCCGCCGAAGGGATCGCTCGCGGGCGAGAAGCCCCAGTAGCCGTACCCGGTCTCGTCGAGCCCGTGCTGCTTCTGCACGGCGACCGTGATCGGGTGGTTGAGCTTCCACGACTTCGGTCCCCACTTGGTCTCCGGCACCAGGAGGTCGGGCATCAGCGACTCGAACATGCTGCCGCCCCAGCTCGGGACGAACGACATCCCGTCGTAGTCGTACACGCCCTCCCAGACCTCGACTCCGTCGTAGGTGCGGTAGTCGCCGTGCGGGAGCTGCTCCTGCCAGGCCCAGTCGCAGCCGGGAGGCATCGTGCGATGCGTCCCGGAGAGCGCAGTGGCGGGGATCTGCCCGTTGGCGATGCCGAGATAGGTCGCGATGCGGCTCTCGCTCACGGTCGTGTCGTAGTGGTGGCACGTGTAGTAGGCGGTCTCGCCCGAGCCGTTGTACATGGGCGCCTCGACACTGCAGTCCGGCGGAGCCGCATCCCAGAACCCTCCGCGGTTCGTGCCCGCAGGCAGGCCGGCGGCGCCGGCAGGATCGAAGAACGCCCCGAAGTCCATCGAGTCGTACAGGGCGTCCGCCTCGGTCGCGAGCTCCGGCTCCGCCTCGCGGACGATGCGGAGGGCAGCGGCGAGCCATCCGTTGTCGACCGTGCTGAGGAACGGGTGCACGGTGTCGCCCGAGTCCGGCCAGGTCGTCAGCTTCTCGCCCGTCGTCGGCGAGTACCAGTTGTAGAACATCCCGCTGGCGTCGTTGCGCTCGAGCCCCGCGAGGGTGTCGAGCGTGGTCGACAGGCGACTGCGCGCCTCGTCGTCGGTGATGATCCCCAGGTCGCGGGCCGTGACCGTCGACCACAGGTAGCCGCCGATGTTCGTCGGCGACGTGTAGTCGCCCGGTGTCTCGAGATCACCGGTCACATTGTCGGCGGGCAGACCCGTCTGCTCGTCCGTCATCGCGTCCAGGGATCGCCAGGTGTCCGTCGCCCAGCGGTTCAGGTCTTCGGTACCCGGCCGCCCACCGCCCGCGGTCGCGGGTCCGGCGAGGCTCAGCCCCGCGACCACCAGTCCGGCCGTCGCCACTGCGCTCATCCATCGCTTCATCGTGTCTCCTCATCGAGAACGGCGCTGCGGGCAGCAGCGCACCGATGCACGAAAACCTAACACCTGTATACCTTTGACACAACCGTGTCGTTGAGCAGTGCGGGCTTCACGCCGCACTCAGCGCCCCGCCCTCCGTTGTCCGCGGCCGGGGGTACCGTGTGCGCATGTCCGATCCGACGCTCTGGGACCATGAAGCACCCACCTTCGACGACGCGTGGGACCACGGCCTGCGCCGCGACGATGCGCGTCACGCCTGGGAATCGCTGCTCCTGCCGCTCGTCGGCGACGCGCCCGCACGGGTGGCGGATCTCGGCTGCGGCACGGGCACACTCTCACTCCTGCTCGCGAGCCACGGTCACGATGTCGTCGGCGTCGACTTCTCGCCCCGCATGATCGAGCTCGCGCGCACCAAACAGCAGGCCGAGGGAGCCGACGCGACCTTCATCTGCGCAGATGCCGCGGATCCACCCCTCACCGACGGGGACTACGACGTGGTGCTGAGCCGGCACGTCCTGTGGGCCATGCCCGACCCCGCCGAGGCGCTGCGTGTCTGGGGTGCACTCCTTCGCCCCGACGGCATCGTGATCCTCGTCGAGGGCCGATGGCACACCGACGCGGGTCTCACAGCCGCGCAGACCGTCGCACTCCTCGAGCAGTGCGGGTTCCGAGGGGTCACCGTGAGGCATCTGCCGGAGGCTGAACTCTGGGGACGAGACATCCCCGACGAGCGCTACGTCGTGACCGCGCGGCCCCCGCTGCCGCGGGCCGCGAGTCATCCCTCAGCCGCGTGAGTCGAGGGCATCGAGCAGGTCGACTGCCGTCCCGTGAACTCGGGGCCGTGACCCGGGAAGATGCGGGTCTCCCGAAGCGCCCGAAGCCTCTCCAGGCTGCGACGAGTCTGCGCAGGGTCGTCGCTGAACGGCGCGAGCCGCGCGCCCTCCACCCCGGTGAGCACGTGCCTGGTGGTGATCGCATCTCCGAGGAACAGCGCGTCGACCGCCGACACCCGGATCGCCGCAGAACCCTTCGTGTGGCCGGGGATCGCGATGACCTCGGGCGCGCCGGGCAGATCGAGCACGTCGCCGTCAGCCATGGGCACGACGATCGACGGACGCCTGGTGCGCATCGCTCCTCGACGCAGCCCCGTCCAGATGAAGCCGAGCAACGGACCGACCTTCCAGGCATCGGCCTTCACGCCGCGCGCCGGCACCGCGCCCGTGGCGAGCTCGGCATCCGCCTGCAGGATGTGCACGGGAACGCCGTGCTGCGAGCGCAGGGCCTCGGCGATGCCGATGTGGTCGGTGTCACCGTGAGTGAGCACGACCCCACGGATGTCGTCGAGCGAACGCCCGACTCCCGCGAGCGCCGCGGTGAGGATGCCGAGGTCTCCCGAGAGTCCGGCATCGATGAGAGTGACGCCGTCGTCAGTGACGATCGCGTGGATGGCGATGATGTCGTCGCCGATGCGGAGGAGCTGAGCTGTCATGTTGGCTACAGTACATAGCCTTGATGGCTACAGTCAATAGCCTTATGCTGAGAGCATGCCCGCACCGCAGAGAGTGAGCACTCCCGCGCTCGTCACCGCCGTCCGCACGATCGCCGAACGCGACGGAGTGGATGCCGTCACCATGAGCGCCGTCGCTGCGGCCGTCGGCGTTCGCGCCCCGAGCCTCTACAAGCGCGCGGCGAACCGGCATGACCTTCTCCGTCTGGCGGCCGACGATGCCGCGGCAGAACTCGGCGTCGCGGTCGACGAGGTCGTCGAGAACTCCACCGACGCGCGCGAGGTCCTCGCCGGCGTCGCCCGCGCGCTGCGCGCCTTCGCGACCAGGTCGCCCCGCGTGACCACCCTGCTGTTCAACTCGCCGAGTCCCGAGGCGACACCCTCGCAGGAGACCCTGGCCCCGCTGATGACGACCCTGCTCGGCGCGGTGAGCGCACTGACGACGGCTGATCCGCTCCCCGTCGCGCGCACCCTCACGGCCTGGGCATACGGTTTCTGCATGATGGAGCAGAACGGCGGGTTCCGTCAGGGCGCCGACGTCGACGAGGCGTTCGACCGCGGGCTCGAGATCGTCCTGCGCGGCATCGAGGCCTGAACCGCCCGAGTCGTCAGCGGGGCGCGTGCGCCTCGAGGAACTCGTACACGTCGGTGGTGTCGACGCCCGGGAACGAGCCTGTCGGCAGGGTCGCCAGCAGCGTGCGCGGGGTCTTCACGTTCGGCCAGGAGTTCTCGCGCCAGCGCCCTTCGAGGTCGGCCGGGGCCCTGCGGCAGCAGACTTCGACCGAGTGCTTCGACACTCCGCGATGCGGGGTGTCCCGACCGACGAACCATTTGGTGTCGTCGAAGCGCACGCCCACGCTGACCGAGTGCAGTCCCTCGCTCGACGCCTCGACCCGGGCCGTGCACCAGTACGTGCCGTTGCCGGTGTCGGTGTACTGGTAGTACGGATTGAAACGGTCGTCCTCGTCGAACACGACGCGACTCGTCCACCGGCGACAGCACATCTGCCCCTCGATCGCGCCGAGCCGATCGGTCGGGAAGTTGACGTCGTCGTTCTCGTACGCCTTGGTGATCGTGCCCGACTCGTGCACCTTGAGGAAGTGCACGGGGATGTCGAGGTGGCGCGTGGCCAGGTTCGTGAAGCGATGCGCGGCGGTCTCGTACGAGACCGAGTAGGCGTCGCGCAGATCCTCGATCGAGATGGCCCTTCGTGTCTTCGCATCCTTCAGCGCGGGAACCACGTGCGCTTCGGGCACCAGCAGCGCACCGGTGAGGTAGTTCGTCTCCACGCGCTGCCGCAGGAACTCGGCGTAGCTGCGCGGCTCCGAGTGTCCGAGGATGCGGCTCGACAGGGCCTGCAGCACGGCCGTCCGCGCGTCGCCCTTGGCGGGAACACTGCTCGACAGATACAGACGCCCGTGCGCGAGGTCGGCGACGCTGCGAGTGGTCTGCGGCAGGTCCGGCGCATAGTGCAGCGTGAACCCGAGATAGGCGGCGATCTCGGAGGCCGTCCGCTGGGTGAGCGGGCCGCCCGGATGCCCGACGGCTGCCAGGATCTCGGCGGCCTTCTGCTCGAGGTCGGCGAAGTGGTTGTCCTGTCGGCGCATGAGGTGGCGCAGTTCGACGTTCGCACGCCGGGCCTCCTCCGGAGTGGCGGCCCGCTCGTCCTTGAGCCGGTCGATCTCTCCGTGCAGTGCGAGCAGCGCCTTGAGGGCATCCGTCGGCATGCTCTTCGCGATCCGGAACGGCTCGATCCCGAGCGCCTGGAACGTCTGGCCCTTCATGGCGCGTTCGAGGGCGATCTCGATCGCGCTGCGCTCATCGAGCGGCTCGCCCTCCAGGAGCGCGTCGATCGTCACGCCGAGCGCCCGTGCGATCGCCTGCAGCTGGGTGAGCTTCGGTTCGCGCTTGCCTGTCTCGATCATCGACATCTGGCTCGGGGCCCGGTCGACGGCGGCAGCGAGGTCGTCGAGGGTCATCCCGCGCGCCGTGCGGAGCTGACGGATGCGGCGTCCGATCGTGAGGGCGTCGGCGTATTCTTCGACCGCTGAGGTGCTCATGCGCCCGATTCTGTCACAGAAACAGAATTTCCAGCGATCTTCACAGGCAGATCGGTCAGGTGAGCGCGACTTCTTCACCCACAGTGGAAACACGCCACCCGGCTTCACGGTCCGGGCATCCAACGGAGGAGACACCATGACGACCACCGCTCAGAACCACGCACCTCGCCCCGTCGGCCTGCGCGCCGGCGACCAGGTTCAGACGGCCGCCGAGCTCCGGGAGATCTGGGAGACGGATCCCCGTTGGGACGGCGTCGAGCGCACCTACTCGGCCGAAGACGTCATCCGCATCCGCGGATCGGTCCGCGAGGAGTCCATCCTCGCCCACCGCGGTGCCGAGAACCTCTGGAACCTCCTGCACACCGAGGACTACGTGCGGGCGCTCGGCGCCTACACCGGCGGCCAGGCTGTGCAGCAGGTCCGGGCGGGCCTCAAGGCGATCTACCTCTCGGGCTGGCAGGTCGCGGCCGACGGCAACCTCGCCGGCCAGACCTACCCCGACCAGTCGCTCTACCCCGCGAACTCGGTGCCTGCGGTCGTACGTCGCATCAACAACGCGCTGATCCGTCAGGACCAGCTCGAGCACGCCGAGGGTGACGTCACCCAGGATTGGCTCGCGCCCATCGTGGCCGACGCCGAAGCAGGCTTCGGTGGGCCGCTGAACGCCTACGAGCTCGCGCAGTCGCTGATCCAGTCGGGCGCCGCCGGCATCCACTGGGAGGACCAGCTCGCGAGCGAGAAGAAGTGCGGCCACCTCGGCGGCAAGGTGCTCGTGCCGACCCAGCAGCACATCCGCACCCTGAACGCGGCGCGCCTCGCGGCCGACGTGGCCGGGGTCCCGACGGTCATCATCGCCCGGACGGATGCTCTCGCCGCCGATCTGCTCACCAGCGACGTCGACGAGCGCGACCAGCGGTTCACCACCGGCGAGCGCACGACCGAGGGCTTCTACCGCATCCGCCCCGGCATCGAATCGGTCATCAGCCGAGGTCTCGCCTTCGCGCCGTACGCCGACCTGCTGTGGGTCGAGACGGGTGAGCCCGACATCGAGCTGGCTCGCGACTTCGCCGCCGCGATCCACGCGCAGTTCCCGGGCAAGCTGCTCGCCTACAACTGCTCCCCGAGCTTCAACTGGAAGCGCCACCTGTCGGACGCCGAGATCGCGACGTTCCAGCAGGAGCTGGCTGACCTGGGCTACAAGTTCCAGTTCATCACGCTCGCCGGCTTCCACGCCCTGAACCACTCGATGTTCGACCTCGCCCGCGGCTACGCCGAGCGCGCCATGAGCGCGTACGTCGAGCTGCAGGAGGCCGAGTTCGCCGCCGAGGCGAACGGCTACACCGCCACCAAGCACCAGCGCGAGGCGGGCACCGGCTACTTCGACGTCATCTCCACCGCGCTCAACCCCGACAGCGCGACCCTCGCCCTGGCCGGCTCCACCGAAGCCGCGCAGTTCCACTAAGCCATCCCAAGGACTCAGATCATGACCACTCCCACCGCTCCCCCGACCACCGCTCCGATCCAGACGACGCAGCAGGGCCCGGCGATCACCGTCACCGGTCCCCTGCGCGACCGCTACGACGAGATCCTCACCCCTGAGGCGATCGCGTTCCTCACCGAACTGCACCACCGCTTCGCCTCCCGTCGTCACGACCGGCTCGCCGACCGCATGCGTCGACGGTTCGAGATCGGCAACGGCCACGACCCGCGGTTCCGCGACGACACGGCTCACATCCGCGAGGATGCCGAGTGGCGGGTCGCCGGCGCAGGCCCCGGTCTCGAAGACCGACGCGTCGAGATCACCGGACCGACCGACCCCAAGATGACGATCAACGCCCTGAACTCGGGCGCTCGGGTGTGGCTCGCCGACCAGGAGGATGCCACGAGCCCCACCTGGAAGAACGTCATCGAAGGGCAGCTGTCCTTGCGTGACGCGATCCGCGGCGAGCTCTCCTTCACCGGCCCCTCGACCGCGTCGGGTCCGGGCAAGGAGTACCGCGTCACCGCCGAGCGCACCCCCACGATCGTGATGCGGCCCCGCGGCTGGCACCTGCCCGAGAAGCACCTGCAGTTCATCGATCGGGCGGGGCGCCGCACCGCGGCATCCGGCTCGCTCGTCGACTTCGGGCTCTACTTCCTGCACAACGCGACCGAGCTCATCGCGAACGGCCGCGGCCCGTACTTCTACATCGCGAAGATCGAGTCGAGCGAGGAGGCGAAGCTCTGGGACGACGTGTTCTCCTTCAGTGAGGAGTACGTCGGCATCCCGCACGGCACGATCCGGGCGACGGTGCTCATCGAGACGCTGCCCGCGGCGTTCGAGATGGACGAGATCCTGTTCGAGCTGCGCGACCACTGCGCGGGCCTCAACGCCGGACGCTGGGACTACATCTTCTCGATCATCAAGAACTACCGCGGCCGAGGGGCACGATTCGTGCTCCCCGACCGCAGCGAGGTCACCATGACCGTCCCGTTCATGCGGGCCTACACCGAGCTGCTCGTGCAGACCTGCCACAAGCGGGGCGCGTACGCGATCGGCGGCATGAGCGCCTTCATCCCCAACCGACGAGACCCCGAGGTCACGGCCCGGGCGTTCGAGAAGGTCTCGGCCGACAAGAAGCGCGAGGCCGGAGACGGCTTCGACGGCACCTGGGTGGCCCACCCGGATCTGATCCCCACGGCTCAGGCGGAGTTCGATGCCGTGCTCGGTGAGCGACCGAACCAGGTCGACCGGCAGCGTCCCGAGGTCACGGTGTCCGCGGCGCAGCTGCTCGATGTGCACATCGGACGCCCGATCACGGCGAGGGGCGTGCGCGACAACGTCTCTGTGGCGATCCGCTACCTCGAGGCATGGTTGCGAGGCCTCGGTGCCGTCGCCATCGACAACCTGATGGAGGATGCCGCCACCGCCGAGATCAGCCGCTCCCAGGTGTGGCAGTGGATCCACCAGGACCGCACCACGGAGGACGGAACGCCGATCACCGCCGAGTACGTCGAGGGACTGATCCGCGATGTGCTCGCTCAGGCGACGCGATCGGCCGGCGACCGCTTCGACGATGCGGCATCCGTGTTCCGCGAGGTGGCTCTGCAGGAGGAGTTCCCGGCCTTCCTCACCCTCGGCGCGTACAGCCGCTTCCTCGTCGACGAGGCCTGACCCGCACGACACAGGAGTCCCTCGGATGCCGGACCGCGGCATCCGAGGGGCTCCGCCCTGCCCCCTGCCGACCGGGCGTAGCCTGAGATCATGAGCGACGCCTGGTCCGACATCTCCTCCGAGTTCCTGCACCTGTATCCGCGAGGACGACGGCTGGTCGTGGTCGCCGGAGCGGATGCCGATCGGTCGCGCCAGGCGGCTGACGGCCTCGCACAGGCCCTGACCGCCGCCGGCCAGCAGGTCGCGCGGCAGCATTCGGCTGACGGCGACGAACAGGCGCTGCGCGCCGACGTCATCGCCCCGTTCCGCGACTCGGGTGACGACGCCGGCATCCTCATTGTCTCGGGACCGCCCGCGCTGCTGAGCGAGACCGCGCGAGGGCTCTGGAACTTCATCGTGTGGCAGCTCGCCGGCGACGAGGCTCCGCACGCGATCGCCTCGGCTCTCGTCGACCTGACCGACCCCGCGAATCCGACCCGCCGCTTCGCGGACTACTGCGCGCTGCCCTCGTCGTTCGAAGCCTGAGGTCCGTCTCCGAGAAGGTCGCGGATGCCCCGGTCCCCCCGACCGGAGCATCCGCACGTCCACCTGTGCTCCCGCGCAGGTGGTCCGTCATGCCCGACGCTCGCGCGCCTGTCCCCGAGCTTCCGGACGGGCGAGACCGCCACGTCCGGAAGCCGTGACGGACGGGCGAATCGGGAGCCGCGGCTCCTTCCTCCCCCGCCGTCATGACCCGCCTGGGGACACGGGCAGGCCCAGGTTATGGACGCCTGCACGGCCTCGGAAGAGGTTCGGCAGCTTCTGTCACCGGGTGCGCCGACCCCGGCACTCAACACCGCACTTGGCACGCGATTCGCGACCGCCTGGCACCCGAGGCACCCGAGAAGCACGGCCGCACCCACGGCTCGCCGCAGCACCGGGTGATGCGAGTCAGAGCGTCGGGCCGGACTGTTCGTCGGTGAGCAGCATCGCCTCGGCCAGTCGCGGCGGCTGCGTGCGTGCGGCCAGACGGAAGGCGCTCGGACTCAGACCGACGTGACGGGAGAACTGTGCTCGAAGCGCCGCAGCGTCGGCGAACCCCGACCTCAGGGCGACCGCGGCGAGGTCCTGCGGTGGAGTCGACAGCAGCTCCTCTCGGGCCGTGATCAGACGGCGGCGCAGCAGTCTGCCGGCAAGGCTCTCGTCCGTTCCCGCGTAGAGGCGGAAGAGCTGGCGGCGGCTGACATGAAGTTCCGCGGCGAGCGCCTCGATGTCGAATCCGGCGTCGCGATGCCGCCGCTCGATGATCCTCCCCGCCTCCGCGCGGAGCTCGCTCGCGCGATCGGTCTCGCCGTCGCCGGGGAACTGCCGGAACAGGCCCCGGACCAGCGCGAGGAGCGCCGCCTCGGTGCCGGCCAGAGCTCCCGCGCCCTGATCGGGGTCCTTGGCCCACTCGAACAGCATCCGCCCGAACGAGGCACCCGCCGCCCGCGTGAGAGGGGTGTCGGGGAACATCTCCGCACCCCGGGCCAGCACATGCCGGTACCCGGGGATCGCCGCGACCGGGACGACGACTCCCGTCGTGTCGCTGACGGCGAGATGCTCGACCGCGGAGGCCCCCATGCTCGACATGAAGCCCATGCGTCCGACGCTCATCAACTGGACGCCTGCGGCCGTGCGCAGTCGCTGACCACCCTGGTTCGACATCCCGACGATGACGATGTCCTCATCTTCGGGGGAACCGCGGTCGTAACTGACCGTGTGCGGGGTCTCGAGCGTGCTGTAGAGCATGGTCGCGCCGATCGATCTCCGCAGCAGCGCGGCCTCGAAGGCGTCCGGGTCGTCGGCCCGCATGGTTCCGAAGTTCGAGAGCTGGAGCATCCCGAGGTTGCCGTCGAGACGGATCACCTCTGCGGAGAACCAGGACGGAAGCCCGGGGCCGCTTTCGGCGGCCGCGCCACCCGCCGGCGCCCACAGGCCACCGGACAGACGGCCCAGCCACGCGGCCAGCTCGGCATCATCGATCATGCGCCCCATCGCATCCCCCATCGGGTGCGGGCCGCGTGTGCGACGAGAGCCCGATCCCGCCCTCACCATATTCACGCGGACGAGGTCGTGCAATATACGTTGACGCCCGCGCCGCTGCTGTCGACGCCGAGCGCCGACGGCGGACTCAGCGGAACGAGGCCGCGACCGAGTTGCGGTGGTAGTCGAACACGATGCTGGTCCTGGTCGAGGCCACGCTGCTCTGCGCCGACAGGTGCTCGAGCACGAACTCCCGCATCTCCGACGAGTCGGCCACGGCGATGTGCAGCAGGAAGTCGTCGTCTCCGCCGAGGAAGAACACCTGGATCACCTGCGGAAGCGCTCGCACGCGGTCGGCGAACTCGACGATGCTCTCGCGCCGAGCACTCGGGCGGAGGCTCACCCCGATGATGGCCTGCAGGCCCGCACCCAGCTTGCGCTCGTCGACGCTCGCGTGGAAACCGCTGATCACCCCGCGGTCGACGAGCGCACGCAGACGGGCGTGCGCGGTCGACGGTGCGACACCGAGGTGGCCGGCGAGCTCGGCGTTGGTCATCCGCCCGTCGGCACTCAGCAGCTGCACGATCCGTGCATCGATCGGATCGAGCGCCGGAGCCCGAAGGGTGTTCGGCTGAGGGGTCTCGGACGTCGTCTCCATGCGAACGATTATGCAGGATCCGCTGGACGAACGAATGTTCTTCAGGCATTCTGTCGATCAACCGACGTTTCTGCGATTCTGAAATGCACTCACGCAACCGTACTTTGGAGGATCGATGAAGATCGGCGTGCCCACAGAGGTCAAGAACAACGAGAACCGCACCGCGCTCACCCCCGCGGGGGCCGACCGCCTGGTCCACGAGGGCCACCGTGTGCTCGTGCAGTCCGGAGCGGGTGTCGGGTCGGGCATCTCCGACGAGGCCTACCGCATCGCGGGCGCCGAGATCGTCGAGACCGCCGAAGAGACCTGGGGCGAGGCGGATCTTCTCATCAAGGTGAAGGAGCCGATCGCCCAGGAGTACGGCTTCCTGCGCCCCGACCTCACACTGTTCACCTACCTGCATCTCGCGGCAGACCGCGCGCTCACGTCCGCGCTCGTCGATGCGGGCACCACCGCCGTCGCCTACGAGACCGTGCAGCTGCCTGACCGCAGCCTTCCGCTGCTGGTGCCGATGAGCGAGATCGCCGGGCGCCTGTCGGTCACGATGGGCTCGTACTCGCTGATGCGATCCGCCGGAGGACGCGGCGTGCTGATGGGCGGCATCGCGGGAGCTCCTCGCGCCAAGACGGTGGTGATCGGCGGAGGCGTCGCCGGCGAGCATGCGGCGGCGAACGCACTCGGACTCGGTTCTCAGGTGACCGTGATCGACATCTCGCTTCCGCGACTTCGCGAGCTCGAGCACCGCTACGGCGGCGCCCTGCAGACCCGCGCGTCGAGCAGGTACGACATCGCCGAAGAGCTGGCGAGCGCCGACCTCGTGATCGGCTCGGTCCTGATCCCCGGCGCCGCGGCACCGAAGCTCGTCACCGACGACATGGTCGCCACGATGAAGCCCGGCTCGGTACTCGTCGACATCGCGATCGACCAGGGCGGATGCTTCGAGGGGTCCCGCCCCACCACTCACGACGACCCCACGTTCGCCGTGCACGACTCGATCTACTACTGCGTCGCGAACATGCCCGGGGCTGTGCCCGAGACGGCCACCCGCGCGCTGACCAACGCCACGCTCCCATACGTGTCGGCCATCGCCGGCAAGGGCTGGGAGCGCGCGGCGTCGGACGATGCGGCCCTCGCCAAGGGGCTCAACGTGCAGGGCGGCCGCATCACCCTCGATGCCGTCTCCCGCGCGCACGGCTTCGCGAGCGCCTGACCGCTCCGAGCGACGGGCAGGACAGCGCACGCGAGAAGGGCCGGGGACCATCTCCCCGGCCCTTTTCCGTCCCCGACGGTCGCGCGCCTAGGGCCCGTCGTCGAATCGGATGGTGTTGCGCAGCGCGCCGATCCCCTCGATCTCGGTGGTGACGACATCGCCGTCGCGGAGCCACCGCGGCTCCGGCATGCCGAGCGCCACTCCCCCCGGCGTCCCGGTGAGAACGATGTCGCCAGGACGCAGGACCGTGATCTGCGACACGTACGCGATGAGGTCGGCGGCGTCGAAGACGAGGTCGGCCGTGTCCGCGTCCTGCACGAGCTCGCCGTTCACCGCGCAGGTGATCCGCAGACCGCCGTTCGGGTCGATCTCGTCGGCGGTGACCACCCACGGTCCGACCGGTGTCGTGGCGTCGAACGCCTTGCCCTGCAGCCATTGCAGTGTGCGCTGCTGCCAGTCGCGCATCGAGATGTCGTTCGAGACGGCGTACCCCAGGATCGCCGCCTGCGCCTGCACGCGATCGGCCCGATGCACCTCGGTGCCGACGATGACCGCGAGCTCGGCCTCCCAGTCGAGCCTGTCGGTGTTGTGCACGACGATGTCGTCTTCGGCCCCCGTGAGCGTGTCGGCGAACTTGGCGAACAGGGTCGGGAACTCCGGCACGGCACGACCGGTCTCGACGATGTGGTCGCGGTAGTTCAAGCCGCAGCAGAACACCTTCGCCGGTCGTGGCACGGGATTCGCGAACTCCTGCATCTCGAGCGCGATGCGCGCGGGATGCCGCAGTGCGGCCTCGGCGCGGTCTCGCCACCCCGACGTACCGACGAGCTCCTGGGCATCCGCCTCGTCGAAGAGCACCCATCCCCGATCATCGCCGACCGCCGCGTGCGTGCGGTCGGCCCGGCGCACGGTTGCGAGTCGCATCAGCTCTCCTGCGAGCCGGAGACATGGGCGACGCCCTGGATCTCGATGAGCGCCTCGGGCTGCCAGAGTCTCGTCACACCGATCCCCGCCATCGCCGGGTACTCGGTTCCGGCGAGCTCCCGCCAGCGACGACCGATCTCCCGGCCGTTGCGCTGATAGTCGTCGACGTCGGTGAGGTAGATCGTGACGTCGACCAGGTCGCTCGGCTCACCGCCGGCCGCGGCGAGTGTCGTGAGCACGTTCGAGAACGCCTGCACGAACTGCTCGACGATGCCGCCGGGCACGATGCGCCCCTCGGCATCCATGGCGGTCTGGCCGCCGAGGTAGACGAATGCTCCTGCGCGGACGCCGTGGGCGAAGCCGATCGGCTTCACCAGGGAGTCGGGGTTGATGATCTGCCGCGACATGTGCGGTCTCCTTCGTGTCGGTCTGGCTGTCGATCCGCGTCGCGGGCGACGTTCGAGTGTTCTTCGGAGGGCCCGTGCGCTCTCAGCGGGCGAGGGCATCGGCGGTCACGGACCGCGGAACCCATCGCCGGCGGCTCGGGTCGACGTCGTCCGCCCGCGCGTCCCGCACGAGGGCCAGTCGCGGCCGCACCGCATCCGTGCGCGACGTCGGCGGCTTGCGGGACCCTGCCCGAAACTGCGGCACCCAGTCGGCACCGGCTCCGCGGTAGCCCTGTTCCGCCGCCGCATGCAGGGTCCACTGCGGGTCCCACAGATGCGTGCGGCCGAGGGCCACCAGGTCGGCACGCCCCGCGAGCAGGATCGAATTGACGTCGTCGTGGCTCGAGATCGCTCCCACGGCGATCACGCTCACACCCGCAGCCGCCGCCACCCGATTGCGGATCGCATCCGCGAAGGGCGTCTGGTAGCTGCGCCCGAACTGCGGATGCTCGTGCGACGCGATCTGTCCGGATGACACGTCGATCGCATCCGCGCCGTGCGCGATGAACGCCCTGGCGATCTCGACGGCGTCGTCGATCGTGTTCCCGCCCTCGATCCAGTCCTCGGCCGAGAGGCGCACAGTGAGCGGCAGCTCGGCGGGCCATGCTGCGCGCATCGCGTCGAACACCTCGAGCGGATACCGCAGGCGGTTCTCGAGCGAGCCGCCGTAATCGTCGGTGCGCCGGTTCGAGACCGGCGAGAGGAACGACGAGATGAGGTAGCCATGGGCGGCATGAAGCTCGGCCAGATCGAATCCGGCGTCCGCCGCCCGCAGGGTGGCCCCCACGAATTCGTCGCGGATCCGGTCCATCGTCTCGCGATCGACCTCCTGCGGGACCTGATTCTCGGGGCTGTACGGCAGAGCCGAGGGGGCCACGGTCGCCCAGTTGCCCTGCTCGAGCGGTCGATCGATCCCTTCCCACATCCGACGCGTCGAACCCTTCCGACCGGAGTGACCGATCTGCACGCCGATCATCGCGGTCGAGTGGCCGTGCACGTATCCGACGATGCGCCGCCAGGCATCGGTCTGCTCGTCCGAGTACAGACCCGCGCACCCCGGCGTGATCCGCCCCGCGGATGACACGCACACCATCTCGGTCATCACGAGTCCGGCGCCGCCCATCGCCTTGGAGCCGAGATGCACCAGATGGAAATCGCCGGGCACCCCCTCGATCGACGAGTACATGTCCATGGGCGACACCACGATGCGGTTCTTGAGCTCGAGGCGCCCGATGCGATGCGGGCGGAACATCGCAGGTTCCGCGTCGTCGCGACTCGCGAGCGGCGCGCCGCTGACGATCTCGGCCGCGAATGCGGGGTCGCGCATCGCGAGGTTCTCGAGGGTGATCCGTCGACTGCGCGTCAGCAGGTTGAAAGCGAACTGCAGAGGCTCCTGATCGGCATACTGACCGATCCTCTCGAACCACTCGAGCGACGCCTGCGCCGCGCGCTGCGTCGAGGCGACGACGGGACGACGCTCCTCCTCGTAGGCGTCGAGCGCCGCGTCGAGGGACGAGTGCTCGTGCACGCACGCGGCAAGCGCGAGAGCATCCTCCATCGCCAGCTTCGTGCCGGACCCGATCGAGAAATGTGCCGTGTGCGCGGCGTCTCCGAGGATGACGAGGTTCTCGTGGTGCCAGTGCTCGTTGCGGACCGTGGTGAAGTTCAGCCACTTGGAGTTGTTCGTCAGCACCTCATGCCCGTCGAGCACCTCGGCGAACAGCTCTCGGACGCGCGCGACCGAGTACTCGTCGCTGACGCCGGGCGGGAACACCTGATCCTCCGTCGCGTCCAGACCCGCCGCGCGCCACACGTCCTCGTGCATCTCGATCAGGAACGTGCTGCGAGCTTCGGAATACGGGTAGCCGTGCAGCTGCATGATCCCGTGCGGGGTGTGCAGCACGGCGAACGTGAACGCCTCGAAGACCCGGTCTGTCCCGAGCCACATGTACTTCGAGACGCGACGATCGAGATCGGGTCCGAATCGGTCGGCGAACTGACCCCGGACGAAAGAGTTCACGCCGTCGGCGGCGAGGACCAGGTCGTACTGCGTCATCAGCTCGGCGGCGTCAGGGGCGGGCGTGCGGAACAGGATCTCCACGCCGAGTTCGAGGCAGCGCCCCTGCAGCAGCTGCAGCAGCTCCTTGCGCCCCATCGCCGCGAAGCCCTGGCCGCCGATCGTGTGCGTGGCACCGCCGAAGACGATGTCGATGTCGGTCCACCGGGCGAACTGCTCGCTCATCCGCGCCGCGATGACCGGGTCGGCGTTCTCGATCCCGCCCAGGGTCTCGTCGCTGAAGACGACCCCGAACCCGAAGGTGTCGTCGGGGGCGTTGCGTTCCCACACGGTGATGTCGTGGGTGGGGTCGAGCTGCTTCATGAGAGCGGCGAAGTAGAGCCCTCCCGGGCCTCCGCCGATGACGGCAACGCGCATGTCAGGCTCCTCGGTTGTGAGATGGGGCGACGTCGGCCTCGGCGGCCGCCCGTTCGCGCAGGATGAAGTGCTGCACCTTGCCGCTCGGGTTGCGGGGCAGCTCGTCGAGGTAGTCGACGCGGCGGGGGCACTTGTAGATCGCCAGTCGCGACTTGACGTGATCGAGGATGCTCGTGGTGAGTGCCTCGGACGGGTCGACTCCGTCTCGGGGAACGACGAACGCGACCACGATCATGCCCCGCTCGGGGTCCATGCACCCGACCACGGCGCACTCCCGCACGTCGGGGTGGCCGAGCACGACCTCCTCGACCTCGGGGGCGCCGACGTTGTAGCCGGCCGTGACGATCATCGAGTCGTTGCGGGCTTGGAAGGTGAAGTAGCCGTCTTCGTCTCTCACGAACGTGTCGCCGGTGATGTTCCACCCGTCGTGCACATAGACGCTCTGGCGCTCGTCGTCGAGGTAGCGGCACCCGGTCGGTCCGATGACGGCGAGTCGTCCCGGCTCCCCCGCACCGAGCTCGCGACCCTCGTCATCGAGGATCGTGGCGCGATAGCCCGGCACCGCTCGACCGGTCGTGCCCGGGCGGATGTCGTCACCCGATGCCGAGATGAAGACGTGCAGCATCTCGGTCGCGCCGATGCCGTTGATCAGCCGCAGACCGCTGGCCGCCTCGACGGCCTCGAAGGTCGAGGTCGTGAGGTGCTCCCCCGCCGCGACCGCGATGCGCAGGCGTCGGAGCTCATCGGCCAGGCCCTCTTTGATCACGCTGCGGTAGCCCGTCGGAGCGGTGTAGAGCACCGTGATCCCCAGCCGTTCGATGAGCCTCGCGAGCTCGACCGGTGTGGCTCTCTCGACGAGCACCATCGAGCCGCCCGTACGCAACGGGAAGACGACGTTGCCACCGAGGCCGAAGGTGAAGGCGAGGGGCGCCGTGCTCGCACTCACATCGTCGGACGTCAGGTGCAGCACGTGGCGCGCGAACGTGTCGGCGTTCGCGAGGATGTCTCGGTGGAAGTGCATGGTGATCTTCGGCACACCCGTGGTGCCGCTGGTCGCGCCGAGGAGTGCGACGTCGTCGGCTGCAGTGTCGACGGCGGTGAACACCCCGCTCTTCGCATCGCAGGCCCGTGCCAACGCATCGTCCTCGCCCCCGGCTATGAGCACGACGGGTGGAGCACCCAGGTCGGCGAACGCCGCCTCGGCCTCGACGACGCCGCGATGATCGACCACGGCCACGCCTGGCCGAACTCGCTGCGCGATCGGCCGCACCTCCCTGGCACGCCACGCCACCATCGTCGTGACGACGACCATTCCCGCTTTGAGGGCGCCGAGCCAGCAGACGACGGTCCACGGCCCGTTGAGCATCCGCAGCAGGACCCTGTTGCCCGGGACGAGCCCGAGATCCTCCGTGAGCACCTGGGCGAACTGGTCGACCCGTCTGCGCAGCTCTCCGTACGTCCAGTGCGCGCCGTCGGCGAGGAGGATCGCGGGGCGTTCAGCGCCGAACCGGTCGATGGTGCGGTCGAGGAGCTCGGATGCCGCGTTCAGCCGCTCGGGGTACCGGACGTCGGGGATCGTGAACTCGAGAGTAGGCCACCGGTCGACCGGTGGCAGTGAATCGCGCGTGAACGTGTCGACGTGCGCGGAGGGGGAAAGCGTCATTGCTGGTCCCTTCGAAGCGAAGATGAGGTGAGATCAGAGCGGACGACCCGGGCGGATCATCCCCTCCTGGGCGACGGTGGCGACCAGCCGGCCGTCGCGTGTGTAGAACCGACCGATGCCGAGGCCTCGCCCATCGGAGATCGCGGCGCTCTCCTGCGCGTACAGCAGCCAGTCATCGGCGCGCGCCGGCGCATGGAACCACATGGCGTGATCGAGACTGGCCGTCACCAGCCCCGCGGAGCGCCAGGGCAGCCCGAGCACGCGGAGGATCGGCTCGAGGATCGTGTAGTCGCAGACGTAGGCGATCGCGATCTGATGCGTTCGAGGGTCATCGTCGAGCCGATCGAAGGCGCGCACCCACACCGCCTGATGCGCCGTGCGCTCTCCCTCGATCTCGATGTACACCGCCCCGGGCACGTGCCGCAGGTCGAAGCTCCGACCGTGCGACCAGTAGTCGGCGTCGGCACCGTCGGCACCCTCGAGCACCTCTGCGGACGACCGGAGCAGCTCCGGCATCGGCGCCTCCGGCATCGGTGGCGCATGCGCCGGGAACTCCTCCGGGACGTGGAAGGACGCCGTCGCCATGAACGAGAGTCCACCGTGCTGGTGCCCGCGCACGTGCCGGGTCGAGAACCCTCGGCCGTCGCGAAGGATCTCCACCGCGTAGTGCACCGGCTCGGTGACGTCGACACCGCGGAGGAAGGTGCTGTGCACCGAGTGGAGCACCCGATCATCGGCCACCGTGCGCAGCGCCGCCGCGATGCTCTGGGCGACCATGTCGCCGCCGTACGCCTTCGGCCAGGGAACAGGCTGCGGCTGGGCCTCGAAGGCACGTTCTGCATGCGTCGTCGACACCTCGGTGAGGGCGATCGCTCGATGGAACGGGGCGGACGTGCTCATGCGCGACGGAAGCCCTCGAGTGTCGAATCGTCGACGTCGTCGAGGTTCACGACGATGTTGTCGGGGGTGCGGGTGGTGAGCCAGACGAGCTCGTCGGTCACCGACATGTTCGCCTCGACATGCGGCATGAACGGCGGCACGAAGACCCAGTCCCCCGCCGTCATGTCGAGGTACTCGCGGTATCCCTCGCCGAAGTAGATGCGCGCTGTTCCCCGAAGGACGTATCCGCCGGTCTCGGCCTCGCCGTGGTGATGCGGCAGCGACCGGTAGCCGGGATCGTTCGACACCTGGCCGAACCAGATCTTCGTGGCTCCGGTGTGCTGCGGACCGACCCCGGAGACGCGGACGCACCCGCCCGACGACATCGTCTGGGTGTCTTCCTCGCCGCTGCGGGTCACCTGCGGGGCACTGTCCCAGCGCAGTTCATGCTCGGTCATGAAAGCTCCTTCGCTTGCGTGTCGAAGAAGTGTCACATACGTGACGACCGTCACACAAGCGTGACAGCAATATGAAGCGTCAGGGCATCACCGCGGTCACGAAGCGCTCCGCCGCAGGCTCCAGAGCCGCATGGAGCTCGGCGAAGACGCGCGCGGCCTCGACGCCGACCCACCCGTCAGGCAGCAGACCCAGCGGCAGGCCTGGGTCGAGGTAGACGAGGCGGCGCCACTGCGTGATGGCCCGCACGTGCGCCGCGAAGGCCGCGCGCTCGTCGGTCTCGCCGATCACGCCGCCGAACGTGTCGACGAACGCGCGATACAGGGGTTCCATCGCGGAGAGATCCCACCACTCCCTCACCGAATCCTCGGCCGGCTCCGACGACACCCGCGAGCCGAGGAACAGGTCGACGTAGCCGTCGAGCCCCGCCCCGCGCAGCGCCGTCTCGGTCTCGTCGACGATCAGCCCGGGAGCGATCCAGAGCCCGCCGCTCACCTGCCCGAACCCGAGTCGCTGCAGGAGCCTGCGCAGCTGGTGGCGCACCGGACGCTCGCTCTCGGGGACGCTGAACGAGGCCAGCAGCCACGGATCCTTCGCCTCGGCCCTGCGGGACTCGAAGATGCGGCGGTCGCCCGCCGCGAAGACGCCGTCCAGAGACGCGGACAGCCGGTAGGCGCCGCCACCCTCACTCACGAGGACGCCGCGCTGCTTCAGCCGCGAGACGGAGGAGCGTACGACTCCCGCATCGACACCGAGCGCCGACATCATCTCGATGAGGGCCGCGATGCGGATCTCACCTCCGTGCGCACGCACGTGGCGTCCGAAGACCGTCACGATGAGGTGCGGAGGCCTGACTCCGGATTCGGGCACCAGATCGTCGGCATCCGCTGCACTCGAATCCGCCCTCATGGGAATTCAGCGTAGTGCGCCGACACTCGCGCCGAGGTCACGCGGGAGCGCCGCCGATCGCGTGCTCGAAGATGAGCTGCGTCTGCGACTGACCGAGGTCCGGGTGCGAGCCGATGTGCGCCCTGATGAACTCACGCAGAGACGGCACGTCGGCCATCGCGACATGCACGACGATGTCCCTGTCGCCCCCGAGGAGGAAGACCTGCTGCACTCCGGGGACCCCCTGCAGCAGCGGCACGATCTCGGTCACCTGGCTGCGCGCGTGATTGAGCACGGCGACCGAGATCAGCGCGCTGATCGCGGCGCCGGCAGCCTGGGCGTCGACGACGGCCCGGTAACCGCGGATCACCCCGGCGTCCTCGAGCATCCGCACCCTCCCATGGCAGGTCGAGGGCGCGAGCCCCACGCGCACCGCGAGCTCCTTGTTCGACAGCCGGCCGTCCTGCGAGAGCTCTCGGAGGATCCGCCGGTCTGCATCCGTCATCGTGAACGTCATCGTTCTCCTTCGCCAGTGACGAGAATCGCACAGGATTCGAGAATCAGCTGAATTCTCGAATGATCTTCACGACTGTGTCATGACCTCCGAATCCTTGCAAGAATCTCGACGCGCCGCAGGGCCGACGACCGATCCCGCGCGGCATCCTCATCCACGAGCAACGACGCCGAAGGACAGCCATGGCTGAATCCACCGACATCCAGACCCGAGAGATCGGTCTGCAGAAGGCCCTGACCGCGCGGCAGCTGAGCATGATCGCGCTCGGCGGCGCGATCGGCACAGGACTGTTCCTCGGCAGCAGATTCGCCATCGGCTTCGCCGGACCCAGTGTCGTGCTGAGCTACCTGATCGGCGGCATGATCGCGCTGCTGCTCATGGCGGGGCTCGCCGAGATGACGGTGCAGCACCCGACGTCCGGCTCGTTCGGCGCCTACGCCGAGCACTACATCGGTCCGCTCGCGGGCTTCCTCGTGCGCTACATGTATTGGGGATGCATCGTCCTCGCGGTCGGCACAGAAGTGACCGCCGTCGGCGAGTACATGCAGCTGTGGTTCCCCGGCATCCCGCCCTGGATCTGGGTGGTGCTCTTCGGCGGTGCGCTGATCCTCGTGAACGCGATGAACGTCAAGAGCTTCGGAACCCTCGAGTACTGGTTCTCGGCGATCAAGGTGTTCGCCATCCTCGCGTTCATCGTCGTCGCCGGCTGGCTGGTGTTCTTCTCGGGCGACCAGAAGCGCGGCCTGCACAACTGGGGAGCCGAGGGCGGTTTCATGCCGAACGGCCTGAGCGGCATGTGGTTCGCCGTGATCGTCTCGATCTTCAGCTACCTCAGCATCGAGATGATCGCGGTCGCCGCCGGCGAGGCCGCCGAGCCCGAGAAGGCGGTCAAGAAGGCGTTCAAGGTCACGGCGTTCCGACTGCTGATCTTCTACATCCTCACTCTCTCGCTCATCGTGTCGATCGCGCCGGTATCGGAGATCCTGTCGGGGTCGAGCCCCTTCGTGACGGTCATGCAGGTCATCGGCATCCCGTTCGCCGACTCGGTGCTGAACTTCGTCGTGATCATCGCCGCACTGTCGGCGATGAACAGCCAGCTCTACATCTCCACCCGCATGATGTTCTCCCTCTCGCGCGCGGGCGAGGCGCCGAAGGTCTTCGGCAGGGTCGGCCGCAACGGAGCCCCGTTGAACGCCCTCCTGCTGTCGACCGGCGGCATCGTCGTGGCGACCGTGATCTACGTGCTGAATCCCGACCAGGCCTTCACGATGATGTTCGCGATCTCGATGTTCGGTGCCCTCTTCACCTGGTTCATGATCTTCGTCACGCACGTCGCCTTCCGCCGCACGCTGGCCGCACGCGGAGAGAAGCCGAAGTACACGGTGTGGGGCTCACGGATCGGAGCGATCGTCGGGGCGCTGCTGATGGTGGCGATCGCGGCGTCGACGGCTCTGACCGAGGAGTTCCGCGCGACGCTGCCGTTCGGCATCCCGTGCCTGGTGATCGCGATCGTCGCCTTCCTGCTCGTGCAGAGGCGTCGACGCCGCGCCGCCGCAGACCTCGAGGCGGCGGATGCTCCGACGTCGCACGGAAAGAACCGCGATTCTTGACGACGCCCGAGCCGTCATCCGCGCGGTCGACCCGAGTACGCTCGTAGTCGTGACCGAACGCGCTCCTCTCTCTCGCAAGCTCTCCGCCATCGCCGAATCGGCGACCCTCAAGGTCGATGCCAAGGCGAAGGCCCTCAAGGCCGAAGGCAAGCCCGTCATCTCGTATGCCGCGGGCGAGCCCGACTTCGCGACGCCGCAGTTCATCGTGGATGCCGCGGCCGAGGCGCTCGCAGACCCGGCGAGCTACCGGTACACGCCGGCGGCCGGCCTTCCGGCACTCCGCGAGGCGATCGCCGCGAAGACCCTTCGGGACTCGGGCCTCGAGGTGTCGCCGAGCCAGGTCATCGTGACCAACGGCGGCAAGCAGTCGGTCTACCAGGCGTTCCAGGCCGTGGTGAACCCCGGCGACGAGGTGCTGCTCCCCGCCCCGTACTGGACCACCTACCCCGAGGCGATCCGCCTGGCTGACGGCACCCCGGTCGAGGTGTTCGCCGGCGCCGACCAGGACTACAAGGTCACGGTCGAGCAGCTCGAGGCCGCCCGCACCGAGCGCACCACCGCGCTCGTGTTCGTCTCGCCCTCCAACCCGACCGGGTCGGTGTACACCGCCGAGGAGACCGCCGCCATCGGCGAGTGGGCCCTCGAGCACGGCATCTGGGTGATCTCCGACGAGATCTACCAGAACCTCACCTACGAGGGCGTCAAGGCGACCTCCATCGTCGAGGCAGTCCCGGATCTCGCCGGCCAGACGATCCTCGTGAACGGTGTGGCCAAGACCTACGCCATGACCGGATGGCGCGTGGGCTGGATGGTCGGACCGGCGGATGCGATCAAGATCGCCGGCAACCTGCAGTCGCACCTGTCGAGCAACGTGAACAACGTCGCGCAGAAGGCTGCGATCGCCGCCCTCAACGGTCCGCAGACCGAGGCCGAGCAGTTCCGCGAGGCCTTCGACCGCCGCCGTCGCCTGATCGTGTCGGAGCTGTCGAAGATCGACGGGCTCGTCGTGCCGAACCCGCTCGGCGCGTTCTACGTGTACCCCGACGTGCAGGGTCTGCTCGGCCGCACGTGGGGCGGCGTGACGCCCACAACCTCCCTCGAGCTCGCCGACCTGATCCTCGAGCAGGCAGAGGTCGCCGTCGTTCCCGGCGAGGCCTTCGGCCCCTCCGGCTACATCCGGATGTCATACGCGCTCGGCGACGACCAGCTGCTCGAGGGCGTCCAGCGCCTGCAGCGCCTGTTCAGCTGACCCGCGACACCGACGCCCATCCGGCCGTCCACGCCCACCGGGCTGAGGACAGCGGGGGGGGCGTCGTCGTACCGGCGTGTCACCGGCCGCGGCTGACCGCCGTCAGTCCTCGTCGTGGAATCCGATGAGCCATCGGATTCCGTATCGATCGATGAGGGTTCCGTCGTAGTCGCCCCAGGGGCGCTTCTGCAGGGCGTCGATCACGCGGCCCCCGGACGACAGCTGATCGAACCAGCTGGTCAGCGTCGTGGCATCGGCGGTGCCGAGCAGCGAGAGGAACATCCCGCTCATCTGCACGGCGTCGTCGTCGGCCCCGGCATCGGCCCCCGCCAGCTCGACAGGGCCTGACAGCTGCCCGTGCGCGACCGCATCACCCGGCCCGTCGTGACGGCCGGCCGCGGCATAGTCGAGAAGCTGCAGATCGCCACCGAAGACCGCCCGGTAGTGCTCCAGCGCTTCGGCCGCGTTTCCGGGGAACAGCAGGTAGGGGGTCAGTCCGCTCATGCCGCGAGTGTACGGCGAACCGGCGACCTTGTCAGTCGGGTCGGCGGAGTCAGTCGGGAACGGTGCTGCGGTACCGCCGCGGTTTGCCCTCGCCGAGGTCGATGAGCCGCTCGACCCGGCGCAGCTCGATCGGCACGCCGAGCAGCGCCGTCAGCGCGAGCCGGATGCCTGCCTCGTCGCCGCCCGAGATCACCGCATACAGACGGCCGTCGGCGTGCTGCTCGATCGACCATCCGAGCGCCCCACGAGCCTGAAGCTGCTGCGTCAGTTCGACGCACGGCACGAGCGTGCCGTCAGCCGCGCGGAAGCGCGTGTTGTCGCGCCCTTCGAGGTCGGCGATGCCGAACGCGCCGTCGTCGAGGGTGACCAGCCGACCGAAGTCGCCGGTGCGGTACCGCACCAGCGGCAGCAGCGGATTCTCCCCCGCCGTCACCACGATCTCGCCCACGGCGCCCGGTTCCACCGCGACATCCCGCCGAGGATCCAGCACCTCCACGTGCACGCGCCGGTCGAGCATCCGGAAAGAGCCGTCATCCGTGCGCGCCGCGATCGGTCGGGTCTCGTGCAGCCCGTAGACGTCGATCACCGGGCACGCGAACGCCGCCTCGAGTCGCGCGCGCAGCGGGGCAGACAGTGCCATGGCACCGGAGAAGATCACGGTGGGATGCAGCACGGAGTCGAGTCCTGCATCCAGCAGTTCGGCGAGGCTCGTCGGGTGCCCGCTGAGGATCTGCGGATCAGCGTCGGCCAGGAACCGATCGCGTGATGCGACATCGACCCACGAGGACGGATGCAGGTTCAGCCGCGCCATGGCTCGGTGCGCGAAGCTCGAGATCACGGACACGTAGGTGAAGGCCTGCTGCTGGAAGACGAGGTTCGCCACCGCCATCCGCTCACCGTCGGCACGCACCACGGCCCCGACGGATGCCGCGAGCGCGACGAGCAGATGGAAGCCGCGTGCGACCTCCTCGACGTCGTCGGGGATGAGCAGTGCCGCCCCCGTCGACCCAGAGCTCGTGCCGTGCAGCATGCGGGAGAGGTCCGCGTCGAGGGGCACGAACGCGGCGAGGTCGTCGACGAGGTCGGCTCGGGAGATCGTCGGGAAGTCCTCGAGCGCGGCATCCGTCGGCATCCCGCGGTAGCGCAGCGTGCGCCGCGCGGCATCGAGGTGCTCGGCGAGCCAGCCGGTCGTCGACAGCGGCTGCCGCACCCGATCGACCTGCTCCGCGCTGAGCCGATCTCCGGTCGAGTGGGTCCAGTGCGGGGCGTCCGGATGCGCCCGCCAGCGCGTCAGTCTCGCCGCGCCGGCCGCGTCGATGGTCGGCCAGCGCTCGGCGTCCGTCAGCACCGCCGCCTCTCCCGGCGCGTACTCGGCGAGGGTCAGCGCCCCCCGGAGGTCGGGGTCACTCACTCGAGTACCGTGCCGCCGCCTCCTTGCGGCGCGCCTCGTCGAGCTTGCGGGCGATGTCGGCGCGGTGCCTGTGACCCTCGTACGCCTCGGCGAGGGCCCGGTTGCGGGCGAGTGAGTCGCAGGCGGCGAGAAGCGAGGCAGCCGTCGCCGCGTCCTCCCCCGCGGGGAGGAATCCGCACCAGAGCAGGAAACTGCGGGCGGCCTCGGTGCGGCGCTCATCGTCGGACGTCCACTCCGCGGGCGAGGAGACGGGGGCCACGCGCAGCGCGAGCGCGTCGACGGCGAGAGCCGTCGGCCCGGTGGAGAGCGGCGGGTCGAGCGGTTCGAGGAGCCCCTCGGCGGCGACCAGCCACAGCCCGATGGCTGCTCCCTGCCGCACGCGCGGGTCGTCGTCGAATCTCGACGCGACGATCTGCGCCCCGAGCACGTCTCCGGCGAGCGCACGCAGTGACACCCGCTCGTCGAGGAACTCCTGGGGGACGCGCGAGATCCGCGCCGCGACGGATTCGAGAGACGGCCCTGTACGTGTGCGGGCCCAGGCCTCGGCCTCGCCGCCCGAGCGCTCGCTCCACGCCGCGAGAAGATCCTCGGTGTCAGCCATGCAGGGTCACCGCCAGGGCCGCGCACGCCGCGGGAGCGTCGGCCATCGTCTGCAGGTACACCACGTCGTAGCCGTCGCGTTCGGCGAGCTGCGCGACCTGGTGCCTGCGGTCCATGAGCACGAGCGTACCGGTGGTGAGCACCTCGCGAACGGCACGAGCGACACCCGCATAGGGCTCGTTGCCGACGCCGAACATCGACACCAGCCCGTCATCCGAGAGCACAACCACATGACGCTGCGCATCGTCGTCCGCGGGTGGCAGACCCGCGTACCTGGCGGAATAGAGGTCGAGCGGGAACGACGTCGACCGGCCGAAGAACAGCGAGATCGCGGCGATGATCTCGGCGGGGTCGCGGCCGAACCGCGGCATCCCGGCCACCTCGCCCGTGCCCGAGAAGCTCGTGACCCTGACTCGGCCACCGCCGCGGAGGATCGAGAGCGCGAGGATCGTCCCCGCGAGCACGGCCGGGGAGCCGTTGCGAGGATGCGTCATCGACCCGGAGGAGTCGATGTAGAGGTCGAGTTCGAGACTCGTCTCCTGCACGATCGGCTCATCGTCGAGCTCCGAGCGCCGCCGCGTCGTGACGCCGGGGATCACCGTGCCCGAACGGAGGGTCAGCGGCCAGTCGAGATCGGCGAGCGCATCACCCACCTCCCACAGTTCCACCGGACCCGGGATGCCTCCGGTCGGCGTCGACGGTGCGGACCGTGTGTAGGGGCGCACCCACGCCGCGGCCTCGTTGCGATACCAGGCGGCCAGTACCGCATCCTCTCCGCTGTCGCGATACAGGGCGAGCGTGCGGGCAATCGTGAGCCGTTGCCCGTCCTTCTTCGTCGTATCGTCGATCGCGTCAACCGGGTCTCCCTCGTCTCCCGGATCCCGCACCATGCCGGGGTGGAGAGGGAGGTCGTCGCGCAGCCGCTGGTCGGCGAGGATGCGTCCGAGCTCGTCAGCGGTGGCCGGGGCGTCGTCGATGCCGCATCCGCTGCCCGATCTGCCACCCCCGGCCAGCGCCTCCTCCGCGAGGTAGGGCGCCGCGATCACCCCGAACAGCGCAGCCCCCGACACCGGATCGGTGGAGAAGAACCGCACCGCATCGGCGATGAGGGAGGCATCGACATCGGGATTGGTGGCGGTCGCTCCGGCGAGTTCGGCGGCGACGCGCTCACTCTCGGCGCGGGCCTCTCGCAGCAGCCGCTCCTTCTCACGGTGCTTCTCGGGGATCTCGCTCAGCGGCACGAAGCTCGTCTCGGTGAAGGTGCGCACGGGTCGAGGCGGTGGCTCGAGCGCGCACAGGGTCCCGGCCGACAGCTGCCAGAGCAGCTCGTAGGCACGGCAGTACACCCACCACAGCCGATCGGCGCTGCCCTCGGGCGCCGGGTAGAGAGCCAGGCCGAGGCGGACGATGCCGAGATCGCGCGTCGCGGTCACCGTGCCGCCCTGGTCGGTGCGCTGCAGCTGGGCGACCCGTGTGTTCACGAGCAGATCCGACCACAGGTTGGAGAGCCGACGGGCGCCGTCGCCCGGATTCGCCCGCGGCGACGCCACCGCGATCGCGCGAGCCATCTGGTGGTCGATCTTGAGCGAGTCGATGCGCGTGCTCGGGGCCAGCACGTGGTGCCCGATCTCGTGCGCGAACATGCTCCACAGCTCATCCGAAAGTCCGCGGTCGGCGAGATATCGGGGGTCGACGGTCACGGAGGGCGGGAACGAGAACCAGGCGGGGGCTCCCTGCGCCTGCGCCGCGCCGGGGCGGACGGACGGATCGTCGAGACGTACCCGCCACAGCGCCAGCGCCCGTTCCCACGCGGAGCGGGCGTCGGCGGTCAGCGGCACCGGATCGGGCAGCCTGCTCACTGCGGCTCCCGCACGTGCACCCAGGCCAGGTGCGTGTCGGGACCGATCACGATGCTCACCGCGTCGTCACGGGGTGCCACGGTCTCCGGCCGATCCGGAAGGAGTGAGAGTCGCGCCGCCCAGACATCGCTGTCGAGGCGCCACCAGGAACCGGCGACGAGGAATCCGAACGCACCGGCATCCGCCAGGGATTCCACCCGCTCGGGAGGACGGATCCAGGCCCCGCCGAGGCCCCGGAACCCGCCGGTCGCGAGCACGTAGCCACGCTGGTCGGCCCGGCCGGGCCACCAGAACCGATCGACTCGCTGCCGACGACGGAACTCGTCGAGCGCATCGACGCCGAGTCCGAGCGTCGCGGCGGCGGCCAGCCTCTGCCCCGCCGAATCGAGACGATCGAGTCGGGCGAGCGCGTCGGCGCGCAGACCGAGTGCCCCCGCACGCCACGCCGCGAGCGAGACGAGTTCGAGCGCACGCTCGCGGTCGGCCAGCGCAGCCGGGTCGTGCGCCGCCCCGGCGGCGAGCGCCCGGGCGAACAGCAGCGGGTCACCGTGGGCGCTGCGCACCGACGTCGCCGCGACGGAGGCGTCGAGCCCCGCAGACGCCAGATCGGGCAGTTCGGCCGGCGGGAAGGGTGCCGACACGTTCGCCAGCTGCACGGGGACGCGGTTCACCCGCGCAGCTCCTGCCAGCGCACGTAGGCGGTGTACCGCTGATGCAGGTACTTCAGGGCGATGACGTCATCGAAGTCGCGACCGTACAGCTTGCCGACCGTGGCGATCCGGCGCAGCTGCGCCTCGACTGCGGTGATGCGACGGGAGGCCTCGAGCGCCGGCACGCCGTCGAGTCCGCGGTCGAACTCGGCGAGCAGCGCGGCGACCTCGTCGTCGGTGTCGCGCCCGAGCGCGTCATACTGTCGGCACGACTGCGCGAACAGGTCGGCCAGCCAGCTGACGGTGTCGGTGCTGAGCTCGCGCTCGGCTCCGACGTCGAAGCGCGGATGCGTCGCGTTCGGCAGCAGCTTGCCGCGGAGCACGAACGGCAGGACCGCCGCGACGTCGTCGAGTTCGACGGCATCCACACCCCGGAACCAGGCCATGGCCTTCGCGTACACGATGAGCGTCTGCAGCGCGCGCACCGAGAGTCCGTTGCGAGTCTGCGCCCCCAGATCGACCTCGAGGTCGGCTCCGCTGTTCGCCTCGATGACCTCGCCGACCCGTCCTCCTGCCGTCGTCACGACGTCCTTCGTGCGGTACTCGAAGCGGCGTCCGCCGTGCTGCACGAACTCGAAGTGACTGAGGAAGAACCGCAGACGCTCACGCACGGCATCCGGGATCGGCACCGCTCGGATCTGCGCGCGCATCTCGGACTGCTGCGCCGCGTCGAACGAGAGCTCGACGGGCACATGCTCCTCGGGCTTCTCCCCCGCCTCGACCCGGGTGATGAGCTCGTCGAAGAACCGACTGTTGAACCCGGCCGCCTGCACCGTGACGTCCATGCGGTCGCGCAGCGCCTGGATGACGGGGAATGTTCCGCCTCCGGCGTCGTCGTTGGCGGTGAAGAACCAGCTCTCCACTCCTCCGTCCGGCGCGGTGCGACGCATCTGGTCGTGACTCTCGACATACCCCTCCGCGACCATCGTCAGCAGCGCCGACTGGGTCTTGGTGGGGATGCGGTTGTACTCGTCGATGATCTTGACGGGCAGACCCAACCAGTCGCGCCAGGCGATGCGGATGTCGGTCAGCTTCTCGGCTCCGACCAGATCACGGGGCAGCGGGATGCCGACGAGGTCGCTGACCGTGAGCTGAGGCTGGCCCTGCTGCACGGCCCGCCGGACATCCGCCGACGCCGTGCCCGCGAGCACGCCCATGAGCACGGCCACGGTGGTCTTGCCGCGACCCGGTCCGCCGATGAGCAGGCACTTGCCGCCGACCGCGAAGGTGAGCAGCGGCACGAGTACGTTGGAGGAGAACGACGCCTGCGTCGGCAGCGACACCGTCGCCCCGGCATCCCCCAGCCCGATCGAGAGCGGCTCGCCGTGCGAGAACTCCATGTCGTAGTACGGCGAGATCACCGCGCGATTGACGATCCAGTAGTACACCTGGCGGAGCTTCTCGTCGAGAGGCACGGCCGCCTGCGCTGCCGGACGGAACAGGTCCTCGGCGGTCAGTGCCTCGACGCCGTGGCCGCTGCCGGGGTTCGTGGGTGATGCGGAGACTCTGTTCCAGCGGTCGGGCATGCGATCATCCTAACGATGTCGATCGGGCGTCCTTCTGGAGCGCTCGTTGCTCGTCGAGCGGCCGCGCCTCGAGCGGAACCGCGAAGCGCAGGTGCTCGGCGAGGAGCGGTGCGAGAGCGGATGCCGCGGCCTCGACCCGCGTCGGCACATCCCCTCGCACCTCGAGCCACGGCACGTCCTGCGCCGCCAGGACATCACGGAAGCGCTGCTGCATCCCGTGGCGGATGTGCTCGCCGTCGCGCATCCCGTCCTGCTCGAAGGGGATCTCGTCGCCCGTGAGCACGTAGAGCAGTGGCGGATGCGCGGCTGCCGCGTCGTACAGGCGCGCGGCCGTCGAGCCGACGTAGCGCTCGTGCCACAGCGCTGTCGCGAGCACGTCCGTGTCGCACACCAGCACCGGCAGCGGAACCTCTCTCAGAGCCTGCTGCTCGAGGGCGATCTGCCGGTCGACGATGAGGTCGAACTCGTCGCTGCGCCACGGCGCCGCGAGGCCCCCCTCGCGGATCTCGGAGTGCTCGCGCCCGTACTCCGGCACCCACAGCGTTCCCAGCCTCTCGGCCAGCGCGGCAGCGAGAGTGGTGGACCCGGTGGACTCCGCCCCCAGCACAACGATCCGGGCGGTCAGCCAGGCGCGCACCGCAGGCGCCAGCTCATGCCAGTTGCCGGCGACGTCGGCGCGGATGGCAGTCCCCGAGACCGGGTTGATCCGTCGCCCCTCATCGATCCGCACCCACCGGGCGTCGAGCCGCCTCGCCAGCTCACCCCCGTAGGCGTCGCACGAGAACACCGTGTCGACGGGCTCGTCGAGCAGCGACCCGATCAGCGCCATGTGCTCGTCCCACGCGGCCTCGGACTCGAAGTCCACGGGGGCGTCGTCCATCGCCGCGACCACGCGCACGCCCGGGTGCGACTCACGGATCCACTCGGCGCGCACCTCGAGCGGGATCGACTCGACCGAGGCGCCCAGCACCTGGACGGTGACCCGGTCGCTGTCGCGCTGGGCCTGGCGGATGAGGTGCGAGTGCCCGCTGTGGAACGGATAGAACTTGCCGAGGACGAGTCCGTGACCGCTCATGCGTCTCGCCTCACGATCGAGCGGACTCGGAGGTCATCGACGAGGTGGCCGCCGGATCAGCCTCGCGATCGGTGAGCGCGGCTCGCCGCCACGACCGGTAGCCGATCAGGCACAGGCCGACGAAGAGCGCGTAGAGCGCGGCGATGACCCAGAGACCCGCGACGATCGAGAGGGCGACGAAGGCGATGTCGACACCGATCCAGACGAACCAGTTCTCGATCCACTTGCGGTTGAGCATGTACTGCGCCACGAGGCTCGCGGCCGTCGTCGCGGCATCCGGGATCGCGACCTGCGAGTCCGTGAACGTCGTGAGCACCCACACCAGCACGGCGGCACCGACGACTGCCGCGAGCACCAGCCACGGCCACGCGCGCCTCGGGGTGTTCGCCACGTAGGTGCGGCTCTGCTCGGCACCGCGCGTCCAGCGCCACCAGCCGTGCGCGCCCATCAGCAGATAGACCACCTGCAGCACGGCCGTGGCATACAGGCCTGCGCCGATGAAGACGACGAACAGCACCACGTTGTTGGCGATGCCGATCGGGTAGTTCCAGACGTTGCGCCGACCGGCGAGCCACACGCAGATCGCGCCGGTGACGAAGCCGAGAACCTGAGGCCACTCGGCCTGGAGCCATTCGAGCACGGAACTCCTACAGCTCGACGCCGAGCAGCACCGGCTCGGGCTGCAGCACGAGACCGAACTCGGCGTGCACACGGCTCTGGATGAACCGGGCGAGCTCAGAGACCTCGGCCGCCGTCGCTCCACCGCGGTTGGTCAGCGCGAGGGCGTGCTTGGTCGAGACGGATGCCCTCGATCGGGGCAGTTTGAACCCCTTGCGGATCCCCGCCTGCTCGATCAGCCACGCTGCGCTCACCTTGACGTCCGGAGCCTCGGCCTTGGCCGGGGGCACGAATCCGTCGTACGCCGCGAGCGGGATCACCGTCACGGCATCGAGGTCGGGCGACACGGGCCAGCGCGGGCATTCGGGCGGCAGCGCGCGGGCGACGACCTCGGGCACGATCGCGTTCTGGAAGAACGAGCCGACGCCGTGCGTATCGGGGTCGTTCTCGTCGAGCAGCATCCCCTTCGACGCGCGAGTGGCGAGGATGCGCTCGCGCACCCATCCGAGTGGCACGGGCGCGTCGGAGTCGAGACCGAGCGCTCGGCGCAGCTGCTCGCCGCGGACGACACGCTCTCCTGCGACGACGAGGTCGACCGTGACCGACAGGATGACGGCACGGCGCTGCGGCACGCTGCCGTAGTGGTGCTTGAGCACGGACGTGCGGAACCCGAGCCCGAGGTCTGCGGCAGAGACCACGGAGATCTTCCCCGTCGCCTCGTCGATCAGCTCGACCTCGACGAGGGTCTCCTGGATCTCCTGCCCGTAGGCGCCGATGTTCTGCACGGGAGCCGCCCCGACGGTACCGGGAATGCCGCTCATCGCCTCGAGACCGGCGTAGCCGTGCTCGACGGCGTAGGCGACGAGGTCGTCCCAGCCGTGCCCGGCCTGCACACGCAGACGGACGCGGCCGTCGTGCGGCGACGGAAGTTCGTCGATGCCGCGGGTCAGGACGCGGATGACCGTGCCCTCGAACGGCTCGTCGCCGATGAAGAGATTGGAGCCCCCTCCGAGGACGAACCACTCCTCACCACGCGACCACACATCGGTGAGCGCGTCGACGAGCTCCGCCGAGGTCGTCGCCTCGAGCATCCGCTCGGGGGCGCCGCCGGTGCGGAGGGTCGTCAGGGTCGAGAGCCGCAGCGGCTCGACCTCGTGCACCACGGGATCACCCATCAGGAGGCGATGCGCAGCTGCGCCTTGACGAGCACGGTCGTCCCACCGAAGGTCACCTTGAGATCGACCCGCGTCGAGGCCTCGTCCACCGCGCCCACGGTGGCCAGCACATGCAGGTCGGCTCCGTCGTTCGGGTCGACGACGACGGGCTTCGTGAAGCGCACACCGTAGTCGAGGATCCGGGTGCCCGGCTCGAGCGCGGCCACGACCACCGACGAGGCGATGCCCATCGTGAGCATGCCGTGCGCGAGGACTCCGGGGAGGCCCACCGAGGCCGCGACGTCGTCACGGTAGTGGATCGGGTTGAAGTCCCCCGACGCGCCCGCGTAGCGGACCAGGGATTCCCGGGTGAGGTGGACGGTGCGCTCTGCGACGACGTCTCCGACAGCGAACGGCATCACGCGGCTCCTTCTTCGGCGCCGACCAGCAGCACGCTGGTGGCGGTGACGACGTGCTCGCCGGCGGCATCCGTGATCTCGGCCTCGCTGGTGATCATGGCGTTGCCGCCCATCATGCGGATGCCGGTCACCCGCAGCCGACCCGTGAGCTCGTCGCCCGCCACGATCGGCCGGGTGTACGTGAACTTCTGCTCGGCGTGGATCGTCCGTGCCAGCACGATGCCCGAATCCGGTTCGGCGAGCAGCTGCTGCAGCGTGTGGTCCTGGATGACCATCGCGAAGGTCGGCGGCGCCACGACGTCGTCGAAGCCCGCCGCACGAGCGGCCTCGACGTCGGTGTGCTGCGGAGCATCGGCGAAGACGGCGCGCGCGAACTCGCGCACCTTCTCGCGGCCGACGAGGTAGGGGGACGTCGGCGGGAACTCCCGGCCGACCAGATCTTGGTTCACTGCCACCCCTCGATCCTACGTTCTCGGTCGCGGGGCGCGGTGACCGGCGACCGGATCAAAGACCGCTCAGTCCTTCTTCTTGCGACCCTTGATCGCCTTCATGGCCATCTGCACGGCGATGACCACGAGGTATGCCGCGAACAGCATGTTGCCCACCACCGGGTCGATGAGGGTCGCGAGCCACGCTCCGAGGGCCGTGGTCGTGCACGCCGAGATCCCGACGATCGCCGCGGCGAGGAGGTCGACGTTGCGGTTGCGGAGGTTGCCGATCGTGCCGGAGATGGCGGTGGGGATCATCATGAGCAGCGACGTGCCCTTGGCCACGAGGTCGCTCGTGCCGAACGCGAGCATCAGCACGGGCACGACGATCACTCCCCCGCCGACGCCGATCAGCCCGGCGAGGATGCCGGTGCCGACGCCGACCACGAGCAGGGCGAGCCCGTTGAGCAGCTGCAGCTCGAACTCGGCGTCCCGCGACGGGACCACCAGGAACAGACTCACGATCACGATCACGAGGAAGCCCACGAAGAACCATCGCAGCACGGTCTGCGAGATCTTCGGCAGCAGCCGGGTGCCGATCTGGGCGCCGACCACCGAGCCTGCCGCGAGGATCAGTGCGGGGATCCAGGCCACCGAGCCGTTGATCGCATAGGACACGACGCCGACCGTCGCAGTGGGGACGATCGCCGCGAGCGACGTGCCCGCGCCGAGACGCTGGTTGAAGTGCAGGAACAGCACGAGCAGCGGGACGATCACCGTGCCGCCACCCACGCCGAAGAGTCCGGAGAGGAGGCCTGCGATCAGGCCGATGCCGATGAAGGCGGTGTAGGCGCGAGGCCCTCTGCTCAGGGTCTCTGCATCAGTCACCGGATCAGCCTACTCCCGGGGATTCGGCTCCGTGGACGGGTCACACGCAGGCCCTGGGACTCGGTGCCTAACTGTGCGACACTGGATCGCACCAGCCGGCGTCGTCGCCTCCCCGGATCGAAGGAGATCTCATGGTGCGCAGTTCCTATCCCGATGTCGAGATCCCTGCGGTCTCGATCCACGAGTTCCTGTTCGGCGATGTCGACGAGGAACGGCTCGATGCGGTGGCGATCGTCGACGGCATGAGCGGCGCGACGACGACCTACCGCCAGCTGATCGGACAGATCGACCTGTTCGCCGGTGCCCTCGCGGCCAGGGGCGTCGGAGTCGGCACGAAGGTCGGCATCCTCTGCCCGAACGTCCCGGCATTCGCCACGGTGTTCCACGGCGTCCTCCGGGCGGGTGCGACGGCCACGACCATCAACTCCCTCTACACCCCAGAGGAGATCGCGAACCAGCTGACGGATGCCGAGGCGACCTGGCTCATCACGGTCTCGCCCCTGCTCCCCGGCGCGAAGGCTGCTGCCGCGGCGCTCGGCTTCGACGATGACCACGTGATCGTGCTCGACGGGGCCGACGGGCATCCGTCTCTGCCCGCGCTGCTCGGCGAAGGGCGGGCCGCACCCGAGGTGTCATTCGACCCCGCGACGCACCTCGCCGTGCTCCCCTACTCGTCAGGCACGACCGGGCGCCCCAAGGGCGTCATGCTCACTCACCGCAACCTGATCGCGAACGTGAGCCAGTGCCGGTCGACGATCTCACTCGGCGACGACGATCGCGTGCTCGCGGTGCTGCCGTTCTTCCACATCTACGGCATGACCGTGCTGCTGAACTTCGCTCTGCGGCAGCGTGCGGCACTCGTCACGATGCCGAAGTTCGACCTCGGCGAGTTCCTCCGCGTCGTGCAGGAGCACCGCACGACGTGGGTGTTCATCGCCCCGCCGATCGCGGTCGCCCTGGCGAAGCATCCGCTCGTCGATCAGTTCGACACCTCTGCGATCAAGGTGATCTTCTCGGGTGCGGCGCCCCTCGACGGCGCCCTGGCCTCGGCCGTCGCGAACCGTCTCGGCTGCATCGTCTGCCAGGGCTACGGCATGACCGAGACCAGCCCTGTGACCCACGCGATCCCCTACGACCGCCCCGACATCGACCGCTCCTCGGTCGGCATGCTGCTGGCGAACACCGAGGCCAGGCTGGTCGCCGAAGACGGCAGCGACGTCGAAGCACCCGGCGAGGGTACGAGTGCCCCGGGCGAACTGCTGATCCGCGGACCCCAGGTCATGAAGGGCTACCTGAACAGGCCGGATGCCACGGCCGAGATGCTCGACGCGGACGGGTGGCTGCACACCGGCGATGTCGCGACGGTCACGCACGACGGCATCTTCCGCATCGTCGATCGGCTGAAGGAGCTCATCAAGTACAAGGGCTACCAGGTGGCTCCCGCCGTGCTCGAAGCGGTGCTGCTCGAGCATCCGTCCATCGCCGATGCCGCCGTCATCGGCGCCCTCGACGACGACGGTCAGGAGGTGCCGAAGGCATTCGTGGTGCTGCAGCAGGGGGCGGACCTCGATGCGGATGCCGTGATCGCCCACGTCGCGGCCCACGTCGCCCCGCACGAGAAGGTGCGGCAGGTCGAGTTCATCGATGCGATCCCGAAGTCCGCGTCGGGCAAGATCCTCCGCAAGGACCTGCGCGCCCGCTGATCGCGGGTCGTGACTCCCGGAGAATGAAGAAGCCCGCCGTCCCTGTCGGGGCGGCGGGCTTCTTCATGCGAGCGAGGTGCTTACTCGGACTTCTTCTCGACAGCGTCCTCGGCGGCAGCCTCGGCTGCCTCTCCCTCGGCCTGCGACTCGGCACCGGCGTCGGTGGTCTCCTCGACGGGAGCCTCCTCAGCGGGGGCCTCCTCGACGACCTCGGCGGGCTTCTCAGCCTTGGCGGCCTTCTTGGTCGACTTCACCTTGGGGGTGACGGGCTCGAGGACGAGCTCGATCACGGCCATCGGGGCGTTGTCGCCCTTGCGGTTGCCGACCTTCGTGATGCGGGTGTAGCCGCCCTCACGGTCAGCGACCAGCGGTGCGATCTCGGCGAAGAGGGTGTGCACGACGTTCTTGTCGCCGATGACCGAGAGGACGCGACGACGAGCGTGAAGGTCTCCGCGCTTGGCGAAGGTGATCAGGCGCTCGGCGAGCGGACGCAGGCGCTTGGCCTTGGTCTCGGTCGTCTTGATCGACTTGTGGGTGTACAGAGCCGCCGCGAGGTTGGCAAGCAGCAGACGCTCGTGTGCGGGGCCGCCTCCGAGGCGGGGACCCTTGGTGGGCTTGGGCATATCTAGCTCCTGGTCAGGAAAGGTCGGGTCAGCTGGCCGCTGCCAGATGACAATCCGGGTGGGTCAGAAGGACTCGTCTTCGCTGCCGCCGTAGAAGTGGGCGCCGTCGAAACCGGGCACCGAATCCTTGAGCGACAGACCGAGCGAGATGAGCTTGTCGCGCACCTCGTCGACCGACTTCTGGCCGAAATTGCGGATGTTCATGAGCTGCGTCTCCGACAGGGCGACGAGCTCGGAAACGGTGTTGATGCCCTCACGCTTCAGGCAGTTGTAAGAGCGGACCGAGAGGTCGAGGTCCTCGATCGGCATCGACAGCTCGCTGGAGTTCACTGCCTCCACCGGTGCCGGACCGATCTCGATGCCCTCTGCCTCGACGTTCAGCTCGCGAGCGAGACCGAACAGCTCGGTGAGCGTCTTCGCAGCCGACGCGACAGCGTCGCGGGGGCTGATGGCGGACTTGGTCTCGACGTCGAGGACGAGCTTGTCGAAGTCGGTGCGCTCACCCGCACGGGTGGCGTCGACGCGGTAGCTGACCTTGAGGACCGGCGAGTAGATCGAGTCGATCGGGATCTGACCGGCCTCTGCGTACTCGTTGCGGTTCTGCGTCGCCGAGACGTAGCCACGGCCACGCTCGATCGTGAGCTCGAGCTCGAACTTCGCGGTCTCGTTGAGGGTCGCGATGACGAGCTCGGGGTTCTGGACCTCGACACCGGCCGGAGCCGAGATGTCAGCGGCGGTCACTTCGCCCGAACCGGTCTTGCGCAGGTACGCCGTGATGGGCTCGTCGCGCTCCGACGAGACCACGAGCTGCTTGATGTTGAGGATGATCTCGGTGACATCCTCCTTCACGCCGGGGATGGTGCTGAACTCGTGCAGCACGCCGTCGATGCGAACGCTGGTGACCGCGGCGCCGGGGATCGACGACAGCAGGCTGCGACGAAGCGCGTTGCCGATCGTGTATCCGAAGCCGGGCTCCAGAGGCTCGATGATGAACCGGCTCCGGTTCTCGACGATCTTTTCCTCGGTCAGTGTGGGACGCTGTGCAATAAGCACTCTGTGTTCCTTTCGATCACATGCCCGCTATATGACATGTGGTGGGGTGAGGTCTTGAGTTTTGTGAGTCGATGCCCGCTGGCGGGCGTCGAGCCGCTCGGGCCCCAGGGGCACGAGCGGCTCAACAAGCCTGATCAGACGCGGCGACGCTTCGGCGGGCGGCAACCGTTGTGCGCCTGCGGCGTGACGTCCTGGATCGATCCGACCTCGAGGCCGGCGGCCGTCAGCGAGCGGATCGCGGTCTCGCGACCCGATCCCGGTCCCTTGACGAAGACGTCGACCTTCTTGACGCCGTGCTCCTGCGCCTGGCGGGCGGCCGACTCGGCAGCCATTCCAGCGGCGTAGGGCGTCGACTTGCGCGAGCCCTTGAAGCCCACGCCACCCGACGATGCCCAGCTGATGACAGCGCCGGACGGGTCGGTGATCGAGACGATGGTGTTGTTGAACGTCGACTTGATGTGGGCGTGGCCCAGTGCGATGTTCTTCTTTTCCTTGCGGCGCGGCTTGCGCGCGGCGGCCTTGGGTGCAGCCATGAAAGTGTTCTCCTAGTCCCTGGGGGCCGCGCTTAGCGGGCCTTCTTCTTGCCTGCGACGGTGCGCTTCGGGCCCTTGCGGGTACGGGCGTTGGTCTTGGTGCGCTGACCACGGACCGGGAGGCCACGACGGTGGCGGATGCCCTCGTAGGAGCCGATCTCGACCTTGCGGCGGATGTCTGCGGCGACCTCGCGGCGCAGGTCACCCTCCACCTTGTAGGTACCTTCGATGTGGTCGCGGAGGGCGATCAGCTGGTCATCGCTGAGGTCCTTCACGCGGATGCTCTCGTCGATCTCCGTCGCCTTGAGGATCTCGACCGAGCGGGTACGGCCGACGCCGTAGATGTAGGTAAGGGCGATCACCACGCGCTTGTCGCGCGGGATGTCAACGCCGGCAAGACGTGCCATGCGGTTCTCCTGAGTGTTGTGGAGGTGTGGAGCAGGATCGGTGCTCGGGCCTCCGCCCCGAGGTGTCCCCCACTCGCGTGGGTTCTGATCCTGCCGTTGTGTGTATTGAGTTGTGAGTCAGATCCGAAGAGTCCGCCGGCATCGCCGACGGGCGCTCAGCCCTGGCGCTGCTTGTGGCGCGGGTTGCTCTTGCAGATCACCATGACGCGGCCGTGACGACGGATCACCTTGCAGTGATCGCAGATGGGCTTGACGCTGGGGTTGACCTTCATGATGTTTCCTGTTCGCTGTCTTCGTACCGCCCCGAGCTGGGGCAGGCCGTTACTTCTCGACCGATCAGCGGTAGCGGTAGACGATACGGCCGCGGGTGAGGTCGTAGGGGCTGAGCTCCACGACCACGCGGTCCTCGGGGATGATGCGGATGTAGTTCTGCCGCATCTTGCCGGAGATCGTTGCCAGGACCTTGTGTCCGTTGGAAAGCTCAACGCGGAACATCGCGTTGGGCAGAGCCTCGGAGATCACGCCCTCGATCTCGATGACACCGTCTTTCTTAGCCATAGCCTCGCTGACGCTTCTGCAGATCGGTCGATCTGCGGTGGGTGGTTGGATTGCGATGCCTCTGCCGATTCAGACACGCCGAATCAAGGCGCAAGGCACCAAGGATCTATGTTATCCGACAACGGGAGTTCCGGCAACCTGAGCAGGATGCCGGAACTCCCGAGTCGATATCGGACAGATCAGCCGAGGATCTTGGCGAACTCGGTGGCGATCTCGCTGTTGTCGATGCGCGTGCCGTTGACCTCGACCGTCGGAGTCCCCTTGATGTCGTGGGTCTTCGTCTGCGAGTCGGCGAACTTCGTGTACGTGCCGTCCGCGATGCAGTCGGCGGCAGCTCCCGCACCCGCCTGCTCGGCGAGAGCGCTCAGCTCCTCGACGCTGAGGCCCGCGGAGTTCTCCTCGGGCTGGTTCGTGAAGAGCAGGTTGAAGTAGTCCAGGGTCGCGTCGGGTGCCTCGGCGGCGACGCAGTACATCGAGCCGGCTGACAGCGACGAGTACTGACCCGTCGTCGAGTACCGGTTGAGGATCGAGACCGGGTGGATGTTCAGCGTGATCTTGTTGTCGGCCGCCGCCGTCTGCAGCTGCTCGCCGTACGCATCCTCGAACTGGCCGCACACGGGGCACATGAAGTCGACGTACGTGTCGATCTCGTCCTCGCCTGTGCCGAAGGAGATCGCGCCGGTCTCCTCGTTCACGATCGAGCTCTGCGGCGCGGTGCCGGGGTCGGTCGCCTGGTTGTTGAGCGACACGACGACGAAGGCGAGGACGGCCAGAACGACCACCACTGCCGCCGAGACGCCGATCACGAACCAGTTGGTGTTGCTCTTCGCGGCTGCCATGGTTTTCCGTTTCTGTCGAGGCCCGCTCGCGGCGGACCCGGCCTGAAGTCTGCGGGCGCACGCGCACCCATACATCCATTGTGCCCGGAGAAACCTATGTGCGCGTTGTGACGATCCCCTGTATGACGAGCGGACGCCGCTCAGGGCATCCGCGGTTCAGGCGATGGGCGTCGGAGTCACGCCGAAGGGCGCGAGACCAGCTGCTCCCCCGTCGGCCGCGGTGAGCACCCAGATGCCACCCTCATGCAGCGCGACGCTGTGCTCCCAGTGCGAGCCGTCGGTGCCGTCGGTCGTCGAGACCGTCCAGTCGTCGTCCTCGACGAACGTCTCATCGCTTCCGGCGGTGACCATGGGCTCGATGGCGAGGACGAGACCCGACTTGAGCTCGGGTCCCGGATCGGGAGTGCGGTAGTTGAAGACGCTCGGTGCTTCATGCATCTTGCGACCGATGCCGTGACCCACGTACTCGCGGAGGATCCCGTACGTCTCACCGGAGACCGCCGAAGGCCCCTGAGCCTCGATGTATCCCTGAATCGCTGCCCCGATGTCACCCAGGTGCGACGCGGACGCCATGGCGGCGATTCCGGCCCACATCGACCCCTCGGTGACGCGGGAGAGCTCCTGGCGCCGGGCGACGACCTCAGGGCGGGTCTCGTCGGGCACGACGACGGTGATCGCACTGTCACCGTTCCAGCCCTGGAACTGCGCACCGCAGTCGATCGAGACGATGTCGCCCGCCTGCAGCACACGCTCTCCGGGGATGCCGTGCACGACCTCGTCGTTGACCGAGATGCACGTGGTGTGACGGTAGCCACGCACGAGCTGGAAGTTGGACTCCGCGCCACGAGCGAGGATGACCCTGTTCGCCTCGGCATCCAGCTCGAGCGTCGTGACGCCCGGCCGGATCAGCGGACGGACCGCGTCGAGAGCCGCGGCCGTGATGAGGCCCGGTTCGACCATGGCCCGCAGCTGAGCGGCGCTCTTGTAGATCGACTTGCGGAACATCGTGCGCAGATCAGGCCGCGAGGCGCAGACCGCGTGCGGTCAGCGCCGCGAAGACGCGCTCGGTGATCTCGTCGAGGCTGCCGACGCCGTCGATGCGGTCGACGATTCCACGGGGGCCGTAGACCTCGAGGATCGGCGCCGTCTCGTGCTCGTAGATGTCGAGACGGTGGGCGATGGCCTCGTCGGTGTCATCCGATCGCCCCTGCTCCGCTGCGCGGAGCTTGAGACGCTCGATGCTCTCTTCGCGGGACACATCGAGCAGGATGACGGCGTCGAGCGACTCGCCGCGCTCCGCCAGGAACGCATCGAGGTGAGCCACCTGAGCCGCGTTGCGGGGGTAGCCGTCGAGCAGGAAGCCCTTCGCCGCATCGTCCTGCGACAGACGGTCGCGGACGATCTCGCTCGTCAGCTCGTCAGGGACCAGGTCGCCCTTGTCGAGGATCGCCGTGACCTGCTGGCCGAGCGGTGTGCCCTCTTTGATGTTCGCGCGGAAGATGTCTCCGGTCGAGACGACCGGGATGCCGTACGACTCGGCGATGCGGACACCCTGGGTGCCCTTGCCGGATCCCTGCGGGCCGACGATGAGGAGACGAGCGGTGGCTGTCATCGGAGGAGCCCTTCGTAGTGACGCTGCTGCAGCTGTGCATCGATCTGCTTGACCGTCTCGAGACCGACACCCACGATGATGAGGATCGATGCGCCACCGAACGGGAAGTTCTGGTTGGCGCCGACGGTGGCGAGAGCGATCAGCGGGATCAGCGCGATCAGCCCGAGGTAGATCGAGCCGGGCAGCGTGATGCGGGTGAGCACGTAGTCGAGGTACTCGGCGGTCGGACGACCCGCGCGGATACCCGGGATGAAGCCGCCGTACTTCTTCATGTTGTCGGCGACCTCGACGGGGTTGAACGTTATCGCGACGTAGAAGTACGTGAACCCGATGATCAGCAGGAAGTACGCGGCCATGTAGACCGGGTGGTTTCCCGTCGTGAAGTTCGCGCTGATCCAGGTGACCCACGCGGCGGGCTCGGAGCCGTCCTGCGGGGTGTTGAACTGCGCGATCAGTGCCGGGATGTACAGCAGCGACGAGGCGAAGATCACGGGGATCACACCCGCCATGTTCACCTTGATCGGGATGTACGTGTTCGTGCCGCCGTACGTGCGACGGCCGACCATGCGCTTCGCGTACTGCACCGGGATGCGACGCTGCGACTGCTCGACGAACACGACGAGAGCCATGACGATGATTCCGACCAGCAGCACCAGCAGGAAGACCTCGAAGCCCTTGCTCTCCCAGATGAGCCACATGGCACCGGGGAACGTCGCGGCGATCGAGGTGAAGATGAGCAGCGACATGCCGTTGCCGATGCCGCGCTCGGTGACGAGCTCGGCGAACCACATGATGAGGCCGGTACCGGCGGTCATCGCCATGATGATGAGCAGCTGCGCCCACCACACGTCGTTCGTGAGCAGGTTCTGGCAGGCCGCGACATCGGTCGTGCCGAAGAGCTGACCGCTGCGGGCGACCGTGACGAGGGTGGTCGACTGCAGCAGCGCCAGGGCGATCGTGAGGTACCGCGTGTACTGGGTGAGACGGGCCTGACCGGCCTGTCCTTCCTTGTGCAGTGCCTCGAAGTGAGGGATGACGACCCGCAGGAGCTGCGTGATGATCGTCGCGGTGATGTACGGCATGACGCCGAGCGCGAAGATCGACAGCTGGAGGAGCGCCCCGCCGGAGAAGAGGTTGACCAGCCCGAGGAGCCCATCAGTGCCTGAGTTCTGAGCCAGGCACTCCTCGACGTTCGGGAAGTTCACGAACGGAGCAGGGACATTCGAGCCAAGTCGGTAGATGGCGACGATGGCGAGGGTGAAACCGATCTTCCGACGCAGGTCGGGCGTGCGGAAGATCCGCGCGATGGCGCTAAACAAGGACGTTCCTCCTGAAAAGGTTGCCGTCCCTGAAGGACGGCTGAAAGAACAGGCTAACCCATAAGAGGGGCCGGAGAATCTCCGACCCCTCTCATGAAGTGGTTACTTGACGGATCCGCCAGCCGCCACGATCTTCTGCTCGGCGGAACCCGAGACCTTGTCGACCGCGACGGTGAGCTTCACGGCGATGTCGCCGTTTCCGAGAACCTTGACCTTCTCGTTCTTGCGAACGGCACCCTTGGCGACCAGGTCGCTGATGGTGACGTCGCCACCCTTGGGGTACAGCTCCGCGAGCTTCTCCAGGTTCACGACCTGGTACTCCACGCGGAACGGGTTCTTGAACCCGCGCAGCTTCGGGGTGCGCATGTGCAGCGGCATCTGCCCACCCTCGAAGCCGACGCGAACGGTGTTGCGAGCCTTCGTACCCTTGGTACCGCGACCTGCAGTCTTTCCCTTGGAGCCCTCACCGCGACCGACACGGGTCTTCGCGGTGTTGGATCCGGGGACCGGACGCAGGTGGTGCACCTTCAGCACGCCGGCGCGGGATGCCGGAGCATCCTTCTTCGGCGCGGCCTTCTTGGCAGCCGGCTTCTTGGCGGTCTCGGCCTTGGCCTCGGACGCCTTCGCGGGTGCCTTCTTGGCGGCGGGCTTCTTCTCGGCTGCGGCCTTGGGAGCTGCGGCCTTCTTCGGAGCCTTCTCGGCGCCTTCGGCTTCGTTCTTCTCAGCCATTAGTCGATCTCCTCAACCTTGACGAGGTGGGCGACGGTCTTGACGTAACCGCGCGTCTGCGCGTCGTCGGGGCGAACGGTGCTGTCACCGATGCGCTTCAGACCGAGGCTGCGCAGCGTGTCACGCTGGTTCTGCTTCTCGCTCACCTTGGACTTGACCTGCGTGACCTTCAGGCGCGCAGCCATCAGGCACCTACCTTCTGTGCGGCGATGGCGTCAGCCTCCGCACGGACGAGACGCGCGGGTGCGACCTGGTCGAACTCGAGGCCACGACGTGCGGCGACCGCACGGGGCTCCTCGAGCTGCTTCAGAGCCGTCACCGTCGCGTGCACGATGTTGATCGTGTTCGACGAGCCGAGCGACTTCGACAGCACGTCGTGGATACCGGCGCACTCGAGCACGGCGCGGACCGGACCACCGGCGATGACACCGGTACCGGCAGCGGCCGGACGAAGCAGGACGACGCCTGCCGCAGCCTCACCCTGCACGGGGTGCGGGATGGTGCTTCCGACGCGCGGAACGCGGAAGAAGTTGCGCTTGGCCTCTTCGACACCCTTCGAGATCGCCAGAGGGACCTCGCGAGCCTTGCCGTAGCCGACGCCCACCAGACCGTTGCCGTCACCGACGACCACGAGAGCGGTGAAGCTGAAGCGACGACCACCCTTCACGACCTTCGAGACGCGGTTGATGGTGACCACGCGCTCGAGGAACTGGTTGTCCCCACGATCGCGAGAGTTACGGTCACGGCCACCCTGGTTGCGGTCTCCACGGCCACCGCCGCGGCGGTTGTCGCGCTGAGACGGCTCTGCCTGCGTGGTGCCGGCGGCAGTCTCGGAAGTGGCAGCTGCCGCTTCGGTCACTTCGTTCTCCTTGTTGTCACTCACAGTGCCAGACCCCCTTCGCGGGCGCCGTCGGCGATGGCGGCGACACGACCGGCGTAGCGGTTTCCGCCACGGTCGAACACTGCCTCGGAAACGCCGGCAGCCTTCGCACGCTCGGCGAGAAGCTCGCCGACCTTGCGGGCCTTGGCGGTCTTGTCACCCTCGAGCGAGCGCAGGTCGGTCTCGAGCGTCGAAGCCGACGCCACGGTGTGACCCTTGCTGTCGTCGACAAGCTGCACGAAGACGTGGCGAGCCGAACGGTTGACGACGAGGCGCGGACGCACCTCGGTGCCGACGACCTTCTTGCGAAGGCGGGCATGACGACGCGCGCGGGCGTCAGACTTTGACTTGAGAGCCATGGTTACTTACCACTCTTTCCGGCCTTGCGACGCACGATCTCGCCGGCGTAGCGCACACCCTTGCCCTTGTACGGCTCGGGCTTGCGGATCTTGCGGATGTTCGCAGCTGCCTCGCCGACAGCCTGCTTGTCGATTCCGCTGACGGTGAGCTTGTTGTTGCCCTCGACCGTGAGCGTGATACCGGCGGGCGGGTCGATGAGGACCGGGTGCGAGAAGCCCAGGGCGAACTCGACCGAGCTGCCCTTCTGAGCGACGCGGTAACCGGTTCCGACGACCTCGAGACCCTTGGTGTAGCCCTGGGTCACGCCGATGATGTTGTTGTTGATGAGCGTGCGGGTCAGGCCGTGAAGCGACCGGGACTCGCGCTCGTCGTCGGGACGGCTGACGAGAACCTGGTTCTCCTCGACCGCGACCTCGATGGGCTTGGCGACCGTCAGGGTGAGCTCACCCTTGGGGCCCTTCACCGCGACCTCACGGCCGTCGACCGAGATGGTCACGCCCGCGGGAACGTCGATGGGAAGTCGTCCAATACGCGACATTTTCGATTACCACACGTAGGCGAGAACTTCTCCGCCCACGCCCTTCTGCTCTGCCTGACGGTCGGTGAGAAGACCGGAGGAGGTGGACAGGATGGCCACGCCGAGTCCGCCGAGGACCCTGGGGAGCTCCGTGGACTTCGCGTAGACGCGGAGACCGGGCTTCGACACGCGCTTGATGCCCGCGATCGAACGCTCACGGTTGGGGCCGTACTTCAGCTGCAGGGTGAGGTTCGAGCCGACGCGTGCGTCAGTCGTCTCCCAGCCGGCGATGTAGCCCTCCTGCTGGAGGATCTCGGCGATGTGCGTCTTGAGCTTGCTCGACGGCAGGGTCACGGAATCGTGGTGCGCCGAGTTCGCGTTACGCAGACGGGTCAGCAGATCTGCGACCGGGTCTGTCATTGTCATTGTTGTTTTCCTTTGTTCATGAGGTTCCGGCTGCCGTTACACGACAGACGGCCTGCGATGACACGCAATCTTCAATTGTACGGGATCGGGCGGGGCGCTGTGCGCCCCGCCCGAAACCGCTTACGCCTTGGCGTCTTCCGTACGGAAGGGGAAGCCGAGGTGACGCAGAAGTGCGCGACCTTCGTCGTCCGTCTTCGCGGTGGTGACGACAGTGATGTCGAAACCGCGAACCCGGTCGATCTTGTCCTGATCGATCTCGTGGAACACGCTCTGCTCCTGGAGACCGAAGGTGTAGTTGCCGTTGCCGTCGAACTGCTTGGCCGACAGACCGCGGAAGTCGCGGATGCGGGGCAGTGCGAGCGAGACGAGGCGGTCCAGGAACTCCCACGCACGGTCACCACGGAGGGTGACGTGTGCGCCGATGGCCTGGCCCTCACGCAGCTTGAACTGCGCGATCGACTTGCGAGCCTTCGTGACGAGCGGCTTCTGACCGGTGATCTTGGTGAGATCGTCGATCGCGCCGTCGATCACCTTGCTGTCACGGGCCGCTTCACCGACACCGGTGTTCACGACGACCTTGACCAGACCGGGGATCTGCATCACGTTGGTGTAGCCGAACTCATCCTGCAGCTTCTGCTGGATCTCGGCCTTGTACTTCGCCTTCAGGCGGGGCTGGATCTTGCCAGCCACCGCAGCGTCGGTGGTTGCCATCAGAGGTCCTTACCTGACTTCTTCGCGTACCGCACACGGACGGTGCGCTTGACGCCGTCCTTGGTCTGCTCCTCGACCCGGTGGCCGACCTTGGTCGGCTTCTTGGTCGAGGGGTCGACGAGTGCGACGTTCGAGATGTGGATGGAGGCCTCGACAGTCTCGAGGCCGCCCGTCTTGGTGCCACGCTGCGTCTGTCCGACGCGCGTGTGCTTGGTGACGTAGTTCACGCCTTCGACGATGATGCGGTTCTTCTCGGCCAGGATCTCGAGGACCTTGCCCTGCTTGCCGCGATCGCCGCCACGCTCCTGCGTGGCTCCGGTGATGACCTGAACCAGGTCACCCTTCTTGATCTTCGCCATGACTTAAATAACCTCCGGCGCCAGCGAGACGATCTTCATGAACTTCTTGTCACGAAGCTCGCGACCGACCGGTCCGAAGATACGGGTGCCGCGGGGCTCCCCGTCGTTCTTCAGGATCACGGCGGCGTTCTCGTCGAACTTGATGTACGAGCCGTCGGGACGGCGCGTGGACTTGACCGTGCGGACGATGACGGCCTTGACCACATCGCCCTTCTTGACGTTTCCGCCCGGGATCGCGTCCTTGACGGTCGCGACGATGGTGTCACCCAGACCGGCGTAACGACGACGCGAGCCGCCGAGAACACGGATGGTGAGCAGCTCCTTCGCGCCGGTGTTGTCGGCGACCTTGAGGCGGGATTCCTGCTGGATCACTTGGCCTTCTCCAGAATCTCCACCAGACGCCAGCGCTTCGTGGCGCTGAGCGGGCGGGTCTCGTTGATCAGGACGAGGTCGCCGATGCCGGCGGAGTTCGCCTCATCGTGCGCCTTGACCTTCGAGGTGCGGCGGATGACCTTGCCGTAAAGCGGGTGCTTCACGCGGTCCTCGACCTCGACCACGATGGTCTTGTCCATCTTGTCGCTGATGACGTAGCCACGACGCGACTTGCGGTACCCACGGGCATCCGCATCGCGGACGTCGTGTGCGGCGTGCTCAGCCTCGACAGCGGCTTCCTTCTTGGTGGCCATCACTCAGCCTCTTCCTTCACGGCGTCGTCGGCGGAGTCCGCCTTCTTCGCCTTCGACTTGGTCGCCTTCTTGGCCGGAGCCTCGACGGGAGCGGGCGTCGCACGGATGCCCAGCTCGCGCTCGCGGATCACGGTGTACAGGCGCGCGATGTCGCGCTTGACCGCGCGGATGCGGCCGTGGCTCTCCAGCTGGCCGGTGGCCGACTGGAAACGGAGGTTGAACAGCTCCTCCTTGGCCTTACGCAGCTCCTCAACGAGGCGCTGGTCTTCGAACGTGTCGAGCTCTGCCGGAGCGAGCTCCTTGGTGCCGATCGCCATTACGCGTCGCCCTCCTCGCGCTTGATGATGCGTGCCTTCAACGGCAGCTTGTGAATTGCTCGGGTCAGTGCCTCGCGAGCGAGCTCTTCGCTCACACCGGAGACCTCGAAGAGGACGCGACCCGGCTTGACGTTGGCAACCCACCACTCGGGGGAACCCTTACCGGAACCCATGCGGGTCTCGGCAGGCTTCTTGGTGAGCGGACGGTCGGGGTAGATGTTGATCCACACCTTTCCGCCACGCTTGATGTGACGGGTGACCGCGATACGAGCGGACTCGATCTGACGGTTCGTCACGTAGGCAGGCGTGAGCGCCTGGATGCCGTAGTCACCGAAGGAGACCTTGGTGCCACCGGTCGCCTGGCCGCTACGGCCGGGGTGGTGCTGCTTACGGAACTTGACCTTGCGGGGAATAAGCATCAGGCAGACGCTCCTTCTGCGACAGGGGCCTCGTTGCGCGGCGCGCGGCGGCGGTCGCCACCACGGTCGTCACGACGGGACTTCGGTGCGTTGGCCTGCTCGCGGGCAAGCTCCTTGTTGGTCAGGTCGCCCTTGTAGATCCAGACCTTCACGCCGATGCGGCCGAAGGTGGTCTTCGCCTCGTAGAAGCCGTAGTCGATGTTCGCGCGCAGCGTGTGCAGCGGCACACGACCCTCGCGGTAGAACTCCGAACGGCTCATCTCGGCGCCGCCGAGGCGGCCGGAGACCTGGATGCGGATGCCCTTGGCGCCAGCGCGCTGCGCGCCCTGGAGACCCTTGCGCATCGCACGACGGAACGCCACACGAGCAGAGAGCTGCTCGGCGATGCCCTGCGCGACGAGCTGAGCGTCGGCCTCGGGGTTCTTGACCTCGAGGATGTTCAGCTGGATCTGCTTGCCCGAGAGCTTCTCGAGGTCGCCGCGGATGCGCTCGGCCTCGGCGCCACGACGACCGATCACGATGCCCGGACGGGCGGTGTGGATGTCGACGCGGACGCGGTCACGGGTGCGCTCGATCTCGATGTTCGAGACACCGGCGCGGTCGAGCTGCGTCTTCAGCAGGTTGCGGATCTTGATGTCCTCGGCGACGTAGTCGGCGTAACGCTGACCCGGCTTCGTCGAGTCCGAGAACCAGCGCGACACGTGGTCCGTGGTGATGCCGAGGCGGAAGCCGTACGGGTTTACCTTCTGTCCCATTACTTGCTCGCCTTCTTGTTGCTGTCGCTCGCAGCAGCCGGGGCTGCGGCGGGCGTCGAGAGCACGACCGTGATGTGGCTCGTGCGCTTCTTGATCTGGAAAGCGCGACCCTGTGCACGGGGCTGGAAACGCTTGAGCGTCGTGCCCTCGTCTACGTAGGCGTTAGCCACGTACAGGTCCTGCTCGTCGAGGTACTCGCCGTCACGATCCGCCTTGACCTGCGCGTTGGCCATGGCCGACGCGACAAGCTTGTAGATCGGCTCACTGGCGCTCTGCTGTGCGAACTTCAGGATCGCCAGAGCCTCCTGGGCCTGCTTGCCCTTGATGAGCGCGACGACACGACGAGCCTTCTGAGGGGTCACGCGGATGTGTCGCACGCGTGCGATGGACTCCACCATTTCTCTCTCCTCTATCGCCACCGCGTCAGCGGCGGCGGCCCTTCTTGTCGTCCTTCTCGTGGCCGCGGAAGGTGCGGGTGGGCGCGAACTCGCCCAGTTTGTGGCCGACCATGGTCTCGGACACAAACACGGGGATGTGCTTGCGACCGTCGTGGACCGCGATCGTGTGACCCAGCATGGCCGGGATGATCATGGACCGGCGGGACCAGGTCTTGATGACGTTCTTGGTGCCGGCTTCGTTCTGCACGACCACCTTGCGAAGCAGGTGATCGTCGACGAAGGGGCCCTTCTTAAGACTGCGAGGCATCTTCTCTTACTCCTACTTACGCTTCTTGCCGGCGTTACGACGACGCACGATGTACTTGTCGCTTTCCTTGTTGGCGTGACGGGTACGACCCTCAGCCTGACCCCACGGGGAGACGGGGTGACGTCCACCGGACGTCTTGCCCTCACCACCACCGTGCGGGTGGTCGACCGGGTTCATCGCGACACCACGCACGGTCGGGCGGACGCCCTTCCAGCGCATGCGGCCGGCCTTACCCCAGTTGATGTTCGACTGCTCGGCGTTTCCGACCTCGCCGATGGTCGCGCGGCAGCGCGCATCGACGTTGCGGATCTCGCCCGAGGGCAGACGCAGCTGAGCGAAGTTGCCATCCTTGGCGACGAGACGGACGGATGCACCGGCCGAACGTGCCATCTTCGCGCCGCCACCGGGGCGGAGCTCGATCGCGTGGATGACGGTACCCGTCGGGATGTTCTTCAGCGGGAGGTTGTTGCCCGGCTTGATGTCGGCACCGGCACCCGACTCGACGACGTCGCCCTGCTTCAGCTTCGCCGGCGCGAGGATGTAGCGCTTCTCGCCGTCGAAGTAGTGCAGCAGCGCGATGCGGGCCGTGCGGTTGGGGTCGTACTCGATGTGAGCGACACGGGCGTCCACGCCGTCCTTGTCATTGCGACGGAAGTCGATGACGCGGTACTGGCGCTTGTGGCCACCACCGATGTGACGGGTCGTGATGCGGCCCTGGTTGTTGCGACCACCGGTCTTCGAGAGCGGGCGCAGCAGCGACTTCTCCGGCGTCGATCGGGTGATCTCGGCGAAGTCAGCCACCGACGAGCCGCGACGGCCCGGGGTCGTGGGCTTGTACTTGCGAATAGCCATTATTGTCCTTATCCCCCGGATCAGCCGATTGCCGTGAAGATGTCGATGGTGCCCGACTTCAGGGTCACGATGGCGCGCTTGGTGTCCTTGCGCTTGCCGGTGCCGAAGCGGGTGCGACGAGCCTTGCCGACGCGGTTGAGGGTGTTGACCCCTGCGACCTTGACGCCGAAGATCTTCTCGATGGCGAGCTTGATCTCGGTCTTCGAAGCGCGCGGGTCCACGAGGAAGGTGTACTTACCCTCGTCGATGAGACCGTAGCTCTTCTCGGACACGACCGGCTTCAGGATGATGTCGCGCGGGTCCTTGTTCAGGGCCGTCTGGAGAACAGATGCCTGCTCGCTCATGCGGAGACCTCCTGGTTGGCGCCGGACTTGGAGGCGATGAAGCCCTCGAGCGCGGCCTGGGTGAAGACGATGTCGTCGGAGACGAGCACGTCGTATGCGTTGAGCTGGTCGAACGTCAGCACGTGCAGGTTCGACAGGTTGCGGATGCTCTTCAGCGTCACGTCGTCGTTGCGCTCGATCACGACGAGCACGTTCTTCGACGAGACGACGTTGGTGAGGAAGTTCACCGCGGTCTTGGTCGAAGGCGTGCCGTCGATGCCGAAGGACTCGATGGCGTGGATGCGCTCACCGCGGAAGCGGTCGCTCAGCGCACCCAGGAGGGCGGCGGCGATCATCTTCTTGGGAGTGCGCTGCGAGTAGTCGCGCGGCTTGGGGCCGTGCACGATTCCACCACCGGTCATGTGCGGCGCGCGGATGGAGCCCTGACGGGCGTTACCCGTGCCCTTCTGCTTGAAGGGCTTGCGGCCGGCACCCGAGACCTCACCGCGACGCTTGGTCGAGTGGGTTCCCTGGCGAGCCGCCGCGAGCTGCGCGACGACGACCTGGTGGATGAGCGGGATGTTCGTCTTGGCGTCGAACAGTGCGGCGGGGAGCTCGATCGAGCCAGCCTTCTTGCCGTCTGCCTTGAGGACGTCAAGCGCGAGAGTGGAGTCAGCCATGATCAGGCACCCTTCACTGCGTTGCGGACGTAGACGATGCGGCCACGAGCACCGGGGACGGCGCCCTTGACGAGCAGCAGACCCTTCTCGATGTCGATGGCGTGCACCGTGAGGTTGAGGACGGTCACGCGCTCGCCACCCATACGGCCGGCCATGCGCATGCCCTTGAAGACGCGGCTCGGAGTCGACGATGCGCCGATGGAGCCGGGCTTGCGGTGGTTGCGGTGCGAACCGTGCGATGCCGAGACGCCCTTGAAGTTGTGACGCTTCATGACACCGGCGAAGCCCTTGCCCTTGCTCGTGCCGACGACGTCGACGAGCTGGCCTGCTTCGAAGGTGCCGTCGACCGTGAGCTCCTGGCCCAGCGAGTAGTCAGCGGCATCCGCGGTGCGGATCTCGGTGACGTGACGACGCGGCGTGACGCCTGCAGCCTCGAAGTGAGCGGTCAGCGGCTTGTTCACCTTGCGCGGGTCGATCTGGCCGTACGCGATCTGCACGGCGTTGTAGCCGTCCTTCTCGGGGGTACGGATCTGCGTGACCACGTTCGAGGCGAGCTCGATGACGGTGACGGGAACGAGCTTGCCGCTCTCGTTCCAGACCTGGGTCATGCCGAGCTTGGTGCCGAGCATGCCCTTGGAAACCTTGGAGTTGATGTCAACCATGTCCGACCTCAGAGCTTGATCTCGATGTTGACATCGGCAGGCAGGTCGAGACGCATCAGCGAGTCGACGGCCTTGGGCGTCGGGTCGACGATGTCGATCAGACGCTTGTGGGTGCGCATCTCGAAGTGCTCGCGGCTGTCCTTGTACTTGTGGGGCGACCGGATGACGCACACGACGTTCTTCTCGGTCGGAAGGGGCACGGGGCCGACGACGGTTGCGCCCGCACGGGTCACAGTGTCGACGATCTTGCGTGCGGACGTGTCGATGACCTCGTGGTCATACGACTTCAGGCGAATGCGGATCTTCTGTCCCGCCATTGTCTGCTCTCTCTCTTTAGGCGTCTTACCGACCTGGGCCGGGTGACCCAGGGGCATTGGACGCACGTCGGCGCTGTTCGCGCCTCGGCACTCGAACGGCTCTCGCGAGTCGATCTGCTGCACCACTGTTCTGCTGTCATTCCGCACGCCTCTCAGCGAGCGGATGTCCGACCTCCACCGCGCACGGCGAAGCCCTCGTGATGAAGATGTCGGGATCGTTCTGCCACCCGCGGCCTAGGTCCCTGCGCGTCTGCGCCGCCTATGCACTGCCGTGATGGTGATCCGGCCACGCTGAGCGCGCCGGAATGTCGAACCTGTCTATTCTGCCACGGCCGATTTCACTTGCGCAAACCCGGGCGTGTCGCGCCGGCTGTGCATCCCCTGAGGGCACGCCCCAGCCGTCGGATCGGCGCCTCTGATCGACGCCGCCGACGACCCCTCAGCGCGCTGAGGAGAGCGGGGCGAGGCATCCCCATGCCTCGCCCCGCTTGGGGAGGGCGTTCAGTGCGAGGGGGCACACCGAACGCGAGGAATCCGGCGTGAAGGGACGCCGAGATCCTCGTTCGAGGGCGCGGCGAAGCTGCCGCCGCGCGGGCGGGATGACGTCAGAGCGCACAGAGTGCGCGCGTCGCACGATGATCCCCAAAATCGTTCCCCAGTTTGACGCGGCGAACCGCGTGAGTTCGGGAAGTCGAACCCCTTCGACATCCCTGATCGCAAGTTCCCCAGGCGATCAGCACCATCCTACGCGACGAGTCCGGTGAAACGCGATACCGCCGGGCAGAATACTTGGTTCCCGAGACAGCGGAACGGCGACTCCCCCTCACAGGGGAGCCGCCGCTCTCGATGCTGCCGGTGAGTGCTATTCGTTGCCGACGGCCTTGTCGGCGCTGTCGCGGATCTCGTCGATCTTGTCCGCGGCGCCGGGGGCGAGCTTCTTCGCGAAGTCGGCGACCCCGTCGAGGACCTTGTCGCTGATGTCCTCGGCCTGCTCGCTCTTGACGGCCTCGGCGATCTTGTCCTTGTTCTGCTCGTAGAGATCCTTGCCCTTGTTGACGGTGTCCTCGATACCCATGCGGGCCCCCTTGTATGCGATCAAATGCGGCGGATCCCCGACGCACGTACATTCTGCCCGCAACCGTGCGTCGACGGAAGAGACGCGAAAGGGGCGGTCATGAAGACCGCCCCTTCCCCGTCGGCGCTACTCGGCGGCGACGGCTTCCCGTCGCCGGCGGTAGGCGAGGAACAGCCCTCCGGAGAGGAGCATCAGCAGTGCGACGACGAGCAGTCCCCACGCGGCCTCGGCTCCGGTCGTGGCGAGCGGATCAGCGGCCTTGACGTCGACCGTCGCGTCGTCGACGAGCTGTGCCTGATCGGTCTGCTCCGTCGGCGAATCCACGACGACGGCATTGGTGACCGACGGATACGCCTGCTCGCCGATTCGCACGCGCAGAGTGAGCGTGACCTCCTCATCGAGCGCGAGACCGTCCGCGAGCGTCCACGTCACGACACGGCCGTCGACCTGCACGCCCTCGTCGGGCGAGCTCTCGAACGTGAGCCCCGCGGGCAGGGCATCCGTGACGGTGACGGGACCGGGATCGGCGGTGGGGCCGTCGTTGCGCACGACGATCTCGTACTCGCCGACCTTGCCGACCTGGAAGGCGCCGACAGCCGTCTTGGTGACCACGAGCGCAGCGAGCCCTGGCACACTCACCGCATCGGACGCGCGGTTGTCGTCCGGCGTGCGATCAGGGTGCGCGTCGGTGATCTCCGAGGCCGTGACATCGGCCACGTTGACGACCTCGGAGTACGCCGAGACCAGAACACGGGTGTTCACGAGGAGCGCGGATGCGGACTCACCGGGCGCGAGCGACAGCGCGTAGCGCGCCGTCACGCGGGTGCCCGAGAGCGGATCCGCGGCGTCGACGGGCTCGACCGACTCGATCGCCCAGTCGTCTCCCACCATGTCGCCCGTGACCGTCGTGACCTCGAGCCCCGCGGGCACGACGTCGGTCACCACGATGCCGGTCGCCTCGGACGGTCCGCTGTTGCGCACCTCGAGGGTGAACGGCAGCAGGTCGCCGATGCGCACGGCATCCGCATCATGCGTCTTGGTGATCGCGAGGTCGACCTCGCGATCCACCGTCACGGCTGCCGTGTCGGTGTCGTTGTCGGAGTTCGAGTCGGGCGTGCCCGACGACACCGTGGCGGTGTTGGTGAGGGTGGCCCCGTGCACCACGGTCGGGTCGACGAGCACGTCGAACACGATCGCGGGCGCCGAGCCGCCACTGACGATTCCCGCGTCTCCGGAGAGGAGCGTGAAGGTCACGGTCTGCGGGTCCGCGTCATCCACGACGGCCGTCCAGGCGTCCGTCGACGTACCCGCGAGAGCGGTGAAGCTGACGCCCTCGGGCAGTCGGTCGACGACCGTGATCGGACCGACCGCGTCGCTGTCTCCGAGGTCGGCGACCTCGATGCGGTAGCGGACGCTCTCGCCTGCCACTGCTGCGGAGACCTCCGCACCCTCGGTGTCGATCGCCGTCTTCGTGAGCTGGAGATCGGCATCCGTCGTCACGTCGATCACCGCGTCATCCGAATCCTCGTGCGGCGAGTCCGACCGGCTGTCCGACCACGACAGCGTCGCCGTGTTCGTCAGCTGCGTACCCGTCGGAACACCGGAGGCGACGAGCGCGACGACGGTGATGATGCTCTCACCCAGCGGGTGGTCCGCACGCAGGCAGCTCTCGCTCGCGTCGTCGCAGGTCCAGCCTTCACCGGCGATCGAGACCGCGCTGAGCCCGTCGGGCAGGACGTCGGTGACGAACGCGTCGGCGACCGAAGGGCCGTCGTTGCGCACCGTCAGCGTGTACTGCACCTCGGTACCCGCGATCCACGGACCGTCGGCGACGACCTTCGTGATCGAGAGCTCGGCGAGCGTCACGATCTCGACGTCGGCCTCGGCGTGGTTGTTGGTCGGATCGAAGTCCTCGGGACCCGTCACGTCAGCCACGTTCACGAGATGCTGCGGGTGCACGTCCGCAGCGACCGCTGCGGTCACCTCGATCACGACCGTCGCGCCGGATGCGAGGGTCTCGCCCTCGGCCAGTGCGGACCATGCGATCGAGCGTCCTCCGTCCGTCACCGTCGCGTCGGCCGCGACAGCACCGGAACCGGCGACGTCGATGCTCGACGAGACGTACGTCATCCCGGCCGGCAGGCGGTCGGTGATGTCGATCGGCGCGCTCGAGATGCTCGGGCCGTTGTTCGTGACGGTCAGCAGGAAGCGCGTCTGCGTCCCGGCCGTCACCTGGGGTGCGTCCGCACCGCCGACAGGAGCCCCGTCGCCATCGATCGCCTGCTTGACGATCGACAGGTCGGCCACCCGATCGGTCGCGGTGGTGTCGCCGTCACGCGGGGTGTTCGTCGAGTTCTCGGCCTCGGCCTGCACCCAGTTCACCACCTCGGAGCCGGGAGCCAGCGCCGAATCCACGGCGTACGTCACGATGAACGACCGCGTGTTCTCCCCCGACGCCGCCGGAACGCTGCCCTCCACCGCGAAGGTGTCGTTCGCGCCCGGTCCCGCCGTGCGGGTCCAGGTGCCGTTCTCGTCCTGCGCCGAGGAGTAGGTGAGCATCGACGGCACCTCGTCGACGATGCGCACGTCCCTGGCATCCGCCGGTCCGTTGTTCGTCACGACCACGCGGTAGCTGACGGTCTCCCCCGCGGAGACGTCCGGCAGTGCCGCCCCGAACTGGGAGGCGTCCTTCCAGTCGTCTCCGTCGCGCACGACGCGCGTCTTCGTGACCGCGAGTGTCGTGTCGTCGCCCGGCGTGACCGTGACCTCCGACGAGTTGTTGCCCGGGACGGGGTCTGTCGTCGCGCCGGGAGCGACGGATGCCGTGTTGCTGATCTCTCCGGCGGTCCACGACGAGTCGACCGTGCCGGTGAGCGACAGATCCTGCGCGGGCCCGACCGGCATCTGCGCGCCGACGAAGGTCCAGGTGACCGTGTCGCCGGCGGCGGCCGGCCATCCGTCGGATGCCGTGGCGACCCAGGCCGTCAGGCCTGCGGACGGATCCCGCACGTCGCTGATCCCCGCGGGGATCGTGTCGGTCACCGTGATCCGGTCGGAGTCGGTGGAGACCGCGACAGACGGGCCGTTGTTCCGCACCTTGATGCTCCAGGTGAGCGAGCGACCGGCCGTGACCTCCGCCGTGTTGACCGACTTCGTGACGGCGAGGTCCGCCGCGCTCGAGATCGGCTTCGACGCCGTGGCGGTGTTGTCCTTCGTGATGTCCGCAGGACGCTCGAACGTGCGGCCGGTGACGGATGCCGTGTTCGTGGCGGTCCCTGTCGCGGGCGCCTGGATCGACACGTTCGCGACCAGGACGACCCGGTCGGTGCCTGCGGCGGCGAGTGTGCGCGTCCGGTCGCCCACCACGAACGGGTCGGATGCGGTGCCGGTGCCGGTCAGCGCGAGCGCGACACCGGTGGTGTCGGACGCGGACGAGTAGTACCGCGCGGTGAACGCGCCCGTCGAGACTCCCGAGGGGAGGACGCTCTCGTCGGTGATGACGAACGGTCCGCTCGCGGCATCCGGTCCCTGGTTCGTGACGGTGATGCGCCACTGCGGCTGCGTGTAGCCGGAGCGCGCGGCATCGCCGGCGGTCCACGCCCCCTGCGCGTCGCCGCCGATCGCCGCCTTCACGATCTTGAGGTCGGCTCGTGCGATGTGGGCGTCGGCCGTGGCATCCGGTCCGACGTAGACGCCGCTCGCGTTGCGCGTGGCTCCGGTCGGGTCGGTCGCGGCTCCCGTCACCGTGTTGCGGTGGTTGATCGAGAGGCCTGCGCCCGCGTCCGTCACCGCACCGGGGTGCGGCGTGGCCGCGAAGGTCACGAGCAGTGTGCGCTGACCGACCGTCGCCCCGGTCGCTGTGCCGGGCAGGAGTGCCTGACCCGTCGAGGATCCGAGCGTCCAGGTCACCGTCTCACGACCGTTGGCGACACCGAGAACGGGGGCTCCGAGGTCGACCGCGGCCTGCGTGCCCACCGTGAGGCGAGGCGTCACGGTCGCGTCGTACTGCCAGTTCGCCGGAAGCGTGTCGGTGAGCGTGACGGTCTGGGCCGCGCCCGTTCCGGTGTTCACCGCCTGCAGTGTCCACGAGAAGCTCTCGCCGACGAAGGCCTCGGAGCCGGCGGTGACCCGCTTGCTCAGGGCGACCTGCGGGAAGCGGGGCGTGATCGCCGCACTGCCTGTGGTGTTGGTCGTGACGTTCGGCGCGCCGCCGGGGCGGGTGCCGGTTCCGGGCGTGTACACCCAGCCGTCGGTCGCGGCCGACTCGTAGCGCGTGACGGCGACCTGGTTGCCCAGCGCGCCCGTCCCGAGCGATGCGGACGCCACGAACGTGCCCTGGTAGACGAGGTCGTACGTGTTCGATCCCGCGATGTTGCTCAGCGGACCGGCGAGGGTCCAGGTGATCGTTCCGCCCTTGCCGGCGCGCAGCGCGTCCGCGTCCGAGAACGACGCTCCGGAGAAGACCGCCTGAGCGGTGTCGATGCGGATGCCGGCACCCACCGTGTCGGTGACGACGACGCCGTAGGCGGGCGACGTGCCTGCACCGGTCGCGTTCGACACGCGGACGCGATAGGTGAACGACTGGTCTGCGCCGCCCGCGGATGCCGCGCCGTACGTGCTGTCGGCCGCACCGGTCGTCTTGACCGCCTTGGCGATCGTCACGTTCGGGTTGCGCACCGTGACGGTGGCGGTGTCGCTCTGCGACGTGCGCTCCGACGTGGATCCGTTCACCCGGCTCCACGTGAACGTGGCGTTGTTCACGAGCGAGGCCGCGGTCACGGCCTTCGTGATGCGTGCCTGATAGGTCACCGTGATGGTGCGGGTCTGATCCCAGGCGATGATGTCGTCAGGGCTGACGCTCCACGACAGCACCCGGCCGTTCAGCGTCGGCTGTCCGATCGCGGGAGCGTCCGGCGCTCCGGCCCACTGCGTGGATTCGGTGTGCGTGCCGCTCGCGACGAACTCGACGCCCTCGGGAAGCGTGTCGGTCAGGGTCACGTCGTAGAAGTTGGTGCTCGTCGGCAGCGTCGTGGTGACGGTGTAGGTGACGGTGTCGCCGACCGGCGCAGACGACGTGCTGACCGACTTGTCGATCGCGGCATCCGGCATCCGGACGGTGGCATCCGCCTTCGCCGCGTAGGTGCCGCTGCGGTCCGACGTGTCACTGTCGGCGCCCACTGCCAGGGGCAGCGTGCGACCGGTCAGCTCCGCGCGGTTCGTGAACTGCGAGCCTCCACCGGCCAGCGCCTCGACGGTGCCGACATACGTGAGCGTGGGCGCGGAGCCGTCGCCGCGGAGGGCGGGGATGGTCCACTCGATGAGGGTCCCGGTGCCGGATCCGCGCTGGATCACGTCGCCGGCTCCGATCGCGCAGGTCTCGGCGAGGATGCGAGGGGTGCCGGCGGACGCCGACAGTGCGCTCGGCGTGATCTCGGCCGGCACGCAGTCGAGGATCACGACGTCGTACAGGGCGGGGCTGTTCGCCGCATTCGCCGCCGTGAGCGTGTAGGTCACGGTGCCGTTCGCGGAGACGGTCGCGGACGACGCCTTCTTCGTCAGCGTGGGAGCGGGTTCGACGAACTGCACCTCGGCGGTGGCCGTGCGCGTGAGGCGCGACGCCCCCTCGGTGTTCGGGTCGAGGAAGCTCAGGCTCGCCGTGTTCGCCATCGCGCCGGGGAGCACGTTCACGACTGCGGCGTTCGCCGCGGAGGCATCCTTGTCCTTGACCCAGAGCGTGATCTGCACGCGGAACGTCTGCGCCGTAGCGGTGTCGTTCGTGTACGTGTCGGGGAAGGTCAGCACACCGTGAGCTGCGCCCGCGGTCTCGGCCGTGCGGAAGTCGCCCGTGCCGGTGCCGATCGTGAGCGGCGCATCCGTGGGTCCGAAGTACTTCGCACTGCCGGCGACGTACTGGTACGTCACGCTGCCGTTCTGCAGTGCGAGCGCCCCGCCGTCGGACAGCACAGCACCCTTGACGGTGGTGTGCGCCGGGATCGTCGCCGAGTACTCGAACGTGGCGTGCTCGCCCTGCACGATCTGCGAGGCCGTGTTGCGCGATCCGTCGCCGAGGTCCGTCACACCGGTCGACGCCGTGGGGGCCACCTCGGTCGAGACGAGCTTCTTCGCGATCGCGACGTCGGGCAGGTGCACCTCGGCGGTGCCGACGGTGTCGATGTCGGATACCGACACCTCGCCGTCACCCGGGGAGCGGGTGGTCAGCTGCTGGCCGCCCGCGTCGCTCTGCGGAACCACGGTGGTGGTCTTCGACCCGCTGTTCTCGATGCCGTAGCTGACGATCCCGGCGGAGTTGGTGTAGCTCTGGGTCGGCTGCGCGGCCTCGCCGCCGCCAGGGACGCCCGACGGGACGGTGAGCGTGTAGCCGAGCGTGAGGCCGCGGACGACCGCCGGCGCGGCATCCGTCGCCGCAGTGGATCCGACGACCGAGGCGCGGACCGTCCACGCGATCACCGAACGATCAGCGAAGGCGCCGGTCAGCGCGATGCCGTCGGGAAGGGTCTCGCCCTGGTCGAACGCCGCGACATCGACATCCGCCTCGTCGATCGCCGTCTCGACACCCGCGGCGGAGAGCGCGGAGGTGAACGAGGCCACGTCCGCCTTCTTCACGCCGGCGGGAAGCACGTCCCACACGACGTAGTCGGTGGTCGGGTTCTGCGGCGCCTTCACATCGATGCGGTACTCGACCTCGTCGTTCTGCACGACCTGCCGCGTGGGCACGCGGGAGCCGAACGCGGCACCGACGACCTCGCCGTTCACCGAGCGGATGCCCTTGGTCAGCGTCGAGCCCCAGTCGAGGTCGATCGTGGCCTCGCGACGAAGGAACGAGAGCACGCCGTCGACGTTCACCTGCTGGTACTTCGCCTGGTTGGCGGGGCTGTCGACCTCGTCCGGCGACGCGGACTGCGACTGCACCTCTCCGCGCACGTACACGGTCACGCTGCTGCCGGCCGGGACGAACCGGTCGGTGCTGGTGCCGCGGTTACGAGCGCCGAGCTCCCAGGTGAGCGAGGTGCCGGTCGGGGCGGTGTTCGGGATGTACGCCGTCGGGAAGGATCCCGTGCCGTAGGCGACAGGGGTGGTCACGTCGGCGAAGCCGGTGATGCCCTGGTAGGCGTAGAGGAGCTCCCGCACCTCGACACCCTCGGGAAGATAGTCGGTGAGGAGCGGGTTGCGCGTGTCGATGCCGTCGGCGAACGGCACGACCAGGCGATACCAGACGTCATCACCCGGCGAGAACGGCTGCGTGGCCGCCGTCACCCAGTCGGCCTCGGTCGCGCCTGCGAACGACTGTCCGCGCTCGAGCACGGTCTTGCTGAGGTCGGTGAAGTTCGACGTGATGACCGCCGACGAGTCGTCCTTCACGAAGCGAGTGCCGCCGACGCGGTCGCTCAGCGCGGGGTCGTTCGCGATCGCCGCGATCGGCTCGGTCTGGGCGGTCACCGTCACGTGGTTGAGGAAGCTGTCACCCGAGCTCGTGCCACCGGCCGCGCCCGTGTAGTTCGGGCGCTGCATCACGGAGTACTCGGCCGTGAACGACTCGCCCGCGGCGAGGTCGTCGACCGCGAACACGACCGTGAAGGTGCCGTCGGCGGGCGTGTAGCGGATGGATGCGAGGTGCAGCTCGGGCGAGAGCACCGCACCGTTCGCCTCGGTCGGGAAGCTGCAGGCGTCTCCGGGCACCTGCGCGTTCCAGATCTGCTGCGAGACCTCGAGGTCGCCGATCATGAGGGCGACGCCGTCGGGCGAACCGGGGAACGCCGGGCACAGCCCGTTGGCGATCACGTCGGTGAGCACGATCCCCCGTGCATCGACGTATTCGCTGACGTCGACCTGCACCGAGTACGTGGCGATGGACCCCGTCGTGAAGGCCTTTCCGTCGTCGACGCTCTTGAGGACCCGCACGTCGACGGCTTCGATGATCTCGTCATCGTCGTCTCGTGCCGCCCGAAGATCCTCGTCGTCGTTCAGCACCGGCCCCTGGTAGGTACCGGCCATCGCGGCGACGTTGCGGAAGGACTGCGCGTCCGTCGGTTCGCTCTCGCCGCCGTGACGCGTCGATGCCCCCGTGTTGTTGTCGAGGTTGGCGGCCTGCGCCCCTCCCTCGGGTGCGGGTGCCGTGCCGTCGGGCCACAGCGCGTTGTCGAACAGCGGAACGGCGGCGTGGTAGCGGATCTGCGCCTTCGCACCGGCTGCGAGATCGCCGAGCGACCAGGTGATCTTCGTGTAGACGCCCGCACCGGGAAGACCCAGCGCCGCAGCTTCGGAGGCGGTGAACTGAACGGTGTCGACGCTCTCGCCTGCCGTCACGCCGCCCACCACGCGGCCCGAGCCGTCGTACTCGACGTCGGTGGAGTTGTCTCCGGTGGCGAGACCGAGGTACTCGAGGCCCGCGGGGAGGTAGTCGGTGACGGTCGCGTCCGTCGTGGCGCCCCTGGTCGTGTTCTCGACGTCGAGCGTGTAGGTCGTCACGTTGCGGTGCACGCCGCGCAGGAGCTCGGTCTCTGCGCTCGGCTCGGTCTTGACGATGCGCAGTGCCTGCACGGGCACGTCATCGGTCGCGACACCCGCGCCGGACGTGTGCGCGGTGGTGCGCGAGACACTGGGCGACCCGTCGAACGTGGGGAGGCGCGTGGGGTCGTTGCTGGTGTACGCGCGGATCGAGAAGCCCACCTCGCTGCCGACGGGATAGTCGTCGCCGTTCGGAGCGATGGTGACGCGCGAGGAGACCGTGCCGCCCTGCGGGAGGTCGTTGACGTTCGACCACACCCACACCTGCTGGCCGGCGGGCACAGCGCAGAGCAGCGACTGGCCGGGCGCCTTCACGAGGCCGAGCGACTCGCACGAGGCATCGGATGCCGTGCGCGAACGGTTCGGGAGCACATCGCCCTCGGCATAGACCGTCGGCGTGCCGAACGTCCCGCCCGAGACGAGCGTGACGGTTGCGGGGACCGCTGCGATCAGGCTCAGGTTGAACTGCGCTCCCCCGCCGCTGTTGGTGACGTCGATGTCGAATCCGACGTTCTCGCCCGCCAGCACGAAGTCCTTGCCGGCCGACACCGGATCGACGTTCTGCGCCGAGACCGTGGGTGCCCACGGATCCGCGGATGCGGTCTGCGCCGTCACTCCGAGAGCGAGCGCCCCGGCGATGAGCGAGACGACGGCGGTGATGGCCGTCAGTCTCCGGGCGCGCTGAATGTTCTTTCGACGCAGGGTCGAACGCATGCTGAATTCCCCTTAACCCTGCACGCCACTCCCCGGTGTGCAGGCACTCCCCTATGCGCAGGCGCGCCGCTGAAGGAGCTCAGGGAAGCTGCGAGGCTCGCCGAGCGTCAGAGGCGTGTGACCGACCTTGACCTCGGGCACGAGCATGCGCGCTGCGCGGAACGCAGCAGTCATAACGATATATGACACTTCGCGTTATATTCAAGGACATAAACCGGCGCGGCGCGTCGAGGGGACGAAAAAGGGGCCGGACCCGAAGGTCCGACCCCTTTTCAGGAAGCAGATGCTTACTTGATGATCTTCGTGACCGTACCGGCGCCGACGGTGCGTCCACCCTCACGGATGGCGAAGCCGAGGCCCTCCTCCATGGCGATCGGCTGGATCAGCTCGACCGTCACGTCGGTGGTGTCGCCGGGCATGACCATCTCGGTGCCCTCAGGCAGCGTGATGACGCCGGTGACGTCGGTGGTGCGGAAGTAGAACTGCGGGCGGTAGTTCGTGTAGAAGGGGTTGTGACGCCCACCCTCATCCTTGGACAGGATGTACGCGGTACCGGCGAAGTCGGTGTGCGGCGTGACCGAACCCGGCTTGACGATGACCTGACCGCGCTCGACGTCCTCACGCTTCGTGCCACGGAGCAGGAGACCGCAGTTCTCGCCGGCCCATGCCTCGTCGAGCTGCTTGTGGAACATCTCGATACCCGTGACCGTGGTCTTGACGGTCGGACGGAGTCCGACGATCTCGACCTCGGAGTTGATGGCCAGCGTGCCACGCTCGGCGCGGCCGGTGACGACGGTTCCACGACCGGTGATCGTGAAGACGTCCTCGACGGGCATCAGGAACGGCTTGTCCTTGTCGCGCACGGGGTCGGGAACGTTGTTGTCGACGGCCTCCATGAGGTCGAGGATGGACTGGGTCCACTTCTCGTCACCCTCGAGTGCCTTCAGAGCGGAGACGCGGACGACAGGAGCGTCCTCGGCGAAGCCCTGCGAGGCGAGCAGCTCGGAGACCTCGAGCTCGACGAGCTCCAGGATCTCCTCGTCGTCGACCATGTCGGCCTTGTTCAGCGCGACGAGCAGGTACGGAACGCCGACCTGCTTGGCGAGCAGAACGTGCTCACGCGTCTGAGCCATGGGGCCGTCGGTGGCGGCGACCACGAGGATCGCGCCGTCCATCTGAGCCGCACCGGTGATCATGTTCTTGACGTAGTCGGCGTGGCCGGGAGCGTCAACGTGCGCGTAGTGGCGCTTCGGGGTCTCGTACTCGATGTGCGAGATGTTGATGGTGATTCCACGCTGGCGCTCTTCCGGCGCCGAGTCGATGGAAGCGAAGTCGCGCTGCACGTTCGTGTCGGAGGGGTACTTGTCAGCAAGCACCTTCGAGATCGCTGCGGAGAGCGTGGTCTTGCCGTGGTCGACGTGACCGATCGTTCCGATGTTGACGTGCGGCTTGGTCCGCTCGAACTTGGCCTTAGCCACTTGGTCCTCCTCAGGACGTCGTGTAGAGGTCACCGGGCACTGGATTGCGACCGGATCTCTACGGGTTAGGTTCTCAGTTTAGTAGAGAGGGAATGTGAAGTTGTAGGAGACCTGGGAGCCGGGCCGGAACCCGGCTCCCAGGAAGTTGTTACTCGCCGCCCTGGTGCTTCTGGACGATCTCGTCGGCCACAGCGCGGGGAACCTCAGCGTAGCTGTTGAACTCCATCGAGTAGACGGCGCGACCCGAGGTCTTCGAGCGCAGGTCACCGATGTATCCGAACATCTCGGACAGCGGGACATGTGCACGGACGACCTTGACGCCTGCGGCGTCCTCCATCGACTGGATCTGACCGCGACGCGAGTTCAGGTCACCGATGACGTCGCCCATGTACTCCTCGGGAGTACGCACCTCGACCGCCATGAGCGGCTCGAGGAGTGCCGGGCTCGCCCGACGAAGGGCTTCCTTCATACCCATCGATCCTGCGATCTTGAACGCCATCTCCGAGGAGTCGACGTCGTGAGCAGCACCATCGACGATCGTCGCCTTGACGCCGACGATCGGGTAGCCGGCGAGGACGCCGACGTTCATCGCGTCCTGGAAACCGGCGTCGATCGAGCCGATGTACTCACGCGGGATGCGACCACCGGTGACGGCGTTGACGAACTCGTACGTCTTCTCGTCGTCGAGGTCGAGCGGCTCGATGTTGAACTGGATCTTCGCGAACTGACCCGATCCACCCGTCTGCTTCTTGTGCGTGTAGTCGTACTTCTCGACGCCCTTGCGGATCGTCTCGCGGTACGCCACCTGGGGCTTTCCGACGTTCGCCTCGACGTTGAACTCGCGCTTCATGCGGTCGACGAGGATGTCGAGGTGCAGCTCGCCCATGCCCTTGATGGTCGTCTGACCGGTCTCGGGGTTGAGCTCCGTGCGGAAGGTCGGGTCCTCCTCAGCGAGCTTCTGGATGGCGACACCCAGCTTCTCCTGGTCGGCCTTGGTCTTCGGCTCGATCGCGACCTCGATGACGGGCTCGGGGAACGTCATCGACTCGAGGACGACCGGCGAGGCCGGGTCGGTCAGGGTGTCACCGGTGGTGGTGTCCTTCAGACCGATGACCGCGTAGATGTTGCCCGCGGTGACCGAGGGGACCGGGATCTCCTTGTTGGCGTGCATCTGGAAGATCTTGCCGATGCGCTCCTTCTTGCCCTTGGTCGAGTTGACGACCTGGGCACCGGAGTCGAGCTGGCCCGAGTAGACGCGCACGTAGGTGAGGCGACCGAAGAACGGGTGCACCGCGACCTTGAACGCGAGAGCGGCGAACGGGTCCTTCGCGTCGGGGTGACGCTCGATGATCGTGTCGTAGTCCTTGGGGTCGTGCGCCTGGATCGAGCCCACGTCGAGCGGGTTCGGCAGGTAGTCGACGACCGCGTCGAGCATCGGCTGGACGCCACGGTTCTTGAACGCCGAACCGCAGAGGACCGGGTAGATCTCGGAAGCCACGGTGAGCTTGCGGATCGCGCCCTTGATCTCGGCGACGGTCAGCTCTTCGCCACCGAAGAACTTCTCGAGCAGGGCGTCGTCGGTCTCGGCGACGGTCTCGAGGAGCTGCTGACGGTACTCGTCGGCCTTCTCCTTGAGGTCGGCCGGGATCTCCTGGATCTCGTAGGAGGCGCCCATGGTGACGTCACCCTTGGAGTCACCGGCCCAGACGAGCGCACGCATCTCGACGAGGTCGATGACGCCGATGAAGTCGTTCTCCGCACCGATGGGCAGCTGGATGACCAGCGGCTTGGCACCGAGGCGGTTGATGATGGTGTCGACGGTGAAGTAGAAGTCCGCGCCGAGCTTGTCCATCTTGTTGACGAAGCAGATGCGGGGGACGTTGTACTTGTCAGCCTGACGCCACACGGTCTCGGACTGGGGCTCGACGCCCTCCTTGCCGTCGAACACGGCGACGGCACCGTCGAGGACGCGGAGCGAGCGCTCCACCTCGACCGTGAAGTCCACGTGACCGGGGGTGTCGATGATGTTGATCTGGTTCTTGTTCCAGTAGCAGGTCACGGCGGCAGACGTGATCGTGATGCCGCGCTCCTTCTCCTGCTCCATCCAGTCGGTGGTCGATGCACCGTCGTGGGTCTCGCCGAGCTTGTGGTTGACGCCCGTGTAGAACAGGATGCGCTCGGTCGTGGTGGTCTTGCCAGCATCGATGTGAGCCATGATGCCGATGTTCCGAACCTTGTTCAGGTCGGTGAGCACGTCTTGTGCCACAGGAGTGTCCTTATCTTTCGTGCAGTCGTACTGCGAAGAGGGGGGTGCCCGCCCCCGATGTGTGATCGGGGGCGGGCGAAGCTGTTACCAGCGGTAGTGAGCGAACGCGCGGTTCGACTCGGCCATCTTGTGCGTGTCCTCGCGGCGCTTGACCGCTGCACCGAGACCGTTCGACGCGTCGAGGATCTCGTTCTGGAGACGCTCGGTCATCGTCTTCTCACGACGACCCTTGGCGTAGCTGACGAGCCAGCGCAGCGCGAGGGTGTTCGCGCGGTGAGGCTTGACCTCGACCGGAACCTGGTAGGTCGAGCCACCGACGCGGCGGCTCTTGACCTCGAGAGTCGGGCGCACGTTGTCGAGCGCCTTCTTCAGAGTGGCGACGGCATCCTGACCGTTCTTCGCCTCGACGCCCTTGAGGGCGTTGTAGACGATCGACTCGGCGAGCGACTTCTTGCCGTCGACCAGGATCTTGTTGACCAGCTGGCTGACGATCGGAGCGCCGTATACCGGGTCGTTGACGACGGGACGCTTGGGGGCGGGACCCTTACGAGGCATTGGACTCAGCCCTTCTTCGCGCCGTAGCGGCTGCGAGCCTGCTTACGGTTCTTGACGGCCTGGGTGTCCAGGGCGCCACGGACGATCTTGTAACGAACACCGGGGAGGTCCTTGACACGACCACCACGGACGAGCACGAGCGAGTGCTCCTGAAGGTTGTGACCCTCACCCGGGATGTACGCGGTGACCTCGGAGCCGTTGCGGAGCTTCACACGAGCGACCTTGCGCATCGCCGAGTTCGGCTTCTTCGGGGTGGTGGTGTAGACGCGGGTGCAGACCCCGGCCTGCTGCGGGTTCGACTTGAGTGCGGGCGCCTTGGTCTTCGTGACCTTGGGCGAGCGACCCTTGCGAACCAACTGCTGAATGGTTGGCACGTTCTCTCCTCATAATGCTGCACGGTGACAGCGTGATGGGTTTCACATCATGACCCACCGGCACGCCGGAACCGACGAGCTTTTGTGGTGGTGGGTATGCCGTGGGGGCGGACCGGCCATGGAGCCGACGCCCAGCGCGCACGTCGAGACGTGCACACACCTGATCAAGTGTAATGCCGCGTAACGTGGCGGTCAAATGAGAGTCGGCTTCGCCGCGCCCAGGTCACCGGAGATCCCTCATGCGCGCAGCCACGCCGCCACTCTCCCCCGTGCGGCGTTCGGCCGTCACGGCGATGATGAGGAGCACCGCTCCCATGACCGCGAGCGTGATCCACCAGGGCATCGATTCGACCCCGCGGCCGATCTGCACGGAGAAGACGAACACGTTCTCGATCGGCAGCACGACGAGTCCGAGCACGAACGGGGCGGCGAGTCGCTCGCGAGATCCGATCAGGATCGCTGCGAGCGCGAGCACCATCACGAGGATGGCCCTCCAGGTGAGCGGATCGGTGAACGTCGAGACGATCGACGCGATCATCATCGTGACGATGCCCGGCGCGAGCAGCGCCCACGACCCGGTCCAGCCGGCGGGCCAGCTGTTCGGAGTTCCTCGTCGCACCGGCCGTTCATCGGGGTTCCGTCGCAGCGCGAGCGCACCGGCAGCGAGGAGGAATGCGCCGAGCGGAAGCGAGAACCACTCGACCCGCAGATCGCGCGGGCTCCACGCCCCGACGGCCGTGACGAACGCGATCGAGAAGAGGAACCACACCGGCGGGGCGGTCGTTCCTCCCCGAGTCCCCGTGCGGGCGGTCGCGACCATCGCGATCAGGTAGCCGAGCATCAGCATCCACATGGGCCAGATCGAGAGCCAGTCGCGCTCGATCGCGGTCCAGGTGCCCGCGGCGAGCGCGAGGGCGGCCGGCGCCCCCAGCCACCGCGTCGTCCGCAGAGGCGCGCTCTCCCCCGCAGCGGTGCGGATCGCGCGAGCGGCGAGTGCGAGCACCAGGGCGCCCATCGCGCTCATGCCGATGCAGGCGAGGAAGAGCCCGAGCCCGTGCAGGCGTGCGAAGTCCCATCCGAGTCCGATGCGGATGCCCTGGAGGGGCCCGGCGACCGCCGCGAGACCCGCCGCGACGAGCGTCGGGATCCGCAGCGCTCGAAGTCTGTGCATCCGCGAGCCGGGGTGCGCCCGACGCACCACGACCTCGAGCGCGAGCAGCGTCCATGCGGCGGCGAGGAGCGCCGCCACCCGCCACGAGACCGCCTGCTGGCTGACGGCATCCGGTTCGACGAGGGCGACGATCGCCAGGATCGGTCCGATCGCGGCGAGCAGCCCCGTGACGAAGAGCGCGGTCGCCCTGCTGCCGCGGATCGTGAGGAACACGGCCACGAGTGCGGCACCCAGCGTCGGCGGGAGCAGGTAGGCCTCGAGCAGGTCGACGCCGACGATTCCCCAGACGCACCACAGGGCCCCGGTGAATGCGGCACCGGCGACGCCCCAGGCATAGCGGCGACCGGCGAACAGGGCTGCGGCGACGGCACCGATCCCGATGACGAGGAGCACGATCAGCGCGGTACCGAATCCTGCCGCCTCGCGGCCGACCGCCAGGCCCGTCGCGATGATCCCGGTCAGCAGCGCCGACGATTCGATCGCGACACGAGCGGCACCGGCGGTCGACACCGCGTGCCCTCTCGCGACGAGCGCTGCGCGGACGGACGTCGACGACGCCAGGGCCAGAGCCACGAGCACCGCGACGATCGGGAGAGCCACGGGCGATCCGCTCGAGTCGAGCAGCTGGGCTCCGAGGCAGACCACCACGACCGCGAGGGTCGGCACGAGCATCCCCGCCGCAGCCGTGCGCACGAGGCGTGTGAGTCCTGGGCGGCGCGTGAGCAGCAGCGTCAGCGCCAGCACGAACATCAGACCGGTCGAGAGCGCGGTCCAGCCGCTGCGCTCCTCGACCACCTGCAGGACGCCGATGCCGAACGGGACGGCGGAGACGACGAGAATCGCCTGCCAGGAACGCGCACCGATGCGCGGCAGATACGTCGCCGAGATCGCGACGAGCAGCCCTGCGGATGCCGTCAGGCACAGGAGGGCGATGCCACCGACACCGCTCTCGCCCAGCGCCGTCGCGACGAGGACGAGCCCGTATGCGAAGCCGATGCCGACGGAGAGGAACCGCCGGGCGGCCGGACGTGCGGCGGCGAGGGCGCCCAGCGCGATCAGCGTCGCGATGCCCGCGAGCGGGACGGCGGATGCATCGCGCCAGGCGACGATCACCGAGGCGACGAGAGCGAGATGGGCGCCGATGAGCAAGAGGGGCACGATGCCTCTGCCCGCAGTGCGCTCCGGTGTCCGCGCCATCACCGCGGCGACCGCGACGACCGCACCCGTCAGGACGGCGACGGCGGCAGGCAGCACCAGCAGTCCGCTGCAGCCGAGAACCAGCACCGCGAGCGCACCGGACACGAGCGACAGCCGCGCCGACGGCACAGCCAGTGACCGGATGCCGTCGCGTCCGCGCGCGAGACGGCCGAACACGAGGAGTCCGACGCAGACGGCCGCGAGCCCGAGAGGTGCCCCCGCACCGGCGATGCCGACAGCATCCGTCCCGTCCATCTGTCGGAGGAACCCGCCGACGGTGGTCATACCGGTGATCACCGCCGCGGCGAGGAGAGCGAGGGCCGGCAGTGCGAGCACCGACAGCACTCCCCCGGCCACGAACCCGCGGGGGACCCGTGTGGGGAGCGGAACGACCGCGCCGATCAGCACGAGCATGACCGAGGCCGCAGCCGGGATGATCGCGAAGTGCCACGAGACCTCGAGCTCCCGGATGCCGGGGATGGCGTACACGAGAAGCACGCCCGCCGCGGACCCCGTCGCCCCCGCGACATATGCCCACAGAGCACCGAGCACCCGTCGAGCCGCGATCACGGCATGCACCGCGATCAGCGCGAGCAGCCCGCTCACGGCGAGCAGGAACGCCGTCTCGCTCCCGAGATCGATCCGCCACACCCGCACGAGGGCGCTCGCACTCGCGACCAACTGCACGACCACGAGGGTGATGCGCTCGACGTTCGGCGGACGCATCGACTCGATGATCGCCGCCGCGGCGAAGGCGACCCCGACGGCGCCCGCCACGCCCGCGAGCGTCGTCGCTCCCGCCGCACCCAGCATGCCCGGGATGAGCGACAGCGTGACCACCGCGGTCCACTGCCAGACCCTGATCCCGCGCTGCGCGCCGGCACCCCGCATCACGATCGCGGCGACGGCCGACACGACAGCGGCCGTGAGCCAGGGGTCGACCTCCGGTGCGGCGAGCTGGGCGATCGCGTGCACGTCGAGTCCGGCGAAGACCAGTCCGAGGCCGCCCACCGCCTCGGCGGAGAAGCGCAGGCCCCGGCGGGACAGCAGCCAGGCTCCCCCGAGGAACAGCAGGGTGATGAGACCGACGATCACGCTGCGCAGAGCGCGATCGGCGAGGTCGGGGTTGAAGTAGGTGAACACGATCGCCGCCACGGCGAACAGTCCCGCTCCCGCCGTCGCGAGCACCGACTGGAGCGTGGCGCTGCTCTGCGGCGATGCCGCCGAGTCGGTTCCGGACGAACCCGGCGGAGGCTGCGGGGGTTCCGCGGATGCCGTCTCCGGCCCGTCGACGGTCGCCCCTGGCCCGACGGCGGATGCCCGGGGCGACGACGCGTCATCCGCCACGGACGCGGTCGCCATGTCGGCTGACGCCCACACCACGGGGACACGCTCCAGCACGGCGTCGCGAGCGCGCATCGCCGTCGCGGCGGCGAGCGACGCGTTCCACACCTCGATCCCGATGGCGCCGCGCAGGTCGGAGCGGCATCGATTGCAGCATCCGTCGACCAACACCCCCGTGCACACCGGGCAGGTCGTGCCGTCGAGAAGCCGCAGGGCGACGGACTCGCCCCAGGTGGTCGACGGCGCGGACGCACCCGACCGGTTCATGGATGTGACGCTCATCACTGCTCCTCGGACTCGGGGACCCACCGCAGGATGTCGCCCGGCTGGCAGTCGAGCACGCGGCAGATCGCCTCGAGAGTCGTGAAGCGCACCGCCTTCGCCCGGCCGTTCTTGAGCACCGCCACGTTCGCGGGGGTGATGCCGATGGCGTCGGCGAAGTCCTGCACGCTCATCTTCTTGATGGCGAGCTGCACGTCGAGGTCGATGACGATCGGCATCAGACGACCTCCGACATGTCCTGCTCGAGTTCGAGAGCCTTGCGCAGAAGACCGCGAAGCACGACCACGAGAAGTGCGAGTGCAGCACTCACGACGATCCCCAGGACGGCGAGCAGCGACAGCGACAGCGAGACGGCCCGACTGGCGACGATCACGATGTACGAGACGAGGATGATCGCGCCGGCCGCGACGAGCGCGCCGAGGATGATGTCGACGTACCGGAACGCCTCGACGCGGAAGATGCGGTCCTCCTGCACGAGCGAGAGGAGGAACCAGATGCACACCAGCGTCACCTCGATCAGGGCGATGAAGACCACCGCGCCGATGATCCCCGGGACCTCCAGCTGCGCGACGTCGGGATTGCGGATCGCGGTGATACGGGCGACCTCGGGGATGACCAGGGTCTGGCTGGCCAGGAGCAGTCCGAGCAGCACGATGATCAGCGCCTTGAGAACGCGAGAGACACGAGGATGCATGGGTAGCCCTATCGATCGCCAATGGGTATCTATCGAAAAACGATACCCACGCTCTGCTCCCATCGCCAGTTGCGCGGACGTCTCTCAGCGGATCCGCAGGCTGGCGCAGAGTGCCGTCACCGGCCTCGTCCCTGGAGACTCAGGAGCTAGGACTGGTCGGGGTCGAACGGAGAATCGAGCGAGTCGGTGAGCTCGGCGAGCAGCGCCTCGATCTGGGGCTCGACGTGCTGCGAGATCGCCGCCTGGATGTATATGCGATGACGCAGCAGCATGGTGCAGATCTCGCGGCCCACCATGTTCGCGTACTCGTCGGCGAGTGCGACCTCCTGGCGCAGCGCGACCTTGGCCTCATCGCTCAGCGGAGGGAGGGGCGGAAGGTCGGCTGTCGCGTCGTCTGCGAGACCGGCGATCGTGAAGAGGAACGGGGCGCCGGGAACGGGTTCCGGATCCAGTGGCAGACCGTCGAACTCCGGATCGAGACCGTCGGCCGGGCGGTAGCTGCGAGCACGGTTGCGGGCGGCCTGCTGATCGAGTTCGCGCTGCAGCATCGGCAGGTTCCTCGCCGTGTACTCGGCCACGGCGTGATCGACGATCGTCTTGATCCGCGTCGACAGTCCGTGCTGCACGCCGTGCGGCGTGTTGGCTCCGATGCCCGCCGCCGAGAGGATCGGGGAACCGAGACACCTCCGGCACGGCGCGACCCTTCCGCGGTGGGTGGCCGGCTCCCACCGGGGCACCCAGCGCAGCCAGGCCTCGACGGCCTGGTCGACCTGCGTCTCCAACGAGCGCTCCACACGTAGAGCGTACGGGGCGCGCGGCCTCTCCACGCCGATTTCCGGCATGACGGCGGGGCGTCACTCCTCGTCGTCGCGCTCCCACGGCCACCGAGGATGCTCCGCGCGGGTGCGCCGGAGCGCGATACCGCCCCAGGCCGCCACCGCGGCGGCGGCCAGCAGCACCGCGCTCGCTCCCCCTCGGACGAGGTCGCCGGCGACCGCCGTCGCGACGATGAGGTCGCCACGCGCCGTGGCCACGCCGATCCAGACGGCGATCAGATGAGCCAGAGCCGTCCCGACCGCGATGCCGGGCACAGCCAGGAAAGACGGATGCGGTCGCCGCAGGGCCAACCAGAGCCCGAGCGCGAAGGCGATCACGGCGACCAGCATCCCGACCGCGCCCGGCACCTGCCCGAGCCCGGGGGCCGAGATGATGTCGCTGTCGGTCACGATGCTGACGGCGCCGAGCCCGAAGACCGCGAGGGCGAAGAAGCTGATGGTCGCGAGCACCAGCGCCAGAAGAGCAGAAACCCCCGCGGACTCGGGTCCGCGGGGGTTCGGCGATGACATGGTGGTGACTACCTCGACAGCGTCGGGCCGGCCTCGAGCGTGCGCTCGTACTCGCGCTGCGCCTCGGCGTTGAGCTCGGTCTTGCGGGCACCGCTGCGGGCGACCCAGGCTCCGAACCAGATCGTGAGCTCGCGGGCGAACACGAATGCGGCGATCGCCAGCGGGTGGAACAGCTGCGAACCGACGAGGTCGTTGCCCTCGCGAGCGGTGAGCAGCCAGAACGGGGCTTCGAACAGCGCACCGAGGATGTGGCCGCCGTAGGCGATCAGCCCGACGATGATGCCGAACACGACCCAGAGGCCCCAGCGTCCGCGGTTGATGAAGGCGCCGAGCAGCCAGAATCCGAGGAAGAACACGACGACGGGAACCCAGAAGCCCCAGGTCGTCAGCGGCGCCAACGCGGCTTCGCCGATGTTCTCGGTCGTGACGTCGCCGGCGAAGGCGCCGAGCCCGAGCGTCGCACCCAGGTACAGGATCGCGAAGGCGAGCGTGGCGAGAAGGCCGATGCCCCCTGCGGTTCCGCGGTTGCCGCGCTCGCGCGGAGGCTCGGGGGCCTGCACGAAGATCGGCTGCTGCTGCTGGGTCGGCGCGACCACCGGCTCGGCGGCGGCGGGCTCCGAGGGCACGATGCGCGTCTCGGTGTCGTCGGCCGACGAGTACGCGGATCCCGCGAGGGCGGACGAACCGTATGCGGCCGGCGGCGTGTACACGGCGGTGGCATCGGCATCGGAGTTCCACGACGACGTGGTCGACGTGGTGTCGTCGTCGAGGTACTTCGGGTCGTTCAGCTCCGGAGTCGCGAAGGTGCCGGGGTGCTCGTTCTCAGCCGCTTCGAACGCGGCCAGGTCGGGGTCGACAGCAGGACTCGTCGTGACGGCGGGCGCCTCGTCGGCGGTGTTCGCGGGCGCGCCGGGAACACCGGCACCCGCTGCGGCGGCGGCGTCGAGTCCAGCGTTCGCGCTGTCGACGACGTCGTTGACGTCCTTCGGCCGCTCGGGCTGGGGAACCTCGGGGTCACTCATGGGGTGCGCCTCTCATCGGATGTGTGCTCTGCGAGGTTACCGCCGCGCCCCCGCGCCCCGAGGGAGGCGTGCCGACGTGTCGCCCAGCCCGTGAGCCACCTCGGATCGGGCGGCGGCGGCACGTCGGGCGCGTCAGGGGAGGACGGAGCGGAGCGCGTCTCCGACGAAGGCGGTCATGACGGGCATGATCGGCATCGAGAACCAGACCAGGGCGGCGACCACCCCGGCACACAGCACACCGGCGATCCAGCTGATCGCCACGTTGCGCCCCGCGACCCGTGTCATGCATTCAGGCTAGAGCCAGGATCAGACGGTCGCCCGGCGCAACGCCGACGACGACCCCTCGTCAGCGCCCGGTGCGGCCGCGAAGTCGCCACAGCAGCCAGAGACCCGAGAGCGGGATGAGGATGATGCCGAGCGCGATCGCTCCGAACCAGATCAGGTCGTACCAGGTGGGCAGGAGAGGGTTCATGACCTCCGCGCCGCCACCCGTGCCGCTGCCGGTCGAGCTGCCGCTGCTCGACCAGCTGGCGAAGCCCAGCCCGGAGATGAGGATGCCGGAGAGCGTGCACAGCGCGAAGGGGACGACGATGGCGATGACCTTCTCCCCCGTCTTCCACAGGCTGCTGAGGCTCACCAGCACCGCGCCGACGAACCACCCGACGATCGGCAGCACGATGCCGCCGAAGCTCAGCGTGAGGGCCGCCGCGATCGCGTACCCTCGCGTGCTCGTCGCGGGCACGCGGGGCACCGGCGCGACCGCATCCTCCCCCACGTGTTCTCCGCGCCATGCGTCGTGGGCCTCCCTGGCGATGGCGCCGGGGTCGCCCAGGCGCCCGATCCGCTCGGCCGTCTGGGCGGGATCGAGCCCGTCGAGCTCCTCGGCGATACCGCCACGGATGTCGGCGGCCACGCCGTGCGGCAGTCCGCGCATGGCCTCGTCGAGCCGCGCGAGATAGTCGTCGCGCAGGCTGTCAGCACTGGTCCGGGTCATGATCTTCCCTCTCCCACGATGCCCGTGACCACACGGGCGAACGGTGCCCACTGCGCGCGGAACCGGGCGAGCTGCTCGGTCCCCGCATCCGTGAGCCGGTAGTACTTGCGCACCGGTCCGCTCTCCGACGGCAGGTCGAAGGTGCTGACCCAGCCGTTGTCGCGCAGCCGCCCCAACAGGGGGTAGAGCGTGCCGATGCTGGCGATGAGCCCCGCACGGGTGAGCTCGTCGGACAGCTGCCAGCCGTACATGGGCTCGCGCGAGAGCAGGCCGAGCACGCAGTACTCGACGACGCCCTTGCGCATCTGCGCGCCGATGTCAGCTGTCATGCATCACAAGGTAGCATGTCACGCACGCTACCGATGGCCGCATCGTCCCGCTCGGCGCCTGCACCGGGATGACGGAGGATCAGCCCTTCGTCGCGCCCGCCGTCAGACCGCCCACGATGTACCGCTGCAGGAAGAGGAACAGGATCATCACCGGAACGGCCGCCATCACGGCGCCGGCCGAGAACGCCGACCAGTCCGCGTACCGCGGGTTCGCGACGAGCTTGGTGAGGCCGACCACGAGGGTCTGCTGCTCGACGTCGACGAGCATGACGCTCGCGATCACGTATTCGTTCACCGTGCCGATGAACGACAGCAGCGCGACCACCGCGAGGATCGGCGCGACCAGCGGCAGGATCATCGTGAAGAAGATCCGCGCGTGGCCCGCGCCGTCGATGCGGGCCGCCTCGTCGAGCTCCATCGGCAGGGTGTTGAAGAAGCCGTACATCAGGTAGGTGTTCACCCCGAGCGCGCCGCCGAGGTACACGAGGATGAGCCCGGTGTGAGTGTTCAGACCGATGGCCGGGAACCAGTCGCCCAGCGTCGACATCAGCAGGAAGATCGCGACCACGGCGAGCAGCTGCGGGAACATCTGCACGACCACGATCGTGACGAGTCCGATGCGACGGCCGGCGAAGCGCATACGCGAGAAGGCATATGCCGCGAGAGCCCCGATGAAGACGGTCGACGCTCCGGTGACGACCGCGATGATCAGGGTGTTCAGGAACCACAGGCCGTACGGGTTCTGCGGATCGCTGAGGATGCGCACATAGCTGTCGATGCCGAACGCGGAGAACAGCTGGTTGGATCCCGTCAGCGTGCCGCGCGGGTTCAGGGACGCCGATACGACATAGAGAAGCGGGAACAGCGCGAACGCGCTGACGATGATGGCGACGACATGGCGCCACCCGGTGTCGGCGAACCAGGCGCCGATCGAGCGACGACGGGGGCCGAGATTCCGCTCGACCGTGACGGGTGCGGCGGTGCGCGTATCCGTGGTGCTCATGTCAGTTCAGCTCCTCGAGGGCCTTGGTCTTGCGGAAGCTGATGATCGAGATCGTCGCGACCACGATGAAGATCAGGATCGTGAACGCGGATGCGAGGCCGTAGTCGCGGGACTGCCCCGTGAACGCCACCTTGTAGACCATCGAGATCAGGATGTCGGTGTGTCCGACGGGGATGCTCACATCGTCGAACCGCGGCCCGCCCTTGGTCAGCATGTAGATCAGGTTGAAGTTGTTGAAGTTGAACGCGAACGACGAGATCAGCAGCGGTGCGACGGTGACGAGCAGCAGCGGCAGCTTGATACGGCGGAACACCTGCCAGGGGTTCGCGCCATCCATCACGGCGGCCTCGTTCACGTCCTCGGGGATGCCCTGCAGCGCTCCCATGCAGACCAGGAACATGTACGGGAATCCGAGCCAGAGGTTCACCAGGAGCACCGACACCTTGGCGAGGTTCGGATCGCTGAGCCACGGGATGTCCGCCCCGCCGAAGATCACCTGATTGATGAAGCCGAAGCTCTCGTTCATCATGCCCGCCCAGACCAGCGCAGAGAGGAACGCGGGGAACGCGTACGGGAGGATCAGGATGATGCGGTAGCCGTTGCGGAACCGCATCCGCGTGTTGTTGAAGACCAGTGCGAGCAGGAGCCCGAGGAAGAACGTCGTCGCGACCGAGAGCAGCGCGAAGACGAAGGTCCAGATCGTCACCGAGATGAGGGGCCCGCGGATGGACTCGTCGGTGACCGCGCGCACGAAGTTGTCGAAGCCGACCGTCGTCTGCCATCCGGGCAGCAGCTCCGCGCCGTCCTCGGCGGTGAACGCGCCCTCGCCGGTGTCGGCGTAGACGGCGCCGGTCGTCGTGTCGGTGATGGTGTCGGCATCCGCGTCGTACTCGAGGCTCGAGACGTACAGATACCCCTTCTGCCCGTCGGGGGCTCGGAGGCTGCCGTCGTTCGGGTCGTCGCTGAACGGCACCGAGAGTTTCTCGAGCTCGGCGGAGAGCGTGAAGACCTTCGCGAGCGGAAGCGTGTTCCACCCGTCGACCGCGACCGCCTGGCCGCCCTCGAAGTCCGCGTCCACCTCGGCCAACGGCTGCTCGGCCGTGCCGAGCAGGGCATCGCCGGATTCGGGATCGGTGACGAGGAGGCCGTAGGTGCCGAACTGCTCGACGACGGTCACGGGGTAGGTGGCGGAGTCCTCGACCCGCTCCTGCGAGGAGGCCAGGAGCGAGGAGATCGCCTGATCCTTGGTGCCGTTGTGCCCGGTGCCGTAGTTCGTGAAGCCGATGTACCCCGTGTACAGCAGTGTGAACACCTGGAAGATGATCAGGAAGATGATCCCCGGCGTGAGATATTTCGCCGGGACCCGCTTGCGCGAGAAGTAGATGTAGTTGACGAGGACCGTGACGGCCACCACGAGGCCGAGCACCAGCCACTCCTGCTGGCCGAAGAGCACGAACGCCGCATAGAGTGCGATCGCGTCGACGACCGCCAGCAGCAGGATCTTCAGCAGCATCCAGCCGATCGGTCCGGATGCCGCGTCGGCGATCTTCGCCGCCTGGCGCTGGCGCTTGTTCAATGGAGCCGTGGGCTCAGCGAGTTCTGTCATCTCGTCCCCGTCGTCGAGCTGCCGGGGCGGACGACGTCCGCCCCGGCAGGGATCGTGCTGTGTGCTACTTGATCGCTGCGGTCACGTCGTCGACGAGCTTCTGCCACGTCGTCTTCGGGTCCGAGCCGTTGATGATCGCCGCTTCGGCGACACCCCAGAACTCCCAGACCGAGCCCATGGCGGGGATGGCCGGCATCGGGACGGCGTCGGCCCCGACGGCCTGGAAGCCGGCGATGATCGGGTCGGATGCCGCGGTGTCCGCCGCCGCCGTCAGGGCGGGCAGCACGTTTCCGGCCTTGAACAGCTCGAGCTGGACCTCTTCGGTGCCGATGTAGTTGACGAGGAAGTCGTTCGCGGCGACCTTGTTCTTCGACTCGGAGCTGACGAAGAAGCCCTTGACACCGGCGAACGGCGAGGCCGTCTCGCCCGTCGGGCTGGGGACGGGGTCGATCGCGACGTTGATGCCGGCATCGGTGGCCGCGCCCACGTTCCACGGACCGGTCAGCCAGAAGGCCGCGGTGCCGTCGAGGAACTGCTGCTTCGCGATCTCGCCGTCGATGTCGGTGTTCAGCGTGCCCGCTGCGCCCTGCGCGGCGAGCCAGTCGGCAAAGGCGAAGCCGCCGTCGCTGCCGAGCTGGAGGTCGGTCGAGTCGTAGCTGCCCGAGTCGTCGGTGCCGAAGACGGGAGCCCCGAAAGCGGTCTGGAACGGGTACAGGTGGTACGGGTTGCCCTCTGCACCCTGTTCGACGACGAACGTGCCCTTCGAGACCATGTCGTCGAAGCTCGTGGGCGCCTCGGGAACCATGTCGGCGTTGCGCAGCACGGCGATGTTCTCGACCGCGTACGGGAGCATGTAGACCGTGCCGTCGTAGGTGGCGGCCTGGAGGGCGACGGGCAGGTAGTCCGCCGACGAGTCGCCGAGTTCGAGCGGTGCGACGACACCGTTGGTCGACAGCTCGCCGAGCCAGTCGTGGGCGCCCATGACGACATCGGGGCCCTTGCCGGTCGGCACCTGCTGGATGAAGTCGTCCTTCATGTCGTCGACGGACTTGCCGACGAGCTCGACCTTGACGCCGGTCTTCTCCTCGTACGAGTCGGCCGCACCCTGCAGCGCGTCGACGCGCTCCGCGTCGACCCAGACGGTCAGCGTTCCGCCGCTCTCGGCGCCCGACGAGTCATCGCCGTTCGTCGCGGTCGAGCAACCGGCAAGGGAAAGAGTCGAAACGATCGCGATGACGCCGGCGGCGACGATGCCCCTCTTGTTCACCTTCATTGGTGTGTGCCTCTCTGAGTACTGGTGGCCTGCGGTACTGCAAGCGCTTACAGTATGCAACGATATCGACGGGATCTGCAACGAGAATGCAGGTCGATACCAAGCTGTGACCGTGATCTCGGCGATGAAACGTTGTGGAAACGCTTCCAAAGAGGCGTGGAATCAGCGGTATCGATACACTTTGCGTATGGCTGACAGTTCCTTTGACATCGTCTCGAAAGTGGATCACCAGGAGGCCGAGAACGCCCTCAACCAGGCGCGCAAGGAGATCGAGCAGCGCTACGACTTCAAGGGCACCGGCGCGTCGATCGCCTGGAGCGGCGAGCAGATCCTGATCATCGCCGGCACGGAAGAGCGCGCGAACGCCGTTCTCGACGTGTTCCAGAGCAAGCTCATCAAGCGCGGGATCTCTCTCAAGAGCCTCGAGTCCGGCGACCCGTTCGCCAGCGGCAAGGAGTTCAGGATCGTCTCCTCCCTCAAGGACGGCATCTCGTCGGAGAACGCGAAGAAGATCAACAAGATCATCCGTGACGAGGGCCCCAAGGGCGTGAAGAGCCAGATCCAGGGCGACGAGCTGCGCGTGCAGTCCAAGAGCCGCGACGACCTGCAGTCGGTGATCGCGCTGCTGAAGGGCTCCGACCTCGACCTCGATCTGCAGTTCATAAACTACCGCTGAGTCACGCACACAGAGAGGGGGCGGATGCGTGGCATCCGCCCCCTCTCTGTGTGTCCCCGCAGATCCCATTCCGATATATGGGCGTGGGTGCCGGAGACTTGATGCTGTCGCGTCCCGATGCGACAGACGATACGGCGAAGCATGACGCGCTGCCGGACCCTGTTCCGCGGCTTCGCGGAACGCGGTCCTCGCCTTGTGGGGACTGGGCGCAGTGCAGCTCCGTGCGCGCCATCGTCTATGGCCGGCGAGTGTCTCCGACGCTCGCCGGCCATAGAAAATCACCTGTACGAATCCCGCGACGACACACCTCCCACGAGGGCTCACGCCCCCGCCGGAAAATGCGCCTGTGGATTGTTGGCATCGCGATCTACTTCGTGATGTAGTGGCCGTCCGGGCACATCATGGGGGGCTCGGATCTGGAAAGCAACTGGGGGCAATCCATGAACAGCAACAGTTCGATGACGAGCATTCGAGAAAGCAAGCAGCTCTTGGCCGAGGAGGTGTTCCAGCACATCGGCGCGCAGATCGTGGACGGCGTGTTGGAACCGGGGCATCGCATCCGCGATGTCGACGTCGCCGAAGAACTGCACGTGTCGCGGACTCCGGTGCGAGAGGCGTTGCAGCGCCTCGAGCGCCTCGGGCTCGTGACGATGTACCCGAGCCGATACACCGAGGTGACAGCCGTCACTCCGGAGACCGTGGAGCAGACGCTCGAGTTCGCGGGGTATCAGGCGGGAATGGCGGCCCGCATGGGCATCGCACGGATGACGCAGCACGACCGCGAGACCCTCGCCGACCTCGTCGAGGAGATGTTCACGGCGCTCGACGATGACGTGCGCATCTCCCATACACGGTGGGCGGTGTTCTCGTTTCTCAGCGAGCGCAGTCGCAACGTCCAGCACCAGGTGCTGATCAACGACGCGAGCATGGCGCTGTTCCGCAACCTCCGCGGCTGGACCGTGCCCGACGACGACCGGGAGCGCATGCTCCAGGTCTATCGGGACTTCCGGCTCGCGGTGCTGCGCGGCGATGCAGACGATGCCGAGCGTCTCGCTCGGCTGATGCACTACGTCTGATCACCACCGGCTGCGGCCGACCAGCCTCTGACCCAGCGGTCGAGGCGGCGATACGCTTCCTCTCTCGCCTCATGGCGAGAGAGGAAGATGTCGTGCAGCGCACCGTCGATGCGCTCGACCGTCACCGAGGGGCCGAGCTTCAGCGCCGCACGTGCGATGTCGTCCACGACGAGCACCGAGTCAGCCCGCGTGAGGTCCTCCGACCACCGCGTGGGCGTCGCAGAACGCGCCGAGAGCAGCACGCACACGGGCGCGTCGATCGTCAGCCCCGCGGCCACTGCGGCGTGCCCCGAGAGCACCGCATGGAACCAGCCGGCGTGCACGGCCATCGTCTGCGCAGGCCGCCACACGGGATTCACCTCCACCGGATCGTCCGGGTCGGCGACTTCCTGCTGCGCTCGCGTGTAGAAGCCCAGATCGACCTGCGGAGCGACCTCCCGCGGCGCCCAGCGCGCCTGCAGCTCGGCCACGGGCGCGATCAGCGGCCGCGCGGACGCGACCTGGAACTCCAGCCACGGGCTGTTCAGGATCAGAGCGGACGCGGCAAGCGGATGCCGTGACGCCCACAGACTCAGGGTGAGCCCCCCGGTCGAATGCCCGAGAAGCACCAGACGCCGGCCGGAGGTGGATCCGTCGGCGCTGCGTCCCATCGCCTCGAGTGCTGCGGCGATGTCCTCGTCGTAGGCGGCGAGGTCGGTGATGTACCCGGGCGTCTGCCCCTCGCGCAGGCTGCGACCGTACTTGCGCAGATCGAGCGCGAAGAACCGCGCGCCTCTGGCCGTCCAGAACCGGGCGAGCCTCTTCTGGAAGAAGTAGTCCGACCACCCGTGAACGTAGAGCACATCGACGTCGTCAAGAGGGCGACGGCGTCCGCGCAGCCGATCCCACCAGCTCCGCTCCCCCGGCAGAGCGCGCACAAGGGTGGCGACGACCGCTCCCTCGTCGTCATCGGTGAGCTCGAGCGTGAGCTGCTCGAACTCGTCGCCGAGGACGTCCGGTATCCACTCAGGCATGCGGCCAGGCTAGCCGACGCGTCCCTGCGCGTACGGAGCGGCGTGTCCGGCGTCGAGTCGCCGGCGACGATCCGATGACGGTCACTCCCCGCGGGAGACGCGCACCATCTCGTCGCGAGGGACGACCTTGACGCGAGCACGCTCGTGCGGTGCACCGAGAGAGACCTCGTGCTCGTCGAGACGGTGCCAGCCGTCGAGGTCGGTCCACTTGACGTCGCGCTCCTGCAGCAGCGCGGGGATCGCCTCTTCCGAGGGGTCCTCCGGGTGCCACCAGGAGCCCTGGTCGTTGATGATGTGACGCACGGTCTCCATGGCATCGGACTTCGTGTGACCGATCAGGCCCACCGGTCCGCGCTTGATCCACCCGGTCGCGTAGATGCCCGTCATCTGCTGATTCGAGTCCTTCGCGAGCACCTGGCCCTCGCGGTTGGGGATCACACCGTGCTTCTTGTCGAACGGCACGCCCGGCAGCGGCGAACCGAAGTAGCCGATCGCGCGGTAGAGCGCCTGCAGCGGGACCTCGCGCATCTCGCCGGTGCCCACGGCACCGCCCTGACCGTCGGGCTTCGTGCGCTCGTAGACGAGCGCGGCGACGCGCCCCGCGTCGTCCTTGCGGACCTCGACCGGACGGGCCCAGAAGTGCAGGTGCAGACGACGGGATGCCGTGCCACCGACGTTGTTCTCATCGCCTCGGGCGTCGTTGACGGACGGGCGCTTGCGCCACGACTGCAGGATGCGATCGATGACCATGACCTGCTTGTTGCTCGACACCGCATCCTTCGATGCCTCGTCGTAGTCGAAGTCCTCGTCGTAGACGACCATGTCGACGTCGCGCAGCTCGCCGAGCTCACGCAGCTCGAGCGGGGTGAACTTCACCTGCGCAGGGCCACGTCGTCCGAAGACGTGCACGTCGGTGACCGCGCTGGCCTTGAGCCCCTCGTAGACGTTCTCGGGCACCTCTGTCACGAGCAGGTCTTCCGCGTGCTTCGCGAGCATCCGGGCCACGTCGAGGGCGACGTTGCCGTTGCCCAGCACGCCGACGGATGCGGCATCCAGCGGCCATTCGCGCGGCACGTCGGGGTGGCCGTCGAACCAGCTGACGTAGTCGGCGGCGCCGTAGGAGGCCACCGCGTCGATGCCGGGGATGTCGAGCGACGTGTCGCGGATCGCACCCGTGGCGAAGATCACGGCGTTGTAGTGCTTCTTGAGGTCGTCGAGCGTGATGTCCTCGCCGAATCGCACGTTGCCGAACAGGCGGATGTCGCCCCGGTCGAGCACGTCGCGCAGCGCGTTGATGATGCCCTTGATGCGCGGGTGATCGGGCGCGACGCCGTAGCGGACCAGTCCGTACGGCGCGGGAAGCTGCTCGAAGAGGTCGATCGAGACGTCGAACTTGCGCTCGGCCTTCAGCAGGATGTCGGCGGCGTAGATGCCGGCGGGGCCCGCTCCGACGATGGCCAGTCTGAGCTTGGTCATAGGGGGTCCTTTCGTAGGCCGTCACGCTCGGCACAGGCGGCGACGCGCCGCGGCACGATCAGCTGGAGCGTTCGACGAGGGTCTCGGCGAAGCGCGTGAGCGCCTCGCGCACGGTGCCACGCGGAAGCGGGGCGAGCGCGTCGATCGCATCCTGGGTCCAGGAATGCGCGAGCGCCAGGGTCTTCTGAGTGCCGGTGTGGTCGCGCAGCTCGGTGAGCGGTCCGTCGAGGATCGACGGGTCGGCACCATCGGCGATACGGGCGACACCGTCGTCGATGCGGGACGCGAGGTCGATCGACGCGTCGTCCGGCTCTGCCTTGAGCAGCAGGTACGGCATGGTCGGGACTCCGGCACGCAGGTCGGTTCCCGGGACCTTGCCGGTGTCCTCGGGCTTCGCCGAGAGATCGATCACGTCGTCGAGCAGCTGGAACGCGACGCCGATCTTCTCGCCGTAGACGCGCAGCGGCTCTTCGTACTCCGACGGTGCGTTCGAGAAGATCACGCCACCCTGGGTGGCGGCCGCGATCAGGGACCCGGTCTTGTCGGCGAGGACCTGGATGTAGAACTCGATGGGGTCGTCGTCGGGCTGCGCACCGATCGTCTCGTGCATCTGGCCGAGGACCAGGCGCTCGAACGTGTCGGCCTGCAGGCGGATCGCCCGCTCACCCAGACGCGACATCAGCTGGCTCGCACGGGAGAAGAGGATGTCGCCGGTGAGGATGGCGATGTTGTTGCCCCACACCGTCTGCGCCGCGGGAACACCGCGTCGACGGTCTGCGCCGTCCATGACGTCATCGTGGTACAGGGATCCGAGGTGCGTGATCTCGAGAGCCTTGGCGACGTCGATCACCTGCTCGGTGTTGCCGTCGCCGAGCTGGGCGGCGAGCAGCGTGAGCACGGGACGGATGCGCTTGCCTCCGGCCGCGTACAGGTAGCGGCTCGCGGCGTCTGCCAGCGGATCCGCGACGCGCACGTCTTCTGCGAGGCCCGTCTCGACCTTCTCGAGGCCGTCTTCGATCGCCCGCGCGACGCGTCGGCCAGCGGTGCCGATGAAGACACGGTCGCTGAAACCGAGACGGCTCGCCAGTCGCGAACCAGGGGCTACGCGGCTCGAAGTCACGCTCTCAGCCTACCGTCGTCGGAGATGCGGGTTCGCGCATGATGTTCACGCGGGCTTGAACGCCCGGTGGAGCGCGACGATGCCGAAGGAGAGGTTGCGGTACTCGACCTCGGTCCAGCCCGCCTCGCGGATCCAGGCCGCGAGCTTCTTCTGGTCGGGCCAGTCGCGGATCGACTCGTTCAGGTAGTCGTAGGCGTCGCCGTTCGTGCCGGCGACCCGGGCGACCCGAGGCAGCACCTGCGAGTTGTAGAAGCGGTAGGCGGCACGGAACACGGACCCGGGAGGGGTCGAGAACTCGTTGATGACGAGGCGGCCGCCCGGCTTCGTGACGCGGAGGAGCTCGCGAAGCGCCTTCTTCGGATCGTTCACGTTGCGCAGCGCATACGACATCGTGACCGCGTCGAACTCTCCGTCGGCGAACGGCAGATCGGTGGCATCCGCCTGCACGAACGAGAGATTGCGGATGCTGCCGTGACGACGCTGCCCCTCGGCGAGCATGCCCGGCGAGAAGTCGGCGGCGACGACCTCTGCCCCGCTGCGTGCGAGGGATGCCGACGACGAGGCGGTACCCGCACCGAGGTCGAGGATCTTCTCGCCCGGCTTCGGAGCGACGGCGCGGGTCGTGGCCGCACGCCACAGCGCATCGTTGCCGACCGTCATCGCCGTGTTCGTGCGGTCGTAGCCCGCGGCGACCTGGTCGAACATGCCGCTGACGCGGGCGGGGTCCTTGCCGAGATCGGCGCGGTTTGCTTCGTTCGAGGTCACGGCTCCAGTCTAGGCGCGAGGTGCAGGGCTTCGAGGCGGTCGAGCCAGAGATCTGCGGTGGCATCGTCGAACGGAGCGCTCTGCTCGCGCACGCGCTGCTCGAGATCGAGCGCGAGTGCTTCGAGCCGCGTCATGATGTCGGCGGGATACCCGTACTGCGCGCTGTGCTCGGCCCACTCGTCGCGGTCGTCGACCCACGTGCCCCGCTCACCCTCGACACGGACGACGTCGAGGTCCATGTCGATGCCTGTCGCCAGCAGCGGGTCGTCCGACCAGCGCACATCCCATCCGAGGTCGATGTAGATGCGCATCGCCTTGGGGTGGTCGCGGTTCACCGTCAGCGCGTAGTCGGTCTGCCGCGGCACCAGCGTCACGTTGGGTCCCGCCGCGATGAAGGACGCCCCCGGACGTGCACTGCGCCAGCCGACGGGCTGTCCGATCCAGTCGCCCCATTCGTCGGCGCCGAGGTACACGCACTCGTGACGCCAGTGCGGGGAGCCGTCCCACTTGCGCCACTGGAAGATCATCTCGGTGCCGGGTGCGGGGCGCGCGTCGCTCATGGACTCAGCGTAGGCGCCGCCTCGGGCCCTGCGTATCGGCGACGAACTAGGCTGGAGGGGTGAGCACCAGGCTGGTCGTGGAGACCCGTGAGATCGATCCGGTCGAGGACCTCCTGGCCTATGCCGACCCGGCCCGACCTCTCGCGTGGTTGCGCCGCGGAGACGGGATCGTGGCCGTCGGCGACGGTGTCGTCGAGACCGTGCGGGTGCCCGCCGGCATTTCTGATCTGCGCTCGGCGGCGATCTCGACCGCGTGGCGTGACCTCTCGGAAGATGCAGAGATCCACGACGAGCTGGGCCTTCCCGGCACGGGACTCGTGGCCTTCGGAGCGCTGACCTTCGACGAGGACTCGGCCGCTGACAGCGTGCTGATCGTCCCGACGCTCGTGATCGGCCGCAGTCACGGTCGCACGTGGCTCACGAGCATCCGCTCCTCGTCGTCCGATGCCGCCCCCGATGCCACGACGCACGAGTACGGCCCGCACTGGGCGGGAACCGTCGGCCCGGGCGCGCAGAGCCCCCAGGGCTACCAGGATTCCGTGAGCCAGGCCCTCGCACGCATCGCCGCCGGTGAGCTGAGCAAGGTCGTGCTCGCCCGCGACCTCACGGGCAGCATCCCCGCCGGTTCCGATCTGCGTCGCCTCGTGCGGGCGCTGTCGACCGGCTACCCCGACACGTGGGCCTTCGCGGTCGACGGGCTGATCGGCGCGAGCCCCGAGACCCTCGTGACGGTGCAGCAGCGCACGGTCACCGCACGCGTGCTGGCCGGCACGATCGGACGCGGAGCCGACGCGGACGCCGACACCGTGGCATCCGCCCATCTCGCCTCGAGCACGAAGGACCTCGACGAGCACGAGTACGCCGTGCAGAGTGTCCTCGCCTCGCTGCGTCCGCACACCCGTGCTCTCGCCGCGAGCGAACAGCCGTTCCTGCTCAAGCTGCCGAACCTCTTCCACCTGGCGACCGACGTCGAAGGCGAGCTCGCCGACGGCGGCTCGTCGCTCGACCTGGTGGGTGCACTGCATCCGACCGCCGCCGTGGCCGGCACCCCGACCCCTGCCGCGATCGCCGCGATCCGCGAGCTGGAGCCGTTCGACCGAGGCCGCTACGCGGGTCCGGTCGGATGGGTGGATGCTGCGGGCAACGGCGAATGGGCGATCGCCCTGCGCTGTGCGCAGTTCTCCCCCGCCGCCACCGAGATCGCCGTCACCGCCTATGCGGGTGCCGGGATCGTGGCCGGTTCCGACCCCGAGTCGGAGCTGCTCGAGACCCGCGTCAAGTTCCGCCCGCTGGTCGACGCCCTCGCCTGAGCCTTCCGACCACGACGCTCAGCTGGCGGCGAGGCGCTTCTTCTCGGCCTCGACGTCGAACTCGGCGGCGGGCCACTGCGGGTCGATGCCCTGCAGCGCGTCGAGGAGCAGCTCCTGCACGGCGAGCCGCGCGTACCACTTGCGATCCGCCGGAATCACGTGCCAGGGAGCTGCAGCGGTCGACGTGCGGTCGAACACGGTCTGATACGCCGCCATGTAGTCGTCCCACAGCAGTCGCTCGTCGACATCACCCGGGTTGTACTTCCAGTGCTTGTCCGGCCGCTCGAGGCGTTCCATCAGGCGCGCTTTCTGCTCGTCGGGCGAGATGTGCAGCATGACCTTGATGATGCGGATGCCCGATGCCGCAGCCTCGGCCTCGAACGTGTTGATCGCGTCGTAACGGCGCTCGATCTCGTCGGCCGGAGCCAGGGAGCGCACCCGACCGATCAGCACGTCCTCGTAGTGCGAGCGATCGAAGACGCCGATGAACCCGGGTTCCGGCAGACGCGGCGTGACGCGCCAGAGGAAGTCGTGGGCGAGCTCCTCCGCCGTCGGCGCCTTGAACGCGGTGAGCGCGACGCCCTGCGGATCGACGCCGCCGACGACGTGACGCACGATGCCGCCCTTTCCTGCCGAGTCCATGGCCTGCAGGATCAGCAGCACCGAGTCCTTCGCGACGCCGACCCGGCTCTCCGCGAACAGGCGCTCCTGCAGGTGGTTGAGCTCGTCGAGGCCGGATTCGAGGGCCCGCGCACCGTCGGCCTTGGAGCCGTCATAGCCGGGAGTGCTCCTCGGGTCGACGTCTGCCAGACGGAATCCGTCTCCGACCTGCAGTGTCTTGGCCCACTCGTGCGCTGTCATGCGTTCATCCTGCCACCGCGGCCGGCCGTCGCAGGGGAATCAGGGTCAGCGGGTCAGCGGGACCTCGATCAGCTGACGACCGCCCGCCGGTGTGGTCAGCACCTGATCGAGCGCGGTACGGGTCGTGACGCGCTGATACTCCCAGCCGTACGCGAGCGCGAGCTTCTCGAGTCGCACCGTGTGCGGGGTGTAGAAGGCACGGTCGAGATCGGCACGGTCGGCGGTCGCTCCGACTTCGAGCCCGTCGAAGATCGTGCCGCCGCCGTCGTTGCCGACGATCACCTGCAGTCGCGGTTCGTCCTCGTCGGGCGGGAGGAGGAGCGCTCCGACGTCGTGCAGGAACGCGAGGTCGCCCAGCAGCACCCGGGTGACACCGGGAGCCCCGCCCGCCTGACTGGCGAGGGCGATGCCCGTCGCGGTGGCGATCGTGCCGTCGATCCCCGCGAGGCCGCGGTTGGCATGGACCGGCACCTTCTTGCCGCCGAGCACCGCATCGGCGACGCGGACGAGGCGCGACGAGCCGAACACGAGACGGTCATGGGGCCAGGTCGCCCGCCACACGGCATCGGCGAGGAGCTCGCGGTCGAGCGGGCGCCGCACGGCCGCGAGCTCGACCTCGACGGCGTCTCGCCGCGCACGGGGGTCGGACGACGCGAGCCCGTCGTGATCCGGGGCACGCTCACTCAGGTCGACGATCTGCGAGGCGGATGCGGTGAGCCAGGCGCCGAGCCAGTCGCGGTCGCCCGCACCGGGGGCCACGGTGACGGTCGCCGCGGGCGTCGTGCGTCCGTTGAGGTTCAGCTCTTCGCCGCCTCGACGCACGGCGATCACATCGACGTCTGCGCGGGACAGCAGTCGGGTGACCTCGCGGCTGAGGGTCGGGTGGCCGAGCACGACCGCACGCTCGATGCGCCCACCGAGCTCGTCGTCGCCGAGCAGGGCGCGGTAGCCGTGCACGATCTGACGTCCGAACCGAGCACCGCTGACGATCTCGGCGATGAGCGGCCAGGAACCGGCGTGCGCGATCTCCTCGGCATCGGCGCCGGCGTCCGCACCGGCGATCACCACGGTGCGAGGGCCCCGGTCGAGCACGATCGGCTCGGGCAGCGCGGGGCGTGCCGCGTCGCCCGGCACGATCTCGACGGCCGGGAGTGCGCCCGAAAGCGGTTCCCGCGACGGCAGGTTGAGGTGCACGGGGCCGGCGACGCCGGGGTGGCCGTGCGGAGCATCCGCCCCCATCGCGATCCCGACCGCACGGGCAGCGATCCCCGACCAGTCGCCGTCGCCGGAACCGTCGCCGGGAACGGGAGCGTCGACCTGCTCGCGCACCCAGGGTGCGAACATGCCGGGCTGGGCGGTCGCCTGGTTCGCTCCGATGCCGCGGAGCTCGGGCGGGCGGTCGGCGGTCAGTAGAAGCAGAGGCACACCGGAGTGGAATGCCTCCATCGCGGCGGGCAGCAGGTTCGCTGCGGCGGTTCCCGAGGTGCAGAGCACCGCTGCGGGAACACCGGTCTCCCGCGAGAGGCCGAGGGCGGTGAACCCGGCGACGCGTTCGTCGATGCGCACGTGCACCCGCAGGTGCCCCTGGTTCGCGGAGTGCATCGCGGCGAGCGCGAGCGCCTGCGAACGGGAGCCGGGCGAGAGCACGAGGTCACGCACTCCGTGACCGATGAGGTCGGCGATCAGGGATGCCGCGGCATCCGCAGCCGGCGACGCCGACTCAGCCGATGCCGTCACGGACGCGGATCCGGCGCGGCGCCGTCGTCGGTCTCGTCCTCGAGGCGGGCGAGCTCCTCTTCGAGGCGGCGGATGCGGGCATCCTGCTCGCTCTTGCTGATGGTGCGCAGGAACGTTGGGTCGTCGTCCGGGCCGGTGATGCGGATGGCATCGCCCGGGTCGTTCGCGCGACGGCGACCGATGACGAACCAGAGGATCCCGCCGATGACCGGGATGAAGACGACGATCGCGACCCAGGCGGCCTTGGGCACACCGCGGTGCCGCGTCGACGGCTGCACGGCGCAGTCGACGATGCTGTACACCCAGAAGATGGCGGCCAGGAAGCCGCCCACGATCAACAGTCTTGCCACCCCTCCAGTGTAGGCGGGTGTGCGAAGGCGGGACCGGTCGTGCCGCCCCACGAGGGCTGAGATCGCTTTCCGACACCCGATTGTTAGACTGCGCGGACCATGCCCCACCCGTCGATGCGCCTGCGACAGCACGGCACCGAGCGGATGCTGATCCTCCGGGTCGCTCTCACCCTCGGCCTCGCCGTGCTGCTGGTGATCGGTGCGTGGTCGACCTCGCACGGCAAGACCGATGCCCACTCCGCGCTGTGCCTCGCGCCCGGTGCGTCCGCTGCGTCGGCCGCATCCGCCTCCGGCCATCACGACGCCGAGATCACGGTCGTCGATGCGGTGTCGTCAGACGGAGGCCTCGTGGTCGCGGCCGCGCTGTGCTGCTTCCTGCTCGTGCTGCTTCTTCTGCGCTTCGGTCGCGCCTCGAACCTCATCGTGACGAGCAGAGCGCTCGCGACCTCCGCCCCGACACGCGCCGGCCCTCGCCTGCACGTCCCCGCTCTCACGCTCGCTCAGCTCTCCCTCTCCCGCACCTGAATCAGGCACGCCGTCGTTCGGCGACCCCGGCCGCGCCGCGGCATCCTCACCCTGCCTGATCCCCACCGTTGGAGAACCCCATGAAGACCCCTGTCAAGGCGACCCTGATCGCCATCGCCGTCGCCATCGTCCTCGCCGTCGTCGGCATCGTTTACGCGATGTCGCAGCGCGCCGCGGAGCCGACCGCCCCCGAGGGCGAGAAGCTGCAGACCGTCCGCACCGACTCGCACGTGCTCGACGACGGAGGAGCGGATGCCGTGACCGTGGTCGAGTTCCTCGACTTCGAGTGCGAGGCCTGCGGCGCCTTCTACCCGATCGTCGAAGACCTGCGCGAGCAGTACGCCGGCGACATCACCTATGTCGTGCGGTACTTCCCACTGCCCGGCCACCTCAACTCGACCCAGGCCGCGCTCGCCGCCGAGGCCGCGGCCCAGCAGGACCGCTTCGAGGACATGTACCACCGCCTGTTCGAGACGCAGTCGCAGTGGGGCGAGCAGTCGCAGGAGACGCCCGAGGTGTTCCGGGGCTTCGCCGCAGATCTCGGACTCGACATGGCGGCCTACGACGCGGCCGTCGCCGACCCCGCGACCCTCGCGCGCGTGCAGGCCGACAAGAGCGACGGAGAGAAGCTGGGCGTGCGCAGCACCCCCAGCTTCTTCATCGACGGCGAGCCCGTGGTGCTGGAGGCGTGGGACGACCTCGAGGCCGCGATCGACAAGGCCGTGAGCGAGAACGCCGTGAGCGACTGAACTCGGCCGCGGCGGTCACCAGGGCCGGATCGTCCGGCTGGCGGCGTCGAGGTACCGGCTGACCGGGTTGGTGATCCGCTGGTCGAGGTCACGCGCGGTGACGGCCTCGGCCACGCGGTCGGTGATGATGCCGTCGACGCCGCGGTCGAGGTACTCCCCCAGGACTCCGGCGTCGTCGACCGTCCAGACGAACAGCCGCCTTCCCTGATCGTGCAGGTCGACGAGCATCTCGTCGGAGTACGACCAGTCCTCGATCGCGACCGTGCCCGCGTCCGTGCGCGGTGCGTCGCCGATCTGGAATCCGGTGACCAGCGCGACCTCGCGCTCGGGGTCGGCGGCGGCAATCTCGTCGACGATCCCGGCATCGAGCGACTGGATCATGTGGCGACGGTCGGGGTCGAGGTCGTTCATCACCGCGACCACGCGCGAGGCGAACCCCGGGATCTCGTGCCCGTGCGGCTTGACCTCGACGAGCACACGGATGCCGAGATCGTCGGCAGTCCGGAGGTACTCGGCGAGGGTCGGGATGCGGTCCTCGAACTCACCCTGACGGACCGTGACCTGTGAGGCCTGCGCCTCGGTGAGGTCGTACACGGAGCGTCCGTCGCCGGCGAGGCGTTGCAGGCTCACGTCGTGGATGACCACGTACCCCTGATCCGCGGTCTCCTGGATGTCCATCTCGACCATGTCGGCCCCCGCCTCGGCTGCACCCTGCAACGAGGCGATCGTGTTCTCGACCCCCGCTGCCGTGTAGCCGCGGTGCGCGATGATCAGCGGCTCGGATGCGGCATCGCCCGATGCGATCGTCGCGAACACGACGGGCGGCACCGCCAGGATGCCGAAGAGCACCAAGGCGGTGACGGCGACGACACGTGAGGGTGCGTCGCGCACAGGCCGGGACGCACGCTCCTCGGCGGCGACTCCACCGTCGCCCGAGAGGCTGCGGTCGAGGGAGACTCCACGGTCGAGGGAGACGAAGAAGAACGCGAGGAACGCCGCCGCGAACCCCGTCGTGACGAAGCGCACGAGGTCGAGGAGGGCGAGCACGCTGCCGGCGACGCCGTCTCCGGCATCCGACCCCGAGGCGATCGCGACCGGGATCGCGCCCAGCAATGCCGCGAGGAGGTAGACCGTCGCGGCGGCGACGCCGACGGTGACGAAGACCCCCGCGATGTGCACCTGCGTCCTCCGCGTCAGCGCGACACTGCGCCGCATCGCGGCGAGCACGGTGCGCTCGTCTCCGGCGAGCGCGGCGGCCGTCGCCGCGAGCCTCAGGGCGAGGTACAGCAGGCCGACCACGACGATCCCGTACGCCCATGCGCCGAGTGGGGTCTTGACCAGCTCGCCGCTGATGAACGTCGGGATGGCGATGTGCGAGGTCAGGCTCGCACCCACGCCGAGATGCGAGAGAGGAAGCACCAGCAGCGCGTAGACGGCCACGAGGATGAGCTGCCAGTTGCCCGCTCGCCGCAGGAGCCGCCAGACGCCGCGGAGGATCGCGGCGACACCGGGTGCGTCGCCTCGGAGGCAGAGGTGGGCGACGACCGAGAAGATGCTGACCTCGACGAGAGCGAACGCCGTCGCCACGAGGGCGAGCAGCACCAGGGCGAGCAGAGCGAGGGGGCTGCCGAGAAGGCCGGGGAGCCCGGCGAGGCTGAGTCCGTCGACACCCGCCGCGGTCAGCGCGCTCTGGAACAGGACCAACAGCACCGGGAGCACGACCCAGACGTAGAGCCCCTGGGTCACGATGGACACCACCATCACGAGAAGCAGTCGGCGTCGCAGGATCGCGGCCGCGGACCTGATCGCGGCCAGCACCCGCTGGCCCGCCGAGGGCTCATGAGGCGGCGGGGAACTCGTCTGCATGCTGCGAGCGTATCGGGAGACCGCGACTGAGGGCGCGGGATCAGTCGAGCCCGAGACGGATGATGCGGTCGTCGCCGTCGGACGGGTTCCCGCGGCCGTCCGTGTTGTTCGTGAGGAACCAGAACGTGCCCCCGGCTCCGATCACGACGTCACGCAGCCGACCGAACTCCCCCACGTACTGTTCGGTGCTCGCGGTCAGATCGTCGAGAGGAACGGTGCGCAGGCGCTCGCCGCGCAGGTTCGCGATCACGATGTCGGATCCGGTGACCGCGATGCCGCTCGGGCTCGCGTCGTCGGGCGACCACTGCTGCACCGGGTCGATGTAGTCGGGGTCCCCGGCGATGCCCTCGACCTCGGGCCAGCCGTAGTTGCCGCCGGCGTCGATGACGTTCAGCTCATCCCACGTGTCCTGCCCGAACTCGCTCGCGTACATCGCGCCGTCGGCATCCCACGCGATGCCCTGCGGATTGCGGTGTCCGAAGCTGTACACGGGCGACCCCTCGAACGGGTTGTCGGCCGGCACGTCGCCCTCGGGCGTGAGACGCAGGATCTTGCCAGCCAGAGCATCGAGGTCCTGGGCGCTGTCGCGGTCACCCGCATCTCCGGTGGTGACGTACAGCATGCCGTCGGGACCGAACGCGATGCGGCCGCCGTTGTGGTTTCCCGCCGAGGGGATGCGGTCGATCACCGTCGTCGGCTCGCCGAGAGACAGGTCGCCGGCCTCTCCGCGGATCTCCCGACGCTCGACGCGGTTCCCGTTCTGCGCCGTGAAGTAGGTGAACAGCTCGCCGTCATGCACCGCGAGTCCGAGCAGGCCGCCCTCGCCGCCGGGCGCGACACCGTCGATCACGGCGACCTCGCGCGTCTCGCCGCTTTCGGCGATCTCGAGCACTCGCGCGGAGTCGCGCTCGCTCACGAGAGCGACGTCGTCGTGGAAGGCGATCGACCAGGGCGCATCGAGCCCTTCGGCGAACGACTCGGGCGCCGGGAGCGAGACCGACGTCGGCTCGGGCGTGCACGAGACGAGCAGGAGGACCGTCGACAGGGATGCGGCGGCGAGCGCGGCGGCTGTGCGCGGGTGTGATGTCGGACGGCGTCGGGTCGTCTTCGCGTGCATGACTCCATTCAAGGCGGGATCGCCACCGAGCGACACCCTCGAGCCGCGAACCGCCCCGCGGAACCGGTATCGGAGACCCCGGACGCAGGAGCACAATACCGATATGAGCGAAGGCTCCTCCCTGGAGCTGCCCGTACCGGAGGAGGGGCCGGAACCGGCATCCGACGATGAGATCGCACCGCCGACGAGGGAATCGGATGCGGTGCTGGGCCGCCGCGCGCAGCTGCTGGCCACCGAGCACTGGGGCCTGCTCGCGGCACGCAGCACCGCGCAGAGCGAGGTGCTCACCCGAATCACGATCTTCCTGACCCTCGTGTCGGCCGGTCTCGTGACGATCGGGCTGCTCGGGCAGGCCTCCGATTTCGGCGGCTGGTTCGGCGGCGCCTCGCTCGCGATCCTCGGGTTCCTCGCGCTCATCGGCTTCATGACGCAGGTCCGGGTGATGAACGTGTCGGAGGAGGACATGATGTACGTCGTCGCGATGAACCGCATCCGCGGCGCGTACGTCGACCTCGACCCCGCGGTGGCGGATGCGTTCCTCGCCTCGCCCTACGACGACGCCGCGGGCATGAAGCGCACGTACTCGTTCCTGCGACCTCGGAGCGCCAGCATCCTGCTCGGCAGCTCGGTGATGCTGCTGATCGTCGTGAACGCATGCGTGGTGGGGATGCTGGTCGGCTCGGCGATCATCGCCGGTGGAGGCTCGTTCGCGTGGGCCATCGGATGCGGGATCATCGCCGGCCTGCTCTTCACCGTCGGCTTCATGACGTTCGGCGGTATCGGGTTCCGGTGGGCCTGGAGTCACTACACGCCCCGGCGCCCCACTCCGGACGGAGGCACGTCCTCGCTACGCTGAGCGCATGACCGAGACGCGAACCCCCGCGCATCCCGTTCTCGCCATCGTGCGACGACTCCCCGCGACCCTCACGATGATCGCGCTGATCCTCGTCGTCGGAGTGGTGTGGCAGGGCCTGTGGCGCCCGTTCGAAGACACCCCGCTCTTCGCCACCGTGGCCTACGGACTGCCGAACTTCCTCGACGGCAAGTGGTGGACTCCCCTCACCGGCACGTTCTTCGTGAACCAGCCCTGGGTCTACGTCTTCACGATCTCGGGATTCTGGGGCATGGCGTACCTCGAGTTCCGCCGGGGAACCCGAGTCGCTCTCGCCTACTACTGGATCGGTCAGCTGTTCGCGGTGTTCGCGACCGCTCTGGTGCTCGCCGTCGCGTCGCAGCTGCCGTGGGCGTGGGCCGAGGCCCAGGCGCAGGCGCTCGACGTCGGCGCTTCCGGCGGGACGATGGCCTGCATCGCGGCGGCCGTCGGCCTCTTCCGCCCGCCGTGGCGGGTGCGCGGCTGGCTGGTGCTGCTCGGCTTCGTGTTCACCGCGATGCTGTTCTGGGGCGCGCTCGCCGACCTCGAGCACCTGCTCGCGGTGCTGCTGATCCTGTTCGCCGACCGCACTCTGCGTGTGCGGCGCACGACGGTACGCGAGCAGAGGCTGATCGCGGTGATCGCGCTGCTGGTGCTGGGGGCGGTCGAGATCATCACGACCTTCGTCGCCACCGACGGCCCGTTCGGTCCGACGGAGCCCGCTTCGGGGGGATTCATCGACCTGGCGATCGACCTCGTCGTCATCGTCGTTCTCATGAACGGACTCCTGCGTGGTCGCCGCTGGGCGTGGGTGCTCGTGATCCTGCTCGGCCTGTTCAACGTCCTGGTGGCGGCACTCCTGCTGATCCTCATCACGGTCTTCTCGCAGGCGCAGGTCGACCTGCGGTGGGACGGCGAGACCGAGCTCTCGCTCGCCAACGGCTTCCTCTGGCTGATCCTGCTCGTCTACCTGGTGTGGGTGCGGCGCGCGTTCCGGGCGAAGCGCAAGTCGCTGCTCGGCATCCAGCCGGCTCCCTCGGTCGACGAGGTGAAGACCGAGCTGCGTGCGCACGGCGGCGGCACCCTGTCGTGGATGACGACCTGGGAGGGCAACAGCTACGCCCGCACAGCCGGGGGAATCGTCGCGTACCAGCGGCGAGCCGGGGTCGCGCTGGCGCTCGCGGATCCGATCGGACCGGCGGATGCCCGTGCCGATGCCGTCGCGGATTTCATCCGAACCGCGGAACTCGCGGGACTCGTCCCGTGCTTCTTCAGCTCGGACGACGCCACCCGCGAGGCCGTGCCATCGACCTGGCGGAGCATCGTGGTCGCCGACGACACGATCGTCGACCTTCCTGGTCTCGAGTTCACCGGCAAGCGCTGGAACTCGGTGCGCACCTCGCTGAACCGCGCCGGCCGTGACGAGATGACCTTCCGGATGACGCATCTGAAGTCGGAGTCGTGGGGCGTGCAGCAGCAGCTGCGCGCGATCTCGGAGGCCTGGGTCGGTGACAAGGACCTCCCGGAGATGCGGTTCACGCTCGGCACCCTCGAGGAGGCGGAGGATCCCGAGGTGCGCCTCGCCCTCGCTCTGGCTCCGAACGGCGACGTCGACGGATTCCTGTCGTGGCTGCCGGTCTACGGTGACGCCGGAACGGTGCGGGGCTGGACGCTCGACCTCATGCGCCGTCGGGAGGGCGGCTTCGCTCCGGTCATGGAGTACCTGATCGGGTCATCCGCTCGTCAGTTCTCCGAGGAGGGCGCGCAGATCATGTCGCTGTCGGGTGCTCCCCTCGCCCACGACTATCCGCCGGATGCCGGCATGATCGCCGCGCTCAGCGACCGCCTCGCGGAGGCTCTCGAGCCGGTGTACGGGTTCGGATCGCTGCACCGGTTCAAGCAGAAGTTCCACCCTCGCTACGAGACCATGTACCTGCTGTTCCGCGACGAGAGCGACCTCGCCGCGATCGGCACGGCCCTCACTCGGGCGTTCCTGCCGGATGCGACCCTGCGACAGTTCGCCGGCGCTGGTCTCGAACTCGTGCGCGGCGGCAAGGACTGATCGGGGAGTCGTCACCCGTCGCGCGGCGGTTTGCGCATCTGCTTGACGTCGGTGCGCCGCTTCTTCGCGGTCAGCCGCCGTTCCTTCGACCCACGGCTCGGCTTCGTCGCCCGACGCTGAGGAGCCGGCGGCCGCAGAGCGTCGGCGACGAGCGCCACGAGGCGTTCCCGTGCGGCATCACGATTGCGCAGCTGCGCGCGGTGCTCGGAGGCCGCGATCGTCAGCGCTCCGTTCACCAGACGACTGCTCAGTCGGTCGAGGATGCGGTCGCGCTGATGGGGCGTGAGAACGGTGCTGTGCGCGGCATCCCACACGAGCTCCACGCGCGAGTCCGCCGTGTTCACGCCCTGCCCGCCGGGCCCCGACGAGCGCGAGAAGCGCCACGACAGCTCGGCCTCGGGGATCGTGAGGCCCGACGAGACCCGGAGCCCGGGGCGGTGGGATGACGGCATGCATCCATCATCCCTCCGCCCAGGTCAGTTGTCGGCGTGCGCGAGCTCGGTCGGCAGGTCGGCGTCGGCATCCGCATCGGCATCGGTCGGCTCGCGTTTCGCGGTGTTCGCGATGTGCGCGCGGCCGACCACGATCGCGGCGACGACCATGAGCGCGGCACCCAGCCAGTACGGGGCGGCGTGGCTCACGGTGACGTAGAGCGCGCCGGCGATCAGCGGTGCGACCGTGTTCATCGCCGCGGCGAGCGACTGGGTCGCTCCTCCCAGCCAGCCCTGCTCGTCGTCGCCGACCGCGTTCGACATGGCTCCGTCCATCGCTGCCTGCGAGGCGCCCTGGCCTGCTGCGAGCATGAGCGCACCCACGATGAACACCCACGGCTGCGCGAAGATCGAGGCGACGACCGCGAGGCCGATCAGGCCGATCATCTGCGCGACGATGCCGCTCACGATCACGCCGCGCTCTCCGATGCGCGGCAGCAGGATGCCGAGCAGCACACCCTGGATGAGGATGTCGATGATGCCGACGGCCGCGGTGAGCAGACCGATCTGCGTGGGACCCCACTGGATCGAGTCCAGGGCGAGCACGCTGAAGTTGTTGACGAAGAAGCCGAACGGCAGCGCGAGCAGACCGAAGCCGATCATGAGGCCCCGGAGCTCCTTGCGGCGGAAGGCGTCTTTGAAGACGGCGAACGGCTGCAGGTCGCGGACGGCGATGCGCGGGATGCGGTTCTCGGGCTTCAGGCTCTCGGGAAGCAGGAAGATGCTGAGGATCGCGATGATGAGCCCGACCGCCGCGGTGAGGAAGACCGGGAGCTGCAGGCTCACGGCGGCGAGGAGACCGCCGATCGCCGGGCCGATCATCATGCCGATGCCCGACAGGGCGCCGAGCAGGCCGAACCGCTGCGCACGCTTCTCGGGCGGGGTGATGTCGGCGAGGTAGGCGAAGAGGGCGGGCATGTCGCCGGCGGTCAGGCCCTGGATGACGCGGGCGAGGACGAGCACCCAGATCGCTCCCCCGATGCCGAACAGCGTCATGGCGAACGCGGCACCGAATGCGGCACCGATGATGACGGGGCGACGGCCGAAGCGGTCGGAGAGACGACCGAGGAAGGGAGCGACCAGGAAGGCGCACAGGCCGTTGATCGCTTCGAGCACTCCGACCCAGATCGCGAGATCGCCTTCGTGCGATACGTATTGCAGCACGACGAAGGGCAGGACGGGGAGGACGACGGTCATGCCGATGACGGTGAGCATCGTCAGCACGATGAGCATGATCCAGGCGCGCTTTTCGCTGCGCGCAGGCGGGTTCTTAAGTGAAGTCACTCCGAAACTGTATCAATACCAGTTTTGTTGTCAAGCCAGTTTTGTATCGAGTGCGCGATATCGTGGAGACATGACGAACTCTGCACCCCTCGGACGCCGGGAGCGCAAGAAGGCGGCGACCCGCAAGAACATCTCCGACGTCGCGACGATGATGTTCCTCGAGCGCGGCTTCGACAACGTCAGCATCCGCGAGGTCGCCGATGCGGCCGACGTGTCTCCCACGACGGTGTTCGCGCACTTCCCCCAGAAGGAGGCGCTCGTGTTCGACGAAGACGACGAGCAGCGCGATCGGCTCGTCTCCGCAGTGCGCGACCGCGCCGAGGGCGTCACGATCAACCGGGCGATCCGCGATTTCTACACCGCGGAGGTCGGCGCGAACATCGACGAGCACGGCAACGACGTGACGCGGATCTTCCTCGCCTTCCTCAACGAGACTCCGGCACTGAGCGAGTATGCCGCGAAGATGTGGCTACGGCACGAGGATGCCCTGGCGGATGCGATCGCCGACGAGCTCGGACTCCCCGAGCCGACGGCGGAGATCCGCGTCTACTCGCGATTCGTGCTGCAGATGCAACTGCTCGTCAACGAGCACGAAGACCAGCTCGGGATCCTCGACGCCGGCTTCGCCGTGCTCGAGAACGGCTGGGCTCCGGTCGAGGCAGCCCTCACCGGACCGCAGGACTGACCAGCCGGATCAGATCGCGGCGAGAACCTCGGCTGTCGTCCGCACTCTCCCGAGCGCGGGGAACACCCGCGTCAGCGAGCGCTCGTGACCGGAGGGGTCAGGGTCGGAGACCGCGTCGGACACGACGACGACCGAGAAGCCCAGGTCGGCGGCGTCACGTGCGGTCGACTCGACGCCGAAGGTCGTCGCGAGGCCCACGACGACGATGTCGGTGATCTGGGCCGCGGTCAGATCGTCGAGGAGCGAGGTGCCTGCGAACGCGCTCCACCCGGCACGCGGATGCACGGGTTCGTCGCCGCGATCGTCGATCCCGGGAGCGAGCTCAGCGAACCCCTCGGGCCAGACCCGCCCGCCGGGTCCGTGGTCGGTGACACCGGACGCCGTCCCGGTCGACACCACGAAGGCGACGGGCCGGCCGGAGCCACGGAACGCCTCCACGAGACTGCCCACGTGGGACACGAGGTTCTCGGCACTGACCGCTCTCGCGTTCGGAAGGGTTCCCGCCTGCACGTCGACGACGACCAGCGCCGTCGTCGACGGGAATTCGATGTTCGGCATCCGGTTCTCTCCTCCTGTCGTCACGGGAACGTGACGACGACCTTCTCGGCGGCACCCGGAGTCGCCGCCAGGGCGAGCGCCTCCTGCACCCGATCGAACGGGATGCGGTCGCTGATGATCAGCTCGCACTTGCGCCAGTTCGCGATGATGTCGTCGGTGACCTCGAAGATCTCGGTGGGGTAGCCCATCGAGAGCACGACGGTCAGCTCGGTCGTGAGCAGAGCCCCGAAGTCGATCTCGACCGGCTTCTTGTGCACGGCGACGATCCCGAGGGTCGCGCCCTGCTTGGCCGCCGACGTCGCCGTCGCTATGACGGCGGGCGCACCGGCGGCATCCAGATAGACATCCGAGTCCGGGCGCTCCCCGCGCACACCGACGACCGGCGCCGCCGTGCCGTGCAGCTCGACCAGACGGGCGAAGACATCCTCGTCCGCCGAGTTGATCACCGCATCCGCCCCGATCAGCAGTGCCTTCTCGAGGCGATTCGGGACGATGTCCACGACCACGACATGGCCCGCGCCGCGCGCCTTGAAGCCGAGCACCGCGCCGAGGCCGATCGGCCCCGCACCGAACACCACGATCTTGTCGCCGGGCTTCGATCCGGTGCGATTGGTCGCGTGCCGGGCGACGGCCATGGGTTCGTTCAGCGCGGCCACCTCCCACGGGATCTCATCGGGGATGACTCGGAACTGCACCCCGGCCCGCGCGTCCTTCAGGACGATGACATCGCTGAATCCGCCCTGTGCACCGCCGCTGCCGAGCAACCCGTCGACCGTCGCCATGACATTGATCACCACATGGTCACCGACCTTCGCACCGGTCACCTCGGACCCGACCTCGACGACCTCCCCCGCGGGCTCGTGCCCCAGCGGAGTGGCCCCCTGGCGAGGCGGGATGCCGCCGTACGTCGTGTACATGTGGTCCGACCCGCAGATGCCGCAGGCCTTCATCTTCACCAGCACATCACTTGGGCCCGCCGTCGGCTGCTCGACCTCGAGGACCTCGGTGGTTCCTGGGCCCGTGATCACCACTGACTTCATGTCGCTCTCCCTCGATCGCGTCGTGCGGTGCCGCCTCGCGTGGTCGCCGCCATTACTAAACAACATTAGTGACTCTAAGCTATCCCCGTGGCTGAGAGTTCTCGCAAGACCCCGACCATCCGGGACATCGCCCGGGTGAGCGGAGTGTCGGCGACCACCGTGAGCTTCGTGCTCAACGACACGGCGGGCCAGACGATCCCCCTCGGCACTCGCGATCGCGTCCGGAATGCGGCGCAGGAACTCGGATACCCGACCACGCTCGCCCGCGCGTTCCGCGAAGGCGCCACCCGGACGGTCGTGGTCGCGACCGGCGGATTACCCCGAGGCACCGCGCTCGACTCCTTCCTCGACGGACTCGGCAGCGAACTCGCCGCCCACGGCCACTCCGTCGCAGTGCTGCCGTCGAGCGGTGAGGCGCTCGACCGCATGATCGACGCCATCTCACCCCGGGCGGTCATCGACCTCGGCGCGATCTACGCCGGTGCCGAGAGCGACGGTCTCGACGGCGGATGGATCGACGGCCTCGCGTCGCACACGCTCACGCAGGCGGTTCACCTCGTGGACCGGGGGCACGCACGCATCGCCTTCGCCAGACCTTCCGACGACCACGGCATCCCGGCGATGATCGCCCTTCGGGAACGCCATCTGCGGGAATCCGCGCGGGCTCTCGACATCGCCCCGCCCGTGACCGTCGCCATGCCCGAAGATCCGGATGCCGGCACAGCCGGCCTGGCCGAAGCGATCTCCCGGGGCATCACCGGTGTCGCTGGTTTCGACGACGACTCCGCCGCTCGCGTCCTGCGCGCAGCGCGCAGTCTCGGCATCCGCGTTCCTGATGATCTGTCGGTCATCGGCTTCGACGACGCCGGTTGGGGCACGTACACGAGCCCCGCGCTCACGACCGTGCGGATCGAGGCCGTGGCCTACGGCCGTCGTGCAGCACGCGACGCGCTGGGCGTCGTGGATGCGACCGCCGTCGCTCCGAGCTCTCACATCATCGAACGCGGATCGACCGGCTCGGCACCGCAGAGCACGACGTGAACTCCTACCGCCAGGAGGACTGGGACGCGAGCCCGGTGCATCCGTCGACGATCCGCGCGCCGTACCTGATGGGCACCGGCGTCGTCACCGGCGAGGACACCGACACCCGTCCGCTCGCACCGCCGCACTCGCACCCCGATGCGATGCTCGCGTGGTGCTACCGCGGCACGGTCTGGGTGCAGCTGCAGGAGTCGATGTGGCGCCTCGCCCCGGGACAGGGGGTCTGGATCCCTGCACACACTCCGCACACGGCGCGCCACGAGCGCGACTCGACCGGGTGCTACACCTACATCGCAGACCCGTCCCTGATCGCCCCGATCGACGAGGTCACCCAGGTGCTGGTCCCCCGGGCCGTGCAGGAGATGCTGCTGCACCTCGGCATCAACGACATGCCGACCGACCTCCGGGTGCGCATCCAGTCAGTGCTCATCGAGATGCTGCAGCATCCGTCCGCCGAGGCCGCGGACGGATGGGGAGAGGTGCCGCTGCCGGCCGATGAGCGCGTACGCCCGCTGGTGCAGGCGGTGCTCGCCGACCCCGGCGACCCGCGCAGCGCGCGACAGCTGTTCCTCGCGCACGGACTCCATGAGCGCACAGTGCTGCGCATCTTCCAGAACGACGTCGGCATGACCTTCGCCCGATGGCGCACCGGGGTGCGGATGACGCTCGCAGCCCGGCTGATCGTCGACGGCACCCCCATCGGCGCTGCCGCCCACCGCTGCGGCTATTCCACGACGAGCGCGTTCTCTGCGGCGTTCAAAGAGCGATTCGGCCTCACCCCCAGGCAGCACGTCGCACGCGTGCAGGCCGACTCCGCGCACCAGCTCTACTGGCGATGACGCTCCCGGGATGACGTCCCGGTGTCGATTCAGCGACACAAGTCGTCTGCCTGACGACACTCGAACCGTCCTCTGCGTTCTAGCATCGTTCTGTTAGGACATGCTTACCTAACCTTGCGCCGCGTTGACGCGGCATACCCTCCCCCCTCTCTCTGAAGGAGAATCATGACGCACGCTTCTGCGCGCCCGAAGACCCGCCGTGGTGCTGCGCTCGTCGCGGCCGCCCTGGCCGCCGCCCTCACCCTCGCGGGGTGCACGGCCTCTGCCGACACCGCCGATTCGGCCTCGACCTCCGCCGACGGCGTGGTGATCGAGCACGCCCACGGCGAGACCGTCATCCCCGAGAAGCCGCAGCGCATCGTCACCCTCGGCTGGATGACCCCCGACATCGTCGCAGCCCTCGGCACCAACCCGGTCGGAATGGAGGAGGTCTGGGGTGCCGATGAGAGCGGGTACCAGCCCTGGTTCGAGGACTTCGTCACCGAGGAGTACGGCGAGACGCCCGAGATCATCCCCTTCACGGAGGACGGCCCCAACTACGAGGCGATCAAGGCGCTGAAGCCCGACCTCATCCTGAGCCTCTACTCGGGCGTCACCGACGTCGAGTACGAGCGTCTGACCGAGATCGCCCCGACCGTGCCCTACATCGAGCGCGCCTGGGACCCGAGCACCTGGGAGGACATGACCCGCACGATCGGCAAGGCCATGTCGGAGGACGACAAGGCCGAGGAGCTGATCACCGAGACCGAGGAGATGATCACCTCGCTCGCCGATGAGCACCCCGAATTCGACGGCAAGACGTTCGTCTGGGGCCTGACCCTGAACGAGGGCGGCACCGACCTCGGCGTCTACCTCGAGTACGACCCGCGCGTGCGCATCACCGAGGCGCTCGGCTTCACCTCGACCTCGGCGATGGACAGCTTCCTGGCGACCGCCGAGGGGGACAACTGGTACACCGGCGTCAGCCTCGAGAAGCTCTACGACGTGCAGGCCGACCTGTTCGCCGCATGGGGCAGCAGCGTCGACGAGGGCGAGTACACGGTCGAGAACAAGGTCGTCTCCCGCTGGGAGCCGATCGAGGCGGGCTCGTACGTGATCTACGCCGACGACGCCCAGGCCTCCGCGATCAGCGCCCCCACCGTGCTCTCGCTGAAGTACATCCTGCCGACCTACGTCGACGACCTCGCAGCCGCCCTGCAGGGCGAGCCGACGATCGCCGGCGAGTGATCCGAGAGATGTCCCTGGCGACGGAAGACGGCACGGACGTCTCGATCACGGGCGCGGGGAGTCGTGCAGACGACTCCCCGCGCCGCAACGGGGCGCTCGTGGCGGGCCTGGTCGCAGCGACGATCGTGCTGGCCGCCGCCACGGTCGCCTCGCTCGCCATCGGCAACCGCGCGATCGACCCGGTGACGGTTCTGAACGCGGTCTTCGCCTACGACGACGAGAACCCTCTGCACCTGATGGTCATGGAGCTGCGTGTCCCGCGCACACTGCTCGGCATCGTCGTGGGCGCGGCTCTCGCCGTCTGCGGCGGACTGATCCAGGCGTTCACCCGCAACCCTCTGGCCGACCCCGGCATCCTGGGCGTGAACGCCGGCGCGTCGTTCGCCGTCACGTTCGCGGTGGGGATCCTCGGCCTGACCACCCCCGGCGCGTACGTGCCGTTCGCGCTGCTCGGTGCCTTCGTCCTCACCGTTCTCGTCTACATCCTCGGCTCGTTCGGACGCTCCGGTGCGACACCGATGAAGCTCACGCTCGCCGGGGTCGCTCTCGGCGCCGCGTTCACCGGATTCACCACCGCGATCGTTCTGCGAGATCTCGGCACCCTGCAGGTCATGCGCTTCTGGGGAGTCGGATCCATCGGCGGACGCACCCTCGACCAGCTCGCCTGGGCCGCACCGCTCATCGCGAGCGGCCTCATCATCGCGCTGCTGTGCGCGCGTTCGCTCAACGCCCTGGCACTGGGCGACGACCTGGCGCAGTCGCTGGGAGCACGCGTGCGCGTGACCCGTGTGCTCGTCATCATCGCCGTCACGATCCTCGCCGGCACGAGCGTCGCCGCCGCCGGCCCGATCGCGTTCGTCGGCCTCATGATCCCGCACGTCGTGCGCTGGTTCACCGGCCCCGACCAGCGCTGGGTGCTCACCTACTCGATGGTCATCGGCCCCGCGTTCCTGCTGGCCGCCGACATCCTCGGGCGCATCGTGCTGCCCAGCGGAGAACTGCGCGTCGGCATCGTCACGGCGCTCCTCGGTGCGCCGATCCTGATCATCCTCGTTCGTCGCAAGCGGGTGAGCGGACTGTGAGCATCGACCAGCGTCAGCGGCCCTCTCACGACCAGCGGACCCCCGACTTCACCCCGGTCGATCACAGCCGTCGCCTCTTCCGCGTCGAGACCGCGCGCGTCGCCGCGCTCATCCCGGTGCGCTCCGTCGTCGTCAGCGCGGTTCTCGTCGTCGTGATCATCGCTGCCGGTCTCGCATCGATGACGATCGGCGCCTACGAGGTCGACTTCGCCTCCGTCGTCCGCGCGATCTTCGACCCGTCATCCGACCCCGACATCCGTCAGGTGGTCTTCGAGTGGCGGCTGCCGCGCGTGCTGTTCGCGGTGCTGTGCGGCGCGGCTCTGGCCCTCTCCGGCGGCATCTTCCAGTCACTCACGCGCAACCCGCTCGGCTCGCCCGACATCATCGGCTTCGGAGTGGGCGCCCAGTTCGGCGTGACTGTGATGATGGTCGTGCTCGAGCTGAACGCATACATGTTCAAGGCCGTCGGAGCCCTCGTCGGTGGCCTGTTCACGGCTCTGCTCGTCTACGTGCTCGCCCACAAGAACACGCTGTCGTCGTTCCGACTGATCATCGTGGGCATCGGCGTCTCGGCAGGGCTCGGGTCTCTCACCTCGTGGATCCTGATCTCGGTCAGCGTCGAGAAGGCCATGATGGCAGCGACCTGGGGCGCGGGCTCCCTCGCCTCCCTCGGGTTCGACCAGCTCATTCCCGCCGCGATCGTCTTCGCGATCGTGACGCTCGCCTCGCTCCCGCTGAACCGCACCCTGCCGGTGCTCGAGATGGGTGATGACGCGGCGACCGCGCTCGGGGTGAGCCCCGGACGCACGCGGCTCGCCGCGATGGTGTTCGGGGTGGCCCTGGTCGCCCTGGTCACCGCCGCCGCGGGCCCGATCTCGTTCATCGCCCTCGCCGCACCGCAGATCTCGCAGCGTCTCACCCGCTCGAACACCCCCATGGGCACCGCCCCCGTGATGCTCACCGGTGCCGCGCTCGTCGTCGTGTCGGACACCGTCGCCCAGCTGGTCGCCGTGCCGGTCGGCGTGGTGACCGTGTCGGTCGGCGGGCTCTACCTCGCCTGGCTGCTCGCCGCCCAGTACGCGCGTCGCGCCTGAAAGGAACATCGATGACCACCTCGCTGCTGGCCCGCGACATCACCCTGAGCTACGGCGACACCCCGATCGTCTCGGGGCTGTCGCTGGAGGTTCCGGATGACTCGTTCACGATCATCATCGGACCCAACGCCTGCGGAAAGTCGACGCTGCTGCGCGGCTTCGCCCGACTGCTGCGCCCGACCACCGGCACGGTGCTGCTCGACGGCGCCGAGCTGCGCACGCTGAAGCCCAAGGATGCCGCGAAGAAGCTCGGGCTCCTTCCCCAGTCGTCGATCGCGCCCGACGGCATCACCGTCGCGGATCTGGTCGGACGCGGACGGTTCCCGCACCAGAGCGCGATGCGCACCTGGAGCAGCGCCGACGAGCGCGCTGTGTCGCAGGCGATGGCAGCCACCGGTGTCACCGACCTCTCTCGACGCCTGGTCGACGAGCTCTCCGGCGGCCAGCGTCAGCGCGTCTGGGTCGCGATGGCCCTCGCGCAGCAGACCAAGCATCTGCTGCTCGACGAGCCGACGACGTTCCTCGACATCGCCCACCAGATCGATCTGATGGAGCTGTTCGCCGACCTTCACCGCAACGGCACGACCCTGGTCGCGGTGCTGCACGATCTCAACCATGCCGCCCGGTACGCGACCCACCTCGTGGCGATGCGCGACGGTGAGATCGTGGCGCAGGGCGATCCCCGCGAGATCATCACGGCGGAGCTCGTCGAGGCCGTGTACGACCTGCCCTGCCGGGTGATCACCGATCCCGTGTCCGGCACGCCGCTCGTGCTGCCGCTCGGTCGGCGGAAGCCGTGACCACGACTCCGCGACGGCTCTTCGCGCTGGCCCTCACGTCGCAGGGGCGAGGGCTGACCCTGGCCGCGGCGACGATGCTGCTCGTGGTGCACTCGCTCACCGAGGCGGCCATCCCCGTCATCATCGGCGCCACGATCGACCGCGCCGTGCTCCCGTCGGACGCGGCCGCGCTCACCCTCTGGATCGGCATCCTGGTCGGCACCTTCCTGCTGTTGACGGCGAGCTACCAGGCGGCATCACGACTGATGGTCGGCGTCTACGGATACGGCGAGCAGGCACTGCGCCACCTCACCCTGTCGCGGATGCTTCGCCCTCGCCTCTCTCAGCGCGCGACCACTCCGGGCGAAGCGCTCACGTATGTGACCTCCGACACCTATCGCGTCGCGGGCGTCGCGTGGTCGGTCGCGCAGCAATGCGCGACGATCGCGGCGATCGTCGGGGCGGCGCTCGCGATGCTCGTGATCTCGCCGTTCGCGACCCTGGTCGTGTTCGTCTCGACGGTCGCCATGATGGTCACGATGCGGATCGTCTCGCGTCCGCTCGAACGCCGAGGTGCCGCAGAGCAGCGCGCGGCGACGGAAGCGGGTGCCGTGGCCGCCGACTTCATGTCGGGATTCCGGGTGCTCGTCGGCATCGGAGCACGCGAAGAGGCGGTGCGGCGCTACGTCGTGGCCAGCGACGCCAGCCGCATCGCGGCGACGACCGCCGGCCGATCGCTCGCGGCCTACGAAGCGGTGAGCTCGGTCCTCGCCGCCGTGGCGACCACCGCGCTGGCCGGGCTCTCGGCGTGGTTCGCCGCCGAGGGGCAGATCAGCATCGGCGAGCTCGTGACGGTGCTCGGTCTCGCCCAGTTCCTCAGCGGATCGCTGGCATATGCGGGGTCCTTCCCCTCGAACTGGATCCACAAGCTCGCCTCCGCGAAGAGGCTCGCCGGAATGGTGGATGCCGAAGACCTTCTGCATCCGTCCCCGACCGCGCCGACGCCCGGCTCCGCGCTCCCGTCGGCCGGCGATGTCGCTCTGTCCTTCCTCACAGGCCCCGACGAGTCGATCCGGGTGGACGTGCGCCGCGGCGAGATGCTCGGCATCCGCCCGTCCGACAGCGAGGAGGCGCGCGCGCTGTCGCGCCTCCTGGGCATGCGCACTCCGGCGGCACGGGGCCGCGTCTCGGTCGCGATCGACGGCTCGCTCCATGACCTGCGAGACCTGGATGCGGCGGACTACCGCCGCCGGGTCGTCGCCCTGCCCCACCGTCACACGATCGTGAACGGCACGGTCCGCGAGGCCGTGCAGGGCCCCGGCACCGCGGCGGAGCCGACGCCGTCGCTCGTCGCCGCGGCTGCACTGCACGACACGGTCGTCGAGGTCGGAGGGTGGGACGCTCAGGTCGGCGAAGCCGGCCGCCGCCTCTCCGGAGGGCAGCGTCAACGCATCGGGCTCGCACGCGGGCTGCACACCGACGCCGACATCCTGGTGCTCGACGAACCCACGTCCGCGGTGGACGCGATCACCGAGGCGCACATAGCGCGCTCGATCGCCCGACTCGAAAGGACGACGATCGTGATCAGCACCTCCCCCGTGCTCCTCTCCGCCTGCGACCGCGTCATCGCGCTCTCCCCCGACGAGGCGGAGGTCCAGGCATGAACGACACTGCGACGCCTCTGCTGCCGATCGCGACGGGCGCTCGCGTGCGCGTCGTCATCGGGATGCTGCTGCGCCGCCACCGCGGACGAACCGTCGGCGTGTCGGTGCTGTTCCTCGCGGCATCCGGTCTCGGCATCGTGCTTCCCGCATGCCTGGGCCGAGTCGTCGATGCCGTGTCGAGCGATGCGGGTCTCGCCGTGATCGCCGGGTGGGTGGCCGGCGCCGGCGCCGGGGCGGTCGGCGCCGCGGCGGTGATGCTGTGGGCTGCTCGTGTGCTGACCGGGCTCGTGCAGGACCTTCTCGCCGACCTGCGTGAAGACGTGTTCGCTTCGGCGATGCGTCTGCCGGTGAGCACGGTCGACGACGGCGAGACGGCGGATCTGCTCTCGCGGGTCACCGGAGACGTCGACGCGGTCGCCGAGGCCGGTGGGAACGTCGTCCCCGTGCTGCTGTCCGCCGGGTTCGCGATCGGCGTCTCGGTGATCGCGCTGACCGCCCTCGACCCGTGGCTCGCGCTCGCGGGCGTCGCATCCGTGCCGTTCTACGTGCTCGGCACCCGGGCTTTCCTCCGGCGATCGCGCGTCGTGTTCCGCGAGGTGCGGGTGCGCGAGGCCGCGCGGAGTCAGGCCGTGCTCGACGCCGTCGAGGGAATCGAGACCCTCACCGCGCTCAACGAGCAGCACCACGCACTCGCCAGGGTCGCTGCGCGCGCGGAGGACTCGATCCGGATGCAGATCGAGGGCGTCCGGGTGCGCAACCGCCTCTTCCGCTGGATCAACGGCGGCGAACTCGTGGGCCTGGGGGCGATCCTCGCCACCGGGTTCCTGCTGCACGCGAACGGAGCGATCACGGTGGGCATGGTCACGACGGCCGCGCTGGTGTTCCATCGCCTGTTCGATCCGGTCGGTCAGCTGATCTTCGGTCTCGACGACATCCAGCGCGCGGCGATCGGTCTCGCACGGCTCGTGGGGGTCATCGATCTGGCGCCGGAGACGGACTCCGCGGCATCCGGCACAGCCGCCTCCGGCACGGCCCGTACGGTCGGCGATCATGCCCGGGTCGAGCTGGACCTGCAGGATGTCGGCTATCGGTATCCGTCGACCGGACGAGGCGTCGTCGACGTCACGCTGCGCGTGGAGCCGGGCACGACCGCAGCCCTGGTCGGCTCGTCGGGATCGGGCAAGAGCACGCTCGCGAGGGTCATCGCAGGACACCATCTGCCGGAGTCCGGCAGCGTGCGGCTCGAGCCCGCGGCGACGACTCCCTATTACGTGTCGCAGGAGCTTCATCAGTTCCGCGGCTCGCTCGCCGACAACCTGCGTCTCGTGGCGCCCGATGCGAGCCAGGACGAGCTGGTCGCCGCACTCGTCGCGGTGGATGCCGAGTGGGCGGTCGAGCTCCTCGCATCCGTCGCCCCCGCCCCGCTCGACGAGGGTCGGATCCAGCAGCTCGCCATCGCTCGGGCCCTGCTCGCGAACCCGGCCCTGGTGATCCTCGACGAGGCGACGGCCGACATCGGACTCCACCACCGGGATGCCGTGGAGAGCGCGATCCGGGTACTGCGCCGAGACCGCACGACGGTGCTGATCTCGCACCGCCTGGAGCCCGTCTCGACCGCCGAGCAGATCGCGGTCTTCGCCGACGGGCGGGTGGCGCAGCTCGGGACGCACGACGAGCTGCTCGCGGCCGACGGCCCGTACCGCAGCTTCTGGCTGGCCCAGAGCGCCGGCAGAATCGATCGCACCGGAGCGTCCGGCTCGACGGCGGGGTTCCGCTGACCGTTCCCGGCTTCGGCAAGGACCCATCTCTGAGCGAGTGCGCCGAGGTCTCGAGCGGCGATGCCAGGATGGTCGCATGGCATTCGGAATGGCCCGTGACGTGCTGCGCCCCACGGACTCTCCGCGCGCGGATCGGGTGACGTACGTCGAGCTGTTCTTCGACCTCCTTTTCGTCCTCGCGTTGACGCAGCTGTCTGCCTACCTCTACGACAACCAGACGCCTCTGGGTGCCTTCGAGGGCGTCATCATGGTGTGCGCACTGTGGTGGGCGTGGGTGTCGACCACTTGGGTGACGAACTGGCTCGACCCCGTGAAGCTCCCCGTGCGCGCGGCGGTGATCGCACTGGCCTTCGTGGCGCTCGTGATGAGCGTCTCGATCGCCGAGGCGTTCGGCGAGCGGGCGTGGGCGTTCGCGATCGCCTATGTCGTCTTCCAGGTCGGGCGCACGGCGTTCATCGTGTGGGCGACAGCCCGACACGACCGGCGGGTGGCCCGCGACTTCTCACTCATCCTGTGCTGGACGGTCGCCGGTGGCGCCCTGTGGATCGCGGGCGCACTGATGCCCCTCGGGTGGCAGCTGCCGTTGTGGGCCGCAGCACTGGCACTCGAACTGCTGGGCACTGTGCTCGGTTTTCCGGTCCCCGGACGCGAGAAGGTCCGGCTGAGCTCGTGGGACCTCTCCGGTCCGCACATCGCCGAGCGCACGTCGCTGTTCGTGCTCATCGCGCTCGGTGAAGGCCTGCTGGTGACCGGCTTCGCGTTCGTCGACAAGGAGTCGTCCGTCGCATCGATCGCTGCGATGATGACGGCGTTCGTCGCGGCAGCGGCGACCTGGTGGATCTACTTCGATCACGGCGAACGCATCGGCGCCGAGGCGATCGAGGCATCGGACGAACCGGCACGGCTCGCTCGCACCGTCTACACCTGGGTGCATCTTCCGATCATCGCCGGCATCGTGCTCCTGAGTGTGGGCGACAAGGAGATGCTCGCGCTGCCCGACCAGCACGGCCTCGCCGCGACGGTCGTGGTCGTCGGCGCACCGATCCTCTTCCTCACCGGCACTGTGCTGTTCCGCCGCGTGCTCGAAGGGCGCTGGGCGCGGGCTCAGCTCATCGGTCTGGTGGCTCTCGTCCTGCTCGCCGGTGTGGGGCTCGCAGGCGTCATCGTCACCGTCCTCACCCTGTCGATCGCGACCGCGCTGGTGCTCGTCGGTGTCGCAGCGGGCGAGACCGTCGAACGTCTGCGTCGAGGCCGCCGCTCCGGGGGCTGAACGGGAGCGGTCACCCTCCGCCGCATTTACCGTGGACCTACGCCCACCGTTGGGTCTGGCGCACCCTGGCGGCGCCTCAAACTGTGTCGTGGACCACGTCGACGTCACGGAATCAGATCGCGTGGATGCGGTCGAGGCGCCGCGGCCGCAACGACTTCGGATCTTCGACGACATATCCAAGAGCACGCAGTTCTTCAGCTGCCGGCTGCGGATCATCAGCGACCGCTGCACGCACCTGCATCACACGCCAACGTTCCCGACCTTCGCAGATGGCGGCCTTCGCCGTCGATTTCACATCGATCCCGAACTCGATCCAGAGCATCTCGATCACATCCTCGAGACAGAGTCGGAAGCGGTGCCCGCCCGTGGGGAAATGCAGATCAGCCAGGCGCGGGGGCTTCCCGGACTTGACGCCTTTCTGATGGATCTTGCCGCGCCGAGATGCGCCCGTCTTCAACAGCTCAGCTTCGATACTTCCGTGTTCGAAGTGAAGATTGTAGTGCGCAGCAGGAGTGTTCGAGTGGGCGTTCCTCACATAGTCGACGGTAAACAGCGGGCGGCCGACTTCGAAGGGACGCACAAGGAAAGTCGACCCCACGACGGTGGCGCGCTTCGAGGTCGGACTCATCATCAGCTTGTAATCGACCTCGAGCTGAAGGGCGGGGCGCTGATCAATCGTCAGCGGGATCCCGCCCGCGAACACCGAGGCGATCGCGATGCGCGCCGAGCCATCAAGTTCTGGTGAAGCGTCCGCGGTGAAACCGAGGTGTCCAGTGGGGAGGATCTCCGAGAGGCGGAGCATCAGCTGGACTGCGAACTCGTGTGCCTCGTCTTCGAGAGCCGATGCGTCCACGTCGGCGGCTAGTTACCAGCGAGAAACTCAAGGCGCTCGAGTTCGCGGAGAACTTCAAGCTCTTCGATCGACAACGCGTACTCGTGCGCGCGGTCCCGCAAATCGTAGAGAGAGCAGCCGACAGAAGTCAGTAGCTCACGGCGCCGAGCCTCAAGATCGGTCGGCATGAGCACGTTCACGATCGGTTCCGGTGTCATGAAGACAGGATGGCACAGGGCACCGACATCGGTCAGCAGCGGCACCCTGGTCAAACAACCCTGCGGCACAGAAACGTGATCGTGAATGCGATCCCCGGTCACGGTTGGCCTTCAGGCTTCTTCCAAAGTTCCAGATCTTGCCACCCCACCGGAAAACCCATCGTGTTCTCGAGCGTCATTCCTCCGACGTTGCCGAGCTTCTTCGCCTGCGTAACCAGAGTGGACCACGCCCAAGTACTGGTCGGGTTCACAGCTCGCTGGAGGTGCGCGGTGAGCGCGATCAGCAGATAGATCTTCTGCCGCTGGTGATTCTCGAGGTCGTTCAAATGGTGCAGCTGCCCCGCAGCCACCTGCGGTGAGAACTTCGGCGGCACATCGACCGTCGCGCGGTTCCAGATCCTGTTGCTGTGTGCGCAATTGTTGCGCAGAATGTTGAGGGCCCGAAGCCACCGATGGAGCGTGTCGGAACCGTTGCCCTTCAGCCCCAGCTCGTACGCGATCTTCTTGCGGTCACGTCCGTCCATGAGCGAGTAGAGCCGGATCAAGCAGCCAAAGTCCATGAAACCGGTCGAGACCCAGATCGGAATCTCGCCGTCGTAGTGCAGAATATGGTGCTTTACGTATTCTTCGTCCATCGCATCCTTGCGGAGCTTCTCGTAGCGCTGCACCCACGCCGCGTGTTCCGTGACCCCGTCCCGAGTGACACGACAGCAAGCCGACTGGTCGAGATGTTCCATCTTGAGGTGGCCATCGCCAGCTCGCTTGCCGAGCGTGTACCCGACCTTCGTCGCAAAGCCGACCTCGATCTCCTGAAGCGCCTGCAGCAGCACGGCCCGGAGCTTACGGTCGAACTCATAGAGATGGAGAGCATCCTCGAGGCGAGCTCCTGCTCGAAACCTCTCGGAGCGAGTGCGTTTGATCTCCACATCCGCCTCAGTCGGCGGTTCCCTAAATGGGTATGTGTAGGCAGACAGTCGGTAGTAGCCGATGCGCTTCAGAGCGGCGATCGCGGCCGGACGTCCCTCGCTCGTGAGTCCACGGCCGAGCATCTTCGCGAGCTGCTCGTCGTAAGGGAGATGAGGTTTCACGCTATCCAACGTCGGAAAGAAGAAAACCAGCCCATGTCATCTCGGTGACTCGAAAGTCTGTGAGCGACAGAGGGGCTGGTGTTTATGACCACTACCCTATTTGGATCCGGGGGCATCGGCCAAGCCAGTTCCGGAACCTCATGACTTCTCATAGCCGGACACAGATTTCGTTGTAGGAGTACTACGAAAGCCCACCGCAGTCGACAGCATCCGACAGCGGGCGGTGTCGGAAGTCAGCCACATGATTGACTCATGCATCAGCTCATCGAGATCGACGCCAGCGAGGACCGCCTCGGACGCCCCCGTGCCGCCTGGAAATGCGCCTGCGGTCGGACAGGCGCCGGGGCTAGCCCGCGTGCCGCGCAGAACGGCTGGAAGCGGCACACGCGCTCCGCGAACCTCAAGGACTACTGCGGCTGACGAGGGGTGACACCGTAGCCCCTGCGATACCGCTCAAATCCCCGCCAGGATGCGCATCCCAGCGGGCTAGGGGGCCGCTCGGCTCCGCAAGTGGACGCGACGGCGGGAGTCGAACCCGCAACGCCGTCAGATATGAGCTGAGGCCCGGGACCGCCCGGATCGCCGCGATGGGAATGACGTTACCTCGCCGTGATCTGGATGACCAGCATCGTTGCGGGGATTGACAAAGTGAGTCCTCGCGTGTCGAGAGGCGTCACGCCGCGTCATCCGACTCCGTCCCGAGCGAGGTGTACGGTCACCTCATGGCCGTTGATGAGGACACCGCCCCCACCAGCCTGAAGACGCATCGATACCTGCGACTGTCCCTCGTCTTCATCGTCGTCACCCTGCTGCTCAGCGTGGTGATCCAGACGATCGTCACCTCGTGGGAGCCGTTCGCTCTCGGATGGACTCCTCTGCCCTCGATCAGTCACTACTTCTACACACCGGCTCGCACCGTCTTCGTGGGGGCTCTGATCGCGGCATCACTCGCACTCCTCGCGCTGTCCGGGCGTGACCGCGCGACCACACTGCTCGACATCTCAGCGCTTTTCGCGCCGTTGATCGCAATCGTGCCGACCGGTCTCGCGAACCACCAGCGAGTCGGCCCGTTCGAGTGCCCTGACATCTTCGAGTGCGTACCGGTCGAGTTCCAGGGCGACATGCGACTCGGCATCGCCGTCTACGCCGTGGTCGTCATGGCGCTCGTGATCACGATGGCCGTGATCCGGCTCCGCACCCGCACGCCGAACCCCTCGGCCCGATTGGTGTCGATCATCGCGCTGATCACGGCGGCCGCCGTCGCCGCCCTCGCTTTCGCACCCGCACTCAACGAGTACTTCCCGTTCAACTTCTGGCCGGTGCACAGCATCCACTTCGTGGTGACCCTGCTGTTCCTCGGCGTGTTCGCCGCGGTCCCGATCCTCTACGCCGGCGGGCCGCTCGACCCCGGCGAGACCCCGCCCACTCCTCGCCAACGATCGATCTACCGCTGGATCGCAGGTCTCCTGATCGTCGACCTCCTGCTGCTCGTCGCGGCGCTCGCCTTCCGCCAGGTGTTCGGCGAGACCCCGGTCGTGCTCTTCGGCGAGGCCGTCGCGCTGATCCTGTTCGCCGCCTTCTGGTGGGTGCAGACCTTCCAGCGATGGGATGACCCGAACCCGCCGTCGATCGTCGTTCGGCGGGCGTGATCTCGTTCCGGTCGCAGTCTGCGTCGCCGCAGTCCGGACGGGGCGGCACGAACTGCAACCGGATCAGACCGCTACCCGCGTGAGCTCACCGCCTGATCGAATCGTGGAACGGGTTCGGCTCGAGCGTGACGTCGGTCGACGCATCCGCCCAGGTGCCGCCGTCGCCCGAGTTCCGTCCCCGGCGCAGAGCCCCGAGCGCCTTCGTGGCCGGAGCCCCGATCGCCAGGGCAGCCGCGCCGCTGAGTGTACGGTCCGCGGCGCCGAGCACGCTCGCGCGGTGCCATGCCTCGTGCAGGGCGCCACCCCGTGCCGCGGGCACCGGTCTCGCCGGCAGAGCACCGGCCCTGCGCAGCGCGACGAGCTGTTCGACATGCTCCCACCAGGTCGATTCGGCCGAGGAGTGGAAGTAGTTGTCACGCAGCCAAGCGGGCAGCGGATGCCGGAAGCGCCCCGCCACGACCTCGCTGCGCCCGCCGAGCAGACCGCTGCCGACGAACACCGTGTTCAGCAGGCTCTTGCTCACTCCGAACGAGTCGAGTGCGATCACCGGAACGCCGAGCGCCACGGCCTCGACGGCCGCGGTCGAGCTCACCGTGACGAGCCCGGCCGCCGTCGACAGCGCCTGCGCCATCGATCCGTAGGACACGACGAGGTTGTCGGGCAGCCGAGCGGGCAGGAGGTCGAGGTACGGGTCGCGCTCGAGGTGGGTCTCGGACTCCCCCGGCCGCGAACGCAGCTTCACGACGACACGACGGTTCGGATCTGCCTCGGCCGCGCGCACGAGGGTCGCCGCGATCTCCGCGCGCTCGTCGCGGCCGACCGGCACCAGCGCCTGCGCGGCGAACACGATGTCCGTGGCCGGCATCCGCACCGGACGCAGCTCCGACTGCGGCACCTGTTCCGGCGATCGGGGTCGCTCGGCCACGAGAGTGCCGTTCGCGCCTGCGGAGTCCGACGTCAGCACGCGCGCCCGATCGTGGGCGAGCATCCGAGAACGCGACCGTGCGAACGGCAGAGTCGCGAGCGCTGTCGGCACCTGCACCCCGATCAGGCGTCCGAGCTCGGCGAACGCCCGCTCCTCCCGATGCGAATGCACGACGAGCAGGTCGGCATGCCGGCGGTAGTCGAGGGCGCCGCGCTGCGCGGGGATCGCCATGCCGGGGAGCCCTGCGACGACGACCGGGCGACGCGACAGACCGTCGATGACCCGGCCCAGAAGGCGCACGAAAGGACCCCGCCCGGCGAGCAGGACGACGTCGGGGCGCTGACCCTCGAGCCACCCCGCAGCCTGCGCGAAGGCCACCCTGGTGATGTTCTCGGGCAGCATCCCCGTTCCGCTCAGTGCCGTGCGCTGCTGCTCGACGCTCGCCGTCAACGGCGTCTGCACCAGCAGCAGATGCGGGCGGATGCCGGGCACGCTGCCGAGCAGCGACGCCGACCACTTCACGAACGAGTCGGCGTCGGCGATCGCGACGACCCGCAAACCGTCCGAACTGCTCCCGCGCATTCCGCTCATGCCCATTCCGCCCATGCCCGTTCTGCCCGCGCCGTTCCGGTCACGCCGGAACGCGTCGCAGCTTCGCCATCGGTGCGCGCTCGCTGTCGAACACGCGCTTGACGCCGTCGCCGAGGGCCGTCTCGATCACGCGGATGTCGCGCACGAGGTGCTCGAGGCCGGTCGGCTCGAGCGAGGCCGCGTGGTCGGAGCCCCACATGGTGCGGTCGAGGGTGATGTGGCGCTCGACCGCGACGGCGCCGATCGCGACGGCCGCGAGCGAGATCTGCAGACCGCGCTCGTGGCCCGAGTATCCGACCGGCACGCCGGGGTAGCGGTCACGCAGCGTGGCGATCGCGCGGAGGTTGGCCTCCTCGGGCTCGAGCGGATACGTCGACGTGGCGTGCATGAGCACCACACGGTCGGTGCCGAGCGTCGAGAGCGCGCGGTCGATCTGCTCGATCGTCGACATCCCGGTCGAGAGGATGACGGGCTTGCCGGTCTCACGCAGCGCGACGAGCAGCTCGGTGTCGGTGAGGCTGGCCGAGGCGACCTTGTGCGCCACGACGTTGAGGTCCTCGAGGAACTCGACGCTGGGCACGTCCCACGGCGAGGCGAACCAGTCGAGGCCGAGCATCGTGGCGTGGTCGCCGATCGCGACGTACTCGTCGCGACCGAACTCGACACGGCGACGGTAGTCGAGGTAGCTCATGGTGCCCCACGGCGTCTCACGCGGAACGTCGCGCATGTGCTCGGGGGTGGAGATCTCGGGAGTGCGCTTCTGGAACTTCACGGCGTCGGCACCCGCCTTCGCCGCGACGTCGATCAGACGCTTGGCGATGTCGACGTCGCCGTTGTGGTTGAGGCCGATCTCCGCGATGAGGTAGGCGGGGTGACCGCCGCCGATCACGCGTGAGCCGATGCTGACAGTCATGGTTCCTCCGGTCGTCGAAATGGCCTTCTCCCCTGAGTACGCGCCGGGGGTGAACGCCGTGCGACAGGAGGGTTACCGGAGTCGGTCAGGCGGGCAACACCCGTTCGATCAGCTCGCGCACGGCGCCGTGGCCGCCCGTGCGACCGAGTACGACGCGGGCCGCTTCGAGGACGAGCGGATGCGCGTTCGCGACCGCGATGGGCCACCCGACGATGCGCAGCGCGGGCAGATCGTTCACGTCGTTGCCGAGGTAGGCGATCTCGGCGAGAGGGATGCCCTTCTCCTGCGCCCACCCGCGCAGCGCCGACTCCTTGTCGTCGATGCCGTGCAGCACCGGGACGCGCAGCTTGTCGGCCCGCGCCCGCACGACGGGGTTCACCTCGGTCGAGAGGATGAGCATCGGGATGCCGGCCCGGCGGAGCAGCGATACCCCCATGCCGTCCTCGCGGCTGACGCGCACGCGTTCGACGCCGTCGGCGTCGACACTCGCGGTGTCGTCGGTGTGCACGCCGTCGAAGTCGGTCACGATCGCCCGCACAGGAATCCGCTCGGGAGTCTCGTGCAGCGCGGCGAGCGCGCGCGCGATCCTCAGCTGCTGCTCGTCGTCGATCTCGATGGCCGTCCACTCGGGCACCTCGGCGATGCGGATGCGTCCGAAGAAGCGGTGCTTCGCCTGACGGAAGCCGTCGGCCCGGAACACGTAGAACGCCCCGGTCTCGAGGAAGTGCGGTTCACGGTCCTGCCGCCGCGGCCGGTGGGTGGCGTCGTGGTTGACCGCGACGGCCGCCCCGGCATCCGCCTGATCCGGGTGCTCGCGCGCCCACAGGAATCCGTAGGTCTCGTGCGCCGAGAACATACTGTCTGCGGTGCCCGCGCGCACCTCGCGCACAGCGTTCGCGAGCGCATCGCTGGGGATGAACGGCGATGTGGCCTGCAGGAAGGCGACCACGTCGACCCGGTCACCCGACCTGTCGAGTTCGTCGAGCGCATGCAGGATCGCGCTCTCGGATGAGGCGGTGTCGCCGGAGATCTCGGCGGGACGCCTGACGACCCGTGCCCCGGCGGCAGCGCTCACCGCGGCGATCTCGTCGTCGTCCGTCGAGACCACCACGAGGTCGACCCCTTCGGCTGCCAGCGCACTGCGCACCGCCCGTTCGATCAGCGGCACCCCGCCGACCCTGCGCACGTTCTTGCGAGGCACACCCTTCGACCCGCCCCGCGCCGGGATGATCGCGACCACCCTGAGGGCGTCATCCTCTCGACTGTCATCCGTCATCGTCGTCTCCTTCATCGTCCCCGCAGTGCGCGCCACGCGCGCCCGATCCGTCGACGCGCGCCCAGCGCCGTCAGCCGCACCTGTTCCACTCGACCGATTCCGCCGGCCGGACGCAGCGCACGGCGCACCGCCGTCTCGGGTGGCGCCCCCGGCAGCAGCAGTTCGGCCAGCCGCTCCGGCGCGAAGTAGCGGTCGCGATCGGAGGGGCGGATGCTCGTCAGCAGCTCGACCGCGCGCCTCCGCAGGTGTGCCGCGACGACCGGCTGCATGGCGTAGCCGACCGCGTCGATCAGCAGCTGCATCCGCTCGGGCTCCCGATAGGGCGAGTCCGGCCGTGTGAGCACATCGACGATGGTCGCGGGCACCCGGTTGCTGTTCTCGTACGGGGTCAGCCGAGAGAGCACGGTGTCGGCACCGACTGCCTCGATGTCCCTGCCGAAGAGGGCGCGCACGGTCGGCAGCGCGGTCGAGAACCCGGCGATGACGGCGTGCGCGTCGATCCGCTCGGCCAGCGTCTCTGCGGCGAGCGCGCCGCGGTACTCGTGGAAGACGGCATCGTGCGCCCTCGCCCGATCGCGCAGCGCGTCGCTCAGCCGGGGCGGCGCGGCAGGATGCGGCTTGAAGACGATGTGCCGAGGGTGAAGGCTCGCGGCCCTGTCGATCATCTGCGTCTGGAGCGCCACCTCCTCGCTCGCTGTCACGAGGCCGAGCGCCGAGAGGTACTGGCCGAGCACGAGCACCGTCGGCTCCCCCGTGATGACGCTCTCGAGCTCCGCCGTGTCATCCACCCCCGTGGCCGTCTCCGCGAGCACCGTGCGGAACAGCGCGGGAGAGACGGGCACCGCCGTCGCGGTGGGCGCGCCGACCAGCGGGGTCACGCCCGGCACCACGTCGGCGTGCACGACCCGCCCGATCCGCGCGGTCACGGTGTGGGGCAGGCGCACCCGCATGGGCGAGTACGTCATCAGCCCGTCACCGATGATCGTGAGGCGCGCGTGCGGGAACAGCATCATCAGAGTGCGAGCGGGAGCGACCTGCGGACTCTGCACCAGCACCTCGAGGTCGTCGCCGTCGAGACCCCAGGCACGCGTGAACAGTCTGCGCAGCAGTGGCAGATCGGCGGCATCCGGCTTCCACGAGCTCGGATGCAGGGGCCCGAGCAGCGCGTCGAGGTCCTCGACCCGGTCGAAGCGGTCCCGAAGGGTCGCGAGCGCGGGGTCGGCGAGGATCCCCACCGACGTCTCGGGGATCTTCGACGACACGAACGGCACGAGGATGCGCTCACCGTGGTCTCCGAGGAGCCCGCCGTCGAGCGCGGCCGCGGCGGTGGCGAGGCCGTAGGCGCTGTGCAGCGCGAAGAGCTGGGTCATGCCGCCCGCCCGACCGTGCGCAGCAACGGGGCGAGCACGCGGCGCCGCGGGCCGTCGAGCCTGGCCAGCACCGCCGACGCCTCAGCCTCGGGCAGCCGGGCGAGAAGCCCGCGGATGCCGGCGCGCATCTCCGCGCGCAGCGACGGCGTCATCCGTCGAGCGCGCACGAGGTGACGCGAGCTGAGCGCCAGCACGGTCCACACGGCCTTGGGGAGGAAGCGGTCCGCCTCGGCATCCGCCGCCGCGATGTCGAGGACCTCGTCCATCGCGCGCACGAAGTCGAGCTGGCGCCGATCGCGCACCTGCGTGAGCGAGGTCGACACCCCTCGGCGATAGAGCAGAGCGGGGGCATCGACCACCGCGAACGAACGGGCCTGCAGATGCAGCCGCCAGATCCAGGGGCGATCCTCGGCGGTGAAGAGCCCGGGGGTGAACGCGACCAGCCCGTCGTCGATCAGCCGGCGGTGCAGCACGCCCGCCCACGCGAAGGGGTAGTCGACCATGGTCGGCTCGTTCTCGGGAAGGATCGCCTCGCGGGGTGACCCCACTCGCTCACGCCACGGATACGGCGCCGGCACCAGCGTGCGCACGCCGGCCTTCACGGTCACGTGATCGGTGCGGAGGAAGTCGGCGTCCAGCTCGCGCAGGCGTCGCGTGAGCACCGCCAGTCGCTGCGGCTGCATCCAGTCGTCCCCGTCGAGGAAGCAGACGGCGTCGCCCTCGACATGCGCGAGTCCTTGATTGCGAGCGCTCGCGAGCCCCCGCGGCTGCGGATTCTCGATGACCGTCGAATGTGGAAAGCGCTCGGCGTAGTGCCGCATCAGCATGCCCGTGTCGTCGCGGGATCCGTCGTCGATCGCGACGAGCTTGAGCGAGGCCGGATCGTCGAACTGGCGGGTCAGCGTCTCGAGCGTCGTGCCGATGTACTGGCCCGCGTCCTTGGCGGGCACGATGACGGTGACGAGCGGTGTGCGCACGGAACTCCCCGGGTCGACGGTTTCGGCATGCTCTCAGGCGTTCGTTGCCGTTCGGGGACGTGAGGGTGAACGGGCGGTGACGCTGCCCGGTGCGCCTGCAGAGCGCGCGCGCCCGATTCGCACCGAGGTCGGCGATCGGCGACGATGGGACCATGCTCTGGCCGTTCGGAACGACATGGCGCCCGGTGCGGCAGAAGCGCCGCAGCACGGTCGACCTGCGCTGGCTCAGCGCCCGCACGTGGACCCGCCGCTGGTATCCGCAGGGCATCGATCTCGGACTGTGGCACGGCCGACGCACCCTCGCGGTGAGCTGGTTCCGTCAGCGGCTCGACGGGCACCACCTCGCATCGCGTGTCGCGTTCGTCGATCTCGACCGCTCGCGCCACCTCGACGTGCTGCTCGCCGTCGAGGAAGACGGTGTGCTGCAGCCCGCGCGCATCCACGCCGGCGGCCTCGCCTGGTTCGATGACAGGCTCTTCGTCGCAGCGACCGGCAAGGGCATCTGGGAGTTCGACCTCGCCGGCATCCGCCGCGTCCGCGGTGCCGAGGCGCGACGCCTCGCCGGCGCCGCCGGTCGCGGCCTGCGCGCCACCGCTCTCGTCGCGGTGCGCACGCGCGTGCATCCGATCGACATCCGGTGCTCATATCTCGGTCGCGTGTTCGACGACGATGGCACACCCCTGCGTCGGGTGCTGATCGGCGAGTATCTGAAAGACGACACGGGTCGCATCGCGGAGTTCTCGATCCCGGAATCGGACGACGACGCGTTCCGCGAAGAGAGCCGCTTCTCCCCCGGCATCCGTCGCATGCAGGGCGCGGTGCGCTGGGGCGACCGGCACTTCATCAGTCAGTCCGATCGCATGCACCCCGGAGTCCTGTGGACCGGGACGCGCGACGCGCTGGTACGCGACCGGGTGCCGCTCCCGGTCGGATGCGAGGACCTGGCGCTCGACCTCGACGCGAAGCTGCTCTGGTCGCTCGGGGAGCATCCGTGGAAGCGCGTGGTCCGCGGAATTCCGTTCGCATCGCTCGGGGTCGACGACTGACAGCTGACCCTTCAGGTCGCGAACGTAGACTGTCCGGGTGAAGAACCGCGCACCTTTCCTCGTCTACACCGTGCTCCGACTGCTGGCTTTCCTCGTGCCGCTCGCGATCCTGTGGTTCTTCTTCCCGATCTTCCGCGAGTTCTGGTGGCTGGCCGCGATCTTCGCCGCCCTCATCGGCGTCAGCATCTCGATGCTGTTCCTGCGCGCGCCGCTGACCGACGCGTCCGCGCGGCTCGTCGAGCGCCGGGGCGGACGCAGCGAGGCCGAGCAGGCCGATGCGGATGCCGAAGACGAGGCGATCGACGACGCCACCGCGGCCGACACAGCTCTCCCCGCCGACACAGCCCTCCCGGCCGACACAGCCACTCGCCGCGAGGACTGACTCAGAAGGCGAGCGCCCAGAAGAACGCGCCCGAGTACAGCAGTGCTGTCAGCGAGGTCAGCGCGAGGGCGATGACCAGCTCCTTCGCCTGGCGGTACGTCCAGACGATCAGGATCGCCGGGAGCCCCGCGAGCAGCGCCAACAGGCCGATCCAGGCGATCGGGTACAGCAGAGCGATGAAGGCCAGGATGCCGAACGGCACCAGCACGAACAGGGTGAACAGCACCTGCGTCGCGCGCTTGCCGATCAGCACCGTGAGTGTGCGCTTGCCGACCACGCGATCCTGATCGATGTCGCGCAGGTTGTTGGCCAGAAGCACGGCGCAGGCGAACAGACCCGCGGCGACGGCTCCGAGCCAGGCCTGCTGCGGCAGCACGAACACCTGCACCCAGGTGGTGCCGAGGGTCGCGACGAGTCCGAAGAAGATGAAGACGAAGACCTCGCCGAGAGCGTTGTAGCCGTAGGGCCTCTTGCCCCCGGTGTAGAACCAGGCGGCGATGATGCAGGCCGCGCCGATCGCCAGCATCCACCACTGCTCCGTGCGGATGACGATCGCGACGCCGACCGCCGCGGCGAGAGCGAAGAACACGAGCGCCGCGATGAGCACGGTGCGGGGCTTCACGCGGCCGGATGCCGTGAGGCGCGCGGGGCCGACACGCACCGCATCGGTCCCGCGGATGCCGTCGCTGTAGTCGTTCGCGAAGTTCACGCCGATCTGCAGCAGCACAGCGACCGCGAGGCAGGCGAGGGCGATGACCCAGTGGAACTCGGGCCCGGTGCTGCGCGCGGCGCCGGTGCCGATCACGACCGGCGCGACCGCCAATGGCAGGGTGCGCAGGCGTGCCGCGCCGATCCAGTCGCCGACCGTGACCGGACCCGCCTCGATGACGGGTCGCTGGGCCGGGTCGCCGCTCGCCCGCTTCGCGGGATTGCCGCTCACGCGGGTCGGATTCTTCTTGCGCTTCGAGGATGCTGCCACGCAGGGAATCCTACTGGGGCACCCGATGAGCGCCGTGGCGAGGGGACCTCAGTCGCGGGTGAAGGTCAGGTGCGTGACGCCGGACTCGGCGACCTCGGACGCGACGTCGTAGCCGTTCTCGATGCCTCGCAGGCCGTCCCAGATGCGCTCTCCGCTGCCGAGCACGAGGGGAGCGACCGCGAGGTGCACCCGGTCGACCAATCCTGCGCGGAGGAACTGCCGCACGACGTCGATACCGCCGCCGATGCGCACGTCTCCGCTGCCGGCCGCCTCGATCGCACGCGGCAGGATCTCTTCGGGCGCCGCATCGACGAAGTGGAAGACCGTGCCGTTCGCGAACTCGATCGAGTCGCGGGCCGTGTGTGTGAGCACGTAGACCGGAAGGTGGAAGGGGGGCTCGTCACCCCACCAGCCACGCCACTCCGGGTCGTCCGGATTCTGGTGCAGACCGAACATGCCCGCGCCCATGATCTCGGCGCCGATGCCTTCGAAGTAGGCGTGGGCGTACTTCTCGTCGACCCCCGTCGTGCCGGCGCCGGAGTCGTCTCCGAGCACGCGGGTGCGGAACGTGCGCGTGGCCGCATAGGCCGCGACCAGACGCGGCCAGTCGTCACCGAACGGCTTCTCGGGTGTCTGATCGGTGGTGGTCGCGAATCCGTCGAGGGACACGTTGAGATCGACGCGGACGGCCATGATGCTCTCTCTTCTGCAGGTGTCGGCTGGTGCGGGTCAGGCGTTCGGGTTGCTGTCCTTGCCGTCGAGCCAGAGCGTGTCGGATGCATCGCCGTGGGCCCCGCCCTTGCCGACGTGCTTGTCACTGATCTTCGGTCCCTTGAGGATCACGTGCACCATGGCCTGGGCATGGCCGTGACCGAGGCTGTATTCCTCCTTGAGCCAGTTGAGCACCACGGTCGACTTCGTGGTCTCGTCGAAACCCTGCTCCTTGGCGAGCTCGATGAACTGCCGCGGGGTGAGGCCGGTCTGGGTCTCGACCTTGTCGAGGTATGCCTGGAAGGACATGGGTGCTCCTGGGAGTCTGCGCGGGCGGTGGGATCCTCTGCGGTGAGAGATCTGTCACAGTATGGCCGCTGCGACGCCGTTGTTCCAGAGTGCGATCAGGCCTCGACGGATGCCTCTGGGCCGACGGCGATGATCGGCCGGTGCTCGTAGTAGGTCTGCAGCACGACCGTGGTGCGGGTGCTCACGTTCGCGGCCAGGCGGATGTCGCGGACGAGCTCTTCGAGCGCACGCGGCGAGGCGACCCGCACGAACAGCATGTAGCTCGCGTCACCGGCGATCGAGTGGCACGCCTCGATCGCGTCGAGGTGCTCGAGAAGCTCGGGCGCATTGTCGGGCTGGGCGGGGTCGAGAGGGGTGATCTCGATGAACGCCGACAGCGGTGTGCCGACCAGTTCGGGATCGAGGATCGCTCGGTATCCGGTGATGACTCCGCGGGTCTCGAGGCGACGGAGTCGCGACTGCACGGCCGACACCGACAGGCCCACAGCATCCGACAGCTGGGACAGTGTGGCCCTCCCGTCGCGAGAGATCGCGGCCAGGATCGCGCGGTCGACAGAATCATCCATGGATGTAAGATTATCGTCAGGATTCCGTATATGCCGGAATCTTTCCGTCAAACTCTCCGATCGGAGGTCCCGATGTCCATCATTTCCGCCCACAGCACTGCTGTTCAGGCCATCGTCGGCGAACCCGAGGTCGTCGAGGACGCATCGATCGCCGAGCAGAGCACCGCCTGGGCGCAGCTGAAGGATGCGGCGATCGCGATCCGCGAGATGCAGATCAAGGACGGCTCGATCCCGGATGCCGCGCACCACGCCGCCGCCCGCGACCTCGTCGCCGCGATCACCTCCGGCATCCGCGCTCTCGCCCCTGCCTTCCCGCACGACGCCGACTACCTCGCCGCCTCCGTGGTCGACTTCGACCGCTGGGTCTCGGAGGGCTTCGGCGTGCCGGACTTCCTCGATTCGCTCATGGCCTTCCAGCCGCAGCAGCACCGCGTCGACGGCATCCGTCACCTGGTCGTCTTCCCGATGTACACGCAGAACGGCTCGAGCGATCGCCTCGTCGAGGCGCTCATCGTCGAGACGATCTGGCCGGAGTTCATCGCCGCCCTCGAGGCCGGCGACTATGGCAACAAGTTGTTCGTCTCGCTGCGCCTGGTCGACTTCACTCCCGGGTACGACACGAACTCGGCCGTGCTGTTCCCCGAGACGGTCGCGATGCGTGAGATCCCGTCGTTCACGTGGGGTGCGATCTTCCAGGACCGCGAGGCCGCTCGCTACCGCCGGGTCACCCGTGCGGCGGCCGAGATCACCAACCTCGATCTGCCGGAACGCGCTGCCGCGATGCTCGACGACCAGCAGATGGCCGAGAAGACGTTCGTGATGTGGGACATCATCCACGACCGCACCCACATGCGCGGCGATCTTCCGTTCGACCCGTTCATGATCAAGCAGCGGATGCCGTTCTTCCTCTACTCGCTCGAGGAGATGCGCTGCGACATGACGGCGTTCCGCGAGTCGGTGAACATCGAGCGCACTCTCGCCGCCCGCATCGCCGCGGGCGAGGAGCTCACCGAGACCGAGCAGGAGATGCACGACTACGCGCACCTCGTGCAGTACGCGGTGATCTTCGACCGGATCTTCCGCTTCTCGATCACCGGCACGCGCACGCGCAACTACGACGCCGTCGGCGGACAGCTGCTGTTCGCCTGGCTGCACCAGCGTGGAGTGCTGCACTGGACCGACACCGCCCTCGCATTCGACTGGGACAACGTGCCGGACGCCGTCGTGGCTCTGGGCGACGCGATCGACGACCTGTACTGGCACTCGATCGACCGTCCGAAGGTCGCTCACTGGCTCGCCGCGTATGAGCTCGTGCGCGGAACGCTCACGCCGCACCCGGCATCGCAGTGGGCCCGCGGCCTGCCCGACGAGATCCTCGCCGGCGCGCCCAAGGGGTACACGGATGCCGTGATGGATGACGAGTTCCCGCTGTCGATGTTCTTCGAGACCCTCGACAAGAAGATGAAGACGGTCATCGAGTCGACCGTCGGCATCCGGGGCACCGACGACTGACTCGAATCGCGCATTTCTGGGGTTCGGTCGCGTGGGGCGACCGGACGCAGCGTCTGCGGCCATTCCTGCCCGGGGTGGCCGCAGACCTGTTTCTTCACGAGAGTTGAGCACATGAGCGTCACGGATCGAACGATCGTCCTCGCCGGAGCCACCAGCGACTCCGGCCTCGCCCTCGCGCGCGCACTCGTCGAGGCCGGTGCGCGGGTTGTCGCGACAGGCCGCTCCGCCGACCGCCTGGAATCCCTGCGGGCGGTCGGCGCGGAGGTCGAGGTGGCGGACGCCACCTCCCTCGCTTCGATGACAGACCTGGCCGCGCGTCTGGGCGCCGTCGACGCCGTGATCCCCCTGGTCGGCGGCTGGCGTGGCGGCGGCGGGCTCGCCGGACAGTCGGATGCCGACTTCGCAGCCCTCCTCCCCGCTCTCGACGCGGTGCGAGCGACCAGCCGGGCGTTCGACAGCGCGCTGCGTGCGTCGGAGGCCGGTCGCTTCGTGATCGTCTCGTCGACTGCGGTCGGTCGCCCTCTCGCGGGCGGTGCGAACTATGCGGCCGTGAAGGCGGCGAGCGAGGCATGGACCCGCGCGGTCGCACAGGGCTTCGCGAAGGCCGCGCGGGATGCCGCGGAGCCGCTGCGGGCGGCATCCGTCGTCTTCCGCGCGAAGGCTCTCGATCCGGCATCCCTCGTGCCGCGTGTCCTCGCCCTGTGGGACGCCGACGCCACGGACCTCAACGACCAGATCATCACGCTCGACTGACGGAGCCGATCAGTTCGGGCGCCGCGACCCCGCCCTCGTCACCGTCTCGCCTCTGCCTGCGTCAGCGCCTGATCTCGGGGACCTCTGGCGGCAGCCCGCGCACGGGCGGCGGGGCGTCGGGCCTCGGGGCTCGGCCCTTCTCACCTGGGGCAGCTCGGGCCGGAGCTTCCTCTGCCTCGCCGGCGGCGTGGTCGCCCTCGGCACCCTCCGCACCGTCGGTGTTCTCCGCGTTCGGGTCCTGCTCCGGCGCATTCGCGTAGAGCTCCGTGAGCTTGCGGTATGACTTCGTGAAGAACGCCAGTGTTCCCGCGATCACCATGATGATGCCGGCGAACAGGCAGATCAGCGCGATGCCTCGGGCCTCTCCCTCGCCGAGCAGCCACTCCCACTGCCGCTGACCGGCGTCTGTCTTCATGTACGGGATGATCAGGAACTCGGCGATCGGCGCGATCAGGAACGCCGTGATCGGTGCGGCGGCGGCCTCCATCGCGGCGGCGACTCCGAACACTCGACCCTGCCGGTCGTAGCGGACGACCTTCTGGATGATCGTCTGCTCGGCGGCCTCGACCGGTGGCACGAGCGCCATGTAGATCCACATGCCGATGACGTAGAGCGGCCACCACTCGCGCAGCATGAACACCGACCCGAGCAGCCCCATCGCGATGACGACGAGCAGAAGTGTGCGCATCGGTTTCGCGCCGAGACCGAACTTCGCGACCAGGCCGCCACCGATCAGGAAGCCCGTCGAGGCGAACGCGAGCGCGAATCCCCACATCTGGGCGTCGAACAGGGTCAGCCCGTACGGATCCATCAGCGCCATGTACACGCCGCCGATGAGGTTGTTGAAGGTCGAGAAGATGATCAGCGCGAAGAGCCCGGGAGCGAGACGGATGGCCTTCACGCTGCCGCGGAAGTCGAGCGCGCTCGTGGCGTCGGGGTCGGGTGTCGGCGCGCCCTCGGGAATGCGGATGAAGAGCAGGTGCACGAACGTGAGCACCATGGCGCCGATGGCGATCGCGAGTGTCCAGCCCATGCCGAGGAAACCGATCGACAGGCCCGAGAACACGCTCGTCACGAGGAACGCGAGGCCCTGCACGGTGCCGACGAGGCCGTTGGCGTTGGCCCGTCGGTCTTCGGGCACGAGCAGCGTGACCGTCGTCGAGAGCGCGATGTTGCGCAGCTGCTCGATGACCCCGCCGAACAGGATGACCGCCGAGAACGCCCAGAACCACGGACCGCCGAGGTCGAGCAGCGCGGATTCGGGCTGCCACAGGTAGAGCAGGCCGGCGACAAGGAAGGCGACGGTCGAGATGACGCTCGAGAGCAGCATCACGGTGTGCTTGCGATTGCGGTCGACGATCGTGCCGAACAACATCGCGAAGAAGGCGATGAACAGCATGTACGCGCCGCCGATGACACCGGTCGCGAGCACCGACTGCGTCTCGATGTAGACCCAGAATGTGAGGGCGAACCACAGGAAGCTCGTCGTCACGTTCGCGATGAGCGTGTTGACGAGGACGTTCGCGAAGGCGGTCTTCGCTGCGGTGCGCTCCATGAGTTCGAGGGTAGGCGCGGCATCCGACATCCGGTAGGGGTCCCGATCCGCGGACGCGGCCCCGCGCTGCGGACGAATCCGGCGGAACAGCGCGCAGATCGGGACACCGTGCACAGATCGGGACCGGCATCCGCCCCGTAGGCTTGTCCGGTGACTATTCAGCATGACCCCGCTGTCCGGGGCTTCGCCAGCGACAACTATTCCGGCGTCCACCCCGAGGTCCTCGCGGCCATCGCGACCGCGAACGGCGGCCACCAGGTCGCGTACGGCGAGGATGCCTACACGGAGCGCCTGCAGGAGGTCTTCCGCACGCACTTCGGCGAGGGCGTCCAGGCCTTCCCCGTCTTCAACGGCACCGGTGCGAACGTCACCGGACTGCAGTCGATGCTGCCGCGTTGGGGCGCCGTGATCTCGGCATCCACCGCGCACATCAACGTCGACGAGGGCGGTGCCCCCGAGAAGATCGGCGGCTTCAAGATCCTCGCCGTGCCGACCGAGAACGGCAAGCTCACCCCCGAGCTCGTCGACCGCGAGGCCTGGGGCTGGGGTGACGAGCACCGCGCGCAGCCGCTCGTCGTCTCGATCACGCAGTCGACCGAGCTCGGCACCCTGTACTCCGTCGATGAGATCCGCGCACTCGCCGATCACGCGCACGAGCGCGGCATGACCCTGCACCTCGACGGCGCCCGCATCTCGAACGCCGCCGCCGCCCTCGACGTGCCGCTGCGCGCCTTCACCCGCGACGCCGGCGTCGACGTGCTGAGCTTCGGCGGCACCAAGAACGGCGCCATGCTCGGAGAGGCCATCGTGGTGCTGAACCCCGAGGCGTCGAACGGCCTGCAGTACTCGCGCAAGTTCAACATGCAGCTGTCGTCGAAGATGCGCTTCGTGTCCGCCCAGCTGATCGCCCTGCTCGAGGGCGACCTGTGGCTGCGCAACGCCCAGCACGCGAACGCGATGGCCCAGCGCCTGCGCGGGTCGATCGAGGCAGGCATCGCCGACGGCACGATCAACGGCGTCACCTTCACCCAGGCGACCCAGGCGAACGGCGTCTTCGCTCAGCTTCCCGACGGCATCGCCGACCAGCTGCGCGAGTCGTTCCGCTTCTACGACTGGGATGCCGCGCGCAACGAGGTCCGCTGGATGTGCGGCTTCGACACCGAGGAGTCCGACGTCGACGAGTTCGTCGCCGAGCTCGCGCGCCTCACCTCGCGCTGAGCATCGGGTCGCGGTCGCGGCATACGAAGAGACCCACCGTCAGAACTCATGACGGTGGGTCTCTTCGTATGCGGGGTCTCGCTCAGCGCTTCGACTTGCGATATCCGGCCTTCACGGCCGCCGCCTCACTCGAGAAGCAGGCCTCCGGCTTGGTCTTGGCGTAATACGCGCCGGACTTCACGTGGTAGATCATCGAGCTCGCGTTGCCCTTGATCGGCGCCCAGGCCAGGCAGTTCCAGGTCGAGACGGGCTTCGCCTGCGCGGGGTAGCTGACGACTCCGGTCGCCGCCGACACCTTCGCCGCCGAGATGTATCCGCTCTTCGTGCCGGTGACCTTGACCGTGATGCGCGACCGCACGAGACCTGCGGTCAGCGCGAGCGACGAGCTCGTCGCACCCTTGATCGCCTTGCCGTTCGCGTACCACTGGTACGAGAGCTTGGTGCCGCTCGTCCAGGTGCCGGGCGCAGCGGTCAGGCGCGAACCGAACAGCGCCGCGCCCTTGATCCCGGGCACCGGAGCCGCGAGGATCCCCTTCACCGCAGCGGTCGCCGTCGAGCGCTTGGCCGCCGTCGCATACCCCGCCTTCGTACCGGTGACGACGACGGTGATCGTCTTGACGGCTGCGGATGCCGGGATCTTGAACGAGGCCGCGGTCGCCTTCGAGACGGCGACACCGTTGACGTACCACTGGTACGCCAGCTTCGTGCCTGCTGTCCAGGTGCCGGGCTTGGCCGTGAGCGTCTGCCCGACGGTCGCCGTACCGGCGACGGTGGGCACGGGAGCGGCGAGCAACCGCAGTACCGCTCCGGTGGCGGCGGAAACGAGCGACTTCGGCGCGAACCCGGTCTTCGAACCGGTGACCGTGACGGTGATCCTCTTGCCACCGACCGCGGCCGCGAGCACCAGAGACGACGTGGTCGACTTCGAGATGGCGACTCCATCCGCGTACCACTGGTAGCTCAGCACCGCGCCCGTGGTCCAGGCGCCGGGCGTGACCTTGAGCGTCTGGCCGACCGTGGCGGTACCGGCCACCGTGGGGGTGGAGCTGTCGATGATACGGAGGGCGGCGAGAACGGCCGAGACTCCCGAGGCGACGGACGATCCATCGAACTGCACCGTCGTCGCCTTGGCGAACGTCGGGGAATCGTTCCACCATTCCGACACCGCACCCGGTGCGGCTGACAGGAACGCGACCCGGTACTGCCCGACGGGCATCCCGCCGACCGCGTAGGTGCCACCGTCGGTGACGTAGTTCGCGGCCACCGCGGTCTCGCCGCTGCCATTGACCGGATAGACCGCGACCGCCACCTTGTTGCCCGCAAGGCTGACGCCCGCCGGCCCTGTGACGGCGCCCGAGATCAGCGCAGAGGGCTGAAGCGCGACGTCCTGGCCCGTGAGCCCTTCGGCCGGAAGCGCGACCGCCGCAGGTTCGGTGTCGAGCACCGCCCGCCCCTCCGAGAGCACCGAGAGGGTGAGATCGCCGATCGGCGCGCGCAGCACATAGGTTCCGTCGAGAGCGACGGATGCCGCCGCGACCGGCGTCGAGGCGTCGCCGTCGGCTGCGTAGGCCACGACGAAGGTGCGACCCGTCGTCGGCGCCGCCGGGAAGACGATCGTTCCCGAGATGTCAGCCGAGCCCTGGGGTGCATCTGCGGGAGGCGTGGCGACGAGGACCGCGGCATCTCCCAGAGCGAGGGGCAGCTGATCGGCGACCCCGGCGTGTGCCGGAGCGACGACCGTTGCAGGTGCTATCGCCGCGACCGGTCCGGATGCGGACGCCGGCGCCGCAACCGCGACGAGTGTCGACGCCAGCAGAGCGGCAGCGACGCCGATGGCCGCGACGCGCGACGAACGGGTGAGGGCAGGGAACACCATGAGGCATCCTCTCGGGCACAGGACGTGGCCACGAGACCGCCGTCAGACACGGCGCTCTGGACAGATCACCTGAGATATAGATACACCGGAATACAGTTCCGCGCCACACTCGATGGAGAAATTACTCCGTCGCACCAGCCCTCGGTGTCTAGCGCAGCAGTCCGAGGTTCGCGAGCGCCTGGCGGATCAGCGTGCCGCGGCCGCCCTCCATCTCGGCGGCGACGGCGTCGGAGCCTGCGGCCTCGGGGGTGAACCAGGTGACCTCGAGCGCGTCCTGGCGCGGCTCGCAGGTGCCGGTCACGGGCACCACGAAAGCGAGCGAGACCGCGTGCTGCCGGTCGTCGTGATACGCGCTGACCCCAGGGATCGGGAAGTACTCGGCGACCGTGAAGGGCAGCGGCTGCGGCGGCAGCAGCGGAAAGGCCATCGGACCCAGGTCGTTCTCGACGTGACGGAACAGCGCGTCGCGGATCGTCTCGCCGAAGCGCACCCGCCCCGACACGATCGTGCGCGTCATCTCACCCATCGGAGTGGAGCGCAGCAGGATGCCGATCTCGATGACCTGGCCCGACCCGTCTGTGCGCACAGGGATCGCCTCGACGTACAGCATGGGCAGACGGCGGCGCGCCTCTTCGAGCTCGAAGTCGCTGAGCCAGCCCGGATTGCCGTCACGAGACGGGGTCTGCGCGGAGTCGAAACCTCCGAGACCGTCTTCGGGCTCGGGCTCGGGATCAGGTGTGCGGACGGACATGTGTCCTTTCTACCAGCCGCACCCGTGACCGGACACCGACTTGACAGCCGTCACCGGCATACGATTCGGGCTCCGGGCCGCACCCGTGTCAGACCCCACTGGCAGGATGGTGCACGTGAGCGAAGAACTGACGATCGACGACGCCCTCACGCGCTGGTCCACCCCGGATCGGTCGGGCACACCGCTGCTGGTGCTGTTGCACGGCTACGGTGCCGACGAGCACGACCTGTTCGGACTGATGCCCTACCTGCCGAAGGGCATCGCCGTGGCATCCGTCGCCGCGCCACTCGCTCCCCCGTGGCCGATGCCCGGTCGCTCCTGGTACGCGATCGAGGGCCTCGACGGGCGCAACTCCGACTCCGTCACCGCGGCCGCCGAGGCGTTTCTGCGTTGGCTCGACGGCGCTGCGGCGAATGCTCCGACCGTGGCCCTCCTCGGCTTCTCGCAGGGCGCGGCCGTCGCGCTCCAGGCCATGCGCCTCTCCCCCGAACGGGTCGCCACGGTCGTGGCGCTCAGCGGATACGTCGCCGAGGGAGAGCTGCCGAACGACGACGCACTGACCGAGGCGAAGCCCCACGTCTTCTGGGGGCGCGGCACCAATGACCAGGTGATTCCCGAGGCGCGCGTCGCCCACACGGCGCAGTGGCTTCCGGCGCATTCCGAGCTGTCGGGCCGCGTGTACACCGGGCTCACGCACAGCATCTCCGAAGACGAACTCCGAGACGTGCACACCTTCCTCGCGAAGTGGCTGGAGCGCGCGGCGAAGGGCTGAACGACGACTGCGACACGCCCGGGGTTGCGGGAACGCGACACGCCCGGGTATCGTCGTGGAGTCCTGTCCGCCGTGTCTGGAAGTCCTTTGATCTGATCCGTCGCCTCCGCGCCCACTCTTTCGCGCGCTGACCCGACGATCGCCGACTCCACGGCAGACCATCACCGCTGTCTCTTTCGACTGCGCGTCCCGCTCAGACGGGACCATCGGTGACCGGTGTCAGTGCACCCTCGCACTCGACAGGCGACACCATGTCAATCCCCACTCTTCATTCCTCGGTCACTCTCGACCGTCTCACCTTCACCTGGCCCGACGGTACGACCGCGCTCGATGCGGTGTCCGGCTCGTTCGGCTCCGGTCGCACCGGTCTCGTCGGTCGCAACGGCGCGGGCAAGTCCACGCTGCTGCGCCTCATGGCCGGCGAGCTGACCCCGACCTCGGGGTTCCTCACCGCGACCGGTGAGGTCGCCTACCTGCCGCAGCAGCTCACGCTCGACGTCGATCGCAGGGTCGCCGATCTGCTCGGAATCGCCGCGCCTCTGGACGCGGTCCGGGCGATCGGCGCCGGCGACGTCGATCAGGCCCATTTCGATGCCGTCGGCGACGAGTGGGACATCGAGGCACGCGCCGAGATGTCGCTCGCCGAAGCCGGTCTCGCACCCGAATTCCTCGACCGCACCGTCGGCGAGCTCTCGGGCGGTGAGGCCGTGCTCGTCGCGATCGCCGGCATCCGTCTGCGGCGCGCTCCGATCACCCTGCTCGACGAGCCGACCAACAACCTCGATCGCGACGCCCGCGCGAAGCTGGCGTCGATGGTCAGGTCGTGGAAGGGCACACTGATCGTGGTCAGCCACGATCTGTCGTTGCTCGAACTCATGGACGACACCGCCGAGCTCTATGCCCAGACACTGAGCGTGTTCGGGGGCCCGTACTCCGAGTGGCGCGCGTGGCTGGACGCCGAGCAGGAGGCGGCGCGCCAGGCCGAGGTCACCGCGAAACAGGAGTTCCGAAAGGAGAAGCGTCAGCGAATCGAGGCCGAGGTGAAACTCGCCCACCGTGCCCGCACGGCGAAGAAGGCCGAGATCGAGAAGCGCGTGCCGAAGATCATCGCGCACGGTCGCAAGATGGCCGCCGAGGTGTCGGCGGGCAGATTGCGCACCGAGGTCGGCGCGAAGGAGGATGCTGCGCGCACGGCTCTCGACGAGGCGGGGCGGCGCCTGCGCTCCGATGCCTCGATGAAGATCGAGCTGCCGGATCCGCAGGTGTCGCGCAGCCGCCGGATCGCCCAGATCGGCGACGGCGAGCACTCGTGGATCATTCAGGGACCCGATCGCGTCGCGCTGATCGGGCCCAACGGTGCCGGCAAGACGACGCTGCTCGAACGGCTGATGGCGGATGCCGCTGACGGAGGGCACGACTCCGCACAGGTGCCTCTCGGCACGGAACGTCCGGCTCTGACGGCGACGGCTCTCACCGACCGCGTCGGCTACCTGCCGCAGCGCGTCGACGGGCTCGATGAGCACCGTTCGGTGTTCGAGAACATCGCGGATGCCGCCCCGCAGGTGCCCGAGAAGGAGCTGCGCAACCGACTCGCGAGGTTCCTCATCCGAGGTGCAACCGCCGAGCGGCCGGTCGCGGCGCTGTCAGGTGGCGAGCGGTTCCGCGTGGCGCTCGCGAAGCTGCTGCTCTCCGACCCGGCGCCACACCTCGTGGTGCTGGACGAGCCGACGAACAACCTCGACATCGACACGGTCGACCAGCTCGTCGAGGCGCTCCGCGCGTACCGCGGCGCGGTGCTCGTGGTGAGTCACGACGACGCGTTCCTCGCGAGGCTCGGCCTCGATCTCACTCTCGAGATCCAGCCGGACGGCTCGCTCGCCGCGATCTGACGTCAGGCCCGCCGGCTCCGCATCGCCCGAGTGTGGGCGGTCGCGGGGTCGGCGGCGAGGACCGCGTAGTCCTCGGATTCTCGGGGCACGAGTGCGACCCGTCCCTCGGCGTCGTGAGCGATGCCCCAGCCGTATCGCTTGCCCAGGGGCGAGGAGCGCAGGCAGGGCTGCCCCTTCGAGAAGAACGCCTCACGTGCGGCGACGTCGTCGGGGTCGATCCCGGTGCGCAGCGCATGGGTGGTGAAGATCACGTCGTCGGACGTGTGCACATACGGTTCCTGCGCGATCAGTCGGTAGTGAAGCGCGGCGATCGTGGGCTTCTCACCCGTCGGCGGCTCTTCGGCATGGTCGACGGGACAGTCGTCTGCCACCTCGATGAACGTGCTCACATAGTTCGTCGTGTGCGCTGCCATGCCTACAGCATGCCCTCACCCTCCGACAATGGCGACGCCGATGTCGGTGGCACGGGTGATGATGGAGGGATGAGCGACGTGCTCGACCGTTTCACCCCTGCCACTCAAGACTGGTTCCGGGGTGCCTTTCCCGCACCCACACCCGCTCAGGCCGGGGCCTGGAACGCGATCTCGGCGGGCAAGCACGCACTCGTCGTCGCTCCGACCGGGTCGGGCAAGACGCTCTCGGCCTTCCTCTGGGCGATCGACAGCGTCTTCCGCGAGCGCACGGCGAGCATCGAACGCGGCGACGCCGAGCGCTCGAAGGACTCATCGCGCACCCGCATCCTCTACATCTCCCCGTTGAAAGCACTCGGTGTCGACGTCGAGCGCAACCTGCGCTCTCCGCTGATCGGCATCGGACAGTCGGCGCGGCGGCTGGGCGTCGAAGCTCCCGCCGTCGCGGTCGGCGTGCGGTCGGGCGACACGACGTCGAGCGATCGCCGCAAGCTCGTCTCCGATCCCCCCGACATCCTCATCACCACCCCCGAGTCGCTGTATCTGATGCTCACCAGCCGCGCCGGCGAGACACTGCGCGACGTGCACACGGTCATCATCGACGAGGTGCACGCGGTCGCGGCGACGAAGCGAGGCGCCCACCTCGCGGTGAGCCTCGAACGGCTCGACGCCCTGCGCCGCTCCCACGGTCACGAGAGCCCCGCTCAGCGCATCGGCCTCTCCGCCACGGTGCGCCCGATCGATGAGGTCGCGCGCTTCCTCGGCGGTGCCGCCCCGGTCGAGATCGTGGCCCCACCGGCGTCGAAGACGTTCGAGCTCGGCGTCGTCGTCCCCATGGACGACATGACGAACCCGCCGCCACCTCCCGGAGCGCCGAAGGATGCCGGCGACTCCGCCGACGCCGAGTACACGGAGGTCACGGGTTCGGTCTGGCCGCACGTCGAGGAGGCGATCGTCGACCGCATCCTGCAGAACAAGTCGACCATCGTGTTCTCGAACTCGCGCCGTCTCGCCGAGCGTCTCACCGGACGCCTGAACGAGATCTACTCCGAGCGCATCGGCGTCGCCCTGCCCGAGGCATCGGTGCCCGCGGCCATGATGGCGCAGGCCGGCGCGACCGCCGGGGCCGACCCCGTGCTCGCCAAGGCCCACCACGGCTCGGTCTCGAAGGAGCAGCGCGCCCAGGTCGAAGAAGAACTCAAGTCCGGCGTGCTGCGCTGCGTCGTCGCGACGAGCAGCCTCGAGCTCGGCATCGACATGGGAGCGGTCGATCTGGTGATCCAGGTCGAGGCGCCGCCGTCGGCCGCATCCGGGCTGCAGAGAGTCGGACGAGCGGGCCACCAGGTCGGCGAGATCAGCCGCGCGGCTCTCTTCCCGAAGCACCGCGGCGACGTGCTGCACACCGCGATCGTCACCGAGCGGATGCTGGCGGGCAAGATCGAGGCGATCCAGGTGCCGCGCAATCCGCTCGACATCCTCGCCCAGCAGACGGTCGCCGCCAGCGCCCTCGGCGAGATCGGCGTCGAGGAGTGGTTCGAGACCGTGCGGCGCTCGGCGCCCTTCCAGTCGCTCCCCCGGTCGGCATATGAGGCGACGCTCGACCTGCTCGCCGGGCGCTTCCCCTCTGACGAGTTCGCCGAGCTGCGGCCGCGGCTGGTGTGGGACAGAGATGCCGGCACACTGACCGGGCGCCCTGGCGCTCAGCGCATCGCCGTCACGAGCGGCGGCACGATCCCCGACCGCGGATTGTTCGGGGTGTTCGTGGCCGGCGAATCCACCGGCGCCCGTGTCGGCGAGCTCGACGAGGAGATGGTCTACGAGTCGCGGGTCGGCGACGTCTTCACCCTCGGCACGACGAGCTGGCGGATCGCCGAGATCACGCACGACAGGGTCAACGTCATCCCCGCGTACGGCCAGCCGGGCAAGGTGCCGTTCTGGCACGGCGACGGCATCGGCCGTCCGTTCGAGCTGGGCGAGGCGCTCGGCAAGTTCTCTCGAGAGGTGTCGGCGGCGACGCCCGAGAAGGCGGCGCAGCGGCTGATCGAGGCGGGGCTCGACGAGCAGGCGCGGATGAACCTCATGGCGCACCTGACCGAGCAGCGCGAGGCGACGGGCACGCTGCCGACCGATCGCACCCTAACGGTCGAGCGCGGTCGTGACGAGGTCGGCGACTGGCGGGTCATCCTGCATTCCCCCTACGGCATGAAGGTGCACGCGCCCTGGGCTCTGGCGATCAACGCGCGCATCCGCGAGCGCCTCGGTGTCGAGGGTTCCGCGGTCGCGAGCGACGACGGCATCATCGTGCGCATCCCGGATGCCGAGGCCGAGCCGCCCGGCGCAGAGCTGTTCGTGTTCGACCCCGACGAGCTCGAGCAGCTCGTCACGCAGGAGGTCGGCGGATCCGCGCTGTTCGCCTCCCGGTTCCGCGAATGCGCTGCCCGTGCCCTGCTGATGCCGCGCACGAATCCCAACCGGCGCACACCTCTGTGGCAGCAACGCCAACGGTCGGCGCAGCTGCTCGAGGTGGCGCGTCGGCACCCGACCTTCCCGGTGATCCTCGAGACGCTGCGCGAGGTCCTGCAGGACGTCTACGATCTGCCGTCGCTGCGCAGACTCGCGGTGTCGATCGCCGACCGCCGCATCCGACTCGTCGAGACCCAGCCGTCGCAGCCCTCGCCCTACGCACGCGATCTGCTGTTCGGCTATGTGGGCGCGTTCATGTACGAGGGCGACTCGCCACTCGCCGAGCGCCGTGCGGCCGCCCTCTCGGTCGACCCCGCGCTTCTCGGTGAGCTGCTCGGCACGGTCGAGCTGCGCGAGCTGCTCGACCCCGACGTCATCGCCCAGTTCGAGCGCGAGGCGCAGCGCCTCGACCCCGAGCGGCGCGCACGGGGACTCGAGGGCGTCGCCGACCTGCTGCGGATGCTCGGTCCGATGGACGCTGCCGAGATCGACGCGCGGCTCGACCCCGAGACCGGGTCGGCCGCGGATCATCTCGATGCGCTGATCGCCGCACGACGCGCGATCCCCGTCACGGTCGCCGGCACGACCCGCGTCGCCGCCATCGAGGATGCCGGGCGACTGCGCGACGCGCTCGGCGCGGCGCTGCCCACCGGCATCCCCGTGGCGTTCCTCGAACCCCTCGCCGACCCGCTCGGCGATCTCGTCGCGCGGTACGCCCGCACGCACGGCCCCTTCACCACGGATGCCGTCGCGACGCGCTTCGGCCTCGGTGCGGCCGTCGCGCGACACACCCTGCAGCGGCTCGAGCACTCGGGGCGCCTCACCAGCGGATACTTCCTCCCTGAGGCCTCCGGCTCGGGAAATGAGACCGAGTGGTGCGACACCGAAGTGCTGCGGCGTCTGCGGATGCGGTCGCTCGCCGCGATCCGCGGCAGCGTCGAGCCCGTGTCGCCGGAGGCGTATGCGCGGTTCCTTCCCGACTGGCAGCACCTCGGCCGCCCGCTCGAAGGTCTCGACGGCGTCCTCGCCGTGATCGAGCAGTTCGCCGGCGTTCCCATCCCCGCGAGTGCCTGGGAGTCACTCGTGCTCCCCTCACGGGTGCGCGACTACTCCCCTGCCCTGCTCGACGAGCTGACCGCGTCGGGAGAGGTCATCTGGTCGGGTCACGGCACCCTGCCCGGTCGCGACGGCTGGGTCTCGCTGCATCCGGCCGATCTCGCGCCCTTCACCCTGCCCGAGCCCGACGACGAGATCGCCGCCGACTCGCTGGAAGCCCGTGCGCTGGTCGCACTCGAGGCCGGCGGGGCCTACTTCGCCTCCCAGCTGAAGGAGATGACCGCCGCGGAGAACGAGCAGTCCGTGCTCGAAGCACTGTGGGCGCTCACCTGGGCGGGCCGAGTGACCAATGACACGTTCGCCCCGATCCGCTCGTTGCTCGCGGGCGGTTCGCAGGCGCACCGTGTCACGAGGCGCGCACCGCGTACGCGGACGTACCGGGGCATGTCGCTGGCCCGCACCGCAGTGCGACCGTCGTCGATCGGCGGACGCTGGTCGCTGCTCGCCTCGGTCGACACCGACGCCGCTCGCCGAGCGACCGTCACGGCGGGGCTGCTGCTCGACCGGTACGGCGTCGTGACCCGCGGTGCCGTGCAGGCCGAGGGTGTGCCCGGCGGCTTCGCCCAGACCTACCGGGTGCTCGCCGGATTCGAGGAGGCCGGGCATTGCCGCCGCGGCTACGTGATCGAGCGGCTGGGTGCCGCGCAGTTCGCAGCATCCGCCACCGTCGACCGCCTTCGCACCTTCGCCGGCCTCGCCGATCCACCCCCGCGGAAGGCCGTCACGCTCGCCGCGACCGACCCCGCCAACCCCTACGGAGCCGCGCTCGGCTGGCCGAAGCGCGACGACGTGTCGCACCGCCCCGGACGCAAGGCCGGCGGTCTGGTCGTACTCGTCGACGGATCTCTGACCCTCTACCTCGAACGCGGCGGGCGCACCGTGCTGTGCTTCACCGACGATGCCGACGTGCTGCGCGCCGCCGCGACGGATCTGGCCGCGACCGCTCGTGCACGACGCCTCGACACCCTCACGGTCGAGAAGGTCAACGGCGAGGGCGTGTACGGCACCGATCTCGCCCTGGCGCTGCAGGAGGCGGGGTTCGTCGCGACGCCCCGCGGCTACACACTCCGCAAGGCGATCTGACGGTGGCCGTGATCGCTGCTCCTAGGCTGGACGCATGATCGGGGAGTTCTTCGACGGCATCCGCACTCTGCTGCGCGGCTTCGGCACCTGGCGCCGCCGCCCCGGCCTGATGGCCCTGGGACTCGTTCCCGGCATCATCGCCGCGGTCGTCCTGCTCGCCGGACTGATCCCTCTGGCCCTCTCGCTCGGACCGATCTCCGACGCACTGACGCCGTTCGCCGACGGGTGGATCCCCGCCTGGCGCTCCGCACTCCGGGCCGCCGTGGGGGTCGTGATCTTCGCCGCCGCCCTCGCCCTCGCGAGCGCGGTGTTCAGCGCCCTCGCCCTCGCGATCGGCGATCCCTTCTATCAGCGCATCTGGCGCGCAGTCGAGACGGATCTCGGCGACGCACCTCCCTCCGACGGCGGCGGCTTCTGGATGGCGGTCGGCGAGGGCCTCCGCCTCGTCGTCCTCGGAATCCTGATCGCGATCCTCGTGCTGGTCGTGGGCCTCATTCCGCTCGCCGGAGGGTTCCTCGCGGCGGTGACGGGCGTCGTGCTGTCGGGGCGGATGCTGGCACGCGAGCTCACGAGCCGCGCTTTCGACGCCCGCGACCTCACCCCGGTCGACCGCGCCGCGCTGTTCCGTGGCAGCAGGGCGCGAGTGCTCGGTTTCGGCGTGGCCACCCAGCTGTGCTTCCTGATCCCCGGCGGCGCGGTCGCCGTCATGCCGGCCGCGGTCGCGGGTGCGACGGCCCTCGCCCGCACCATGATGCAGCGGACGCCCCTGCAGGCGGTCGCTCACGACACTCGCCCGCCTTCCTCGCCGGGCTCCGGCCAAGCGCCTCTCCCCCTGCCGCCCGCGACCGGAGCAGCGTCCGCCCCTCTGCCGCCCCCTGGGCCGGGTCGCATCTGATGCCCGAGGGCGATACCGTCTTCCGCGCCGCGAAGCGGCTCGATGAGGCGCTGGTCGGCGGCGAGGTAGCCCGCTTCGACCTGCGCGTCCCCCGCTTCGCGACCCTGGATCTGACCGGCCAGCCGATCCGCTCCTCCATCGCGCGAGGCAAGCACCTGCTGCTGCGCATCGGCGACAGCACCCTGCATTCCCATCTGCGCATGGACGGCGCATGGCTCGTCTACCGCGCGGGTGAGAAATGGCGGCATCCGGCGTTCAAGGTCCGTGCGATCGTCGGCACCGCGCAACGCGAGGCCGTGGGCATCGATCTCGCCGAGATCGAGGTCGTGCCGACGCGCGACGAAGACGAGCTCGTCGGCTATCTGGGTCCGGATCCGCTCGGTCCGGACTGGGATGCGGCCGAGGCGGCGCGGCGTCTGAGCGCCGACACCCGGAGCATCCACGTCGCCCTGCTCGACCAGCGCAACGTCGCAGGGTTCGGCAACGAATACGCGGCCGAGCTGCTGTTCCTGCGCGGAGTTCTGCCGACCACGCCTGCCCCCGAGGTCGACGTCGCCGCCCTCCTCGACCTCGGCGTGCGCACGATCCGGGTGAACCGCGATCGGCGTCACCGCACCTTCACGGGCGTCGATCGCCCCGGCCAGGGCACCTGGGTGTACGGCCGGGCAGGACGCCCCTGCCGACGGTGCGGCACCCTGATCCTCCGCGGGGAGCAGGGCGCGGATCCGACCCGAGAACGCATCACGTTCTGGTGTCCCGTCTGCCAGCGCTGACCCGCTTCCATGCTCGGAACGACCCGCTTCCATGCTGGGGAATGAATCCGGCGACCCCGTGGTTATTGATATATCCGGAGCACTCCGGAACACGGGGAGGAATCGTGGGCAAGAACTACGTCGACATCGAGAACGACCAGGGAGCGACGCTGCGCTACCGCAAGCACGCCAACGGTCGAGGACTCGTCGCGCACGGCGCGAAGGTACACCCGAAGGCGCTCATCGAGGCGGGTGCGTACATCGAGCCCGGAGCACGCATCGGCGCCGGGGCGACGATCGCCCGCGGCGCCTGGATCGAACCGGATGCCGTGATCGGCGAGGGTGCGCACGTCGACGCGCACGCACACATCGGCCAGGGTGCAGCCGTCGGTGATGGCGCGCACATCGGAGTCCGCACCGAGGTCGGCGCCGGAGCACGCATCGTCCGAGGCGCTCGTATCGGCGATGACGAGACCGTCGCCGCCGGCCTGACGGTGGCCACAGACCCGAAGGGCCTCTGGCTCGCAGCCTGACGACGGCGGGTACCCTGGAGCACATGGCGACTCAGGGACGACGACCGGCGGGGCGCGCCGGAAAGGGTTCGCCCGTGCGCCGCAACAAGGCCGCCCCGGCGCAGCGCTTCCCGCCGCCCAAGCCGCCGAAGAAGACCGCCAAGGTCGTCTTCGACGCCCCCGAGGCCGAACCCGAAGAGCCCCGCACGTTCCGCCTCGGCGTCGTGCCGGGAGCCACGCCGGGAAAGTGGATCGATGCCTGGAAGACGCGGATGCCCCACGTGCCGGTCGAGCTCGTGCCGATCGAGGTCGCGACCCAGACCGAGTCCCTCGACGACCTGGACGCGGCGATCGTGCGTCTGCCCCTGGCCGACGATTCGCTGCATGTGATCACCCTCTACGACGAGGTGCCCGTCGTGGTCGCCTCGATCGAGTCGCACCTGCTCGCCGTCGACGAGCTCACCCTCGCCGACCTCGCCGGTGAGGTCGTGATGACGCCGATCGACGATCCGCTCGGTCCCCTCGACATCCCCGGAGCCGTCGCACCGACCTTCGCGCCGCTTCCTGTCGCCGACGCGATCGCGACCGCCGCGACCGGCACGGGCATCGTGATCGTCCCGATGTCGCTGGCGCGTCTGCACCACCGCAAGGATGCCGGTCACCGACCCCTCATCGACGGACCGCTGTCGACGGTGGCGCTCGCCTGGCGTCGCGATCACACCACCCCCGACGTCGAGACCTTCATCGGAATCGTCCGCGGCCGCACCTCGAACTCCTCGCGGTGACCGGAGAGCGACGAGGTCGTCGTTAGACTCTCGTGGTGGTCTCGCTTCTCTACGTCTGTGTGCGCCCCGAGCTGGGGGCGGCGGATGCCGAGCACGCCTCGTTCCGACGGGCGCTCGGCGTCGATGTCGTGGACCGCCTCGATCTGCTGACCGAGCGTCTGGACCCGGCCCGCCTCGCGCGATACGCCGGCGTCGTGGTCGGAGGCTCGCCGTTCAACGTGAGCGATGCGCACAAGTCTCCGGTGCAGCTGCGGGTCGAGGCCGATCTCGAGCAGATCGCCCGACGGGCGATCGCGAGCGAGATCGCCGCGTTCTTCACGTGCTTCAGCATCGGGGTCGTCACGCGGATGCTCGGCGGCGAGGTCACGTCGGACACTCCCGAGTCGGCGAGCGCCACCGTGATCGAGACGACCGAGGCCGGGGCAGCGGATCCGGTGTTCGGCCCGAGCGCCCCCGCACTCACCGTGTTCACGGCACACAAGGAGAGCGCTGCCGCCGTGCCCGAGGGCGCTGTGCTGCTCGCCACGAACGACACGTGCCCGGTGCAGGCGTACCGCGTGGGCACGCACCTGTACACGGCGCAGTTCCACCCCGAACCCACGCCGCGCGACTTCGCCGACCGCATGACGTTCTACCGCACCACCGGGTACTTCGACCCCGACGAGTTCGACCTCGTGCAGGGGCAGGTGCTCTCGGCATCCGTGACCGAGGGCGCAGCGCTCCTCCGTCGGTTCGCGCAGACGTTCGCCGCGGCCTGAGCTCAGCCTCGCAGCAGCTCGACGCGCTCGCGTAGGTAGGCCTCCAGCGGCATCCACCCGCCCGCCGTGCTCCAGTGCACCGACGGCACGCCGTCGATCAGCTTCAGGGGGCCGGACTCCCCGCCCGCGTCCACCGCCTCCACGTCGATCACCGTCCAGCCGATGTGGGCGACCTCGCCCTCACCGAAGCCTCCGCGCAGCGCGAGCGCCCGCCGAGCGGCACGCTCACGTGCGGACTCGGCCGTGTACCCGCGCCGACCGGGATCGGCGGCGCGCAGCACCTCAGACGTGGCGAGCGTGTGGGTGTCGGTGAGCAGCAGCGCGCCGAGGTGCCAGGCCTCGCCGACGCGGACGATCCGCTGGCCGCGCCAGCGCGAGTCGCGCTCCTCGCCGAGCCCCTCTTTCGGAGCGCCCGCGAGCGCCTCCCTCGCGTCGGCGAGAAGCTGCGAAGCCGTACGGCCGATCTCCTGCATCCCTCCAGGGTAGGACCGCGATTCGCCCGGGGGTCGCATCCACGGCAGAATCGATGCACACCCCCGAGGAGTCCCCATGTCTCAGCCCGACACCGCCCGCCTGCTGATCGCCTGCGACGATCAGCCCGGCATCGTCTCCGCCGTCGCCGGTGTGCTCGCAGCCCACGGCGCGAACATCATCTCGCTCGACCAGCACTCGACCGACTCCGAGGGTGGTCGGTTCTTCCAGCGCACGGTGATCCACCTGCCCGGCCTCTCGGCCGCGCGACCCGCTCTCGAGGCCGACATCGCACAGGTCGCCGAACGGTTCGGTATGGAGTGGTCGCTGCATGACACGGCCCGTCGCAAACGCGTCGCGATCTTCGTGTCGAAGTACGACCACTGTCTGATGGAGCTGCTGTGGCGCACCCAGCGCGGCCAGCTCGACGTCGACATCACCATGGTCGTCTCCAACCATCCCGACCTCGCAGAGTCGGTGCGCTCGTTCGGCGTGCCGTTCGTGCACATCCCCTCGGGCGACAAGCAGGCGATGGAGCAGCGGCAGCTCGAGCTGCTGAGCGGCAACGTCGACCTCGTGGTGCTGGCTCGCTACATGCAGATCCTCACCGACGGCTTCATCGAAGGCCTCGGCGCACCGATCATCAACATCCACCACTCGTTCCTGCCCGCGTTCATCGGCGCGAACCCGTACGCACGCGCGAAGGACCGCGGTGTGAAGCTGATCGGTGCCACCGCGCACTACGCGACGGCCGACCTCGACGAGGGCCCGATCATCGAGCAGGATGTCACCCGCGTCACGCACTCCGAGTCCGCCGCCGACCTGCAGAGCCGCGGTGCCGACGTCGAGCGCCTGGTGCTCGCACGTGCCGTGCAGTGGCACGCCGAGGACCGCGTGATCGTGCACGGCCGGTCGACCGTCATCCTCTGAGTCGAGCAGGAGCGGGAGCTGTGCGGCGTATCTAGCCGATCACGTCGACAGCGAGCCCACGCGAGGCGGTCGCCAGACGCTTGTCATTCGTCCAGAGCTCCGTGCACTCCGAGAGCTGGGCTGCGGCGAGATGCACGGCATCGGGGGTCTTGAGCCTGAAGTCCGCGCGCAATTCTGCGGCCCGGACGAACACGGCCACGTCCAGATCGACGATCTCGATCCGATCGAACAGCGCGAGGTACCGGTCTCGCACCTCGACATTGCGATCTCGCAGTGGTCCGACGAGACATTCCTGCAGGGCGAGAGGGCTGGATGCCACTGGTGAGTCGACCGCTGCGAGCGCTCTTCTCACCGCGTCGCCGCGTGGGCCGGAGTCCTCGAGCGCATAGATGAGGATGCACGAGTCGAGATAGATCATTCCCAGGAATCTCGGCTGTCTTCGATCTGAGCATCGAGTTCCGACGCTTCGCGGGTGAGTCGCTCAGGAAGGGGATTCCCCTCGATCCACTCGACGAGAAGCCGTCCGCTGCGCACCACGTCGACCGGACCGACAGGAACGATCCTGGCCACGGGTGTTCCCCGCTTGGTGATGATGACGTCTCCCCCGGCCTGGGATTCGGCGATCAGCCGGGAGAGGCTGTTCCGCGCCTCCAGCACGTTGTGCGTTGACATGAGGCCATCCTAGCCATCTTCCTAGCCAGGATCCACGGTCAGGGGCACCGATCACAGCCTGGGCGGCACCCCCGCCAGCAGCTCGGCGAACGCATCCGCCGCGGTGGCGTAGCGTGCGAGCGGTGCGCCTTGGCCCATCCACAGCGACTGCAGCTCGCCGAGGTTCTGCTGTCCGGCCGCCGCGCGGAACTGACCCGTGAGCCAGTTCTGCATCGGGAACCGTGCGATCGTTCCGCTGGCCTCGATCGCCCGCACGACGCGATTGCGGGCGCCGCGAGCGAGACGCCCACTCATCGCCCGGGTGAGCACGGTGGCGTCGGCGGCGGTCGTGCGGATCGCGTCGCGGTGCGCGTCGTTCGCAGCGGATTCGGCGGTGGCGAGGAACGCGGTGCCCACCTGCACGCCAGAGGACCCGAGCGCGAACGCCGCAGCGACTCCGCGCCGGTCGGCGATCCCGCCGGCGGCGATCACCGGCACATCCACCGCATCGACGACCTGCGGGATGAGCGCGAACGTGCCGACGAGCGACTCCTCGGGAGGACGCAGGAACGACACCCGATGCCCGCCCGCCTCCAGCCCCGTCGCGACGACGACGTCGACCCCGACGTCGGCGAGCGCAGTGGCCTCGGTGACCGTCGTCGCTGCCCCCACGACCCGGATGCCGCGGCTGTGGGCCTCGTCGACGATCTCGACCGAGGGCGCTCCGAAGACGGTGCTGAGCACGGGCGGCGCGGACTCCCAGATGGCGTCCAGCTGCTCGTCGAGCGGGGGCAGGTAGCGGTCGGGCCTGCTCGGAACCTCGACGCCCACGGCCTCGAAGAACGGTTCGAGCGCCTGGGCGAACACAGTGTGCTGCGGATTCGGCGCGACCTCGTCGCCGGTGGGCAGCCAGATGTTGACCGCGAACGGACGAGACGTCGCCGCGCGCAGGGCCGCCACGGTCGAGCGGATGCGATCGCCGTCGTAGCCGTAGAGGCCGTATCCGCCGAGGCCGCCGGCGTCGCTGACGGCGGCGGCCAGTGCCACGGACGAGAGTCCGCCGAACGGGCCGAGGAAGATCGGATGCTCGATGCCGAGCAGCTCGCACAGGTCAGTCATTCTTCGAGGCTATCGCCGCCCCGCTGCGTCGCGGCGGGCCCGCCAACCGATCCTGCTCCCGGATGCCGGTGTTACGCTCGCTGTGAGGGAGGCGCGCATGAGCGAGTGGTTCGGGCAGATGCTCGGCTTCGTCGCGTCCGCGCTCGGCGTCGTCGCGATGCCCGATGCCGCCGCCCTCGGAGTCGCGATCGCGCTGATCGCTCTGACCACGCTCACGATCGTCGTCGCACTGAGTGTCGCACCGACCTCGCCGAGCACCGCCCCGCATCCGCTGCGGGCGATCGACGTCTCGACGCTACTCGCCCAGAGCGATCCGGATGCCGCCGGTCACCCGCGCCCTCGTGCGCCGGGAGTCGCCGTTCCCGCGTAGTCCGTCCTCGTACGGGACTGCGCGGCTTTCGCCGACCCTTCCCGACACACGAACGGACTTCCATGGACATCTTCGCCTTCCCTCCCCTGACCGCCCTTCTGGATGCGGCGTACGGCGCCCTTGCCGGGCTCGCCTCACTGCTCGACCCTCTCGCCGGAGCATCCGCCGCCGCTCTCGCGGTGGTGCTCGTCACGCTGCTCGTACGCGCCCTGCTCATCCCCGTCGGCTTCTCCCAGGCCAGAGCCGAGCAGACGAGGGCTCGACTCGCGCCGAAGCTGCGTGAACTGCAGCGCCGACACAAGAAGAACCCCGAACGCCTGCAGAAGGAGATGCTCGAGCTCTACCGCTCCGAGAACACGTCTCCGTTCGCCGGCATGCTGCCCGTGCTCGCGCAGGCACCCGTCGTCGGGCTGCTCTACACGCTCTTCATCCGACCCGAGATCGCCGGCCACCCCAACGACCTGCTGACGCACGACCTGTTCGGCGCTCCGCTGGGCACGAGCCTCATCTCGTCGGTGTTCGGCGGCACCGCGTCGCCGTCGACCCTGCTGGTGTTCGGCGTGCTGATCGTCATCATGCTCGTCGTGGCCGACATCACGCGTCGCGTCTTCACCCCGGCACCGGTCGAGGGCGACTCTCCCTCGAACTCGCCGACCATGGTGCGCGTCACGAGTGCGCTCCACTACCTGACGGCGGTGTTCGCGGTGTTCGTTCCGCTCGCTGCGGCGCTTTATCTCACCGTCACGGTCGTGTGGACGCTCGTGCAGCGCTCACTGCTGCGCCGCCGCTACCCTCTGCCCGTGCCCGCCACAGTCGCCGCCTGACGGGTGGTCGCCGCCTGACGGGTGGTCGCCGCCTGACGCAGAACCGCCGCCTGGCGCGGACAGGGTCATTCCGGCAGCGGAATGGGAGCGGTGAAGGGCCCGGTCTCGTCGTCGGGTTCGCCCTCGTCGTCGCGGTCGTTCTCGGCATCCGCTCGGCGTCGCTGTCGACGCACCCCGAGCGTGGTGCCGACGCTGGCCGCGACCACGAGGGCGATCGCGAGCATCCGCAGCGGCGTCGCGCTCTGGCCGAGGATCAGCCATCCGGCGAGGGTCGCGAAAGCCGGCTCGAGGCTCAGCAGCACGCCGAACACGCGCTGCGGCAGGCGGCGGAGCGCCGCGAGCTCGAAGCTGTACGGGATGACCGACGACAGCACGGCGGTGACCGCGGCGAGCAGCAGCAGCTGCATGTCGCCGGCGACCGTGACCGCCGCAGGAACACCCACGGGGATGAGCAGCACGGCGGCCACGACGAGCCCCACCGCGAGGCCGCTGCTGCCGGGGATGATCGCACCGACGCGCGCGCTCATCCGGATGTACATGGCCCAGAACCCCGCCGCGATCAGGATGAACACGAGACCGAGCGGATCCAGCGGCTCGGAGCCGATCAGACCGTCGACGCCCAGAAGCACCATGCCCAGAAGCGCGACACCGACCCACGCCGCATCCGCGAGACGCCGCGTGAGCACCGCCGCCAGCACGAGCGGACCGAGGAACTCGATCGCGACGGCGGGACCGAGCGGGATGCGGTCGATCGCGGCGTAGAAGAATCCGTTCATGCCCGCGAGCGACAGCCCGAAGAACACGGCGGCGAGCCACTGCGACCGATTCCAGCGGATGGGTCGTGGCCGCACGATGACGACCAGCAGCAGCGCGGCGATCGCGACGCGCAGCGAGGTCACACCCCACGGGCCGAGCACCGGAAAGAGCTGGGCTGCCACAGCGGCGCCGAACGGCAGCGAGAGACAGGAGCAGACGACGAGAGCGACGCCCACGAGAGGACGGGATGACGCGGACTGCTGCACCCGTCCAGCCTACGGGCCGGTCAGGTCAGCTCGACGACGGGACCGACTCTCAGACGGCCGGGGCGGCGGGCGCCTCGTCGGCGCCCTGAGCCGAGCCCGGGGTGTCCTGCGGCTCGGGCACGAGGTACAGGCCGCTCGGTGCGTTCGCCGTGAAGGCGAGAGCCTCGATCCACGCCCGGTTGATCGACGGCTGCCGGCTGCCGAAGTACTTGAAGACGAGCGAGCTGCCCGGCTGCACCCACACGGTGGTGCGACCGCCGCCGACGCTCGAATCCTCACGCCAGCTGAACGGGAACGGCTCCGCGCGGCGCAGCTTGGCCGTGATCACGAGCTGCAGGTGAGTGAGGGCGCGATCCTCGATCTCGGTCTTCACGCTGCCCTCGTAGATGAACTTGCCCATGCAGCCCTCTCCTCCCATGTTTCAGGTGCATCGCATCGATCATAAGCAGAACAGACGACGTCTCCACGCCTCCGGTCCCGCCGGTGATCCGAGCTTCTCCGCAGGAGATCTTGCGGGTGGAGGGCGGCGAAGTCAACCCCCTCCGCCCGCTTCTCTCCGCCACATATTCTGGCGGGGATTGCGAGGAGGCGGCACCCATGAACGCACGACACATCGACGACCGACCCGACGAGGGGTACACCCCCACGACGACTCACGCGGAGTTCGGCGCGGGCAATCCTCGTCTGCGCGTCTCACGCGACGACCTGCGCTCCGAGTTCGCGCTCGAGGTCGACGTGGTGCGCATCGGATCCGGCGCGGACAACGAGCTGCGCCTCGAAGACGCCGACCCCGTGCACGCCACGATCACGCACGACGACCGCGACGAGTACGTCGTGGAGCTCCACGGCGAGGGTGAGATGAACACCAACCCCGACGCGGATGCCACGCATCCCGGCGAGCGCAAGCAGACCCTTCGCACGGGTGCGCGCTTCACGGTCGGCCCGTGGGAGCTCGTGTTCGCCCGCGACGAGTTCGCCGACCACGGACGCCCCTTCGGCGGTCGCCAGGGCGGCGAGTACTCTGACCAGCCGCTGCAGCCGTCGCGCCCCGGCTACGACGAGGCGGCGAGCGTCGAGGCGGACGCACCGACGCACCCCGACTCAGCCGAAGAGAACTGAGCGAAGAGGACTGAGCGACGCGAGCTGAGCGAAGAGGGCTGAGCCCGCTACAGCTCAGCGCCCCGGCACGAGCCCGATCCGCAGTGGTGCCCCCGGTGCGGATGCGGCGGTGATCGCCTCGTCGATCGCCGCCAGCTGTCGCACCTCGCCGACCGCGTCCGCGAACGGATAGGCGCGACCGCGGCCGGCGAGGAATCCCACCGCGTCGGCCAGCTCGGCGCCGGTGTAGTTGTGCACCCCGGTCACGGTGACCAGTCGTCGCACGATACTCTCGGCGTCGACCGGCACAAGGTCTGCGGGAAACACGCTGCCCACGAGCACGACCGTCCCGCCGGTACCCACGCCCGCGAGCGCCTCGGACACCGCATGGCCCGATGCCTCGATGACGACGTCAGGGTCACGGTCGAGCTGCGCCGCACCGAACCGTGCGGCGAGCGCGAGACGGTCGGGCGCGGGATCGAGCACCTCGACGGTCGCTCCGTGCTCGACGGCGATCGCCGCGGCCGAGAGTCCGACGAGACCCGCGCCATGGATGCGCACCGCTGCACCATCGAGGTCGTGGTCGCGCGCGGCGCGCGCCACGGCGGCCCAGGCGGTGGCGGTCGCGCACGAGGCGGGTGCGAGGACGGATGCCGGCAGCGACTCGGGCACCCGCACGATCGTCGTGCCCGCTCGCACCTGCACGTGGGTGCCGAAGGCACCGGTGAGATCGCCGTGCACGCCGACCCGATCATGGCCGTACTTGCCGAGCGTGCGGCACTTCTGCGTCAGTCCGCGTGCGCATCGATCGCACGTGCCGCACGAGATCGTCACCGACCACACGACACGGTCGCCGATGCGCAGCGGCGTGCCGTCGACCGCGGTCGCCCCCGCGTCGCCCGTCGCGATCACGCGTCCCACGCTCTCGTGTCCGAGCACCAGCGGCACGGGAGCCGATCGGCGCCCCTGCACGGTGTGCACGTCGGACCCGCAGATCGTCGACATCTCCACCGCCACGAGCACGTCGTGATCCGCCAGAGCGACGCCGGGAACCGCGATCATCTCGTGCGCGTGCCCCTCGCCGATCCACACCATGGCGGTCGCGGCCGGGCGCAGGGTGACGTCACGGCGATGGCCGGGAGGACGGATCAGCAGCGTTCCCATGTCATCGCCCGATTCAGACGGTCGCGACGAGAGGCAGCAGACCGCGCTCGGCGAGTGCGCCGTGGAGCCCGGTCACATCCGCGAGCACTGCGTCTGCTCCGGCATCCGTGAGCGCCCGGACGTCGTGGGCGCCGGTGAGCACACCCGCGACGAAACCGGCCCCCGCACGGCGACCGGATTCGACGTCGCTGACGGTGTCGCCCGCGACCGCGACCGCGGCGACCGAGGAGGTCTGCGTGCGGATCAGCGCCGTCAGCACGAGGTCGGGCGCGGGGCGCCCTCGGCCGGCATCCACCGGCGACAGCACCAGGTCGACGAGACCGCCCCAGCCCAGGCCGTCGATCAGCGCATCCCGGGTCACGGGCGCGAACCCGGTCGTGAGGACGACCGAGAGACCGGCATCCTTCAGACCCTGGATCGCATCCGCCGCACCGGGGATCTCGGTGACCCCCTGCTCCGCGACGATCTCCGCGTAGGCGCCCTCGAACGCGGCGGTGGCACGCTCGGCCGCGGCGCGGTCGCCCCCGGCGAGATACGTGAACACGTCGATCTTCGACTGCCCCATGGTCGCTCGCACGTGAGCGAGTGCGTCATCCCACGGCATGCGATCAGCGACCCCGGTGCGCTCGGCGGCGCGCTGGAACGCGGTCTCGACGACCCCGTCATCGAGCACGGTGGTGCCGGCCATGTCGAGGACGACGAGTTCGAGTGCACGGGCCTCTTCGAGTGCGCGGCTCTCTTCTTGTGCAGCGGTCATGATGATCCTTCCATTGCGGGTGCCCACCCGAAGGCGGCGGTGAGATTCTCTTCGGCGAGCCCCAGACCCGTGGTCATTCCGATGCCGGTGGTCGCGGCGAGCACCAGCACCCCCTCATCGCCCCTGTCGATGAGGAAGTCCTGTGCAGCCTTCGCGTAGACGCCCTGCCAGCGCTCCAGCACGCGGGGTGCCGGCATGTCGAACAGCGCTTCCGCCTCAGCCAGGAAGGCGGCGAACGCGGCCTCCGGCTGGAACGGGTCGGGCGCGGTCGACGTGGAGTGCGAGTCGCCGATGATGAGGGTGCCGTCCGGCAGCTGCGTGTACATCTGGTTCAGGTCGAGGGCGGCGAGATCGGGGCGCTCCGCATGCAGCCTCTCTCTCAGAGCGGCCGTCGCGGGCCCGTCGGCGAAGCGTCCGTACCGCACGAGCGACCAGCCGGTCAGCAATGGCGCGGCCAGCGGATGCCGCAGCGTCACCGCCGCGCGCATCATGTCGAGCGCGCAGCGGACGACGCCGACGCGCTCGGCGACCTCGGGCAGCAGCTGGTCGATGTCGTGATTGACCGCGACGACGACGGCACCCGCCGTGATCGCGCCCCGGGTCGTGTCGACGCGTCCGCCCGAGACCGCGGTCACGGCTGTGCGGAAGCGGAACTCGACGCCCAGGTGCGAGAGGTGCCGGACGATCGCCGAGGCCGCGGCGCGCGGGTCGGTCTGCAGGTCGGTCTCGATGTGGGCTCCGCCCACCAGTCCCTCCGCACGCAGCGGCGCCAGTCGCAGCAGCTCGTCGGTCTCGAGCATCCGGATGCCACCCTCGGCCGCCGCGTGTTCGAGCACCGCGACCTCGTCGGCATGACGGGCCGCGACCAGGGTGCCGGATTCGCGCAGCCAGAAGCCTGCGTCACGTGACAGGCGCAGCCACAGGTCGCGGGAGGCATCCGCATAGCGGCGCGCCTCCCCCGCCTGTGCTCCGATGCAGAGGTGGCCGAAGTTGCGGATCGTCGCTCCGACCGGAGCATCCGCTCTGTCCACGACGATGACGCTCAAGCCCCGACGCGCGGCCGCGTAGGCCGCCCCGAGGCCGACGATGCCCGAGCCGACGACGACGAGATCCGCCAAGCCTGCGGGGGTGCCTGCGGGGGTGCCTGCGGGGCTGCCTGCGGGCGTGCCTGCGGGGCTCATCGGAACACCTTGCGCATCCACATCGCGAGCCCTTCGACCACGAGCACCGTCACGAGGATCATCAGCACGATCGCGGTGACCGTCTCGTACCGCGATCCCTGGCTGGCATTGAGCAGGTAGTAGCCGACTCCGCCGCCGCCCACGATGCCGAGGATCGTCGCCGCGCGGATGTTCGTGTCGAGCATGTAGAAGCTGTGCCCGATGAGCGCCTGCATGCCCTGCGGCACCGTGGCCGAGGCGTAGGTCTGCAGACGGGTGGCGCCCACAGCGCGGAGCGCGCGCTCAGGCCCGCGATCCACCTCCTCGAACGAGTCGGCGATGAGCTTTCCGAGCAGTCCGATACCGCCGATCGCCAGGGCGATGACGCCCGCCTGCGCCCCCAGCCCGGTGATCACGACGAGCACGATCGCGAGGATCAGCTCCGGGATCCCTCGGATGCCGACGAGCAGGAAGCGAGCGGCGCCGCGGGCGCCGGAGCTCGGTGCGACGTTGCTCGCGGCGAGGGAGCCGAGGATCAGCGAGGGCACCAGCGTGAGCACGGTGGCGGCGAGCGCGATCGCGACGGTGTCGCGCATGGCGGCGATCATCGCCGACGCCTCGTAGCTGCCGAACGACGGCGGCCAGAACTTGGCGGCGACGTCGGGGAGCTTGCCCCAGAACGTGAAGAAGTCCATCCAGTTGATCTGGCTGACGATCACGCTGCCGATCACGACCAGCACCGCGATCACGACACCGGTCGTGTTGCGCACGCGCTCTGCCGTCCACGGCCGACGTACGGCCGCCCGGGGAGATGCCGCCCACGCGGGGCTGGTGCTCGCGGAGTCACTCACCCGGTCGCCGAGGCGGGGGTGGATGAGGCGATCGATCCACGAACGGGTCTGCTTCTGCTGTCCGAGCATCGCGCCGCGCACCATGCTCGAGATGATCTCCATCGCGACGCAGAGCAGGAAGATGACCAGCGCGATGCCGAGACCCTCGCCGTAGTTGAGCGCCTTGAACGCATACGACATCTCGAGTCCGAGACCTGCGACGCCGACATAGCCGAGCACGACACTGCCACGGAGGTTGATGTCATTGCGGTGCAGGACGGTCGCGACCCAGCTCGGCAGCACCTGCGGCAGGATGCCCGAGGCGAACTCCTGCATCTTCGACCCGCCTGCCGCGCGGATCGCGAGGCGGGGCCCCTCGTCGATCTGCTCGATCGCATCGGCGAACATCTTCGAGATCATGCCGATCGAGTGGATGCCGATCGCGAGGATGCCGGGGAGAGTGCCGAGCGAGAACATCAGCACGAACGCCATCGCGAGCACCACATCGGGGAGCGCTCGGGTGAGCACCCCGACGAATCGCGCTGCGGCACGCCATCCGTTGCCCGGAGTCGTGTTCGATGCGGCGAGGTAGGCGATGGGCACCGACAACACGGCGGCGAGCAGCGTACCGACCAGCACCAGCCCGACAGTGAGGGCGATCAGCCAGGCGAGATCCCCGGGTTCGGGAAATGTGAGCCCTCCGACGCGGGCCATGAAGTTCTCGGCATTGCCCCAGCTCTGCACCATCGCCGGGATCGAGATGCCCACCTCGTCGACGGCCAGGATCCCGAGCGCGACGAGAACGAGCAACGTGAGCCCGGCGGCGATCCGCTCGGGCGAGATCGGGCGTCGGGGAGCGCGATCGGCGACGGTCGCTGATGCCGAGCCCGCGCCGCGGGTGGCGTCGCGTGCCGGCCGTGCGGCCGGTGGGCCGGAGAGCAGGGTCACGAGACGCGCGCCTTCTCGGTCAGCACGGCGTCGATCTCGGACGCGTCGACGACGACATCCGTGGTGATGTCGGTGAGCTCGGCCCGCACGGCCTGGATTTCGGCGGTCGTCGTGGCGACGCGGCCGTAGATCTCCATGACCTCGGCCTTGGTGAGGTCGGTGGTGGGGGTGTCGAGCACGATCTCGCCGTGACGGAGCCCCACGATACGGTCGGCCCACGAGATCGCGAGGTCGACCTGGTGCAGGCTGCAGACCACCGTGAGCCCCTCATCGGCGGCGATCTCGCGGATCAGCGCCATCACCTGATCGCTGGACTCGGGGTCGAGAGAGGCGACGGGCTCGTCGGCGAGCAGGATGTCGGGCTTCTGCATGAGCGCTCGCGCGATCGCGACCCGCTGCTGCTGACCACCCGAGAGGGTGTCGCTGCGCTGGTAAGCACGGTCGAGCAGGCCGACGCGGTCGAGGTGCCCGAGCGCCCGCAGCTTCGCGGCTTTCGAGTAGCCCCACAGGCCGAGACGCGGGCCCCTGACCTCGGAGAGGGAGCCGGTGAGCACGTTCTCGAGAACGGTGAGCGAGGGCACGAGCTCGAACTGCTGGAAGATGAAGCCCACGCGGCTACGGAGCGTGCGCAGCGCCCTGCCCCTCAGGGCCGGCACCTGGGAGCCCAGCACCTCGATGTCACCGGAGGTCGGAGTCTCGAGTCCGTCGAGATGGCGGAGCAGCGTCGACTTGCCCGAACCGGAGAGTCCGAGCAGCACGACGATCTCGCCGCGTGACACCTGCAGCGACACATCCTTGAGTGCCGTCGTCGAACCGAAGTTCTTGGTCACGCCCGCCAGGCGGATCAGGGCATCGGATGCCGCATTCATTGCATTCTCTCCAGTGGTGCGTCGTGTTCGGGTGTGCGGTGCTCGGTTGTTCGTCGTGCGGGGGCGATGCGCGTGGCTGCGGGTGAGTGCCCTTCGTCTCTCGCCGCTGCTGCGAAGATGCGACGAAGGGCGCTCGAACCCGACCGGCGTTCAGTGGTCGGGGATCAGCCCTGGCACTGCTCCGCTTCGGTCTCCTTGCAGATGTCGCGGATCAGGTCGTAGTACGCATCGTCGACCGGCTTCGTGGCGTAGAAGACGCTGCGGAAGGCGTCGGTGTCGGCGCTGTCGATACCGGCGGCGATGATGTCGTCGATCGTGATCTCGGAGAGCCCGTCGATGAGCTTCTTCGAGACGTCATCCGGAAGCGTCGAGGAGTAGACGAGCGGAGCGCCCGGGACCATGGTCTCGTCGATGACCTTCACGGCATCCGACTTCTCGACCTCGGAGTCTTCGGCGAAGCCGACCTCGCACTCGACTCCCTCGCCGACCTTCTGCACACTCACGTCGTGCTTGCCCGCGAAGACGGGGGTGATGTCGGTCTTGGGGTCGATACCCGCCTCGAGCAGGTTGTATGACGGGAAGAGGTAGCCCGACGTCGACGACGGGTCGACGAAGCAGACCTTCTTGCCCTTGAAGTCCTCGATGCTCGAGATGTCGCTGTCGGCGGGGACGATCGCCTGGGAGTAGTAGCCGGGCTCCTGGCCCTCTTCGGTCACGATCGACGAGATCGGCGTGAGCTTCGCGCCGTTGTTCGTCGCGGTGACGTAGGTGAAGCCCGAGAACGAGGCGACGTCGACCTTGCCGGCGACGGCGGCCTCGATGAGAGCCGCGTAGTCGGTGGACTCGTGGTACTCGACGGTCTTGCCGGTGATCTCGGCGATGTAGTCCATGAGCGGCTGATAGTTCGTCTCGGTGTCGACCGAGTCGGGCACGACGCCGAAGACGAGGGTGTTCTCGTCGACGGCGAAGCCGCTGGTGGCGGACGACTCGTCAGCACCGGCACTGCCGGTTGCCTCGGCGGTGCCGGAACAGGCGGCGAGGCCGAGCGCGAGGATCGCGGCGCCGGCGAGTACGGGGAGAGCGCGGAGCTTCATGAGGACCTTTCAGAGTGGGAGGGGTGATCCAGAAGCCACTCTGACAGCCCGAAGCGGGAGATATATACCTAACTCGGCAGAGTTCAGCGTTCGTTCATCCGAGGTTTTCCGGGATGAACACGGTCAGAACATGCGAACATCCAGGGTGGTTGCCCAAGTAGTATGCCTATGTGGCCGAAGCTGTATACACCCAGATCGCTGACGACCTGCGTGCCCGGATCGCGGAGGGCACTCTGCGCCCCGGCGATGACGTTCCCACGGAGTCGGAACTCGCCGACCGGTGGCACACCTCGCGTGGCCCGATCCGCAATGCGCTGGCCGCGCTGCGGAGTGAAGGCCTCATCGAGACGGGTCGCGGTCGTCCGGCTCGCGTCGTCGCCCGCAAGGCGAGTCAGGCCGTCGACATGTCGGTCCCGTTCACTCGCTGGGCCCGCGAACTCGGGGTCACGCCGGGTGCGCAGACCCAGGAACTGAGCCTGCGTCGCGCCGGCGATCGCGCCGAGATGCTCGGCGTCGCTCCCGACGACACGATCGTGAGCGTCGTGCGTCTGCGGCTGCTCGACGGCAGGCCGACGATGCTCGAGCGACTCTTCTACACGGAGGCCGTCGGACGACGACTGTTCGACGTGGACCCCGACGAGATCTCGATCACCGAGTACCTGGGCTCGGTCGGGCATCCGATCGTGGGACTGCAGCATCAGATCGACGCGGTCGCGGCGGACGAGCAGGATGCTGCGCTACTGCGCGTGCCGCAGGGGACGCCGATCCTTCGGTTGAGCAGGATCTCCAGAGACGCGGACGGGCACATCTTCGAAGCGTCGGAAGACCGGTACCTCAGCGAGGTCGTGCGCTTCACGGTCGCCGCATCCGGGATATCGACGGACGGCCACTACATGCGTGCGGTGGGCGGGTAGAGCCGTAGGACCGGCACTGCCGGACGGCTGCACGCCGTCGCGCCGAATCCGACGTCCGTCTCCGGGACGCTGGGCTGCGGGCAGCTGGCTTCGACTCCTTGGGGAGGAGAGAAGCCGATCGCGAGCGCGATGGGGATCAGATTCCAAGGACCGCGCTCGCGATCACAGCGCTGGGGATGCGCTATTTCTGGGGTATACCCAATGTAAGCGCCCGGCTACACCATCGAACACGGTCTATAGTCGAGATCTCACATAGACCTTTGTCTAGGATTCCGCTCGTGAAGCCCGGAATTCCGCGGATCTCGGATTGGATACCGGTATTCCGCGACCGCGATGGGAGATCGTACGGGGTGCCGTGTCAGGGGGTCGCGACGGACCGCGCGATCGGTAGACGAGCGGTCACGACCCATCGACCATCGTCCTCGCCGGCGGTGAACTCGCCGCTCGCTCCGAGCACGCGCTCAGCCATGCGGCCGATGCCGGTGCGACTGGAGGAGAGCTCGCGACGCGGAGTCACGGAGAGGGGGCTGCTGACGACCAGCCCCGCCATCTCGTCGTCGATGTCGAGTCGGATCTCGATCTCACCCGGACCGGCGTACTTGAGGGCGTTCGTCGCAGACTCGCGCATGATTCGCGCGAAGATGATCTCGGCCGCGCGCGGGATGCGCTCGTCCGTGGGGTCACCCTTGACGAGCACCGGATGCCCGGCGGCCTCGAATTCCTGCTTGGCCTCGTCGACAGACGCTGCGAGGTCGCCTGCCGGCATGCCCTCGGAGCGGGGGCCGTCGTCGGCGAGATCGATCACGAAGCGGAGATCGGTCATCGCCTTGCGGGCGGCGATGCGGATCGCTTCCTGCGATTCGGTACTGGTGCGGTCGTCGTCGAGCATCTGCACGTGCAGCGACACCACCGTGAGGTGGTGAGCGATGCTGTCGTGCAGCTCGCCGGCGATCCAACGTCGTTCGGCGAGTACTGCTTGGCGTTCCTGCTCGGCCTTCTCAGCCAACTGCACTTCGAGCGTGCGTCCTCGGGCGAATGCCATGCGTAGCGCGAAGCCGACGGCTCCGGACACAACGGCGACGACGAGGTAGATGCCGATGTTGACCGCGACGCGCGTATCTGTGTACGCCGTCAGTGCGGTCGCGAGGAGGAAACCACCCGAATACGAGAGGACCAGTGAGGTCCAACCCAGTCGAACGATGAGGCCCGCCGCGAATGCGGCGACCGTCAACACCTGGGACTCGATGCCGGGGATGAAAGAGAGTGCGACGACGACGGCGAGCGCGTACGTCGCGATGAGAGGCGACCAGAGATAGAGGGCGAGAACCGCGGATGACGCGAGCCCAATCACCGCAGCCAACGGCTCCAACCCCGGAGGGAGGAACAGGCCGACGATGTCGAAGATCACGATCGTTCCGATGACCGCCACGATGGCGATCCGTTCGATCGTGCTCAGCTTCTCGCCCTTGCCGAGCCGCGCGACATCAGACCTGTCACTGCTCGAAAGACTTAAAGCCATGCTTCAGTATCTCCTATCCGCCAGATATATTAACGGTAGAAGCCGAAGAAGTATCCAACCTGGTTCCAGAAAGACATAGAGATTCACCTCATTTCTTGCACTTTTGACTAGCGATGTATTCATCTTCTCGGTGATCTGCACGTCGCACATCTGTCTCTCGTCTAGACCTCGATAGCCAAAAGTCCAATACATCGCGGCTGAGGTCACCCCCGGTTAGGCTTCCTGCATGTCCCAAATCCGCGTTGTGATCGTCGATGACGATCCCCTGGTGCGCTCCGCGCTCTCTCACTTCGTCTCGCGAGACCCCGAGATCACGGTGATCGCCGAAGCCGAGTCGGGGCTGGAGGGCATCGAGGTCGTCGAACGCGAGCGCCCTGACGTGGTCATGATGGACGTGCAGATGCCCGAGATGAACGGCATCGAGGCGACGGCCGTGATCAGCGAGCGCTGGCCCGAGATCAAGATCCTCGCGGTCACGACTCTCGACGGCAGTGACACCGTGCTTCCGATGCTCAGCGCCGGCGCGTCGGGCTACCTGCTGAAGGACTCGAGCGCAGCGAGCATCCTCGAGGGCGTCCGCGAGGTGTACAGCGGTGCGAGCTCGCTTTCGCCGCGGATCGCTTCGCTGCTGATCAAGCACGTGCGTGACACCGAACCTGTGGCGAGCGACGGCACTCTCGAGGTGCTCACCGATCGCGAGCAGGAAGTCTTGCAGCGTCTCGCACAGGGCATGTCGAACGCGGAGATCGCGCGGACGCTCATCGTCTCGGAGGGGACGGTGAAGGCCCATCTGGGACGCATCATGTCGAAGTGGCATGTGCGCGACCGTGTGCAGATCCTCGTCACCGCAGCGCACGCCGGACTGGTCGAGTTCCGCTGAGTCGGGTATCTCGCTGAGTCGGGTATCTCGCTGAGCCGGGTATCTCGCTGAGCCGGGTATCTCGCTGAGCCGGGTATCTCGCTGAGCCGGGTATCTCGCTGAGCCGGGTATCTCGCTGAGCCGGGTATCTCGCTGAGCCGGGTCTGCGGCTGAGCCTGTGCTGGGCGTGCGTAATCCTCTGACTATCGGTGCAGGTCAGCCGGTGTAGTTCGGCCTGTGCAAGTCAGTCGCCGCAGGTCAGCCGGTGCAGTTCAGCCGGTGCGGGCAAGCGCCATCGAGCGGACGGGCGTCTTCGGGAGGCTGAGTCGCGGGGTGCGCCACCGCTGTTCGGGGTCCCACCATCTCGGACCCCGCACCTGCGGGACACCATCATTCATCCGGATCTCCCACCCGGAGGAACCGAGACTTCGGTGATGCCACCAGCACAACGGCACGCCGTTATCCGTATGGGTGGGCCCGCCCCGCGCGTGTTCGGTGACGTGGTGGATCTCACACCACGACGCCGGCACATGACACCCGGGGATCAGACACTCCTTGTCACGAGCGACGATCGCGCGGCGTTGGTGCACGGTGAACACCCGGTCGGTGGTCGTGATCCCGATGATCCGCCCCTCATCGAACAGCACCCGTTGGATCACCCCGCTGCATGCGACCTGCGCGGCGACCGACACGGGGACATGCGCGCCGGATCCGGGGATCGTCCCCCACCCGCCATTGCCGCGATTGCGGCTCGCTCCGTATGCGTTGCCTCCGAAAGCGGCACTGGCGGCACCCCCGGAATAGACGGCAAGATCTCGTGCATCGACGTTCACGACCAGAACCGGTGACGACCCACCGAGAGTGGGCGTGTCTTTGTGGCGGGCGGCGATCGCGAGAGCCATGGCGAGAGCGTCGTGACGTTTCTGCGCCGCGGTGCGGTCATCGAGCACGCAGCGCGGGTCAGAGTTGAACGGATCAGAACCCTCGCCGTCGTCACCTGCACCTGCACCTGCACCTGCACCCGCACCCGCACCCGCACCCGCACCCGCACCCGCACCAAAGTCGGCACCAGCACCAGCACCAGCACCAGCACCAGCACCAGCGCCAAAGTCCGCGCCCGCATTCGCGCCATCGTCCGTGCCCGCGTCAGAGTGCGCATCCGCATCGAAGTCCGTATCGGCATCAACACCGCCGCTCGGGGCGAAGCGCACGCCCGGCATCGGTGGGCCATCGCCTTTCGGGTTGAGGATCGCGTCCAGGATGAGTTGCAGCTGTGCGGCCGCGTCCGGGGTCAGGTACCCCCGGATCGCATGCATGCCGTCTTTCAACCGGCCGATCGTGATCCCCCGCCGACGACGCGCGTCTTCATCTTTGGGTTCTTCCCCGTCAGGGTCGAACATCGACGCGAGATCCTCCGCGAGAGCCTTCAAGTCCTGCACCGTCGGCGCCGGACCCGATTCCCCGTCCTCAACATCCGCGTCCGCGTCCGCGTCCGCGTCCGGACCATCATCCACGTCGGCCGCGAGGCCGTGACCCCGGGCACACCCCGCCAACGCGACGTCCGCCGCCAACCGTTGATCGATCGTGAGTCGATCCCACACTCTCTCGATCGGACCCGTCGCCGCCACAAACCCGGCCACCCCGACCACCCCGTCCAGCAACGCGAGCCGCAACTCCGCCCACCGGGCCGGCATCCGCTCCCCCGCCAAACTCACCGGACGCCGCACCAGATCGACGACCCTGTCGACCCGCGACGCACCCCGCACATCCACCCGCAGCATCCGCTGCAACAACTCATTCAGACCCCGACACCCCGCCACATGCGGAAAATCCCCCGCATCCCCCGTCGCGACGGTCTCCACGATCACCGCCTCGACCCGCCGGAACGCCGCCCCCGCACCCTGCAACACCGTGATCCGCTGCGCATCGGTCAGCCCCGCGAGCGCGTCGTCGGACAGCACAGTGTCGAGGTCGGCGATGACCCGATCCAGAAGCTCGACAGTGCTGTTCATACCCGCAAGTCAACACGGAACCACCGACATTCAAGACCCGAAACCACCCCGATTTACCCCAGATCAGAGCACGTATCCCAGCCTTCCGGAATGCCGCAGAGAGACAGGCGTAACGGTGGGATGGAAACGGCGAAGCGAAGACACGAGAACAGGAGATGAGAAAACGAGAAGACACGAGAACGGGAGAGGAGAGAACGAGAAGACACGAAAACGGGAGAGGAGAGAACGAGAAGACACGAGAACAGGAGATGGGAGGAGTGAAGAAGAAGACACGACTCGAGTCGAGAGGAGAAGAGCAGAGCAGAGCAGATACGAACGCGATGGGTCTCCGGACCCTGGGAGCAAAGGTGAGACAGGTGCATGGGCTCAGGGGCCAACCGGCGGATGGCATCGGCGAGCGGGACAGGAGGTGGAACAGCGGGCGAGAACGGGCAGACGGGACCGGAGGCGGAACAGGCCGATGCGACCTGTAGGCCAGCGCAGGTGAGACCCTGGGGGCTGGCCGCAGGTGGGACAGGAGGTAGGCCAGCGCGGGTGAGACTCGGGGCGGGGGCCGGTGGCCGCGGGCGGGACCGAAGGTGGCCAGCACAGGTGAGAAGTGGGGCGGGCGGGAGCTCCGCGCAGAAAAGAAGCACGAGCGAGCGGACGATCAGTTCCGCGGCGATGCCGCCTTCATGAACACATCGACCTCGTCCTCGGTGTCGAGGGCGAACCCGTGCCTCTCATACAGGCGCCTCGCGGGGCTCCCCTGCAGCACGTTGAGCCGAAACTGGTGCTCCTGGCCGCCGTCCGCGAGCAGCTTCGCGAGAACCGCAGACCCGAGCCCTCGCCCCTGCACGGCGGGGTCGAGATAGAAGTGCTCGATCCACACTCCGTCGTTCTCATGCCGGACCGCGACGAGACCGACGTCCTCTCCGTCGACGACGATCACACGCGTGTTCTCGGGAACGAACGCATCGAGGAACCGCTGCCGCACGCGCACCGGATCGTATCGATCCAGCCGCTCGAGATCGGGGCGCATGACGATCGCGCGCAGTTCCGCCATCCACGCGGCATCCGACGCACTGCTCGCTCGAAGACTCCATGCGACTGGCACGGCATCAATCCAATCACCCCATCTCACGCACGAAGAATGCTCACGCCACGTGCTCACAACGCGAGCAGCACGATGCCGACCGCGACCACAGCGGAGGCGGCGATCCGCCATCCCGGCCTGCTCTCCTTCAGCGCGAAGACGCCGAACAGTGAGACCAGCACGACGCTGACCTCGCGCAGCGGCGCGACGAGGGCGACGGGCGCGATCTGGATGGCTGTGAGCACGAGGATGTACGACAGCGGCGACAGGATGCTGAATGCCGCGATCCGGCGCCACTGCGTGCGTCCGAGAGTGCGTACGGCGGCCCACCGACCTCGCACGCCGATCGAGTAGAACGGGATCTCGAGCAGCATCGTGCCGACCATGAACGCGACGGGCGACAGGTTCCAGGTGCGCACGGCGTTCGCGTCCCAGATCGTGTAGATCGCGATTGCCACGCCGGTGAGCAGGCCGAACAGAAGCCCCGGATCGATGCCCCGTCGCGAGCCTGCTGAGCGACCTCGGTCGACGACGCCGATCGCGACGACTCCGAGGATGATCGCGCCGACGCCGACGAGCGCGAGAGCCGACGGACTCTCCCCCAGCAGCACGACGGCGATGATGACCGACAGGAAGGGTCCGGTTCCCCTCGCCGTCGCATAGACCGTCGAGAGGTTGCCCTCCCGGTATCCGCGCTGAAGCACCGCCATGTAGACCACATGCAGCACAGCAGAGACGCCGACCCCCAGCAGGAACCCCTGCACGTCGTCGGTGCCGAGTCCCCCGGTGAACGGGATGACTCCGATCCACACGGCCGTGCCGCCGACCGCACCCCACCACAGGAACGGCATCCCTGCCCTGCTCACGCCATGGGCGATGACGTTCCACGCGGCGTGGGTGATCGCGGCGGCGAAGACGAGAGCGAAGGCGAGAGCGGACATGCGAGACCCTTCCGTCCGTCGCGAGGCGCGACGAACAGGGTCCTCCGGGCTTTTGTCCTGTCAGATGACGGCACCCCTGCGGAGAGGCGCCGTGGCGCCGCTCGGACCAGACGGGACGAACCCCGGAACCCTAGGCGCTATCGAGAGCGACAGTACCCGGAGACGGTGACCAGCAGGTGAACAGACACCGGGAGCAGGATGCCCGGAGAACCGTGAAGCGCCCGGCACGGGGATCCGTACCGGGCGCTTCACATCAGTTCTCAGTCCGTCAGGCTGTGCTCGGTCTCCCGGCGACGCACGCGTGACACGAAGAGCACGAGCGCACCGACCGCCAGCAGCGCGAGCGCCCAGCCGAGCCCGGTGATGACGCCACCGGTCACTGCCAGCACGTCGAGATCGACCGTCGCGGTCGCCGCGGCCGTGACGACGACGGTGCCCGCGGCACCGCTCACCGTCGCCACGTTCACGACCTTGCCGCTCGCGACATCGGCCGTGGTCAGCGTGTAGCCGATCGGTCCGCAGGCGGCGGTGTCACCGGGCGCGAGGTCGGCGATCTCGCAGGCGAGCGTCGCGCCGAGTTTCGGATCGTCGATGGCGATGGCCGTCAACGTCCGCGCACCGGTGTTCGTCACAGTGAAGCGGAACTGCACGGTGTCGCCGGCATCCACCTTGCCGTTCCCGTTCACATCGGCGTACTCGCCTCCGGTCTTCGCGAGCGCGATCGCCGGCTGCACCTCGAGAGGCGTCGTGACCGTGTCTTCGGCGGACGGTGGCACGTCTCCTGTTCCTGTGCCGGTCGCCGTCGCGGTGTTGACGATCTGCCCGGCGTCGATCTCGGCCTGAGTGATCACCGCGGCAGGGCCGGTGCACAGCGCCGAGTCGCCGGGGGCGAGGTCGGTCGTGTCGCACACCACATCGCCGTCCAGGCGCGGATCGGACACCGCGACGTCGGTGAGACGTGTGGTTCCCGAGTTCGTCACGGTGAACGTGTAGGCGATGGTGTCGCCGGCATCCGTCCGTCCGTTGCCGTTCGCGTCGACGACCGCAGCCGCAGACTTCAGCAGGGTGAGCGCATCGGTGCCGATCACGGTCACATCGGCATCGTCGGCGCTCTCGGCGCTTCCGGCGACCGACTGACCGGTCACCGTCGCCGTGTTGCGGACGATGCCTGCGTCGACGTCGTCCTGAGTGAGCAGGTACTCGACCGGTCCGCAATCGACGACGTCGGTCGGCACGAGTGCGAGACCGTCGAGAGCGGGGCAGTCGACGATGCCGCCGAGCAGCGGGTCATCGAGCACGATGTCGGTCAGCACGGTCGTGCCGGTGTTGCGGATCCGGAACGAGTAGGCGATCGTGTCGCCCGCGCCGATCATGCCGTCGTCGTTCGCGTCGACCGGCTCCCCCGGGGTCTTCGTCAGCGAGATGCCGGGGGTTCCGACGAACACGATCTCGGCGGAGGCATCGTCACGCACCGCGCCCAGCGGCCCCGTGCCTGTCGCGGTCGCCGTGTTCGGTCGGCTGCCGTTCTCGATATCGGCCTGCGTGAGCGTGTACGTGAAGGGTCCGCAGTCGTTCGCTGCGCCGACTGCGAGCTCGTCGACCGCGCACAGCGCATCGTCGCCGAGCAGCGGGTCGGTGATCTCGACGTCGTCCAGGGTCGTGTTGCCCGTGTTGCGCACCGTGAACGAGTACTGGACCGTGTCACCGGCGCCGATGAACCCGTCGCCGTTCGCATCCTGCACCTGACCGACGTTCTTCTGCAGATCGATGCCCGCGGTGCGCTCGATGTCGGCTGAGGCGGATGCCGTGTCTGTCACCGTTCCGACGGGGGCGTCGGCGGTGACGGATGCCGTGTTGCGCACGATCCCCTCGTCGATGTCGCCCTGCGTCAGCGTGTAATCGACCGGCGCGCACGTCACAGACGCCCCCGGGGCCAGCGAGGCCCCCGCGAGAGCCGCGCACACGACCGGTCCGCCCAGCATCGGGTCGCTGATCTGCGCATCCGTGAGCGTGGTCGTCCCGGTGTTCGTGACGGTGAACGTGTAGGCGATGGTGTCACCGGCTGTGACATCCGAGCTGCTGTCGGCGTCGTCGACCAGGCTCGGCACCTTGGTCAGCACGACGCTGTTCACGGCAGGGACGATCACGTCCGCCTCCGCGCCGTCGGTCGCCGTGCCCAGCGCGGACTCGGCGGTGACGGATGCCTCGTTGTGCACCGTGCCCTCATCGATGTCCTGCTGCGTGAGCACGTAGTCCACAGGAGCGCAGGTCACCGACGCCCCCGGCGCGAGCGGTGCGCCGAAAGCCGCGCAGGCCACCGCTCCCCCGAGCAGGGGGTCGGTGATCGCGGCGCTCGTGAGCGTCACGTCGCCGGTGTTACGCACCGTGAACGTGTAGGCGACGGTGTCGCCGACGTCGGTGCGTCCGTTGCCGTTCGCATCGACCGGAGCCCCGGCCGTCTTGACGAGCTCGACGCGAGGGGTCCCCGACACGGGGACCTCGACCGTCGAGCTGTTGTCGGACGGATCGGGATCCGGCGTCGTCGATGTCACGGTCGCGGTGTTCGACAGCGCGGCGCTCGCGATCGCGGGGTCGACCGTTCCGCTGACCGTCGCGGTGAACGTCGCGCCGACGGCGAGCGCGCCGACCGCGCAGTCGAGCTGCGCGGCGGTGATCGAGCATCCGGCTGTCGGAGTCGTCGGGTTCAACAGGCCGGCCGGCAGGGAGTCCGCGATCGCGACGGCGGATGCCGGGCTCGGTCCGCCGTTCGTCACGACGATCGTGTAGGTGATCGACCCGTTCACGGGAGCCGGATTCACCGAGCTCGTCTTGACGATCGACAGGTCGGCCGACGGCGTCACGATGACCGTCGAGGTGCCGGTGTTGTCGGAAGGATCGGGGTCGGGCGTCGGCGAGGTCGCCGTCGCCGTGTTGGTGAGCGTGCCGACCACGGTCGCGGTGGCCGTCACGGCCAGGGTGGCGGACTCGCCGGGCAGCAGAGTGCCGACCGTCCACTGATGATCGGCGGGCGACCATGTGCCCGCCGACGGCGCCGCCGAGGTGACCTCGAGCCCGGCCGGCGCGACCTCGGTCACGACGACGCCCGCAGCGGCGGACGGGCCGTCGTTGCGCACCGTGATCACGAAGCTCGCCTCACCGCGAAGCGGGATGCTCGGAGTCGACGTCGTCTTCACCACGCTGACATCCGCACTCGGCGTGAGCGCCACGTCGACACTGGACGTGTTGTTCGCCGTGCTCGGGTCCGGCGTCGCAGAGGTGGTCGTCGCGGTGTTGCGGATCGTGCCGGAGGCAGTCGCCGCCCACGTGCCTGTGACGTTCACCGTGACGGAGTCCCCCGGTGCGAGATCGCCCACCGAGCACGTCACCGCGCCTGCGCCGATGGAGCAGCCCGCGTCGTCGACCGACGTGGCGGTGAACCCTGCCGGCAGGGTGTCGGCGAGGGTCGCGCCGCGCGCCACCGACGGACCGTCGTTCGTCACGACGAGCGTGTAGGTGAACGCGCTGCCGGGGGTCCCCGTGGCGGGAGCGGACTTCTGGATGCTCAGGTCGGCGCTCTGCACGATCTCGACATCGACCGAGTCGGAGTTGTTCGCGGTGTTGACGTCATCCGCAGGCGACGCGATCGACGCCGTGTTGGTCGAGACGCCCACGGGCGCGTCGGAATCGACGACCGTCGAGACGACCACATCGACGGGGCCGCCGACCACGAGATCGGCCCAGGTGCACCGGATCGATCCGGCGGTGAACGAGCAGTCCGAACCGGCGGGTCCTGTGACCCCGGTCACGGTGAACCCGGCCGGGAGGGTGTCGTCGAGCACCGCGTTGACGGCATCCGAGTCGCCGAGGTTGCTGACGGCGAGGGTGAAGTCGACCGTGTCACCGGCGGCGACCTGAGCAGCGGATGCAGTTTTGGTGACCGCCAGGTCGGCGATGATGTCGGGCTGGAAGCTGGTGGAGTCGACGTTGTTGGTGGGGTCGGAGTCGGGCGTGCTGCTCGTGACGCTCGCCGAGTTCTGCACGACGGCGGCGGCATCCGCATCGATCTCGACGACGATGGTGGTGGTCACCACGGCGCCGGGAGCGAGGGTGCCGATGGCGCAGTCGACGATTCCGGATGCCACGGTGCATGTGCCCTGATCCGACAGCACGCTCACGAAGGCGGTCTCGGGGTCGAGCGGGTCGGTGAGCCGCACATCGCGGGCCTCGGACGGGCCGTCGTTGCGCGTGATCAGCGTGTAGGTGACGTTCTGACCCGCGACGGGAACCGCCGGGAAGAACGACTTGGTCACCGACACATCGCTGATCGCTGTCAGGGAGCCCGACGCGGTCGCGGTGTTGTTCGCGAGGTTGACGTCGAAGCGCGTGCCCGACACCGAGGCGGTGTTCGTGAGCGCCGCCCCCGGCTCGAACGAGGGTGAGACCGTACCGGTCACGGTGATCGTCGCGCCGGCCCCGACCGCGAGGTCAGGAAGGGCGCACGAGATCGTCGCGCCGACGGTGCAGGATCCACCACTCGGCGTCGCCTGCACGGCTGTCAGCCCGGCGGGCACGGCATCCGTCACGGTGACCCCTGTTGCGGTCTGGGGTCCGTTGTTCGTGACCCCGATCGTGAAGGTCACCGGCTGGCCCGCGACCAGCGGACTCGTGTCGAGCGTCTTGGTGATCGCCAGGTCGGCCGCCTGATTCACCGGTGTGAGTGCCTCCTGCGTGGTCGACGTGCGGTCGATGTTGGTGACCGGTTCGCGGAAGGCGACCCGCGCCTCGTTGACGATCGTGGTGCCGGCAGCCTCCGTCCTGACCTTGGCGTCGAACGTGTACGACGTGACCGCATCCACGCCGACGGAGCCGCCCGCCGTGGCGGTTCCCCCATCGCCGAGGCGTACCCTCAGCGTGCGGTTCCCGCTCGTGTACTCGCCTCTGTCATCGCCTGTCGCGTCGGTGAGCGTTCCAGCGCCGGGTCCGCTCACGATGCGGATCGAGCCCGGCACGAAGTCGATTCCGGCGGGCAACACGTCGGTGGAGACCGACTGGAGGGCCGGGTTTCCGCCGTCGTTGCGGGTGGTGACGGTGTAGCGAAGCGTGTCGCCGATCTCGGCCGACGTGCCGCCACGGGTGAGGTTGGCGACCGATTTGGTCGAGATGAGGCAGGGCCCGGTGCCGAACGCGATGTCGTCGAGCAGGTTGCCGACGGACGCGTTGCCGGTCGCGCTGCTGACCGCCTGGAATCCGAAGCGCGTCGTGGTCTGACCTGCCGGAACCGTGTACGAGCCCGTGTGGGTCCCCCAGGCCGCGGTGCCGTCGGTGAGCGAGCCGCTGACGTTCGTGAGGGTGCTCCCCGGCACGCCGATCACGACGCGCATCGTGTCATTGCCCTCACGTCCGCGGTGCTTGAGCGACCAGTACAGGGTCTGCCCCGGTGTCGTCGCGACATCCTGGTAGAGCGTGCTCGCCTGCGTGGCGTTGAGCTCGGCGAACTGCGAGCCCTGCCCTGCCGGGTAGTTGCGGGGGTTGCCGGGGGAACGCCACAGCTCGATCTGGTTGTCGGTCGCGGTCGTGAACCAGCCGGGCACGAGGGCTTCGTCGGCGATGATCACCCCTGAGGCGAACACCGGCTGCTCGAAGCTGCCGTTGTCGAGCGAGAGCGAACCTGCGCACTGGGTCGGGTTCTGCGCCGCGGATGCCGGCGTCGGCGCCACGGTCTCCGTGACGACCGTGAGCCCCACCGCGATCAGAAGTGCGGCCGTCGCACCGGCGATGGTGCGACGAATGGACGAGTGAGCGTGTGCGGCCACAGCTGTACCCTGCGTTTCTCCCCCGAGGTCTCCCCGCATCGTTCGGAACGACACACCTCGCGACTCGACCATAGACCCGGACCCCGCCTGGATTCGGTCCCGTATCGAACGCCGATATCGGATCGAGACCGGTATTCCGGTCATATCGGCTGTGGTGACCTGCGGCCGCTGACGGGCGGTTCGACGAGGTGCCCCGGCCTCGCCGATTACGATCGAAGGACCCCCTTCAGGAAGGTCGCTCATGCCCGTCACCCCGGATGCACTCGCCCACGCCGAGGACCTCGCCGACTTCGTCGCCGCCTCGCCCTCGAGCTATCACGCCGCCGCCGAGGTGGCCAGGCGGCTGGAGGATGCCGGATTCGAGCCTCTCGCCGAGGAGGACGCGTGGGACGTGACTCCCGGAGGACGCTACCTCGTCGTCCGCGACGGGGCCGCCATCGCGTGGACCGTTCCAGCGGATGCGACGGCCGTGACCCCCGCGCACGTGCTCGGCGCCCACACCGACTCCCCCGGGTTCAAGCTCAAGCCGCAGCCGACCACCGGGTCGAAGGGCTGGCTGCAGGTGGCCGTCGAGGTCTACGGCGGCCCGCTCCTCAACTCCTGGCTCGACCGAGAGCTGCGCCTCGCCGGACGCCTCGCCCTCGCCGACGGCCGCGTCGTGCTCGCCGACACAGGTGCGCTGCTGCGCCTTCCCCAGCTCGCCGTGCACCTCGACCGCGAGGCGAACAGTGGACTCGCGCTCGACAAGCAGTTCCAGACGCAGCCCGTCTGGGGGCTCGGCGACCCGACACAGGAGGACATCCTGGCGGAGCTCGCGGACTCTGCCGGCGTCTCGGCATCCGAGATCCGCGGCTACGACGTCGTGATCGCCGACTCGGCGCGCGGCGCGGTGTTCGGCAAGGACGACGCGTTCTTCGCCTCCGGCCGTCTCGACGACCTCGCCTCCGTGCACGCGGGAGTTGTGGCACTGGAGGCTCTCGGCACGCCCGCGACCGGCCCCATCGCGATCCTCGCCGCCTTCGACCACGAGGAGCTCGGCTCCAACTCGCGCTCCGGCGCGGCGGGTCCTTTCCTCGAAGACATCCTCGGCCGCGTGTACGACGCCCTCGGCGCCGACTCGTCCGAGCGTCGCCGCGCCTTCGCCGCATCGTGGTGCCTGTCGAGCGACGTCGGCCACTCCGTGCACCCGAACTACGTGCACAAGCACGACCCGGTGGTGCAGCCCGTGCTCGGCTCGGGACCGATCCTCAAGCTCAACTCCAACCAGCGCTACGCGACGGATGCGGTCGGCTCCGCCGCTTGGCGCAACTGGTGCGAGGCGGCCGACGTCGTCACGCAGGAGTTCGTCTCGAACAACAATGTGCGGTGCGGGTCGACGATCGGCCCGATCACGGCGACGCGTCTCGGCATCCGCACGGTCGATGTCGGCATCCCGATCCTGTCGATGCACTCGGCGCGCGAGCTCGCCGGAGTCTCGGATCTGCACGACCTCGCCCGCGTGGCGGGAGCATTCTTCGCCGGCTGAGCCACCGGAGCGCCCCCGCAGCGCTCCTGCAGTGCCAGGATGATGGCATGACGGACATCAAGCCTGCTCTCATCGAGCGCGCGGGCATCGAGATCATCCCCGAATCCGAGCGCACGGCGAAGCCGCGCGACCTGTTCTGGCCGTGGTTCGCGGCGAACGTGTCGGTGTTCGGCATGTCGTACGGATCGTTCGTGCTCGGCTTCGGGATCTCGTTCTGGCAGGCCACGATCGTGTCGGTCATCGGCATCGTCGTGTCGTTCCTGCTGTGCGGGCTGATCGCGATCGCCGGCAAGCGCGGATCCGCGCCGACCATGGTGCTCTCCCGCGCCGCCTTCGGCGTGCAGGGTCAGAAGGTGCCGGGCATCGTCTCGTGGCTGACCTCGATCGGCTGGGAGACGTTCCTCGCGATCATGGCGGTGCTCGCCACAGCCACCGTCATCACCCAGCTCGGCGGCGACGGCGACAGCATCGCGCTGAAGATCATCGCCACCCTGATCGTCGCCGCCCTCATCGTGACGGCCTCCGTGCTCGGCTATCACACGATCATGAAGCTGCAGTCGGTGCTCACCTGGGTGACCGGCGCCGTGACGATCCTCTACATCATCCTCGCGGCCCCGACCATCGACATCGCCGCCGTGATGGCCCGGCCGGACGGCGGCATCGGACAGGTCATCGGCGCACTCGTCATGGTGATGACGGGCTTCGGCCTCGGCTGGATCAACATCGCCGCCGACTGGTCGCGGTATCAGAAGCGCACGGCATCCGACGGTGCGATCGTGCTGTGGAACACGGTGGGCGGTTCGATCGCCCCGGTGGTGCTCGTGGTGTTCGGCGTGCTGCTCGCCGGCTCCGACGACGAACTCAGCACCGCGATCGCGGCCGACCCGATCGGTGCCCTCGCGACGATCCTGCCCCTCTGGGTGCTCGTGCCGTTCCTGCTCACCGCCGTGCTCGCCCTCGTCTCGGGCGCCGTGCTCGGGATCTACTCCTCCGGCCTCACGCTGCTGAGCCTCGGCATCCGCATCCCCCGCCCGTCGGCCGCGGCGATCGACGGAGTGATCCTGACCATCGGCACGATCTACGTCGTGTTCTTCGCCACCGACTTCCTCGGCCCGTTCCAGAGCTTCCTCATCACGCTCGGCGTTCCGCTGGCGTCGTGGGCCGGCATCCTGATCGCCGACATCCTGCGCCGCCGGAAGGACTACGACGAGGAGGCCCTCTTCGACAGCCGGGGTCGCTACGGCGCCTGGGACTGGATCTCGATCGGCACCATGGTGGTCGCGAGCGTCATCGGCTGGGGCTTCGTACTCAACGGCTTCGCGGATGCCGCGCCCTGGAACAACTGGCAGGGCTACCTGCTCGGTCTCGTCGGCGGAGTCGACGGAGACTGGGCGTACGCGAACCTCGGGGTGTTCTTCGCGCTGGTGCTGTCGTTCGTCGTGACGTGGTTCGCCAGGGCAGGCAAGATCCGTCGCCAGGAGCAGACGGCGTGAGCGGTAGCCCTTCGGCGTCGGCGGAGGACTCCTGGCTGGTCGTGATCGACCCGCAGGCGATCTTCGCATCGCCCGACTCGGCGTGGGGATCGCCGTTCTTCGCCGATGTGATCCCCCGCATCCGCGAACTCGCCGACTCGTTCGGCGAGCGGGTCATCGTGACGCGCTGGATGCCGACCGCCGACCGCTCGACCTCCTGGGGCGAGTACTTCGCTGCCTGGCCGTTCGCCGACCAGGCCACGAGTGACCCGCTCTTCGCCCTCGTATCCGACGCGGTCGGTCTGTCGCCGCATCCGACCCTCGATCTGCCCACGTTCGGCAAGTGGGGTGGCGAGATCGAGGCGATCGTGGGTCGCGGGGCTCGCGTCGTGCTCACCGGCGTCTCGACCGACTGCTGCGTCATCTCGACCGCGCTGGCCGCAGCGGATGCCGGAGCGCACGTCACGGTCGTCGTCGACGCGTGCGCCGGGTCTACGGCCGAGAACCACGCGGCCGCGATGCAGGTGATGGGGCTCTACCCGCCGCAGATCACAATCAGCGACACGGCCGCGGTGCTGGCCGGGCGCTGACGCAGAACTCCTGCCACCCGCCGCAGCCCCCTGCCGCCGGCTCAGTCCCCTGCCGCCGGTGCAGTCCCCTGCCGCCGCCGCCCTGCGTCACGATCTGCGGAGCATGACCCGATCCGCGGACGAAGTGGCCGGATCCGTCCGCGAAACGTACGCGCGTCCGCACATCGGGCGCACGCGCCTACTTCATCGTGTCGAGGATGCCGACGAGGTCGTCGAAGGTCGTGAGCGGGTTGAGGATCGCGAAGCGCGTGTTCGGACGCCCGCGATGCGAACTCGGCACGACGAACGCGCGCTGCGAGTCGAGGAGTTCGTCGGACCAGCGGTCGTAGTCCTCGCGCTTCCACCCTTCGCGCTCGAACACGACGACCGAGAGCTGAGGATCACGCACGAGGCGCAGCTCGGGGCGGGCGGCGATCTCTGCGGCGATCGTCTTCGTGAGAGTGAGCGTCGCGCTCACGGCCTCGCGATAGGCGGTCACGCCGTAGGTCGCCAACGAGAACCACAGCGGGAGCCCGCGAGGGCGCCGGGTCAGCTGGATCGAGTAGTCCGACGGGCTGAAGTCGCCCGCGTCGGTGAGGGTGTCGAGGTACTCGGCGTGCTGAGTGTGCGCGCGGCGACCGGCCTCGGGGTCGCGGTAGATCAAGGCACAGCAGTCGAACGGCGCGAACAGCCACTTGTGCGGATCGACGATGACCGAGTCCGCGCGCTCGACGCCCGCGAAGATTCCTCGGGCCTCGGGGGCGAGCATCGCGGTGAGACCGTAGGCCCCGTCGATGTGCAGCCAGAAGTCGAACTCGTCCTTGAGCGCGGCGATGCCGGCGATGTCGTCGACGATGCCGAAGTTGGTCGAGCCTCCGGTGGCCACGACCGCGCAGATCTCGTCTCCGTGTTCGCGCAGCGCCTCGCGCACGGCATCCGCCCGCAGCACCCCGTCGTCGCCCGCGGGCACGAGCAGCACATCGGCATCCATGACCTTCGCCGCCGACTTGTTCGACGAGTGCGCCTCGACGCTGCAGACGATCTTCCACCGCGTCGGCAGCTCTTTGCCCGCCTCGAGAAGCTTCGCCTTCGCGGACTCGCGAGCCGCGACCAGAGCCGACAGGTTGCCGATCGTGCCGCCCTGCACGAACACCCCGCCCGCGGTGTCGGGGAGGCCGAACTCGGAGGCGAGGAACGAGAGGACCTCGTTCTCGGCGTGCACGGCTCCTGCCCCTTCGAGCCAGCTGCCTCCGTAGAGGCCGGATGCCGACACCACGAGGTCGAACGCGATCGAGGCGATCGTCGGCGCGGTGGGGATGAACGACAGGTACGACGGGTGGCTCGTCGTCAGGCACGCGGGAGCGAGGATGTGCTCGAACACGCTCAGAGCGCGCTGCGAGCCGAGGCCTGCATCGGTGATCGTCGTGCCGACCAGCCGGTTGAGCTCGGCTGGGCTCTGCGGCTTGTCGAGCGGCACGTCGGCGGCGAGCATCCGTCGTCGCGAGTAGTCGAGCACCGCATCGACGATCGCCGTCGATTCGGCCGAGGCCGCGTGCATGCGTTCTGCTCCCATGAGCTGTCCTTACCTGTGGGTTTCTGCGAGCTGTGAGGGGGTGACCGTTGCCGGAGCGACCGGCACGTCGAGCACGGCCGTGAGGGTGCGGCGGGCAAGGTCGGCGCGGTCGCGCGGGGCCCAGTGCACGAGCGAATGGGCACTCATGCCGTCGACCATGGCCAACAGCATCCACGCCGAGGATGCGGCGTCGATACGGGACGCAGGATCGACCGGGAGCGCCGAGTCTTCGGCGATCGCTCGGGTGATGAGGTCTTCGAGCGCACTGTGCCAGTGGTCCATCTCGGCCCGCACTCGCGCGCCGAGCGCCTCGTTCCGCGCACCGAGCGCCCACGACTGCACCCAGACCATCGCGACGTCGTCTCGCGAGTCGTCGAGCAGCGTCTCGATGAGGCGCAGGAGGTTCGCGCGCAGGTCGACGGCGGGGTCGTACGCGGCGATGACCTCGTCGCGCTCGGCCGCGACGATCGCCGTGAACACCTCGGCGACGAACGACTCCATCACGGGCCTGTAGTGGGCCACGAGGGCGGGCGTCACGCCGACGTGCGCGGCCACGGCACGCACCGTCAGCGCCTCGAGTCCGCTCTCGGAGGCCAGCGCGACGGCGCCGTCGAGGATCGAGCGCTCACGCTCCTCGGGCGGCAGCCGGCGGGGTGCGGCAGCTCTTGACGTCGTCTTCATCACGGGCTACCGTATCACTCGTTGGACACGTGTTCAATAGCGATCGCGACTCCTCATCCGCGAGGTCGAGATCAGCAGCGAGGGAGACAATCATGGCCTGGCACATGCCCGCCGAGACCGCACCGCACGACCGCACCTGGATGGCGTTCCCCGCCGAGGGGCCGACCCTCGGCGAGACCGCGGCCGAGCGCGAAGAGGGCTACGTCACCTGGACGGCCGTCGCCCACGCGGTCGCCGAGTTCGAGCCGGTCACGATGATCGTTGATCCGGCCGAGATCACCCGCGCCCGGCGGATGCTGGGCAGCGGCATCGACATCGTCGAGGCGCCCGTCGATGAATTCTGGATGCGCGACTCCGGCCCCACCTTCGTGATCGACGACCACCGCCCCGGCGTTCTCGGCGCCGTCGACTGGATCTTCAACGGCTGGGGTGCCCCCGCCTGGGCGCAGTGGCAGAAGGCGGCGCAACATGCGCGAGTCATCGCGGGCGCGGTCGGCGCAGAGCTCGTCAGCTCGACGCTCGTCAACGAGGGCGGCGGTATCCACGTCGACGGCGAGGGCACCGTGTTGCTCACCGACACCGTGCAGCTCGACCCCCGGCGCAATCCCTTCGCCGACAGGCAGCGCGTCGAGGCCGAGATGGCTCGCACGATCGGCGCGACCAAGGCCGTCTGGCTGCCCCGCGGACTCACCCGCGACTACGACGACTTCGGCACGAACGGGCACGTCGACATCGTCGCCACCCTCGTCTCTCCCGGCCGCCTGCTGCTCCACGACCAGGCGAACCCCGACCATCCCGACCACGCGGTGACACGCGAGCTGCGCGCGCACCTCGCACAGCAGACGGATGCCGCCGGCCGCCGCTTCGAGATCATCGACCTGCCCGCGCCCGCCACGCTGCGCGACGAGGAGGGCTTCGTCGACTGGAGCTATGTCAACCACCTCGTGACGAACGACGGCGTGGTCGCCTGCGGCTTCGGCGACGAGCAGGCCGACGCCACGGCCAGAGAGATCCTCGCCGACGCCTATCCGGGTCGACGCGTGGTCACGGTCGATGCCCGCCCGCTCTTCGACCGCGGCGGCGGCATCCACTGCATCACCCAGCAGCAGCCGAGCGTGGCGGTGCACTCATGATCGACGTCGTCGAGGCCTCGATCGCCGATCTGCGGCGAGCGCTCGAGACCGGTGCAGCCACCGCCGTCGAGCTCGTCGACGCCTACCTCGCCCGCATCGCGGCCTACGACGAGCCAGAGACGGAGACGGCGCTGAACGCTGTCGTCGTCGCGAACCCCGATGCGCGCGCCGTGGCCACGGCATCCGATGCCCGCCGGGCACGCGGCGAGACACTCGGCCCGCTCGACGGCATCCCGTACACCGCCAAGGACAGCTACCTGGTGCGCGGACTCACCGCCGCCGCCGGAAGCCCCGCGTTCGCCGACCTGGTCGCACAGCGCGACGCGTTCACGATCGAGCGACTGCGCGCGGGCGGCGCGATCTGCCTCGGGCTGACCAACATGCCCCCGATGGCGAACGGCGGCATGCAGCGCGGTGTCTACGGCCGCGCCGAGAGCCCCTACAACGCCGGCTATCTCACCGCGCCCTTCGCCTCCGGATCATCGAACGGCTCGGGCACCGCGACGGCGGCGAGCTTCGCGGCGTTCGGTCTGGGCGAGGAGACGTGGTCGAGCGGTCGCGGGCCCGCCACGAACAACGCGCTGTGCGCGTACACACCCTCACGCGGCGTGATCTCGACGCGCGGCAACTGGCCGCTCGTCCCGACCATGGACGTCGTCGTGCCGCACGCGCGCACCATGGCAGACCTGCTCGAGGTGCTCGACGTGATCGTCGCCGATGACGCCGAGGTGCGCGGTGACTTCTGGCGCGCCCAGCCGTGGGTGGCGCTGCCGTCGTCGTCCGAGGTGCGTCCGGAGTCCTATCCGGCACTGCTCGAAGACGCGGGCGCGGCGCTCCGAGGCGCGCGCATCGGCATCCCCCGCATGTACATCAACGCAGATCCGGATGCCGGCACGGGTGACGAGCCGGGAATCGGCGGCCCCACGGGGCAGCGCATCGAGACCCGCTCGTCGGTGGTCGCTCGCTGGGACGCCGCGCGCCGCGACCTCGAGGGCGCCGGCGCCACGGTGGTCGAGGTCGACTTCCCCGTGGTGTCGAACTACGAGGGCGACCGACCCGGTGCGCCCACGATCGCGACCCGCGGGCTGGTGTCTGCGGAGTACCTGCAGCGCGAGATCGTCGATCTGTCGGCGTGGGGCTGGGAGGACTTCCTGCAGGCGAACGGAGACCCCCAGCTGCACACGCTCGCGGAGGTCGACGGCGCGTCGATCTTCCCGCACCCCGAGGGGGCGCTCCCCGACCGCTATACCGGCTTCGACGACGACATCGCCGAGTACCCCGGCTGGGTGCGTGACAACCCGGGCGTCGGATTCGCGGACATGCCTGAACTCCGCGACGGCCTTCGCGGACTCGAAGAGACACGTCGGATCGACCTCGAGGCGTGGATGGACGAGCACGAGCTCGATGCCGTCGTCTTCCCGGCGGTCGCCGACGTGGGGCCCGCCGACATGGACGTGAACGTGGCGTCCGCTGATCTCGGCTGGCGCAACGGCACCTGGATCGCCAACGGCAACCTGACCGTGCGTCACCTGGGCATCCCGACCGTCACGGTACCGATGGGCCTCATGGCAGACATCGGCATGCCGATCGGCCTGACGTTCGCCGGTCGCGCCTATGACGACTCCGCACTGCTGCGCCTCGCGGCCTGCTTCGAGGCGATCGGGGCACCGGGCGAGCGACGCACCGCTCCTCCACGCACGCCGAGGCTGTGACGATGCGGGCCCCGGGTCTACCCTGAGGGCATGGACATTTCACTATTGTGACGCTCGGCACGATTGTTATATGTTCTTCCTGTCCCCCACGACAGGAAGCGACCCATGAGCACCGAGAACAACGAGCGCGAGCTCGAGGCCGGCATCGTCACCGATCTGTCCGGACGCATGACCTACGGGTCGTATCTGTCGCTCGACCAGCTGCTCACCGCGCAGAACCCGGTCAGCGTTCCCGAGCACCACGATGAGCTGTTGTTCATCATCCAGCACCAGACCACCGAGCTCTGGCTCAAGCAGCTGCTGCACGAGCTGTCGTCCGCCCGCGAGCTGCTCGCGAGCGATGACCTTCGCGAGGCGCTGAAGCGCGTCGCGCGGGTCAAGCGCATCCAGGATGTGATGACCCAGCAGTGGGCGATCCTCGCCACGCTCACTCCCACCGAGTACGCGCAGTTTCGCGGCGCGCTCGGCAACTCCTCGGGTTTCCAGTCGGTGCAGTACCGCGCTGTCGAGTTCGCGCTCGGCAACAAGAACGAGAAGATGCTGAGCGTCTTCAGCGATCACCCCGCCAATCTCGCGCTGCTCACCGCCGAGTGGCACAAGCCCACCCTGTACGACGAGTTCCTGCGCTACGCGTCTCGCCGCGGCCTGCCGATCCCTGCCGAGATCCTCGACCGCGACGTGCGCCTCCCCTACCGCGAGACCCCCGAGCTGGTGCCCGCGATCCGCGAGATCTACCAGAATCACCAGCAGCACTGGGACCTCTACGAGGCGTGCGAAGACCTCGTCGACCTCGAGGACAACTTCCAGTTCTGGCGCTTCCGCCATCTGAAGACCGTCGCCCGCACGATCGGCATGAAGGTCGGCACCGGCGGCTCGAGCGGAGTCGGATTCCTGCAGCGCGCACTCGACCTGACGTTCTTCCCCGAGCTGTACACCGTGCGCACTGAGATCGGCGGCTGATGCACGCCGCCACATTCTTCGACGGAGAGGGATGGCGCGACGGGATCGTCGAGCTGCGTGACGGACGGATGCTGCTGCGCGAGGAGTCCCCCGCGCGCGATCTGCCCCGCCTCGACGGCGTGATCGTCGGCGGGTTCACCGACCACCACGTGCATCTGCAGCTCGTCGACCACGCTCTGCTGCACGGCTCGACACTCGGTCGCGTCGTCGATCTCGGCGCGAACCCGGCCGTCATCGCCACGATCGCCGCCCGCGCATTCCCCGCAGCGCCGATCCATGGAGACCAAAACGCACCCGACCTCCCAGGCGGGGTCAAAAACGCACCCGAATCGAGGGTTTACGGTGCGTTTTCGACCCCGCAGAGCGAGCGAGGTGAGGTGAGCGGTGCGTTTTCGACCCCACACGCGGTCACCGTCGAGTTCGCCGGCGCGTTCCTCACCCCGGTCGGCGGCTACCCCAGCGACCGTGACTGGGCACCCGCCGGCTCCGTCCGCGAGATCGCCGACGCCGCCGCGGCCGCGCGTGCCGTCGCCGAGATGGCGGATGCCGGAGCATCCTGCATCAAGGTCACGAGCAACAGCGCCGCCGGCCCCGTCTTCACCGACGACCTGTTCCGCGCGATCGTCGTCGCCGCGGCCGAGCGCGGACTTCCGGTCGTCTCACATGCCGAAGGCGCCGGAGAAGCGCAGCGCACGGCAGGCCTCGGCGCCGCATTCCTCGCGCACGCACCCTTCACCGAGCGCCTCGACGACGCCGACATCGCCGCTCAGGCGGTCTCCGTCTCGTGGATCTCGACGCTGTCGGTCCACGACGGCGACGCCCAGAAGACAGCCGTCGACAACGTCCGCCGCTTCCACGCGGCCGGTGGCACGGTGCTCTACGGCACCGACATGGGCAACGGCCCCACCCCGGTCGGCGTGAACACGGCAGAGCTCACCGCGCTGCGAGCCGCCGGCGTCACCGGCACCGACCTGTTGCGCGCGCTCGCACCGCAGGATCCGCTCGATCCCGCATCCCTGCTCCTCCTCCTTCCCGGCACCGGCACCGGCACCGGCACCGACACCGACGCCGACTCCGGCACTCCGGCCGACACCGGCCACGACACCGACCCCTCTCTCGCCCGCCCGCTGACCAGCGCTGATCTGAAGGCATGACATGACCGACACCCGCGACTCCACCCGCATCGATGACGCTCTGCTCGAGGCAGCGCGCTCGCTCGACGCCGCCGACCCGCTGCATGCCCACCTCGCCGCGTTCGCTGACGCACCGGGTGTCGGCGCCTACCTCGACGGCAACTCGCTCGGCCGTCCGCTGCGCGACACCCCCGAGAAGCTCGCCGCCTTCGTCCGCGACGACTGGGGAACCCGACTGATCCGCTCGTGGGACGAGCAGTGGATGGCGCTGCCGATGGAGCTCGGAGACCGCATCGGCAGCCTCACCCTCGGCGCCGCCGCCGGTCAGACCGTCGTCGCCGATTCGACGAGCGTGCTGATCTACAAGCTGATGCGCGCCGCCGCGACCGCCGATCCGACGCGCACCGAGCTCGTGATCGAGGCGGGCAACTTCCCGACCGATCGGTTCATGGCCGAGGGCGTCGCCGCCGAGACGGGCATGACCGTGCGCTGGATCGAACCCGACCCCGTACTCGGCGTGCGGATCGCCGATGTGGTCGCCGTGATCTCCGACAAGACCGCGCTCGTCTCACTGAGCCACGTCGACTACCGCTCAGGGGCCCTGGCAGACATGCCGGGGATCACGGATGCCGTGCATCAGGTCGGCGCGCTCATGATGTGGGACCTCTGCCACTCGGCCGGCATCATCCCGATGCAGCTCGACGCGTGGGGTGTCGACATGGCGGTCGGATGCACCTACAAGTACCTCAACGGCGGCCCCGGGTCTCCCGCGTTCGCATACCTGCGGCGGGAGCATCAGGGCACGCTGCGGCAGCCGATCCAGGGATGGTGGAGCGCCGCCGACATCTTCGCGATGGGTCCGGAGTACGTGCCGGCGGGCGACATCCGCCAGCTCCTGAGCGGCACTCCCCCGGTGACCTCGATGGTCGCGATGCAGGGGATGCTCGACCTGATCGAGCAGGCCTCGATCGAGGCCGTCCGTGCGAAGGCCGTCTCACTCACCGACTTCGCCGTCCGGGCCTACGACGAGCTCCTCGCGCCTCTCGACGTGCGCCTGCTCAGCCCGCGCGACGCCGAGCTGCGCGGAGGCCACGTCACGATCGGACACCCCGATTTCCGCGCCGTGACGCAGCGCCTGTGGGCCGACGGGATCATCCCGGACTTCCGCTTCCCCGATGGCATCCGCCTGGGTCTCTCACCGCTGAGCACGTCGCACGTCGAGACGCTCACCGGCGTGCTCGCGGTGCGCGATGCGCTGGAGTCGCATGACCGCTGAGCCCTCCGGGGAGGTCGTGGAGAACCCCGTGCTCGACGACATCGATGCGCGGCCCGGCAGCACGGCCTCCCTTCTCCGCACGATCGTCGGACTGTATCTGCGCCCGATCGGCGGCTGGATCTCGGCCGCCGATCTCGTGTCGCTCGCGGGTGACCTCGACATCCCGACGGCGCAGGCGCGCACCGGCATCACCCGTCTCAAGCAGAAGGGTCTGCTGCTCGCCGAGCGCGGGCACGCCGTCGGCTACCGGTTGAACCCTGATGCCGTCACCATGCTGGAACGGGGCGATCGCCGCATCTTCGAGATGAGGGAGATGACGGATGCCGACAGATGGTGCCTCATCTCGTTCTCAATCCCCGAGAGCGCGCGCAGCATCCGCCATCAACTGCGCCGCCGTCTGCAGTGGATCGGTGCGGGAGTCGTGTCGCCCGCACTGTGGATCTGCCCCGGTCATCTGCAGGACGAGGTCCTCGAGATCGTCGCCGAGCTCGACGCCCGCGCCTGGGTGACGCTGTTCCAAGCAGGCGCTCCGACGACACCGCGCACGCTGCCCGAGGCCGCCGCCGAGTGGTGGGACCTCGACTCGCTGCGCTCCGAACACCTCGCCTTCCAGCAGTCCCTGACGACGCTTCCCTCCGAACCGTTCGCCGCCTACGTGCAGCTCATCGACAGATGGCGGGTGCTGCCGTACGTCGACCCTGGCCTGCCCCCGTCGATGCTTCCGGCCGACTGGCCGGGGCGTCGCAGCGTCGCCGAGTTCACGCGGCTGTCGACGGAACTCGCGGATGCCGCGTGGCAACATGCGCGGGACGTCACCGCGGCGGCGCGGCCGTCGTAGCCCTCACGACCAGTCGCGTGGGCAGGATCACGTTCATCTCGTCGATCTCGCCGCCCGAGAGCAGCGTGAACACCATGTCGGCCGCCACCGCGCCCAGCCGCCGCATCGGCTGCTGGATCGTGGTGAGCGGCAGAGCCCGCCTGGTCGCCTCTGGCACATCGTCGAAACCGACCACCGAGAGGTCCGCGGGCACGCGCAGACCCAGCTGATGGGCCACGTCGATGACCGCGATCGCCGAGAGATCGTTCGCGGCGAACACCGCCGTGGGGCGCGAGTCGCTGCTGAGCATCACCCTCGCGGACTCGCGCGTCGCCTCGAGCTCGTAGCGGCCGATGCCGATCAGCGAAGGGTCGAGCGGGATGCCCGCATCGGCGAGCGCACGTCGATACCCGGCGTCACGCAGCCCCGCCGACCGCAGATCGGGCCGTCCGGCGAGGAACCCGATACGCCGGTGGCCGAGTTCGATCAGATGTCTGGTGGCGGCGAGCGCGCCTCCGAAGCTGTCGGATTCGACGGTCGGCAGGTCTGCCCGGCCGGTGTGCGGATCGACGGCGACGACCGGAATCTCGGTGCCGGCGTTCACGACGGTCGGTGTCACCATGATCGCGGCGTCGATCAGTGTGCCGGAGAGCCTGCTGAGCGACCTCCGCTCCCAGCCGTCGCTCGCGCCGTGGTGCGAGCCCGCGTAGGCGAGCAGGTCGAAGCCCGTGTCGTGCATGGCCGCACCGACACCCTTGAGGATCTCCGCGCTGAACGGCTCGAAGTCGGCGAGGAGAACCCCGATCACCCCCGTGCGCCGCGCCCGCATGCTGCTCGCGACGAGGCTCGACTCGTAGCCGAGCTCCTTCACGGTGTCGAGCACACGCCGCACCGTGGCGTCCGCGATCCCGTATCGTCCGTTGACCGCCTTCGAGACGGTCGACACCGAGACTCCGGCCGCCTTCGCGACGTCGTGGATCGTGGTCCGAGCCCCCATGAGACGCCAGCGTAGCCCCGCTCGCAGTCCCGCGGAAACTGTTTTCGAAAACGTTTGACGATCGTCCCTGCCGACTGAAGACTGCATCCCACTGCGGTCTCACCCGAGCTGCCGCAGGCGACCGCAGCGACGCGGTGCGCACATCTCGATGAGGAGAACGATCACATGAACAGCAGAAGGCTCCCCCTCGCCGCAGCGGTGTCGGTGCTGGCCGTCGGAGCGCTCACGCTCTCGGGCTGCACCGGCGACACGAACGGCGGTGGCGGCGGTGACGGCACCACCACCATGACGCTCTGGCACAACTCGACGACCGGCCCCGGAGTGGAGTTCTGGGAGAAGACGGTCGCCGACTTCGAGGCGGACAACGAGGGCGTGACGATCGAGATCCAGTCGATCCAGAACGAAGACCTCGACGGCAAGCTCCAGACCGCACTCAACTCGGGCGACGCACCCGACATCTTCCTGCAGCGAGGCGGCGGCAAGATGGCCGCGATGGTCAAGGCCGGCCAGCTCAAAGACCTCACCGACTCGATCGCCGGTGGAGCGAAGGACGAGATCCCGGATGCCGCGTACTCGGCCAGCAGCCTCGACGGCAAGGTCTATGCCATGCCCGTGGCCGTGCTGCCGGGAGGTCTCTTCTACAGCCAGGATCTGTTCGACGAGGCGGGCATCACCGAGAACCCGACGACCCTCGACGAACTCGAGGCTGCGACCGAGTCGCTGAAGTCCGCGGGCATCGACCCCATCGCCCTCGGCGCGAAGGATGCCTGGCCCGCCGCGCACTGGTACTACTGGCTTGCTCTGCGCGAGTGCAGCTCGGACACGCTCGCCACGGCCGCGGACGAGATGGACTTCAGCGACGACTGCTGGGTGCGCGCGGGCGAGGATCTGCAGGCGTTCGCCGAGACGGAGCCGTTCAACTCCGGCTTCCTGACGACCCCCGCGCAGCAGGGCGCCGGCAGCTCGGCCGGCCTCATCGCCAACCACAAGGCCGCCATGGAGCTGATGGGCGCGTGGAACCCCGGCGTCATCGGCTCGCTCACCCCCGACCAGAAGCCGCTGGCCGACCTCAGCTGGTTCCCGTTCCCCGAGGTCGACGGCGGCGACGGCGAACCCGGGTCCATGATGGGCGGCGTCGACGGCTACTCGTGCTCGGTCGATGCGCCCGACGCCTGCGTCGACTTCCTGAACTATCTCGGCACGTCCGCGGTGCAGACCGAGTACTACAAGGCGTTCAACGCCCCGCCGGTCAACACCGTCGCACAGGAGGCCGTCACGGAGCCGTACCTGCAGGACATCCTCGCCGCGTACAACGACGCACCGTACGCGACCCAGTGGCTCGACACGGTCTACGGGCAGAACGTCGGCAACGCTCTCAACGTCGCGGTCGTCGACCTGCTCGCCGGCAACAGCTCTGCGAAGGATCTCGTCAAGGCTGTGCAGGATGCCGCAGCGAAAGCGTGAGAAGGGCGCCCGGCTGGAAGTGATCCTTCTGGCCGGGCCCGCCCTGCTCGTCTTCCTCGCCTTCGTCATCTTCCCGGTGCTGATGGCGGCGTACTACGGCTTCTTCAGCTGGCAGGGGTACGGCCCTCCCACCGAGTTCGTCGGACTGAAGAACTACCTGACGATCCTCCAGGATCCCCTGTTCCACGACGCGCTCGCGCACAACGGCTTCATCCTGGTCTTCTCCCTCGTGCTGCAGGGACCGATCGCCGTCCTGCTGGCGCTGCTGCTGAACAGGAGGATGCGGGGACAGTCGCTCATCCGGGTGCTGATCTTCGTCCCCTACGTGATCTCCGAGGTCGTCGTGGGCACCGGGTGGAGTCTGATGCTCCAGACCAACGGCGCGCTCAACGCAATGCTCACGAACATGGGACTCGGATTCCTCGCGACCGACTGGCTGTCGGATCCGGGCATCGCGATCTGGACGCTGATGGCGATCATCACGTGGAAGTACATCGGCTTCGCCGTCATCCTCTTCCTCGCGGGCCTGCAGGGCATTCCCGAGGAGCTGCACGAGGCGGCGGCGATCGACGGCGCGTCGTACTGGCAGATCCAGTGGCGCATCACGCTGCCCCTGCTCGCACCGACGCTGCGCATCTGGGCATTCCTGTCGATCATCGGCTCGCTGCAGCTGTTCGATCTCGTCTACATCATCTGGGGTCAGTACATCGCGTCCACCGCGGGCACCTCGACCATGGCGACGTACATGGTCTCGGAGGGGCGCAACGCCGGCAACTACGGCTACGGAAACGCGGTCGCCGTCGTGCTCTTCCTGATCTCGCTCGTGGTCGCGCTGATCTACCAGCGCGCCGTGCTGCGCCGAGACACCGACGGCGCGCTCACCGGTGCCCCGACATCACGCAAGAGGTCACGGCATCCGGTCGACCCGCAGCCGACCACACCCGAACTCGAGAAGGAGCTGGTCCGATGACCGCCACCTCGGTACTCGTCACCCAGCGGCCCGGCCGCTCGGGCCGCTCAGGCCGCACCGCGAAGGCTCGGCTGCCGTGGGCCAACCCCGCCGTGTACTTCGTCGCGCTGATCGCCATCGGCCTGATGCTGGCGCCGATCGCGTACATCATCACCGGCGGATTCCGCACGAACGCCCAGATCACGACGGATCCGGCGGGGCTCCCCCAGCCGTGGGTGGTGTCGAACTATATCGACGTGCTCACCGGCGACGTGTTCTGGCGCCTGGTGGGCAACTCGACGATCGTCGCCCTCGCGACGACCGTCGGCACGGTCGCCCTCGGACTCATGGCCGCGTATGTGCTGGCTCGTTATCGGTTCGCGGGACGCGGGGTGCTCTACGCGTTCTTCGCCGCCGGACTGATGTTCCCGCTGACCGTCGCGATCACCCCGCTCTACATCGTGGTGCGCAGCCTCGGACTCATGAACTCGCTCGGCGGCGTCATCCTGCCGCAGATCGCGTTCGCCCTGCCGACCACGATCATCATCCTCGTGCCGTTCCTGCGGGCGATCCCCGACGAGATCCAGGAGGCCTCGTTCATCGACGGATGCAGTCGCCTCGGATTCTTCTGGCGGATGGTGCTGCCGCTCTCCCTGCCGGGCGTCATCACGACCGGCATCCTGGCCTTCATCGGCAGCTGGAACGGCTATCTGCTTCCGCTGTTCATCCTCAACGACCAGGCGGCGTTCACCCTGCCGCTCGGGGTGCAGTCGTTCGCCTCGCAGTACTCGGTCGACACAGCGAAGGTGCTGGCCTTCACCTCGCTGTCGATGATCCCCGCGCTGATCTTCTTCAGCCTGTTCGAGCGGCGCATCGTCGGAGGGCTCACCGGTGCTGTCAAGGGCTGAGCCGGTCGCACCCGCGACGCCCCCGGCCGAAGAGATCGAGAAGGAGAACACGATGCCGCAGTCCCCCGGCTCCCCCACCCGCTCGCCCCGCGTCGAGGGGCTCCTCGCCCGGATGACCCTGGAAGAGAAGCAGGCACAGCTCGTCGGCTACTGGATCGACCAGGGCGTCGAGGTCGTCGCGCCGATGTCAGGAGAGAAGAAGAGCTCCACGCGCTACGAGGATGCGTCGGCGAACGGCATCGGCCACCTCACCCGCGTCTACGGCACCAGGCCCGTCGACCCGGTCGAGCGGGCGGCATGGCTGTGGGCCGAACAGCGCCGACTGCAGCAGCAGACACGACTGGGCATCCCGGCGCTCGTGCACGAGGAGTGCCTGACCGGTCTCGCCGCGTGGAAGGCCGCGACCTTCCCGACCCCCCTCGCCTGGGGCGCCTCGTTCGACCCCGCGCTGGTCGAGGAGGTCGGGGCGGCGGTCGGTTCGTCGATGCGGGCTCTCGGCATCCATCAGGGGCTCGCACCCGTGCTCGACGTCATCCGGGATCCCCGCTGGGGACGGGTCGACGAGTGCATCGCCGAGGACCCGCTGGTCGTCGGCACCGTCGGCACCGCCTACGTGCGCGGGCTGCAGTCCGAGGGCGTGCACGCGACGCTGAAACACTTCGTCGGATACTCCGCATCGCGAGCCGGACGCAACCATGCTCCGGTGAGTGCCGGACAGCGCGAGATCGAGGACGTGCTTCTGCCGCCGTTCGAGATGGCGGTGCGCGAAGGCGGCGCACGCAGCGTGATGAACTCCTATTCCGACATCGACGGGCTGCCGCTCGCCGCGGACCCGCGCTATCTCACCGGCATCCTGCGCGAACGCTGGGGTTTCGACGGCGTCGTCGTCTCGGACTACTTCTCGGTCGACTTCCTGCACAGCATGCAGCGGGTCGCCGCCGATTCCGCCGATGCCGCGCGTCTCGCGATCACGGCGGGGATCGATGTGGAACTGCCCTCCCCCGATGCGTTCGAGACGCTCGCCGCGCAGGTGCGCGACGGACGACTGGCGCCCGAGGTCCTGGATCAGGCGGTTCGCCGGGTGCTCGGGCAGAAGGAGTCGCTCGGACTGCTGGATGCCGATTTCAGCACGCCGCCGACCGCGATCGACCTCGACCCGGCCGAGCACCGCGCGCTCGCCCGACGGCTCGCTGAGGAATCCGTCGTGCTGCTGAGCAACGACGGAGCGCTTCCGCTCGACACGGCCACCGCGTCGCGCATCGCGGTGATCGGCCCCAACGCCGACAGCGCCGAGGCGCTGATGGGCTGCTACTCGTTCGTCAACCACGTGCTCGCCACTCACCCGGGCACCCCCGCGGGTATCGAGCTGCCCACCGTCGTCGACGCGCTGCGCGCCGAGTTCCCCCGCGCCGAGTTCACGACCACGGCCGGGTGCGATGTCGAGGGCACCGACCGCTCAGCCCTCCCCGTCGCGGTCGAGGCGGCGGCGCAGGCGGACGTCGCGATCGTCGTGGTCGGCGACCGTGCCGGTCTGTTCGGACGCGGCACGGTCGGAGAGGGCAACGACGTGGAAGACCTGGAGCTCCCCGGCATCCAGCGCGAGCTCGTCGAGGCGGTCGTCGCGACCGGCACCCCGGTGATCCTGATCACGATGACGGGGCGCCCCTATGTGCTCGACTGGGCGCTGCCACCGCGCGCAGGTGCGGCAGGCACGACGACCGGGTTGGGAGTGGTGGATGCCGCCGGCGCCGCGACTCCATCTCCCGCTGCCCTCCCCGCAGCCGTGCTGCAGACGTTCTTCCCGGGAGAGGAGGGCGCGCCTGCCCTCGCCGGGTTGCTGAGTGGCCGCGTCGCTCCGTCGGGGCGGCTCCCGGTGTCACTGCCGCGATCGGCCGGTGCGCAGCCGTACTCGTATCTGCACCCGGTGCTCGGCGGACGCACCGATGTGACGAGTGCCGACCCGACTCCGACTCGGCCGTTCGGATTCGGGCTCAGCTACACGACGTTCACGCACGACGATCTCACGGTGCCCGCGACCGTCGCCGCGGGAGAGGCCTTCCGCGCGATCGTGCGGGTGCGCAACACGGGCCGCGTCGAGGCGACCGATGTCGTGCAGCTCTACGCCAACGACGAGGTCGCGAGCGTGACCCGCCCGGTCGCCCAGCTGGTGGACTTCCGACGGGTCACGCTCGCCCCGGGCGCCGAGGCCGTGGTCGAGTTCGACGTGCCGATCGATCGGCTCGCCTTCACCGGCCTCGACGGCGTGAAGCGCGTCGAGGCCGGGACGATCCGCCTCTGGGTCGGCGGGGCCTGCGACGACGAAGAGACGGTGGCTCGGCTCGAGATCGTGTGAGGCGGATCAGCCCTTCACCGCGGCGATGAATGCGGCGACGTGCTCCTGCAGCCTGACGATCCGCATCTCCCGCGCGAGCTCGCGGTCGTACCCGTCGTAGGCGAGGGGCGGCAGCACCCGCGCGTTCTTCGAGCATCCGAACTCGGTGCAGACGAGGGTGCCGATGGTGTCGCCCTTGCGGCCGGCGGGCCCCGCCTTGCGGGCGACGTAGAGCTGCACGTCGTTGCGCAGTGTCACGTCCTCGCACCAGGAGCACTGGGCTCGGGCGATGACGCGCTGCTCGGCGCGCTGCAGGATCACGCCGGTGACCACGTCGTCGATCCACGCGACGACGTACGAGCGACGAGGGAGCTTGGGGTCGACCCAGCCCAGGTAGTCGAGCTTGTCGAACTCGAGCTCGGCGAAGCCGGGCGGCAGGGTGAGGTCGGAGACCTCTTTGCGGGAGGCGTTGAGGAAGGAGGCGCGAAGGGTGCGCTCGTCGATGGGACGCATGAGAGAGGTGCTTTCGTGAAGGCCGCGGAGCGCGACAGAAGGAGACGAGAGGGAGCATCCGCACGGGATGCCGGGTACGACGTGGCCCCGGGGACGGGATGTTCCGCCTCCGGCCGATCGTCAGCCTCTGCCTGCGGCGCGGAAAGCGCCTGCGGCTCCGTTCTGCGCTCGATCCGGCATCCGGAGAGCGCTCATCGACAACAGCACCCGGCGAGTCTACGCCCGTTTGTTTCACACCGTGTCGGCCCGGGTTCCCTCTGCCGCGGGGCCGACCTACTCTTGCCGGAACGTCCGCTCATGAAGGAGACCACCGTGTCCACGCCGCTGAACCACCTTTCGCCCCCCTCGGTGCGTGAGCGTTCTGCGTGCATGTGCCGGCACGGCTTCGCGTGCTCCTCGTTCGCGGCGGGTCATGCCCTGCACCTGATCCAGGCGCGCATCGCCTCTGCGACTCCTTCTGAGTGGATCGACGCGATCGTCGAGCACGCAGACGCGACGACGGGCGACCTGGTCGTTCGCACGCTCGACGGGGCTGCCCACGTGCTGTGGAACGGCGCAGGCGCAGCGCTCGAGGCGCCGGCGGGCACGCCGATCGCCCTGCACGTGCGCTACGGCGTGCTGGCCGTGGGCCGCACGCAGTTCAACGTCGCGCTCTCCTGATCGCGACGGGTGATGCGAGGCTGCTCAGGCAGCCGCCATCATCATGTTCTTGACGGCCATGCACGCGTCCATGCAGGCCTGGCACGCCTGAGCGCACATCTTGCAGACCTCGCTGCTGTCGGCGTGCTGCATGCACTCGTCCATGCACGTCTGGCACATCGCGATGCAGGCGTCGAGCATCGCCATCATCGACGCGGGGGTCATGCCCTGCATCCGCATCATCGAGCGCATCATGGTGTTGCACATGTCGGCGCAGTTCATGCACGCCGGCGAGCAGTCCATCATCTGGGTCGAGCACACGGTGCATGCCTGCTCGCAGGCCGAACACGCGTCCATGCACGCCTGCATGACGGACATGTCCATCATGGCCATGTCGGGCATCGACATCATGTTCGAGCGCATCGCGCCCATCATCATCGAATCCATCTCGTACCGCCTCCGTCGTCGGCCGCAGCCGAGGTGAGAGCGGGCAGGACCACCCGCCTGAGGCCAGGCTAGCCCTCGCGGTGGCCTGCGTCGATGACGGATTCCGTCTGTCACGCGCGGTCGTCGTTGTCAATCCCGTGTGCAGGATTCCGGGCCCGTGCGACGGTGGTGATCCATTGACCGACGGATGAGAGGACGAAGCCCATGAGTGGTGCAGACGACGTCAAGAACGCAGCAGAGAAGGCCGCAGGAAAGGCCAAGGAGGGCTTCGGAAAGCTCACCGACAACGAGAAGCTCGAGGCCGAAGGCCGAGCGGATCAGGCGAAGGCGTCGGCCAAGCAGGCCGGAGAGAACGTCAAGGATGCCGCGAAGAACGTCGGCGACAACGTGCGGGACGGCTTCAAGGAGTGAGACCCGCCTCGGCGGGCCTCACTCCTCGGGTCAGCGGGTGCGGCTGCCGGTGATCGATCGGATCAGCCAGGCGATGACCGCAATGGCCAGCAGCACCAGTCCGACCCACAGCAGGAACTGCAGGGACTGAACCAGTCCGCCGGTGATCGCGAGAATGACGGCGACGACGATGACGATGATCAGCAGGATGTTCATCGGATTTCCCTTCTTGAGGACGCAGGGGGGGCGCCCGTCTACGGTGAATCAACCTAGACCCGCGCCCCCTGCGCCCCAGAGCCCCTTGACGCGGGGGTTCCCGACGTGCGAGAGGAGCACAGGACATGCCAGGACGCAGGAACGACTCCCTGAAGGACCCGGAGCTGTACGAAGAGCTCCGCAGCGACGGCGCCTCGAAGGAGAAGGCGGCGCGCATCTCGAACGCCGCGGCCAAAGAGGGTCGCAGCACCGTGGGACGCCGAGGCGGAGAGCACGGCGACTACGAGGACTGGACCGTCGCCGAACTGCGCGCCCGCGCGAAGGAGCTCGGCCTCACCGGGTACAGCGGCAAGCGCAAGGCCGAGCTCATCTCGGCACTGCGCGAGCATTAGGGCCGCCCTCCGTGGCCCGGTTCGGCATCGAAGAGGAGTTCGTCCTTCTCGATGAGCAGACGCTCGTCCCGACGGCCATGAGCACGTCCACCCGCGAACGCCTCGCTGAGGAGGTGGGCGCGGGTCTCACTCCCGAGTACCTGACCTGTCAGATCGAGTCGGCGACAGCTCCGATCGAGAACAGAGCGGATGCCGAGGCGCAGCTGCGCCGCACGCGACATCTTCTCGGCACCTACGCCGCCGACCAGAATGCGATCATCGGCGCGACCGGCACACCCTTCATCTCCCCCAACCGCTTCGCGGTGTCGTCGTCAGCGCACTACGACGCCGTTTCGACACAGCTCGTCGAGATCACCCGCGAGCACGAGGTCAACGGCCTGCACGTCCATGTCGAGGTCACCGATGACGAGGAGCGGGTCCGCGTGGTCAACCGCGTCCGCGCCTGGCTGCCGACCCTGCTCGCCCTCACCGGAAACGCGCCCTTCGCGCACGGACGCGATTCGGGCTTCGCGAGCTGGCGCAGCATCCTCATCCGCCGACTCCCCTCATCGTGGAGCCCACCGCACTTCCGCGATCTCGACGACTATCGCGCGCAGCTCGCTCGGCTCGTCGCCATGGGAGCGATCCCCGAGGCGAGCTCGCTGTCGTGGACGGTGCGGCTTTCGGAGCGATTCCCCACCGTCGAGGTGAGGGTGTTCGACGCGCAGTTGACGGTCGACGACACCCTGCTCGCCGCTGCCCTCACTCGCGCGCTCCTCGTGAGCGACGCGCTCGACGGTCTGCCCGAGCTGGGCGTCGACGCGATCGATGCGTCGCTGTGGACGGCGGCGAGGTACGGACCCGAGGCGCTGCTCGTCGATCCCGCGAGCGGCGACCCGGCCCCTGCCTCGGCGATCGTCGATGACCTCCTCCTGAGGCTGCATCCGACGCTCGAGAGCCTGGGCGACCAGGACTTCGTGACGGACGGGATCGCGCGCATCCGTGCCGAGGGTTCCGGAGCCCGGCGCCAGCGCGACGCGTATACCGAGAACGGAACCGCGGGCCTCCGCGAGCTCTACCGCCGGAGCAGCGCGACGGACTGACCCGCCCGCGGCCCCTCCGACGGCAGTAGGGTCGGCCTGTGGCATCCTCTCGCTTCGCGCCCCTGCAGCGGCTCGTGATCTCGGTCGCCGTGCTGGCCTCCTTCGTGACCTTCCTCGACGGCACCGTCGTGACGGTCGCCCTCCCCGCCATCAGCCGGGAGCTCGGCGGCGGCATCACCACCCAGCAGTGGGTCGTCGACGCGTACCTCATCACGCTCAGCGCGCTCATCCTGCTCGCGGGCTCGCTGTCGGATGCCTACGGACGCGTGCTCGTGATGCGCGTCGGCCTCATCGCTTTCGGGGTCGCATCCGTCGCGGTCGCCGCCGCCCCCGATCCGCTGTTCCTGATCATCGCGAGAGCGGCCCAGGGCGCAGCGGGCGCCCTGCTGGTGCCCAGTTCGCTGGCGCTGATCACCGCGACCATGCGCGCCGACGTGCAGTCGCGCGCGATCGGCATCTGGACCGCGTTCACGACCTCCGCCCAGCTGATCGGCCCGCTGCTCGGGGGCCTCTTCGTGGACTTCCTGTCGTGGCGGTTCGTGTTCCTCATCAATGTCTTCCCGATCGCGGTCACCCTCCTGCTGCTCTCCCGCCTGAAGCTGAAGGAGCATCCGAGCGGCGCCCGGGTCGACTGGGCCAGCGGTGCCCTGTGCGCGATCGGACTCGGTGCCGTCGTTTTCGCGCTGATCGAGCAGCCGAATCTCGGCTGGCAGTCCCCCGTGATCTGGCTGCCCGGCATCGGCGGCGCCGCACTGTTCGCGTGGTTCCTCATCCGCCAGCAGCGCTCCTCCACCCCGCTGATGCCGCTGTCACTCTTCCGCGTGCGCGACTTCGCGTGGGGCAACCTCGCGACGCTCTTCGTCTATGCCGCGCTGTCTCTCAACGGCTTCGTGCTGGGCGTGTACCTGCAGCAGGGCGCCGGTCTCAGCGCCACCGCCGCCGGTCTCGCGAGCCTGCCGATCACGATCCTGATGATCCTCCTCAGCTCGCGCGCAGGCTCGTGGGCCGGGCGGTTCGGCCCGCGCATCTTCATGACCGTCGGACCGCTCATCATGGCGGTGGGAGCACTGATGCTGCTGCTCGTCGCTGAGGACTTCGACTACTGGTGGCAGGTGCTGCACGCCATGATCGTGCTGGGCCTGGGGCTCGCGCTCACCGTCGCCCCGCTGACCTCGGCCATCCTGGGGGCGATCGACGAATCGCGCTCGGGGATCGCCTCGGCCGTGAACAACGCCGTGTCCCGCGTCGCGGGCCTGCTCGTCGTCGCCATGCTGTCGACCATCATCGGCGGCATCCTCAACCTCGCCGGATTCCACAACGCCGCCATCGTCACCGCGGCGCTCCTGGTGCTCGGCGGAGTCGTGTCGTGGATCGGCATCCGCCGGAACCCCGCCGAAGAGGTGCCGAGCGAGGCCGTCGACGCACCCCGTTGACCGTGTCGGTGGCCGAGCGCAGACTGAGGGGACCGTCTCTCTGAGCATCCGGAGGTCCACCGTGAGCACGACCCAGACGCCCCTTCCGCCCGTCGTCGACGCCGAGACCTGGCGACGAGAACTCGATGTGCTGCGCGTGCGCGAGAAGGCGGCGACCCGAGAGCTCGATGCGATCGCGGCCGAGCGACGACGCCTGCCGATGGTGGAGCTGCCGGAGTACACGCTGGTCGGTGAAGAGGGCGCGGTGCGGCTCTCGGACGTCTTCGACGGGCATCCGCAGCTCATCGTCTACAACCACATGTGGAGCGACGGCAACGAGTGGCAGTGCCCCGGATGCACGGGGTTCACCTCGCAGTTCACGCGGCTCGACGTGCTCGAGCGGTACTACGACGCCCGGTTCGTGATCGTGACCAACGGCCCGATTGACGAGGCCCTCGCCTATCGCGATCGAGTGGGCAATCGGATGCCGTGGTACTCGAGCGCCGACAGCCCGTTCGGGGCCGACATGGACGCGGGGCCGAACGAGGGCTTCGGCGTGAACGTGTTCGTGCGCGACGGCGACACCGTCTACCGCACCTGGCACACGAACGGGCGGGGCACCGAGCGGCTGAGCCATCTGCAGGGGCTCGTCGACCTGCTGCCGTACGGACGCCAGGAGCAGTGGGAGGACTCCCCGGTCGGCTGGCCGCAGCACGGCACGTACGATCGGGGTATGGGTTCGAAAGAGATCGCCGCGCTGTACGGAGCGGGCAGCTGAGGCGGGCGACGGCGGTCTTCGCCGCTGCCGCCGCGCTGGCCCTCGCACTGTCGGGGTGCGCGACGACCGCCTCCGATGCCACCTCCACTTTCGTGCTTCCGCCCGCGGGAGCGACCCCCGACTATCAGCTCGGGGGTGCGTACGACCCCGCCGACGGCGTCGGCATCGTCGGCCGCGATCGCTCGGACGATCCCGCAGGCGGCCTGTACTCGATCTGCTACGTCAACGGTTTCCAGACCCAGCCGGGCGAGCTCGACTCGTGGCCCGATGACCTGCTGCTGCAGAGCGACGGCACGCCCGTGTTCGACCCCGACTGGCCCGACGAAGCCCTGCTCGACAGCTCGACCGACGACCGTCGCCAGCGCATCGCCGAGACGGTCGGGCCGTGGATCGACGGTTGCGCGGATGCCGGTTTCGACGCCGTGGAGTTCGACAACCTCGACTCGTACACGCGCTCGGACGGCGCGCTCACGCTCGACGACAACCTGGCCCTCGCCGCGCTGCTCGTCGACGTCGCTCACGACGCTGGCCTGGCCGCCGGGCAGAAGAACGCGGCGGAGGATGCGGCGGTGCTCCACGAGCGCGCCGGCTTCGACTTCGCGGTGGTCGAGGAATGCGCCGCCTACGAGGAGTGCGCCGCGTTCACCGATGTCTACGGCGACGCGGTGGTCGACATCGAGTACTCCGACGAGCTTCCTCGCACGTTCGCCGAGATGTGTGCCGACGACGAGTCACCGGCATCCATGGTGCTGAGGGACCGCGATCTCGTCACGCCCGGCCATGCGGAGTACGTGTTCGAGACGTGCTCGTGAGCACCACCGCCTGAACGCCCCTCGCTAGGCTGACCCCGTGAGGAAGACGGGGGATCACGAGCGCGCCGCGCCGAAGGTCGCCGCGCGCGCGATCGTGAGGCGCTGGGTGCGTTCCCTCGCCGATGTCCCGCGCGGGATCTGGATCGCCGCGGCGGCCCTCATCGCGCTGCTGCTCGTCGTCTTCGCGATCGGAGGCTTCGCCCAGGCACAGGCTGCCCCGACCGAGCTCGGCGTGGGCGACGAGGCGCGTGCCTCCGTCTACGCCGTCACTGTGATCGATGCCGAGTTCGCCGACGAGGTCGAGTCCGAATACCTCGAGGCGGAGCCCGGCGAGACGCTGCTCGTCATGACGATGCGGATGGAGAACCTCTCCGATGCTCCGATCGGCGTCGGCACCGCGGCCGACCGCACCAAAGCGGGCCTCGTCAACACCGAGAACCCGCTGCTCGACCTGAGCGGAGTCTCGGCGACCGACACGGTGTCGGTCTGGCGCGCCGACGGCTCGTCCGGGCAGGTCATCCTGCAACCGGGCGTGCCGAGTGAGGTCACGCTCGCCTGGTCCGTCCCGGAGGATGCCTTCCCCGACGGTGTCGTCTCGCTCGATGTGCACGAGGTCGAGGTCCGCCGTGGCGCCGTCATCCTATCGGCGAGCGTCGTCACCTGGCGCGCGGCCGAGACGTTCGCCCGCATCAGCGTCACACCCACGGGGGCGCCATGAGACGCGCGCTCCCCTGGATCCTCGGCGGCCTGCTCGTGATCGCCGCCGGAGCGATCACCGCGGTGACCCCCGACGACGAGTCGCTCGTCGGAGCGACCGTGCAGCGCGGATCCTTCGGCGACACCGTCGCGTCGCGCACCCTGATCGCGACGGCCTCCGACGCGACGTTCGCCGATGAGCTCGCCGTGCCCTCGTCCGACTGGAGTGCCGCGGGCAACTGGCTCATCGTGACCGTCGTCGCCTCGGCCCCGACGACCGAGGTCGATTCCGCGATCCAGCTCGCCACGCTCGTGGTCGGCGACCGCGTGTTCCACTCGAGCGAGCGACCGTCGGCCTCACTGAAGGGAACGCCTCTGCGGGTGGGCATCGACACGGTCGGCACCCTCGCGTTCGAACTGCCGCCCGACGTGACCACAGGAACCGCCGAACTGCGCCTGACCACGTCGTACGTCACCCCCGAGCTCGACGACCTCGTCGCCATCCCGCTCGTTCTCGACGACCTCGAGCGCACCGCCAGCATCGAGCTCGTCGACTCCGGGGTGAGTGCCCCGTGAGCTGGTGGCGCAGGCAGCGCGCAGCGGTGATCGCCCTCGTGATCGCCGCCGCCGCGGTGGTCGGGGCCACTGTATGGCTCGACGTCGTGCCGAGCATCCGACCGACTGACCGGGTGATCGAGGCCGAGTCGACCGTCGAGATCGCAGGCCAGACCCTCGAGCTGGGCCCCACCGAGTGGGGCGAGTTCGAGGCGCCCGACGGGTCGCGGACGCTGAGCGTCCGGCTGAGCTCCACCGGAGGAGCCGACGCCTCGGTGTGCGGTCAGGCGACGCTCACCGACACGCACACTGGTCGCACCTGGGTCAGCTCACGGACCGGACTCGACGTCTCGTACGAGGATGGCGAGAGCTCATGCACCATCGAGGCGTCCGCGTACCGCATCCTGCTCGTCTTCCTGCTTCCGCAGGACGCCGACGGGCCGTTTCTGCTCGACATCGAGGGCAACGACGCCGACCTCGCCCGCTTCGTCATCGAGCCCTGACGGACGCGTGTCGAGGCCGGCCTGCGGGCGTCCGATCACACTGTCGTAGGCGGTCGCGACGATGGCGACCCGCAAAGGCTCGGCCACCGCGGCGACCGCGACCGTGACCAGCGGGAAGAACCCGGCCCAGAACGACGCCTCATGGCCGCCGACGAGCTGCAGCGCACCCCGGGTTCCCGCCTGCTCGGCGAATCCCCAGGCCGCATAGGCCAGGGCATACACGCCGAACAGCAGGGGTCCGCCGCGCCAGATCACCGCGACGGCGGCCCAGAGCCCCTCGAGTCGCATCACGAGCGTGCGGGCGATGCTCATCGCCGCGCCGCGGGTGGCGCCCCCGCCCCAGCGCCCGAACGACGGCGTCGAGTCGAACGTCGTGCCGAAGATCACACCGGCGACCGTCAACCACGCAGCGGGCACGATGAGGGCCGCGACGAGGATGCCGAACAGCCAGGTCGCCCCCTCCCAGACCGCCGCCACCGGTGCGAGGTTGACGGCGAACCAGTCGCCGAAACCCTGCAACCAGCCGACCGCCTCGCGTTCGGCGAACCAGTCGAGCACGCCGTTCCACCACCGGGCGACCAGCGTGAAGAGCATGAATGTCCACAGCACCTCGGCGTAGGTGGCGAGGATGATCGTCCACCGCGGCAGCCTGTCGGCGAATCGGGTGAACAGCAGACGCGCGACCAGCGCGACGACGAGAACGGTCACCGGCAGCACGCCGACGGCGATCAGACCCCCTCGATCGCCCACCTGGGCGAGGTCATACCCCGAGTCTGCGAGTGCGATCGCACTCGCGATGCGGAAGAAGTCGATCTGGTCGACGTCGAGCAGACCCCACGCCGTGTAGAACGCGAAGAAGGGCAGGATCGCCGCAAGCGTGGCCGAGCCGAACTCGCGGATGCCCCCGGCATCCTCCCTGCGGCTGTGCGGCAGGGACGGGCGCACAGTCAGGTACATCGCGACGTACGAGACGAGACGCGCGGCGACCGCGAGCGGCAGCAGCAGCAGTCCTCCGAGCGTCGTGTGACCGCCGACGAAACCGGACAGCTCGACGAGCAGTCGGTGCAGTGCCTCTCCGCCGAGGTACCACGCCATGAGCGCCGGCCAGTGCCGTGCGACGATGCGCCCGAACGTCCGGAGGGCCTGTGACATGTGCCCTACCGTATCCGGTCGTGGCTACCCGGCTCACTCCGGCCGGGCGCGCCCGAGCACCGATGTCACCGGTGGAAGGGGCACCCACCGGATGCCGGCGCAGCCGCCGACCGAACCTTCCCGCCGGAGCGCGGCTTGGTGGGGAGCCGACGACGGTTGAGGTCGAGGCCCTCGTCGAGGATCCGCAGCTCGGGGTCGCTCAGCACCGTGATCGCGGCGGCGAGACCGGCGATCGCGAGCTTCTCGCCCGGGCACCGGTGGCCCGTCGCGACGTCGGCACCGCCGTGCGGGATGAATGCGGCGAGCGCCTCGTAGTCGTCGCCGACATCGCGGAAACGCTCGGGGTCGAAACGCCGGGGGCGGGCCCAGAAGCGCTCATCGGTGTTGGTGCCGAGGATGTCGAGCACGACGCGTCCGCCGGCATCCACCCTCTGTCCGTCGAGCTCGACGTCGGCGATGGCCCACCCGGGGAGCATCGGCACGAACGGGGAGGTGCGGCGCACCTCCTGCGCGAACATGACCGACAGCGGGCCGCCGACCAGGGCACCGCGTTCGGCGGACTCGGCCGCGATGCGCTCACGCCAGTCCGGGCGCTCGTGCAGTTCCTTCGCCGCGAACGCGACGAACCGTGCGACCGCGATCATCGGGCGGATGCTGTTCTGCAGCTCGACTCCCGCGATGCGCGCGGGGAGGAGCTCGCCGTGCTCGTCGCGGTGATGCGCCCACTGCTCGAGGGCGGTGCCCGTCTCAGCGCTCAGCGCTCCGTGGCGCACGGCCTCGATGAGTCGTGCGGAGTGCCGATCCGACCACCAGCGGTTCGCCAGCGCCGCGACGTACTCCGGCGAGTAGGGGGATCCGAACCCGTCGACGATCTGCGCGAGCCGTGCCGCCCACCGGGTCTTCGCCGCCGGGGTGCCCGGCACTCCGGCCCACCCCATGATCGCGCGGCCCAGGGCGCCGACGGCCGCGTCGTACGCGCTTCGCGTGCCGCCGTCGATCCACGCCTGCCGTTCGCTCCGCCACTCCCGCTCGAGCCAGGGAGTCAGCCGGTCGACCTGCGCGTCGTCATAGGCGACCTCGACGAAGGTGGCTTTGCGGTGCTTGTGCTCGTCGCCGTCGAGGCTGTGCACCGACCCGTGCCCGAACAGGCTCTCCTGCACGACCGAGGGCATGGCACCCGAGCGCGCGATGCGGCTCTCGTCATAGAAGAGCTCCACACCTTCGACCCCGCGCACGAACATGGTGTCGTCGCCGAGCAGACTCATCGGCGCCGATCGCGCCCCCGGTCGGACCCTGCGCCAGATGCGCGGGCCGAAGCCATAGCCGCGGGTCAGCAGGTGGGGAGCGTCGTCGTGCGCGAGGGTGCCGAGTCTGCGGGCGGCGCGTGCGGGGAGGTCGATGAGTGCCATGACCCGACATTCGCAGAGCGACCGCCGCTGTTCCAGGGGGAGGCGCGGCGGCGGGGCTTGTGCTAGCGCCGCCCGGGCATCCGCGCGTCCGCACATCCGCCCGCGTCAAGCCCCTGGGCGGTGCGGGCGAAGGGCGCGACGATGCACTCAGGAGAGAAGAGGCCGACATGGCGAAGAACGTCCGCACGATGAACTGCCACCCCGATGACGTGTTCCGGGTGCTCCGCGATGCCTGGCTCTACCCTGCGTGGGTCGTCGGCGCCTCGCGCATGCGCGATGTCGACGAGTCGTGGCCGCAGCCCGGAGCAGAGCTGCACCATTCGGTCGGTGTCTGGCCGGCTCTCCTCGACGACACCACGGTGGTCGAGGAGTGGGATCCGCCCCATCGGATGGTCATGCGCGCGAAGGGATGGCCGATCGGCGAGGCACGGGTCACGCTACGCGTGCGCTCGCACGGCGATGGCACGATCGTGCGCATCGACGAGGAGCCGGTCAGCGGCCCGGCGGCGCTTCTGCCGGGTGCGGTGACCGCTCCCCTGCTGCGGTGGCGCAACTCCGAGACGCTGCACCGCCTGGGTTACCTGGCCGAGGGCCGAGCGGGCTGACCCCGGGGCCGCTCACCCATATATTGGTCACGAGCCGCGACCTTCGCGGATGCGGAGGGATGAATGATGACCGATGTGACGCAGTCCGGCTGGCGACAGTTCTGGGAGAAGGGCGGCTGGTGGCGTGCGATCGTCCTCGTCGTCGTCTACTTCGTGCTGTTCAACGGCCTTTCACTCCTGCTCACTCCCATCGCCGCGCAGATCGAGGATCCGCAGAGCGCGGAGGCGATCCTCGTCTTCTACGTCATCCCGATCCTCGTCGGCAGCCTGCTCCTCGTCGCGTTCGCGCTGTCAGTCGGGTGGCTGCGGGAGATCTTCGGTCCCCAACCGATCCGCGGACGAGGATGGATGTGGATCGCGATCGCCGTCGTCCTCGTGTTCAACGTCCTGCATCTGCTGTCGATCGACTACGGCGCTGCCGGGTTCGAGGTCGTGGCGACCTGGCTGCTCGCCGGCGTGTTCATCGGATTCGCCGAGGAAGTGCTGACGCGCGGCCTCGTGGTCAACATGCTGCGCAAGGCGGGGCAGCGCGAGATCGCCGTCGCCGCGATCTCCTCGGCTCTCTTCGCCCTCCTTCATGCGGGAAACCTGCTCTCGGGACAGTCGCTGCTCGCGACCGCGTTCCAGCTGGTCTACACCTTCGGATTCGGCGTCTGCATGTACCTCGCGATGCGGGTGACCGGCACGATCATCGCGCCGATCCTCCTGCACGCCAGCACCGACCCGAGCATCTTCCTGCAGACCGCATACCCGGTCGAGGGAACGATCAGCGCCCTCGGCGGTCTCGGCAACCCCGCCGTCATCATCGTGGGCATCGTGCTGCTGTTCTTCGTCCGCGGACGCGTCACTCCCACCACGGCTGCTCCGCAGTACGACGCGACGCGCTGACGCTCAGACGCGCGACGGCTGCAGCACGACCTTGATGCACCCGTCCTCTTTGCGCTGGAACGTCTCGTAGAGGGCCGGCGCATCCTCGAGCGGCGCGGTGTGGGTCGTGAGATCCATCACGCCGAGCGGATCGCTGACGTCTTCGACCAGTGGCATCAGGTCGTCGATCCAGCGCTTCACGTTGCACTGCCCCATGCGGATGCTCACCTGCTTGTCGAACAGGGTCTTCATGGGCATGATGTCGGCGTCGCCCGCATAGACCCCGCTCAACGAGACCGTGCCGCCACGGCGCACGACGTCGATCGATGCGTAGAGTGCAGCCAGGCGGTCGACGCCCGCCTTGTCGAAGACCTGCCGGGCGGCCGCGTCGGGGAGCAGCCCGACTGCCTTCTGCACGAGCGAGATGCCCGGGTTGCCGTGTGCCTCCATGCCCACGGCGTCGACGACGGCATCCGTTCCTCGCCCTCCCGTGAGATCACGCAGCTGCTCGACGACATCATCGGTGAGGTCGAAGACCTCCGCGCCGTGACGCGCCGCCATCTCGCGGCGCGCGGCGACGGGATCCACCGCGAGCACCCGGTAGCCGCGATGTGCGCCGACCCGGGCGACGAACTGCCCGACCGGACCGAGCCCCATGACGGCGAGGGTTCCGCCGTCGGGGACGTTCGCGTACTCCACGCCCTGCCATGCGGTCGGCAGGATGTCGCTGAGGAAGAGGTAGCGCTCGTCGGGCAGATCCGATGCGACCTTGATGTGGTTGTAGTCCGCGAGAGGCACGCGCAGGAACTCCGCCTGCCCTCCGGGCACCTGGCCGTAGAGCTTGGTGTATCCGAACAGCGAGGCGCCGCTGCCGTACTCGGTCACCTGGGTCGTCTCGCACTGCGACTGCAGACCGCGCAGGCAGTAGAAGCAGTGCCCGCACGAGATGTTGAACGGCACGACGACGCGGTCGCCGACCTTGAGATCCCGGACGGCAGCGCCCACCTCGACGACGACGCCCATCGGCTCATGCCCGAGGACGTCCCCCTTGTCGAGGAACGGACCCAGCAGTTCGTACAGATGCAGGTCCGAGCCGCAGATCGCCGACGAGGTGATCCGCACGATCGCATCCGTCGCACGCTCGATCACCGGGTCCGGAACCTCCTCGACCGTCACGTTGCGCGTGCCCTGCCAGGTGAGTGCCTTCATGGTGCGTCCTCCTCGTGGGATGTCGAAAATCCACCCTCCGTCGAACGCGCACGATACGACAGAGGGTTGACAGTGGTCGGTCAGCGGGAAGCTGCGACCAGGTGGTCGCGCTGGTCGGCGAGCGGACACGAGAAGACGTCTCGCTCCCCGAGGCCCACGCGATTGATGTAGCGCACCACGATCGCGTACGACGTGAAAAGCCCGACCTGGGTGTACCTGACGTCGTGCGCATCGCAGTAGGCCGCGACGATCGGCGCCGCTCTGCGCAGGTGCGGCCGAGGCATCGACGGGAACAGGTGGTGCTCGACCTGGTAGTTCAGACCGCCCATCACGACGTCGAGGATGCGACTCCCCCGCACATTGCGGCTCATCAGCACCTGGCGCCGGAGGAAGTCCAGGGTCAGGTCCTTCGGCACCACCGGCATCCCCTTGTGGTTCGGAGCGAAGGCGATGCCCATGTAGAACCCGAACAGGCCCAGCTGCACCGCGAGGAAGGTGAAGGCGATGCCCGGAGACAGCACGATGAACACCAGTGTCACGAATCCGATCATCCGGATGCTGAGGAAGGCGATCTCGGCCCATCGACGTTCGAGGCGGCCCCGCGTCACGACCCGACGCACGCTCGACGCATGCAGCGACAGCCCTTCGAGGAGCAGGATCGGGAAGAACGCGAGACCCTGATGCGCCTGCAGCCACGTGACCGCCGGACCGTGGCGGCGGGCCGCCGTCTCGGCCGTGACCGCGATGACCGGCAGCTCGATGTCGGGGTCCGCCCCGAGCTTGTTCGGATTCGCGTGGTGACGTGTGTGCTTGTGCTGCCACCACCCGTAGCTCATGCCCACGAGCAGGTCGCCGAGGATGATGCTGATCCAGTCGTTCCACCGCCCCGACACGAAGATCTGCCGGTGGGCGGCATCGTGGCCGAGGAATGCGATCTGGGTGAAGACGATCGCGAGGAAGGCGGCGGTGAACAGCTGCCACCACGTATCGCCGATCCATATGAAGGCGGCGAGGCTGACGGCCACGACGAGTGGGGCCGCGATGAGCTTCGTCCAGTAGTAGCCGTACCGGCGCCGCAGCAGGCCGCGTTCGCGGATCTGCTGCGCCAGCTCGGTGAAGGTGCTCGCTCCGCCCCGGGCGCTGTCGCGCGGACGGGTCCGGACGATCGGACGGATGCCGTCCATGATGACCTCTTCTCCGGCGTCGTCCGCTCTACGAGCGGAAGGCACCGCCCTCTTCGAACCAGTCCCCGATGCGCGCGTCGTCATCGGAGACGGCGGCGATCGGACGACGGTCGAAGACCACCGATTCGGCGAGAGCTGCGACGGACGCCGCGCGCTCCTGCTCACGGTCGGTGGCGTCCTGGAAACGTAGGGCCTCGATCTCGCGAGCGGCCACGAGGGACGCACTGATCTCGGCGAGGCGTTCCGCGATGACGGCAGCGAGGCCGTCGCGGAGTTCTTCCAGGTTGGTGTTCGCGATCTCCAGACGACGATCGGCGACGTGGAGCTCGACGGTCGGGAATCCGTTCGCGGACAGGTGGGCGCGCGTCTCGCTGCCCTGGATCGCGGCGACCTCGTCGCGATCGGTCTTGCGCGTGAACACCGCTTCGACGGTGTAGCGGTCGGGAGCCTCGTCGGTCATCAGGGTCGCCGGAAGCGAGCCGATGAGGATGGATTCCAGACCCAGCAGTTCGGAGCTCTGCCCCGCGATCTTCAGTTGTGCGTTCATGTGCTGACGTTACGCCTGCATGCTGTATGCGTTCACAGTCTCGAGCCTCGATTCGGCGGCGACCTCGTATCGCTGGAGTACTGGAATATGGGAAACTGGATCCACCACCGGTGATCACCCGATCGCGCCTCATGACACAGGTTCCGTGGCGAACTGAGGAGATCATCGTGGGCAAGCTCATCTATGAAGGAAGCGTCAAGGCGGACATCGAGGACCGGGCGCTGACGCACCTGCAGCTGGTCATGACCGCGAAGCTGCGACGCGGCGAGCCGTTCGCGTTCACCTGGCGTGAGGACATGAGCGTCGGCGGCGGGCGCACGACCGTGTGGGTGCACGCGGGCAGCTCTCTCGTGTTCAAGTACAGCGGCAGCCGACAGCCTTCGATCAACCGCGCCTGGGTCGAGGCCCTGGCATTCACGGCGAGCGCGCCGAGCGGCCTGTACCTCGTGCACGAGCCCGCCGAGGGCAGCGCGCCTCCGGCTGAGCGCCTGGACGTTCCCGCACACGCCTGACTCAGGGAGAATGGGGTGATGTCCCCGAACCCCCAGCGGCGACTGCTCGCCTCCGTGCGCAGGATCCTGCACACCGACCCCTCCACCGTCGCGCACACCGAGGCCATGCCCGTCATCGACGAGCGCACGGTACCTCGAGTCCTCGACCTCGCGACCCGCATCGGCGAATCGATGTTCGCCGTCGGCGCCTCCGCGCACGAAGTCACCCTCGCCATCACACGCGTGTGCTCGGCCTACGGGATGCGGGATGTGCAGGTCGACGTCACCTACAACTCCATCACCGTCTCGTTCCACCTGAGCGGCGAGGTGTGGCCCGAGACCCTCGTCCGCGTCGTCCGGGTGGCGGCTCCCGACCACGCCAAGCTTCAGCGCGTGCAGGCCCTGGTCGCGGACATCGACGACGGGCTCGACCTCGAGTCGGCCCGCACCGCGTTCCGGGTTCTGCGCCGGGTTCCTTTCCGCTACCAGCAGCCGGTGGTCATCGTCGCCCGTGCCCTGCTCGCGGTCGGCGTCAGCATCATGCTCGGCGCCTCGCCGATCATCGTGGGCCTCACGTTCGTCGCGGCGCTCTGCGCGGCCATCACCCAGGCGGGACTCGCGCGGGCCCGCGTGCCCCTGTTCTTCAGCCAGATCGCCGGTGGCTTCGTCACCACGGTCGTCGCGGTGGCCGTCTCGGCGCTCGGCTCGGCCGGGATCGAGCCGTTCGTCGGCATCCGCCCGTCGATCATCGTGGCCTCGGGCATCGTGCTCATGCTCGCCGGACTCACCGTGGTCGGGGCTGCTCAGGATGCGATCGACGGGTTCGCGCTCACCGCAGGCGGCCGCATCCTCGACCTCACCATGCAGACGCTCGGCGTCGTGATCGGCATCCTCGTCGGACTCGAGCTGGGCAGCGTGCTCGGCTTCACGATGGGTCTGCCTGATGACCCCGCCCCGTTCGGACCGCTGCTCAACCAGTTCGCGGGCGCGATCATCATCGCCGTCGCCGTGGCGGTGTTCAACGGCGCCGGCATCCGGATCATCCTCGTGAGCGCACTGCTCAGCGCCGTCACGATCGCCGGGTACTCGGTCATGGTCGGCCTGAATCTGCACCCGGCGGCGGCGAGCGCGATCGGCGCTCTGCTGGCGAGCTTCATCGGCATGCTGATCGCGGTGAACCTCCATGTGCCGTCGGTCGCGGTGACGACCGCGGCGATCGTGCCGCTCGTGCCCGGTGTCGCGGTGTTCCAGGGACTCCTCGAGATGATCCACTCCGCGGGATCCACCGCCGGCGTCGTCGGCATCGGCGGATCGCTGGTGGATGCCGTCGTGATCGGCATCGGGCTCGCCTCGGGAGCATCCCTCGGGCTCTACCTCGGCACACCCGTGCGCGCGACCCTCAGCAGCGTCGCGAAGACGCGGGCGCGCGCCGTCCGCCGCTGACGTCGATCAGGCCGGCCCGCCCGAGTACGTCTCCCCTACCGGAACCGCCACCTGCAGCACGTTTCCGGGCTGGGCGAGGGGGCAGGCCCACGCCGGATCGTAGGCGCACGAGGGGTTGTACGCGAAGTTGAAGTCGAGCACGATCGTGCCGCGCTCGGCATCCGACCCCAGGTCCGCACCCTTGATCGTGTCGATCAGGTAGCGGCCGCCGCCGTAGGTGCCGCCGGGGCGTCCGGCGAGCGCGTCGCGCACGGGGATGAACAGTCCCCCGCCGTAGGTCGTCAGACGCCAGATGTCGAGCGAACCGGTGTCGGGGATCTCGACCCTGCCGACGCGCTCGAACGGCACGACCCCGTCGGTTCCGGTCGCGAAGTCGAAGCCACCGGGCTCGGCAGGCAGGATAGGCAGCTCGAAACGCCACTGCGGATCGTACGAGGCGATGGGCAGCCCCTCGAAGAGGGCTCTGTCGCCCGGCAGCAGCGGAGTCGCCGGATGGTGCAGCATCAGGTCGTCGCGTTCGATGCGCCAGAGCTCGTGCGCCTCCTCCGGCGACTCGGCCCGCCGGACGGCGTCGTACAGGGCGAACACGCGACGTCGCCAGTCGACGACCTCGGCGGCGGTGCGGGCTTTCGTGAGCGTCATGTGGTTCAGGCTACGCGCCCGGCTCGGCCGCGTCGCTCAGGTACGCGGTCCGAGAGCTGCCGGGTCGGTCTCGCCCGCGGCATCGCCCTTCAACTCGATGAGGATGGTGTGCGTCGGCGTGGTTCCGGTGTTCTCCCCTGAGTGGCGCTGCGCCGCGAGCCACACCGCCTGCCCCGACGTCAGCTGCGTGTCGAAGGTGCGCTCCCCCGCCGACAGCCGGCGCGAGAAGTCGCTGAGCGTGACCATCACACTGTTCGGGTGTTCGTGCGGGGTCGTGCGGTCGCCCGGTTCGTCCGTGTAATCGAGCACCCGGACGAAGTCGTTCTCCCACAGGGTGCGGTAGTGATCGGGATTCGTCAGGGTGGGATCGTCGGTGACCATGGCCACACAGTACGCCCGGCGATCCCACCCCGACAGGGGGTCTTGAGACGCTCCGCCGGGAGGGCTCAGCGTTCGAGCACCACCGCCAGTCCCTGCCCCACACCGATGCAGAGCGCCGCGACCGCGACTCCGCCCCCTCGGCGCTTCAGTTCATGCGCCGCGTGTCCGATGACACGACCGCCGGAGGCGCCGAGCGGGTGCCCCATGGCGAGCGCGCCCCCATGGACGTTCAGCTTCTCAGGATCGAGGTCGGGCCATCCCTTCAGACATGCGAGGGACTGAGATGCGAACGCCTCGTTCAGCTCGACCAGATCGACGTCGGCCCAGGTGCGCCCTGCCCGCGCCAGCGCCTTGTTCGCCGCTTCGATCGGCGCGATCGGGAACTCGTCCGGATCCACGCCATGCCATCCCCTGCCGGCGATCCGCGCGAGCGGGTCACCCGCGATCGCGCCTTCCGATCCGATGAGCACCGCCGATGCACCGTCGTTGATCGACGACGAGTTGCCCGCGGTGACCGATCCGTCCGCCGCGAAGAGCGGCCGGAGGCCGGCGAGCTTCGCGACCGTCGAGCCGTCGCGGATTCCCTCGTCTCGCGTCATCGCGTGTCCGTCGACCTGAACGATCTCCGCGTCGAACAGCCCCTCGCGCCACGCCGCGGCAGCACTCTCGTGGCTGCGCACGGTGAAGGCATCCTGCATCTCGCGTGTGATCCCCCATTCGCGGGCGGTCTTCTCGGCGGACTCCCCGTTCGAGATCGTCCAGTGCTCGGGAAGTCGCGGGTTGACCATCCGCCATCCGATCGCGGTGTTCCACAGGGTCTGGTTGCCGACCGCAGCGTACGGCTTCGGCGACTTCTCGACGACCCACGGCGCACGGCTCATGGACTCCACCCCGCCGGCGAGGATGATGTCCGCGTCTCCCGCCTCGATCGCCCGTGATCCCTGGAATACCGCTTCGAGGGACGAGGCGCACAGTCGATTCACCGTGGTTCCCGTCACCGATGTCGGGAACCCCGCGAGCAGCGCGGCGAAGCGCGCCACGTTGCGGTTGTCCTCACCCGCCTGGTTGGCGTCGCCGAAGATCACGTCGTCGATACGAGAGGGATCGATCCCCGCACGCTCGACGATCGCCCTCATGACGACGGCGGCGAGGTCATCGGGGCGGATGTCGGACAGCGCCCCGGCGGCACGCCCGAAAGGGGTCCGCACGGCGTCGTACACGAAACTGGCAGTCATGATCTCTCCTTGGTGGCGGATCTGTCGAGGAAGGCGGACATGCGCGCCCTCTTCGCATCCGACTCGAAGAGGATCGCCTGGGCGAGGTCGTCGACGAGCGGATGGGCACTCTCCGGTGCATCGAGAACGCGTTTCGTCAGCTGAACGGCGAGGGGATCCTGAGTGGCGATGCGATCGGCGATGCCGTGTGCGGCGTCGATCAGCTCATCGGGCGCGTGCACGGAGGCGACGAGATGGGCATCCAGTGCCTCCTGAGCCGTGAGCCGGCGTCCGGCGAGCAGGATCTGCCGCGCCAGAGGAGCACCGACGAGCTTCGGAAGACGCCACGTGCCGCCGGCGGCCGCGATGATCCCGAGCCCCGCCTCCGGGTTCCCGAACACCGCTCGATCCGAGGCGATGCGGATGTCCGCCGCGTAAGCGAGTTCCGCTCCACCCCCGATCGCGTACCCGTCGACCGCCGCGATAACGGGCATGGGCAGCTCGGCGATCCGGCTGAAGATGCGCGCGTTGTAGCCGCGCAGAGCCTCATCGCGTCCGCGGCCCAGCAGGACGCCGATGTCGGCGCCGCTCGCGAACACGCCCCTCTCGGGGGTGCTCGCGCCCGAGAGGATGAGCGTCCTCGGGTGACGTTCGAGGTCTGCGCACACCTCGTGCAGCTCCGCCACCATCACCTCGTCGATGGCGTTCCGCACGGCAGGGCGGTCGAGTTCGATGTGGATGCGATCCGCCGACTCTGCGACGAGCCTCAGCGCACGCATGCTCGCCGACTTCCGCCGAGGCTCCGTCGCCGGCGCATCAGTTGAAGACCATCCCGCCATCGACCAGGATCGACTGACCGGTGATGTAGTCCGAATCGGAGCCGGAGAGGAACGCGACCACGTTGGCCACGTCCGCAGGCTCGGAGATCCGATCGAGCGTGATCCCGGAGGTGAACTGCGCCCAACCCCACTCCTCCGGCTGCCCCGCAGCGTCGGCCGTGTTCTTCGCGACGGCCTCCATCATCGGCGTGCGCACGATTCCGGGCGCGTAGGTGTTCACCGTGATGCCGTACTGGGCGAGGTCTCGAGCCGCGGACTGGGTGAATCCCCGCACCGCGAACTTGGTCGCCGAGTAGAGCGCGATCCCGGGGTTTCCGACGTGCCCTGCCTGCGACGCCGCGGCGATGATCTTGCCGCCGTGGCCCAACTCGCGGAACGCGGCTGCCGCCGCCTGGGTTCCCCAGATCACTCCGTTGACATTGATCGAGAAGATCCGCTGGATCGCTTCTTCCGTGATCTCGTCGATCGCGGAGAGAGGGGCGATGCCCGCGTTGTTCACGATCACGTCGAATCCACCGAGCCGGTCCTTCGCCGCGCTCACCGCGTCGAACACGCTCTGCCGGTCCGCGACGTCGATGTGAAGGCTGAGAGCTCCCGCCTGCTCACCGCCCAGCGATGCCGCGACCTCGTCGGTCTTGTCCGTGTCGATGTCGGCGAGAGCGACGCGGAAGCCGTCGGCGTGCAGCCTCTCCGCGATGGCCCGGCCGATCCCCTGGCCTGCGCCGGTGACGAGTGCGACCTTGCCGTTGTCCTGACGTGTCATGTTCGTGTCTCCTTCTGTGGATGGTGGTGGAACGGTGGGGATCAGGTGAACGCCGAGATCCCGGTGATCTCGCGACCGATGATCAGCGATTGGATGAAGTCGGTCCCCTCATACGTGTGCACGACCTCCATGTCGGTGAGGTGTCTAGCCACGTGGTTCTCCAGCAGCAGCCCGTTGCCACCGAGCAGATCTCGGGCGTCGCGGCACAGCTGCCGTGACTTCTGACCGGTGAACATCTTCGAGAGCGACGCCTGCTCGTTCGTCAGTCGCCCCTGGTCCTGCAGGACTCCGGTGCGGAAGCACATGAGCTGCATCGCCGTGAGGTCGGCCAGCATGTTCGCGAGCTTGTTCTGCACCAGCTGGAAGCTGGCGATCGGCTTGCCGAACTGCGAGCGCTCCTGCACATAGCGAGCGGCGATCTCGTACGCCGCGAGCGCGTGCCCGAGCGCCTCCCAGGCGACCGTGCTGCGAGTGCGGTTGAGGATCGCGCCCACATCTCTGAAAGACGTCGACTTCTGCAGACGGTTTTCGGCGGGGATCCGCAACCCGGTGATCTCGATCTGCGCCTGCTGGATCGCGCGCTTGGCGATCTTGCCCTCGATGGCGTGCGCGTCGTAGCCCTCGGGATAAGTGCCGTCGGCGTTCTTCTCGAGGACGAAGGCCTTCACCTTGCCGTCCTCGACGTCGCGGGCCCAGACGATCACGACATCGGCGACGTGGCCGAGACCGATCCATCGCTTGGCGCCGTCGATCACGTAGTGGTCGCCGTCGAGACGGGCGGATGTCTCCAGCGCCACCGAGTCCGAGCCGTGCTCGGGCTCGGTCAGAGCGAAGGCGCCGAGCTTGCGCACGGCGGCGAGGTCGGGCAGCCAGCGCTGCTTCTGCTCCTCGCTGCCGAGGAGCGAGATGCTGCCCATCGCGAGCCCCGACTGCACCGCGTTGAGCGTGTTGACGCTTCCGTCGCCGCGGGAGAGCTCCATGGCCACGAGCCCTGCCTGCAGTCGGGTGAGCCCGGGGCAGCCGTAGCCCTCGATCGACGTGCCCGCGATGCCCAGCTCTGCGAAGGCGGGAAGGATCTCGTAGGGGAAGTCCGCTCGTTCCCATGCCGCATTGATGTTCGGCAGCACCTGCTCCTGCACGAAGGCGCGCACCTTGGCCACGAGAGCCCGATCATCATCGCTCAGATAGTCGTCGAGGTGGTAGAAGTCCGTGTTCACTGCCGCGGAGGAGTCGAAAGTCATGCGGGTTGCCCTTCTTCGGTCCGGGACTCGGACATGCTCGTCATGGTGCCCTCCAGCCACGCGCGGATCGCCTGACCGTCCTGTCCCAGCGACGGCGGCCCGAGCCGATAGTCGACGGGAGTGCGCGAGAAGGTCATGGGATTGCGGATGCCGGGCATCGCCCGCTCGCCCTGCCCGGAGGTGACGATCGGATCGAGGCCGATGCTCTCGGCGAACGCGATCCCCTCGGAGACGTCGAGCACGGGTGCGCAGGGAAGCCCTCGCGACGAGAGAAGATCGAACCACTCTCGGGCCGAGCGCCCCGAGAGTGTCTGGGTGAGGATGGGGCGCAGCTCGTCCCGGTGCCTGCTGCGCAGCGCGTTGGATCGGAACCGCGCGTCGTCGGCGACCCCCGCCAGGCCGAGTGCATCGCACAACCCCCGGAACTGCACGTCGTTGCCGATGGTCAGCACCAGGTCGCCGTCGGCGGTCGGGAACGGTGCATACGGGTAGATGCTCGGGTGGTCGTTCCCGAGCCGCGAGGGCACGCTTCCGCTCAGCAGATATCCCCCGGTCTGGTTGACCAGCCCGGAGAGTGCCGACGAGAGCAGGTTCAGCTCGACGTGCTGACCTTCGCCGGTGCGTGAGCGATGGAACAACGCGGAGACGACGGCGACGGCCGCATGAAGACCCGTCATCACGTCGAACACGGCGACGCCCGAGCGATAGCCCTCGCCGTCTTCCGGGCCCGTCAGCGTCATCATCCCCGACATGGCCTGCACGAGCAGGTCGTAACCGGGGAGGTCCGAACCGCCCGCGGTGCCGAAGCCCGTCACGGACGCGTACACCACATGCGGGTTGACCTTCTCGACCGACTCGTAGTCGAGGCCGAACCGCGCCATGCCGCCGGGTTTGAAGTTCTCGGTGATCACGTCCGCCCGTGCGGCGAGCTCTTTCGCGACCAGCAGGTCGGCCGGATCCTTGAGATCGAGGACGATGGACTGCTTGTTGCGGTTGACCGACAGATAGTACGTGGACTCCCCCGCACGCTGCGGTGGTGTCCAGCTTCTCGTCTCGTCGCCGATGGGGCTCTCGATCTTGATCACGGTCGCGCCCAGGTCGGCCAAGAGCATCGTGCAGTACGGGCCGGCCAGTACTCTGCCGAAATCGGCGATCAGCACCCCTTGCAGCGGACCGCTGGGCGGTTGGTCGTTGGTCGCGTCGTATCGCGCATCGGAGATCGTCATCGCATCACCTTCGTGGGAACTGTCCGGTCAGCCTCGCAGGATTGTTTATGCTCGTCCAATACTCGATGGCACCTCGATTGATGCATCTCTGTAATAATCGCCGCATGGAGATCTCACAGATCCGCTCCTTCCTCGCCGTCGCGGAGGAGCTGCATTTCGGTCGGGCTGCCGAGAAGCTGCACATGGCCCAGCCACCCGTCAGCCGGAACATCAAGCACCTCGAGCGCGAGCTCGGTGCGCTGCTCTTCGAGCGATCGACCCGCAAGGTGACGCTCACATCGGTGGGTTCGGCACTCATCGCCCCCGCGCGGGATGTGCTCGCAGCCCTCGAGCGGATGGGGACGGCGGCGAAAGCCGCCGGGGTCGGCGAGATCGGGCGGGTGCGCCTCGCCTACGCCGGCGCATCGTCGAACGTGCTCGTCGGCCGCCTGGCGCGTGCCGTCAATCAGCAGCATCCGGGCATCAACCTCGAGTTGCTGAGTCAGAACTTCGCGCAGAAGGCGATGCGACTTCTCACGCGCGGCGACATCGATCTCGCCCTCGGCCGATGGGACCACCTGCCAGACGGCGTCCGCACCCGAGTCGTCGCATCCGAGGAGCTCGTGATCGCCGTTCCGGAGACCCACCGGCTCGCGGATCGCGAATCGGTGTCGATCTCGGAGTTCAGCGACGACCGGTTCGTGACCCTGCCGACGGAGCTCGGCTCTGTCCTCAACGACCGCTTGCGCCAGATGTCGCGCGAGGCCGGCTTCTCGGTCGATATCGTGCAGGACGCATCCGACACGTGGACGTTGATGTCGCTCGTCTCCGCCGAGGTCGGTTGCTCGTTGACCCTGTCATCCGTCATCCCGAGCATCGCGGATCCGCACCTTCGATTCCTGCGGCTCGGCGACGACGTCGACCCCGTCGAGCTGAGGATCGCGTGGCGAGCCGACAGCGACGATCGCGCGATGCACGCGGTGCTCCGCCTTGCGGAGGAGGTTCTTCCCGACCTCGGTTGATTGATCCATCAGAAGCATTTATCGCCAGTGCATTTGGTATTGGAGTGAATGTAACGTCCGGTGGCACAGTGGGTTCACCCAGGACTGGAAAAGACGAAGGAGTCTCCCATGACGAACCCTCACTCCACTGACTACGACGCCATCGTCGTGGGAGCCGGATTCGCTGGCATCTACCAGCTCTACACACTGCGTGAGCAGCTCGGACTCAGCGTCCGACTGTTCGAGAAGGGCTCGGGAGTCGGCGGCACCTGGTACTGGAACAAGTACCCCGGCGCGATGTCCGACACCGAGAGCCCGTTCTATCGCTACTCCTTCGACAAGGAGCTGCTGCAGGAGTGGAGCTGGAGCCGGAAGTACATCGACCAGCCCGACATCCTGGCCTACATCGAAGAGGTCGTGAAGCGTCACGACCTCCTGAAGGACATCGAGCTCGACACCGAGATCCGCTCGATCGTGCTCGACGAGTCCACCGACACGTGGACCGTCACGACCGCCGCGGGCGAGTCGTACACCGCACGTTACGTCGTGACGGCGCTGGGCCTTCTCGCGGCCGTGAACGTCCCGGACATCCCCGGTATGGATTCATTCCGCGGCCGCACGGTGCACACCGCGGAGTGGCCGGATGACCTCGCCCTGGAGGGCAAGCGGGTCGGCGTCGTCGGCACCGGCTCCACCGGCACGCAGTTCATCGTCGCCTCATCGAAGATCGCCGACCACCTCACCGTCTTCCAGCGCAACCCTCAGTACTGCGTGCCCTCCGGCAACGGGCCGGTCGAGCCCGGCGAAGTCGAAGGTTACAAGAGCCGCTACGACGAGATCTGGAAGCAGGTGCGCGGCTCGCAGGTGGCGTTCGGCTTCGAGGAGTCGACGATCGCCGCCTCCGAGGTCACGCCCGAGGAGCGCGAGCGCGTGTTCGAAGAGGCGTGGCAGCGCGGCAACGGCTTCTACTTCATGTTCGGCACGTTCAACGATCTCGCCGTCGACCTCGAGTCGAACGAGGCCGCTGCGGACTTCATCCGGCGCAAGATCGCCCAGGTCGTGGACGACCCCGAGACGGCCCGCAAGCTCACGCCCACCCAGGCTTACGCGAAGCGTCCGCTGTGCAACCACAACTACTACGAGGTCTACAACCAGGAGAACGTCGAACTGGTCTCGATCCTCGAGAACCCGATCGTCGAGATCGTTCCCGAGGGCGTGAAGACGGCTGACGGCATCGTGCACGAGCTCGACGTGCTCGTCTTCGCGACCGGCTTCGACGCGGTCGACGGCAACTACCGGCGCATCGACCTCGTCGGCCGCGACGGCATCACGGCGGATCAGCACTGGGAGGAGGCTCCGACCAGCTACCTCGGGATCGCGACGACCGGATTCCCGAACCTGTTCATGGTGCTCGGACCCAACGGGCCGTTCACCAACCTCGTGCCCTCGATCGAGGTGCAGGTCGAGTTCATCACGAAGCTCATCGACACAGGAGAGAAGCGGCACGTGATCGTCGAGACGACTCAGGACGTCGAGGACGGCTGGTCGGTGATCTGCAGCGACATCGCGAACGGCACCGTCTTCCCGAAGACCGACTCGTGGATCTTCGGCGCCAACATCCCGGGCAAGAAGAGCTCGGTGCTGTTCTACATGGCAGGGATCCGCTCATACGGTGAAGTGCTCGCCGACGTCGCGGCGAACGACATGAAGGGCTTCCGGCTGACACCGGTGAAGCAGGCCGTCGACGCCTGACTCCCCCGCGCGATGCCCCCGGGTGCTCGTTGCCCGGGGGCATCGTCGTGCGTCCGGGGCGATGCTCACTCCGATCCCGCGCGCGCACGGCTGAGGCCCCGTGACTTTATGTCACGGGGCCTCAAGCTGCGAGTCGGATCAGCGCAGCGGCTCGAGTACCCGCACGAGCTTCTTGTTCGCGAACTCGTCGATGCCGAACCTCGCGAGCTCGCGCCCCACACCCGAGCGCTTCACGCCGCCGAACGGCAGGTCGGGCGCGCTCTTGCTGGTGCTGTTGATCCACACCATGCCCGCTTCGAGCTGCTCGGCGATCGTGTCGGCCAGCGCGGCATCCCGAGTGAAGATGCTGCTCGAGAGCCCGAAGGGCGAGGAGTTGGCCAATTGCACCGCCGCCTGCGGCGATGCGACACGGTACACGACCGCGGCGGGGCCGAACAGCTCTTCCTCATAGGCGCGCATCTCGGGTGTGACCTCGGTCAGCACAGTCGGCGGGTAGAAGGCTGCGGACGGGCGCGCCTGCGGTCCGACGTACAGAGTCGCCCCCTTGTCGACGGCGTCGCGGACGATCTCGTCGAGCTCCGCGCTCGCAGAGGTCGACGAGAGGGGGCCGAGGAAGGTATCGGGATCCGTGGGGTCACCGACGGAGATCTTCGAGACCGCTTCGATGAACTTGCGCGTGAACTCGTCGTAGACGGCATCCACCACGATGAAGCGCTTCGACGCCGTGCAGGCCTGCCCTCCGTTGGCGAACCGCCCCACGACGGCCGCGGCGACCGCGGCTTCGATGTCGGCGTCGTCGAGCACGATGAACGGATCGGATCCGCCGAGTTCCAGCACGTACTTCTTCATGTGCCGACCGGCCACCTCGCCCACCGCCGCGCCGGCCGCCTCGGAACCGGTCAATGAGACGCCGCGGATGCGATCGTCGGCGATGATCCCCGCGACCTGACCGCTGTCGATGAAGGCGTTGATGTAGGCATCCGCCGGCACGCCGGCGTCGTGCAGGACGCGCTCGAGCGCGAGAGCTGCCCGAGGACAGTTGCGCGCGTGCTTGAGCACGATCGTGTTGCCGAGCGCGAGGTTGGGAGCGGCGAAACGTGCCACCTGATAGTAGGGGTAGTTCCAGGGCATGATCCCGAGAAGCGCGCCGATGGGCTCCGTCCGCACGCGGGCCTCTCCCCCGCCGACGATGTCGAGCTCCTCTTCTGCAAGGAACCGCGCGGCGTTGTCGGCGTAGTACTCGAAGATCGACGCGACGAGGGCGACCTCGCCCCGGGCCTGGGTGGTCGGCTTGCCCATCTCGACGGTGAGGATCTCGGCGAGCTCCGGCATCCGTTCGCGGAAGAGCTCTGCCGCACGGCGGAGAGTCGCCGTGCGCTGTTCGAGCGGCAGTGTGCGGTATCGCGCGTACTCGTCGGCGGATCTGGCAAGGATCTCCTCGACCGCCGCGTCGTCGATGACCGGATGCTCCTCGAGGGTCTCTCCGGTCGTCGGGTTGATGGTCCTGTATGCGCTCATCGAATGCTCCTGCTTCGTCGCGGGTGTACACACCCAGCGTGCAGCCCTGGAGGGCCGCTCGTCCAATACTGATGCCGCGCACATATCACCCACGCGTGATATCAATCTCGGGTCGATCAGGTATTGGACTTGCATAGGTGCGGATGTGAGTCTGGCCCGAGCGACCCGATCGAAGGAGATGTCATGAGCGGTGCACCGGAACGCGTCGGAGTGATCGGCGGTGGGCGCATGGGCGCGGGGATCGCTCAGGTCTTCGCACAGGCGGGCTCCATGGTGACGGTGGTCGAGCGGGACGCGGCCTCGATGGAATCCGCTCGTGACCGCCTGGCCGACGGCGTCACGAAGGCCGCCGCGCGCATCGAGACCGTCGATGCGACCGAGACGCTCTCCCGCCTGCACGTCACGGCGGCATACGAGGACCTCTCGTCAGCCGACCTCGTGGTGGAGGCGGTCCCCGAGATTCTCGACCTCAAGATCGGGGCCCTGACGCGAGCCGAACAGGTCCTCTCCCCCTCGGCCTGGATCACGACGAACACGTCATCGCTTCCGGTCTCGCAGATCGCCGAGCATCTGTCCCGCCCCGAGCGGTTCTGCGGCCTGCACTTCTTCAACCCGGTGCCGCCGTCGGCTCTCGTCGAGGTCGTGCTCGCGCCGCTGACTGCTGCGGAGATGCGCTCAGCCGCCGGTGAGTGGATCACTGCGTTGGCCAAGACCGCGATCTTCGTGAACGACACTCCCGGTTTCGCGAGCTCGCGTCTGGGGAACGCGCTCGCACTCGAGGCCATGCGCATGGTCGAGGAGGGCGTCGCGAGCGCCGCCGACATCGATACGGCGATGGAGCTCGGGTATCGGCACGCGACGGGCCCGCTGCGCACGTCCGACCTGGTGGGGCTCGACGTGAGGCTCGACATCTGCGAGTTCCTGCACGCGACCCTCGGCGAGCGCTTCGCGCCGCCGCAGATCCTCAGGGACAAGGTCGCGGCCGGTGACCTCGGCCGTAAGACCGGCCGAGGATTCTTCGACTACCCGGTGTCCTGACCAGTCTGAGCTCAGCCGTCGGTCGAGCGCGGAAGGACCGTGAGCACACGTTCGATGTGGTCGCGGAACTCCGCCATGTAGTCGCGCAGGAACGTCTCGGTCCGCGGATTCGTGACCGTGCCGTCGGCCGCGTAGTCGTCGGCGACGAAGTGGATATAGGCCTCGGGGGCGGTCATCTGGCGCGCGTTGCAGAAGCTGAGGACCGCCCGCAGGCTCTGCTGCGCCACCGCCGTGCCGATCGACCCGATCGATGCCCCGATCACCGCGGCGGGGATGTGGTCGAACGAGTTCTGCCCCCACGGGCGGGACGCCCAGTCGATTGCGTTCTTCAGGGCTCCGGGGATCGAGCGGTTGTATTCCGGGGTGACGAACAGCACCGCATCCGCCGATGCGATGGCATCCTTCAGCGCGACCGCCTCGGGCGGATACGCGGCGTCGTGATCCGGGCTGTACAGCGGGAGATCGCGGATGGGGATCTCGAAGAACTCCAGGTCCTCCGGAGCGAGCCCGATCAGCGCTGTCGCGAGGATGCGGTTGATCGAGGCGGATGAGAGGCTTCCGACGAAGTAGCCGACTCGATAGGTCATGACATCTCCTCTTCTCGTGTGGCGTCTCCTGCGACGCCGGGTTCAGTCTCGTCGTGCATCGCGTCGGCGTCCACCCCTGCCTGCGGTGCGCCAGAGGAGGCACGGGCGGCGAGCACCTGCGCCTGGGCGATCTCGAGAGAACCGATCATGTGAGGACCACTCCTTTGCCTCCCACGACGCCTGCCTCCATGTCTCGATGCGCCTGCACGATCTCGTGCATGGCGTAGACACGACCCACCGGAATCCGGGCGGCTCCTGCGGACACCGCATCCAGGTAGTCCTGCAGCACCTGCGCGTCGAGATCGGCGGCCTCACCCGAGTACGCCGTGAGGCGCACGCCGTTGGGCAGCCAGTCCATCGGATAGAACTCCGGGATCGTCCAGTCGTCCGACAGCATTCCCGTGAAGCACACCGTCCCCCCGGTGCGCACCGACCGGAGCGTGTCCCGCATGACGTTCACGCCGACGAGCTCGATCGCACCGTCGACGCCGCCGGGCACCAGCTCTCGCACCCGGGAGGCCACCTCGCCGTCATCGATGACGATGTGATCGACGCCGATGGATTCGAGCAGCGGGCGAGCCTGCTCGCGACGAGTGGTGGCGATGACCGTGAGCCCTCGGAGCCCTGCGAGCACTGCCGCAGCGAGGCCGACCGATGACGTGCCGCCGCGGATGAGCACCGTCTGTCCGGGCTGCGCCTGCAGACCGACCTGGAGCGAGCCGTTCGCCGTCTGCAGCATCTCGGGAACCGCTCCGAGCTGCTCCCACGGCAGTTCGCTGCGGAACGGGATCACCTGCGCGGCCGGCACCAGGACGTGCTCGGCGTAGCCCCCGTCGAATTCCCGGCCCATGCCGCCCATCATCGTCATGACCTGCGTTCCGGGAGCGAACTCGCCTCCGGGCGCCTCCGCCACCACGCCGGTCGCCTCGATGCCGGGGATGCGAGGGAAGCTGCCGCTGTACGCGGCCCCTCGGCGGAAGTGCAGCTCGGATCGGTTCAACCCGAACGCCTTCACTCGTATCAGGACCTCGCCGTTCACGGGCGTGGGCAGAGGAACCTCGCGGACCTCGAGCGCCTCCGGACCGCCGGGATGCTCGACCACCACCGCCCGCATCGTGCCGCTCATGCCGCAGTCCCCTCTGCGAGCGTGCCGAGTCGCGCCTGAAGCTCGTCCAGGACACTCGTCGCCGCGGTGAGATCGACGTCGCCGACCAGTCGGTCCAGAGAGCGGGCGAGGGCCCCCTCCCCCTCACTCCTCGCCCGCTCCCCGGTCTGTGTGAGCGTGACGAGGGATGAGCGCCTGTCATCCGGATGCGGCGCGCGTGCCGCGAGCCCGTCACGCTCGAGCCTGTCGACGAACTTGCTCGCCGCTCCGATCGTGATGCCGAGGTCACGGCTCACCTCGTTCACCCGCGCCACGGGTGCGTGGCGCGCGATCACCCGCAGAGCCTGCAGCGTTCCGAGTCCCATGCGCGTCTCACTCTGGAGCTCACGCTCCGCGGTGTTCCAGAGGTCGGTCTCGTACCGGACGAGTGCGTCGAAGAAGTTCATACGATCTGTAACCGTCATCCCGAAACCATATTCCTCAGAAGATAAATTACGGGAACATATTCCGCTTTTCATGCGTTCGCATATGACGGCGGCGGCATCGTCCGCAACCGGGCACCGTCGCCAGATCCACCGCCGCTCTCATTGGAGACACCATGCCCGAACTCACCCTCACCGCCCCGACCACCGCCATCCTCGTGGTGGACATGCAGAACGACAACGTGCTGCCGAACGGCGCTTTCGCGTCCACGGGAGCCGCAGAGCACGCCGCCTCGCAAGACGTGATCGGCCACGTGCGTACGATCCTCGAGGCCGCGCGTGCCGCCGGGGCACCCGTGTTCCACAACCGCATCGTGTCGTACCCCGGCGTGGCCGTGGGCGGCGCCAACGCGCCGATCTTCACCATGATCGGCCCCGAGTCGCTCAAGCGCGGCACCTGGGGAGCCGAGATCATCGACGGCCTGACGGCGGGCGATGAGATCGTGCTCGACCGCACCCGCATGAGCGCGTTCAACGGTACCGGCCTCGACTCGATGCTCCGCAACCTCGGCATCACGACCGTCGTCGTCGTCGGCGTCTGGACCAACATGGCGGTCGAGCACACCGTGCGTGACGCAGCCGATCACGGATACCGCGCGGTCATCGTCTCGGACGCGACGTCGAGCATCAACGCCGACTGGCATGCAGCGGCGCTGAACTACGCGCTGCAGAACATCGCCACGATCACCGACACGGGCGCCGTCGTCTCCGCTCTGTCCTGATCGAAGTCGGGCCGCGGCGGACGCACGCCGCGGCCCGAAGAGCCCTCAGCCCTCGGGATCGATCGAGTCGAGCCACGCCGTGGCGATCGTCGCGGCCGACGCCTCGGTCTCGACGCTCTCGGTGTTGAGCTCGACCAGGATCTCCGGCGTCAGCGCCGCATTGACGCGGTCGATGACGTCTGCGGCATCGTCAGGAAGATCCGACGATGCGAGAGGAACCACGTGCGACGCCAGGAACAGGCCGGCGGGGTCTTCGAGGGCCACGAGATCCGACGACGACATCGACGGGCTCGCGGTGTAGATGATCGCGAGCTGCACCTGGTCGTCGACCAGAGCCTTCACGGTGAGAGGGCCGCCGCCGTCCTCGATCGGCGCGAAGGCCACGTCGACGCCGTAGCTGGCCTTCAGACCGAGCGGGCCGTTCGGACGATCCTCGCCCTCGGAGTTGCCGCCGAGGATGAGCGGCACCGGCACGTCGGCGAGGTCCGCGATGCTGGTCACACCGTACTTCTGCGCGAACGCCTTCGTCACGACGTAGCTGTCCTCGTCGGTGGCCGACGACTGGTCGAGCACCTGGAGCCCCTCCGGCACCGCCTTCCGGAGAGCCTCGTAGACGTCGTCCGACTTGCGCGCCGTCGTGTCGGGCTCCCACACCTGCAGCAGGGGGCCGGTGTACTCGGGGAAGACGTCGATCTCTCCGGCCTCGATCTCGGGCAGGTAGGCCTCGCGCTGACCGATGCGGAACTGCCGATCGACGGTGAAGTCGGCTTCCTCGAGAGCCTGCGCGTAGATCTCGGCGATGATCTCGTTCGAGTAGTAGTCCTGCGAGCCGACGACGATCGTGTCGTCGTCGGCCGTGCCGGAGGAGCCGCCGAGCGGATCGGCCGACGCGCAGCCCGACATGACGAGCAGCCCGCCGAGCGAGAGAGCGCTCAGCGCGGCGAGGCGAGTGCGGGTGATGTTCATTGCTGTACTCCTTGACGTGAGGAACGGATGAAGAGTCTGCTGACGAGAGCCGAGAGCGCGGGCACGAGCAGTGCGAGCAGGATGACGAGCAGCGATCCCGCCGCCATCTCGGGATAGTCCCGGGACTTCAGCCCGGCGAAGATGTAGCGCCCGAGGCCGACGTCTGCGACGTAGGCGGCGATGGTCGCCGTGGCGACCACCTGCAGGAGAGCGGACTGCACACCGCCCCCGATGACGGGCAGGGCGATCGGCAGCTCCACCCGCATCAGCGTCTGCATGCGGGTGTGCCCCATCGCCCGTGCGGCGTCGATGGTCTCCCGGGGGATGGACGCGATGCTCGAATAGGTCGCGGCGAGGATCGACGGGACGGCGAGGATGACCAGCGCGATCAGCGGAGCCTGCAGACCGATCCCCAGCCACAGCGCGAAGACCGTCACGAGCCCGAGGGTCGGCAGTGCTCTCGCCCCGTTCGTGATCGCTGCGATCGAGAGCTCGCCGCGCCGCATGTGGCCTATCCAAGAGCCGATCGGCAGTGCGATGAGCACGGCGATCGCCGTCACGGCGAGCGTGAGCGCGAGATGCTGCAGCACGCGTACGGGAATGCCCGACGGCCCCACCCAGTGGTCCGGGTCGCCGAACCAGGCGATCGTGTCTGCCAGGAGGCTCATGCGGATGCTCCCGCCGACAGGCGCGTGGCACGGGCCCACGGCTGCACGAGCCGACCGGTGATGAGCAGAGCGGCGTCGAAGGCCAGTGCGACCACCACGGTCAGGACGATCCCGGTCGTCACCTCCGCGGCGATCCCCCGCTGGAATCCGTCGGTGAAGAGGCTGCCGAGGCTGGGGATGCCGATGAGCGCCCCGATGGTCGTCAAGCCGATGGAGCTCATCGCGACCACACGAGTTCCGGCGATCAGCACGGGCATCGCGAGCGGCAGCTCGATCCCGAGCACCCGCCGCCAGCGCGGATATCCTGTGGCATCGGCCGCGGCCCGCACATCGCGCGGCACCGTGGCGAACGCATCCGCCGCCGAGCGCACGAGCAGGGCGACCCCGTAGACGGTGAGCGCGGTGATCAGCGTGGCGTGTGAGCGCAGCGGCAACCCCGTGAGGATCGGGATCAGGATGATCAACGGCAGCGACGGCAGGGCATAGAGCAGGCTCGTCGACGTCAGGATCGCCCCGCGTGCCCGCCCGGACGCATGGGCGATCCTTCCGATCGGCACCCCGATGAGCACACTGAGCACGATCGCCGGCACCGCGATACCGAGGTGCGCTCCGAGCAGTTCGCCGATCTGCGGCAGGTTGTTCAGGAACCAGGTCATCGCCGGAGCACTCCCAGCGGCCGTCCGGCGCCGTCGACCACGACATCCGAGCCTCGCGCGGACTCGATGTGCAGCTCGCGTTCGGTCGACGTCGCGCCGATCAGCTCGGCGACGAATGCATCGGCCGGTGCGGTGAGGACGTCGAACGGCGTGCCGTCCTGCGCGATCCGGCCGCCCTCGCCGAGCACGATGATGCGCTGCCCCAGCAGCAGCGCCTCATCGACGTCGTGCGTCACGAAGATGATCGTCGCGCCGGTGTCGCGATGCAGTGCGAGAGTCTGCTTCTGCAGAGCGCGACGGTTGATCGGATCGACGGCGGCGAACGGCTCGTCCATCAGCAGCAGGCGCGGATCGCCGGCGAGCGCTCGGGCGACGCCCACGCGCTGCTGCTGGCCGCCGGAGAGCTGACTCGGGTACCTCGATCCCAGAGCCGGGTCGAGGGAGACACGCGCGAGAAGGGCATCCGCGACCGCTCCGGCGTCCGCACGCCGCATCCCGTTCAGCCGGGGCACGGTGGTCACGTTGTCCGCCACCGTCTGGTGGGGGAACAGTCCGCTCGCCTGCATCACATAGCCGATGCTCCGCCGCAGCATAACCGGCTTCTTCTCTCTGACGTCTTCACCGTCGATGAGCACACGTCCGCCGCCGGTCTCGACCATGCGGTTGACCGTGCGCAGCAGCGTGGTCTTGCCGGATCCCGAGGGTCCGAGCAGCACGACGAGCGACCCTGGTTCGATGACCAGGGAGAGATCCGAGAGCACAGCGTCGGCACCGTATCGGACGTCGACATGCTCGAAATCGATTCGGGGCGCGGGGGGATGGGACACGAGAGTCGAAACTACATGAGCAGGAACATTATTCCTAGGAAGCTATTTCTCCGTGTGACGAGCAGTGACGCCTCCGATCACGCCGAGTCGGTGAAGCGGAACGTCAGCTCGGCGGACTCGGCGGTCACGGGGATGTGCACACTGCGTCCATCGATCCGAGTGACGTTCGTCCCGGCCTCGATGCGACCGTCCGCGGGGAGCAGGACCACGATGCCGTCCGGCCGCAACCAGCGGCTATCTGCGGGGAGCTCCAGCGTCGCGCGGACCCCTCCCCGATCCCATTCGAGCTCGGAGACACGTACGCCTCCTCTGGCGAGCAACCCGGTAACCCGACCCGAGGGCCAGACATCAGGCAGTGCCGGGAGGAGAGAGATCCGACCGGAACCGGATCCCAGCAGCATCGCGGCGGCGACCGCCGGCAGAGCTCCGGAGGCATCCAGATTGAAGATCGCGCCCGCATCGTGCGTGGTCGTGAGCGCCGGAGTGAAGTGATCCCGCGCCAGCCAGAGCGCGCACTGATACGCGGCATCGGCATCGCCCACAGCGACGGCCGCCAGCGCGATGGAGGTGAGACCGAAGGCCATCTCCATGTTGCCCGGAGGACCCGACGGATCCTCCGCCCGCCACTCGACCTTGTTGCGGACCGCTCGGGCGACGGCGTCACGCAGCTCACCCACCAGCACTTCATCCGGCTCGTACCAGAGCCCCTGCAGCTGGGACGCGTGGCGATGAGCGACGTTCTCGGGCCACAGCGTCGACCACTCGGCCAGGGCCCCGTCGGCGGCGACCTGATACGGCGGGAGCTGCTGTCGCGCCTGCGTCCACGCATCCGCTCTGGCAGTATCGCCTCGCAGCCCCGCCAGCCAGGCACCCGCGGCGAGGCCGTCGCGGATCGCCGCGATGTCGGCGGTCGAATCCATGACGAGCGGGTTGTCGTGGCCCATCGGAGTGTTCTCCGGCGAATAGGACGGGTTCAGGTGCCCTCCCCCGGTGCCGAGCACCTCGGTCGAGAACTGCAGGATCTCGACGGCGTACTCCCAGAGCCACTCGTCGATCACCGAGCGATCACCCGTCACGAGGATGTAGTCGACGGCGAGCCGCAGCAGCCAGGGCCCGTTGCCCACCCAGAACTGGTGGGGATAGTCGCGCAGGAAGTGGTTGGCGTGGCCGTGGGTCGTCATCCGCGCCGGGAGCATCATGCCTGCAGCGCCGAAGATGTTCCGCGCGTTCGATCGATAGTGCTCGGTGAATCGGGTCGCGAGTCGGAACAGTGAGGTCATGAGTTCGGGAGTGCCGGTCCACAGCACCGACGCGAGCGACCCCAGCTGCACGTTGCCGTTGAGCGTGTAGTCCGCCGACCACGCCGGTGCCCAGGTGCCCTGCCACACGCCCTGAAGTGTCGGCGGCAGCTCTCCGGTCGACACGATGATGTTCCGACGCCCCGCCGCGTAGGCGATCTCGAAGACGCGGCGCTCGGCATCCGCATCACCGGCTCTGGCAGCGGACCAGATGTCCTCGAGCGAATCGTCGTCGCGATGCGCTCCGCCGAGCGAGAGCGCGGACCTCCCGATGAGCGCACCGGCATCCTCGAAGGCGATCGAGGATTCGGCCGGCTCTCCCACGTCGACGCGGAACCGAACTGCTTCGGGCCCGACGGCGATGTCCCATCCGCCGTCGGGATGCAGGCGCATGGGTCGCTGCGCGTGCACCCGCACTCCGATGGCCGCATCCTCGTCGGGCGTCTGCCCCTGCGCGTGGACGTGCACGGCCAACGAGGTCTCGGTGACCTGCGACGTGGTGCGCACACGGTCGCTGTAGTCGACGGGGAGCACGGTCGACGCGTCGCTGCCGGACTCGCTCACCGGCACCAGACGGAGCCGGCCGCGCTGCGGGGCCTCCGCCCAGAGCTCGACGTCGACACCTGCCTCGCCCTGGACGGCCGCGATGCGGATGCCCGCGGACTCGCCGTCCGCGCCCTTCCACTCGACCCCGGCTCCGCCGTCGATCAGCGACACCTCGCGGCGATAGTCACTCCATCCGTCGACCTCCGGCTCCCACTCGAGCTGCGCCACCGGCCCGAGCGGATCGGTCCAGATGAGTGTCTCCGGATCCCACCCCTGTGCCCGCAGCGCGTCCTCCACACGGTCTGCAGCAGCCACGTCATCCCCGGCGCGGAGTGCGTCCCGCACCGACGGAAGCGCCTCGGCCAGCTGCGGCGCGGGCCGCCTGCTGTTCGCCGGGACGAAGAAGCCCTCGTGCGCGAACGCGATCACATGCCTGGTCGGCGTGCCGTACAGCACGGCACCGGCGACGCCGGACCCCGCGACGATGCCATCGCTCCAGGCCGCACCCGTCGACCGGCTCCAGGGCTGTCGTGATCCATTCATTGCGCGCCTCTCTCAGCGCACTCGGATTGCCACGGTCGCGGGCACCGTCATGACCCGCGTGTGATCCACGGTCCGGACCGGGCCGATGACCTCGATCGAGACCGGAGTCTGCACTCCGGCGGCATGATGATCGATCCGCAGCCGGATCACTCCCTGGTCGACTCTGCGCCGCAGCGAGCGATCCGTGTACGACGCGAGATCGGCGTGCACCTCGAACGAGACGTCCGCCGACTCACCCGGATCGAGGTCGACGCGGGCGAAGCCGATCAGTTGGGTGACGGGGCGCGTGACATCGGCCACCGGGTCGTGCAGGTAGAGCTGCGGCACCGCGGTTCCCCGCTCCTCCCCCGCATTCGTGACGGTCGTCGAGACGACGACCACGCCGTCGGTCGTGATCGTGTCGGCGTCGACCCGCGCATCGGCGAACTCGAAACGGGAGTACCCGAGACCGAAGCCGAAGGGGAACGCCGGGGTCGGGTCGATGTTGCTGATGCCCTCGCTGCGCAGCGCGAGCGGAGGCGCGAGGTACGTGCCGGGCTGCGCCGAGGCGGCGCCGGGGATCTGCACAGGCAGGCGCCCGCTGGGCCGCACCCGTCCCGACAGGACGCCCGCGACGGCCGCCGCGCCCTCCTGCCCGGGGAAGAACACCTGCAGCGCGGCATCGGCCGCGCCGGCGAGCTCTCCGATCGCGTAGGGGCGTCCGGAGAGCACCACGAGGATGCTGCTCGACGCCGCGGCGAGCACCTCCTGCGCCAGACGGTGCTGCACACCGGGCAGTTTCAGGGTGAGGACATCGCATCCCTCACCGGAGGTGCCATGCCCGAACATCCCCGAGCGGTCGCCGACGACGACGATCGTGAGGTCGGCGTCGCGGGCGGCGGCAACCGCCGCGGGGATGCCCGTGGCATCATCCCCCGTCACGGCACCTCCGGGGACGAACCGGATCGATGCCGACGGGAACTCGCGGCGAACCGCCTCGAGCACGCTCGACGCCTCCACGCCCATTGACGCATCCGGGAAGTTCGGCAGCACGTGGTTCGGGAACGAATAGCATCCGAACAGCGCGTTCGGGTCATCCGCTGTCGGCCCGACGACGAGGATGCTCCGCGGACCGTCCACCAGCGGGAGACGCGCCTCCTCGTTCCGCAGGAGCACGACCGATTCCTCGGCCAGCCTGCCGGCGATCGCCCGGTTGCGCGCGGAGTCCAGGTCGACGGTCCCTGTCGAGGCCCGGTCCGGCGACCATCCCGCATCGAGGAGGCCGAGCTCGGCCTTCTGCGTGAGCACGCGCAGCACGGCCGTGTCGATCGTCTGCAGCGAGACCCGCTCGGCGAGCTCCTCGGTGTAGGCGGCGGTGTGCGGGAGTTCGACGTCGATACCGGCGTCGAGCGCCAGGGCACCCGCGTCGCCGAGCCCGCCGACGACCCGATGCATCGACTGGAGGAAGGGGATCGCCCAGTAGTCCGACACCACGGTCCCGGTGAACCCCCACTGGTCGCGAAGGACGCCTGTGAGCAGCTCCCGATCGCTCGCCGTGGGCACACCGTCGAGTTCCGTGTAAGAGTTCATGACCGAGCGCACGTTCGCGGCGACGACCGCCTTCTCGAACGGCGGGAGCAGGACGTCCCGGAGCTCCCGGGGACCGACCGAGACCGGAGCATGGTTGCGGGCTCCGCGCGATGCCGAGTAGCCGACGAAGTGCTTGAGCGTCGCGACGATGCCGGCGGACTGCACGCCGGTGACGTATGCGGCAGCCATCTCACCGACCAGATGGGGATCCTCACCGAGGGTCTCCTCCACACGACCCCAGCGGTAGTCGCGAACGACGTCGAGCACGGGTGCGAGCCCCTGGTGCACCCCCAGGTCGGCCATGTCGGATCCGATCGCCGCCCCCATCTCGGCGACGAGCTCGGGGTCGAACGTCGCCGCCCACGCGAGCGGCGTCGGGTAGACGGTCGCTTTCCACGCCGTCAGGCCGGTGAGACATTCTTCGTGTGCGATCGCGGGGATGCCGAACCGATTCGCGGCGACCACCTCGCGCTGCAGGTGCGCGAGTCGGCGGGTGCCGTCGGACGGATCTACCGGAGCGGTGCCGAACGGACGCGTGATGTGGCCGATGCCGTCGACGATCGCCTCGGCGAACGGCAGCGCCAGCTGGTGGGTCTCCTGCAGCGGCGCGACGGCCTCCTCAAGGTCTTCCGACCCCGGCCAGGTGCTGCCCAGCTGCTGGAGCTTCTCACGAAGGGTGAGCTGCGAGAGCAGCGCTTCAGCCCGCTGCGCGGGGGTCAGCGTGACGTCGGTCCACGCGTGATCGCGGGGTGCGTCGGGGTTCATGCTTCGACCTTTCGGAGGAGTTCGGGACGCGTCGCCGTCGAGGCGCGGACTTCGAGATGGGTGGACAGCTCCACTCGCTTCGTCGCGAGATGCTCTCCGGACGAGACCCTGAGCAGGGTGCTGACAGCGGCCCGGCCGATGTCGGCGATCGGCTGGTGCACGGTCGTCAACGGTGGGGCGGATGCTCTGGCGAGCACCGTGTCGTCGAACCCGACCACGCTCAGCTCGTCGGGCACGGTCACCCCCAGCCGTCGAGCCGCTTCGAGGACCCCCATCGCGGAGGCATCGCTGCCGGCGAAGATCGCTGTCGGCGGGTTCGACGAGGTGAGCAGCTCGGTCGCGGCGGCCAGACCGTGATCGAAACTGAACGCCTTGCGAGGGACACCGTCGATGTCCACCCGGATGCCCGCCTCGGCCATCGCGGCCGCCCACCCGTGCGCTCGTACGGTGTCGCAGCTGGCCTTGGGCGGCCCCCCGATGTAGTCGATGCGACGATGCCCGAGATCGAGAAGGTGTTTGGTGGCCTCGTAGGCCCCGGCCCAGTTCGTCGCGCCGATGCTGTAGGTCGTCGTGCGGGGGCTGTCGATCGGATCGATCAGCACCATGGTGAGGCCGGCCGCCCGGAGCGCGCGTTCCCGCGCGGCGGAATAGGCGCTGGTGACCTCGATGACGCCGATCCTTCCCGAGCGGGCGAGCATGGTCGCCCACGCGGTCGGTGTGCGCGCCTTCGCCGATTCGATCGAGCGGATCAGCAGGCCGATGTCGAGACTGCTCGCCACCTCGATGGCCCCACCGAGCAGCAACGCCAGGTAGGGGTTGCTCACGTCATCCGGCTCGACGAGCACCTCGATCGTTGCTTCACCCGCCTGACGGGCCGCATGCTGGCGTTCCGTGAGGGCCACGAACCCGAGATCCTGAGCGATCTGATTCACCCGATCGCGGGTATCCGCGCCGACACCGGCGCGGTTGTTCAGGACCTTCGACGCCGTCGCGAGCGAGACGTTGGCCGCGTCCGCGACGTCCCGGAGTGTGAGCTTGCGTGCCGCACGGTCGTCGGACATCACTTGCCTCCCACGCCCATGAGTCCTCGCACGAGCGAGCGCCTCGCGAAGATGTACATCAGCAGGATCGGAAGGACCGTCAGCACGATGGCCGACATGAGGCCCGGGATGTTCAGGCTGAACTCCTGACGGAAGATGCCGAGTGCGAGCGTCGCGACGCGGTTGTCGGCCGAGCGGGTCAGCACGAGCGGGAGCAGGTAGTTGTTCCAGGCGTTCAGGGCCGAGAAGATGACGATCGTCGCGAGTCCGCCCTTCGACATCGGCAGCACGAGAGTGCTGAAGATCCGGAACGAACTGGCACCGTCCAGCGCCATCGCCTCGTACTGCTCGTTGCCGATCTCGCGCATGGCTCCCGAGAGGATCAGCGTGGTGAGCGGGATGAGGAACACGGCGGTCGGGATGATGATGCCGAGCAGTGTGTCGTACAGCGAGATCCGATCGATCAGGAAGAAGACCGGGATCACCACGACCTGCGCGGGGATCGCGAGCCCGAAGAGCATGATCCGGAAGACCAGGGCAACCCATCTGCTCTCGCTGCGCACGATCGCGTAGGCGAGAGGCGGGACGACGAGGAGGATGATGAGCACCGTGCCGAGCGTCACCAGTGCGGAGTTCAGCAGGAATCGACCGAACCCCTGATCGAACGCGTAGACGTAGTTCTCGAGGGTGAACTCGCGAGGAAGCCCGAGAGGGCCGTTCTGCGCGTAGGTCTCGCGGCTCTCGAACGAGGCACGGACCATCACGTAGACGGGGATCATGATGATCGCGAGCCAGAGGCCGGCGAAGATCCCGGCGATCCAGTTGGGACGGGTTCTCATCACAGACCTTCCTGGGTGCCCTGCATCTTGTCGTACCCGGTGGCGCGCACCATGCCGATCGAGACGAGGGCGGCGAGCACGATGAGGATCACGGCGATCACGCATCCGTATCCGAAGTCCAGCGCCGAGATCCCGCGGTCGTACATGAAGAACGGCAGGTTCGAGGTGGCCCCGCTGGGGCCGCCGCGGGTGAGGATCAGGATCAGATCGAACGTCGTGAAGGTTCCGACGACCATGAGGATCGTGGAGGTGACGATGGTGTTGCGCAGCTGCGGGATCGTGATCGAGAAGAACTGCCGGACGGTGCCGGCTCCGTCGATCGCCGCCGCCTGATACAGCGTCTCCGGAATCGCCCGCGCCCCGCCCTGATAGATCAGGGTGTGCAGGGGGGTGGCTCCCCAGAGGTAGATGAACGCGATGAGGCCGATGGCCGTGGTCGGTTCGCCCAGGATGTTGCTGAAGGGGTTGTCCTTGCCCAGCAGCGGCTCGAGCAGCGCGGGGATGCCGAAGTTCGGGTCGACGAGCGATGCCCAGAGAACGGCGACGGCTGCGGTGCTCATGAGCAGGGGGATGAAGTAGAGCGCTGCGACGATCGCTCGCCCCCGCTGCGGGCCGGCGGCCCACACGCCGATCAGCATGCTCACCGGCACCTGCGTGACGACCGCGAGGACCACGAGAATCACCGTGACGACGAGGCTGCGATGCAGCGCCTGGTCGGTCAGCACGCGGGCCCAGTTGTCGAGCCCGACCCACTGCGGGGCGATCAGGCGGATGCCGTTGTATTGCGTGAACGACAGGTACACCGCGAAAGCGAGGGGAAGCAGAGCGAACACGCCGAAGGCGGCGATCGCGGGAAGGGACCAGACGAAGCCGGGGCGGCCTGCTTTCTGCAGGCCGCCTCGCTTCGCCCGAGACCTCTCCGTGGGGAGAGCGGTCATGGACAGTTACCTTTCAGCGGGGCCGCATCGGTGCGACCGACTCGTGGACTACTGGGCGGCGGTGGCGGATTGCACGGCGGCGACCCAGCCGTCGGCGTCGATCGTGCCGTTGAAGTAGTCGGCCATGGCGTTCTGCAGCGGAGTCTGGCTGGCCGCGGGGACGAACTGATCCCACGACAGCTGGAACGCCGGAGCATCGGCGACGAGGCCGGCCACGAAGGTCAGGAACTCGCGGTTCGTCTCGTCGAGGCTGGTGTCGGCGGCGACCAGGTCGGCGGCGTTCGTCGTCGGCGGAAGGTTGCCGAGGGCGAGCTGGTCCTTCAGGAAGTCATCGCTGTAGAGCTCGGCGAGGAAGTCCCGCACCGTGTCGGGGTAACGGGTGTCGGCGGCGACGTTGTAGAAGTTGCTGAGGTTGCCGGCGATGTCCGTGGCGTTGTCCGAACCGATCGACGGGAATGCCGTCCATCCGAGGTCGTTCTTGACGAACTCCTCGTCACCGCCGGCGATCGTGGCGTAGTGCCACGTGCCCATCAGCTCGTACGCCGACTTTCCGGTGCGCAGGAGCGCCGCCGATCCGTCGGTGCCATAGGTGACCGAGTCGAAGCTGTTCCCGAAGGCGCCCGAGTCGACGATCTCCTTGATGTCGTCGAGTGCCTCGCGGCTCTCGTCGCTGTCCCAGACATCGCCGTCGCCGAGAAGTCCCTCACGCACGGCCTCCGGACCTGCGACGCGGTCGAACACGTACTGGTACCACATCTGGGTGGGCCACTTGTCGGAACCGGCGAGCCCGATGGGCGTCACACCGGCGTCCGTCAGCGGTCCGACCTGATCGAGAAGCTCATCCCAGGTGGTGGCGGGTTCGAGGCCGGCATCGGCCAGGACCTGCTTGTTGTAGTACAGGAATGTCGGTGCGACTCCGCGCATCGGGATTCCGTAGGACTCCCCGTCGATGACCTCTTCGCTGAACACGGACGGCAGGAACGACGACTCGAGCTTCGGATCCTCGTCGATGAAGTCGTTGAGCGACATCAGCGCGCCGGCGTCGACCAGGGGCGAGATGTTGGCCGCTCCCCAGCTCATGAAGATGTCAGGGGCCGACGCGGTGCCGATGGAGTTGCGCACCGCCGTGGAGTACTCGGCGCCCGACGTCGAGCCCGTGTCGATCACGACCTTGACGTCGGATGTCTTGTTGAACCGGTCGGCGGCCGCCTGTTCGGCCGAAGCCGCCGCGTCGCCGAGGACCAGGACGTGGATCTCGCCCTCTGGCCTGCTCGTGTTGCCGCCTTCCGCAGGGGCTCCGCTTGCGCAGCCGGCGAGAATCACGCCGGCAATCGCCACCGAAGCACCCACAGCGCCGATCCGAAAAGATCCGCGAACTCGGGAGTTCATCATCAGAATGCCTCTCTGCACTGTGATCGCGTCAGCGCGGGCCGCTCGACGCAAGTCCGGCCGCATCGCCGGACAAGGGAAAACCTAACCGGCATACTGGCCGCGAAATCGTTCGAAGTCACGAAAAGTTTTCGCATCTGTTCACGATGTCTTACGCGGACCTCTCAAGGGGCCCCGGCGTCTATTGATGCTCCTCAGGGCGGAATCACGGCTCATCGGGTATTGGACCCGGTCTTCACCGCCCTGTCAGTCTGGGCTGAGATCGGTGGAATGGACCTCCGGTCGCAGAGCGAAGGAGAACACGCCGTGCGTGCTGTCGTGTATCGAGGTATCGGGGATCTGACGGTCGAGGATCGAGAGGTGCCTTCCATCGGCCCGAGGGACGTTCTCGTGCGAAACATGCGCACAGGCATCTGCGGCACGGACATCAGCGCCTTCACGAAGGGCGGCGAAGCTCTCGGCATCTTCCCCGGCGGTCTGATCGGTCACGAGTTCGTGTCCGAGGTGGTCGAGGTGGGCGCCGAGGTGCGTGACCCGGCGATCGTCCCGGGACTTCGCGTGTTCGTGAACGCCTCGACCTCGAAGCGACGGGGAGAGGGTCGCTCCCAGCTCGAGATCACCGATTCGGCAGGCGGCCTCTCGCAGTTCATCTCGGTGCAGGATGCCGAGATCGGCTACAACCTGCACCCGCTTCCCGCGCACGTGTCGTGGGACCAGGCCGTGCTGATCGAGCCGTTCTCGGTCGCGAACCGCGGGGCCAACATCGCGAAGCCCGTTCCGGGCGAGCGTGCACTGGTGTTCGGCGCCGGAGCCGTGGGCCTCGGGGCGCTCGCGAACCTGAAGGCCAAAGGGGTCGAGCAGGTCATCGTCTCGGACATCGTCCCGAGCAAGCTGGAGGTCGTGCGACGACTCGGCGGCATCCCGGTCGACGGCAGAGAGGTCGATCCGATCGAGTTCGCCAAGGAGCGCTTCGGAGTCGTGACGAACTTCATCGACGAGGAGCGGGCCGACGTCGACATCTTCATCGACTCGGCAGGGTCACCGAACGCGATGTCGGACTACCTCAGGGGCGGGAAGCCCGGGTCGCGGATGGTGCTCGTCGCACTGCCTCCTCATTCCTTCGAGATCTCGCAGACCGCCTTCGTGCTCCAGGAGCTGTCGATCCTCACCTCGCTCGCATACAGCAACGACGACATCGCCGAGGTGGTGCGGTACCTCGAAGAGAGGCGCTACGACCCGAGTCCGGTCATCACGCACCACTTCTCCCAGGAGGATGTCGTGGAGGCCTTCCGCACGGTCATCGAGAAGAAGGACGAAGCGATCAAGGTCGTCGTCGACGTGCACCCCTGATCTCGCAGTGGATCCGCACGAGAGCCGGCGTCCGATGGTGTCACCACCTGGCGCCGGCTCTCGATGTCGGTGACACCGGAGAGCACCGGCTCAGCTGCTCGGGACCAGCTTCCACTCCTGCAGGTCGTCGTTTGTCGACGGCAGCTGCGATTGCAGCGCGACGGATCCATGGGATCCTGCCGCCGTCATGTAGAGCGATGTGTTCTGCGCGGACTGGATGCGCACGTATCCGTCCGAGGTCGTGACGAGGTTCCAGCGTTTGTCGACGCCACCGTCATCCACCCACTGCGCGATCCGCACGCCTGCAGAGGCGTTGCCCTGCCAGATACCCAGTGCGCGACCACCTGCCTTGTTGAGGAACGTGACCGAGTTCCCCTTCTGCACCGCGTGCCAGCGCTGGGTGGCGTTGGCGGGGTTGTCACCCCAGGTGATGATGTCGGGCTGGTCGCCCGTGAGGTTCGCATCCTGTGTCTTGTCGGCATCCGTGCTGAGGATCTCTCCCGTGGCTCGGTTCACCAGCGTGTAGTAGGTGCCGGCAGAGGTGCCGAGGTCGACCTGCCCCGCGGTGACCGGGCCTGTGCCCCAGGGCGCCTGCAGGATCTGGATGCGTCCCGTGGCGGGGACGTACTGCAGGTTGCGGCTGTAGCCGGCGGCCACCGGAGTCTGGTACTCCTTCCAGACGCCGTCGCTCCGACCCGACTGGTTGACCCAGACGCTGCCGCTGCCCGCCGCGTTGTAGACGATCGATCCGTCGGGTCGCGTGACGAGCACCGGGCTCCCGCCCTGCGCGAGCCTGTTCGCGCCCGCCGGAACGGGAAGTGCGGAGATGCCTGTGCCCGCCGCGCCGCCGACCGAACGGAAGTTCAGCGGGTCGTCGACGATCTTGTAGCGCACGTTGTCGCCGCCGCCCCAGTACTCGTACGTGAGCAGCCACTTGCCGTCGGTCGTGGGGACGATGTTCGTCATGCCGGGGCGTCCTCCACCCAGACGGGCCTTGCCGTCCTTGACCTCGGTGACGCCGGCGACATCGACGACCGGAGCCGTCCACGCTCCGACCCCGTCCCAGGTCGTGTGGGCGAGGATCTGTCCTCCGGAATCGGGCGACGAGGCATCGGCCGGATCGAACTGCACGACACCGGTGGTGGAATCCACTCCGAGCACGTCGCGCTCATCGGAGTAGAACACGACGAGGCGCCCGTTGCGCATCATCAGATACGGCTCCCACACCGGGTCCTGCCAGACCGTGTCACCCTGCGTGCCCGAATACTGCGTGGGGCTGGCCGCCACCTTCGAGATCAGCTGCCAGGTCGCTCCCGAGTCGGTGCTCGCCCACAGGACGATCGCCGAACGGAGTCGGTCGTTGCTGCCGGACTGGCCGGATGACGCGACGGTCGACAGCAGGACCGTGCCCTTCTTGTACGGGCCGAGATCCTCGGGCAACACGTAGAAGTAGGGGTTGGTCCAGTTGCTGGTGAGTCCTGCGTACTGCGCCGCGTTCGACTGCGATGACGGCGAGCCTATGTCGGTCAGCTTCTGCCAGGTGTCGCCGTTGTCGTCGCTCTTGTAGACCGGCAGGTCCTGCCCGACGACCGGGCCGGTGCTCTCCTCGTATGCCATGAGCAGCCGCCCGCTGGGCAGTTGCACGGACTTCGGGTAGAGGATGCAGGGGCTCTTGTTGCACGAGGCCTGCGACACGGCCGGAACGACAACGTTCGCCGCCGGCGCGTAGGCCGAGGCCCCCGAGGCCGCGAACCCGCTGATGGTGAGCATCGCGAGCGTCGCCGCGAATCCTGTGATGAGTTTTCTGTGCTTCGACATTGAAGTCACTCCCTTCCACGTCCATGAACCCACGGATGCACGCACGCGGTCGTCGCACGCCGGAGAAAGACTTTCCTCCTTCTCCGTGGCGGACGGGGGCCACAGACGAAGGCGGGTGGGTGCCGAAGCCCCCACCCGCCGATCCGTCGCCTGCTCAGGCTCCGGAGCGGACGCTCTCCAGCGAGGGGTAGTCGGTGTACCCCTCGGCGGTCCGACCGTAGAACAGCGCGGGCCGGGGCTCGTTGAGCTCGGCATCCTGACGCCAGCGCTCGACCAGGTCGGGGTTCGCGATCACCGGGCGGCCGGCGGCGACGGCATCCGCCCATCCGTCCGTCACGAGGGCGGTCGCTTCGTCACGGCTCGTGGGCTCCGCGAAGCCGGAGTTGATGATCAGCGGCGCCCCGAGCGTGCGACGGATGCGCTGCACGAGCTCGCTCGTCGGCGCAGCGTTCAGGATGTCGACGAACGCGAGGCCGAGAGGTGCGAGGCCCTCGGCGACGGCGAGGTAGGTGGCGAGCGCGTCGGCGTCGTCCTCTTCGAGCACGCCCTGGATGTTGTGCTGCGGCGACAGGCGGATGCCGGTACGGTCGGCACCGACAGCCTCGGCGACGGCCGTGGTGACCTCGATCGCGAAGCGCGCACGGTTCTCGGGCGAGCCACCGTACCGGTCGTCGCGGATGTTCGACACCGGCGACAGGAACTCCTGCACGAGGTAGCCGTTGGCTCCGTGCACCTCGACACCGTCGAGACCGGCGGCGATCGCGTTGCGCGCGGCCTGCACGAACTGCTCGACGACCTCGGGGATCTCGTCGAGGGTCAGGGCGTGCGCGACCGGCATGGCCGCCTTGCCCTCGGGTGTGTGCGTCTCACCGGGAGCCGCGAGCGCGCTCGGCGCGACGACGCGGGGTTCTCCCGAGATGGCGGGGTGCGAGACGCGGCCTCCGTGCATGAGCTGCATGACGATCGTGCCGCCGGCCTCGTGCACCGCGTCGGCGATGCGACGCCAGCCCTCGATCTGTGCAGGCGTCACGATGCCCGGCTGACCCGGGTACGACTTGCCCTCAGCCGCGGGCCACGTGCCCTCGGTGATGATGAGCCCCTGGCCCGCGCGCTGACGGTAGTACTCCACCATCGTCTCGGTGGGCACGCCCTCGTCATCCGCACGTGTGCGGGTGAGGGGCGCCATGACGACGCGGTTGGACAGCGGAAGGGCGCCGAAGGCGGCGGGCTCGAAAAGACTCACAGTGAGGGGTAAGGCTCACCACTCGTCGAGTATTCCCCGGTCAGGATGCCGGGGTCTTGCCATCCGTCCGATCGGATGCTCCGCCGCCGAGCTCCGCGAGCATCTCGGCGAAGCGATCGAGGTCCGCCTGCGACCAGCGGCCGAGGCGCTCGGCGAGCCTGGCCTCGTAGCGTGAACGTGCGGCCGTGACCCGCTCCTGTGCCAGCTCGGTGGCGACGAGCACACGCGCACGGCGATCGTCGGGGTCTCGCACGCTCTCGACGAGCCCGAGCTGCTCGAGCTGGCGCACCTGACGACTCACGGCGGTCTTGTCGGTCTGCAGACGTTCGATGATCGCTCCGGCCGATGTGGCCTTGCCCGTCGCGATCGACGTCAGCACCTGGTATCCGAGGGGCTGCAGATCGGGATGCACGGTCGTCGCCGCTTCGCGCCAGCTCACCCGGATGCGGGCGAAGAGCCGCCCGAGTTCGTGCTCGACCCGCGACACCGCCTCGTCGAGATCGAGGTCCCCGTCGGACGCGGCATGCCGGTCGGGAGCGTCGGGAGCGTCGGGTCCGGCGTGTTCGTCGGAAGAGGCACTCATGATCGCCATGATACGACGAAGCCCCGCTGTCGGCGTGACAGCGGGGCCCCGATCAGATCGCGGACGCGCGACCCGCGGGCGAGGTCATTTGTCGAGCAGGCCCGCGGCGGTGAGCCACTCTTCCGCTGCCGTCGCAGCCGACGCCTTCTCGTCTCCCTCGACCCGTTCGCGCAGATCGATCAGGTCGTCGGTCGTGAGCTTCGCCGAGATCGCGTTGAGCACCTCGGCCAGCTTGTCGGTGTAGATGTCCTTCGAGAGCAGCGGGATGACGTTCTGCGCCGAGATCATGTTCTCGGGGTCCTCGAGGACGACGAGATCCTCGGCCTTGATCGCCGGCGAAGTCGTGTATATGTCCGCGACCTGCACCGTGCCGTCGACGAGCGCCTGCACCGTGTCGGGGCCGCCGAAGTCCTCGTAGGGGACGAACGTGACCTGCCCTGCGTCCACGCCCACGCCGTAGACGTCGCGCAGGCCCGGGATGCCGTAGCCGAGCTCGCCGAACTGCGGGTTCGAGGCCAGCGAGAAGGGCTCCAGCGCCTTCAGGTCGCCGATGGCCGTGAGGTCGTTGTCCTCGGCGGTCTTCTTCGTCACCACGTAGGCGTCCTTGTCCTCAGCCGCAGCCGAGTCGAGCACCTGCAGGTCATCTGCGCCCACGGCATCCGGCAGTGCAGCGTCGACATCCTCTGTCGTGCGTTCCTCGTAGGCCGTGTCGTAGTACGCCAGCAGGTTGCCGTTGTACTCGGGGATGAGGTTGATCGAGCCGTCCTGCAGGGCGGGAATCGTCTGCTGTCGCGGACCGATGTTGAACTTGGTCGACACGTCGAAGCCTTCGGCCTCGAGCGCCTGCGCGTAGATCTCACCGAGGATCTCGCTCTCGGGGAAGGCGAAGGAACCCACGATGATGGCGTCGCCCTCGGCAGCGTCACCGCCGGAGGACGTCGGGTCGGAGGTCGCGCATCCGGCGAGTGCGACGGTGGTGCTGACAGCGAGCAGGCAGGCTGTCAGCCAGGTCTTGGGGGCTCGAGAGGTCATGCGGGGGTCCTTTCGTCGAGGATCGGCGCCGGGGCGGCATCCGATCTGTGTCGCTGCACGCTGCGGAGGGGACGGGGCGTCTGCCCCCGAGTGCGGGTGAGACGTTGGAGAAGGGCGAAGACACCGTCGACGCTCAGCGCGAGAACGGTGACCAGGAGCGCCCCACCGAGGATCACGGTGTAGTCGTTGAGGCCGATGCCGGAGGAGATGATGCGCCCGAGACCACCGAGCCCGACGTACGACGCGATCGTCACCGTCGCGATGACCTGCAGTGTGGCCGAGCGGATCCCGCCGATGATCACCGGCAACCCGAGGGGGATCTCGACCTTGCGCAGGATCTGCATCTCGGTCATCCCGATCGACCGCGCCGCGTCGATCGATTCCCTGCCGACGCTCTCGAGCCCGGCGTAGGCACCGGCGAGCAACGACGGTATCGCCAACAGGACGAAAGCGATGACGGAGCCGACGAGAACGGCCGGGGTGGTGCTGAGACCGGAGCGCAGCACCATGGTGAGGAAGAACAGGAGGCCGAGCGTCGGGAGAGCGCGCATGGCCCCGGTGAAGCCGATCACGAACTGCCGACCGTGCCCGGTGTGCCCGATGTAGAAGCCGAGCGGAAGGGCGATCAGTATCGCTATGGCGAGCGAGACACCCGAGTAGAGGAGGTGCTCGACGAGTCGGTCGCCGATGGGCAGCGGGCTCTGCGAGCCCGGCACCCAGTTGGCCGGGTCGAAGATCCAGGCGATGGCGTCGAGGAAGAAGTTCATCAGGCCCCCGTACCCGGTGGCGCGAGAACCCGACGGATGCTGTCGGACCCGGAATCGGTATCGGTCCCGGCATCGGTGTCGCCGCGCTGCGCGCGCACATCGGCGGCTCGACTCCACGGCATCAGAATCCGGCCGGTCGCCACCAGGATCATGTCGAAGACGAGAGCGATGAGCAGACTCATGACGATCCCGACGACGACCTCCTCGAGGATGCCGCGCTGTTTGCCGTTCTGGAAGAGGTAGCCGAGGTTCTCCGAGCCGATGATGACGCCCACCGAGACGAGGGCGATGGTCGACACGGAGACGACTCGGAGGCCGGCGATCAGCACCGGGCCCGCGAGCGGGAACTCGACCCGCCAGAACCGGCCGCCTCGCGAGAACCCGATGGCCTTCGCCGAGTCGATGATCGAGCGATCGACCGATCCGAATGCGTCGGTCGCCGAGCGAAGCATGATCGCGACCGCGTAGATCGTGAGTGCCACGACCAGGTTCGTGTCATCGAGGATCCGGGTGCCGAGGATGACCGGCAGGATGACGAACAGCGGCAGGGACGGGATCGTGTAGAGCAGGCTGCCCGTGGTGATGATGAACGTCCTGGCGACCCGATTGCGACTGGCCACCCACCCGAGCGGCACCGCGATCAGGAAGCCGAGGAGGATGGGAATGATCGCCAGACGGACATGATTGATCGTGAGATCGAGGATCAGGTCGAGGTTGGAGGCGATCCAGTTCACCGAAGCACCGTTCTGTACGGTCTTGGGACGCCGAATCGCGCAGACAAGACATTCGACTGAACCACAGAATATCGCGCTCGACAAGCCGCGGCGACACTCGGCGTGGTCTGCGGTACTGCGATCAGACCTCCGAGAGCAGCCGGAAGACCTTGGATGCGGCGTGGATCTCGTCTTGCGTCAACTCGGCGACGACGGTGCGCAGCCGCGTGGCATGGTCGCGACGCAGCTCGGCGAGCACCGCGCGTGCCGACGGGGTGGCCGTCAGCACGCGCAGTCGCCCGTCGCGCTCGTCAGGACGCGACTCGATCAGCCCCAGGTCCTCCAGCATCCGGACCTGGCGGCTGATGACCGACTTGTCCATCTCGAAGCGCTCGGCGAGCTCGTGCGCATTGGCGGTCTCGGCCCGCTCGATGAAGGTCAACAGCTTGTAGCCGCCGACCTGCAGCTCGGGGTCGATGCGTGCAGCCGACTCCTTCCAGAGCGTCCTGGTCCTCGCGAAGATGAGGTTCAGATGCGTCTGCAGATCGCCGAGTGCGGTGTCGACGTCGAGCGACGCCGGCGCTTCCGAGGTGACCATGTCAGCGCCTCGACTCCCGGTCCTCGCGTTCGAGGACGGTCACCGATCCGGTCGTGGGCGACGCGGAGTCGACACCGGCGATGCGGATCGTGCCGGTCGACATCGTCGCCCCGACCTCGGCCTCCGAGACCTCGAGCACCGACTCCTCCGCCTGCTCGCGCAGCTGCTCGGCGGCGTTCTTGGTCGACAGCGGCTTGTTCTTGATGAACGCGATCGCGAGGATCGAGATCACGGCGAGCGGGATCGCGATGATGAACGAGTCGGCGATGCCGTGGCCGTAGGCGCTCTCGACGATCGCGCGGATCGTGTCGGGGAGCTGGGTGATCTTCGGCACGTCACCCGAGGCGAGGTGCGTGAGCGCGTCGATCTCGTCCGGGGTGGTCGGCGTGAAGCCCTTGAGCGCATCGGTCATGTAGTTCGCGACGCTGGTCGACAGCATCGAGCCCATGACGGTGACGCCGATGGTGCCGGCGATCGTGCGGAAGAAGTTCACGTTCGACGAGGCGGCACCCAGCTGCTGCGGCGCGGTGTCGTTCTGCACGATGAGGGTGAGGTTCTGCATGACCATGCCGAGGCCCGCGCCCAGCACGAACATGTAGACGGCGACCAGCGGGAACGGCGTGTCGTAGCGCAGCGTCGCCATGAGCGAGACGCCGACCGTGGTGAGCACGGATCCCGTGAGCATCCAGCCCTTCCACTTGCCGAAGCGGCTGACGAGCTGGCCGATGATGATCGACGCACCCATCTGGCCGATGATCATCGGGATGGTCATCAGACCGGACTCGGTGGGCGTGGCGCCACGGGCGAGCTGGAAGTACTGCGCGAGGAACACGGAGGTCGCGAACATCGAGACGCCGATCGCGATGGACGCGATGACCGACAGGGTGAAGGTGCGGTTGCGGAACAGCGACATCGGGACGATCGGTTCCTTGACGAAGAACTCGACCGTGATGAAGGCGGCGATCGCGACACCGGCGGTGACGGCGAGCATGATGCTCGTCGAGGAGTCCCAGTCGAACTGGCTGCCGCCCATCGAGACCCAGATCAGCAGGGTCGAGACGCCGACGGCGAGCAGCACGATGCCGAAGTAGTCGATCGAGACCTTGCGGTCGCGCTGCGGCTTGGGCAGGTGCAGCGTGAACTGCAGCAGCACGAGGGCGACGAGTGCGAACGGCACACCGACGAAGAAGTTGGAGCGCCAGCCCCAGACGTCGGTGAGGAGGCCGCCGAGCAGCGGACCGCCGATGGTGCCGAGGGCCATGATGCCGCCGACGACGCCCATGTACTTGCCGCGCTCGCGCGGCGAGATGATGAGGGCGACGGCGATCATGACGAGAGACATGAGTCCGCCGACGCCGATGCCCTGGATGACGCGGACCGCGATGAGCATGTTCGTGTCGGTCGAGAATCCGGCGATGACCGTGCCGGCGGTGAAGAGGATCAGCGAGATCTGCACGAGGATCTTGCGGTCGACCAGGTCGGCGAGCTTGCCCCAAATGGGCGTCGAGACGGCGGTCGCCAGAAGGCTCGCGGTGATGACCCAGGTGTACTGAGACTGGGTGCCGCCGAGGTCGGCGATGATGACGGGCATCGAGGTCGACACCACGGTGCCCGAGAGCACGGCGACGAACATGCCGACGACGAGGCCGGAGATCGCGGTGAAGACCTCGCGCGGCGAGCGCACAGGCTCAGCGATGGAGGAAGAAGAAGGCGTTGTCACAGTGGAAGTGCTCCTGCGTAGAAAGTTGATTGGTGTCAACTATACGCCTATTAGTTGCAGAAGCGCAACTATCGACCGGATGCAACCATTCAGCCGGACCGGTTCTCAGGGGTGGCGCGTCATCACGCCACTGTGTGAGCATCGGTCATGGCCATCATCGTGAACTCCGACAACTTCGTCCGAGCCGAGAACGATCGCATGCTGCATGACCTCCAGCGGGATGCCGGCGGCATCAACAGGTTCCTGCACAACCGGGAACCCGCGGCGATCGACAGGCAGACCGTCATCCGCCTCAATCGCGACACGCTCTACAGCTTCGCCGTCGTCGACATCTCGGAGGGCGCCAGATTCACCGTCCCCGAGCACGGAGACCGGTACCTCTCGGCGATGGTCGTCAACCAGGACCACCACATCAACCGCGTGATCCACGCCCCCGGGGAGCACACGCTGACCGTGGAGGAGTTCGGCTCGCCGTACGTCGTGCTCGCGGTGCGCATCCTCGTCGACCCACAGGACGCCAGCGACGTCGAGGCCGTCGTCGCGCTTCAGGACCTCCTGGAGCTGCACGCGGAGTCCGACTCCCCCTTCGAGACGCCCGAGTACGACCGCGCATCGTTCGACGACACCCGCAACGCTCTGCTCGCCCTCGCGCGGCACCTCACCGGGTTCGACCGCATGTTCGGCACGATCGAGCAGACCGATCCCGTCCGGCACCTCATCGGCACCGCCGCCGGGTGGGGCGGTCTGCCGTCGGACGAGGCGAGCTACATGGGCGTCGACCCTGGCCTGCCTCCCGGACGATACGAGCTCACGGTCGCCGACGTCCCCGTCGACGGGTTCTGGTCGATCTCGGTCTACAACGCCGCCGGGTACTTCGAGCCGAACGAGCACGGCGCCTACACGGTCAACAGCATCACCGGGGTGCCGAATCCGGACGGTTCGATCACGGTGCGGTTCGGCGACTGGCCTGCGGACACGGCGAATGCGATCCCGACACCCGTCGGCTGGAACTATCTCGTGCGGCTGTATCGTCCACGCGCCGAGATCCTCGACGGCACCTGGACCTTCCCGGTCATCCAGCCGTAGCATCCGCGGCGAGCGTCCCTGATCCCCCGGGGGGGGTGCCCGCTGACCGCGGTTCTCGTCAGACCCGCCCTGCGCCCGAGCCGTCGAGATCCAGATCGAGGTCGAGGCGCCATTCGCCGGCGTCGCCGACGTGTGCATCCGAGGAGTCGGCATCGTTCTCGGGGTACAGACGGTGCGCCTGGAGCCGTGCGGAATGCTCACTGAAGTCCGGCTCGGCCCCCTCGAAGTCGTCGTGGGGACCGACCAGGAGATCGTTGCCGACACCGACGACCAGCTCAGCGCAGTCCTCGCGCCCCTTCAGGATGATGGGGATCTCGACCGCGTCGGACTCGCCCTCGGCCGCGATGGCTGCGGCGAGCCTGACGAGCGAGTCCGCCACGTCATCCGTGGTGACCAGCTGCTGACCTGCATACGAGACGATCTTCATGGATCGATCATCGCCCGGATCACGGATTCCCGGCTCGGGGTTGCGCGGGTCGGTGGCCGTTCGATATGGCGCACACAGCTGCTCACATGCGGGCGTAGCGGGCGCGAGCGAAGCAGAACAGCCCGTAGAGCACGAGTCCGGCACCGACGATCCAGAGGATGATCGGGCCGTAGGGCAGCCCCGCGAGGGTGCGCAGCGCTGAGTCCAGCCCTCCCGCGGTCTCGGGGTTGTGCGTGAGCGCGGCGATCACGAAGAGCACACCGGCCACACCGACGGCGACGCCCTTGGCGATGTAGCCGGCGACGCCGAACGCGACGATGCCCGAGCGCGCCGTTCCTCCTGGTGCCGAGAGGTTCTTCATGAAGGCCTTGGTGAAGCCGCGGACGATGAACGCGATGCCGATCGCAGCCACGATCAGGCCGACCAGCACGAGCAGCGCGACCCCGGCGGGCGCGGCGAGGAGCTTCGCGCTGAACGACTGCGACGACTCGGAGGACTGCGACTGGCCGCCGAGGGCGTAGACCAGCGCCGTCGCACCGATCGCGATGTAGGCCGCGGCGGTGCCGAGGAACTTCACCCGGTGGCCCCACTTCTTCTTCGTGTCCGGGTCTCGTTCGACGACCGCCTCCGCGATCTGCCAGATCGCGAGCGCGAGCAGCCCGAGCACGATCAGCCACAGCAGGAAGACGCCCGCCGGCGACTGCTGGATCTGCTGCATCGCCCCACCCTGGTCGGCCTTCTCCCCGCCGCCGCCGGTCGCGATCGAGATCGCGATGCCGCCGATGAGCAGATGGAGGATGCCGAGCACCACATATCCGATCCGGGCGAGCACCCGGAACGTCGTCGAGTCCTGCGCCGCGCTGGCGGCCGAGGCCGCTGAATTGCGAGTGTTCATGGGTGAACCGTGCTTTCGATCGTGTCGTCGCCGGTCGGCGACGGAAGTGTGCGAGAGGCGCGCCGAGCTCTGACGGCCTCGACGCAGACCCATACGAAGCAGGCGACGGCGATGCCCTCGAGCAGCCCCGCCGCCACATCGCTGAGCCAGTGCGCGTGCAGGTAGGTGCGGCTCCACATCATCGTGACGACCCACACCGCCCCCAGTGCCCAGACGTACCAGCGCCGGAACGTCAGGGCCAGGATGATCGTCACGGTGGTCGCCACCGCGGTGTGCCCCGACGGGAAGGATGTCGCCACGCTCTCGGCGAGCGAGTCCTCGGGGCGGGTGCGGCCGATCACGGCCGCCATGGTGGCGCCGATCGCGACGACCGCCACCATGGCGATCGCCAGCGTCGCGGCATCCCACCGGCGCTTGCGCCACACCAGCCACGCGATCAGCGCAGCTCCGATGACGATCATGCCGATGGTGCCGCCGACGATGGCCGGAACCCAGGCGATGACGACCCACACGTCGCTGGTCAGCGACACCATGAGGTCGTGCCACCACACATCGGCGGGGAGCGGCTCATGCCCGCCGAGGGCCACGAGCGTGCGCAGCACGACGAACGCGACTGTCGCCGAGACGCCGGCGATCAGGGCCGCGGTTCCGCGCGCGACGTCGACCACGCCGGGGTCAGGCGATCGGATCGTTGTTGCGGATGCTGCGACGGGTCACGCGCTCGCCGGTGGCGGGGTCGACGGCGGTGCGGTCGACCGTCTCGGTGCGACGACTGCGCATCACGAGGACGAGGCTGATCAGGAACACGACGACGCCGGCTCCCATGAGGATGTAGCCGATCAGGTCGAGGTCGACGTAGCCGCCGGTGTCGATGTTGATCGCGAAGACGAGGATCGCTCCGATGACGAAGAGCGCGATTCCGCTGCCGATGCCCATGTTGTCCATTCCTCTCCGAAACCGCCCCTGCGGTCTCGCGACGACAACATTAGGGTCAATGACGGTTGAGTCAATAGCCGTGGACACGACTCGCACGGCGTGGTATGGATGAAGATGATGACTGATCTGGAACGACGCGCCGGCATCTTCGCCGCACTCGCCGATCAGACGCGCCTGAGCATCGTCGACCTGCTGACGCTCGGGGACCTCTCGTCATCCGAGATCGGCACCGCGCTCGATCTGCGGTCCAATCTGATCGCGCACCATCTCGGTGTGCTCGAATCGGCGCAGATCGTCACCCGCACGCGCTCCGAGTTCGACAAGCGGCGCAGCTACATCGGCCTGCGGCCCGAGGTCTTCGACACGCTCGCGCCGACCAGCGTGACGCCCCCTCGCCGGGTGCTCTTCGTCTGCACGGCGAACTCCGCGCGGTCACAGCTCGCCGAGGTCATCTGGCGCGACGTGAGCGGCATCGATGCCGCATCCGCCGGAACCCGACCGGCCGCGGTCGTGAACCCCGAGGCCGCGGCGGCCGCCGCCCGTCACGGGCTCGCGATCGACCCGGCTCGGCCTCCCCGTCACGTGGACGACGTACGCAGCGACGGCGATCTCGTCATCACGGTCTGCGACGACGCGCACGAGCGAATGCGCTTCCGCGACGACCTGCACTGGTCGATCCGCGACCCTGCCCGCATCGGCACCCCCGCCGCGTTCGACGCCGCCTTCGACACGCTGTTCCAGCGCATCCGCGCCCTGTCGTCTCGACTCCTCGCCGCGTGAGCCGATGTCCCCGGTGCGTGCGATCATCTGCACGTCGATCGGAGGATGGGATGCGGGGCGAAGCCACCGTGCTGCACGCCGACCTCGACGCGTTCTACGCCTCGGTCGAACAGCGCGATGCGCCCGAGCTGCGCGGTCGACCGGTGATCGTGGGCGGCGGAGTGGTGCTCGCCGCGAGCTATGAGGCCAAGGCCCGTGGGGTGCGCACCGCGATGGGCGGCCGCCAGGCGCTCGAGCTCTGTCCGGATGCCGTGGTCGTGCCGCCGCGCATGGAGGCGTATTCGGCGGCGAGCAGAGACGTGTTCGCGATCTTCCGCGACACGACGCCGCTCGTCGAGGGACTCTCGATCGACGAGGCCTTCCTCGAGGTCGGCGGGCTTCGGCACATCGTCGGCACGCCAGAGCAGGTCGCGGTGCGGCTGCGTGAACGGGTGCGCGCCGAGGTCGGACTCGCGATCTCGGTGGGCGTCGCCCGCACGAAGTTCCTCGCCAAGGTCGCGAGCGCGGTCGGCAAACCCGACGGGCTGCTCGTGGTCGAACCGGAGCGAGAAGAGGAGTTCCTCCTCCCCCTGCCGGTCGAACGGCTGTGGGGCGTGGGCGCGGTCACGGCCGAGAAGCTGCACCGGTACGGCATCCGCACCGTCGGTCAGCTCGCCGAGCTCGAGGCGGCGACGGCCGAGCGGATGCTGGGCAAGGCGGTCGGCACCCATCTGCACGCGCTGGCCAGGCTGCGGGATCCGCGCCCCGTCGACACCACCCGACGGCGCGGCTCGATCGGCTCACAGCGCGCGCTCGGCAGCCGCCCGCGCTCGACCGAGGAACTCGATCTCTTCCTCACGCAGATCATCGATCGACTCGCGCGGCGCCTGCGCGACGGCGACCGGGTCTGCCGGACGGTCGTGCTGCGTCTGCGGTTCGGCGACTTCACGAAGGCCACCCGATCGCGCACGCTCGGCTCTCCGACCGACCGCACCGCGATCCTGCTGACCGTGGCGCAGACGCTGCTCGCCGCCGCGAGGCCCGAGATCGCCGAGCGGGGCATCACGTTGATCGGCATCTCTCTGTCTCAGCTCGACCGCACCGAGAACATGCAGCCCGAGCTGCCGATCGACTGGGGCGACGAGCAGCGGCTCGACACCGTGCTCGACACCCTGCGTGATCGCTTCGGCGCGGCATCCGTCTCTCGCGCGGCGCAGCTGGGTCGTGACCCCGGATGGTCGAGCCCGGTCCTCCCCGAGCACGAGTGATCGGCACGGCCGTCCTGACGCCGCTTTGGAAGAACCGGCACCGAATCTTAGGGTGGTGTGCATGGCAGGACCAGAGACCATGATGCAGACCGAGATCGTGCTCGACGGAGAGAGCTATCTCCTCGCACAGATACAGGATCTCGGCGACGTGAAGCATCGCATCGAGGAGGCCGTGAAGAGCTCTGGCAGGTTCGTCGACTTCGTGGTCGTCGGCAACCGCGAGGTGAGCGTGCTCATCACTCCGCACTCCCGAGTGACCATCAGCGTGTCGACGGTGCTCTTCGACTCGCGCGACACCGGAGACGTCGACTTTCCGTATGGCGGGTTCTACGACGGACTCTGATCACCCCGCGGGGTGATCAGAGTAACCGTTCAGAGCTGATCGAGCACGAGCTCGCCGCGCGAGTTCAGCTGCTCCATCATGTGCGTCACGCGCTTCGGGTCGATCGTCGCGACCATCGGCTGGTCGAACTCCAGCACCAGCGGGATGCTCGGGTGCACCCAGATGGTCAGCCGGCCCGACGGCACCTCGGGCTTCGGCAGCCAGGTCATCATGAAACTCTCGTTGCGACGCAGCTTCGTCCCGATGACGATCTTCAGGTGCGCCAGAGTCACGTCTTCGATGTCGATCGCGGGGCGCGAGCTGTTGTACTCCAGTGTTCCCATGTGAGAACTGTACGCGGGGTAGGCGACTGCTCGCCCCTCCCGATCGAAGGGCGAGCAGTCGCCGGCGCGAGTCGGACTATTTGATGGACCCTCGGGTGACTCCGGAGATGACCCAGCGCTGCGAGAAGATGTAGACGATCAGCAGCGGTGCCATCGCCATCAGGTATGAGGCGAAGGCGGTCGTGTAGTCGGTGTTGTACTGGCCCTGGAACACGTACTGCGCGAGCGGGATCGTGCGCGCACCGGGGTCGGTGAGCACGACGAGCGGCATGATGAAGTCGTTCCACGCCCAGACGCAGGTGAGGATGCCGACGGTGGCGTTCATGGGGGTCAGCAGCGGGAACACGATCTGCCAGAACACGCGCCATGTGGATGCTCCGTCGACGCGCGCGGCCTCTTCGAGCTCGATCGGGATCGAGCGGATGTAGGCGCTGTAGATGAAGACGTTCAGCGAGATCCCGAAGATCGTGTAGAGCACGATCATGCCGACCTGGTTGTCGAGCCCGAGGAGCGATGTCTGCTTGACCAGCGGCAGCATGATGATCGGGAACGGGATGAACAGCGCGGCGAGGAAGTAGAAGAACACTCCCTTGAAGAACGGCCGGTGGCTGTTGCGGGCCAACGCGTAGGCGACGACCGAGCTGGTCAGCAGGGTGAAGACGACTGCCCCGACGGTGATCAGCGCCGTGTTGAGCAGCGCCTGCGGGAACGCGGTCCGCGCCCACGCATCCGCGAAGTTCTCCCAACGGATCGGGTTCGGCCATTCGAACCCGTTGCCGGCGGCGAGCTGCTCTGGCGTCTTGAGAGCGACGGCGACCGCGAGGTAGAGCGGAACGAGCACGGTGAGCGAGCAGACGGCGATGAGCGCGGTGGCCCACCAGTTCGTCTTGCGGGTGTCGTCGTTGTCGGCGGCGCGCCTGGCGCGCCATCCGGGGCGAGGTGTCGTCGCCTCGGCTTCGGCGAGGATCGTGGTTGCGGTGGTCATCAGATATCGGCCTCTCTGCGCTGAAGGACCCGGAACTGCAGGAGCGAGACGATCGTGATCACGATGAAGAAGATCACGGCGTTCGCGGTCTGGTAGGCGAACTCTCCACCGGAGAATCCGCCGCGGAAGACGAGCAGGGTGACCGATTCGGTCGACGTGCCCGGCCCGCCGTTGGTGAGGGCGACGATCGGGTCGAAGACCTGCAGGAAGCCCTTGAGACTCAGCACGACGTTGATCGTGAAGAACGCGCTGATGAGCGGGAAGGTGATCGATCCGAACTGCCGCCACGACGAGGCACCGTCGAGGGATGCTGCCTCGTACAGCTCGCTCGGGATCGTCTGCAGCCCCGAGAGGTAGATGATGATCGAGAACGCGCAGGCCTGCCAGACCGCGAGGGCGACGATCGCCGTCCAGGCCCAGTCGGGGTTGGTGAGGATGTTGTCTCGGAAGAGAGGGATGCCCGACAGGATCTTCGGCAGAGAGTTCGAGAAGAGGAACTGGAAGACGTAGCCGATCACCAGGATCGCGAGCACATACGGCACGAAGTAGACGCCTCGCCAGAAGTTCCGAGCGCGGATCTTGGCGTTGAGCCCCATCGCGATCGACAGCGAGATCACGTTCGTGAGGATCGTGGCCACGATGGCGAACAGGAACGAGAAGCCGTAGGCCTTCAGGACCCTGTCGTCCTTGAACAGGTTGAGATAGTTCGAGATGCCGACGAAGTTCCAGTCGCCGTAGCCCGCGTAGTTCGTGAAGCTGAAGAAGATGCCCACGATGACAGGGATGGTGTGGAACGCCGCAAAGGCGATGACCGCAGGCCAGACCATCCAGTAGTAGGCCGGCAGGGCGCGGGAGTTCGTGGTGCGGACCCGCCGCGCGCGCTTCGATCCCTCAGGCCCCGGCGTCGTGGCGCGCACAGCGCTGGTCAGAGTGCTCATTCTTCGTCTCCCGTCACAGGGATGGTGCGGGCGGCGACCTTGCGCCACTCGCTGTCGAGGGTCGACAGTGCCGCATCCGCATCACCGTCGAAGAGAAACTGCTGCACGATCGCGACCAACGGGATGCTCGGCGGCACCTGGTGGTCGATGAAGCCGGTGATCTTGCCCTCGTCGAAGAAGGGCTTGACCGACTGGAGAGCAGGATCGTCGCTCAGCTCCGCGCCCTTCACGGAAGGGATCATGTTCTGCGAGGCAGCGAACTCCTCGATCACTCCGACGTCGAAGAGATACTCGATGAAGCGGAGCGCCTCCTCGCGATGAGGGGTGTCCTTCGCCATGGTGACGACGACATCCACTCCGGAGACCAGCAGGCGATCGTCGGGCTCGTCGGCCGCCGGGTACGGGAAGATCGCCGCGTTGATGTCGGGGTTGATGGCCTTCACCGGGTTGAGCGCCCAGATTCCCTGCAGCAGCATCGCGGACTCTCCGCGGGCGAACGCCGCGTTCCCGTCGTCGTACGTGCGACCGCGATAGCCCTCCTGCATGTACGAGAAGAGCTGCGCCTGCTGTGCCATGACCTCGGGGAAGTTGTTCTCGAACGACACGGCCGAATCGGCACCGACGTCTTCACCCTCCGCGCGCAGGTCGTCGAAGAAGCCGTCCTGCGAGGCATAGGCCCCCAGGGCGTTCCACGACGGCATCCCGGTCCAGGAGTCCGCGAGGGTGCCGTAGAACGGTGCGATCCCCGCAGCCTCGAGCGCGTCGCACACCGCGATGAACTCGTCCCACGTCTCGGGGACCTCGAGCCCCTGCTCCTCGAAGATGTCCTGGTTGTAGATGACCCCGTTGGCGTTGTTGACGTAACCGAGACCGTTCACCTCGCCCTGCTTGGTGCCGAGCTCGGCGAGGATCTCCTGCACCGCGGGGTTGATGGTCTCGAGCACCGGCTCGTCCGAGAAGTCGTAGAACACACCGGCTTGAGCGAGGTCCCCGAATCCGCCGTTCGCGTTCAGGGTGATGACGTCCGGTGCCTTGTCCTTGACGAGCAGAGTGCGGATGAGGGTCTCGGAATCCGCGACCTGGTTCTGCACGACCCGGATGTCGGGGTTCTCGGCCTCGAAGTCCGCGATGATCGCGTCGAAGTCCTCGAGCGCCTCCCCCTTGAACTGGAAGAAGCTGAGGGTGGTGATGCCGTCCTCGGGCGGCGACGCGCACCCTCCCAAAGCCACGACGGTGCCGAGGGCGGCCGCCATCGCGACACCCCTGGCGGTCTTTCGATGTCTGATTCTCATGTGTGCGCCTCCTTGCGCGGAACAGCTGCTCAGTGGTCAGTGCTGTGAAACGATCTCGACGACGGTCGCCTGCTGGGGGAACTGCACGGGCGGGCGAACCCCGATGCTCCCGAGCTCACGGCCCGTCATGATGACGGGCTCCTCGGCCCACGCGAGCGGGGACTGGGCCGGATCATGCGCGGGGCGCGACAGAATGCGGAGTTCGTACGACCGCGCGGGATCCAGCCCCGGGAATCGGACCCGCCCTGCGGGGTAAGCGGCGCTGGTGGCGACCTGGGTGATGGTGAACACGGCGGACTCGGCATCCTCTGCGACGATGCCTCGGACGTCGATGCCCGGCTCGGCACCGTCGACATGCACCACGGTGCCGTCGGCGATCAGCGGACGCAGTCGTTTGGCGAGGGCGATCCAGGTGGCGACGCGGCCTCGGGTCTGCTCGTCGGCGGAGGTCAGATCCCATTCGACGCCGAAGTGTCCGAGAAGGGCCACAGCGGCGCTCAGCTCGAGCGAGACCGTGCGTCCTGAGGAGTGCACGACCGGGCTCGTGAGGTGCGTGCCCATCATCTCGGGCGGCACGACCAGGCCCGTGTAGCGCTGGTTCTCGAGCCGCTCTATCGGGTCGAGGCTGTCGCTGGTCCAGATGCGGTCGGTGCGGTCGAGGATGCCGAGGTCGACCCGAGCACCACCCGATGCGCAGCTCTCGATCTCGAGATCGGGGTGAGCGGCCTTCAACTCGTCGAGCAGCCGATACAGGGCGAGCGTGTTCTCGCGCACACGCGGCGATCCCCCCGGTCCGCTGCCCGCATCGACGAGATCGCGGTTGTGATCCCACTTGAGGTAGGCGATCGGGTACTCGGCCAGGAGGGCCAGCAGGCGATCCGCAATGTGGCGGTACGCGTTGGGATTCGCAAGATCCAGCACCTGCTGCTGCCGCGCAGATGGCGGCAGAGACGTGCGCCCACGGAGGATCCAGTCGGGATGGGCACGGGCGAGGTCACTGTCGGGGTTCACCATCTCGGGCTCCACCCAGAGTCCGAACTCCATGCCGAGATCGGTGACTTTGCGGACGAGGGGATGCAGACCGTCAGGCCAGACCTCGGCATCCACCTCCCAGTCGCCGAGTCCTTGGGTGTCGTCGCGTCGCCCGGTGAACCACCCGTCGTCGAGTACGAACCGTTCGATCCCGACCTCGGCGGCGGCATCGGCGAGCGCCGACAGCCGGCCGAAGTCGTGGTCGAAGTAGACGGCTTCCCACGTGTTCAGAGTGACCGGGCGCGCACGGCGCGGATGCTGCGGGCGATCGCGCCACTCGGCGTGGAAGCGCTGCGAGAGCTGGTTGAGACCGTCGCCCCACGAGCCGATGACCCAGGGCGATGACACGGACGCTCCGGGGGCGATCATGACCTCACCGGGCACGAACAGCTCGCCTCCTGCAAGGAAGGAATCCCCCGTCACGACCCGCTCGGCGAGCACCCGATGATTTCCGCTCCATGCGACATGGATGCCGTGCACCCGGCCCGACTCGAACCCGAAGCCGGGTCGCCCCGCCGCCAGCAGCACGGTCGCATCCGCGCCCGGACGCCCCCGCCTGCTCTCCCGCAGGTGGGTCCCCAGAGTGAAGACGTGCCGCTGAGCGCTGCGCTCGCGAAGGTGGTGACCGGTGGTGTCGAGCAGTTCCGTGGCGTCCCCGGGAGTCGGGAAGGCGAGTTGCAGCGCATCGAGGGAGTAGCCACCGTCGCCGATGTTGGTCACCGTCATGCGCTGGTGGAGAAGCCCTGCGGCGCCCACCTCGACGTCCCAGCGAAGGTGGATCCCCGCTTCCGCGTCCTCGAGGTCGACCGCGGCCGCATGGTGCTCGACCCGCACCTCGGCGACCTCGGGCTTGATGCTGAAGCTCGCTCCCCCGCGGTGCCCCTCGACGGTCGGCGTTCCCAGCCACCCCGATGCCTCGGTGGCGACGACGCTGAGACGTGCCGTGCGGTCGAGACCGCCCGACACGCGCTGCGGACGCGCGGCGACCGCGAGGCTGCGCACCGTCTCGGGAGTCGAGTCGACGAGCTCCTCGCCCCAGTGGACGATGACGGGCGTGTGTTCGGACTCCAGGTCGATGACGACACTCGTCCCGCCGCGGTGAAGGTGGATCACGCGATCGCGGGTGGCCGGGGACTCGAGTTCATCCATCACGCTCTCCTGCAGAGCCTCGTTGCTGAAATGCATGGATTAGTTCTATCACGAAAGTAAAGGCGTGCCAAGAGCGGTTCTGGGAACCTCGAATCTCGAATCCATCGCTGTTTTAGTGCCACAATGGAACGAACGGGGAGGTGACGATGCTCACAGAGAGCGAGAACGCGCTTGCTGAAGCGGTGCTGATCCATGGCCCCATCTCCCGCTCGGCACTGACGTCCCGGCTCGGTCTCTCGGCCGCGAGCCTCACCCGCCTGGCGAAGCCCTTTCTCGACACCGGTCTTCTCGTCGAGCTCGACGACGTCGTCGACGGCTCTGTCGGCCGACCGACCAGACCGCTCGACATCGCCCCCGACCGAGGCTTCTTCGTCGGGGTCAAGCTCACAGGCGACACCCTGCACGCGGTTCTCACCGATGTCCGCGCCGCTCTCCTGGACTCCTTCACCCGCCCGCTCACTGCAACCGATCCATCGAGCGTGGTCGCGGACATCCGCGCGGCGATCGACGATTTCGACGGTGACCTCCGTGGCATCGGCGTCAGCCTCGGCGGTTCGGTCGACGAGGGAGTCGTCGAGTTCGCTCCCTTCCTGGATTGGTACGACGTACCGTTCGCCGCCATGCTCGCCGATGCGACCGGAATGCCCGTCACCGTCGAGAACGATCTGGTCGCACTCGCCGAGGCCGAGAGGTGGTTCGGCATGGGCCGCGGCCTGCCCGGGTTCTCGGTGATCACGATCGGCGAGGGAATCGGCTACGCCGTCGTCGCGCACAACGAGGTCGTGCGCACCCGCGAGGTCGGCGCCGGCCTCGGCGGACACATCCCTCTCGCGGCCAACGGCCCCCTCTGCGACCGCGGACATCGCGGGTGCGCGCAGGCGATGCTCACATCGGGATCGATCACCGCTCAGGTCTCCGGCGCCCTGCGACGCACCGTCGACTACGACGAGTTCCTGGCGCTCACCGCAGGCGGCGACCCGGCAGCGACTGCAGTGGCGGATGCCGCCGGCGAAGCGCTCGGACGATTCATCGCGCTCGCGGCCAATCTGACGATGCAGCCCGCCGCGGTTCTCGCCGGCGATGGCATAGGCCTGTTCTCGGTCGCTGAACCCGCCATCCGACGCGCGATCGCCGCTGACCGGGACCCGCTCGCGGATCCCATCGAGCTCTACATCGACGAGCCCGGGTTCACCGCCTGGGCACGTGGAGCCGCTGCGGTCGCGATCCAGTCGGCGATCGCGACACTGTCGCTCCCCCGCTGACCGCGGACGTCAGCGGCCCGCTCCGCTCACTCCTCGATGTTCGCGAGTGCCGACACGGCGCTCATCGCCGCGGGCCAGCCGGCGTAGAAAGCGAGATGCGTCGCCACCTCGGCGAGCTCCTCGCGGCTGATGCCGTTGGCGATCGCCTTGTTCATGTGCGACACCAGCTGAGCATCCCGACCGAGGGCGATCAGCGTCGCCACGGTGATCAGGCTCCGCTCCCGAGGAGAGAGCTCCGGGCGCTCCCACACATCGGCGAAGAGCACGTCGTCGGTGAGGTCGGCGAGCTTCGGGGCGAGGTCGCGCACGAGCTGGGGTGCGACACGGGGGTTGTCTCCGGTCATGGTGTCCTTCTTCCTCGTTCAGCGGCGGGGCAACAGGCGGTTCGCCGCATCCGTCCCTTCGACGCTAGGCGCGACGATCGGAACGAGGGAGGCCCTGACGGTACCTCGTTCGCGGCATGCCGCAGACAGAATCCGATGGTTTCTCGATGACAGAATCGAGGGATGACAGATTCGTTCGACGCCCAGATCGAGGCAGGTTCGGCCGCAGACGTCTCGGGCTGGGACTTCGCCTGGCTCGATGGGCGGGCCACCGAGGAGCGACCGCCGTGGGGCTATGCACGCCTGCTCGGCGAGCGCCTGGGCACAGCATCCGCCTCCCTCGACATCCAGACCGGCGGCGGCGAGGTGCTCTCCGAAGCCGCATCGTTCCCGCCCGTCGCGGTCGCGACCGAGTCCTGGCATCCGAACATCGCGCACGCCACCCGTCTGCTGCATCCCCGTGGAGTGGTCGTCGTCGCGGATCAGGACGAGCCACCGCTGCCGTTCGCCGATGCCGCCTTCGATCTGGTCACGAGCCGCCACCCGGCGACGATCTGGTGGGACGAGATCGCACGGGTGCTCCGCCCCGGAGGCACCTATCTCGCGCAGCACGTGGGGCCTGCGAGCGCCTTCGAGCTGATCGAGTTCTTCCTCGGACCGCAGCCCGAAGCCCGCCGCGGGCGACACCACGACGACGAGGTCGCCGCCGCCGAAGCCGCAGGGCTGGAGGTCGTCGACCTTCGCACCGCGAGACTCCGGATCGAGATCCACGACGTCGCCGCCGTGGTCTATCTGCTGCGCAAGGTGATCTGGTGGGTTCCCGGTTTCACGGTCGAGACATATGTCGACCGGCTCCGTGAACTGCACGAGCTCATCCAGGCGGAGGGTCCGTTCATCGCCCACTCGACTCGGCATCTGATCGACGCGCGTCGTCGCTGACAGCCTCAGCCCCTCGAACGTCCCTGATCAGCCGGCCGTGCGCGGCATCGCACACGCCGCAGTGCCGCCGGGAAGGCGATGCCGGAAGCGGGCGATCAATGAATACCCGAGCGATGCCGCCCACGAGAACGGCATCGTCACGAGCAGATGGCCGAGGAAGCGCAGGATCCCCTGCGGTTGCAGCTGCAGCAGCACGGCGAACGCCGCGTGGCCGCGGAATCGTCTCCCACCGGCCAGCAACCAGACATAGTGGGTCACGTCGTCATGGCTGAGCGCGAGTTCGTCGAGGTCGAGCCACTGCCAGGGCTGCGCGTCCGGAAATCTGTCGAGGGCGTTCTCGAGTCGACGCACCCACGTCGTGCAGAAGGCGCAGTCGCCGTCGAAGACGAGCAGCGGTTCGGTGGGCATGGGTCCGACACTACGCTCCGAACCACAGGACTCCCACGATCTCAACCCCCTGTACCCGTGCACGGGCATGGCGGACTCTATGGGCATGAGTCACCCCGACGACATCAAGCAGCCTCTCGACCATCTGCCGCCGCTCGATGAGCGCGACAAGGCGATCGACATCGACGAGCCGAGCTATCCGACCTCCGAGGCGCCGACCGGCCCCGCGCACGCATCGCCCGAGACGGCCGCAGAGCCCGACAAGCCCAACCGCCACGGCGTCGACAAGCTTCCGCCGACCTCGCGCTGAGTGCTCGGCCGTATGAATCACCCCAGCGATGTCCGTACATCGACCCCGCTGGACGAGTGGCTCGCAAAGCTCGGCCGGTCCACCGGAGCGCCGGGAGGCGGCTCGGAGCGGTCGGCATCGCCCTGCTGAGCGAGATGCGCGTGCTCCGTGATATCGGAAATCGGAGCCTGTCCGCGGATCTCGCCGTGGCGGCCGGAGCACTCGACGCGGGTCTTTCGGGGTCCTCCATCAACCTTCGCGCGAACCTCCGAACCGCTCGAGCGCATCACGCGTCAGCGGCAGCACTGGCCGAGCTGCACGTCGACGCCGCGCGGCTGGCGGAGGCACAGCAGAGGACCGCGGGGATCGCGGAAGAGCTCTCCGCGGAGTTCGACGACTGATCCTCCCTCCGGCGTCGGCGCGGTCTAGTCGACCCCATACTCCGGCCCCTCGGGGGCGTCGAGGGGCGGCCCTGAGGGCGATTCGACACCGCGGGTGAGTGCCTGCAGCCGACGGACCAGCTCAGGGTCCTCGAGCTCCGGCCCGCTGTCGCTGAGCTCCTTCGCCACGATCTGGCTGGCCGGACCGATCAGGAACTTCGCCGTCACGACGGTTCCGTCCCGCTCCCGCACCGGTATCTCGACGAGCTCGGCGCGCTCCTCATCACCCAGCGCCCGCCCGTACGCCAGCAGCGCGTCCGCGATGTCGTCACCGGTCAGGAACTCGTCGCCGCCGTACAGGATCGATTGCATAGTGCCGTTCTATGCCCCTGCGCCGGGATCCCCGCGCCCCTTGCTCGCCCGTCCGGTCGGTGCTAGCGGCTGCGTCGTCACCGCGCAGCGGAGAAAAGGTTACGCCCACCTGAGCGCATCCACCATGGGATGCCGTGGCGAACGACACGCGCGTATCATCACTGACTGAGAGCCGGCGCCGTAGGCGTCATGGGGATCGCCCCGGAGTGGCTCCGGTCGAGGGGCTCTGTGCCGACGGTTGCGAAAACGCCCGTCGAGAGAGAGTCCCTCCACTGTGGGTGATGACAGCGCGAGGGGCGATGATTCGCGGTGTCAGACCGTGATGGGCGCGAGCTCCTCGCGCAGGAGCGCCGCTCCCGCGCTGAGCGCACGCAGCTTGCCTCGGGCGACATCGCGAGGCAGCGGCGCCAAGCCGCAATTGGTGCTCGGGACGAGCTTGTCCGCGTCGACGAAACGGAGGGCAGCCCGGAGGGTCTCCGCGACCTCCTCCGGGGTCTCGATCGTGTCGCTGGCGACGTCGATGGCTCCGAGCATGACCTTCTTGCCGCGGATGAGCTCGATGAGGTCCAGCGGGACGTGCGAGTGGTGACTCTCCAGCGAGATGGTGTCGATGCTCGACTGCTGCAGCAGCGGGAACGAGGTCTCGTACTGCCTCCACTCCGCCCCGAGGGTCGCCTTCCAGTCGGTGTTCGCCTTGATGCCGTAGCCGTAGCAGATGTGCACCACGGTCTCGGCGCGCAGCCCCTCGGCCGCTCGCTCGAGCACCGCCACGCCCCAGTCCTTCACGTCGTCGAAGAAGACGTTGAACGCCGGCTCGTCGAACTGGATGATGTCGACCCCCGCCGCCTCGAGCTCCCGCGCCTCCTGGTTGAGGATCGTCGCGAACTCCCAGGCCAGCTTCTCGCGGCTCTTGTAGTGACGGTCGTAAAGAGTGTCGATCATCGTCATCGGACCGGGCAGGGCCCACTTGATCGGCTGATCGGTCTGCTGGCGGAGGAACTTGGCATCCTCGACGAAAACGGGCTTCTCGCGGCTCACCGCACCCACGACCGTCGGCACGCTCGCGTCGTAGCGGTTGCGGATGCGGACCGTCTCCCGCTGATCGAAGTCGACGCCGGACAGATGCTCGATGAACGTCGTCACGAAGTGCTGGCGGCTCTGCTCTCCGTCGCTGATGATGTCGAGGCCGGCCATGCGCTGCTCCTGGACGGTGAGGCGCAGCGCATCCTGCGTACCCTCCACCAGGGCGTCGCCCTCCAGCTTCCACGGGGACCAGAGGACCTCGGGCTGGGCGAGCCAGGACGGCTTGGGCAGGCTGCCGACGATCGAGGTGGGCAGAAGCGTGTTCATGGCAGGGAGTTCTCCGTCGGTCGGGCGAGAAGGTCGGTCAGGCGACGGGTGCGAGGTCATCCGCAGGCACTCGGTCGTCAGCGGCGGCGCCGTACGCGGCGGCCCACTGCTCGAGGAGCTCTCCGTGAGGCTGCATGAGGTGCTCGTCCGTGAACCTGCCCTGCGCGGTCGCGAGTCGACTGCGCTCCTCCCGGTCGTACGCGATCTTCGTCACCGAGTAGTCCTGCTGGTCGAGGGTCGGCTGATAGACGCCCGCCGCGGCCGAGTTCGCGTTGTAGATCTCCGGTCGATAGATCTTCTGGAACGTCTCCATCGTGCTGATCGTGCCGATGAGCTGCAGGTTCGTGTAGTCGTTCAGCAGATCTCCGCGGAAGTAGAAGGCCAGCGGCGCGACGCTGCCGCGAGGCATGAAGTACCTCACCGAGAGCCCCATCTTGGCGAAATACGCATCCGTCAGCGACGAGTCCTTCTGCTCGTACTCGACGCCGAGGACCGGGTGGTGGTTGTCGGTGCGGCGGTACGTCTTGCTCGTCGAGACGCTGATGCAGATCACCGGCGACAGGGAGAACCGCTCGCGGTACGCCTCAGAGTCGAGGAAGTGCTGGAAGAGCTTGCCGTGCAGATCGCCGAAGTCGTCGGGAAGGGCGAAGCCACCCGCGGCTTCGCTGGCCGCCGGCAGGCGAACGCTGAAGTCGTAGTCGCGCACGTACGACGAGAAGTTGTTCCCCACGATCCCCTGGGTGCGCGTGCCGGTGAGACGGTCGAGGATCTGGATGTCCAGCACCTCGAGCAGCGGGAACTCCCTGTCTTCCCCCTCTGCGGCGAACTGCACCGCCACCGAGATGATCTCGAGCTCGAGTGTGTAGCGGTCGCCGCCCGGGTTGTCCCAGCGGGCCAGGTCGTTGAACCGACGATCGATCATCGTCAGCGCGTTGCGCAGGTTCTGCTGACGGTACTCACCGCGCGCCAGGTTGGCGAAGTTCGTGGTGATGCGGGAATCGTGCGACGGCGAGTAGTCCTCGTCGAACCGGGTCGTCGTGATGCGGAACGTGAACTCGTGTGCCATGAGGGGCCAATCGGTGAGCTGATCGGCCGAATACGGCCTCGCGGAAGGGGGTACCTCCATGGTGCTGCCATCGCACGCCCATCGGGTAATGCGCCGCGACTATGCCGTGACATAGTCTGGAGCTATGGCCAAGCGTTCGAGCGGCATCACCCTGCCACAGCTCACCTACTACATCGAGGTCGCCGCGGAAGGATCGATCAGCGCCGCCGCCGACCTGCTCTACGTCGCGCAGCCCACCATGTCGGCCGCCATGAAGGACCTCGAAAGCAGGGTGGGGCGCGATCTTCTCGTCCGCTCGGCCCGCGGCGTGACGCTCACCACCGACGGCGTGGAGTTCCTCGGATACGCCAGGCAGGTCGTCGAGCAGGTCGCACTGCTCGAACAGCGCTATCTCGGCCGTCCGCCGTCGAGGCGTCTGCTCGGGGTGTCGACGCAGCACTACTCGTTCGCGGTCGACGCCATGGTGAGGATGGTGCGAGCGAGTGACGCCGACGAGTACGAGTTCTCGTTGCGGGAGACGCGCACGTGGGACATCATCGAAGACGTCCGCACGCTGCGCAGCGAGTTGGGGATCCTCTACCGCAACGACTTCAACCGCAATGTCATCGACAAGCTCCTCCGTGACTCGGGGCTCGCATTCCGGCCGCTCTTCATCGCCGAACCGCACATCTTCATCTCCCGGAAGAACCCCCTCGCCTCTCGTGCGCGCGTCACCCTCGACGATCTCGCCGAGGTGCCGCGGCTCACCTTCGACCAGGGCGCGAACAATTCCTTCTACTTCGCCGAGGAGATACTCTCCACCCTCTCGAGTCGGCGGGAGATCCGGGTCTCCGATCGCGCGACGATCTTCAACCTCATGATCGGTCTCGACGGCTACACGATCTCGACGGGAATCATCAGCGACGACCTCGACCCCGAGATCGTCGCGATCCCCCTCGAGGTCGATGAACGCATCGAGATCGGCTGGATCGGCCACTCCGCGATCCCTCTCACCGAGCAGGCGCAGCGCTACCTCGCCGAGCTGCGGACCGTCGTCGCGAGTTTCGGTGTGACGCTGCTCGGCTGAGCTCGCCGCTAGCACCTCGCCACCATCGGGCGCAAGAGCCATCCACCATCTCCGCTCGCATGCCACTATCGGCACATGAGCATCCGCAGCGTTCCTCCCCTCACCGGGGATGCGGCGCGGGGTGCCGAAGCCGATCTGCTGGCGGCGATCGCATCGGGCAGCCAGACGGCGTTCGCCCAGCTGTACGACCTCACGTGTGCTCGCGTCTTCGGACTCCTCCTCAGCGTGACCGGTGCCAGGGCGTCCGCGGAGGAGGTCCTTCAGGACACCTACCTCCACGTCTGGTCGAACGCATCGGAGTTCACGACGTACAGAGGAAGCGCGAACGCGTGGATCTCCGAGATCGCGAACCGTCAAGCGGTCGAGCGGATCCGCCAGACCGCAGACGCGTCGTCGAGTGCGATCGGCGGCCTCAGCGCACCTTCCGAGGCTGCCTGATCGCGTGACCGCCCAGTGCTCAGTCGGCCGAGGTCGACTCGCGCACGCGGAACCACAGCGTGAGCTCCATGATCGCCCGACCGATCATGTCGCGATCCCCCATGCGGAGGTCGTCGAACGAGTCACGGTATCCCGTCGCCATGTCCGGTGCTGTGGCGACCAGGGACTGGTAGCCCATCGTCCACTCCTCGAACCGTCGCTCATGCAACGGCTCCTCGATCAGCACGCGGACATCCCGATGGCGAGGATCACGGCCGATCGTCTGCATCAGGCCTTCGACGTCGGACCTCGGACCCTCAAGGATCTGAACGAACTCACCGCCGCGGTAGAGCAGCATCCCGGTGATGCCGCGCGCACTGTTCCGCGCACGGCTCACTGTGAGCAGCTGAGCGAGCTCGGCGTCATCGAACGGGCGAGTGGCGCTGCTGGAATACACGAGCGAGACCAGCGCGGCCTCCGCGGTCATCCGGCATCCCCCTGTCGCACGTGCGCGTCTGCGGGTGCCGCCCCGACCGCCTCGGCACCGGACACCGCATCCATGGCCCGGTGGTGGTCCTCGTAGTCGCCGAGCGGACGCGAGGCCGTGTCGAACGCACGCCAGGCGCCGTCGGCCTGACGGTCGATGTATCCGAGGAACGAGCCGTCTCGACTGCCGACGTAGAAGCCGTCGGCCACGCTCGCCCAGAGGGGGCGGGAGGGGAGCGGCGATTGATCACCCATGCCCTCAGCGTACCTTCGGGGATGCATGAGTCGGCCGGGACGGGATCATCCTCGAGAGGGATGCGAATACCTCGCCCGCCCGATGCCTCCACTCCCGACCCCTACAAAGCGAAGACGGTCTTCGCCTGCGGCGACTGGAGTGTGGTGGCGTCTGATGACGGCTGGTTCGGATGGACTCCGAACTCCGAAGAGGAGCGAAACGCCGCTGCCGCGGAGTGATCAATGCCTCGCACGGGAGCCCGGTGTCGCGACCTCCGCGTCAGTCCACAGCGAAGAAGGCGAGCGCCTTCCGGTATTCGACGCTGTCTCCTCGCACCTCATCCGTGACCAGGAGCGTATGAGGACCGACTTGTCGCACGTGCATGTCGCGGCACGGAATCGTCACCACCGTGGTGAGACCTCGGCGCCACGCGGCGGCGAGCGCCTCGACATCCCGATGCTCCGGGCTGTCCGCGAGCATTCCGGGTCGAGTCGCGACGTGCGAGTCGAAGCCGCGGCGTTCCCACTCTCGGTAGGCGTCGTCGTCGAAGACCTCGTGACCGAACTCGTCGCCCCACGTGGGTCCGATCAGCTGACGCAGAAGGCTCTCGCGCTCCACGGAGCCCGCCTCCGCGTCGCCGACGGCATCGAACATCGCCTGATCATGCTCGACGGCGGAGTGAGCGAGGACATCGCTCCAGATCCGCGCCCATCCTTCCGACCAGAGCTCTCGGGTCTCCGCATCCACCGGGCTCGCCGCCGGTGCAGGCGGATCCGTGAGCGCCGACGGGAGGTCGTCACCGACGGGACGCAGGTCGTGGGCCTCGCGGATCCAGAGCAGCTCGAGCAGCGCCTGAGGTCGATCCTGGACCGTCATGGTCATGTCGTGCGGCCACGGGTTTCCCGGCATGGGGGTTGTCGATCGCATCACGACAGTCCACGGGATGCGCGGGTCCTGGTCAAGGGCCTGAGCCGGGGAATCGGTCGGCGGAACGGCGTCACCGAACCCACGAGACGCAGAGCTCACCATCGGTCCGCACGGCGAGATTCGTGACCAGGTCGGGATAGTCGGGGTAGGACTTCGTCACTGTGACGATGAACTGCCCGTCCTCCTGTGGCGTGATGGCGAGAGCGTGACTCTCGGATCCGGCGGTGTCGCCGTTCACTCCCCCGAGCATCGCGCCGCAGGACAACGCCTGTGCGGAGTCTTCGTCGCCTCTGTCGCTCGCGGCCACCCACCGCTCGGCGATGTCGCGTGCCTGATCCTCGGGAGATTGCGGAGCCGGGACGCAGGCCGTCAGCCCGGCAGCGAGAAGCGCGGCAGCCGCGAGGGCACGGGTGTTCCTCGACGCGGCCCTCCCCGGGACCGAGCGCAGCGCCGTCACGACGACTCGTCAGGATCGGGGCCGCCTGCGGCGGGTGACTCCAACTCCTTGAGCCGCTTCAGCTGGGCCCACGGCCAGAAGGCGATCCATGCGATCGAGACGATCGACGCCCCCATGATCATCGACGCGATATCCATGGCCCTCAGGCTATCGACGCATCCGCCCGAAGTCGTCTCTTCGCTCTGACAAGCTGGACGACATGATCACCGTTCACCTGCGCTATGAGATCGACCCCGACAAGCTCGACGACTTCACCGAGTACGGGCGCAGGTGGATCCGGCTGGTGGCGAAGCACGGCGGAACCCACCACGGCTACTTCCTGCCGAGCGAGGGCGACAGCGACGAGGCGTTCGCGCTTTTCACGTTCCCCTCGCTCGCCGAGTACGAGGTCTACCGCACGGCCTCGAAGACCGACCCCGAGTGCGTGGAGGCGTTCGAGCTCGCCCGCAGGACGCAGTGCATCCGGCGTTATGAGCGTCGCTTCCTGAGCCCCGTCTTCTCGGCTGACGCCGACTGAGTCGTCGACGAACGAACGCAGAAACCCCCTCGCGAGGAGGGGGCTTCTGAGGCGGCGTCCGTCGATCGGAGTCAGCCGACTCCGTCCATCGCCGACGTCTCGGTGTTGCCGATGCGTGCGATCACCTCGGGCTGACGCACCTTCAGGTACCAGTACCGCGTCAGTGCGGCGAGCACGCACGCGATGAACACGTAGGGGATCACGTTGAACGGGAACGCCGGCACTGGGAACACGTTCGCGAAGAAGACGTACGCCATGGTGGCGACGGCGATCGTCGCGCAGGCCCAGACCAGGCCGTTGCGCATCCCCGCGCGCTGCGTGTAGACGACGCACGCGATCGCGACGAGCGCGTAGGCGACCATGTAGCCGTACGTGCCCCAGGTGTTCACCCACACCAGGATCTCCATCGGATCGGCGCCCGCGATCAGGAACACGATGTCGACGACGACCGCGAGCGCACCCGCGGCCAGCAGTACGCGGTGCGGCGTGAGGTGGCGCTCGTGGGTGCGTCCGAACCGCTCATGGACCACCCCCTCCTTGCCCATGACGTAGACGATGCGTCCGATGACGTTGAGCGGGGCGACGACCACGGCGAAGAAAGATGCCGCGACGCCGAACGTGAGCACCGGGGCGAACCACGCCGGCATGCCGATCAGCTCGGACATGCTCTCCAGCGGGCTGGCGGCGGTGGCCAGGTCGTCACCCAGAACGGCGATCTGCGTGTACGCCGCGAAGACGTAGAGGATGCCGACGGTCAGCGCACTCCACATGATGGCGCGAGGGATGGCCTTGTACGGGTTCTTCGCCTCACGGCCGAGCGCGTCGGCGGAGGAGAATCCGACGAAGCCCAGAATGCCGAGCACCATACCCGCCGCGATGCCCTGGAAGGACGAGCCCTCCGCGAGCAGCTGCGCCGGATCCCACGCGTTCGGCCCGGCCCAGACGAGGGCCGAGATCAGCAGCACCAGGATGATCGCGACCGAGAGCAGCTCGAGCACGAGGGACACCCGCGCCGAGAGTCGGATGCCGCGGATCGTGAACAGCGTCGCCAGCCCGCCGAGCACGATGGCGAGACCGATGTCCCAGCCGAGACCCGCGGCCGGCACACCGAGCAGTGTGAGGAACTGACCCATGTACGAGACCGACCCCATGAGGGATGCGGCGGCGATGCCGAAGCATCCGATCAGCAGCGTCGCTCCCGCGAGGTACGCACCGGCCGGACCGAGACCCTTCGACACGTAGGTGTAGAGCGAGCCCGCAGAGGCGTGCTTGCGGGCGAACACCACGACGCAGTAGCCGACGCACAGGATCACGATCGTCGCGAGGCCGAAGGCGTAGATGGTGCCGTTGCCGGCGCCGAGGAAGATCGCGGCGGCAGTGAAGGCGATCACCGCACTGGGTGCGATGTTCGCGATCGCCTGAGCGGCCAGCTCGGGGCCGCTCATCACACCACGGCGCAGGCCCGCGTCTGTGGGCGCGGTCGGTGGCCGCTGGGGGGAGGTGGTGGTCAAGGGGTGCTCCTTCGCATCGGGTCGGTCGGAGTGGTGCTGTGAGGGGGTATGGCGTGTGGTTGAGAGGCGATCAGGGGATCAGGAGGGTGCGCAGCGCCTGGCCGGACTCGAGCTCGGCGAATGCCTCCGCAGCCTCGGCCAGCGGGCGCCGGGAGGAGATGAGCGGGTCGAGGATCAGCTGGCCGTCCATGTACCGGTCGACGAGGGCCGGGATGTCGATGGCGGGGCGCACCGACCCGTAGTTCGAGCCCAGGATGCGCTGGTCGGCCTCGGCGAGCACGAGAGGCTCGAACGACGCGCGGGCGCCGGTCGGGGGCAGACCGACGATGACGGCCGCGCCGCCGAGGCCGAGCATCTCGATCGACTGTTCTGTCGTGACGGTGCGGCCGATCGCGTCGAACGCGTAGTCGACACCGTCGGGCAGAAGAGCCCGGAGCTGCGCGACCGCGTCGCCGTCCGGGGCGACGATCCGATCGGTGGCGCCGAACTGTGCGGCGAGGCGGGTCTTGTCTTCACGCACGTCGATCGCGACGATCCGTTCGGCACCGGCGAGCCGCGCGCCCTGGATCACGTTGAGGCCGACGCCGCCGCATCCGATCACGGCGACGAGCGCACCGGGTTCGACACCGGCGGTGTTCATCACGGCACCGACACCGGTCGCGACAGCACAGCCGACGACGGCGATGACGTCGAGCGGGGCGTCGTCGCGCACCTTGATGGCACCGGATGCAGGAACGACGACCTCTTCGGCGAACGAGGAGACACCGAGGTAGTGGTGGATGGTCTCGCCGTCCTTGCTCAGACGCGAGGTGCCGTCGAACAGCACGCCGAGCGGAGCCACGACCGTCGCCACCTTCTGGCAGCGTGCCTCGTGGCCGGAGCGGCAGTAACGGCACTCGCCGCACGGCGGCACCCAGCTGAGCACGACGTGGTCCCCGACCGCGAGCGACGTGACGCCCTCGCCCAGCTCGGTGACCACACCGGAGCCCTCATGCCCCATGACCATCGGCGCGGGAGCATCCCACTCCCCCCGCTTGACGTGCAGGTCGGAGTGGCACACGCCCGCAGCGGCGATCTTCACGCGCACCTCACCGGCAGCCGGCGGTGCGAGCTGCACCTCGGTGTGCTCGATCGGACTGTCGGTGTCGCGGAATACGATGGCCCGCATGTGGCCCCCTTCGTTCGTGTCGGTCGGGCTTCATCGTAGAAACGCGGCCGCTCTCATGTCATTCATCGAAATGATGATCTGAGATACCGATACTCGACATTCCTTATACTGCGGATATGACGCGGGACCTCGCATCGATCGCTCGCCTGCTCGGCGCGACCCTCGTCGACGGCGGAGCGCTGGGCCCGAAGGCTCCCGTGTCGAGCGTCGTCCCGCTCGTCGACTTCGCGGTCGTGCCGCATCCGCAGTTCGCGACGCTCGTCGTCGGCCACCCCGCAGAGATCGTGACCGCACTCGAGAGCGACGATCGACGAGACCGACTGGCGCACGCCGTCGTGGTGGTCACCGGACCGCTCGACGACGTGCCGGACGACGTCACCGCGATCGTGGATCCGGACATGGAGCCCTCCGTCGTGCTGCCGACGCTCCAGGCACTCCTCGCGACGGATGCAGCGGCGGAGGACCGGGCAGTGCTCGCCGCCACGAAGGTGCTGGCGCTCGCAGCCCGCCGCAGCGGCGTGGCCGGCGTCGTGGCCGAACTCGCCAGGAGACTCGACGGATGGGCGGTTCTGCTCGATCGTGACGCGCAGCCCATCGCCTCCGCCGGCGCGGGCGCGCTGCACATCGGGGATGCCGTGGCCGTCGCCTTCAACCGACCGGTGCGGGTGCGAAGTCGAGCACTGCAGGTGCATCCTGTCGGCACGGACGACGACATGTCGGCCTTTCTCGTCGTGACCGCACGGAGCGGATCGACGAGCCGCGCCCGAGATCTGAGCTCTCAGGCGGCCGCGCTGCTCGACCTGCTCTTGCGCACCCACGACGGCAGCCGTACCGAGAGACTCGGCCGAGCGACGATGATGCGCGTCCTCGAAGACGGCGGGCCCACCGCTCTCTCCCTCGCACGGGAGTGGGGCGTGCGGGATCGCACCCTGGCCGCTTTCACCCTCTCGGCGCGGTCCGCCAGCGTCGACGCCGAGCGAGTGGTGATCCACTGGCTCGAAGACCTCAGCGCCCCGCACCTGCTCACCGCCGCACACGGCACGGTGTCAGGCTTCGCTCGCGACGAGCACGTCGACGAGCTGGCCCGTCGTGCGACGGCCTTCTCCGTGCCCCTTCACCTGGGCCTCGGGTCCTCAGCGCCGATCGATGCGCTCGCGATCTCGACCGAGGAATCGCGCCGAGCGCACGATGCTGCCGTCACCGAGAGGCGTGCCGTCGTCCGCTACCGCGGCATGCCCACGGTGGAACTCGTGCTCGACAGGCTCTCCCCCGCCGACGCCCGGCGGCTGACGTCACTGCTCGAGCCGCTCCATGACGCCGATCTGATCGAAACACTGAGGTGCTTCCTCGCGGAGAACGGCGCCTGGGGGACGGCGGCGGCCCGCCTCGGCATCCATCGGCAGACGCTGACCGCGCGCATGCACCGCATCGAACAGCTCACCGGACTATCGATGTCGAGTCCGGACGACCGGGCCGCCGCGTGGATCGCACTCCGGGCGTGGGCCTGACGCTTGTCCCCCGAACGGCCGATACCGGAGGCCCGCAGCATCCGCGAAGATGGCCTTTTCTGAGGATTGCCAGCGACAGGTGGCGCGCGATGAGGGGCTCTCGATGACGACACCCGATCAGCCGGTGGATGAGCTGTCCGATTTCGCGGCGCTCATGGCGCACGAGCAGGAGTTCGGCGGCGATCGGGTCGACCCAGCGGTGCGCAGAAGACGCCGGCGACGAGGCCTCATCATCACCGCCGTCTGCCTCGTCCTGCTGCTGGCGATGACCGGAGGCTACGTCGGCTGGGCGCTCACGGCGCCGGTGGATCCGCCGGCGGTGACCACTCACACACCAGAGGTCCCGGTCGGCGCCGTCGCCGCCATCGCCGCGCCTGCCGCCGCGGCATCGGCGATCAGCATCGCCGGCGCCGACGCCTATCTGGGTGAAGGGGCAAGCGGATCCTGGTCGACGACAGGCACGGGCGAACCGCTTCCGATCGCCAGCATCACCAAGCTGATCACCGCCCTCGTCATCCTCGACGCGTCGCCGCTCAGCTCCGCGGATGACCCCGGGCCGACCATCACGTTCGGCAAGGCCGATCACGATCTCTACGACGAGTACTACGTGCGGGGCGCGACCATCGCTCCGATGCCCACCGGCACCTCGATGTCGCTGCATGATGCACTGGCCGTCATGCTCATCCCCTCCGCGAGCAACTACGCCGTCGCGCTGTCATCGCGGATCTTCGGATCGCAGAGCGCGTTCCTCGGGGCGACGCGCGAGTGGCTCGCCGCCCACGGGCTCACCGGAACGACGGTCACGGAGCCGACGGGAATCAGTCCGCGCAACACGAGCACGACCGCCGATCTGCTGGCGATCGCGAAGCTCGCCGCCGCGAATCCGGCGATCGCTCAGATCGTCGCGACGTCGTCGATCTCGATCCCCGGCGCCGGCCAGCTGCACAACACCAACGCCCTCCTCGGCACCTCCGGGATCACGGGACTCAAGACAGGAAACCTGGGCGAGGGCAGGCATAACCTGCTCTACACGGCGACACTCGACGTGGGCGCGGCCGACCCGCTCGCCGTCACCGGCGTCGTCCTCGGGGGTGCGTCGCGAGAGTCGGTGAACGCGACCGTGGTGGCTGCACTCGAAAGCATCCGCTCCGGTTTCCACCAGGTGCCCGTCTCGGCCGAAGGCCAGGAAGTCGGATCCGTGTCGACACCGTGGGGAGCCGCCGCCACGCTCGTCATCGGCGAGAGCGCGTCGATCTTCACGTGGTCGGACACGCCGATCGAGGTGACCATGGACATCAAGACCCCGCCCACGTACCGCGACGGCACGGTCGTGGGAAGCGTCACCTGGACGGCCGGCCCGAACACCGTCACCGCTCCCGTGACGATCGCAGGGACCATCGACCCGCCCACCGAATGGTGGCGACTGACGCACCCGTCCGAGCTCGGCACCCCGTGGGATGCCGGGGACTGAGTTGCTCCGCAGGGCGGATGCGGAAAAACCCCCTCACGAGGAGGGGGTTTCCATGGCGGTGACGGTGGGATTTGAACCCACGGTAGGGGGTTACCCTACACAACTTTTCGAGAGTTGCACCTTCGGCCGCTCGGACACGTCACCGCGGACAAGCTTACGACACCGGGGGCCGCGGCGCGAATCGAGCGCGTTTTACCCGGTCGAGCCTCGGTCGACCGGTGACCCCGCTGGTTAGGATGGCCTAAGGCATCCGTCACGGAGGGGACGCAATGGGTTTCATCACATCAGCGGCGCTGGCAGAGACCGGATACGTCGTCCTCGACGACCACGATCAGGCATCCGACCCTGCCGAGTGGCTCGACCTCGCGTACATCGGCTGGCGCTCGTCGGGCGTCACGCGCTTCGCACCTCTCGCGAGCTACGCCGGCGAGATCGAGTGCAACGGCTTCTGGAACCAGACGCCTCCCCGCACCGACAAGGACGGCGTGTGGGTCGACTCGCAGGTCGCGATCGCTCCCACCCTGCAGCGCCGCGCGCTCGAGCCCGGCGCCGGAGTCGGCCGCTGCCGCGTGATCGAGCTGCAGCCCAACGAGTACGCGGATGCCGTCTACAACCTGCACCAGGACGACAACAACCGCCTCAACGAAGACGGCACCGGCTGGGTCGTGCGCGGCTACTACAACCTGTCGGATGACTCGGAGTCGCTGCTCCTCCTGCGGTCCGACCGGTTCGATCCGGCGACCGAGATCCGCCTGCCCCTGCGCGAGGGGTCGCGCATCATCGTCGACACCCAGCGCTTCTGGCACGCGGTCTGGCACCGGGGCACAGCCCCGCGGTACGCACTGATCACCTCGTGGACGTCAGGCCCAGAACTCGACGCCTACATCGAGGCGAACCACGGCGACCCGCACCCGGTGACCGTCGACCTCGATCCGCGCCTCGTCGACGACGCTCAGGTCGAGCTGCACCGACGCATCGAAGAGCGCCGTCGCGCATTCGAAGCCCAGGGCATCGTCATGGAGCCACGCGCCGACCTCAGCGTCTGACGGGGCCGGTCGCCCCGTTTCGACTCGTCGCTGCGCTCCTCGCTCACCGCCCGAATCGCTCCCGCTCGTTGAGCGAGCGCAGCGAGGCGAAGCGCGCCACCCGACTACGCCGAGACGGTGCGTCCGTCTTCCAGCCGGACCACGCGATCGACCGTCCCCGCCGGCGGCGCGACATGCGAGATCAGCAGCACCGATTGCTCCCCCGCTGCCTGCAGCAGGTCGCGCAGCAAAGCATCGGATGCATCGGGGTCGACGCCCGCCGTCGGCTCGTCGAGCACGAGCACGGGGAAGCCGCGCAGCAGAGCCCGTGCCAGAGCGATGCGCTGCGCCTGACCGCCCGAGACGAGCCCACCCCGGTCGCCGACGCGGGCGTCGAGCCCGCCGCGCTCGCGCACCCACTCGCCGAGACCGACCCGGTCGAGCACGGCGAGCAGCTCGTCATCCGTTGCATCGTCCCGCGCGAACAGAAGGTTCTGGCGGATGTCCTCATCGAACAGCTGCGGGCTCTGCTCGCACAGCCCGATCGTGCGGCGCAGAGCGGGGCCTGACAGCGCCGCAGCATCCATGCCGCCGACGGAATACTCGCCCTCGACCCGCAGGAATCCGACGAGAGCCGCGGCCAGCGAGCTCTTGCCCGCCCCGCTCGGGCCGGAGACGAGCACGCGCTCCCCCGGCCGCAGATCGAGATCGATGCCCCGCAGCGCCGGCGTTCCGCCCGGCCACCACGCACGGACATCTCGGAGCGTCAGAGCGGGAACGCCGGAGATCTCGACATCCTCTCCGTCATCCGATCGCAGCTCGGCGGGAACCTCGGAGGGCAGCACATCGACGACGCGTGCGGCGCTCGACCGCACGCTCCGCCAGGATGCCGCCGCGATCGGCACTGCACCGAAGACTTCGAAGACGACCATCGGCACCAGCACGGCTACGGCCAGCCAGGGGCCGTCGATTCCACCGGTCGCAAGTCCCGGGGCGGCGACGGCGAGCGCCCACACCGACGCCGCACCGGCCACGGCCGAGACCGCACCGGCGGCGATCGCCTGCGCGAGCGACGCTGTGCTCACTGCACGGCGAAGTTCGACATCCGCCTGCCGCACCCGCTCTCGGGCCTGCGCCTCGGCGCCGTACGCGATCAGCACGTCGAGAGCGCCGAAGTAGTCGGTCAGCGCCGCCGACAGGTCGCCTCGGCGGCGCGAGACGGCGGCCTCTGCGCGTGACCCGAACAGCCACCCCAGACCGATCGCGGCCGCGGCGGCGATCACCAGGCACGCGGCGAGCGTGAGCGCGGCCGGCACCGACACGAACAGCAGGAACACGACCGCTCCGAGGGCGACGAGACCCGACACCGCGAGCGGCTGCACCACCCGCAGCGGCAGGTTCTGCAGGTTCTCGACGTCATCGACGAGCGCGGACTGCACCCGGCCGTGGTCGGTGCGACCGAGCCCGGCGGGCGACAGAGGGGTGAGGCGTCGAACCATGTCGGCGCGAGTGGAGGCCAGCTGACGCAGCGCCGCATCATGTCCGCTCAGGCGCTCGAGGTAGCGGGTGACGGCACGCGACACCGCGAAGAACCGCACACCCACGACAGCGATCGACAGCGGTACGAGCGAGTCCACGATCGACGCGCTGACGATCAGCCAGCCGCTCACGGCGAGGAGGCTCACGGCGGCGCCCGCCGACAGGAATCCCCAGATCGCGCCAGGCAGGAAGCGACGCAGCGGCGGTTGCGCGAGGCGGAGGATGCCGCGCACGCGCGCCGCGGTGGTGGTGCCGGTCATACCCTCACCCCCAGCTCGACGACGTGATCGGCGATCGCCCTGGCCGAGCGGCGGTGCGAGACGAGGAGAATCGTGGCGCCGGCATCCGCCCGCGCGCGCAGCGACGTCCAGAGCCGCTCCTCGGTGTCGGGGTCGAGCGCGCTGGAGGGCTCATCGAGCGCCAGCACCGCATCCTGCCGAACAGAATGCCGATACAGCGCTCGGGCGACCGCGACGCGCTGCGCCTGCCCGCCCGACAGCCCGCTGCCCTGCACACCCAGTTCGAACGCCGGGTCGAGGTCGTTCGCGCACGCGTCATCCAGGGCGTGGCGGATGCCGTCGGCATCCGGCGCCTCATCGCCCAGCGCCACGTTCTCGGCGATCGTGCCGCGGCTCAACTGCGGGCGCTGTCCGCTCCACGCCAGCCACTCCGACGGGGCGAGCTCGCGCACATCGACGCCGCCCATCGTCGCCGAGCCCGAGAAGTCGACCGCACCGCGCAGAGCCGCGAGCAGACTCGACTTGCCCGCGCCGCTCGGCCCCTCGATCAGGGTGATGGTTCCGGGGGTCGCGGTGAACGAGACCGGCGGCAGATCGCGCACCCGCAGGTCGGTGACGACGAGGTCTCGCGCGTTCGCGCTCCGCGACTCCGGAGAGTGCGACGCCGAATGCGACCGATCAGCAGAACCCGACCCGACTGCCACCTGATCTCCGGAGTCAGGGAGCGCGGACGCCCGAGCCGCGGCCGAATCCAGCACCTCGAACACATCCTCCGTCGCCGCGACACCCTCGGCGGCGGCATGGAACTGCACACCCACCTGACGGATCGGCAGGAACGCCTCGGGGGCGAGCAGCAGCACGAACAGGCCGACCTCGAGCGACAGGTCACCCGACAGCAGCCGGAATCCGACCGCGACGGCGATCAGCGCCACGGCGATCGAGGCCAGCAGCTCCATCGCGAAGCCCGACAGGAACGAGAACCGCAGCACCTTCATGGTCTCGCGTCGGTACTCGTCGGCCGTCGTCTCGATCTGCGCGGCGGCGCGGCGCTCGCGCCCGAACAGACGCAGCGTCGAGAGACCCTGCACGGTGTCGGCGAACCGGGCCGCGAGGCGCTGCAGCGTCTGCCACTGCGTGCGCTGCACCGTGCGGGTCGCGATGCCGATCAGGATCAGGAAGAGCGGGATGAGCGGCAGGGTGATGATCGCGGTCAGCCCGCTCGGCCAGTCCTGCCACCACATGACCGCCACGAGCACCGGAGTCGCGATGACGGTGAGCACGAGCTGCGGGATGTACCGGGCGAAGTACGCGTCGAGCGCCTCGAGCCCGTGGCCAGCGGTCACAGCGAGACCCGCCTGGTTGCGCTGCGCGAGCCAGCCGGGTCCGAGCTTCCCGACCGCTGCGATCAGGGCGGCGCGCAGCTGCATCCCGGTCTTTGCCGCCGCGCGCGTACCGGCGGCATCCGAGGCGGCGATGAGCACTCCGCGGAGCGCGGCGAGACCGAGCAGCCAGAACAGGGATGCCGTGACGTCACGCCCGGCGAGCGCGCCGGTGACGGCATCCGTCAGCATCCACGCAAATGCGACCGTGACCGCGGTCTGCGCGACGCCGATCACGCCCGACAGCAGCAGGAATCCGCGCGCCGCGCTCGCATACCGGAGCAGGCGGATGTCGACGGGCTTCACCGCTCCACCTCGTCCATCACGAAACCGGGAGAGGTCGCTCCGGTCGCAGTTCGTGCCGCTCCCTGTTCAGGAAGACGGCACGAACTGCGACCGGAGCAGAAGACGACTCTCACGCGTGCGCCGGAGCTCCCTCGATCGAGCTGCGGGTGACGCGCTTGCGGAAGATCCAGTACGTCCACGTCTGGTACGCCAGCACGAGCGGCAGGGCAATCAGGGCGGTCCAACTCATGATCGTCAGCGTATACGGCGTGCTCGACGCGTTCTCGATCGTCAGGCTGAACGCGGGGTCGATCGTCGACGGCATGACATACGGGAACAGCGCCGCGAACAGCATCACGACAGCGGATGCCACGGTGCCTGCGCCGAACGTGAACGCCCACCCGTCGAGCCGGCGCAGCGACGCGACGACCGCCGCCACGAGAGCGAGAGCAGCCACGAGGCCGCAGGCGATGACGAAGTACAGCAGCGGTGCCTCGCGCCCGGCGGCCATCACGACGGTCCAGATCACGGTGACGGCGGCGGCGAGCACGGTCGGCACGGCCGCGAGCTTCACCAGGCGACGAGCATCCTCATGCACCTGTCCGTCGGTCTTGAGCGCCACGAACAGCACGCCGTGCAGGAAGAAGAGCAGCAGCGTCGTGACGCCGACCAGCAGCGCGTACGGGTTCAGCAGGGCGAAGAAGCCGCCCACGTAGACGTGGTTCGCGTCGATCGCCACCCCCTGCACGATGTTGCCGAACGCGACGCCCCAGAGGAACGCGGGAACCGCCGAGCCGATCACGATCATCCGGTCGAAGCCGCGCTTCCACTTCGCCGACTCGCGCTGGTGCCGGTACTCGAACGACACCCCTCGCAGGATCAGCGCGAGCAGGATCAGCAGCAGCGGCAGATAGAACCCGCTGAACAGCGTCGCGTACCACTCGGGGAACGACGCGAACAGGCACGCGCCGGCGACGATGACCCAAGTCTCGTTGAGATCCCAGATGGGGCCGATCGTGTTGATGACCTGGCGACGCGAGACGTCGTTCCTGCCGAGGAACGGCAGCGACATGCCCACACCGAAGTCGAACCCGTCGAGCACGAAGTAGCCGACGAAGAGGAAGGCGACGATCCAGAACCACATGTACTCCATGACTGATCCCTTTCTCAGTACACGACAGACGGCAGCTGGGCCGTCTCCTCGTGGGGCTGCTCTTCGGTGTCGGGGCCCTTCTGCGCGGCCTTGATGATGAGGCGGATCTCGACCACGGCCAGCGCCGCATAGATCGCGGTGAAGGCGATCAGCGAGATCAGCACCTCGAGGCCGCTCACACCCGGCGAGACGCCGTCCTGCGTGGTCATGAGCCCGAACACGATCCAGGGTTGCCGGCCCATCTCGGTGAAGACCCAGCCCATGATGTTGGCGACGAGCGCGAGCGGGAACGACCAGATCGCGAGCTTCCACATCCACGGAGCCGGGGGCTTCTTGGCGCCCTTGCGGGTGACCCAGAGTCCGACGACGGCGACGAGCGCGGCGGCCATGCCGAGGCCGATCATCCAGCGGAACGCCCAGTACGTGACCCAGAGGATGGGGGCGAACTCAGTGAGGCCCGTGTCGGCGAACGTCGTGGCGTACTCGGCGTTCAGGTCGTTGATGCCGTGCACGCATGCGTCGAACGTGTGCGTCGACAGCAGCGACAGCAGGTACGGCACGCGGATCGAGAACAGCTCGGAACTGCCGTCGGGCGTGCCGAGGGTGAAGATGCTGAAGGAGGCGTCGGGGCCGCAGACCGTGTTGAAGGTCGCCTCGGCGGCGGCCATCTTCATCGGCTGCGCGGCGTACATCGCGAGTCCGAGCTGGTCACCCGTGAGCACGACGCCCGCGGTCGAGACGATCATCGCCCAGAGGCCGAACTTCAGCGAGATGCGCATGGTGTCGAAGTGCTGCCCCCGCGCTAGGTGCCAGGCCGAGACCGAGATCACGACGCCGGCGGCGAACATCAGCGCGCCGAAGATCGTGTGCGGGAAGGCGGCGAGCGCGACGGGGTTCGTCAGCAGCGCCCAGAAGTCGGTGAGCTCGGCGCGGTTGGTCTCGGGGTTGAAGACGTAGCCCACAGGGTTCTGCATGAAGGCGTTGGCGGCGATGATGAAGTACGCCGACAGGATGCTTCCGATCGAGACACACCAGATCGTGGCGAGGTGCAGCTTCTGCGGGAGCTTGTCCCAGCCGAAGATCCAGAGGCCGATGAACGTCGCCTCGAAGAAGAAGGCGAGCAGTCCCTCGAACGCGAGCGGGGCACCGAAGACGTCACCGACGAAGCGGGAGTAGTCCGACCAGTTCATGCCGAACTGGAACTCCTGCACGATGCCGGTCACGACGCCCATGGCGAAGTTGATCAGGAAGATCTTGCCGAAGAACCGCGTGAGGTGCAGGTACTGCACCTTGCCGGTGCGCACCCACGCGGTCTGGAAGATCGCCGCGACCAGGGCCATGCCGATCGTCAGCGGCACGAACAGGTAGTGGTAGACGGTCGTCAGACCGAACTGCCATCGAGACAGGACCAGCGGGTCGAGCCATTCCATGAGCCACTCCTTCTTCCGTGCCCTGGTTCTTCTGTGTGCCGAGTGCCACGCTAACCACGTGACCGCCGCCCCCGAGGGGCCGCGGACCGTGAATAAGTCAGACGCACGCCTAGGCGGCGGTCATCTCCGTCAGGCGCAGTTGCACGGTGCAGTCCGCCGGCAGGGCGGAGGTGCGCACGGCCTCGGCAGCGAGCGGCCCACCGGCTTCGGTGAGCACCCCCTGCATGAGACCGAGGTGCACGGAGCACAGCATCGGACGGTCTTCGGCGCGACCCGCGGCGTGCGGGCACGGGCTGAGATCGACAGTGAGCTGCTCGTCATCGACGACGGGCTCGAAGCCGCTCTCCTCCAAGTGTTCGATCAGGGCATCCAGCTGGTAGGTCGCGTCGCGACCCAGAGCGGAGGCGGATGCGGGCAGCACGCGGCGCAGCAGGTCACCGCGCTCGGCGGCGGCCTTGGCCTTGTCGCGAGCGATGGGGCTGGAGGCATCCGCCATACCGGTGGCTGCACTGTACAGAGTGCGCGGCCGACCTCGGGTGGTGCGGTGCTCGCTGGCCTGGATGACGTAGCCGCCCTCGATCAGGCGCTGCAGGTGCTCGCGCACCGTGTTGGGGTGGAGACCTGTGGCGTCGCAGAGCTCACCGATCGTGCGCTCCGCCCGCGTCCGCGTCGTTCCGCCTTCGAACAGCGCGTGCAGGATCCGCACGCGCGAGAAGGTCGAGATCGGCCCGCAGACGGGCCCGCCGTTGGCCATGAACCCAGTATCCCGTTGTGCTGCCGGCGTGGGGAACGATTCGGCCGTGAATAATGCGCCCCGCAATAGGGATGTCGGATACCGGCGATAGCCTGGCTGCATGGCCACCCGAAAACCCGCTCCCCCCGCCTATGTCTGCACCGAATGCGGGTGGACGACGGCGAAGTGGGTCGGTCGCTGCGCCGAATGTCAGCAGTGGGGCACGGTGCAGGAGCAGGGCGCACAGACCGGCATCCTGAGCCGCATCACCCCGCTCGCGCCCACGGCCGCGAAGGCCGCTCGCCCGATCACGCAGATCACCACCGAAGACGCCCCGCGCCGCACGAGCGGTGTCGGCGAGTTCGACCGCGTGCTCGGCGGCGGCATCGTGCCGGGTGCGGCGATCCTGCTGAGCGGCGAGCCCGGCGTCGGAAAGTCCACGCTGCTGCTCGAGGTCGCGGCCCAGGCCGCACGGTCGGGGCGGCGCGTGCTCTACGCGAGCGCCGAGGAGTCGCCCGCCCAGGTGCGTCTGCGCGCGGAGCGCACCGGAGCGCTGCACGACGAGCTCTACCTCGCCAGCGAGACCGACCTCGCGACGATCCTCGGGCACATCGACGAGGTCGCCCCACAGCTCGTGATCGTCGACTCGGTGCAGACCGTGTCGTCGTCGCTCATCGACGGTGCGGCCGGGCAGCCCAGCCAGGTGCGCGAGGTCGCGGCCACCCTGATCCGCGTCGCGAAAGACCGCGGGCTGCCCGTCATCCTCGTCGGTCACGTCACGAAAGACGGCACCGTGGCCGGGCCCCGCGTTCTGGAGCACCTCGTCGACGTCGTGTGCCATTTCGAGGGCGACCGGCAGACGTCGCTGCGCTTCATCCGCGCCCTCAAGAACCGCTTCGGGCCGACCGACGAGGTCGGATGCTTCGAGATGACGGGTGCGGGCATCTCCGAGGTTCCCGACCCCTCGGGCCTCTTCCTCTCGCAGGGCGAGACGGAGCCCGGCACGTGCGTCGCCATCTCGCTCGAGGGCCGCAGGGCGCTGCCCGTCGAGGTGCAGGCGCTGACGATCAACACGACCGCACCGAACCCTCGCCGCGTGGTGCACGGACTCGATTCCTCACGGGTGGCGATGGTGCTGGCGATCCTCGAACGCCGCGCGGGAATCAAGACCAGCACCCTCGACGTCTACGTCTCGACCGTCGGCGGAGTGCGCTTCACCGAACCGGCCGCCGACCTCGCGATCGCCATCGCCGTGGCCGGGTCGATCCAGCAGATCTCCGTGCCGCGCACGGTCGCCGCGGTCGGCGAGCTCAGCCTCGCCGGAGAGATCCGACCCGTCACCCAGTCGGCGCAGCGCAGGTCCGAGGCCTCTCGCCTCGGCTACGAGCAGGTGGTCGACGACCGTTCGAAGACGCTGCGAGCGGCTCTGAACGACGTCCGCTCGCGCAACACCACCCGGCGTCGCGAAGCCGACATCCCGCCGTTCTGATCGGCCGCCCGTACGCCGTTCCCACGGACCGTGCCTCTTCCACATGGCCGCTGCCAAGCGGGGTCACTTCCGCACCTCAATCCCCCGCAAGCGATGCGAAAGTGACCCCGCACAGATCTCAGGTGCGAAAGTGACCCCGCACAGACCTCAGGCGTCGAGTGCCTTGAGCAGCTCGTCGGGCGACGCCTGCATCGGATGCGGCCCGGCGATGTCGAGGAACACCGTGGTGATGGGGTGCGCGACGAGGAACTTGCGCAGCCAGTCGGCCGTGTAGATGCCGACGCCGGGCGGAAGGTTGGCCGGCTTGTTCTTCGCGTCGCTGAACAGCAACAGCGCCAGGTCACCCGACTTCGGGTCGCGGTAGGTCCACACCTCACCGCTGTCGAGCGGATTGTCGCGAGCACCCGGCTTCACGAGCGGCACGACGGTCGTGCCATGGCGCAGCGCCAGGGCGACCGCGGCGATGTCCTGCTTCTCGAGCGCCTGCGCGAGAGCATCCGACCGGAAGTCCTCGGGCGCGGGCTTGTTCTTCGCGGACTTCGCCTTCTTCGATGCCATGCATCCAGCTTATTCAGCCCTCGACCGCGGCTCACCGCCGAGGCTGACGCTCACGGCGAAACGCAGAGCCGCACACGCGACCCGGAGCGGAGAAGATTGGGGCCCTCTCGAGTCCTCCATTGGGGACTGGGGTACTCGAGAGGGCCCGCTGACCCTCGGGGCGGCAGTGTCGAAGCGCTGGGGACGCTGTGTTCGACGCCACTGGGGATGGCATGCGCCGCAAGTCTGCGAGGGTCACCCCAATGGTATCCCAAAGAAATCGCAGTGTCACCCGAAACTGAGTTCAGGACTGTATTCAAGACCTTTGGCCAGGTCCGCTTGCCCTCAGTAGAGCAGGATCTGCGCGGTGGTCGTTCCCTTGAAGCCACCGATCTCGACCGCCACGTGGTACGACGCACCCCCGCCGGGCGCCCGCGGACGGTTCTCCTGCGCGCAGGTCTCGACGCTCGAGCGTGTGCGATCCCAGGTCACCGGCACCTTGCTCGTCACCGTCGCGCCGGCTGCGAGCGTGGCGATCATGCTGCTCGGGTTCTCCTGGCAATCGGTCGAACGCCACCACACGTCCGAGCCGCTCGACACCGTCAGCACCTGGGTCGTCGACCCGACATCGATCGCGCAGTCGGTGGAACCACGATTCGTCAGCGAGATCGACAGCTTCGGCAGGACTCCGGCCTGGTACGAATCCGCGTCGGTGACCGCCGCGACCTCCACGTCCTGCGCCCTGCAGGCCACGATGCCGGGCGTCTCGTCAGCCGACGGCTCGGGTGAGGGAGACTCGGCGGCAGTCGGATCGGGCGACGTCGACGGCGTCGACGACGCGGACGCAGACGGGGTCGGTGAGGGAGTCGCATCGGTCGCATTGGCCCACGGCCGCGCCACGAGCAGCCACACGGCGGTGACGATGAAGGCGACGAGAAGGATCAGGGCGACGAGGGTCACGAGTCGCCGGCGACGATAGACGGCGGCGGAGTGACGGGGCATGAGTCCAGGTTAGTTGAGCCTTTTCAGCATCCTGGTGTTGCCGAGCGTGTTCGGCTTGACGTGCGCGAGGTCGAGGAACTCCTCGACACCGGCGTCGCCGCTTCGCAGCAGCTGGGAGTACACGTCGGGGTCGACGACCTGCTCGCCGATGGTGGTGTAGCCGCGGCGTCCGAAGAAGTCGATCTCGAACGTGAGGCAGAACAGCCGACTGAGGCCGAGCTCCCTCGCCTGCTCCTCGAGAGCTCCGACGATGGCCCCTCCGACCCCGTGGTGCAGCCAGTCGGCGCGGACCATCAGGGTGCGCACCTCGCCGAGGTCTTCCCAGAACACGTGCAGCGCACCGCATCCGATCAGCTCGCCGTCAGCCTCGGCCACGACGAACTCCTGCACGGCGCCGTAGAGCACGGCGAGATCCTTGCCGAGGAGGATGCGCTGCTCGACCATCGGCTGCAGAAGATTCCGGATGCCGATGATGTCGGCGCTGCGCGCCGGACGGACGATGTACTCGCTCACACCGTCAAGCCTAGAACCCGAGACCTCCACAGACGCTGAAGTGGCCCCCACCCGTTCGAATCGCTCACTTTGCAGACAGTCCGGCCCGAAACCTGCAAAGTGCGCGATTCGAACGAGGGTCCCGGACATGCAGAAGGGGCGGATGCCGCAGCATCCGCCCCTTCTGACTCAGGTCACTCTCCGCTGGCGATGGCCAGGTCGGGGGTGCCGGGGATCGCTCCGCCGGTGTTGACGCCGACCGCGACCTGCTCGCCGCGCGGACCGTGCTCGAAGAGGAACTCGCCGTCCTTCGAGTCGACCTTCACGTGGTCGCCGGGGTTCAGCTCACCGTGCAGGATCTTCTCGGACAGACGGTCCTCGACCTCGTGCTGCATCGCGCGACGCAGCGGTCGGGCACCGAGTGCCGGGTCGAACCCGATCTCGATGAGACGCTCCTTGGCGGCCTGCGAGAGCTCGATCGTCATGTCACGGTCGAGCAGACGCTCTCCGAGACGCTTCGTGAACAGATCGACGATCTGCACGAGCTCGCTCTTCGACAGCTGCGGGAACACGATGATGTCGTCGACACGGTTGAGGAACTCGGGCTTGAAGTTGCGCTTGAGCTCTTCGTTGACCTTGCCCTTCATCCGCTCGTAGGTCGTGGCGTTGACGCCCTCGATCTGGAATCCGACCGGACCACCGGCGATGTCACGAGCACCGAGGTTGGTGGTCATGATGATGACGGTGTTCTTGAAGTCGATCACGCGGCCCTGACCATCGGTCAGTCGACCCTCTTCGAGGATCTGCAGCAACGAGTTGAAGATGTCCGGGTGGGCCTTCTCGATCTCGTCGAACAGCACCACGCTGAACGGCTTGCGGCGCACCTTCTCGGTGAGCTGGCCGCCCTCTTCGAATCCGACGAATCCGGGAGGGGCACCGAAGAGACGCGAGACGGTGTGCTTCTCACCGAACTCGCTCATGTCGAGCGAGATGAGAGCAGCCTCGTCGTCGAACAGGAACTCGGCGAGCGCCTTGGCGAGCTCGGTCTTTCCGACGCCCGTGGGGCCGGCGAAGATGAACGAGCCGGAGGGGCGCTTCGGGTCCTTGAGACCGGCACGCTGACGACGGATCGTCTTGGAGAGAGCCGCGATGGCCTCCTCCTGACCGATGACGCGCTGGTGCAGCGCCTTCTCCATGAAGACGAGTCGCGAGGACTCCTCTTCCGTGAGCTTGAAGACCGGGATGCCGGTGGCCTGTGCGAGCACCTCGGCGATCAGACCCTCATCGACGACCGCCTGGGTGGCGACGTCGCCCGAACGCCACTGCTTCTCGAGGCGCAGGCGCTCGGCGAGGAGACTCTTCTCCTCGTCGCGCAGCGATGCGGCCTTCTCGAAGTCCTGGTCCTCGGACGCGACCTCTTTCTGCTCGCGGACCTTGGCGATCTTCTCGTCGAATTCGCGCAGCTCGGGCGGGCTCGACAGGATGCTGAGGCGCAGGCGTGCGCCGGCCTCGTCGATCAGGTCGATCGCCTTGTCGGGCAGGAACCGGTCGGAGACGTAACGGTCGGCGAGGTTCGACGCCGCGACGATCGCGCCGTCGGTGATCTGCACCTTGTGGTGCGCCTCGTACCGGTCGCGCAGGCCCTTGAGGATGTTGATCGTGTGAGGGAGGCTCGGCTCGTTCACCTGGATCGACTGGAAGCGGCGCTCGAGAGCGGCATCCTTCTCGAAGTGCTTGCGGTACTCGTCGAGCGTGGTGGCACCGATGGTCTGGAGCTCACCGCGGGCGAGGAGGGGCTTGAGGATGCTGGCCGCGTCGATCGCGCCCTCGGCGGCACCCGCACCCACGAGGGTGTGGATCTCGTCGATGAAGACGATGATGTCGCCACGGGTGCGGATCTCCTTGGTGACCTTCTTCAGGCGCTCCTCGAAGTCACCGCGGTAGCGGGAACCGGCGATGAGAGAGCCGAGGTCGAGCGAGTAGAGCTGCTTGTCCTTCAGCGTCTCGGGCACATCGCCCTTGACGATCGCCTGGGCGAGGCCCTCGACGACGGCGGTCTTGCCGACGCCGGGCTCACCGATCAGCACGGGGTTGTTCTTGGAGCGACGAGACAGGATCTGCATGACCCGCTCGATCTCCTTCTCGCGCCCGATGACCGGGTCGAGCTTGTTGTCGCGTGCGGCCTGCGTCAGGTTGCGGCCGAACTGGTCGAGCACCTGCGAGCCGCCCTGGGCGCTCGGGGTGTCGTTCGACTGCGCACCGACGGCCGCCGGCTCGCGTCCGGGGGCACCTGACAGGAGCTGGATGACCTGCTGGCGGACCTTGTTGAGGTCGGCGCCGAGCTTGACGAGCACCTGGGCTGCGACGCCCTCACCCTCGCGGATGAGGCCGAGCAGGATGTGCTCGGTGCCGATGTAGTTGTGGCCGAGCTGCAGGGCCTCGCGGAGGCTGAGCTCGAGGACCTTCTTGGCGCGCGGCGTGAACGGGATGTGCCCGGTCGGCTGCTGCTGGCCCTGGCCGATGATGTCCTGCACCTGCTCGCGCACGGCGTCGAGCGAGATGCCGAGGCTCTCGAGCGCCTTGGCTGCGACGCCCTCACCCTCGTGGATGAGGCCGAGCAGGATGTGCTCGGTGCCGATGTAGTTGTGGTTGAGCATCTTCGCCTCTTCTTGGGCGAGGACGACCACTCGACGGGCTCGGTCCGTGAATCTCTCGAACATGCTGTGACTCCTTATTCGCACGGGGCGAAGCGCTGAGTCCTCGACGGTCTCCGCGCCTGTACATCGAGAGTAACCACCGTGCGGATGCAGTATGCCCGTGTTCGCCGTCGGCATAGCGCCGTGACGGCCGGTGACGGGAGCCCTCGCGATCGAGGCCTTGACCACCATATCGATTCTCGTTATGTTAACGACTATCGGTAATAACGAAGATCGATAAGGAGTGGATGATGACCTCGACGAAGAACCGCACCCTGTCTCGCGGAGACACCGGAGCACTGCTCGCGTTCTGCATCGCCGGGGTGATGATCGCGGCCTACATCACGGTGTATTCGATCGTCCGGATCATCGAACTCGCCCGCGGCGTGAACGTGCCCGTGCTCGTCGAGTTCATCAGTTCGAAGACTCCGGTCGACCTGCCGTTGACCTCGGGCGACACCGTCGCCGTCGGCCTCGACAGCGCCACGATCACCGCGCCGCAGCTGCCCGCGATCGCATCCGTGCCGGGGATCATCGGTCAGGTGCTGCAGATCGTCACGATCGTCGTCGTGATCGGATGCCTGATCCTGCTCGCCCGCAGCACGCTCAGCGGACGCGTCTTCAGCCGCCGCAACACCACCCTCGTCGCCACCGCCGGCATCACGGGACTCTTCGGCTTCTCGGCCGTGCGGTTCTTCGACAACATGCTCGCGAACGCGACGGTCGCCCACGTGACCGACAACGGCCTCGACAACGCCGTCATGAGCATCGAGCCCTTCACCTTCATCCTCGCGGCATTCGTCGTGGCTCTGATCGCCACGGTCTTCTCGATCGGCGATCGCCTGCAGCGCGACACCGAGGGACTCGTCTGATGTTCAGTTTCAGTGCGGACTCGGTATGGCTGTCGCTCGGCTACATCGGCATCGCTCTCGCCGTACTGGCGGTGATCGTCGCCCTGGTCGCGTGGCGCGGGCGACGGAACGGCAGCAGATCGATCGCGCTGGATGCCGCTCTGACGATCTGCGCGTGGTGGCTCATCTTCGCCGCGCTCGGCGCCGTGAGCATCATCGTCAAGGTGTTCGCGGTCGACTGGGCAGAACTGTCGGGGCGCACGCTGGTCCGGCTCGATTGGCCGTCATCCATCCCGTGCATCGACGCTGGCTCGATGACCGAGACGACCGCGACGGCCCTGACCTGCGGAGGGGCCGAGCTGACCGACTTCACCGTCGCCAACGCGTCGTTCGGCCTTCGCGCTCTCGCGGGTGCCGCGCAACTGAGCGCTCAAGCGCTTCCGGCGATCCCGGTCGTCATCCTCGCCGTCATCTGCTTCAACACCCTGCGTGGCCGCGCCTTCTCTCGCACGATCACCAGGGCACTCGTGGGCGGCGCGATCGCCGTGCTCGTGTTCGGCGTCGCTGCCGACCTGCTCGGCACGATCGCTGCCACCGCCGGCCTGCGCGAGGCGCTTCCCGCAGACAACGACTGGTATCCGGGGCAGTTCCAGCTAACCGTGACTCCGCTCCCCTTCGTCGGTGCACTCATGCTCGCTGCCCTCGCGGCTGTGTTCCGTGAGGGCCTGAAGCTGCAGAGCGAAAGAGATGACCTGCAACGGGCGAACGAGGCCCTCGAAGATGAGACGCGGGGTCTCGTATGACTCCGGCCGAGAACGACGACGAGTTCACCGGCATCCACTGCCGTCTCGACGAGCTCCTCACAGCGCGCGGGATGACGCTGACCGAGCTGAGCGCCCGCGTCGGCGTGAGCATCGTGAATCTGTCGGTGCTGAAGAACGACAGGGCACGGGCGATCCGGTATTCGACTCTGCGCGCGATCTGCGACGCGCTCGACTGCGAGGTCGGCGAGCTGCTCGTGCTCGCCTGACCGCCGGCGCGCGACGCTGCGCCTCGGTTCCGGTCGCACTTCGTGCCGCCTGACCGCCGGCGCGCGACGCTGCGTCGCGGTTGCGGTCGCACTTCGTGCCGCCCGAACGCGCCAGAGGCGGCACGAACTGCGACGGGAACCAGGGTCGGCCGACGAGAGCCGTCAGGCGACCGGATGCTGCGGATGCTGCGGCGGCTGGGGCTGCGCGACGGGCGCGAGAGGCTCGACGACCACGGCGGTGCCGTAGGCGCAGATCTCGGTGAAGTTCTGGATCGACCCGGCGTCGAAGCGCATCGCTACGATCGCGTTGCCGCCCCGCTGCTGGGCCTCGGCCCACATCCGCTGCATCACCACCTGCCGCGCCTCGTACATGACCTGCGTGTACTCGGGGATCTCGCCGCCGCCGAGCGAACGGAAGCCCGCAGCGAATCCCTGCCCGAAGTCGGTCGAGCGCACCGTCAATCCCATGACCTCCCCCAGCACCTGGGTGATGCGATAGCCGGGGATGTCGTTCGTCGTCACCATGAACATGAGGTCATCGTGCCAGAGACGCCTGGCCTCGGACAGAAGTGGAGTGGGGATTTGTCCCCATGCAAGCCCCTCTATGAATTCACTGTGAGCCGCTAGCGTCGTAGACATGAAGCTCAACGACCGGAACCTGCGCACCCCCGCCCGCCTCCTCATGGCGCTGCCCATCGCGGCCCTCGCCTTCTCACTCGCCGCCTGCGGTGGCTCCACCCGCCCCAGCGCCGACGACGTCGCCGCCGGTCTGGACGAGTTCTTCACGTCGCAGGGCCAGGAGCTCCCCGACGGCGCCTCCGAGTGCTTCGCCGGCTACCTGGTGGACTCCGAACTCAGCAACGAGACCCTCACGTTCCTCGCCAACGGCGAGGACAAGCAGTCGAGTGAAGCCGACAAGGCCCTGACGACGAAGATCCTTCAGGACAACCTCGACGAGTGCGCGACTCCGGACACCGAAGAGTGACACACGACGAAGGATGACGGATGCTTCGGCATCCGTCATCCTTCGTCATCTCGGCCCGCGGACTCCGGAGCGGCTCCTAGCGTTGATCAGGTCCGCGCGCTCCCCAGGCGCGCACCGATCCTGGAGTCCCCAATCCAATGAGCACCACCGTCCGCGCCACGAAGGCGCCAGACACCCGCGGTCCCGTCCGGAAGCTGCTGACCTCGTTCGGCTTCCAGATCCTCGCGGCCCTCGTCCTCGGCATCGCCGCCGGTCTCATCGCCCGCCAGCTGGGCGCGACCGCGGACAGCCCGAACGGCCTCTCGGCCACCCTCGACACGATCGGCAGCTCGTACGTCACGCTGCTGCGCACCGCCGTCGTGCCGCTGATCTTCACCGCGATCGTCGCCAGCATCTCGAACCTGCGCCGTGTGCAGAACGCCGCGCGCCTCGCCGGCCAGACGCTGCTCTGGTTCGCGATCACCGCGTTCATCGCCGTGACCATCGGCATCGTGCTGGGCCTGGTCATCCAGCCCGGCTCGCGCGCCGGTGACGGCCTCGAGCCGAGCGACCCGTACACGGTGGGCACGTGGTGGAACTTCCTCCTCGGCCTGATCCCGCAGAACTTCCTCGGCCTCAGCGTCGGCACGCAGGTCGACATCGACGCCGGCACGGCCACGTCGAGCGTGAACTTCAACATCCTGCAGGTCATCGTGATCGCCGTCGCCGTGGGCATCGCGGCTCTCAAGGCCGGCAAGAAGGCCGAGCCGTTCCTCGCGTTCACCGAGTCGCTGCTCAAGGTCATCCAGCGGGTGCTGTGGTGGATCATCCGCATCGCCCCGCTCGGCACGTTCGGTCTCATCGGCGCCGCGGTCGTCAAGTACGGCTGGGAGAAGCTCGCCTCGCTCGGCTGGTTCGCGATCGCGGTCTACATCGGTCTCGCGCTGGTGCTGTTCGTCGTCTACCCGATCCTCGTCAAGACCAACGGCCTGTCGATCAGGCAGTACTTCTCGGGCGTGTGGCCTGCGGTCCAGCTGGCCTTCGTCAGCCGTTCGTCGATCGGCACCCTGCCCCTCACCGAGCGCGTGACCGAACGCAACCTCGGCGTGCCCCGCTCGTACGCCTCGTTCGCCGTGCCGTTCGGCGCCACGACCAAGATGGACGGCTGCGCCGCGATCTACCCGGCCATCGCCGCGATCTTCGTCGCCCAGTTCTTCGGCATCGAGCTGAACCTCGTGCAGTACCTGCTGATCGTGCTCGTCTCGGTCGTCGGCTCGGCGGCCACCGCCGGAACCACCGGCGCGACGGTCATGCTCACGCTGACCCTGTCGACCCTGGGTCTGCCGCTCGAGGGCGTGGGCCTGCTGCTCGCGATCGACCCGATCCTCGACATGGGCCGCACCGCGGTGAACGTCGCGGGCCAGGCGCTCGTGCCGACCATCGTCGCCAAGCGCGAGGGCATCCTCGACGAGGAGCTCTACAACGCGCCGCGCGAGGGCCTGCCCTTCGCCGACGACTCCGACGACGACGCCCCCGAGACGGATGCCGCGGCATCCGAGAAGGAGCCGGCCGGCACCCGCTGACCCGCGTCCTCCGAGCGCCTCGCCCCTTCTCGGGGCGGGGCGCTCCTGCATGCGGCAGGTGCGTTCCCGTCGCGCTGAGCGCCCGCCGCTACGCGCGCCCCTGCTGCCGAGTGGCGCCGCGGGTGTCGAGCGCCAGCTCCTCGGCATCCATCGCGGTCATCAGCTCGCGCATGAGCTCCTCGTCGAGGTTGCCGGCGTCGCGCTCGGCGAGAAGGATGTCGCGGCGCACCTGCAGCCAGCCGCGCGACAGGGCGACGAGGTCGTCGTATGACGGCCTGGCCACGGCCTCCTCGACCTCCTGCGCCTCGTCGGTGTCTCGCTCGACCCGAGTCATGCGCTTCGTGAACGCGTCGAAGACGCTGAGGTCGACCTCTCCGTACTTCTGCTCCCACTCGACGCGCTTCTCGGCGAGGAACTCCTTGCCGGCCTTGCGGCTCTTCTCCCGGACCTCCGTGATCGCCCTCTCGTCGTCTTCGTCGTCGACGTCGCTGGCGATGCCGAGCCCGCGGATCAGCAGCGGCAGCGTGAGCCCCTGCAACAGCAGAGTGCCGACGGTGACGATGAAGGCGACGACGACGATCGCGTGAGACGGTTCGGTGTCGAGGGCCGCGAGATCGGCCGCGGCGAGCGCTGTCGCGAGCGTGACGACGCCGCGCATGCCCGCCCAGGAGATCACGGCGTTGTCCTTCCACGTCAACTGCAGGCCGGCCATCTGGTCGCGCAGGATCTTGGAGCGCAGCTCCTCGGCGCTGTAGCCCTTCCAGCGTTTCGATTCTCTGCGCCGCTCGTCGAAGGCGCCGGATTCGACCGTGCGATCCCAGCGTTCGAGACGCTTGCGGTCCTGGAAGTTCGCCCACCCGTTCGCCGGGTAGACGTAGAGCGGCCGCATGATGAGCACGACCAGCAGCACGGCGCCCGACAGCAGCAGGATGCGGCCGACTTCCTCGCCTCCGAGGTCGCTGAGGACGCGAGGGAACTGCAGGCCGATGTACGCGAACACGAAGCTCTCGAGCAGCAGATCGGCCGACAGCCACAGCGGCTTCTCCTGCTGCCGGGTCGTGTAGTCGGTGCGAGGGGAGTTGTATCCGACGTAGAGACCCATCGCGACGACCGCGAGCACGCCGGATCCCAGCAGGTGCTCGGCGATCGCGTACGCGCCGAACGGGGCGAGAAGCCCGAACGTCCCGATCACGACGGCGTCGTTGATGCGCATGCGCAGCTGGTGCAGCACGATGCCGAAGACGAGACCGATCGCGACGCCGACTCCGACGGCGAGCAGGAACTGCCCGACTCCGTCCCACACGGTGAGAGTGGCGCCGGCGATGATCGCCGCGAACACCCGGTAGAGCGTGAGCGAGGTCGCATCGTTGATCAGGCTCTCCCCCGAGAGCACCGTCATGATGCGCCGGGGCAGCCCGAGTTTGCGACCGATCGCCGCCGCCGAGACGGCATCCGGCGGCGCGACGATGGCACCCAGCAGCAGGGCGCCCGGCAGGGTCAGCGACGGCAGGATCCACCACGCCACGAGACCGACCGCGAGGGTCGTGAGCAGCACCAGGGTGATCCCCAGCCGGCGGATCTGCGGCAGGCTGCGCTTGAAGCCCACGAACGAGACGTCGAGCGCCGCCGAGTACAGCAGCGGCGGCAGCACGAGGTTGAGGAGCAGATGCCCGTCGATCTCGACGTCGGGCACGAAGGGCAGGAAGGATGCCGCGAGCGCGACGACCGTCACGAGCAGCGGCGCCGGCCAGCCGCGCCATCGCGCGATCGCCGCCACGACCACAGCACCGACGAGCACGTAGAAGATCTCGGCATCCATGGGGAAAGGCTATCGAAGCGGGCGGGGGCGGATGCGGGCATCCGCCCCCGCCCGTTCACCAGCGGATCACGTGGTTGTAGAGGTGGTCGTTGCGGGTGTCGGATGCCGCGCTGCGCAGGAACAGCGGCAGCATCGCATCCCGCATCGCGATCCCCAGCTTCGACTTCGTCACCCGCTTGTTGCGGTTGACCGCCCGCGCGTAGGCGACGACCTCTTCGGCGCGAGGCCTTCGGTCGTGTTCGTAGCCGGCGAACGCCTGCTCATGGTCGACGTCGTCACGCAGATGTCTGGCGAGTGAGATGGCGTCTTCGAGCGCGAGCGACGCCCCCTGACCGGCGCTGGGAGACGTCGCGTGCACCGCGTCGCCGACTGCCACGAGCCGTCCGCGGTGCCAGTGCGGCACGTGCGTGAGGTCGGCGAGCGGATAGGCGCCGATCTCCCCCTCGACGTGCTCGAGGATCTGCGGCACCGGGTGGGGGTCGTCGGCGTGCAGTGTGCGCAGCCGACGCAGCCACTCGTCGTCGGAGACCGCGCGGATGTCGTCACGGCTGGCGTTCCGGTCGGTGACGTTGGCGAACCAGTACACCGTTCCGTCGTCGCGCACCAGGTACCCGAAGAACGACTTCGCCCCGAACACCATGTACTGCTCCCCCGGAGTGGGCTCGAGACCCGGCACGCGCGAGAACCCTCCGACGCTGATCAGCCCGCTCGACGCCGGCGCCGGCGCATCCGGATCGATCGCCGTGCGCACGACGGATCCGACCCCGTCGGCGCCGACGAGCACGTCGCCGCTGGCCGTGGACCCGTCGGCGAAGTGCGCGACGACCCGGTCGGAGCGCTCCTCGATGCGCAGCAGTCGGGCTCCGAAGCGGTGGCAGATGCCGGCCGCGACGACGGCATCGTGCAGCACTTCATGCAACCAGGATCGGCGCACGACCACGCTGCCGCGGGCGGGGTCTGCGGCGGGGCCGTTCGGCACGACGCCCAGGGGGCGCCCCCGCCCGCTCACCATGACCATGCGCGGGCACAGGTGGCCGTCGGAGACGAGGCGCTCACGCAGCCCAAGCTGGTCGAGGACGGCCAGACCGTTGGTGGCGACGTTGAGGAAGAGCCCGCCGAACGGGTCGGGCGCACTGTGCGCCTCGAAGATCTCGACCTCCCACCCGGCGCGCTGCAGGAACAGGGCGGTCGCGGGGCCGGCGACCCCACCGCCGATGATGAGCGCCTTGGGCATGGGGCATCCCTTCGATAGTCTGAGAACAGAAGAGAGAGTCTCGTAAATAGAGTCTCTCTGATTTAGAGAGACTAATGGATGCCTGAGAAGCCGTCAACCCGTACTGCCGCGATCGCGCGCCAGGGCGAGGTGATGCGCGAGTTCATGGCCAGAGCGGTGCTCTTCCAAGAGGCCGTGGCGCGCTCGGGGGGCCTGAACGGCAGTGACCTGCAGGCGGTCGGACTGCTGCTGAGCGAAGGCCCTGCCACCCCCGGAGAGCTCGCTGCGCGCACGGGCCTGACCGCCGGGGGCGCCGTGACCGCGATGATCGACCGCCTCGAACGCGCAGGTTTCGTGACTCGGACACGTGACGAGAACGACCGCCGACGCGTGATCGTCTCGGCGGTCCCCGAGGCCGTGATGGGGCGGGTCGGGCACGTGTACGGCCGGGTCGCCGAGCGCTGGAACGAGTATCTCGACACGCTCACCGACGAGCAGATCGACTTCGCCAACGAGTTCCTCGTTCGCGCGGCCCGCCTCAACCAGGAGGAGACCGAGGCGCTGCACGGCGCCGCACGGCCCTGACGCATCGCGCAGCATCCGGTCGCTCCCTCCTTCCGTCGGGAATGCGCCACAGCGCTCCTGCGTTGGGGTCGGCGTGACTGCTCTCTCCGTTCTCGACCTCGTCCCGGTTCGCACCGGGCAGACCAGCGCCGAGGCGATCTCCGCCTCCCTGTCCCTCGCGGCCACCGCCGACCGGCTCGGGTATCGCCGCTATTGGTTCGCCGAGCACCACAACATGCCCGCTGTGGCATCCACCACTCCTCCGGTGCTGATCGCCGCGGCCGCGATGCGCACGACGCAGATCCGTCTGGGCTCAGGCGGCGTCATGCTGCCCAACCACGCTCCGCTGATCGTCGCCGAGCAGTTCGCCGCCCTCGAGGCCATCGCGCCCGGCCGCATCGACCTCGGCCTCGGTCGCGCTCCCGGCAGCGACCCCGTGATCACGCAGCTGCTGCGCGGATCGGGTACGACGAGCGACGTCGAGCAGTTCCCGCGCAACGTGCAGGACATCGCCGCTCTCCTCTCGGGCGAGGGCGCGACCGTGCGCTTCACCTCGGGTGGCGAGTACACCGTGCATGCGACACCGTCCGCCACCGGCAACCCCGAGGTGTGGCTGCTCGGGTCGAGCGACTACTCCGCCCAGCTCGCCGCATCGCACGGCCTGCCGTACGTGTTCGCGAACCACTTCTCGGGGCAGGGTCTCGAGCGAGCCCTCGACCTGTACCGCACCGGATACCAGCCGAGCGAAGAGCACCCCGAGCCGCGCACGTTCCTCACGGTCAACGTCGTGGCATCCCCCACTCAGGAGGAGGCCGAGGCCCGCGCCCTCCCGCAGCTGCGCATGATGTCGCGCCTGCGCCTGAACAAGCCGCTCACCGCACTCGAGACGGTCGAGGAGGCACTGGCCGCAGAGCCGGATGCCGCGACCGACCAGGTCGTCGAGGCCGCCCGCTCGCGGTGGTTCGTCGGCACGGGCGAATCCGTCGCCGCAGAAGTGCGCGCTTTCGCGTCGAAGTGGGGAGTCGACGAGGTCATGCTCTCGCCCGTCGCGGGTGCGTACGAGTCCGAGCCGCGCGACTCCGCCGCCGGCCGCGCGCAGACGCTCGAGCTCGTCGCCGCCGCGCTCTAGTCCCGCGGCGGGGTTGCGGCGCCTCGCGCCCCGCCGCGCCGCGCGTCGCCCCGCCGCATCCCGCACCGCGCCGCCGCATCCCGCACCGCGCCGCCGCATCCCGCATCCAGTCAGGGCCAGTTCCGCGCCCCTCCCCCCGTCGGGGCCAGTTCCGCATCCTGAAAAGGGCTTCGGGATGCAGAACTGGCCTCGGTCGCGGTGCCGGATGCGGAAGTGGCCGCGCTCACGGCGACATCCTGCACCGTGGATGCTGTCCACAGGCGCGACTTGTCCACATCTCTCGGGAGATCCGCCACTTTCGGCAACGGGTGGCGGATCCGATCAGCCATCTTGATCGGATGCGCCATCGGATTCTCCTGCCCGACGAACTCGGCCGACATTTCTCCGTGCGGCAGGCCGCGGCCGCGGGCATAGGTCGGGGCCGCGTCTCTGCACGCGATCTCGACCGCCCCTTCCGCGGGGTGCGCTCGGTCACGACTGCCGAGACACCGCTCGAGCGAGTCGCCGCGCTTGCGCCTCGACTGCACAATGGTCAGCTGATCGGCGGAGAGACGGCGATGCGGGTATGGGGGAATCCGCACCCCGGCAAATGGAGCGTCGGCGACCCGATCGTGGTGGTCGTGGCGACGGGTTCGGCGCGCGTCCGCCGCCGCGGAGTCACCGGCAGACGCCTCGCGGAGGGACGCGCGCATCCCTGGCGAATCGGCGAGATCCCGATCATCGATCCGATCGCGGCTCTGTTCATGTGCGCCGCAGCGCTGACCGACGATCAGGTGGTGATCGCCCTCGACGCACTGCTCACCACGGCAGACAACTATCCCGGGCTCCGCGCTGGCCGTCCGCTGTTCACCGTGACCGACATCGAGCAGCGACTGCGGGACTGGAGCCGCTTCCCCGGCTCCAGACGAGTCCGCGATGGGCTGTCTCGGGCGCGGGAAGGAGCGGAATCGCCGAAGGAAACCGAGACGAGGCTGCTCATCGTCGCCGATGGGCTTCCCGAACCCGTCGTGCAGTATGAGATCCACGAGAACGGCGTCCTCATCGCGAGAAGCGACATGGCCTATCCCGGCCTCAGGATCGCGATCGAGTACGAGGGCGACGGCCACCGTACTAGCCGCGATCAGTGGCGCCGCGACATCCAGCGACAGCGCGAGCTCGAGGACCACGGATGGATCGTCATCCGCGTGACCCAACTCGACCTCGCCGACCCGCGAGCGCTGCTCGACCGCATCCGCCGCGCGAGAGCATCCCGCCGCTGACTTCCCCGCCTGCTGTCCCTCCTGCTGCTGTTCCTCCTGGTGCCCCTTCCCGGCCGCCCAGCCCGGTCCATCAGCGAGCCTCCAAACGGGGCCAGTTCCGCACTCAGCATCCGAGCGGGGTCACTTCCGCAGCTGAAACGCGGCACTGCGATGCGAAAGTGGCCCCGCGGAGGTTTGAGATGCGAAACCGGCCCCAATAGGCGCGCGGTGCGGTCGTGGGTGCTCGAGGACGGCTGATCCCGGCCAAGCGTCAAGCGTCAAGTATCAAGCGTCAAGTATCAAGCGTCAGGCGTCCAAGCGGGGCCACTTCTGCACCGCTCCGCCAGGCGGGGTCACTACTGCAGCCGAAACGCGGCTCCGAGGTGCGAAAGTGACCCCGCAGGCTGTTGCGGTGCGAAAGTTACCCCGCAGGGCGGCGCGGTACGAAAGCGACCGCACCGCACCGCACCGCACCGCACCGCACCGGCGCAGCGCAGCGCCCGCATCAAGGGCTGGTATTCCGGTGCGCCTGGGCGTAGCGTCACGACCAACGGAAGGGGTTCGATGATGAGCACGACCAAGACCCTGGCCCTCTGGGTGGCGTATGGGACGAACGGTGTCGTCGGCAGCATCCGACACGATGATGAGGGGTACACCGTCGTCATGGCGGGTTCCGATGCGGCGACGGGCACGTACCCGAATCTCGCGTCGGCGAAGGGCGCACTGCACTCGCACATGTCGCCCGGTAGCGCCTGGCCGATGTTCCGCGAGCACTGACACAGACGGGGAGAGCAGGGGCGCAACGGTCGCGGACCACGTCCGCGACCGTCGTACGCTGACTGCATGCGAATCGCCCCTCTTGCTGTGACTCCCGCGATGCTGACGGTCGAGGCGCATCTCGACACGATCCTCGCGGCTGCGGCCCCGATCCCCGGTGAGACCGTCCGGGTCGAGGATGCCGCCGGGCGCACACTCGCGGCACCGGTGCTCGCCCGTGTGGACGTGCCGCTGTTCGACAACTCGGCCATGGACGGGTACGCCGTGCGCTACGCGGATGTCTCGTCGGCGACCGCCGAGCATCCGGTCGAGCTGCGGGTGATCGCCGACCTGCCTGCCGGGTCGACCGCACAGCCCGAGCTCGGCGCCGGCGACGCCGTCAGGATCATGACGGGCGCTCCGGTTCCGCGCACGGCCACCGCCGTGGTGCCGTTCGAGCACACGCGAGACGGGTTGCAGAGCGTCGATGCACCCGCGGTGATCACCACGGCGCCTGCGCGGGAGGGCGCCCACATCCGTCGCCGCGGTGAGGAGCTCCGAGCGGGCGCCGAGGTCGCGCCGGTCGGCGCCGTCGTCGGGCCGCTGCAGATGACAGCGTTCGCGGTGGTCGGGGTCGACAGCATCCTGGTCCGACGACGCCCCCGCGTCGCCGTGATCTCGACGGGCAGCGAGCTCGCACCGGCCGGTGGCGAGTTCGTGCCCGGGCAGATCCCCGAGTCGAACTCGGTGCTGCTCGCCTCGCTGTGCGCCGAAGCCGGGGCCGAGGTCGTCTCGGTCGACACGGTGACGGATGAGGATGCCGCATTCGGGGCTCTGCTCGACCGTGCGATCCGCGACGCCCGCGCCGATGTCGTGGTCACCTCCGGCGGCGTGAGCGCCGGCGCGCACGAGGTGGTCAAGAACGTGCTCCGTGATCGCATCGCGTTCGTCGCCGTGGCGATGCAGCCGGGCCGGCCGCAGGCGTTCGGCCGCATCGACGACACCCTGATCTTCGGCCTGCCCGGCAACCCGTCGAGCGTCGCCGTGTCTTTCGAGGCGTTCGTGAGGCCTGCGCTCCTCGCGCTGCAGGGGCGCTCCGAGCACCGGCGTCCGACACTCAGGATGCCGACCACGACCGGATGGCGCAGCCCGGCAGGGCGACGGCAGTACGTGCCCGTGACGCTCGACCGCTCGGATCCTGCCGCCTGGTCGGTGCGTCCCGCGGCCGCCGACGGATCGTCGGGTTCGCACCTCGCCGCAGGACTGGCGCGAGCGGATGCCTACGCGGTCGTACCCGAGGATGTGGCGGCGGTCGCCGCGGGCGACCTCGTCGACGTGATGCTGCTCGCATGAGTACGACATCGGAGACCCCACCCGTGCAGCCCGCAGACGCACAGCCAGCGGCGATCGTCCTCGCGGGCGGTCGCGCCTCCCGTCTCGGCGGCGCGGCCAAGCCGTTGCTCGAGGTCGACGGACGCCCGCTGCTCGAGCACGCCGTGGTGGCACTCGCGGACTGCGAACCGGTGGTCGTGGTCGGCCCGCGGATGCCCGTCGGCGGCCATGTGGTCTGGACGCAGGAGACCCCGGCGTTCGGTGGCCCCGTGGCGGGCATCGCCGCCGGGCTCGCGCTGGTCGACAGCGCCGAGGTCTACGTCCTCGCCGCCGATCTGCCGAACGCCGTGGCGGCCGTGGCGCTGTTGCGACAGCATCCGCCGCTCTCCGAGAACCAGGACGGCCTCTGCCTGGCGGACGCCTCGGGACGGATGCAGTGGCTGACCGGCCGCTACCGGGTCGATGCCCTGCGCACAGCGCTCACGAGACTCCCCGACGCGGGTCGGGATGCCTCGGCACGCGCACTGCTCGGCGGACTCGCGATCGGCGTCGTGCCGGCCGGCGACCTGGCGACCGACGTCGACACGTGGGACGATCTGGAAAGAGCCAGAACGACGATGGCGCAGCGAGCCCCGCGCGACGATGCTCCCGAGGAGACGACATGACAGACAAGCCGCAGCACCTTCCGGTCGAGGCCCTGGATGAGTGGACCGCCGCCGTCTGTGAGTCCCTCGACATCGACCGCGAGTCGGTCGACGTCGCCCTGCTGCTGAACCTCGCCCGCGACGTCGCGCACGGCGTCGCACGCCCTGCGGCCCCGCTGAGCGCGTATCTGGCGGGCCTCGCTGCAGGTCGCTCAGGCGGCAGCCGCGAAGACACCGCGGCCGCGGTCGCGACGATCACCGAGCTCGCCGCGACCTGGCGCACCGACGACCGGGATTCCTGAAGTTCTCTCATCGGCCGTGTGTCCGATGTGATCCAGAAGTAATCGCCCGGTAATCGCACTCGTGCGGGCCTGCAACATCCGCCCCCTACGTTCAGAGAACTCACCTCTCGAACGCAGGAGCCGCGATGTCCCAGATCACCGGAAGAAGCAGCGTCGACACCCATGCCGTGACCCTCACGCGGCGACCCGGACGGTGGATCGACGGGTGGAATCCTGAGGATGCGACCTTCTGGGCATCCGAAGGCAAGGCGATCGCGCGACGCAACCTCGGCTGGTCGATCTTCGCCGAGTTCCTCGGCTTCATCATCTGGCAGCTGTGGAGCATCGTGGTCGTGCTGCTTCCCGCAGCCGGCTTCACGCTCAGCACCACCGAGTCGTTCTGGTTGATCTCGCTGCCGAGCCTCGTCGGTGCGACCCTGCGGTTCCCCTACACGTTCCTCGTCGCCCGATTCGGCGGACGCAACTGGACCATCGTCTCGGCGCTGCTCCTGCTGATCCCGGCGATCCTGCTCGGCATCGTCGTGCAGGACCCCGAGACCCCGTTCGGCGTGCTGCTCGCGGTGGCGGCGCTGGCCGGATTCGGTGGCGGCAACTTCGCGAGCTCCATGGCGAACATCACCTACTTCTTCCCGCAGAAGGAGAAGGGGTGGGCGCTCGGGCTCAACGCCGCGGGCGGCAACCTGGGCACCTCGGTCGCCCAGCTCGCGGTGCCGATCGTCGTCTCGGTCACCGCCGCCTTCACCTTCAACCTCTCGCTCGCGGGCTGGATGTGGGTGCCGCTGATCCTGGTCGCCGTCTGGGGCGCGTGGCGTCACATGGACAACCTGTCGTCCGCCAAGGCCGACTTCGCCGGGGCCGCAGCTGCACTGCGCGAACCGCACCTGTGGGTGCTGTCACTGCTCTACATCGGCACCTTCGGGTCGTTCATCGGCTTCTCGAGCGTCTTCCCGAAGCTGATCGCCGACACGTTCCCCGAGTTCTCGACGTTCCAGATCGGCAGCGCCTCGCTCTCGCTCGCGTTCCTCGGCGCACTGGTCGGCTCGCTGGCCCGCCCGTACGGAGGCAAGCTCGCCGACCGCTTCGGCGGTGCTCGGATGACGATCGCCGCGTTCTCGCTCATGATCGTCGGCGCCCTCTCGCTGCTCATCACCCTGCAGGCGAACAGCTTCGCGCTGTTCCTCGGATGCTTCCTGCTGCTGTTCGTCGCGGCGGGAATCGGAAACGGCGCGACCTACCGGATGATCCCCAATGTCTTCGCCGCCCGGGGTGCCGCGACCGCGGGTGACGCACTCGCGGTCAGCACTCAACGCAAGGGGGCAGCGGCCCTCGGCCTGATCTCGGCGATCGGCGCCTACGGCGGATTCGTGATCCCCCAGGTGCTGGCCGCTGCGAAGAGCGGCACGGGTTCGTACGCACCGGCGTTCGGCGGATTCGTCGCCGCGTACGTGGTGCTGCTGCTCATCACGGTCTTCGTCTACCTCGTGCCGCGGGCCTCGCTCGCCGGGCACCGGATCTGACCATGCCCGAGCGCATCGTCGTGATCGGGGCAGGGCCCGTCGGCATCCGGTTCGCCGAGGAGCTCCTGCCTCTGGTGAGCGACGGACGGGCGACGGTGACCGTGCTGGGTGCTGAGACGGCGGACCCGTACAACCGGGTGCTGATCGCCGAGCTCGCGGTCGGCGAGGCGACGGCATCCGAGCTCACCCTCGCGACGGCATCCGCGCTCCCGGGAGTCGATCTGCGCCTGGGTGCGCGGGTCGCGCGCATCGACCGCGAGACTCAGCGCGTCGAGCTCGCCGACGGATCGACGGTGGCGTACGACCGGCTGGTGCTCGCCACCGGCGCGCGCTCGATCATCCCCTCCCTCGACGGGCTCGAGACGCTCGGCCCCGACAGCACCGGCCTCGACACCCGCCTCACCGCGGGGGTCTGCGTGCTGCGCGACATGGCCGACGCCGAGCAGGTGCGGTCGGTGGTCGAGCGCGGCGGCCGTGTCGTGGTGCTGGGCGCCGGTGTTCTGGGCATCGAGCTCGCCATGCTGCTCGCCGACGCCGGGGCGATCCCCTCGGTCGCCCACTTCGGACCGATGCCGATGCCCCGCCAGCTCGATCGCGGCTCGGCGTCGATCCTGTCGACCGCACTGGCCTCGGCGGGTGTCACCCTGGTGCCGCACACTCGCGCCGAAGGGGTGATCGGCGTCGAGGGCGATGACGGCGTCCGCCGGTTCCGGGCCCTCGCCTCGTCTGACGGCAAGCGCATCGAGGGGGACCTGCTCGTGCTCTCGTGCGGCGTGCGGGCGCGCACCGAACTCGCCGAGGCCGCCGGACTGCGGATCGGCAACGGAGTGCTCGTCGACAGCTCGCTGCGCTCGTGGTCGGATCCGCGCATCTTCGCGATCGGCGACTGCGCGCACATCGCCGATCCCGCCGAGTATCTGCACGAGCGCCAGGTGCCGGGTGGCCCGGCCGGGCTCGTCGGACCGGGATGGCGCCAGGCGAGCTGGCTGGCGGCCTCGATCGCGGCCGAGCTCGACGACGACGCCGTCGACAACGGGTTCGTCGACGAGCACCCGGGAGTCGTCGTGCTCAAGGGGGAGCTGGTCGACATCGCCTCCGCCGGAGACGTCTCGGCCGACCCGTTCGCCCCGGTTCCCGTCGGCGAGATCTCCCCCGGCATCGCGGTCTGGGCCGACCCCGAGCACGGCACCTACGTGAAGATGGCGACGCGCGACGGCATCCTCACCGGCTTCGTGGCGGTCGGGATGCCGCGGGCCGCTGCCGAACTGAGTGTGCTGTATCTGCGGGGCGGCGAGCTGCCGGCCGACCGGTCGCTGCTCCTGCGGCTCGACGACCCGGACGCCGATGCGGTGGCCCCCGCCGGCCGCGACGCGACCCTGTGCATCTGCAACGCGGTCACGGTCGGACAGATCGAGGATGCGATCGACGACGGATGCTCGTCGGTCGCCGAGGTCGGCGACTGCACCCGCGCCGGCACCGGATGCGGGGGATGCCGGGCTCGCATCACCGAACTCCTGCACGCCCACGCGGGAGCCGTCGCATGACCGACACCCACTGCCCCTACTGCGCACTCCAGTGCGCGATGACCTTGACCGCGACCACCGCCACGACTCCGGCCACCGCCGACCGGCCGATGCTTCCGGTGACCGTGGCCGGGCGTGACTTCCCCACCAACCGCGGGGGCCTGTGCAAGAAGGGGTGGACCTCCGCCGAACTGCTCGCCGACACCGGTCGCCTCACCACTCCCCTCGTGCGCGGAGACGACGGCGAGCTGCATCCGGCCGAGTGGGATGCCGCGCTCGACCTGATCGCCGCGCATGTGCGCACGATCGCCGCCGAGGACGGACCCGACGCGATCGGTGTCTTCGGCGGGGGCGGCCTCACGAACGAGAAGGCGTATCAGCTCGGCAAGTTCGCCCGCATCGCGCTGCGCACCTCGCGCATCGACTACAACGGACGCTTCTGCATGTCGTCGGCCGCGGCTGCCGCGAACCGCTCGTTCGGGATCGACCGCGGCCTGCCGTTCCCGTTGACCGACCTCGACACGGCCGAGACGGTGCTGCTGCTCGGCTCGAACGTCGGTGACACCATGCCGCCGTTCGTGTCTCATCTGCAGGGGGCCAGGGCGCGGGGCGGCCTCATCGTCGTCGACCCTCGGCGCAGCTCGACCGCGCGGCTGTGCGCCGACGGCGCGGGCATCCACGTGCAACCGGTGCCCGGCAGCGACCTCGCGCTGCTGCTGGCGCTGACGCACGTCGTCATCGCCGAGGAGCTGTACGACGACGGCTACGTGCGCCAGCGCACCTCGGGCATCGAGGCGCTGCGCCAGTCGGTGTCTGCGTGGTGGCCCGAGCGCGCCGAGACCGTCACGGGGGTTCCGGCGCGCAGCATCCGCGAACTGGCTCGCACGCTGGCCCGCTCCGACTCGACCTACATCCTCACCGGCCGCGGCGTCGAGCAGCACGTCGACGGCACCGACACCGCGACGGCCGCCATCAACCTGGCCCTGCTGCTCGGGCTCCCGGGCACCCCCGGCTGCGGCTACGGCACGCTCACGGGTCAGGGCAACGGACAGGGCGGTCGCGAGCACGGGCAGAAGGCCGACCAGCTGCCCGGCTACCAGTCGATCACCGACCCGGCCGCCCGAGCCTCCGTCGCGGCCGTGTGGGGCGTCGACCCCGACGACCTGCCGGGGCCGGGGGTACCGGCCGTCGAGCTGCTGCAGAGCGCCGGCCTGCCCGGCGGCGTCCGTGCCCTGCTCGTGCACGGCTCGAACGTGTTCGTCTCGGCGCCGAACGTGCAGACGGTGCGCGAGGCGCTCGGCCGTCTCGAGCTGCTCGTCGTGTCGGACTTCTTGCTCTCCGAGACGGCGAGGGCCGCCGACATCGTGCTCCCCGTGCTGCAGTGGGCCGAGGAGGAGGGCACCATGACCAACCTCGAGGGCCGGGTGCTGCGCCGCCGCCGAGCGGTCGACGCCCCCGCCGGTACCCGCAGCGAACTGTGGATCATGGCCGAGCTCGCCCGCCGCCTCGACGCGCCGGGCGTCTGGAGCCTCGAGCCCTCAGAGGTGTTCGATGAGCTCGCCCGGGCCTCGGCCGGTGGCCGCGCCGACTACTCGGGCCTCAGCCACGCACTGCTCGACCTCGGCATCGAGGCGCACTGGCCCTTCCCTCTGGGCAGCCTCGGCACTCCGCGGCTGTTCGCCGACCGCTTCGCCCACGCCGACGGCCGCGCCACACTCGTGGCCGTGCGAGCACGGACGCCCGAGCCGGCCACCGGCGACGGGCTCACCCTGATCACCGGGCGCCTGCTCGAGCAGTATCAGAGCGGCGCCCAGACGCGCCGCATCCCCGAGCTGACCGAGAAGCGGCCCTCGCTCGTGGCGCAGTTGCACCCCGCGACCGCGCGCCGCCACGGGATCGCCGAGGGCGACGGCATCCGCCTCTCCAACGTCCGCGGCGAAGTGCGGGCGCGCGCGGAGCTGACCCACGACATCAGACCCGACACCGTGTTCCTGCCGTTCCACTACGCGGATGCCGAGAGCGCGAATCTGCTCACCAGCGACCGGGTCGATCCGCATTCTGCGATGCCGGAGTTCAAGCGGGCGCTGGTGCAGGTCAGCGCGGTCTGAGCGGCCGCACGAGCCGCGTCAGGCCTCGAGCCGCGTCAGGCCTCGGGGCCGCGTCAGGCCCCGGGAGCCGCGTCAGGCCTCGGGAGCCGCGTCAGGCTTCGGGTTCGCCCGAGAGGATGCCCCGCAGCCAGTCGCGCGCCTCGACGAACACGTCGTCGTCATAGCGATCGGGGTACTGCACGATCTGCCGGTCGGCCCGCGGGTACGAGCCGAGGAAGACCACACGAGGGCTGAAACGACGGATGCCGAGCAGGGCGTCCGCCATGCGCTCGTGCTCGATGTGCCCGTCGGCGTCGATCACGAACCGGTAGCGGCCCAGCTCGTCGCCGATCGGGCGCGACTGGATCAGCGACAGGTTGATGCCGCGGGTCGAGAACTGCTCGAGCATCTCGAGCAGCGAACCCGGGTGATCGTTGGGCAGCTCGACGATCAGCGAGGTCTTGTCGGCGCCGGTCGGTGCCGGCGCCGTGGTGGTGCGGGTGACGAGCACGAAGCGGGTGACGGCCTGGGCATTGTCGCCGATGCCCTCGGCGAGCACGTCGACATCGAGGTGCTTCACGACGCCCGGGGCGGCGATCGCCGCCTGCACGGGGAGGCTGCCGTCGAGCATGCCGACCGCCGATGCGACGTTGCTCGCCGCGGGCACGTGCGAGTGCATCGGCAGGTTCGCACCGAGCCAGCCATGGCATTGCCCGTAGGCGACGGGGTGAGCCGCGATGACCTGCACGTCGTCCAGCGTGGTGCCGCGGGGAGCCACGAGCACGAAGTTGACCGGCACCAGGTATTCGCCGACGATCCGGAGGCCAGGCAGCGTGGCCAGAGCATCCTGCGTGGTCGAGACGCCGCCCTCGATCGAGTTCTCGATCGCGATCATCGCCGCGTCACTGCGTCCGTCGAGCACGTCGGCGAGCGCCTCGCCGACGTTGTGCACCGCACGCCGGTCCTGCCCGCGCGCTTCGGCGACCTGGTCGAGCGCCGCTTCGGTGAACGTTCCGGCGGGGCCGAGATAGCTGTAGGTGCGGCGTTCAGTCACGCGTTTCACCTTAGGGCACCTGTGGCGCGCAAGAAGATGCGCGGATGCCGAGATGGGGGCAGACTGTCTGCATGACGAGCCGTGCCGGTCTACCAGCCGAAGAATCCGATCTGATCGATGTCGACGAACTGATCGCCGCCTATTACGACCGCGTCCCGAATCCGGAGGTCGCCGCAGAGCGCGTCGCCTTCGGGACCAGCGGGCATCGCGGCTCCTCGCTCTCGAACAGCTTCAACGAGAACCACATCCTGGCGACCACGCAGGCTATCGTCGACTACCGCGCCGGCCAGGGCATCACCGGCCCGTTGTTCCTCGGTCGCGACACCCACGCTCTGTCGCTGCCGGCCGAGCGCAGCGCCATCGAGGTGCTGGTCGCGAACGGCGTCGACGTGCGGGTCGACTCCCGCGACTCGTGGGTGCCGACGCCCGCGCTCAGCCATGCGATCCTCACCTTCAACCGCGACCTCGCACCGGATGCTCCCGGCCGCGCCGACGGCATCGTCGTCACCCCGTCGCACAACCCGCCCCGAGACGGCGGCTTCAAGTACAACCCGCCGCACGGCGGACCGGCCGACACGGATGCGACCGGCTGGATCGCCGACCGCGCCAACGAGCTGATCGCCGGTGGACTCGTCGACGTGAAGCGCGAGCGCTTCGCCGACGTCGACTGGGATGCCGTGCCCGGCTACGACTTCCGCGACGCCTACGTGCGCGACCTCGCGACCATCATCGACATCGACGCGATCCGCAACGCGGGCGTGCGCATCGGCGCCGATCCCCTGGGCGGCGCATCGGTCGAGTACTGGGCCCTCATCAAAGAGGTGCACGACCTCGACCTCACCGTCGTGAACCCCGAGGTCGACCCGACCTGGCGCTTCATGACGCTCGACTGGGACGAGAAGATCCGCATGGATCCGTCGTCCCCCTCGGCGATGGCCTCGCTGGTCGCGAAGAAGGGCGACTACGACGTCCTCACCGGCAACGACGCGGATGCCGACCGCCACGGCATCGTCACCCCTGACGCCGGGCTGATGAACCCGAACCACTACCTCGCCGTCGCGATCGACTACCTGTTCTCGCACCGCGCCGAGTGGCCGCGCGACGCCGCGATCGGCAAGACCCTCGTCTCGTCGATGATCATCGACCGCGTCGCCGAGTCGCTCGGACGCCGCCTGCTCGAGGTTCCGGTCGGCTTCAAGTGGTTCGTACCCGGGCTGCTCGACGGATCCGTGGCGTTCGGCGGCGAGGAGTCGGCCGGAGCATCGTTCCTGCGCAAGGACGGCACCGTCTGGTCGACCGACAAGGACGGCATCCTGCTGTGCCTGCTCGCCGCCGAGATCATCGCGGTGACCGGCAAGAGCCCGTCGGAGCGGTACGCCGAGCTGGAAGAGGCGTTCGGCGCCTCGGCCTACCAGCGCGTCGACGCCCCGGCCACGCCCGCGCAGAAGGCGACGCTCGGCAAGTTGGCTCCGGATGCCGTCTCGGCGACGACCCTCGCCGGCGAGACCATCACGGCCAAGCTGTCGCACGCTCCCGGAAACGGTGCCGCGATCGGCGGCCTCAAGGTGCAGACCGAGCACGCCTGGTTCGCTGCACGCCCGTCGGGAACCGAAGACGTCTACAAGCTGTACGCCGAGAGCCTGCGCGGCCCCGAGCATCTCGCCGAGGTGCAGGCCGAGGCTCGAGCCGTGGTGTCGGCGGCCCTGGGCGGCTGAGCCGGCATCCCTCTCCGCTGTCTTCTGCCCCCGCACGTCTTTCGTGCGGGGGCAGAAGTGCGTACGGGGCCGGTAGCTTCTCCGGGTCGAGCGCGCTCGCGTCCGCTGGTGCGGGGTCCCAAGCGCATGCGGGGTCAAAAGCGCACCCGGAGTCAAAAGCGCATCCGATACGGCCGATCCCGATGCGAAAGTGACCCCGCACAGCATCCCCGGTGCGAAAGTGACCCCGCCACCCCGCGGGCGTGAGCGAGCCGGGTAGAAAGCACCCACACACCGCCCTGCGGCACCAAAAACGCACGCGGGGTCAAAAGCGCACCCGATACGGCCGATCCCGGTGCGAAAGCGACCCCGCCCAGCATCCCCGGTGCGGAACTGGCCCCGCCCAGCATCCCCGATGCGGAACTGACCCCGCCCACCCGGCGGGCGTGAGCGAGCCAGGTCGAAAGCACCCACACACCACCCTGCGGCGCCAAAAACGCACGCGGGGTCAAAAGCGCACCCGATACGGCCGATCCCGATGCGGAACTGGCCCCGCACAGCATCCCTGATGCGGAACTGACCCCGCACAGCATCCCCGGGTGCGGAACTGACCCCGCACAGCATCCCCGATGCGGAACTGGCCCCGCCCACCGCGCGGACGCCGGACGCCAGACGCGGACGTAGGAGCGGACGCAGGATGCCCGACGCGGGACGCCGGACGCCGCCGACGCCCGCTCGGTCAGACCGATCGGGCGAGCAGCGCCCCGGCGTCGCGCAGCCAACGAGCGGGCTCGGCGAGTGCGGCATCCGATGACCCCGCGATCTCGGTGAGCGAGGCGGATGCCGCGAACAGGGCCGTGTCGGAATCGTCCGTGATGCGCCCTGCCGCCAGCAGTGCGGTCGCCCCCGCCGCAGACGCGAGGCCCGCGATGAACGAGGGCACCTTGCCGTCGCCCGACTGACCGTCGTACGAGCCCTCGCCCGTGATGACGACGTCCGCATCGGCGATCGCGTCCGCGAGTCCGATGAGCTCTGCGACCTCGCCAGCACCCGGCGCGAGCGTCGCACCCCAGACCACGAGCGCTCCGCCCGTGCCTCCCGCGGCCCCGGTGCCTGCGAGAGCGGGATCGAGCGCGAGCAGCTGGGCGAGGTGCGCCAGCGCAGCATCCACCTGAGTGATGCCGTCGTCGGCGAGGCCCTTCTGCGGGCCGAACACGGCCGCGGCACCGCGTGGCCCGACGAGCGGATTCGTCACGTCGGTGAGCACCCGCACGTCCGGCGCCGTGCGGAGTCCGGTCAGATCGACGGACGCGATGTCGGCCAGGCCGCGAGCCCCGCGCGCGACAGGCGCCCCGGCCGCGTCGAGGAAGCGTGCCCCGAGTGCGGCGAGCATCCCGGTGCCGCCGTCGGTCGACGCGCTCGATCCGATGCCGACCACGAGACGAGAGACTCCGTGATCGAGCGCCGCGGCGATCGCCTGGCCGAACCCGGTGGTGTCGGCATCCCAGGGCCGCAGCTCGTCGAGCAGCTCGATGCCCGAGGTCGAGGCCAGGTCGACGACCGCGGTTCCGCCGGGAGCATCCGTCGTCGGCGGCAGCAGCAGCCAGCTCGTGTCGATGCGGGAGCCCGCAGGGCCGTCGACGACCACCGGAACACGGCGAGCGCCCGGCACCGCGGCCTCGAACGCCGCGACGGTGCCCTCTCCGCCGTCAGCCATGGGCCGGCGCACGAACGTGGCGGTCGGGTCGACCGATGCCCACCCCTCGGCGAGCGATACCGCCGCATCCGCCGCGGTGATCGTGCCTTTGAAGCTGTCGGGTGCGAGGACGACGCGAGTCATCGCGGGATGCCCGGGGTGCTCGCGCGCACGGTGACCTCGAGCGGCAGCGCCGCCTGCTCCCAGTCGGCGTCGACCGTCGCACGGAAGGCCTGGTAGCCGACCTCGCTCAGCGGCACGCGCACCGTCGTGAGCGCCGGGGTCACATCGCTGCTCGACGGGACGTCGTCGAAGCCGCACACCGCGATGTCGGCGCCGATCTCGCGTCCGGCGTCACGGATGGCCGACATGGCACCGATCGCGACGACGTCGCTCATGCCGAACACGAGGGTGCCCGGAACGACGCCCTCGGCGAGCGCTGCGGTCATCGCCTGCACACCCGACTCGCGGCGGAAGTCGCCACGGAGCACGCGGTCGATCGCGCCGCCGCCGGATTCGAAGCCCGCACGGAATCCGGCGAGACGTTCGTCGGAGGTCAGCACGCCCTCGGCCGCCGCGATCGCGATGGCCGCGCGATATCCGAGCGCCGCCATGCGCCGACCGAGTTCTTCGGCCCCGGCGCGGTTGTCGATCTCGACGTGACGGTTCTCGGCGCTGCCCGCACCGAACGTCACGACGCGGCCGCCGAAGCGCGCGTACTCGGCCAGTTCACGGGCGGTGTCGGAGTCGGAGTCGGTGGGCTCCTTCGTGCGGGATGCCGCGAGGATGAGCCCCTGCGGACGCTGGCCCCGCAGGGCTCGGACGATGCGCGCCTCGCGGGCGGGGTCGCGTTCGGTGATCGCGATCGTGACGACGAGACCCTGCTCGTCTGCTCCGCGGGCGACGCCGGCGGCGATGAGTCCGAAGTACGGGTCGGCGATGTCGGCGACGAGCAGGGCGATCACGGGAGAGGTGCCGCGGGCCGTCGCCTGCGCCGACACGTTGGCCGTGTAGCCGAGCTCGGCCGCTGCCTGCTCGACCCTCTCGCGGAAGGACTCGGCGACCTTGCGCTCGGAGCCGTTGAGGACGCGGGATGCCGTTGCGAGCGAGACACCGGCCTCACGGGCGACGTCGTGCAGGGTCGGGGCGGCGCCTCGCGCGTGGCGCGACTGACGCACGCGGGAAGGGCTTTCCGGCTGGCTCATGCCCCGAGCATACTGCGGCGCGGCCGCGAGAGAAGGGAACGGAGGGGCATCGTGCGACGGCGCGTCAGAGCGAGCATCGGGCCGTCAGATCGACAGGTACGAGCGCAGTGCGGCGGCCTCGCCGTTCAGCAACGCCGGGTCGTCGCCGGGAACGAACTCGAGCAGTGCATCCCTCGGCGGCCGAGGCGCTGCCAGAGCCTCGGCGAAGAAGCGCGTCCACAGCGCATCCCGCGCCCGCAGCGGAAGTCGCTCCTGCGCGGGCCACCAGGAGAAGACGTGCGCGGCGGTCGTCTGCGCGGAGATCTCGCGGTACTCGCCGAGGACGGTGTCGACGGTGGCGGCGACCGTCGGCTGCCAGTAGGTGCTGAGCGCCGGGCTGTTCACGTCGGCGAGCAGTCGCAGTGTGGTGGGCGCCGTGTCGGCGAGCGTGCCGGAGTGGAACTCGAGGGCGAGGCCGATGCCCCGGTCCTCCGCCTCGGCGGTTGCATCGCGCAGACGCGAGACGGTGTTCGACCAGTCGACGTCGGTCGCGTCCGACGACCCGAGGTGCCCGGCCCAGATGCGCACACGGTCGACGCCCAGGGCTTCGGCGCTGTCGAGGATCGGCGTGAGCGTCTCGTCTGGCCCTGCGCGGAAGTACGACCCGTATGAGCACGACGCCAGCCCGGCATCCGCGGTCTCGGTGGCCACCTGCGCCGCCCGCTCGATGTCGCCGGCGGGCACGTGCACATCGGCGCCCCACTCGATCACCTCGAGGCCTGCTTCTGCCGCCAACCCGATGACCTCCTCGGCGTCGAGCGCCCGGAAGGTCACCGAGCAGAGTCCCGGTCGGATCTTCGTCATGGTGTCATCCTCTCAAGGGGTGACGTCGGGGTCTCGGGGGTTGCCCTGCGGCCGGTCTCCGCCTACGGGCGGCACGCCGAGTCCCGCGGTGGCACGCTCGCGCCACCGCGGGACTCCTCCGGCACGTCTCGTCAGCGCAGGTGCGGCGAGACCGCGGCGCCGAAGGTCTCGGCCGTGCGACGCACGACGTTCTCGGGAGCATCCGCCCAGATGTCGGCGTTGAAGATCTCGACCTCGATGTCGCGGTCGTAGCCCGTCTCGATCACGGCGCGCGTGAGCGAGCCGAAGTCGATCACGCCGTCGCCCGTGTAGTGGCGTGACAGCAGAACGTCGGCGGCGAGCGGGGTCTTCCAGTCGCACACCTGGTAGGTCGCGATACGGCCCTCTCGCCCGGCGCGCGCGATCTGCTCGAGCACCTGCGGGTCCCACCAGATGTGGAAGGTGTCGACGGCGGCGCCGACCACGTCGGCGTCGAAATCGGCCGCGATGTCGAGCGCCTGGCCCAGCGTCGAGACGACCGCGCGGTCGGAGGCGTACATCGGATGCAGCGGCTCGATCGCCAGCGTCACGCCCGCCGCCTTCGCGTCGGTCGCGAGCACACCGATCGCGTCGCGCACGCGCTCACGCGCACCGATCAGGTCGCGCGAGCCTGCGGGCAGACCCCCGGCGACCAGCACGAGCACGGCCGTCGATCCGTCGGCACCCGCGGCGGCGAGCGTCGCGGTCTCCTCGATCGCGCGGCGGTTGTCGTCGAGTGCGGCGACACGCTCCGGCCCCTCGGGGAGGGTGAAGAAACCACCACGGCAGTGCGTCGTGAACCGCAGACCCGAGTCGGCGAGCATCCGCGCCGCGACGTCGAGTCCGACCTCGTTCACGGGCTCGCGCCACAGGCCGATCGCCTGGATGCCGGCATCCGCCGTCACCCGCAGCGCGGTCTCGAGGTCGGCGTGCTTGATCGTGGCCTGGTTGATCGACAGGCGAGGATCGACGGTCATGCCTCCACCCCGTTCAGGCGCAGCATCCCGTGCCAGCGCTCGCGCGCGAGTTCGGGCTTCTCGAGTGCGAGTGAGGCGTTCGCCAGCTCGACGATGCGGCTGAGGTGCGGAAGGCTCCGCGCCGAGTGCAGCCCGCCGACCATCTGGAACGCGGGCTGGTGCCCGTTGAGCCAGGCGAGGAACGCGACGCCCGTCTTGTAGTAGAACGTCGGTGCCGCGAAGACCTGGCGGCTCAGCTCCTCGGTCGGGCCGAGGATCTCGAGGTAGCGGGCGGGGTCTCCGGCATCCAGTGCCTGGATCGCCGCGGACGCCACCGGGGTGATCGCCGCGAACGCGCCGAGCAGTGCGTCGGAATGCCCGTCGCCCTGCCCCACGGTGTCGCCGCCGATGAGGCCGACGTAGTTGAAGTCGTCGCCCGTGAACATCCGCACGCCCTGTGGGAGCTGCTCGCGCACCGAGATCTCGGACTCGGCGTTCAGCAGGCTCATCTTCACGCCCGCGACCTTGTCGGGCTGCTCTCCGATGATGTCGAGCAGCACCGCGGATGCCGTCTGCCAGTCATCCGCGCCGAAGTAGCCGGCGAGCTCGGGATCGAAAGCCGTTCCGAGCCAGTGCAGCACGACCGGGACCGTGGCCGACGACAGCACCTCGCGGTAGACACGACGGTAGTCGTCCGCGCTCTCCGCGACGCGGGCCAGGTGGCGCGAGGCCATGAGCACGGGGCCCGCCCCCTGCTCCTCGGTGAAGTGCAGCTGCTCCTTGTAGGCGTCGATGACCTGGTCGAGCGAGACGTGCGTCTCGGCGACGTGGTCGGTGTTGACGCCGACCACGACAGAGCCGCCCTCTTCACGAGCGACCTCGGAGCTTCGGGCGATGAGCTCACGCGTCGCCGCGGCATCGAGACCCATGTTGCGCTGCGCGGTGTCCATGGCGTCGGCGACGCCGAGGCCCCACGAGTAGACGTTGCGGCGGAACGCGAGCGTCGAGTCCCAGTCGATGTCGGCGGGCTGGCCGGGGGTGTTGTCGGCGTGCAGCTTCGGCACGACGTGCGCAGCGGCGTAGGCGACGCGGCTCTGCAGCGGCGAGGACGGGCGGGAGTACCCGCCACCGTCGCGCAGCTCGGCATCCGTCACCGCTCCCGCGGCATCGAGAAGTCGGAGCGTGGTCATGCTCAGCCCAAGGTCAGGGGCTCGAGCGAGACCTTGCGGCCTTCGGCGCTGGAGGTCAGACCCGCCTCGGCGAACTGCACTCCACGTGCGCCGGAGAGCAGGTCGAAGGGGTACTTCGTGCCCTCGACGAACGAGACCAGGTACTCCTCCCACTGCTGACGGAAGCCGTTGATGAAGACGTCGTTCGTGGGCACCTGCTGCCAGTCGGTGTCGTAGTCGTGGCTGTCTTCGAGGTCGGGGTTCCACACGGGCTTCGGCGTCGCGTTGCGCGGCTGGATCTTGGCGCCGAAGAGTCCGACGACCGCGGATCCGTGAGTGCCGTCGACCTGGAACTCGACGAGCTCGTCGCGGTTCACGCGCACCGTCCAGCTGGAGTTGATCTCGGCGACGATGCCGCCCTCGATCTCGAAGATGCCGTACGCGGCGTCTTCGGCGGTGGCCGTGTAGTGCTCGCCGTTCTCGTCCCAGCGGTCGGCGATATGCACGGCGGCCTGCGCGTAGACGCTCTTGACCTCGCCGAACAGGTTCTCGAGCACGTAGTTCCAGTGCGGGAACATGTCGACGATGATGCCGCCGCCGTCTTCGGTGCGGTAGTTCCAGCTCGGGCGCTGCGCGGGCTGCCAGTCGCCTTCGAAGACCCAGTATCCGAACTCGCCGCGCACCGAGAGGATGCGGCCGAAGAAGCCCGAGTCGATCAGGCGCTTGAGCTTCTGCAGGCCGGGAAGGTAGAGCTTGTCGTGCACGACGCCGGTCTTGACGCCGGCCGCGTCGGCGAGACGCGCGAGTTCGAGGGCCTCGTCGAGCGACTCGGCCGTGGGCTTCTCGGTGTAGATCGCCTTGCCGGCCGCGATCGCCCTGCGGAGGGCCGACGCGCGGGCCTTGGTCACGAGGAAGTCGGCGTAGATCTCCCACTTCGGGTCGGCGAGGGCCGCGTCGAGGTCGGTCGTGTAGTCCTCGATGCCGTGCTTCGCGGCCAGCTCGGCGAGCTTCGCCTCGTTGCGGCCGACGAGCAGCGGCTTCACCGTGATGCGCGAGCCGTCGGGCAGCTCGATGCCGCCCGCGTCGCGGATCGCGAGGATCGAGCGCACGAGGTGCTGACGGTAGCCCATGCGCCCCGAGACGCCGTTCATGATGATCCCGATCTCGCGGGTTGTCGCCTGTGACATTGCTGGTCCGTTCTCTTCTCTCAGATCCCGCACCTTCTGCGGGGAAACTCGTGTGGGTGACTCTGTGTGGGTAAGCGCTTTCCGACAGCATGCCATGCCCGCGGCTCCTCCGCAAGCGGTGGTGGAAAACGCTCTCCTCAAGCACCGTTCGGCGAGTATCGCCGGGATTTGTTGCGTGCGGGGCCAAATAGGCATCCGAATCGGCCTGTTCCGGTGTCTTTTCGACCCCGCACCGCGCGCGGGATGCACTTTCGACCCCGGACCGCGTGCGGGATGCTCTTTCGACCCCGCACCGCGTGCGGGATGCACTTTCGACCCCGGACGCGCGCGGGTCACGCGTTCACACGATGGCCCCGAACGATGCGGCTGGTTCGGGCCGATGCACGCCTCTCGGTCGATATCCCAGCTCGTCTGAGACACCGAGGATGTCGGCCAGGTACCAGACGATGGCGAGCCACATCTCGGTGCCCTGGAGCCCCGGCTCCGTCTCGGCGAGCCCCCGGGTCGTCGCGGACGGCTCGCGGAAACCGAAGCCCTGGCCCGGCACCCACGTCTGCAGGGCATCCGAGAGCAGTCGCTCGGCGAGGCTTCGCACGTCGTCCGTGCGGTGGCCGCTGCCCCGGGTCAGCCACAGCGGATGCGCCACATCGAGCACGTTGCACGCGTTGCGCATGCCCGGCGCGAACCAGCGCGTGTCACGCGCATGCGCGAGCACCGTGTCGACCACCCGTTCAGGATGCGGCAGCGGTACGCCGAACTGCGCGAACGTTCCGCGTGACGCCCGGTAGAAGCCGTTCACGACGGGCAGCAGCCCGCGGTCGACGGTGGGCGCCCCCCACATGCCGGTGCGGGGGTCGGCGTTCAGCAGAAGCCAGCCGAACAGCGCCTCCTCCACCCCGTCGGGCACCGCGACGCCGGCCTTCTTCGTCCACAGCAGCGCCGTGCCGAAGCCGTCGACGTGGTGACCGGCCTTCCAGGCGTCCGTCGCCCAGGGCAGTCCCCGGCAGAACTCCACCACGACCTCGGGCGTCGCCTCGGTCACCCAGGTGAGCTCCGCGGGGAACTCCGAGCCGAGCAGGTCGAGGCCGTACCCCGTGCTCAGCACGTGATAGGCCACGTCTTCGTCGGAGAAGTCCAGACCCGACCGCTGGTGCCCGTCGGGACCGAGCGGGGCCACGACACCGGTCGACAGGTCCTGCCAGGCGTGCAATCGGCGGATCTGCTCGTCGGCCGGGATCTGCGGTGGGGCCGATCGCGTCAGTAGGTCGGCGATCTCGATCGCATCCGCCTGCGCGCGGACGGTCGGCGCGGCACCCGGGCGGTCGACGAACGAACGCGTCTCATCGCGCCACGAGCGCACGAGAATCGAGGATGCGTCGGCGCGCACCCGCTCCCCGAACCGGACCACCCGTTCGCCCAGGCTCGAGGAGTCCGATGCGGGCGCTACCGACGACAGGGGCTCGGCATCCTCGGGTTCGACCCGCCAGCGCAGGAAGCGCGCGGGGTTGCCCGCGACGATGGCGCCCGCCGGCACGTCCTTGGTGACCACGGCCCCGGCGGCGATCACCGAGTGCGAACCGACCGTGACGCCGTCGAGGATCACGGCGTGCGAGCCGGTCCACACGTCGTCGCCGATCACGATGCCCCTGGTCGTCAGCGGCTGCCGGAACACGGGCGTGCCCGGCTCCATCGAGTGGTTGAAGCCGAGAATCGAGGTGTGCGCGCCGATGCGGACGGCATCGCCGAGCGTCACCCGCCCCCGGATGACCGTGTACGGGTTGATGCTGCAGTCGGCGCCCGCCGCGAGTTCGCCGGTCAGATACGCACCGGCGGCGATGTAGGTGCGGTCGCCGAGCCGGAGTGCGTCATGGTCGACCGACGCGAGTTCCGAGACGAAGCAGTGGTCGCCCAGGGAGCGCTCTGGGTGCCCGTCGATCAGAACCCGCTGACGCTCGAGTTGCGCATCCCGCTGTGCCGCATCGGCCTCTCGCCAGAAGTCCCAGGGCGAGAACTCGTGCGGGGCGACGGGCGTGCTCATGCGCTCAGCTCCATGTCGAGTCGGGTGATCACCTGCGACGGCACACCGCCGCGCAGCAGCGCCTCGACGTCATCGAGGGCCGAATCGGCGAGACGCCTGGCCTCGTTGCCCATGGATCCGGCGATATGCGGGGTGAGGGCGACGTTCGGCAGAGTGCGCAGCGGTGAGTCGGTCGGCAGCGGGTCTGGTTCGGTCACGTCGAGCACGGCATCCAGTCGTCCCGCGGCGCACTCGGCCAGCAGCGCGTCGTGGTCGAGGATCCATCCGCGCGCCGTGTTGATGACGGTGGCACCGTCATGGAGCGCCGCGAGCTCGGCCGCACCGATCATGTGCCTCGTCTCGGGCAGCGCGGGTGCGTGCAGCGACAGCACGTCGACCTGGTCGAGCATCTCGTCGAGTGGCAGCAGCTCCGCGCCGGCGTCGGCCACGGCCTGCGGCGACACGAACGGATCGGCGACGAGGATCCGGATGCCGTCGAGCTGGCCCAGCATCCGCACCACCCTGCGTCCGATCCGTGAGAACCCGACGATGCCGACGGTGCGGCCGACGCTGCCGTACCGCGTCGACCCGACCAGGTCGCGCCACTCGAGCACCGTCGAGGGCGAGCGCATGTGCACGAAGGCACGCTTGAAGGCGAGGATGATCGTCGCGAACGTGTACTCGGCGACCGGCACGGCGTTGGCGTCGGCGGCAGAGGTCACGGTGATGCCCCGTTCCCACAGCTCGTCGGAGACCAGCTGCTGCACGCTGCCCGCCGCGTGCACCACGGCGCGCAGACGCGGCATCCGATCGAGGAGCTCGGCGTCGAGACGCGGGGCACCCCACGACGTGACGAGGATCTCGGTGTCGGAGAGATCGCCGTCGTCGATCGCCAGTCGCGTCGAGGGAGACAAGGCGCGCAGGCGGCTGAGTCGGGCGTCATCGAAGAGCAGGTCGAACACCTCGGGGCTCATCGCCGTGCGCACCGTCACGCGCGCACCTCCGCGGCCTCGAGAACGGGCTCGATCTCGAGCACGGGGCGCAGCGTGTACCGGCTGTTCGCCCACGCCACGTACAGAGCAGGAGCGCACGTGAGGCCGATCGCGATCGCGGGCATGGTGGTGAAGAGTCCGATCTGGACTCCGAGCACGACGAGCGACAGTGCCGTGAGGTACCAGCGCCGCACGCACAGGTACAGCGCGGCCTTGACGATGTCGCGCATCCGCGCACCCGGTTCTTCGGCCAGAGCGACGAGAGCCACGAGGGCGGTCGCCCCGGCGATCACGACGAGCAGCGCGAGGACCGGCACGATCATGACGGATGCCGGTGAGGCGCTGACCGCCCGCACGTCGACGAGGAGGACCACGACGGATGCCGAGGCGAACGCCCCGATCAGCATGCCCTTGCGCGCCGTGGCCTTCCACCCGCGGAGGAACGAGCGCACGACCTGGGGCTCGCCCCGCCCGAACTCGCGGAACGCCGTGAACGCGCCGCTCAGCGCGGGTGCGGCGAGCGGAGCCGCGAGCGCCAGCAGGGGCCACGACAGGGCGGGGTCGGTCGTCATCAGCAGCACCACGAGAGGCGATGCCGTGACGAGCACGAGGAAGTTGACCATCAGGCCGAGGTAGACGACGCCGAGGATCGTGGCCCAGGCGTCGTGCGAGATGCGCTTCATCGGTCAGCCCTTCAGTCCGCTGGTGGCGATGCCCTCGACGAAATACTTCTGCCCGAGCAGGAAGATGATCGCGATGGGCACGACCGAGATCGTGAGTCCGGCGAACAGCAGCGCGTAGTTCGTGTCGAAGAGATTCGAGACGAAGCTCTTGAGACCGAGCTGGATCGTCCACAGGTCGGGGTTGCGCAGGTAGATGAGCGGTCCCAGGTAGTCGTTCCACGTGTTCACGAAGGTGAGCAGGGTGAGGCTCGCGATGGCGGGCACCGACAGCGGCAGCATGATGCGGCGCCAGATGGCGTACTCGCTGAGCCCGTCGAGACGCGCGGCCTCGCTGAGCTCCTCGGGGATGGTCTCGTAGTACTGCTTCATGAGGAACACCCCGAACGCGCCGAACGCCTGGAGCAGGATGATCGACCACAGCGTGTTCGACACCTTCAGATTCGACAGCAGGATGAACTGCGGGATCATGTACGACTGCCACGGCACGGCGATCGTGCCGATGTAGACGAGGAACAGGATGTCGCGGCCGGCGAACTTCATGCGCGCGAAGCCGTAGGCGGCGAAGGATCCGGTGAGCACCTGCAGGAACGTCACGCTGACGGCCAGGAACAGGGTGTTACGGATCCAGACGAGCATGTTCGACTTCGTCCAGATGTCGACGTAGTTCTGCCACACGAACGTCTCGGGCACCCAGACGACGGGCACCGAGAACACCTCGTTGGCGTTCTTCAGCGAGCTCATGACCATCCAGAAGAACGGTGCGAGCAGGCCGACCGCCGCGATGATCAGGGCGATGTAGCCGAGCGTGCGACCGACCGTGAGCCTGGTGCGCACGCGGCCGGCGGGGACGGGGGCGTTGAGCTTGCGCAGCGTTCCCCCGGTGACGAGGACCTGTGTCTCGGTCATCATGCGCTCCGCTTCTTGTTCCAGAGGAACTGGCCGATGGTGACGAGGATGCAGAGGAAGAACAGCGCGACCGCGGCGGCGGATGCGTAGCCGAACTGCGACTCCTCGAAGCCCTTCTTGTAGATGAACTGCGACAGCACCAGGGTCGACTGCCCCGGCCCCCCGTCGGTCATCACGAGGATGAGGTCGAAGATCTTGAAGGAGTTGATGGTGAGCATCACCGTGACGAAGAACATGGTGGGCCGCAGCGACGGGATCGTGACGTTCGTGAAGCGCTGCCACACGTTCGCGCCGTCGACGCGCGCGGCTTCGTGCAGCTCACGCGGCACGGTCTGCAGGCCCGCCAGGAACAGGATCATGTAGTAGCCCATATCGCGCCAGGTGCTGACGATCACGACGGCGGGCATCGCCCACTCGGACGAGGTGAGCCACCCGGGCGGCTCCGAGATGCCGATCGCCCGGAGCACCTCGTTGATGGGGCCGTAGTCGGGGCTGAAGAGCAGGTTCCACACCACGGCGATCGCGACGATCGAGGTGATGTACGGGAAGAACGCGGCAGTGCGGAAGAACGCGACGCCGCGGAGCTTGTTGTTGAGCAGCAGGGCGAGCCCGAGCGAGACGACGATCGTCAGCGGGATGTGCATCACCGAGTAGTAGATGGTGTTCCAGAACGCGATGTGGAAGCTGCCGTCGCCCATCAGGCGCTGGAAGTTCGCGAACCCCACCCAGTCGGCCTTGCCGAAGACGTTCCAGTTCGTGAACGCCATGTAGAAGAGGATCAGCACCGGAAGCAGGGTCAGGAACCCGAATCCGATGAAGTTCGGCAGGATGAAGCTCCAGCCGATCAGGGCATTGCGGCGACGCAGCGCCGAGCGGCGGCGGGGCAGCTTCGTCTGCGGCGGGGCCGCGTCACGGCGCGGGGCCTCGGTGGTGGTCATGTCTCGTCTCCTGGATGCTGCGCGAGGTCGGTGTCGGGGGCCGACCGGCGGCCGGCCCCCGAGTGGATCAGCCGACCTCGTTCTTGACGCGGTCCTCGGCCGTCTTGATGGCGTCGTCGACGGACGCGGAGCCCGACATGACGGCGGTGTGCAGATCGGCCAGGATGCCCTGGATCGTCGCCGTCTTGCTCGAGGTGGGGTTCTCGGGCAGGACATCGTGCGTCGACCAGGCGAACGTCGACAGGTCGTCGGCGGGTGCCCCGTCGACCGCGAAGTACGTGTCGACCACGGCGTCGTTCGTGAGCGCGGGCGAGATGCCGATCGCGGCGAGCGCCTGCGCGCCCTCCTCGGACGCGGCGAACTCGAGGAACTGCTTGGCGGCGTCGACCTTGGCGGAGTCGATGTTCGCGTTGATGCCGAAGCCCGTCGGGTCGCCGAAGGTCACCGGGGTGTTGTCGGTGCCGGTGGTCTTCTCGTCGAGCTGAGGCGCGGGCGCGATGCCCCACTCGAAGTCGTTCGCCTCACCCGACGCCTGCTGCGCGATGAGCGTCGCGGTGTACCAGGTGCCCATCAGCATCATCGCGGCCTTCTGGGTGCCGAACTCGCCCTGGTAGGTGAGCTGGTTGGCGGTCGAGGTGTTGAAGTCGACCTGGTCGCCGGCATCCTGCAGAGCGAGCGTGCTGTCGTAGTAGTCCTTCATGTTGTCGAAGTCGCCGTCGAGCACGCTCGTGCCGGTCTGCGCGTTCGCGAAGCCCTGCACGGTCGACTGCCAGCGGTGAAGGTACGTGCCCTTGGACGCGTCGGTGGTGAGGGCCGCGGCGGCGTCCGCGTAGTCGTCCCACGTCCACGAGCCGTCGGGCTGGTCGACGCCCGCCGCCTCGAAGAGCGCCTTGTTGTAGAAGAGCACCCACGAGTCCTGACGGTAGGGAACCGCGTACGCGGCGCCGTCGACCTCGTAGGAGTCGGCTCCGCTGATGCCGTCGGGCAGCGCCACGTCCGAGACATCCAGCAGCTGGCCGCCCTCCTGGAAGGTCGTGACGTACTTGACCTCCTTCTGCGTGATGATGTCGGGGCCCGACCCTGCGGCGAGGTCGGCGGTGACGAGCGTGTTGTACTCGGCGGCGTCGTACTCCTTGAGCTCGATCTTCACGTTCGGGTGATCCTTGGTGAAGGCGTCGGCGAGCGTCTGGAACTCGGGGGTGGTGTCGATGCTCCAGCCCGAGAGGGTGAGCGTGACGGGGGCGTCGGGGTCGGTCTCGCCGGCGTCGCTGCTGCCGGAGCAGCCTGCGAGGGCGAGGGCCGCGACGGCGGCGATGCTGCCGGCGGCGAGGATCTTGCGGTTCATGGGGATACTGCTCCTTTGCAATGGCGGGTGCCCCAGACGGGGCGGGATGACGGGTCGGGACGACGGCTCAGGCGAGCCGGTGTTCGGTGGTGGTGGAATCGGGCCAGACGACGGCGACGTCGTCGCCGTCGATGCGGGCGGAGGGAGCGGATGCCGCGGCACGGTCGGACAGGTGCACCGCGGTCGCGATCCACTCCCCCGTCAAGACCGGGTAGGTGATGACGGGGACGGATGCCGCCGCACCGAGCGGGCTGGCATCTCGCCGCGCCTCGATCGACGGCACTCCCCCGGGCGTGACGGCGGCGATGGTGCTGTGGCGGCCTCGGGCGCTCGCGGAGGCGGCTGTCGCCGAGAGGGTGTCGTCGACGGCATCCGCGGCGAGCGCCCACCCGCCGATGCGCAGGGCGGTGGGGGCTGCATCCGCCTCGATCCGATCGATGCGCACGAGCCGCACCTCCCACGCTCCGCGCACGATCGACCAGGTGGTGACGGTGCCCGCGACCTCGACCTCGCCGGTGATGCCGGAGCCATGTCGGGTCTGGGTCGCGTCCGGTGCGATCCAGTGCGCGGTCGCCTCGGATCCGGCGATCGCGGCATCCCCGTCGCGACGGATGCCCTGCACGCGCATACCGGCACGGTGCGTCGCCCGGCCGTCGGCATGCAGCAGCGCGACCGACTGCTCGAGGGGCTCGGCCCAGGCATCGCCGTTGAGCAGCGGGCTCGCGGCGGTCGAGTAGCCGAGGCGGGCGTAGAGCGGCGAATCGCCGACGAGGTCGCCGGGGCGCGCGTGGTCGGCCCCGTGGTTGATCACTCGCACGATGCCGTCGTCGGCCGTGGCGGAGATGATCCACGCCGGCGCCTGGACGGCACGGAGTACGTCGACCGTCTCGATGGGCAGAGGCTCGGCCGGCGCAGACCACACCGGATGATCTGCGGGGAGAGCGACGCCGAGCAGCCCCTTCGAGGCCCAGTACGGGGAGCCGGTGCCGGAGTAGTTCTGTGCGAGCCGACGCCACTCACCGTGCCACCCGAGGTCGAGGAGCCCCTGATCGTTGGGGGCGCCGTTCTCGGCGAAGTGGCGGACGATGTCGGATGCCGCGCGGCGCAGCTGCCCGAGCGGGACAGACGGGACCTGGGCGATGGCGCCCGCCCAGTAGGGCGCTGCCGCGGCGAAGCGGTAGACGAGGCTGCGGCCCTGGATCAGCGGCGAGCCGTCGGCGCCGACGAGCGCGATCGCGTCCTGCAGGAAGGTGTCGAGCCGGGCGAGATCGCCCTCGGTGCGGCCGCCCGCGAGCTCGCCGGCGCCCTGCATCCGCGACCACAGCACCGGGTAGAGGTGTAGCGCCCAGCCGACGTAGTGGTCGTACGCGCGGTCGTCGCCGTCGGAGATCCAGCCGCCCTCGCGCACGAACGAGTCGTGCTGCGCGAGGTCCTGCGCGATGTCGGCCTGCGACCAGGGGCCGCCCACCGAGCGCAGGAACGTCTGCACCACGACACGGAACCACAGCCAGTTGTTCTTCGGGTAGCTGTCGTCGCCCACCACGGGGGCGAGGTAGTCGATCATGCGGTGCTGAGTGGTCTCGTCGAGGCGATCCCAGATCCAGGGGCGGGTCATGTCGAGGATCAGGGCGATCGACGCCGCCTCGACCTTGGCCTGGGCATGCTCGTCGAGTCGCACCCACCGGTCGGGGCTCGACGGATCGACCCCGGCCACGATGCCGCGGGAGTAGAAGTCGATGAGGTCGTCGACCCCTTCGCCGCGCGCACCCGCGATGCGGAAGCCGGCGAGCAGAAAGGTCCGCACGAAGCCCTCGAGGCCGTCGACGTCGATGCCGTAGCCGCCGGATGCGCCGGGAAGCGTGATGCGAGCGCCGTTCTCGGAGGCCCACGGGCGGACCGCGGCGAGCAGCCCGTCGGCGTACGCGAGCAGATCGTCGCGCGACCACTCGGCATCCGGAGACGCATGGCCCTCGCGGGGGCTCATCGCCGTCGGGGCGACGGTGCGCTCGTACGTCACAGGGTTCTCCTTTGAAGGCTGCTTCGAGGTGGATCGCGGGGACGTTCGTCCCTTCGCGATCGTTGGGAGATTATCATCGCATTTCGATCAAGACAAGACTCAAATAAATCTAGATCGATCATTTTCGATCAGCTATGCTGAGTCCGTGAACACGCTTCCCGCGCCGACCGCCGACGATCGCGTCGCCTGGGCGCACGTCGATGCGACTGACCTGCGCGCCCGCGCCGAGGCGGATCTCGGCGCGCCCTGGCCGCAGCCCCTCGCCAGTCAGGCCGCTCGCGTGCACCGCGACGGCGACCGGGTCGCCTGGGAAGACCAGGCCTTCGCGCGACAGCACCGACTCAGCAGGGCGGTGATCGCCGCGGCCGTCACACTGGACGGGCGCTGGATCGACGAGGTCATCGACGGGGTGCAGCTGCTGTGCGAGCAGAGCTCGTGGTGCTGGCCGGCCCACGACGACACGTTCGACCGGCACGGCAGCGTGCTCGCGACCGTCACGGATCCCTTCCTCGACCTCGGCGCGGGAGAGGTCGTGGCCCAGCTCGCGTGGATCGATCACGTGCTCGGCTCGCAGCTCGATGCCCGCGCACCCGGCATCCGCTCCCGCATCCGGCACGAAGCGCAGGTGCGTGTCTTCCGCCCCTTCGTCGAGCGCCGCGACTGGCACTGGCTCGGACTCGACGGCGACGTGCACAACTGGAATCCGTGGATCCACTCGTCCGTCCTCACCGCCGCCGTGCAGCTGCACGCCGACCCCGAACGCATCACCGACCTGGTCGTCGAGGGACTCGACCGCTACCTCGCCTCGCTGCCCGAAGACGGCGCGATCGACGAGGGCTACTCGTACTGGTGGAACGGCGCCTGCCGCGCACTCGAGGCGCTCGACCTGCTCGAGTACGCGACGGACAGATCACGACCCGACCTCGCCGGACTGCGCGAGACCGTCGCGTTTCCGCACCGTTGCCACCTGGGCGGCGACTGGTACGCCAACCTCGCCGACGGGCAGGCCCGCCCGCCGGCGGATCAGCCCTGGCACGCCCTGCACCGCGCGGCCCGGCGGATCGGCGATGCGGATGCCGCCGCCCACGCCGCCTCGCACCGCGACGCCGCCCCGTCGGAGTTCGCCGGGCTCGGACGCCTGATCCGTGCACTGACGGATGCCGAGTGGCTCGCCGCCGCCACCGCCGACTCTCCTCTTCCGCGCGACGTGTGGCTGCCGTCGACGCAGGTTCTGCTCGCCCGCGAACAGGCGGGGACCGCCGCGGGGCTCGGCCTCGTGATCAAGGGCGGGCATAACGCCGAGCACCACAACCACAACGACGTCGGTTCGTTCATCGTCACGTCCGACGGAGTTCCGGTGATCGTCGATGCCGGGCGCCCGACGTACACCAAGGCCACGTTCGGGCCCGACCGCTACTCGATCTGGACCATGCGGAGCTCGTGGCACAACACCCCCACGATCGCGGGCGTCGATCAGTCGCCGGGGCGGGAGTTCGCCGCATCCGATGTCGAGGTCTCGGTGACGGATGCGGCGTCGTCGCTGACTCTCGACCTCGCCGGCGCCTACGACGTCGCCGGACCGACCTGGCGACGCACGGCGGCGCTCGACCGCGGGGCGCGCGTCGTCCGCGTCTCGGACGAGTGGGCCGCGCCCCTGCCCGGTGGGCCGACCGCCCTGAACCTCGTCGTCGCGGGCACCGTCTCAGCCCTCGATGACGGCGTGCGGGTCACGCCGCTCGACGGTGCAGCACCCATCGTGATCCGCTGGCCCGCCGGCATCCGAGCCGCCCAGAGGGTGCGCCTGCTCGACGACCCGATGCTGAGCGACGTGTGGGGCGAGCGACTCACCCGCATCGAACTCGACGTGAGCGCGCACGATCGCGCGTGGATCACGGTAGAAAGAGACGACGCCACCCCGGGGACGGGTGACAGCGAGGACGACCGATGACCGATCAGCAGCACGCTCCGCTGGCGCCCGCGCGTCACGCGCACATCATCGCCGCCCTCGAGCGCGACGGGATCGTGCGGGTCTCACGCCTGACTGAAGAGCTCGGCGTCGCGCCGGTGACGCTGCGCCGCGACCTGCAGCAGCTCGAGGAGGAGGGCCGTCTCGAGCGCGTGCACGGTGGCGCGGTGCCGGCCGAGGCTGCGCGCGCGGATGAGCCGGCGCCCGCCCAGACCGGTGGCGCGATCGGCGTGCTGGTGCCGTCGCTCGCCTACTACTGGCCCGGTGTCGTGCGGGGCATGGAGGCCGAGGCGCGCAAGCGCGGGCTTCGTCTGGTGCTACGCGGCGCCTCGTACGAGCTGCAGGACGAGCGCCCCGTGCTCGAGCGCCTCATCGCCGCCGACGACATCCGCGGCCTCATCGTCGCCCCCAACCCCGACGTGACCCACGCGCAGGACGTGGTGCAGTGGCTCGACGCCTCCGGCATCCCGGCGGTGTTCGTCGAGCGCGACGCCGTGGTGCTCCCCGACCGTGCGCCCGTCGAGAACGTCACGACCGACCATGCCCTGGGTGCGGTGCTCGCGGCGCGCCACCTGGCCGCCCTCGGCCACCGCCGCATCGGCCTCATCCTGTCGCGGGAGTCGCCGACCGGCCGCAAGATCGTCACAGGATGGGCGACGGCCTGCGACGAGCTCGGATTGGCTCCGGCCGACCACTTCGAGAGCCTCTTCCCCGACCGCAACGGCCCGGGCTTCGCGACCGCCGTGAACGCGGCGATCGACAAGGCACTCGACGCCGGGGTGACGGGGGTGCTCATCCACTCCGACCCCGAGGCGATGGCGTTCATCGACATCGCGCTGAACCGCGGACTCTCGGTGCCCGAAGACCTCTCGGTCGTCGCCTACGACGACGAGGTCGCACAGCTGTTCACCCCGGCGCTCAGCGCGGTCAGTCCGCCGCGTGCCGCCGTCGGAGCCGCCGCGATCGACCTTCTCGCCAAGCGCATCGCCGACCCCACGCGTCCGGTGCATCGGGTGTCACTGAGCCCGACGATGCACGCCAGGGAGTCGTCGGCTCCACCCGCCTGACGTCAGCGCGCGCTCGCGCGCTGGGTCCTCCACGCGCCAGGCGCATCCCGCGACTCAGGCGGGGTCAATTCCGCATCCCGCGACTCAGGCGGGGTCGATTCCGCATCCCGCGACTCAGGCGGGGTCAAAAGAGCATCCGAATCAGCCGTTTCCGGTGTCGAATTGACCCCGCACCGCGAGTCCGGTGTCGAATCGACCCGCAGCGGGCACGGCGGCGCACGAGGCGGCTCCACCCGCCTGACGTCAGCGCGCGCTGGCGCGCTCGACGAGAAGGGTCGGCACGACGGCGGATGCCTCGACCCCCGCCGTCCCCTCGATCTGAGCCACGAGCAGGTCGACGGCGCGGTGCGCGAGAGCGGTGAAGTCCTGACGGATCGTCGTCAACGGAGGGCGGTAGTTGGCGGCATCCGGCACGTCGTCGAATCCGATCACGCTGACGTCCTCAGGAATCCGGCGCCCGGCCTCGGCGAGCGCGCGCAGCAGCCCCAGCGCCATCTGGTCGTTGGCGCAGAAGACGGCGGATGCTGCGCTAAGCGCATCGCCCGCGGCGAACCCGGCCTCGGCCGACCAGTCACCGCGCGCCACCGCCGGAGGTTCGATGCCCGCGGCGACGAGGGTCTCGCGCCAGCCGCGCTCGCGCTCGGCTGCGGCGAACGAGTCGGCCGGACCCGCGAGATGGTGCACGGAGTCGTGCCCGAGGCTCAGCAGATGCGCGGTCGCCGCAGCGGCACCGCCGACGTGGTCGCTGTGCACGACGGCGAGGTCGGCTGTGGCCGGTGCATCGACGACCACCAGGCGCAGTCCCGCCGGGCGCTGCGCCGCGGGAACCAGGGCGGATGCCTCGTTCAGCACGATCGCGCCGTCGACCTCCTGCTCGGCGAGGCGCTCGAACGCGTCGGCGACGCTCTCGCCCGCGGTCACGAGGGTGAGGGCGTACCCGCGCTCAGCCGCCGCTTCGGCGGTGGCCTGCAGCATCCGCGAGTTGCCGACCGTCGCGAGCGTGGTGACGACGAGTCCGATGGTCTGAGAGCGGCCGGTACGCAGGGCTCGGGCGGCACGGTGCGGGCGGTATCCGAGCTCGGCCATGGCCTGCTCGACCCGCTCGCGGGTGGCGGGATCGACCCGGGGGCTCTCGTTCACGACGCGAGAGACGGTCTGCCCCGAGACGCCGGCGCGCGAGGCGACCATCGCCATCGACACGCGGCCCGACGAGGGGCGGCGGCGGCGCGGCCTGCCGGCATCGCGCAGGAGGTCGTCTTCCATGGCGGGCGCTCCTTCAGCCGTTCACACTCGGAATGTTGACGTTACCACGGACCTGTGCGTACCATGTTTACGTGAACACGCACGAATCCCCTGAGTTGCGAACCGAGACCCTTTCCGCCGGAATCATCAAGCGAGCGACCACGCTCGCCGACGGCCGCGAGCTGATCTACTTCGACGACCCCGACACGACGCTCGGCGAAGAGCGTTCTGTCGATTCCCGCACCCTCGACCCGCGCGGCGAGACCGCGACGATGCGCCTCGACGTGCTCACGGGAGACTGGATCACGGTCGCCGCGAACCGCCAGAACCGCGTCATGATGCCGAGCGCCGACGCCGACCCGCTCGCGCCGCAGTCGCCGACCAACCCGTCGGAGGTGCCGTCGCGCTACGACGTCGCCGTGTTCGAGAACCGCTCCCCCGCTTTCGGGCCCGCCCTGGCCGAGGCCACCGGCACCGCCCCCGGGGCGAGCAACCCTCCCCGCGGCCTCGACGACCTCGGCGCCCTCGGCCTCGGCCGCACCCGCACCTCGGTCGGACGCTGCGAGGTCGTCTGCTTCAGCCCCGAGCACACCGGCTCATTCGGCACGCAGTCGGTCACGCGCGCCCGCACCGTGATCGAGGCCTGGGCCGACCGCACCGCCGCGCTCTCGAAGCTCCCCGGCATCGAGCAGATCTTCCCGTTCGAGAACCGCGGCGAGGCGATCGGCGTGACGCTCCCCCACCCGCACGGCCAGATCTACGCCTACCCCTACGTGACGCCGCGCACGACCCGGGTGCTCGACTCGATCGAACGCACCGCGCCCGATCTGTTCCAGCACATCCTCGAGTCCGAGCAGGCGTCCGAGCGCGTCGTGTTCCGCGGCGAGCACTGGACCGCCTTCGTGCCCTTCGCCGCCCGCTGGCCCCTCGAGGTGCATCTGATGCCGCACCGCCACGTTCCGGACTTCGCCGAGACGACGGATGCCGAGCGCGACGAGCTCGCTCCCCTCTACCTGCGCCTGCTCCGCGGCGTCGACGCGCTCTACGACACCCCGACCCCGTACATCGCCGCCTGGCACCAGGCCCCGGTCAACGTCGGTCGTGACAGCGTGCGGCTGCACCTGCAGCTGACGAGCCCGCGGCGCGCGGCCGACAAGCTCAAGTTCCTCGCCGGTTCCGAAGCGGCGATGTGGGCGTGGGCCGCCGAGATCACCCCCGAACAGGGCGCCGCCCGCATCCGCGAGGCCATCGCACAGGCAGACGCCGCCCACGCCGCAGACTCATCAGAAGAGGTATCCGCATGACCGCCACCGACGACGCCGCGACCGCGCTCTTCGCCGAGCTCACCGGCCAGGCCCCCGCAGGAGTCTGGTCCGCCCCTGGCCGGGTGAACCTCATCGGAGAGCACACCGACTACAACGACGGCTTCGTGCTACCGTTCGCGATCCCCCATCGCACGGTCGCCGCCGTCGGCACGCGCGACGATCGCCGCATCCGTGTCGCCTCGACCTTCGCCGACGAACCGGTCGAGGTCGCGATCGACGAGCTCGCGCAGCTGTTCCCGACGCCGACCGGTTCCGCGCCGGCGGTTCCCGAGTGGGCGGCGTACCCGCTCGGCGTCGCCTGGGCGCTGCGTCAGGCCGAGGGCGCTGCCGACAGCGTGATCACCGGCTCGGGGCTCGACATCGCGATCGCCTCCGACGTCCCCGTGGGCGCGGGCCTCTCGTCGTCCGCCGCGATCGAGGGCGCCACGGCATCCGCCCTCAACGACCTGTGGGACGCGGGACTCGACCGCACGGCCCTCGCCCGCGTCGGTCGCCGCGCCGAGAACGAGGCCGTCGGCGCCCCGACCGGCATCATGGACCAGATGGCCTCGATGCTCGGCGAGCCCGACGCCGCGATCTTCCTCGACTGCCGCTCCCTCGACGCGAACCTGGTGCCGGTCGGCATCGCCGAGGCCGGCCTCGCGATCCTTGTGATGGACACCCGCGTCAAGCACGCGCACTCCACGGGCGGCTACGGCGAGCGCCGGGCCGCGTGCGAGCGTGGCGCGGCGATCATGGGCGTGCCGAGCCTCCGCGATGTCTCGGTCGACGACCTCCCCCGCGCCGCAGAGCTCATGGACGACGTGACCTTCCGCCGCGTCCGCCACGTGGTCACCGAGAACCAGCGCGTGCTCGACACCGTGCGCGTGCTGCGCGAGGAGGGTGCCCGCGCGATCGGCGATCTGCTCGTCGCCTCGCACGCCTCCATGCGCGACGACTTCGAGATCTCGGTGCCCGAGCTCGACACGGCGGTCGAGGCGGCCCTCGCGGCCGGGGCGATCGGCGCACGGATGACCGGCGGCGGGTTCGGCGGTGCGGCGATCGCGCTCATCGAGCAGGATGCCGTGCAGCAGGTGACGGATGCCGTGAACGCGGCGTTCGCGGCATCCGCCTTCACCGCTCCCGTGATCTTCACCGTCACTCCGTCGGCCGGCGCGCACCGCGACGCCTGACACCGTCCCGATCCTTCTGTGACACCCGTCCCGATCTGCGGAGCCCGCCCCGATCTGCGGCCGAATCCGGCCGATTCACCCGCAGATCGGGACCGCGTCCGCAGATCGGGACGCCACAGGTCGGGTTCCGCCCTGAAATACTGAACTCTCCACCACCTGAGGAGCACCATGTCCTGGATCGTGACCGGCGGCGCCGGATACATCGGCTCGCACGTCGTACGCGCACTCGCGGATGCGGGGCTGACGCCCGTCATCCTCGACGACCTCTCCAGCGGGGTGGCGTCGTTCGCGCCCGAGGGCGTGCCGTTCGTGCAGGGTTCGATCCTCGACCGCGCGCTCGTCGAGAAGACGCTCCGTGATCACGACGCCGACGGAGTCATCCACGTCGCCGGTTTCAAGTACGCCGGCGTCTCGGTGCAGCGCCCGCTGCACACGTACGCGCAGAACGTCGAGGGCACCCGCGTGATCCTCGAGGCCATGGAGGCCGCGGGAGTCGGCAACATCGTCTTCTCGTCGTCTGCCGCCGTGTTCGGCACGCCGGATGTGGCGCTCGTCGTCGAAGACACCGCCAAGAGGCCGGCGAGCCCGTACGGGGAATCCAAGCTCATCGGCGAGTGGCTGCTGCGCGACCAGGCCATCGCGACCGCGGAGTCCGAGACGCCGCTGCGCCACACGTCGCTGCGGTACTTCAATGTCGTCGGCTCGGCCGACCCGACGGTCTACGACGTCAGCCCGCACAACCTCTTCCCCATCGTGTTCGAGGCGCTCATCGCCGGCAAGACCCCCAAGATCTTCGGCGACGACTACGACACCGAAGACGGCACCAATGTGCGCGACTACGTGCATGTGGGCGACATCGCCGCGGCGCACGTCGCAGCCGCCCAGCGTCTGCTGGCCGGCGAGTCGATCGAGCCCGCGTACAACCTCGGCTCCGGCGACGGGCTCAGCGTGAAGCAGATCATGGATGCCGTGGCCCGCGTCACCGGCATCGACTTCACTCCCGAGATCGGCCCCCGCCGCGCCGGCGACCCCGACCGCATCGTCGCCACCGGTGAGCTCGCCGCCCGCGACCTCGACTGGAAGATGCGGTACACGGTCGACGAGATGGTGCGCACGGGCTGGGAGGCTCGTCAGGCCGCTTCCTGATCTCCGAGGTCTCGGGTGCGGATCGGGTAGAGCCAGAAGCAGAGCCAGGCGAGGGCGGCGAACACGAGCGGCACCACCGCGACCATCACGCGGATGCCGCCGTCGACCGCCTCGGGTTGGGCGTCGCCGAGCGATGCGTCGAAGCCGGATGCCGTGAGCACCACCGCCGCGACGATCGCCTGCAGCACGACCGACCCGCGCACCACGAAGCCGTTCACGCCGAAGTAGGCGCCCTCCCGGCGATGCCCTGTGCGCACCGCATCCTCGTCGATGATCTGGGCGAGCACGACCTCGAGCAGCTGCAGCAGACCGCCGACGCCCACTCCCACCGCGACCCCGACGAGGGCCGCCGCCATCACGGTCGACGGCAGCAGGTATCCGAGCATCGCGATGCCGAAGACCGCGACGCTCCACAGGAGAGCCGTGCGCGGTGAGGTGCGCCGCACGACCGCGCTCCAGAGGACGATCGACGGGATCGCCGTGACGAAGATGGCACCGAGCAGCAGACTGCCCTCGCCCTCGGCCGCACCGAGCGAGTACCGCACGTAGAACGGGATCGCCGCGAGCACCACCGCGATCGCCGTCTGGATGAACAGCGACCCGAGCACGTAGGGGACGAACGCGCGATTCGCGAACGTGTAGGTCAGCTGATCGCGCCAGCGCATCGCCTCGGACGCCGCCTCCGGCACTCGACGCTCGATCATGCCGCCGACGAACGACCACACGAGCAGCACCAGGCAGACGGTCGCGAGCACGACCGCCATGCCCGGCCAGCCGATCCGCCCGTACAGCGCGGGGGCGCCCGCCGTGCCGAGCACGATGCCGAGGATCGCGAAGATCTGCCGGGGCACATTGCCCCTGGCGCGCTCGTCGGTGGTGCGGAAGATCTCGGGGAACAGCGCCGAGATGTTGAGCACGACGACCACGAACGCGATGTCGTACACCGCGACGACGATCAGGAACCAGACGATCAACCCGGCGGCCGGCAGCTCCGGCGGCATCCACACCAGCGCGAACGCGACCACGAGCGGCACGATCCCGAGACCGATCCAGGGGATGCGGCGGCCCCAGGGCGTGCGGATGCGGTCGGACAGCGCGCCGACGACCGGGTTGAGCACGGCGTTCAGCACCCCGTGCGCGATCATCGCTGCGGCCACCCATGTGGGTTCGACGCCGAGGTGGGTGACGTAGAAGTAGACGACGAACGCCGAGAACGTCTGCGTCATGAGCTGCGTCGGGAATCCGGATGCTCCGAACGCGATCGCCTGCGCCCTCGTGGGCGCGGCATTCAACCGTCGGTCTCGAAGACGCGTCGTCAGCGAGGTCATGCGCTCTCTCTCCGCTGCAGGTCGCGCAGGTCGCGCCACCCCAGCCTGATCAGTCCCTCGTCGGCGATCGCCTGCAGCACCGCCGGATCCGACAGCAGACGCAGCTCGTGCCCCCGCTTCACGGCGCCGTAGTCGACGGCGGCACGCAGCTCGTCGTCGTCGACCATCGGATGCAGGTAGATCTCCGTCACTCCCGAAGGCACCGCCCGCAGCAGCGCGATGAACCCGTCTCGTACCTGCTCGTACGACTCGTCGGGTGCGGCGTCGAAGGGATGGCTCCAGAGGCGGTCGATGATCTCGACGCCGAACGCGTCGGCCCCGGCCGCAGCCTCGGCGAGCTTCGCCTGCAGCGCGGCATCGTCTTCCGTGCCCTCCATGCTCCGAGGCAGCCGGAACGGCAGCCCGTGGCGCGCGGCCAGCTCGAACACGGGCCGCAGGAAGTCGCGTCCGGTGAGCAGCCCGTAGACCGACCCCATGTGGTTGTCGAGGTGGGTCACATCGACACCGGCATCCAGTGCCGCCTGCAACTGGGCTGCGATCTCGGCCGCGACGTCATCGGTCGACGCGTGCTGCTCGATCTCGAGCGCACCGGCCGGGAAGTATCCGGCCGCATCGACCAGGGTCGTGCCTGTTCCGGTGAGCGGGCGCCACCGGTAGTCGGTCCACTCGCTCGTGAGCACGAGGTGCACTCCCACGTCGAGATCCGGTCGCGACGCGGCGAACGCGAGCGCCTCGGGGGCCCAGGCGCACGGCACCATCACCGTCGTGGAATCGATGTGCCCTGCATCCAGCAGCTGGACGATCGCGGTGTTCGCCGCGTGGCACATACCGAAGTCGTCGGCGTTGATGATCACGGCTCGGGCGCCGGGGGCGAGCCCGAGTCGATCTGCGAGATCCGAGCTCATCTGCGCTTCCTGTCTGCATCGGGAACGAGACGCGAGAACACGGTCGCGCGAAGAGCGGATGCCGCCTCACCCACCGCCCCGACCAGCGGCGCCTCCGGTCCGAACGACGAGACCGCGAACGTCAGAGGCAGTCTCGGAGCGAGGTTCTCGGCGTAGTAGTCGGCGACGGCGTCGATCATCGCGGGGTGCGCAGCGGATCCGCTGAGGATGAACGCCTCAGGATCCAGCACGAGGGCGATGCTGCCGGCGATCAGAGTCAGTCGGCGCCCCATCTCGGCAGCCATCGCGATCGCGGCAGGGTCGCCGGCGTGCGCGGCATCGAGATGCTGGTCGACCGTCTCGTCGGGGTTGCGCCCGTTGGCGAGGGCGAGATCGCGCACGACCTCGTCGCCGAGCACGGGGGCTCCGATCGGCACCGGCGTCTGCGGCAGGTACATGACCTCGCCGGCGACTCCCGAGAAGCCGCGGTGCAGCACACCGTCGATCACGATGCCCGCGCCGAGCCCGTCGTCGAGCAGCAACAGGGCGAAGCTGGCGAGGTCGGCGCCGGTGCCCGCTGTCAGTTCTGCGAGCGCCGCCAGATTGACGTCGTTCTCGACGCGTACGGGGCAGCCGAGACGCTCCGAGAGCGCGTTCTTGAACGCACCCCCGTCTGGCCCCTGATCGTCGCGGATGCCGCCGTCGGCCGAGACGATGCCGGGGATGCCGACGACCGCGAGCTCCAGCGGCCCGGCGACCACTCGTCTGCAGGCGGTGACGAGCTCGACGATGTGCTCCACCCGATCGCCCCGCACGGGGAACGGCGCGTGATGCTCGGCTCGGACGGCACCGGTCGGGTCGACGAGCACGACGTGGGCGGCATGGCCGTCGACGTGCACGGCGGCGGCGAGGCCGAGCTGCGGATGCAGCGCCACACGGCCCGCGGCGGGTCCTCGGGTCTCGCGGTCGACGCCTGCCGGCGCGACCGCCGCGGCGCTCTCGAGCATCCGCAGCACCTGCGTCACCGCGGTGCGCGAGAGCCCGGTCTCGGTCGCGAGCGCGTTTCGCGTGAGTGGCCCTCGGCGAGCGAGCGTCTCGAGGATCGCACGTCCGTTGAGGGTGCGTAAGAGGGTCTGCGGGCCCGCCAGTGGTCTTGCCATGATGATCCCCCCGGATTCGACGTGCGCTCAGCATGACACATCGTGTCTCACTGGTCGAGGGGTCAGTCCGTCAGGTTCGACGGCGCTTCCAGAACACCGCTTCTAGAGTGGTCGGATGACGACACTGCTGATCCGTGACGGAGTGATCGACGACGCCGATCAGATCGCCGGCGTGCACGTCCGCTCCTGGCAGGCGGCGTACCGCGGGCTCATCGACCAGGAGGTCCTCGACGGGCTCTCGATCCCCGACCGCGCCGAGGGGTGGCGACGCAACCTCTCGGACCCGCTGCCGACCATCATCGGCATTCTTGTCGCCGAACGCGACGGCGAGATCGTCGGGTGGACATCCTTCGGCTCAGGGCGCGAGGAGGAGGGAGCGGGCGACGGCGAGGTCTACGGGATCTACGCCGACCCCGCCGAGTGGTCGACGGGCGTCGGACGCGCGTTGCTCGACGCCGCCGAGCAACGGATCCTGGACGCCGGCCACACGCGTGCGTACCTGTGGGTGCTCGACGGCAATGAACGCGCCGACGCGTTCTACGCTCGCCAGGGGTGGGTGGCCGACGGCGCGAGCAAGGTCGAGGAGCGGCCGGGAATGAGCCTGCGGGAACACCGCAGGGTCAAGCATCTGGCCGGCTCCTGACCCGGCCGCGCTCTCAGTCGAGAGCCGACATCACGTGCTTGATGCGCGTGTAGTCGTCGAAGCCGTACTGCGAGAGGTCCTTGCCGTAGCCGGAGTGCTTGAACCCGCCGTGGGGCATGTCCGACACGAACGGGATGTGCGTGTTGATCCACACGCATCCGAAGTCGAGGTCGCGTGAGAAGCGCATCGCGCGGGCGTGGTCGGTCGTCCAGACCGACGATGCCAGCGCGTACGGCACGTCGTTCGCCATCTCGAGTGCCTGCGCGTCGGTGTCGAACGACTGCACGGTGAGCACCGGGCCGAAGATCTCGCCCTGCACGGCCTCGTCGTCCTGGTGCAGGCCCGACACGATGGTCGCCTCGAAGAAGTAGCCCGTGTCTCCCTGTCGCCGACCGCCGGTCTCGATCGTGGCGTGCGCCGGCAGCCGGTCAACGAACCCCTGCACCTGGGCGAGCTGAGCCGCACTGCTCAAGGGGCCGTAGAGCACGCCCTCCTCGTGCGGTGCGCCGGTGCGCGCATCCGTCTTCGCCTTCTCGACCAGGGCCGCGACGAACTCGTCGTGCACAGACGAGTGCACGAGGACGCGCGTGGCGGCGGTGCAGTCCTGCCCCGCGTTGAAGAAGGCACCGGTGATGATTCCGGATGCCGCCTTGTCGAGGTTCGCGTCGGGGAAGACGATCGCCGGCGCCTTGCCGCCGAGTTCGAGGTGCACGCGCTTGACGTCGTTCGCCGCCGAGCGGGCGACGGCCATGCCCGCACGGACGGACCCGGTGATCGCGACCATCTGCGGAGTCGGATGCTCGACGAGAGCGACACCGGTGTCACGGTCGCCGAGCACGACATTGAGCGTGCCTGTGGGCGTGTGGACCGCGACGATCTCGGCGAGCAGCAGCGTCGTGAGCGGCGTCGATTCAGCCGGCTTCAGCACCACGGTGTTGCCCGCGGCGAGCGCGGGAGCGATCTTCCACACGGCCATGTTCAGCGGATAGTTCCACGGCGTGACCTGGCCGATGACGCCGATCGGCTCTCGGCGCACGAATGACGTGTGTCCGGCGAGGTACTCCCCCGCGGCGCGGCCTTCGAGGCTGCGCGCCGCCCCGGCGAAGAACCGCAGCTGGTCGATCGACTGCAGGATCTCGTCGTCGACGAGGGTGGCGCGGGGCTTTCCGGTGTCCTTCGACTCCAGGTCGGCGAACTCCTCGGCCCGGGCCTGCATCTCATCGGCGATGCGGAACAGCGCCAGCTGCCGATCGGCCGGTGTCGTGTCGCGCCAGATCGGGAACGCGGCGGATGCGGCGGCATAGGCCGCATCGACGTCGGAGGCGTCCGAGACGGGCAGCTCGCCGTAGGTCTCCTCGGTCACGGGGTCGATCAGCGGCATCCGCCCCTGTCCGCTCACGGGAACGTACTGCCCGCCGATGAAGTTCTTGAGGAGTTCTGTGGCCATGCCCGCCATGCTAGCGATCGGAGTGCGAATACAGAAGAGTCTTTTGAATCAGACGATGGAATCAGTTGCCATGATGGGTGCATCCTGTCAATATCGACACATGAGCGCCACGCCGAAGCAGCCCGTTCTCGATGACATCTCGAAGCGGATCGTCGAACTCCTGCAGGAGGACGGCCGCCGGCCCTATGCCGAGATCGGTCGCGAGGTGGGGCTCAGCGAGGCCGCCGCACGCCAGCGCGTGCAGAGGATGACCGAGGCCGGCATCATCCAGATCGTCGCCGTGACCGACCCGATGCAGCTGGGGTTCCACCGCATGTCGATGATCGGCATCCGCGTCACCGGCGACCCGCGGCTCATCGCCGAGGAGCTGACGAAGATCACCGAGCTGGCCTATGTCGTCGTCACGCTCGGCACCTTCGACATCCTCGTCGAGGCCGTGTGCGAGAGCGACGCCGACCTGCTCGACCTCATCGCCACCCGCATCCGCACCATCCCGGGCGTCGCCCACACCGAGAGCCTGCTGTATGCGGGTCTCTACAAAGACCTCTACAACTGGGGCACGCGCTGAGGCGCGGCTCCGAGAACGGGACTGATCATGGGAACCACGGTCTTCGAACGTCACCGCCCCGCGGATGCAGTGATCGACGCCTCGCTGCGCGACACGGCCTTCAGCGTGTTCTGGCTCGATGACGTCGAGCGGGTCTCGCACCCCGCCCTCTCCGGCAGCATCACGGCCGACCTCGCGATCGTCGGCGGCGGATACGCGGGCCTCTGGACCGCCGTCCGTGCGAAGGAGCGCGACCCCGAGCGCCGTGTGGTGCTGCTCGAGGCGTCGCGTATCGCGTGGGCCGCATCGGGGCGCAACGGCGGTTTCTGCGAGGCCAGCCTCACGCACGGACACGAGAACGGTCTCACCCGCTGGCCTGACGAGATCGACCGCCTCGAAGAGCTCGGTCACGAGAACCTCGACGGCATCGAGCAGACCGTGAAGCGCTACGGCATGGACGTCGATTTCGAGCGCACGGGACAGCTGGCCGTGGCCGTCGAACCGCACCAGGTCGAGTGGCTGCGTGAGGAGGAGGGATTCCTCGACCGCGAGGCCGTGCAGGCCGAGGTGCACTCCGACACGTTCCTCGCGGGGGCGTGGGAACGCGACGGATGCGCGATGGTGCACCCCGCCAAGCTCGGTCTCGAGCTGGCCCGCGTCGCCGCAGAACTGGGCGTCGAGATCTACGAGCAGTCGCTCGTGCGCGAGGTCGTCGGCGACGGATCGGGCCCGATCACGCTCGTCACCCGCGGCGGAGGACGAGTGACCGCGGATGCCGTGGCGCTGGCCACCAACGTCTTCCCCTCACTCCTCAAGCGCAATCGCCTGATGACGGTTCCGGTGTACGACTACGTGCTGATGACCGAGCCGCTGACCGACGAGCAGCTCGCCTCGATCGGGTGGTCGAACCGACAGGGCCTCGCCGACAGCGCCAACCAGTTCCACTACTACCGGCTCACCGCAGACAACCGCATCCTCTTCGGCGGATACGACGCGGTCTACCACTTCGGCGGCAAGGTGCGCCCCGAGTACGAGGACCGCGCCGAGAGCCACCACAAGCTGTCCTCGCACTTCTTCACGACGTTCCCGCAGCTCGAGGGCCTGCGCTTCACGCACCGGTGGGCCGGAGCCATCGACTCGTCGAGCCGCTTCTGCGCGTTCTTCGGCACCGCCCGCAAGGGTCGCGTGTCGTACGCGACAGGGTTCACCGGACTCGGCGTCGGCGCCGCCCGCTTCGCCGCCGACGTCATGCTCGACAAGCTCTTGGGTGAGTCGACCGAGCGCACAGAGCTCGCGATGGTGCGCGAGAAGCCGATCCCGTTCCCGCCCGAGCCGGCAGCCTCGATCGGCGTCAACCTCGTGCGCGCGGCGATGAACCAGGCCGATCACAACGAGGGCAAGCGCAACCTGTTCCTCAAGACACTCGACGCGGTCGGCATGGGATTCGACTCGTGAGCGAGCTCGCTGCGGGAACCGGAGTGGATGCTGCGGCGCTGCCGCTCGTGCACGAACCGCTGCCTGCGGATGAGGTGGTCATCGGTCGCCCGACGACGGCGGTGCATACGTTGGCAACCATCGGCGAAGTCGAGGTCGGCGTCTGGGAGATGACGCCGGGCACGGCATCCGACACCGAGGTCGACGAGGTGTTCGTCGTGCTCGCAGGTCACGCCCGAATCGAGTTCGTCGAACCGGCACTGCCCGCGGTCGAGGTCGACCGCGGGTCGGTCGTACGCCTGGCCGCGGGCCAGCGCACCGTGTGGACGGTCACCGAGACGCTCCGCAAGGTCTACATCGCCTGACTCGCGGCGACGCCGTCACGCGCACCCGGGATCGTTGAGGCGATCCTCTGGGCTTGAGAGGAGACCACAGCCGAGGCCCTGCGTCAGACCGATCCGTCCGGAGTGAACGGGCTCGCGGGACCGTGGGCACGGCGGGTCTCGGGGTCGATCCAATTGCCCGAACCGGTCATGCGGTGCCAGCGCTTGTGAAATGCCAGATCGGTGCCGTCGGCTTCGACGACGGCCGCTCCGCACAGATCGCAGATCCGCAGGATGACGATGTCGCCGTCTGCAGTCATGACCGAGATCGACCCCGCCGGGAATATGACGCCCATCGCGCTCTCCTCTCGCGCCCTCAGCGCACGGGCGCTGTCGCTGGCGCCGTCGCTGCGGCGACCGGCTTCTCATCCGCACCCTTGATCACCCAGTAGACGACGGCGACCGCGAGGATGCCGATCACCGGGGTCAGGAACGCAGCCCACGCGGTGCCGAGCGGGGCGAAGCCGACCGCGAACACCGAGACATCCCAGAGACCGTGCAGCGCCATGGCCCAGATGAGCGACCCTGTCACCCGACGCACGATGTAGAAGCACGTACCCGACATCGCGGCGATCACGACCTGTCCGAGGGTCGGCACGACGGGGGCTCCGAGTGCAGCGTTGATGATGTGCATTCCGCCGAAGAGGGCGGAGGTGAGCAGCCATACCCAGACTTCGGAGAGACGCGAGCGCAGGGCCGTCAGCAAGAGCCCCCGCGACATCAGCTCTTCGCAGAATCCGACGGCGAGCCCGAGGGCGAGCAGCGACAGCAGGAATGACGCGTCGAACTTCGACCAGTCGGTGTTGAACAGGTTCGCCACTGCGACGACGAGCATGATCGCGGGCACGAAGAGCGGCCACTTGTGGTGCGACCGCTTGCGCTCGAACAGCGCCGGCTTCCACCACCCCAGAAGCCACGTGGTGATGGCGAGCAGCACCGCCCCGACCGCGAGGTCGAGCACCGCTCCTCGCCAGGTGAACTCGGCGGAGGTGCCGATCTCGGTGTACGCCACCCCGCTCAGTTTCGACACGACGAAGATGACCGCGACGTAGCCGACGTAGATCGCGAGGCCGATCCAGACCCGAGGGGTGACGCGCATGAGTTTGTGCCTTCCGTCGGCGGGGGGGGTCCGATCACCCAACATATCGGTGGTGAGGGCGGAGATGGTGACGCCGGATCGGCCACCATCTTCGCGTTCGCCACCATCAGCTACGTACGGTCCGCATCGAGGACGATACCGAGTCGGTCGGCGACAGCACGCGCCTGCCTCTCAGCGGCGTCCGCTGTGCGCTCGAGGCCAGGCAGGTCCTCCGGGCGGAAGTACCAGGTCGATCGGTCTCCGGGGGAGACGTATCGTTCCTCGTCGGTGAGCTGCGCGTCGGGACGGGCCTTGAGGAGGTCGGCCTCGGCACGGTCCCGCTCGTCGAGCACCCGCGACGCGAGCTCGATGTCCCGGGCGGTCAGGTCCGCCGGGGCCCCAGCCACCACGAGGGGATGGATCAGCACCGACGGCAAGGGCTTCGGGATGGGGGTGGTCGGTCGTGCGCGCGAGGCGACGACCGCCGTCACCACGGCACCCAGGACGAACAGCAGCCCGACGGCGATGGCCGCGTCTCGAAACGGCAGTCGGAGCGACGCGATCACCACGCCGGCCACGGCCGCGAGCAGGAGACCGCCGGCGATCGGAACAAGACACCCGACCGCATCCCTCCGCCCACGGGCGACGCGCGCTCGCCGGTGGCTCTCGATGATCGCCGACGCGTCAGCGTCGCTGTCCGGCGGCACGAGGTGCAGCTGGTCCGGGCGCGTCCGGATCGCCGCGGCGTCGATAGCCGGCAGGAGGAAGCAATCCGAGCGGTCGGAGGAGATCGGCACCACCCCATCCTCTCGTGCCCGGGCCCGTGCGATGCCCGCCTCGGAAGCAACGCGATCGACGGCGACCCGAGTTCCCGTCCACGAACCTTCTCTGAAGACGATCGCTCTCGGAGAGACCACAACTACGAAGTACGCCTCTCGTAAGATGCACGCACTCTAGTCTCAGAGGATGAGCACGGGACACGCGTTGCGGATTCTGTTCGAGTCGAGGGGATTTGAAGGCGTCGTCACGGTCGACACCGCGACGAGCGAGAACATCTCACAGACGGGTCTGGGCACCCTTCTAACAAACGTGCCGCACGAACGACTCGTCGGATACCCGATAATGACGGCGAGCGTTGAGTACACCGGGCCGGGCTACAACGCGGTGTTCGCCTGGGTTCAGTTCGTGGAGATGATCCCCGCAGACGGGTCGCGCTCGACAGCGTTCCTGGACAACATGCCGAGCCTGAATCAGCAAATTCCTTTCAGCTCATTCGGTTTTTTGCCGACGCTCTTTGATGCACCGGCGAATCCCAACGCTCCAGACCTGCAATGGCGCGCAGATTCGTACCTTGTCCGATTCTCGGTCCACGAACCGCGAGTGATTACGCCGATTGCGGGGTTCCAGTGGGGATATGACCTATGCGAGGGAAAGCCTGCCGTCGTACATGCGACGTGTCTCCCCCGACAAGACATGCTGCGCTGGACGAATTCGCTGCCTGGCTTACTCGGTGGTTGGGACGTAACCCTTGCTCCCGATAGTGACTAGCGGTGAGCTTCAGCATCGCTGATACCTCCTCCACATGACGGCCAAACGATCCCCCGAAATCCCTGCCGAAACCCGATTCACCGAAACTGCTGCATCAGCGTTTTCGGCAGGGCACCAGCGGCTGCTCCGACACGTGGCGCGCCGCCGACCTGCCGCTCGACTCAGAGCAGCGCCCGCACCGACGCATACGCGTCGGCGACGTCACGGGTGGGCCGGTCGTAGACACGCACGACACCGACATCCCCGTCGTGCCTGCCCCACCCCGGATCGCCGGTGGTGATGAACGCGACAGCGGCGCCGTGCACGTCGTCAGCGAGTTCTTGGGGCGGGTTCGGCCCCGCGAGAGCTTCCATCGACGGGCCGTCGAGGCAGTCGAAGAAGAACGGCACGTCGAGGCAGTGCTCCGCGAAACCGAAGCGTCCCGAGGGCCAGGAGAAGCGGTAGAGCCAGGTGGGGGCATCGCCACGGTCGGCCGCGATGCCCGGCACGGTGGTGCGGAACATCCGATCGGTCAGCACCCGGCCCGCGAGACGCGCCTTGCCGAGACGCACGACGTCGGCATTCGCGGCGAGATACTCGGCACGGATGCTCTTGGGCACACCGAACCGGTTCAGCAGCACGGACTGCGGCACCCACCGCAGTGCCTTCGCCGCTTTTCCCGCGAACGCCATCGTGAATTCGTCGTCGGTCGCGCCGATCACCAGTGGCTTGTCGGCACCGACGCCGGCGCGCAACGACTCTCGAGTCGGCCGCGGAAGCAGGTCGCCGTCGATGGCCGGGCCCAGCGGCAGCCCCTCCTCGATCACGGTCGTCAGCGACGAGGGCCCGAGCTGGGTCGCCTTCTTCTGCAGCGCGAGCAGGCGCTCCTCCGACAGCGTCGACAGTCCGGCCACGGTCGGAGCCACCCCGCCCGAGGCGGCGAGCGCACGCCCGAACGCCTCGGCGCGAGTCGCCGACACATCGCCCAACGCCCCCGAGATCGCGTAGACCGCGTGGAACAGGTGCTGCGCCTTCTCCATGCCGAGCAGGGTGAGCACCGCCCCGCCGCCCGCGGACTGTCCCGCGATCGTCACACGGCTCGGGTCTCCGCCGAATGCTGCGATGTTCTGCTGCACCCATTCGAGGGCGAGCAGCCAGTCGCGCACGCCGCGGTTCGACGGCGCATCCTCGATCCAGCCGAAACCGTCGAACCCGAGACGATACGAGAGCGAGACGGTGACAACGCCGTCACGGTTGAAGTTGCGGCCGTCGTACCAGGGGCTCGCGGGCGAGCCTGCGAAATACCCGCCGCCGTGGATCCAGACGAGCACGGGCAGTCCCGAAGCCCCGGGGTCGGGCGTGAACACGTTCACGTTCAGGGTCGAGTCGCCTTCGACGCTCGGCTCGGGGATCAGCGTCACACCGGGGTCGCCGCGCTGCGCGGTCGCGGCGAACTCGAGCGTGTCGAGCACGCCCTCCCACGGCGCCCTGGGCACCGGCGCCTGGAACCGCAGCTCGCCGATCGGCGGCTCGGCGAACGGGATGCCGAGGAAGCCCGCCGATCGCGCGGCACCTCGCCCTCCCGTGGTCGGGCGCCAGCGCCCTCGGACCCGCCCCGCGGCGGTCTGCACTTCGACGTACTCGGTCATGATGATCAGACTCCCAGAACGAGACGGATGCCGGTGGCGATCTGCGCCATCAGATAGGGCGCGAGGTGGCCGGCCGGATAGTCGTCGACGAACTCGCGCGTGACCGGACCGATCTGACTGACATTCGCCACCGAGTCACGATCGAGTCCTGACGCGGCGGCCGGCACCAGAACGTTGCCGGGAAATCCCTCGAGAGCGGTGTTCGACGTCAGGGGCACGACGAGGACGTTGTTGATGTGCGTATCGAGCAGCCAGTCCTCTTGCACAACGACGGATGGTCGCACTTTCGCCGGCTCCGAGCCGCGCGGAACCCCGAAATCGACCCAGACGATGTCGCCGCGGCGGATCACCAGTCGGAGTCTTCGCGCAGCCGCTGCTCGTTCGCACGAACGAACAGTTCATCCTCTGCGTCGCTGCCCGCCTGGGCCAGGATCTGATTCCCGATCCGGGTCAGATCGGACGAGCCTTCCAGCTCATCGGCGAGACGGCGCCCGGCGAGCTGGAAGAACTCCGACCGGTTCATTCCGTGTCGCGCAGCGAGCCGCTCGAAGCGCGCGAAGTCGCCGTCCGGCACTGAGATCGCAGTCTTCATGGGGAGAGTATAACTGGTAATACCAGCCTTCGACAGGTCCGACAGGGGGCTGTGGACTACTCGCCGACCCGCGTGACCTCGGCGTGCGGCATCCGCTCGGTCATCACGCGAACCGCCTCGGGGTTGTCGTCGACGAGCACCGCGTCGCGACCGAGTGCCGAGGCGACGGCGCCGGTCGTGCCGCTGCCGGCGAAGAGGTCGAGCACGCGGTCGCCGGGGCGGCTGGATGCGCGCACGATGCGCCGGAGGATGCCCTCGGGCTTCTGCGTCGGGTAGCCGGTCTTCTCGCGTCCGGTCGTCGGGACGATCGTGTGCCACCACACGTCGGTGGGCAGCTTGCCGCGGGCGGCCTTCTCGGCGGTCACCAACCCCGGGGCCATGTACGGCTCGCGGTCGATGTCGTCGGCGTTGAACACGTAGTCGCGCGGATTCTTGACGTACACGAGGATCGTGTCGTGCTTGGTCGGCCAGCGACGGCGCGACTTCGCTCCGTAGTCATAGGCCCAGATGAGCTCGTTGAGGAAGCAATCGCGACCGAACACCGCATCGAGCATCACCTTGGCGTAGTGCGCCTCGCGGTAGTCGAGGTGCAGGTACAGCGTGCCGTCATCGGCGAGCAGCCGCCACGCCTCTTCGAGCCGAGGCATCAGGAAGGCCCCGTAGTCGTCGAAGCGGTCGTCGTACGCGCGCAGCATCCCACGCACTCGCTCGTACGCGTGGCCATGGAACCCGTGCCGGACTTCGGAGGGCGGCATCGCCGGTTCAGGGCTCAGCACGACCGGGGCGGCCACGGCATCCGCATCCGCATCCGGCTCGTCCGGAGTCGTGAACGTGCGACGGGCGGTGACGACCTGCCGCTCCTGTGCGCGGCCGGTATTGAAGGGTGGGTCGAGGTACACGAGGGTGAAGGATGCCGACGGCAGAGTCGCCGCTGCGGCGAGGTTGTCGCCCTGGAGAATCGAGACATCGCCTCGGACGACGACAGGATCGACGGGGGCCGGATCCTCCCGTGCTGCCTCAGGCGCAGAAGCGGGGTCGGTCACGGAACCCGCTGCAGCCACGCGTCGGTGGCGAACTTCGACTCCACCAGCGCCTCGGCATCGGCATACTCATCGGCGGTGATCGCCCCGTCTTCCGCGGAGGTCAGCAAGCGGAACGTGTCTTTGAAGCGCTCGATGATCTCGGCCCGCGCGAGACCGGTCTGGCTGCGCAGTGGATCGACGCGCTTCGCGGCCGATGTCGTGCCCTTGTCGCTGAGCTTCTCGCGGCCGATGCGCAGCACCTCGGTCATCATCTGACCGTCGATGTCGTACGAGAGGGTCGCGTGGTGCAGCACTCCCCCGTTGGCAAGGCGCTTCTGGGCGGCTCCGCCGATCTTGCCCGACGAGCTGGCGATGTCGTTGAGCGGCTGGTAGATCGCGTCGATCCCGAGCGACCGCAGCGCCTGCAGCACCCAGTCGTCGAGGAAGGCATACGAGTCGGCGAACGTCATGCCCTGCACGAGGGATGCCGGGACGTAGAGCGAGTACGTGATGATCTGGCCCGCGGCCATGAGCATCGCGCCACCGCCCGAGATGCGGCGGACGACGTCGAAGCCGTGGCGTGCGGCTCCCTCGGGGTCGACCTCGTTGCGGTACGACTGGAACGAGCCGATGACCACGGCTGACTGGTCCCACTCCCAGATGCGGAGGGTCGGGCGGCGTCGCCCTTCGCCCACGCGCGAGGTGAGCACCTCGTCGAGCGCGAGGTTCATGCGAGGAGAGACGGCCTTCTCGTGCACGATCTCCCAGTCGAAATCGTTCCACCCGGGGGCGGTCACGAGAGCGCGGCGCACCGCGGTGCCGACCGCCTCGGGCGTGAAGCCCAGCAGCTGCGCGCCGTCGGGAAGAGCGCCGCGGACGGCGGCGGCGATGGCCGTGGCATCCGTCTCGACCGGCAGCCCGGAGACCGCCGCGTTGATGTCGTCGAGTGCCGTGTCGGGTTCGAGGAAGAAATCGCCGGCGAGCCGGAAACGGACGATCCTGTCGTCCTCGACCTCGAGGTCGACGACGACGAGCTTTCCTCCAGGGACCTTGTATTCACCGTGCACGGTTACAGCTTAAGGCGAGCGCGTCGCGCAGGCTCGGTGCGCCGACGATTCAGCGACCGAGGACGACCGCTCGCTCTCCCGCCCGGATCGGGGCCGAGAACCGGTTGCCTGCCGGCGGCTGGGGGCACACGTACTGATCCGAGAACGCGCACGGGGGCAGGTAGGCCCGGTTGAAGTCGATCACCGCGGATCCGTCTGCGGCCGGCTCCTCGATCGGCAGGAACCGGAACCGGTAGGTCTCGGTGCCGTTGGTGCCGTCGGCGAAGACCGCGGTCAGACTACCCTGCGGCGTGCGAGTGGCCGACAGCGTCACGGCGACCCCGTCCAGCGTGAAGCGCAGCCGCCCTGCGAGGTCGGAGTCGTGCGAGCGTCCGTCGATCGAGGTGACGGTGATCGTCTCCCCCGGCGTGGGCTCGAACACCGCCGCGATCCGCCAGCCCTCCCGAGGCGGATACGCGTCGATGGCACTGAACCGTTCGCGTTCGGGCCGCCTCGGGTTGAACACCCGCAGCGCGACGCTGCCGCGCCGGTCGAACACGCGCAGCTCCCGACGCCCGAGCCGCAGCGATTCGCTGCCGCGGAGGGTGACGACCGACCCCGACGTACCGAGATCGCTGCCGCGGATCCCTCCGTCTCCCGTGAGCGCCCACAGCCCCGGAACCCCCTCGACGGCAGCCGGTTCGGTGATGAGCCAGTTCGTCGACTCGAGTGCCGCAGGGCCGTACTCGGCGCCGGCGTACCGCTCGCGCGACTCATGCCACGCCCGCCAGTCGTCTTCGAAACCCACCACGCACCTCCCTCTCGCCGCGAATCTATGCGGAGGAGAGACCGATATGTTGGGTCGGCGTCACGCGGATTCACCCGCTGTAACACCCGTTCACGGGACGTAACACGCGGACGCGCGGGCGGGTCGTACGCGGCTCAGCGAGCGGGGATGTGCGTGTCGAGCCACGACAGCACGTCGGCGCGAACCTCGTCCTGCTGCAGCTCGGCGAAGATCTCGTGGCGGGCGTCCGGATAGACGAGCGTCGTGATGTCGGTGAGGCCCGAGCGCGTGCGGTACTCGTCGGCGAGCTTGTGCACGCTGCGGGGTCCGCCGACGGAGTCGTCGCGGCCGACGAGCAGCAGCATCGGGATGTCGCGGCCGAGGTCCTTGCGGGGACGACCGTAGAGCTTGGCGGCCTCGATCGGTCCGAAGAGTTTGAGCAGCGGCACGTCAGTGGTGAGCGGGTCCTCGTCGAACGCCTTCCACACGGCGGGGTCGCGGCTGAGCCACTCGAGACCCGTCGCCTCGGGCCCCGCCCAGCGGGCGTTCAGCGGCGCGGCGTTCAGCGATCCGGGCATCCGCAGCGCCGAGCCCGAGAGGATCACGGCGTCCCAGGCCTCGGGGTGGTCGTTCACGAGCATCTGCGCGAGGAAAGAGCCCCACGAGTGCCCCAGCAGCACGAGCGGAAGATCGGGATGCTCGTCCTTGATGATTCCGGTGAGCTGCCAGACCGCATCCTTGGCGGCCATCAGACCGCCCTTGCCGAGTCGACCCAGCTTCGCCGGGCCACCGTGCTGGCGGATGCCGGTGCGACCGTGGCCGCGGTGGTCGTCGGCGTAGACGTGGAACCCGGCCCCGGTGAGCGCGGCGATCAGCGCCCCGTAGCGACCGGCATGCTCGCCGACACCGTGCAGCAGCTGCACGACTCCCCGCGCATCACCCTCCGCCTCGTGGACGTCGTAGACGATGGCGATGCCGTCAGCATCCGTGAACTCACGCGTATCCGTCACGCCCCCACTGTACTGAGAGTGCGCGGCGAGCGTCAGGCCGAGCGCCCGCGGCGCGGCCGGTCCCGCGCCAGCCGCGAAGGTCAGGCGCCGAGCGCGGCGATGACTCCCTGGGCGATCTCGAGGTCGGTGACCTCGTAGCCGCCCACGCCATCGGATGCCGAGCCCATGCGCACCCCGCCGTCTTCGCGCACCGGGCGCTTGGCAGAGAAGTGCAGGGCGTCCACGCCGGTGGCGGCGAGCGCGGCGGCGCTGGAGGCATCCACTCCACTGCCTGCCATGATCTCGATCTCTCCCGCGGCTTCTGCGACCAGCGCGCGGAGGGTCTCGACCCCCTCGATCGCGGTGGACGCGCCACCGGAGGTGAGCACGCGGCGGAGGCCGAGCGAGCGTGCGGCGACGAGGGTGGCGACAGGGTCAGCGGTCACGTCGATCGCACGGTGGAGGGTGACGGATGCTCCGCCCGCGGCATCGCGGAGCCGACGCATGGCGGGGATGTCGAGCTGCCCTTCATCATCGAGGGCGCCGATCACGACGCCGTGGGCACCCGCCTCGATCGCGCGACGGACATCGGCCTCCGCGACGGCGATCTCATCGGCGGAGTAGACGAAGCCGCCGGCCCGGGGCCGGACGAGCACGTGCACCTCCACCCCCACGGCCCGTGCCGCGTCGATCGACAGATCCAGAGTCGCCGGCGACGGAGTGAGGCCGCCGAGAGCGAGAGCCTGAGCGAGTTCGACGCGCGCGGCACCGACCGTCCCGGCGATGCGTACTCCGGTCGGGTCCTGGACGGCGATTTCGATGGCGAGGGCGCGGGTCATCCGTCCATTCTGGCCTGTGGTCGGCGGGCACCTCGGCATCCGGCTTCCGATTCCTGCGCAAATTACTTAGACTGTCTAAGTAATGTCTGCGTCTGATGAAGCCCTCCACCTCACCGCGACAGACCTGCGCATGGCGACGTTCCGACTCGCACGGCGCCTGCGATGCGCCCGAGCCGTCGACGCGATGAGCGATGCGCAGCTCGCGGTGCTCGCCACCCTGCGCATGCACGGGCGCCGCACGATCACCGCCCTTGCCGAGCGCGAACGGGTCACCGCCCCGTCGATGACGAGCATGATCAACGGGCTCGAAGAGCAGGGCTACGTTCTCCGCACTCCGGATGCCGAAGACCGGCGACGTGTGCAGGTCGACATCACCGACGCGGGCACCGAGATCGTGGCGCAGACCATCGCGCGCCGCGACGAGCTGCTGGCCGAGATGCTCGGCGAACTCGACTTCACCGAGGAAGAGCTCGCGACTCTGAGAGAAGCCAGCGCCCTGATGCGAAAGGTGGTCGATCGATGAGCGCGATGTTCCGTTCGTTCTCGAACATCAACTACCGCATCTGGTTCGCCGGAGCCCTCGTCTCGAACATCGGTGGGTGGATGCAGGCCACCGCCCAGGACTGGGTGGTGCTCACCGAGCTCACCGATAACGACGCCGCCGCGATGGGCGTCACCATGGCGCTGCAGTTCGGCCCGCCGCTCGTGCTCGTGAGTCTGACAGGCTGGGTCGCCGACCGGTTCGAGCGCCGGCGCATCCTGATGGCCACACAGTCGGCGCTGCTGCTGCTCGCGATCACCGTGGGTGTGCTGCTGCTCAACGGTGTGATGACGCTGCCGATGATGTTCTGCTTCGCCGCGGCCTTCGGCGTCGTCAATGCGTTCGACGCACCGGCCAGGCAGGCGTTCGTCTCCGACATGGTCTCGTCGGGCGACACCTCGAACGCGGTCGCCCTCAACTCGGCATCCTTCAACCTCGCGCGCATGATCGGCCCCGCGGTCGGCGGTCTGCTGATCGTCGCGATCGGCTCCGGATGGGTGTTCATCGCGAACGCCGTGACCTTCCTCGCGATGCTGGTCGCGCTGCTCCTGCTGCGCACCGGGCAGTTGGCGCCGCGTCTCAAGAACCGCCGCCCCGGCGGGCTTGCCGAGGGCTTCCGCTATGTGTGGGGACGCAGCGATCTGCGCGTGGTCTTCGTGACCGTCTTCCTGATCGGCGCGTTCGGCATGAACTTCCCGATCTTCGCCTCGACCATGGCGCTCGAGTTCGGCGCCGGCGCCGACGGATACGGCGTGCTGAGCTCGGTGCTCGCGATCGGCTCGCTCGCCGGCGCGCTGCTGGCCGCCCGCCGCGACCGCGCCAGGGTGCGGGTCGTCATCCTCGCGGCCGGCGGCTTCGGCATCGCCGCGTTCGTGTCGGCGGCAATGCCCACGTACATCTCCTATGCCGTCACGCTCACGTTCACCGGCTTCATGATCGTCACACTGCTGACGACGGCGAACGGGTACGTGCAGATGACGACGACCCCGGCTCTGCGCGGTCGCGTGCTCGCGCTGTACATGGCGGTCATCATGGGGTCGACACCGGTCGGAGCCCCCATCGCCGGGTGGGTGGCCGATACCTTCGGACCCCGCAGCGCGATCATGCTCGGCGGCACCGCCGGATTCGTCGCCTGCGCGATCGGCGCCATCTGGGTGTTCACCTCGGGCCGTCTGCATCGGTCCGAGAACAGCCGCTTCCTGATGACGCTCGATGAGACACGGCCGGTGAGCATCATCGACGAGGCCGACATCATCGAGAAGAAGGCCGACCCGGTGGAGTTCAGCGACGAGGCAGCCGTGACGACCCCGATCCGCACGCCAAAGAAGGACTGACCGCGGCCTGAGCGCGTCGATCGCGTTCTGACCGCGTCGATCGCGTGACCGCGTGGATCGGCGATCCGAGCGCGTGGATGCGGTTTGTCAATGCCCTCCACGCACGGCCGGGGCGGACGTAGCTTCGCACCATGGACCAGAACACAGGACGCACCCCGCACGCCGAAGAGCCCGCCGAGGGTTCGACCGAGCAGAACCCGGAGCACAACACCGCCCCGGACGGACAGACATCGACCGAGCGCGATGAACTGCACGGAAACGCTCAGGGCGCAGCCCAGGGTGGCGCCATCCAGGGCGACAGCTCGCACGGCGATGCGGCCCGAGGCGCGATCCAGGGCGAGGCCGAAGACGGCAACGCTCAGGGCGCAGCCCAGGGCGGCGCGATCCAGGGCGACAGCTCGCACGGCGAATCGCCGCGCGGCGCCATCCAGGGTGACGCGAGCCCCGACCGCGATGCGGCACTCGGCGGCGACAAGAACACCGAGGATCAGCTGACGGCCGACAACGAGGTCGAGGAAGACGCGCTGCGCTCACTCGACCCGAACGACGCTCCCGCCTGACCGGCGGGCCCCCACTCTCCACACAGGTGAGACCCTGAGGGCGAGGAAACACTCCTCGCCCTCAGACCCGACCATCGGGCGTCAGCCCATCACACGTTCGCCGATTCGCGCGCCGGGGCGGTTCGCGCCGCAACGAATGCATCCAGCAGTCGAGCGGTGTCCTCGAGTTGCTCGTTCCAGATCGCTCGCACGATGTCGATACGGTGTTCTGCATCCTGCAACCCGCCGAGATAGTCGGCGACGCCCGCGAAGCCAGCGGGATCCGCTTCATGCAGAGTGATCAGTCGAATCGCGAGCTTCGCCTGGACGCCGTAGACGGGGATCTGCGGGCCCCGGGGTGCCGCCATCCCGATGTAGTAGAGCTTCTCGAGCCCCTTCGCCACGACGCCGCCCGCGTAACGCAGGGGCGCACCGTACCGTCGCTCGACGAGGTCATCGGCGAGGAACGGAAGGCTCGAGTGGAATCCGGTGGCCCACAGGATGGTGTCGTACTCGCCCGACGTGCCGTCCGAGAAGAACACTGTCTTCCCCGCGATTCGATCGATCCCCGGCCTGATCTTCACACGTCCGTGCTGGAGCCAATACAGAAGCAGCGTGTTGACGACCGTGCTTCCCTCGGCGAGGGTCCGATGCCTGGGTACGGGCAGCCCCGGATAGTCCTTGGCCTCGCCGATGACGATGCGCGCGAGCAGGCGTGAGATGAGGTCCTGCTCGTCGGGGGCGAACTCGGCCATCCACTCGACCTCCTGGCGCGGAACACCGAAGTAGGACTTCGGCTGGAAGTACGTTCCCTCACGGATGACCATGTCGACGTCGTACCGATGCTGCGCGGCATCCACGGCCAGATCGCAGCCCGAGTTCCCCGCTCCGACGACCAGCACACGGCGGCCTTCGATGTCATCGGTGTTTCGATACGAGCCGGAGTGCACCTGCGCGCCGGTGAAGTCAGAGGCGATGGCCGGGACCTTCTGATCCCAGAGGTGACCGTTGGCGACGAGCACACCGTCGTAGTCGATGCTCTCGCCGGTGTCGAGGGTGACGGTCCATCCCGCCGACCCGACCGGACCGTCAGCGGCGACAGGGACGACGGAGATCACCGCGGTGTTGAAGCGGATGATCTCGTAGTGGCCGTGATGGCGGGCATACGACTCGAGGTACTCGCGCACCTGGTCGCGACGGGGGAAGTGCGGATAGTCGGCCGGCATGGGGAAGTCCTCGAAGTGAGTCATGTCCCGAGACGTGATGAGGTGCAGGGCGTCGTAGTCGGTGTGCCAGTGGCCTCCGACTCGGTCGGTCTTCTCGAAGCAGTCGACGTCGTAGCCGGCCTGCCGCAGTTGCTGAAGTGCGGAGATTCCGGCAGCACCGGCTCCGATGACGCAGTAGCGAGTCATAACTGTTCTTCCTTCGTGGGAGTGGGTGGCGTGAGGGTGGCGAGGACGTGTCATACGGCTCCGCGATCGAGGCGATGCTCGACGAAGACCGACAGCCATGTCGCGGGCACCGCGATCGCCGCGTAGATCAGCCCCGTGATGAGGTACACCGTGAGGTATTCGAACGTGATGTTGCTCATCTGATACGCGCGGCTCATGAGCTCGTTGACCGAGATGGAGTAGGCGAGCGAGGTCGCCTGGAACGACATGATGGCGAGTCCCATCAGCGCCGGTATCGCAGAGCGCATGCCCTGAGGGAGCACGATCCGCACGAACGATGTGAGACGCGGCAGACCCAGCGCGGACGACGCCTCGACTTGGCCGCGGGGGACGGATTGGATGCCCGCGCGGAAGACCTCCGACGAGTATGCCGCGGCGGTGAAGGTGAGCCCGAGCACGGCCGCGACGAAGTTCTCGAACAGCACGCCCAGTGCGGGCAGCCCGAAGTAGACGATGTAGAGCACGACCAGGGCAGGGATGCCGCGGCCGATCTCGACCACGACGAGAGCCGGCCAACGCAACCACGGTCGCACCGAGGTGACCCCGAGGGCGAAGACGAGTCCGAGCGCGTAACCGAATACGACCGAGAGCGCGGTCAGCTGCAGGCTGACGACCAGCCCTTCACCGAGGGTGGGGAGGTAGTCGACGATGTCCATCACTGTGCCTTCCGTAGCCGGCTGTCGATTCGCCGCGCGAGGATCGCGACGGGAACGCTGACGATGAGGTAGACGGCCGCCGCGACGAAGAACGGCAGAATGCCGGCGGAGGCGGGGTTCTGCCGGGCGAACATGTTCGCCGCGAACACCATGTCTGCAACCCCGATCGTCGAGGCGATCGAGGAGTCCTTGAGCAGGGACAGCAGGTAGGTCGTGATCGAGGGCAGTGATGTCCGCAGCGCCTGCGGCGCGAGGATCCGCCCGAAGGTCGTTCGCGAGTCCAGCCCGAGAGCGGCGGCCGCCTCGGACTGCCCCCGCGGCAATGTCGCGAAGCCGCCGCGATAGATCTCGGCGAGGTATGCGCTCGCGATGATTCCGAGGCCGAGCACGGCGGCCGACAGGGAATCGAAACGAACCGCGCCGATCTGCACCCCGAAGTAGATGAGGAAGAGCCACACGATGGGTGGGATGCCTCGTATGAGATCGACGATGAACCGGATGAGCAGTCTCAGCGGCCTCCATCGAGCCCGCAGGCCCAGCATGATCGGGAACCCGAGAACCGCGCCGATCGCGAACGCGAGGACCGTGACGAGCAGGGTCATCGGCAGCCCGAGGAGCACAGCGAGGATGACGTCGCTCATGTCAGCGCTCCAGGACGGCGCTGAGGAACCGCCGGGTGCGCTCCTCCCGAGGGGAGGCCATGATCTCGGCGGGATTGCCCTGCTCGATGATGTGCCCCTCCGCCATCACCACGAGATGGTCGCCGACATCGCGGGCGAACTGCATCTCGTGCGTCACGACGATCATGGTCATGCCCGCGTCGGCGAGTTCACGCATGACTGCCAGAACCTCGATGCCCACCTCGGGATCGAGCGCGCTGGTCGGCTCGTCGAAGAGCATGACGCGGGGGTTCAACGCGAGCGCGCGGACGATGGCGATGCGCTGCTGCTGACCTCCCGAGCAGCGCCCTGGATGCTGCAGCGCCTTCTCCTTGAGGCCGACGCGCTCGAGCAGGGTCATCGCTCGCTCTTCGGCTTCCGCCCGACTGCGACCCAGGATCTTCTCCTGCGGGAAGGCGATGTTGCGCAGCACCGTGTAGTGAGGAAAGAGATTGAACGACTGGAACACCATCCCGACCTGGCGGCGCAGGGCGAGAAGGTCACGGTCTTTGATGGTCGTTCCGGCGTCTATGGTCTGCGTACCGACTGTGACGCTGCCCGCGTCCGGGGTCTCGAGCAGATTGACGCACCGCAGCAGGGTGCTCTTGCCTGATCCGGAAGGACCGATGAGAGCGGTGACGCTTCCGGGCTTCACGGACATCGAGATGTCGTCGAGCACGAGGTTGTCGCCGAAGCTCTTGGACAGGTGTGAGATCTCGACACCGGCGTGAGCCAGTTCGTTGCTCTGGGTGATGAGTCCGGGGTTCATGTGAGTCCTCCTTGGGTTGGACGCCGACCGTGGCCGGCGTCCAACCAGGTGTCAGCGGATCGAGGTGGCGGCGACGTCAGTCGGAACGAGAAGACTCGCGGGCAGGTCATAGTCGGCGAGGATCTTCTCGAGCGTGCCGTCTTCGCGGAACCCGTCGATGTGCTCGCTGATCGCGTCCGCGAGGTCGGTGTTCTCCTTGGCGATCGGGAACGCGATGATCGGCTTCGACGTCGTGATGGCGATACGGTCGTCGACCTCAGCGGGCTCCACGATGAAGTCGGTGTCCGCGTAGGCGACAGTGGCGACGGCATACCCGTCGAGGGCTGCTTGGATGCGACCGCTCACGAGATCCTGCTTCGTCTCGACGGTCCCGGGGTAGGTCTTGAGCTCGCTGCCGAGGACCGCGCTCATATCCGCCTCCCACGAGAAGCCCGCGACACTGCCGACGGCGCCGATCTCCTCGAGGGCTTCGACAGTGGTGACGCCCTCTTTCGAGATGATCCCCATGGAGTCGTAGAAGGTGGGGGCGGTGAATCCGACCTGTTCGGCGCGCGCCTCGGTCACATACCAACCGCCAGTGATGAGATCGGTCTTCTTCTGCTCGCTGATCATCGGGATGCCGTTGGCATATGTGATCGGCACGAACGCGAGATCGAGGCATTCGGCGGCGGCGATCTTCTTGATCACGTCGATCTCGAGGCCGGCGGCATCGGTGCCCTTCGTCTGGGTGTAGGGAAGGTTCTCGGGAACGCCCACGGTCAGGGTCCCCTCGGTGTAGGTCGTCAGCCCTTCGTGTGCGGGCGTGCAGTCGTCGGCGACGCTCGAGCCGGTCGAGGTGGAGGCGCAGCCGGCCAGAGCAGCGACGGCGACGCCGATACCGGCCAGCATGGCGAGCGGACGGTGGAGTGTGGATCGGGTGTTCATGATGCTTCTCTCTGTCTGTACGGGATGGTGCGCTGAGCGGACGCGGGGTGAGCGGTCACACAGCGGTCAGGCCGCCGTCGATGGTGAAGACGGAGCCAGTGACGAATGATGATGCGGGTGAGATCAGGTAGTCGACGAGGGGGGAGATCTCGTCAGGTCGGGCGCGCCTCCCCAGCGGCGCAGAGGTGCTGCTGCCGCCCGATGGCTCGTGGTCGTTCATCGTGGTCGCGACACCACCGGGGCAGATGACGTTCACACGGACCAGGGGCGCCAGCTCGACGGCCGCGACTCTCGAGAGCGCCACCACGGCCGCTTTCGACGCGGCATATGCTCCGTATCCCGCCGATCCGACGAGAGCGGCGGTGGAGGAGATGTTGAGGATCGCGCCGCCGCCCGCGTCACTGATGAGGGGACCGATGGTGCGGATGCCGAGGAATGTCCCGTGCACGTTGATCCGCTCGTGGAGTTTCCACTCGTCGAGTGCGGTGTCTCGGATCTCTGCGTGACGGAGGATCCCGGCGTTGTTGACCAGCGCTCGGACGCGGACGCGATCCGCTGCCAGGCTCTCGCCCAGATGTGCCCAGGCCGCCTCGTCGGACACATCGAGGTGCCGATACTCCGCATCGGCTCCGGAAGCGCGCAGTACGGCCGCCATCTGCTCGCCCGGCTCATCGAGAACATCCGTCAGGATCACGCGTGTGCCGTGGCGCGCGAGATACGACGCGTGCGCCGCCCCCTGTCCACGCGCGGCTCCCGTGATGATGACGGTGTTCTTGGCGTTCACCGGATGACGTCCCCACCCGAGAGCACGATCGTCTCACCGGTCATGAAGGCGACGTGGGCTTTGGAGGAGAGAAGCCACACCCATTCGGCGATCTCGTCGGGTTGCGCCACACGTCCGAGTGGGATGCCGGCAGCTGCCGCTTCCATCCGTCCGGTCGCCGCATTGCCCGGCGTCGCCACCCAGCCCGGCGCGATGCCGTTGACGCGGATGCCTTCGGACGCGAGTTCGAGAGCGAGCGACTTGGTGAGCATCACCACGGCGGCCTTCGACGCACCGTAGAACAGCTGCCCGGGTGAGACCACGAATGCATCGACCGAGGCGAAGTTGACCACTGCGGCGCCGGCCGCCATACGGGGACGTACAGCGGCGATGACGTTGACGACACCGAAGACGTTCACGTCGAAGATGCGGCGATAGATCGCCTCGTCGTACGAGTCGATGGTCGTCGGCGGGTACACGCCGGCGATGTTGGCGACGGCATCGATCAGGTCGCCGGGAGACAGCACCTCGTCGATCGCTCGCACGATGTCCTCGCGCGACCGTACATCTGCCACGACCGGCAGGAAGCGACCGTCATGCGGTGCATCGACTGTTCCGGCGACGATGTCGATACCCACGACCGTCCATCCGTTCCGAAGGAAGAGGGACGCCGTGGCCAGCCCCATTCCTGATGCGGCGCCGGTGACGACGACGGTTCCTGTTGTGCCCTGCATATCTCGCTGACCTCCGTGAGTGGTGTTAGGAATCAGTGCACCAGGAGCGGTGGAACAGGGCAATGCTTGGTACGGGATGGTAGACATAGGCTCAGCCTTGAGAAAGGATCACCATGGCCCTCCCCACCATCCGCCAGCTCGAGTACTTCGTGTCTGCCGCGCGAGTGGGAACCTTCGCGGGCGCCGCCGCGGAGAATCACATCGCGCAGCCCAGCCTGTCCGAGCAGATCAGCGTGCTCGAGAGAACTCTCGAGGTGGCGCTCTTCACGCGCACGTCACGTCGATTGCTGCTCACCGACGCGGGCAAACAGCTTCTCCCCCGAGCTGAGCGAGTGCTCGCGGACATGCGCGAGTTCGCGGAGTGGAGCCGTCGCGTGCGGTCCATAGAAGAAGGCACCGTGTCGTTCGGCACCTTCAACAGCGCACACCTCTACCTGCTGACGGAACTCATCCGCGAGTTCCACCGTCAGTATCCGGGCGTGCGGATCGAGGTCGTCGGGCTCAACTCGTCCGAGGTCGCGGATCGCGTGCGCAACGGCGAGCTCGAAGCGGGGCTCGTACAGCTCCCGATCGATGATCGAGAACTCGAAGTGACGCCATCGGTCTTCCGTGATCAGGTCGTGTACGTCTCGAGGAACCCGGATCACACGAGAAATCCTGTGGACATCGCATCGCTGGGTGACCGACCACTCATTCTGTCGGAGGCTCGCTGGTCGCACGACGATCCTCTGCGGGTGTCTCTGACCGAGATCGCCCAGCGCGACGGCGTGGTGATCCGTCCGATCGTGGAAGTCGAGTTCCACACCCATTCGCTCGAGCTCGCCGCCGAAGGCGTCGGTGACACCCTCGTGTCGTACCACGTGGGCAAAAACCTGATGGAGTCGCGAGGGCTGACCTGGGCACCGCTCGACCCGCCGATCGTGGAGCACTACGCCTTCGTCACACGGCGGAACGGAGCGATCTCCCCCGCGACGGCGCAGTTCATGCGCCTGGCGCACCGCATCCTCCAGACGATCGCGACCGACGCGCCGTTCTCCTAGCCGCGCAGGCGCCCTGCGCGACGAAGGGGGCGGATGCCGCAGCATCCGCCCCCTTCGTGTCGTTCAGCGTGTGACTCAGAAGTCCCAGTCGTCGTCTTCCGTGGCCTCGGCCTTGCCGATGACGTAGGAGGAGCCCGAGCCCGAGAAGAAGTCGTGGTTCTCGTCGGCGTTCGGCGAGAGCGCCGACAGGATCGCCGGGTTCACGTTCGTCACGGTCGAGGGGAACATCGCTTCGTAGCCGAGGTTCATCAGCGCCTTGTTGGCGTTGTAGTGCAGGAACTTCTTGACGTCTTCGGTCAGGCCGACACCGTCGTAGAGGTCCTGGGTGTACTGCACCTCGTTGTCGTAGAGCTCGAACAGCAGGTTGAAGGTGTAGTCCTTCAGCTCCTGGCGACGCTCTTCGGTCTCGTTCTCGAGACCCTTCTGGAACTTGTATCCGATGTAGTACCCATGCACGGCCTCGTCACGGATGATGAGGCGGATCAGGTCGGCGGTGTTCGTGAGCTTCGCCTTCGACGACCAGTAGATCGGCAGGTAGAAGCCCGAGTAGAACAGGAACGACTCGAGCAGCGTCGAGGCGATCTTGCGCTTGAGCGGGTCGTCGCCCTGGTAGTAATCCATGATGATCTGAGCCTTCTTCTGAAGGTTCGGATTCTCGGTCGACCAGCGGAACGCCTCGTCGATCTCCTTCGTCGACGCGAGCGTCGAGAAGATCGAGGAGTAGCTCTTCGCGTGCACCGACTCCATGAACGCGATGTTCGTGTACACCGCCTCTTCGTGCGGGGTGATCGCATCCGGGATCAGCGAGACCGCGCCGACGGTGCCCTGGATCGTGTCGAGCAGCGTCAGACCCGTGAAGACCCGCATGGTGAGCAGCTGCTCGTCGGGCGTCAGCGTGTTCCACGACTGGATGTCGTTCGACAGCGGCACCTTCTCGGGCAGCCAGAAGTTGTTCACCAGACGGTTCCAGACCTCGAGGTCCTTGTCGTCGATGATGCGGTTCCAGTTGATCGCCTGAACGCTGTCGACCAGCTTGATCGGGGGGTGGGGAGTCATGATTCGTCGTTTCTCGTGTTCAGTGACGGGCTCAGAGCATGCAGGAGACGCACTCGGTCATGTCGGTGCCCTCCAGTGCCATCTGGCGCAGACGGATGTAGTAGATCGTCTTGATGCCCTTGCGCCATGCGTAGATCTGAGCCTTGTTGATGTCACGCGTCGTGGCGGTGTCCTTGAAGAACAGCGTCAGCGACAGGCCCTGGTCGACGTGCTGCGTGGCGGCGGCGTACGTGTCGATGACCTTCTCGTAGCCGATCTCGTAGGCGTCCTGGTAGTACTCCAGGTTGTCGTTCGTCATGAACGGCGCCGGGTAGTAGACGCGGCCGAGCTTGCCTTCCTTGCGGATCTCGATCTTCGACGCGATCGGGTGGATCGACGACGTCGAGTTGTTGATGTACGAGATCGAGCCGGTCGGCGGCACCGCCTGCAGGTTCTGGTTGTAGATGCCGTGCTCCTGGATCGACGACTTCAGCGCCACCCAGTCGGCCTGCGTCGGGATGTGCTTGCCGGCGAAGAGCTCCTTGACCTTCTCGGTCTCGGGCTCCCAGGCGCGCTCGATGTACTTGTCGAAGAACTCCCCCGACGCGTACGTCGAGTCCTCGAAGCCGTCGAAGGCCTGCTTGCGCTCGATCGCGATGTTGTTCGAGGCGCGCAGCGCGTGGAACAGCACCGTGTAGAAGTAGATGTTCGTGAAGTCGATGCCCTCTTCGGAGCCGTAGTGCACGTGCTCGCGAGCGAGGAAGCCGTGCAGGTTCATCTGGCCGAGGCCGATGGCGTGCGAGCGGTCGTTGCCGTCTTCGATCGAGCGGACCGAGCGGATGTGGCTCTGGTCGCTGACCGCGCTCAGCGCACGGATCGCGGTCTCGACCGTCTGACCCAGGTCATCGGCATCCATCGACAGCGCGATGTTCATCGAGCCGAGGTTGCAGGAGATGTCCTTGCCGATCTGGTCGTACGACAGGTCGTCGTTGTAGGTGGTCGGCGTGTTCACCTGCAGGATCTCGCTGCAGAGGTTGGACATGTTGATGCGGCCCTTGATCGGGTTGGCCTTGTTCACCGTGTCTTCGAACATGATGTACGGGTAGCCCGACTCGAACTGGATCTCGGCGATGGTCTGGAAGAACTCGCGCGCGTTGATCTTGGTCTTCTTGATGCGCGGGTTGTCGACCATCTCGCGGTACTTCTCGGTGACCGAGATGTCACCGAAGGGAACGCCGTAGACCTTCTCGACGTCGTACGGCGAGAAGAGGTACATGTCCTCGCCGTTCTTGGCGAGCTCGAACGTGATGTCCGGAACGACGACACCGAGCGACAGCGTCTTGATGCGGATCTTCTCGTCGGCGTTCTCACGCTTGGTGTCGAGGAAGCGCATGATGTCGGGGTGGTGCGCGTTGAGGTACACCGCTCCTGCGCCCTGACGGGCACCGAGCTGGTTGGCGTAGCTGAAGCTGTCTTCGAGGAGCTTCATCACGGGGATGATGCCCGAGGACTGGTTCTCGATCTGCTTGATCGGCGCGCCGGCCTCACGGATGTTCGAGAGCAGCAGCGCCACGCCGCCGCCGCGCTTGGAGAGCTGGAGGGCGGAGTTGATGCCGCGGGCGATCGACTCCATGTTGTCTTCGATGCGCAGCAGGAAGCAGCTGACGAGCTCGCCGCGCTGGGCCTTGCCCGAGTTGAGGAAGGTCGGGGTGGCGGGCTGGAAGCGTCCGGAGATGATCTCCTCGACCAGGGCGACCGCGAGCTTCTCGTCTCCGCCTGCGAGGCCGAGGGCCGTCATCACGACGCGGTCTTCGAAGCGCTCGAGGTAGCGCTTGCCGTCGAAGGTCTTCAGCGTGTAGCTCGTGTAGTACTTGAAGGCGCCGAGGAAGGTCTCGAAGCGGAACTTCTTGCCGTACGCGAGGTCGTTGAGCTGCTGGATGAACTCGAGCGAGTACTGCTCGATCACGGCCGGCTCGTAGTACTCCTTCTCGACGAGGTAGTCGAGGCGCTCCTTGAGCGAGTGGAAGAACACCGTGTTCTGGTTGACGTGCTGCAGGAAGTACTCGCGTGCCGCCCGCTTGTCGGCGTCGAACTGGATCTTGCCGTTCGCGTCGTACAGGTTCAGCATCGCGTTGAGGGCGTGGTAGTCCAGGCCCTCATAGGTCGGGTTCATCTTGAACGCCACCGTGTCGGTCACTGAGTCAGTCCCTGCCTGCTCGTCAACTGCGGTACCCACCGTCGCTCCAATCCGTCGCTCACGCGATCAACATCGTCTTGTGTGCCGAAGATCTCGAGCCGATACAAGTGAGGCACGTTGCACTTGCGGCTGATGATGTCACCGGCGAGACAGAAGGACTCGCCGAAGTTGGTGTTGCCCGCGGAGATCACTCCGCGGATGTGTCGCCGGTTGCGCTCGTCGTTGAGGAACCGGATCACCTGCTTGGGCACCGCACCTCGTTCGACGCCGCGCCCCTCACCCCCGCCGTAGGTGGGAGTGATCAGCACGAAGGGCTCGTCGATGACGAGATCTTCCTGCTGACGGAGAAGGGGAATGCGTCGGGCCGGAAGCCCGAGCTTCTCCACGAAGCGCGCGGTGTTACCCGAGGTGCTCGAGAAGTAGACCAGGAGCGGCGCAGCGGTCGCGACGGCGCTCATGGGGTGTCACGCCAGACGCGAGGCGAGCTCGTCGATCTTGTCGGGGCGGAAGCCCGACCAGTGACCCTCGTCGGTGACGACGACGGGTGCCTGCATGTAGCCGAGCGCCTTGACCTGCTCCAGGGCCGTCGGGTCCTCCGACAGGTCGAGGATGTCGTACTCGATGCCCTTGGCGTCGAGCGCGCGGTACGTCGCGTTGCACTGGACGCAGGACGGCTTGGTGTAGACCGTGATCGACATTCTTTCGCTTCCCCTCAAATCTCTGATTGCTTCTTCTTCTCAAGCATTTTCCGGCAGACCCTCGCCGGGATCTCAATACTACATATAGGTACGGACATTCAGGGTGACCACTAGGGGTAGTAGTTACAGTCGTGTAGTTTTCCACCGCTCTCCACTGTTACAACACAGGTTCTCCACCGTTTCTTCCACAGGCCGGACCCCCTGAGAGAGGCCTCCGAACCGCGAGAAATCGCGGCTGGGAAGCACCTGTGAGAGATCCATCCACAGGCGGCACGATACGGGCGGCCTCGGACATCGGATTTTCTGTGGAAACGCACCTCCGGCGTGTCGCGGCGTGTCGCCGAGACACCCCTTCGACCGGTGTCGCCGGCTCCCGGTAGCGTTGACCCGTGGCGGGATATCGGGACCTACTTCGCACGCCCGGAGTGGCGCGCATGATCGCGGCGCAGCTGACCGCGCGATTCCCCAACGGGATGAGTTCGCTCGCGATCCTCCTGCACGTGGAGCAGCAGACCGGCTCGTATGGATCCGCCGGGCTCGTGCTCGCCGCGACGAGCGTCGGACAGGCGGTCGCCGGCCCCATCACGAGCCGCTGGATGGGCGCGTGGGGCATGCGCCGTGTGCTGACCCTCACGCTCAGCGTGTGTGTGATCGCCGTGCTCGGACTCGCGTTCCTTCCCCTGAACGTGCCCGGATACATGGTCCTCGGCATGATCGCCGGGCTCTCGACCCCGCCGGTGCAGGCCGCGGTGCGCACCATCTATCCCAAGCTCGTCAACGCCAAGCAGCTCACCCCCCTGTTCTCACTCGACGCCTCGCTGCAGGAGATCATCTGGGTGCTGGCGCCCGTCGTGATCACGCTCGTCTCCACACAGGTGGGCACCGCGGAGGGACTGCTCCTCGTCGCGGTCGTCCTCGTCGGCGGAGGGGCGTGGTTCATCCTCTCCCCCGAGGTCGGACGCGTGCGCATCCCACGAAGCCGCAGCGCTCTCGGCAAGGTCGTTCTCAAGCCTCCGGTGCTCCTCGCCACGATCATCGGCTTCCTGCTCATCGGCGCCTGCTCGGCCGTCGAGGTCGGAGTGGTCGCGACGTTCGAGCACGGCAGCCTCGCAGCCGGCGTCGTGCTCGCGGTGTTCGCCGTCGGCAGCCTCGCCGGAGGGCTCTCGTTCGGGCACATCCCGATCGGCCCCTGGGCGATGGCCCGTCGCCTCACGATCGTCACGATCGGCCTCGCCCTCACGATGTTCTCTCTCAACGAGTTCTGGCTCGGCGGCACCCTGATCGTCGCCGGCATCGGCATCGCCCCGGCGCTCGCCGTGCTGTTCGCCATCACGACCGCCAGCGTCAAGTTCAGCGAGACCGCCGAGGCGTTCGGCTGGGCGGGCACCGGCCAGCTCATCGGGGCTGCCGCCGGATCCGCCGTGGCCGGGTTCCTCGTCGACGCGACGGATCCGCGCGGCGCCTACCTCGCAGCGACCCTGTTCGCGGCGGCCGGACTCGTCGTCTCGATCGTGTTCGTCCGCTCCTTCCCCGATCTGCGTCACCGAGACGCGAGTCCCCACCCCGACACCGAACCCCTGGCGGTCACCCCTTCATGAGCTCTGTCCCCTCCCCCGCATCCACCACCCCCGAGGTCGTCTGCGTGGGCGAGTCCATGGGTCTCGTCACGGCACTCGGCGCACCGCTCGCCGAGACCGAGACGGCAGCTCTCGGGCTCGCGGGCGCCGAGGGCAACGTCGCAGTGGGCCTTGTCGCAGCCGGGCATACGGCGGCGTGGGCCTCTCGTCTCGGCGACGACCCGATCGGCGAGCGGATCTCCACCGAGCTCGCTCGTCGAGGCGTCGAGCTGTGGGTCACGACCGATGCGGATGCTCCGACCGGCGTCATGTTCAAGGATCCCGGCGTCGAATCCTCCTCCGTCTACTACTATCGCCGCGGCTCCGCGGCCTCCCTGATGGCTCCGGGGTTCCTCGACGCCGCACAGCTCGCCGGCGTCCGGATCGTGCACACCACCGGCATCACCCCCGCGCTCTCCCCGTCGTGCCGCGCGATGGTCGACCAGCTCTCCGTCGATGCCCGCGCAGCAGGTGCCCTCGTCTCCTTCGACGTGAACGATCGTCGCGCGCTGTGGACCATGCAGGATGCCGCAGAGACGCTGGCCCGCCTCGCGGATGCCGCCGACATCGCGTTCGTCGGACGCGATGAGGCCGAGCGCATCTGGGGCACCGTGACGCCCGCCGCGATCCGCGCCCACCTCCCCCACTGCGGTCTGCTGATCGTCAAGGACGGCGACATCGGTGCGACGGCGTTCCGCGGTGACGCCGAGCCGGTGTTCGTGCCCGCTCCGCGCGTCGACGTCGTCGAGCCGGTCGGCGCCGGCGACGCGTTCGCCGCAGGGTTCCTCGCCGCGACCCTCGACGGCGCCGACCTCGCCGACCGCCTCTCCGCCGGGCATGCCGCCGCCGCCCGTGTGCTCACGACGCACGGCGACCTGCCTCCGCTGATCTGACCTCACGTGACCGCGACCGAGCTGCCCTGCGTATCCCGGTCGTAGGCTTGCTGCATGCCCGCACCGCTCTCGTTGCCTCGCATCTCCTGGGGAGACCCGACGTCTGACCGCCGCGTCCTCCTCGTGCACGGACTCGGCTCGTCCGGTGCACTCATGTGGCGCCTCGGCACCGCTCTGGCAGACGCGGGCCGGCACGCGACCGCGATCGATCTGCGCGGCCACGGAGACGCCCCTCGAGCCCTCGACTACTCGGTCGCCGCCTACGGCGCAGACCTCGTCGCAACGCTCCCCGACGGCGGCGGACCGTGGGATGCCGTCGTCGGCCACTCGCTCGGTGGCGCCTCGGCCACGGTGGCCGCGGCATCCGACCCCGAGTGGACCCGCCGACTCGTGCTCCTCGACCCCGCGATCCTCGTCGGCGGCCGCGACGCCACGATCGTGCGCAAGAGCCAGGAGCGCGCGTTCGCCGACAACCGGGTCGAGCTGGTGCAGCAGGAGCATCCGCACTGGCATCCGCAGGACTGGGAGCTCAAGGTCGACGCGGTGCACCGCACGAGCGCCTGGGCCGTCGAGCAGACGAGCAGGCAGAACACTCCCTGGGATGTCACGGCGGATGCCGCGCGTCTGACCGTACCCACGCACGTGATCGCCTCGGATCCCGCGGTCTACAGCATCTTCACCGGCGATGTCGCGGCTGGTTTGCTCGCCTCGAACCCGCTCATCACGATGTCGGTGGTCGCGGGATCGGGGCACTCGCTGCACCGCGACAAGCCCGAGGAGACCATCCGACAGCTGGAAGAGGCACTCGCATGAGCACGTTCGATCCGACCGCGTTCCTCCCCGACGATCTGCTCGAGCGCATCCGCGAACGGGCGCCGATCCACGACCGCGACAACACGTTCCCGCAGCAGGACCTCGATGAGCTCCGCGACGCGGGCTACCTCTCGATCCTCGTGCCGACCGAACGCGGGGGCGCGGGCCTGGGTCTCGCCGAGGCGGCGATCCTGCAGCAGCGCCTCGCCACGGCGGCGCCGGCGACGGCCCTCGCCATCAACATGCACCTCGTCTGGACGGGCGTCGCCAAGGTCTTCTCCGACCGCGGCGTCCCCGGCCTCGACTTCGTGCAGGACGGCGCGGTCGCCGGCGAGGTCTTCGCGTTCGGCATCAGCGAGGGCGGCAACGACCTCGTGCTGTTCGGCAGCGACACGGATGCCGTGCCGACCGCCGACGGCGGCTACTCCTTCACCGGCACCAAGATCTTCACCTCGCTCGCGCCCGTCTGGACGCGGCTCGGCCTGCACGGACTCGACACCACGAGCCCCGACGCCCCCAAGCTCGTGTTCGCCTTCGTCGAGCGCACCGATGCGGTCGTCACGGGTGACGACTGGGACACCCTCGGCATGCGCGGGACGCAGAGCAGGACGACCCGCCTGAACGGGGCAGTCGCCGATGCCGCCCACGTGGTGCGCCGCATCGATCCGGGCCCGAACCCCGACCCCATCGTGTTCGGCATCTTCTCGGTCTTCGAGATCCTGCTCGCCTCGGTGTACACCGGCATTGCGCGACGCGCGCTCGACCTCGCGGTCGAGACCGCCCAGAAGCGCCGCTCGAAGAAGACGGGCGCCGCCTACAGCCAGGACCCCGACATCCGCTGGCGGATCGCCGATATGGGCCTCGCGTACGACGCCCTGCCGCCACAGATCGCCGCACTCGCCCGCGACGTCGACGAGAAGGTCGACAACGGCGCCCGCTGGTTCACCCTGCTCTCGGGAGTCAAACACCGCGCCATCACCATGTCGAAGCACGTCGTCGATCAGGCCATGCTCGTCGCGGGCGGCGGCTCGTACTTCTCGTCGAACGAGCTCTCGCGCTTGTACCGCGATGTGCTGGCGGGGGCCTTCCACCCGTCCGACCCGGAGTCGGCGCACGCCACCGCGGCGAGCGCGTGGCTGGGACCGCTGGAGTCCTAACCCCGGTATTCTGCGGTTTCCCCGTCAGAGAACGAGAAATTCTGCGGAATCGGTTGAAGAGAGCCCGCTCCGGTGCGAGGATCGCATCATGGCGTCCTCGAAGAAGCACCCCCCACTGGATGATGTCGCGAAGACGATCATCGAGCTGCTCCAGGAGGATGGGCGCCGCTCGTACTCCGACATCGGCCGCGAGGTGGGCCTGAGCGAGGCCGCCGTGCGGCAGCGTGTGCAGCGCCTCACCGAGTCCGGTGTCATGCAGATCGTCGCGGTCACCGACCCGATGCAGCTGGGCTTTCCCCGGCAGGCGATGATCGGCATCCGGGTCTCCGGGGACACCCGGATCGTCGCCGAGGCCATCGCCGAGATCCCCGCGATCGACTACGTCGTGATCACGGTCGGATCCTTCGACATCCTCGCCGAGGTCGTCTGCGAGGACGACGAAGACCTGCTCGCCATGATCAACGACCACATCCGCCCGATCGACGGGGTGCTGTCGACCGAGACCTTCATCTACGCCAAGCTGCAGAAGCAGCTCTACAACTGGGGGACCAGATGAGCACGCAACGCACGACACCGTCCGAGGCCGAACTCCAGGCGATGGCCAAGGACCATCTGTGGATGCACTTCACGCGACAGTCCACGATGGAGAAGAGCGGCGTCCCGATCATCGTCAAGGGCGACGGGCACCGCATCTGGGACTCGAAGGGCAAGGAGTACTTCGACGGCCTCGCCGGGCTCTTCGTCGTGAACGCCGGGCACGGTCGCCGTCGTCTCGCCGAGGCCGCCGCCAAGCAGGCATCCGAGCTCTCCTTCTTCCCGCTCTGGTCATACGCGCACCCCGCAGCGATCGAACTCGCCGACCGGCTCGCCGACGAGGCCCCCGGCGACCTCAACCGCGTGTTCTTCTCCACCGGCGGCGGCGAGGCCGTCGAGACCGCGTTCAAGCTCGCGAAGCACTACTGGAAGCTGCAGGGCAAGCCCACCAAGCACAAGGTCATCTCGCGCTCGGTCGCCTACCACGGCACCCCGCAGGGAGCCCTCGCGATCACCGGCATCCCTGCGATGAAGTCGATGTTCGAGCCGGTCACTCCCGGCGGCTTCCGAGTGCCGAACACCAACTTCTACCGCGCGGCCGAGATGGGCGGTCCGAGCGACGACCTCGAGGCCTTCGGGCGTTGGGCCGCCGACCGCATCGAGGAGATGATCCTGTTCGAGGGCGCAGACACGGTGGCCGCCGTCTTCCTCGAACCGGTGCAGAACTCTGGTGGATGCTTCCCGCCGCCTCCCGGCTACTTCGCCCGGGTGCGCGAGATCTGCGACCGCCACGATGTGCTGCTCGTCTCCGACGAGGTCATCTGCGCGTTCGGTCGACTCGGCCACACCTTCGCCTGCACCGGTCTCGGCTATGTGCCCGACATGATCACGTGCGCCAAGGGCATGACCAGCGGCTACTCGCCGATCGGCGCCACGGTCATCAGCGACCGGATCTACGAGCCCTTCTCGAAGGGCGACGTGTCGTTCCCGCACGGTTACACGTTCGGCGGGCACCCGGTCTCCGCCGCGGTCGCACTCGAGAACCTCGCGATCTTCGACGAGGAGGGACTCAACGAGCACGTGCGCGAGAACTCGCCGCTGTTCCGTGCCGAACTCGAGACGCTGCTCGACCTCCCGATCGTCGGAGACGTGCGCGGTGACGGCTACTTCTTCGGCATCGAGCTGGTGAAGGACAAGGCCACGAGGGAGACGTTCGACGACGACGAGTCCGAGCGACTGCTGCGCGGCTTCCTGTCGCCCGCCCTGTTCGAGGCCGGGCTCTACTGCCGCGCCGACGACCGCGGCGACCCCGTGATCCAGCTCGCGCCGCCGCTCACGATCGGCCCTGCCGAGTTCCGCGAGATCGGACAGATCCTGCGCGGCGTGCTCTCGGACGCGCAGTCGGTGCTCTAGCCCTCAGTCAGTTCGGGATCAGCCGGATGTCGCGGTGCGCCGCCTCGCGAGAAGTGCGAGGTGGAGCGCCGCGATCGTCTCGCCGTCGTCGAGGTCGGCTCCGAGCAGATCGCCGATCAGCGTGAGCCGCTGATAGAACACCGACCGAGACAGGTGGCTCGCCGCCGCTGCCGCCGAGCGATTGCCCGGGTGGGCGACGAGGGCTGCGAGCACGTCGAGCAGGTCGCCGCGGCGCTCACGATCGTGTCGGATCAGCGGCGACAGCATCCGCTCGCTGTGCTCATGCAGTCGGTGGTCGTCGCGCAGGGTCGCGACGAGCCGTTCGAGCGGGCGGTCGTCGACGCGGCGTACCCGGGCCCCCGCCTCGGCACGATCGCTGTCGGCGAGGTCGCGCGCCGCTCGCAGAGAGCCGAGCAGACCGAGCACGTCGTCGGCGACCGGCCCCACGAACACTGCGCGGTCGGGACCGGCGATGCGCAGCAGCACCTCGTCGGACAGCCCGGTGGACGCGGGCACCGAGAGCAGTGCGACGTCATCGCCGTCGACACGCGCGGCCATCACCGCGAATCCCGCCTGCCGCGCACGATAGGCGAGCTCGCTGATCGAGCCGTTGCCGCGTGCCACGATCCCGTGGCAGTGGCGGCCTCGGAGCGCGAAGCCGCCGGCGCGCAGCCGTGCATCGATGTCCTCAGCCTTGGCGAAGCGCGCGCCGAGCAGGTCGTCGATCACCCCACGCTGGGCGAGCAGCGACCATTCGGCGTCGCCGCCGTCGGCGATGCATCCGAAGGCCAGGGCTGTCGCGCCCTGTTCGAGAACCGTGACCCGACCGGCGGGGTGCGCGGCGCCCGGCAGAGCGAGGAGCGTGCCCCAGCGCACCCCGCGCGCCTGTACGGCCACCCTCTCGGCCGCGCTGCGGTTCCCGAGCACCTCGGCGACCGCCATTCCGAGTCCCTCGGTCGCGATCACCTCGCCTGCGAGATTCTCGAGCACGACCGGGGATCCGAGCGCTCTGGCGGTCTCGGAGACCACGACGTCGGCGGGAGCCCCCTGCAGACTCAACGCGGTGAAGAGCTCGTGCAGGTGCTGCCGTTCGCGCAGCGCCTGCGTCTGTGCGGCGATCAACGCATGATGCACCGCCTCGGTCACCGCGACGAACTTGACCTCGTGCGTGAGCGCGATGAGGGCCAGACCCACCGTGGCGCAGACGTCGACGACCGGCTGCGGAACGCTCTGACGGGCGGTCTTCAGCTCGAACACGATGCCGGCGATGCCCGCCCGATGCAGGCTCGACGCGAAGTCCCGCAGCTCGGCCTCATCGACCGGCCACCCCGCCCCGGTGGTCAGCAGCAGCTCGCCGCCGTCGAGTAGACGTGCGACTCCGACGCTGTCGGACACGTGCGCCCAGCGCACGGCGGCGCCGAGTGCGGCTCCGCCGACGATCACGTCGGGCTCGCCCTGCTGCACCGCGGCCTCTGCGAGGACGTCGGCGACCGTCAGGAAGACCGCACTCGCCGGACGATCTGTCCGATCATCGGCGATGTCGCTACGTTCTGACACCGTTCAGGCTCCTCGTGCTCTGTGATCATGGGAGGAAGTCAGCGTATCGCGCCTCGGTCAGAGTGTTCGATACGGATTCGTACCCCGAAGGAGCCCCGTGGACATCGTCCGTCACCTCATCAATGGAGCAGAGACCGCCGACGCGGCACGCACGGGTCAGGTCTTCGACCCGGCCACCGGTCAGGTCTCGAAGCAGGTCGCCTTCGCTTCCACCGCCGAGGTCGACGAGGCGATCGCCGCCGCGGCATCCGCTCTGCCCGCCTGGCGCGAGACGAGCCTCATCAAGCGGGCCGACGTGTTCTTCCGTCTGCGCCAGCTGCTCAAGGAGCGCACGCCCGAGCTCGCGGCGATCGTCACCTCGGAGCACGGAAAGGTGCTCTCGGATGCCGCGGGCGAGGTCTCGCGCGGCATCGAGAACGTCGAGTTCGCCGCCGGTCTCGTGCACCTGCTCAAGGGCGAGCGCAGCGAGCAGGTCTCGCGCGGGGTCGACGTGCACTCGGTCAAGCAGCCCGTCGGTGTCGTCGCCGCGATCACGCCCTTCAACTTCCCCGTCATGGTGCCGCTGTGGATGGTCGCCTCGGCGATCGCCTGCGGCAACACCGTGGTGCTCAAGCCGAGCGAGAAGGACCCGTCGGCCTCGATCTGGCTCGCCAAGCTCTTCCAGGAGGCGGGGCTCCCCGACGGCGTGCTCAACGTCGTGCACGGCGACAAGGAGGCCGTCGACGCTCTGCTCGAATCGCCGCGCGTGAACGCGATCAGCTTCGTCGGCTCGACGCCCATCGCCCGGTCGATCTACCAGCGCGCGGCGACCGCGGGCAAGCGTGTCCAGGCTCTCGGCGGCGCGAAGAACCACATGGTCGTGATGCCGGATGCCGACATCGACGCTGCAGCCGACGCCGCCGTCTCCGCCGCGTACGGCTCGGCCGGCGAGCGCTGCATGGCCGTGTCGGTGCTCGTCGCGGTCGGCGACATCGCCGACGACCTCGTCGCCGCGATCGCCTCGCGCATCGAGGGCCTCACGATCGGCGCCGGCACGGACGCAGCGAGCGAGATGGGCCCGCTCATCACGCGCGAGCACCGCGACCGCGTCGCCTCGTACGTGACGGGAGCCGACGCCGAGGGTGCGACCGTGGTGGTCGACGGCACGACGAAGGAGTTCGACTCGGACGGATTCTTCATCGGAGTCAGCCTGATCGACCGCGTCGCCCCCGGCATGAAGGTGTACGACGACGAGATCTTCGGCCCGGTCCTCTCGGTCGTGCGCGTCGAGACCTACGCCGAGGCCGTCGAGCTCGTCAACGCGAACGCCTACGGCAACGGCACCGCGATCTTCACACGTGACGGCGGCACCGCCCGCCAGTACGAGTTCGACATCGAGGTCGGCATGGTCGGCGTCAACGTGCCGATCCCCGTGCCGATCGGCGCCTACTCGTTCGGCGGCTGGAAGGACTCGCTGTTCGGCGACTCGCACATCTACGGCCCCGAGTCGGTGCACTTCTACACTCGGTCGAAGGTGGTCACCACTCGCTGGCCCGACCACACGCCCTCGCAGATCGACCTGGGCTTCCCGAGCAACCACTGAGCTCCCGAGCAGACAGAGAACGGAGACACGAGACATGACGAAATACACCGACCGCCACGGTGCATCCCACCCGCTGCCTGCCCCCGAGGCCGAGGCGCAGGTACGAGCGGATGACCGCGGCCACGTGTTCCACTCGTGGAGCGCGCAGGGCCTGATCGATCCGCTGCCGGTCGCCGCGGGTGAGGGCTCGACGTTCTGGGACTACGACGGCAACGCCTACCTCGACTTCTCGAGCCAGCTGGTGAACCTGAACCTCGGGCACCAGCATCCCGATCTGGTCGCCGCGATCCAGCAGCAGGCCGGACGCCTCTCGACCATCCAGCCCGCGATGGCCAACGACGTGCGAGGCGAGCTCGCCCGACTCATCGTCGAGGTCGCGCCCGAGGGCTTCGAGAAGGTCTTCTTCACGAACGGCGGCGCCGAGGCCAACGAGTACGCGGTGCGCATGGCGCGTCAGTCGACCGGTCGCCACAAGGTGCTCTCGATGTACCGCAGCTATCACGGCTCCACGTCGACCGCGATCTCGCTGACGGGTGACCCTCGTCGGTGGGCGAACGGCACTCCGGACTCGGGAGCCGTGCGCTTCTTCGGGCCGTACCTCTACCGCTCCCCGTTCCACGCCGAGACCCCCGAGCAGGAGTCCGAGCGCGCGCTCGCCCACCTCGAGCAGACGATCCAGCTCGAGGGGCCGGCGACGATCGCCGCGATCATCATCGAGACCGTGGTCGGCACGAACGGCGTACTCGTGCCGCCGCCCGGATACCTGCAGGGTGTGCGCGAGCTGTGCGACCGCTACGGCATCGTCTACATCGCCGACGAGGTCATGGTCGGGTTCGGCCGGCTCGGCGAGTGGTTCGGCATCGACGCCTACGGCGGGCGTCCCGACCTGATCACCTTCGCCAAGGGCGTGAACTCGGGCTACGTGCCGCTCGGCGGCGTCGTGATCTCCGAGCGCATCGCGAAGGCCTTCGACACCACGCCGTTCGCCGGTGGACTGACGTACTCGGGCCACCCGCTCGCGTGCGCCGCAGGCGTCGCGACGTTCGAGGTGTTCCGCCGCGACGGCATCCTCGAGCGCGTGCGCGATCTCGGCGAGCGCATCGTCGAGCCGACGCTGCGCCGCTGGGTCGACACCCACCCGAGCGTCGGAGAGGTGCGCGGCCGTGGACTGTTCTGGGCCGTCGAGCTCGTGCGCGACCCGCAGACGCGCGAGCCGCTCGTGCCGTTCAACGCGAGCGGAGCGGATGCCGCGCCGGTCGCCGCTTTCGCCGCCGCAGCGAAGAAGGCCGGCGTCTGGCCGTTCACGCACTTCAACCGCATGCACGTGGCGCCGCCGCTCGTGATCAGCGAGGACGACCTGGTGCGCGGTCTCGCCGTGCTCGACGAGGCTCTCGCCGTGGCAGACGAGGCAGCCACGAGCTGACCCTCCCGCTGCTGCGCGGTTTCAGATCAGGAATCCGCGCAGCAGCGCTTCGGACCCCGCGAGGTGATCGCGCATCGCGGCCTCGGCGACGTCGGGGCGCCCGGCCAGGATCGCCGTGACGATGCTCTCGTGCTGCTCCCCAGAGTGCTGGATGTTCCTCGGCATCAGCGGAAAGGTGTCGAGCCAGGCGTTGACGTCGGCCCGGTTCTCGGCCACGAGCGCGACGAGCGACGGGATTCCGGCGGCCTCGGCGATCGCGAGGTGCAGCAGCGTGTCGAGCCGGCGATACTCGTCGGGTCCGGCCGGCAGTGCTGCCTCGTGCCGGGCCCACAGGTCGGCGCGGGTCGCGGAATCCAGCGAGCGACTCGCTGCGGCACGCGCCGCACCGGTCTCGAGCACGCGACGGAGCCCCAGCACGTCATCGACCTCGGCCGCGGTCACGGGGCCGGCATCCGAGGGCTGCGGCAGCGGATCGGCGACGAACGTGCCGCCGTACCGCCCGCGCTTCGGCACGAGGTATCCGGTGTCTGCGAGCTCGCGGATCGCCTCGCGCACGGTGTCGCGGCTGACGCCGAACGATGCCGCAAGCTCACGCTCCGGCGGCAGCGACTCTCCGGGAGCGACGACGCCGAGGCGGATGGCCTGCACGAGGCGGGCGACCGCATCCTCGAGGGCGTTGCCGCGGCGCAGCGGCCGATAGACCGCTCGGCGCACCCCGACGAGATCGCCGTCGGAAGGGTGCTCGCTCATGCTTCTCAGCCTGTCACAGCGACATGATCCCGCTTCACAGCGGGGTGACGTAGGCGTTGGTGATGCCACCGTCGACGACGAAGGCACTGGCGGTGATGAACGACGAGTCGTCGGACGCGAGGAAGGCCACGGCGGCGGCGAGCTCGGACGGCTCTGCGAAGCGTCCCATCGGCACGTGCACGAGGCGACGCTGTGCGCGCTCCGGATCCTTGGCGAACAGCTCCTGCAGCAGCGGGGTGTTGACCGGACCAGGGCACAGGGCGTTCACGCGCACTCCCTGCCTGGCGAACTGCACGCCGAGCTCACGCGACATCGCGAGCACGCCGCCCTTCGACGCGGTGTAGCTGATCTGCGAAGTCGCCGACCCCAGCAGCGCGACGAACGATGCGGTGTTGATGATCGAGCCCCGACCGGCCGGCACCATGTGGCGAAGTGCGGCACGGCTGCAGAGGTAGACGCTCTTGAGGTTGACGTCCTGCACGCGATCCCAGGCGGGCAGCTCGGTGGTCTCGATCGAGTCGTCGTCGGCGGGCGAGATGCCCGCGTTGTTGAAGGCGATGTCGATGCGGCCGAACTCCGCGGCGACGCCGTCGAAGAGCGCGTTGACCTTCGTCTCATCGGCGACGTCGACGGGGCGGAACGCACCGCCGACCTCGGCGGCTGCCTTCTCGCCCGTGGCGGGGTCGACGTCGGCGATGACGACGAACGCGCCTTCTGCGGCGAAGCGCTGGGCGGTGGCGAAGCCGATGCCGCTGGCCCCACCGGTGATGATGGCGACGCGGTCCTTGAGGCGCTGGGTCAGATCGATGGTCATGTGTGTTCTCCGTTGCAGGGTGGTGTGCGGGTCAGGATTCGTCGGTCGCGAAGAAGACGTTCTTGGTCTCGGTGAAGTGCTCAGCGGCATCCGGTCCGAGCTCGCGCCCGAGACCCGACGCCTTCATTCCGCCGAACGGCGTCGCGTACCGCACCGACGAGTGCGAGTTCACCGACAGCACCCCGCTCTGGACTCCGCGCGACACGCGCACGGCACGGCCGAGACTCTCGGTCCAGATCGAGCCGGCGAGACCATAGGCGGTGTCGTTCGCGAGGCGGATCGCATCGGCCTCGTCGTCGAACGGCATCACCGCGACGACCGGCCCGAACACCTCCTGCTGCGCGATCCGGTCGGACGGATCGGCCAGCACCACGGCGGGGGCGAACCAGAAGCCGTCGCCCTCGGGAGCGCTGCCCCGGAACGCGATGTTCGCGTCGTCGAGGAACCCCGAGACGGTGTCGCGGTGCGCGGCCGAGATGAGCGGCCCCATGTCGGTGTCGGCGCTCGACGGGTCGCCCACCCGCCAGGCGGCGACAGCGGGCTCGAGCAGTTCGAGGAAGCGGTCGTAGACCGAGCGCTGCACGAGCAGCCGACTGCGCGCACAGCAGTCCTGACCGGCGTTGTCGAACACCGACCCCGGAACCGCAGCGACCGCCTTTTCGAGGTCGGCATCGGCGAAGACGATGTTGGCGCTCTTGCCGCCGAGCTCCAGCGTGACGGGCTTGAGCGCCCTGGCGCATCCGGCAGCGACCTCGATGCCGACCTCGGTCGACCCGGTGAACACGACCTTGCGGACATCCGGATGCTCGACGAGCCGCTGCCCGACGACCGAACCCGACCCGGTGACGACCTCGAAGAGCCCCTCGGGGAGGCCCGCTTCGAGGGCGAGCTCACCGAGCCGGATCGCCGTGAGAGGCGTGAGCTCAGCCGGCTTCAACACCACCGCGTTGCCGGCGGCGAGCGCCGGCGCGAACGCCCACGCGGCGATCGTCATGGGGAAGTTCCACGGCACGATGACCCCGACCACACCGTACGGGTCGTGGAAGGTGACGTCGAGTCCGCCCGCCACGGGGATCTGCCGACCCGACAGGCGCTCAGGATCGGCCGAGTAGTAGTTGAGCACCTGGGCGACATGACCGGCCTCCCATCGGGCGGAGCCGATCGGATGCCCCGAGTTCAGCACCTCGAGCTGCGCGAGCTCTTCCGCCGCGGCCTCGACCGTGCGCGCGAACGCACGCAGCGCATCGGCCCGAGCGACCGGGGCGAGCGCCGCCCACCGGCGCTGCGCCGCAACGGCGCGGGCGATCGCGACATCCGTCTCTCCGATGTCGGCGCGCGCGATCTCGCGGATCGCCGCACCGGTCGACGGGTTGATGACTGTGAACGCGCTCATCGGGCGTCCTCCTTCCGCCGTGCGGCGAACGCACGGGCCTGTGAGACGAGATCTGCGAAGAGCCGCCGATCCTCGGCGTTCTCCTCCGGGTGCCATTGGACGCCGACGATGTGACCGGCCGACGTGTCGACGAAGGCCTGCACGAGACCGTCGGCGGAGTGCGCCGCGGCCACGAGTCCGTCGCCGAGACGGTCGACACCCTGGTGGTGATAGCTGTGCACGCGCATCCCGGTCTCGCCGATGATCTCGGCGAGTGGGGTGTCGGTCGACACCTCGACGTCGTTCTCGGCGAAGACTCCCCCGCCGATGCGGTACTTCTCCGTGCCGAGCGATTCGGGCAGATGCTGCTGCAGGGTGCCGCCGCGTGCGACGTTCACGAGCTGCAGACCACGGCAGATCGCGAGCACCGGGATGCCGCGGCGCTCCGCCGCCTGGAACAGGGCGAGCTCCCACGCATCCCGGTCGACGCGGGCGGGGTCGGTGAGCGGATGCCGGTCCTCACCGTACAGCTCGGGCGCGACGTCGGCGCCGCCGGAGAGCACGAGACCGTGCATGCCGGAGATCGCCGCGTCCGCGGCATCCGGATCCTGGGGCGGAAGCAGAAGCGCGATGCCGCCGGAGGAGGTCACACTCGTGAGGTACTGCTCGGGCAGGAACGCCGCCCTGACGTCCCACACCCCCTGCTGTGCGCGCTCGAGATAGGTCGTGACGCCGATCAGCGGCGCGGGGTCAGAGGCGCTCGAAGCCACGGATGCGCTCCCAGTCGGTGACGGCCGCGTCGTAGGCTTCCACCTCGATGCGGGCCTGGTTCAGGTAGTGCTCGACCACGTCGTCGCCGAACGCGGCCCGCGCGACGGTCGACTCGCTGAAGAGCTTCGCCGCCTCGCGCAGGGTCGTCGGCAGATGGTCGACCGCGTCCTCGTAGGCGTTGCCGGTGAAGCGCTCGGGCAACGGCAGCTCGTTCTCGATGCCGTACAGGCCGCCCGCGATGATCGCCGAGATGCCGAGGTACGGGTTCACGTCTCCGCCGGGCACGCGGTTCTCGACCCTCAGCCCCGAGCCCGACCCGACCACGCGCAGCGCGCATGTGCGGTTGTCGATGCCCCACGCGACTCCGGTCGGGGCGAAGCTGCCCTTGGCGAAGCGCTTGTACGAGTTGATGTTCGGCGCGAACAGCAGGGTGAACTCCCGCAGTGTGGCGAGGATGCCGGCGATCCAGTGCTCCATCACGGGGCTGAAGCCGTGCTCGCCGTCTCCCGCCATGACCGGAGCACCCGACTCGTCGCGGAGCGACAGGTGGATGTGGCAGCTGTTGCCCTCGCGCTCGTTGAACTTGGCCATGAAGGTGAGCGCCTGCCCGTGCTGCTCGGCGATCTCCTTCGCCCCGTTCTTATAGATCGCGTGCTGGTCGGCGGTCTCGCGCACCTCCGCATAGCGGAAGGCGATCTCCTGCTGACCGAAGTTGCACTCGCCCTTCACGCCCTCGCAGTAGAGCCCCGCGCCGTCCATGCTGTTGCGGATGTCGCGCAGCAGCGGCTCCATGCGCGTCGAGGCGAGCAGGTTGTAGTCGACGTTGTAGTCGGTCGCAGGCGTCAGGCCTTCGTACTTGCGCGCCCAGGCGTCGCGGTAGGTGTTGTCGAAGACGATGAACTCGAGCTCCGTGCCCGAGTACGCGGTCCAGCCCCGCTCGGCGAGACGGTCGCGCTGCCGGTCGAGGATCGCTCGGGGCGAGGGGCCCACCGGTTCGCCGTTCTGCCAGACGAGGTCGGCCATGACCAATGCCGTGCCGTCGAGCCACGGAATGTTGCGCATGGTCTCGACGTCGGGCTTCAGCACCATGTCGCCGTAGCCGCGGTCCCACCCCGACATCGCGTAACCGTCGACCGTGTTCATGTCGACGTCGACCGAGAGCAGGTAGTCGCAGGCCTCGGCCCCGTGAGCCAGGATGTCCTCCTGGAACAGCCGCGCCGACACGCGTTTGCCGACCAGTCGCCCCTGCGCATCCGCGAAGGCCACGATCACCGTGTCGATCTCGCCGGCGGCGATGCCGGCATCCAGCTGTTCGACGCTCAGGTTGCCCGACATCTGACGCTCCGTTCTCGTGCGGTGAAGCGATCGGCCGACCGGCTTCGCCCTCAGAGTAGATCACCTTCGCGTTTAAAGGTAGACGAAACCACCATTGACTGTCACAATCATCCGCAAGGTGCACCCGGCGCCTGCACGCATGCGAACGGAGAGCGGATGTCCCAGCAGAGCAATGAATCCCGCAAGGTCGCCGGAGCGACCTATACACGCGCCGGGAGTGAGTATTTCGAGAAACGCACCCTGAAGAGATCCGCCGGAGTCTGGGGGCTGTGGGGCCTCGCGGTCGCCGCGGTGATCTCGGGCGACTTCTCGGGCTGGAACTTCGGCATCGACTTCGCGGGCTTCGGTGGGATGCTCATCGCCTTCGCGATCCTCGTCGCCATGTATTACGGCATGATCTTCGCGATCGGAGAGATGGCGGCCGCGATGCCGCACACCGGAGGCGCCTATTCGTTCGCCCGCTCGGCCATGGGCCCCTGGGGCGGCCTCGTCACCGGGGCGGCCGAGACCATCGAGTACGTCGCCACCACGGCGGTGATCGTCTACTTCTCGGCGTCGTATGCCAACGGCATCACGAGTGAGCTGCTGGGCCTCGAGCTGCCCGGATGGGTCTGGTATCTCATCCTCTACGTCGTCTTCATCGCCCTGAACTCCGCGGGGGCGGCGATCTCGTTCCGCTTCGCGATCGTCGTCTCGGTCATCTCGATCGGCATCATCCTGGTGTTCTCGGCCATGGCGATCTTCTCGGGCGCGTTCTCGTGGGATGCCCTGTGGAACATGGTCCCCGACGAGGGCCAGACCGCGTTCCTTCCCCATGGCGTCCTGCCGATCCTGTTCGCCCTGCCGTTCGCGATGTGGTTCTTCCTCGGCATCGAAGAGCTTCCGCTCGCCGCCGAAGAGTCGCACAATCCGACCCGCGACATCCCGAAGGCGGGCTTCTGGGCCCGCGGCACGCTCATCGTCACCGGCCTCCTGGTGCTCTTCCTGAACACCGGTGTCATCGGCGCCGAAGCCACCAGAACGGCGGGCGAGCCCCTGCTCGACGGCTTCCGCGCGATCGTCGGCGACCAGCTCGCCGCCGTGCTCGCGCTGTTCGCGCTCATCGGCCTGCTCGCGTCGCTCCAGGGCATCATGTTCGCCTACGGACGCAACATGTACTCGCTCTCCCGCGCCGGGTACTACCCGCGGTTCCTCTCCCTCACCGGCAAGCGCCAGACGCCGTGGGTCGCCCTCACCGTGGGTGCCGCCATCGGCTTCATCGCCCTGATCGTGCTCGATGTGCTCACCGCGGTCGACTCCGAGGGCGCGGGTACGGTCGCCGGCGCGATCGTGCTGAACATCGCGGTCTGGGGCGCAGTCGTCGCCTACGGCCTGCAGCTCGTATCGTTCATCATCCTGCGCAAGAAGTTCCCGAACGTCGACCGCCCGTACGTCAGCCCATGGGGCATCCCCGGTGCCGTCATCGCGCTCGTGATCGCCGCTCTGATCTTCGTGGGCTTCTTGCTGAACCCGACGTTCGGTCCGGCCATCATCGCGATCGCGATCGTCTACGCGATCATCCTGCTCGGCTTCGGCCTCTTCTTCCGGCACCGTCTCGTGCTCTCCCCCGAGGAGGAGTACGCGCTGTCGGGCGGTTCGCATGGCGACCCGCAGGCCGAGGGCTACGACGCCATGGAGGGCGAGGTCTTCGACCCGAAGCGGTGACGCGAGAGGAGCGCGACCGGCCAGACCCTACTTGCGGTCGAAGTCGAACGCCTTGAGAAGCTCGGCGACAGCCTTGTCGCGCTCCTCCCCTCCCTCGTCGAACATGTGCGTCACGTGCGTGCGCAGATGGTTCTCGAGCAGCAGACGGTTCAACGACTCCAGCGAGCGCTGGATCGCGCGGGACTGCGTGATGATGTCCATGCAGTACTCCTCGTTCTCGATCATCCGCGCGACACCGCGCATCTGACCCTCGAGGATGCTGGTGCGATGCAGGGCGCGCTTCTTGATGTCTTCGATCACGCTTCGAGGGTACTCGGCCTCTGCCGCTGTCAGTCCTCGAACGGGTTCAGCACCGACAGGCCGGGGATCTCGAAGTCCTTCGTGTTGCGCGTCACGAGAGTCAGGCCGTGATGCAACGCTGTGGCCGCGATCAGCGCGTCAGCCCACGGACGACGATCCGGCACGTTGAGAGCGGCGCACGTCCGCGCGATCTGCGGAGAGACGGGGAGGATGCGGGAGCCGAGCCCGAGTCGAAGCGTGTCCAGCCAGCGTCGGAGTGCTCTCGCCTGACGCGGATCGCGGCGCTGGAGTCCGAGGACACCGAGTTCCAGCTCGTAGTCGGTGATGACGCTCATGTGAAGAGCCTCGGGCACCCCGCTCTCCATCCAGGTGCGAGCGGCGATGCCGGCTCCGGTTCCGCGCCTCGCGTCGGAGAACGTGTTCGTGTCGATCAGATACATCGGTCAGAACTCGATCGGAGGACGACCGAAGTCCGTCTTCCGATCGGCGACGATCTCGTCGATGATGCGATCGAACTCGCCGTCGTCGTCCACGAGGTCCTCCTCCGGCATCGCAAGGAACTCGAGAATCGACCCGGGTCGGGCCGGGGCGAGCCGTTCGTACTCGTCGATGCTCAAGAGCACGTACGCGGGCTCGCCGCGCTTCGTGATCATCACGGGCTGGTCGTCGGCGACGCGCTGAGCGCGCGCGACGGACTGGTTGAACTCTCGAGCGGTCATGGTGAACACGATGTACCTCGATTCGGAATGTAGTGATGGTACTACACAGCCCAGATCTCTCGACGGACGACAGAACTCGATGCGGCACGCCGACCTCGGCGAGAACTCCCCGTGAAAGGATGACGTCATGCCGCGAACCCCGATGGCGCTCCTGTCGCCCGCAGACCAGGTACGACTTCGCGCCCTTCGCCGCATGAAGGCGGTGGCCCTCGGGGCTCTCATCTTCATGGCGATCGTGTTCGTCGTCGCGTTCGCGTTCCAGGAGCGGCAGCCGTGGCTCGGCTATGTGCGCGCGGCCGCCGAGGGCGGGATGGTGGGCGCCCTCGCCGACTGGTTCGCCGTGACGGCGCTCTTCCGCAGACCGCTGGGGCTGCCCATCCCGCACACCGCGATCATCCCGAACCGCAAGGATGAGATCGGGCGCACGCTGGGCGAGTTCGTCGAGACGAACTTCCTCGAGGCGAGCGTCGTGCGCACCAAGCTCGCGAGCACCGCGATCGCGAAGCGCGCGGGCGAGTGGTTGCGCGAGCCGGCCCACGCCGAGCGGGTGGGCGCCGAGGGAGCGACGATCGCGACGGCGGTGCTCAACGCCCTCAGCGACGACGACGTGCGCGACCTCATCACCGATCTCGCCCGCGAGCACCTCGTCTCTCCCGAGTGGGGTCCGCCGGCCGGGGCCTGGCTCGAGAAGATCGTCGAAGCGGATGCTCACCACGGAGCGGTCGACCTCGCCGCCGACAGCATCGCCCGCTGGCTCGACGCGAATGCAGCCTCGTTCTCGGGGCTCATCTCACGGCGGCTCCCCGGGTGGGTGCCGAAGCTCGCGCACCGCTTCGTCGACGACACCGCGTACAACGAGGCGGTCAAGTTCGTGCGCGCCGTGCAGGCCGATCCGCAGCATCCGGCCCGCATCGCCGTCGACGGCTATCTCGCCCGCCTGGCAGACAGTCTGCAGAACGACCCCGCGACGAGGGCCAAGCTCGAGAACGCCAAGGCCTCGCTGTTCGACAGCCCCCGCGTGGGCGCCCTCGCGGCCGAGGCGTGGAACACGGCCAAGAACGGACTCCTCACCGCCCTCGCCGACCCCGAGAGCGGGCTGCGCGTGCGTGCGGCTCAGGCTCTGCAGGAGGTCGGCGACAGGCTGACGACGGATGCCGCGCTGCAGCACCGCGTCGACACCTGGGTGTCGGATGCCGCGGTGTTCCTCGTCGACCGCTACCGCCACGACATCGCGTCGATCATCACCGACACCGTCGAGCGCTGGGACCCGGTCGAGACGACCGAGAAGATCGAGCTCATGGTCGGTCGCGACCTGCAGTACATCCGCCTCAACGGCACGTTCGTCGGCGCCCTCGCCGGTCTCGCGATCTTCACGATCGCCCACCTGCTGATCCCCGGGGTCTGACGCGTGCGGATCGTCGTGTCGGGCACTCACGCGAGTGGCAAGAGCACGCTGATCTCCGACTTCCACGCAGCTCACCCCGAATACGCGGTCCTCGGCGACCCGTTCGATGACATCGAGTCGGAGGCGCCGGCTGGCGCGGCCAGCTTCGTGGCGCAGCTCCGCGTCACGGTCTCCCGACTGCGAGAGTCGGCGGGCGAGAGCTCCGTCATCTCGGAACGCGGGTCGATCGACTTCCTCGCCTATCTCACCGCGCTCGACGCGCTGGGCCGTGGAGACGACACGCTGCTCTCTCGAGCGCAGGAGCTGGTCGAGTCATCGATGGCCGATGTCGATCTGATCGCCGTCGTGCCGCTCGACCCACGGCACGCGATCGCCGTTCCCGACGACGAGGATCCGGAGCTCCGAGAGGCGATGGGGCGCGCTCTTCTGGATGTGCTCGACGACCTGGAACGCGCCGGTGATGCGCCGTCGATCGTGACGCTCACGGGGAGCCCCGGCGAGAGACTCACCCAGCTGGAGAAGGCTGCCGGCCTCTGCTGATCGTCGGATCTGACCGTGAGGTCACAGGAAAAGCGGCAGCAGTGATCCGATGAGGCCGATTACGCCGACACCCGCGAACACGATCCCCAGAGTCATCACGACCCGGCGCAGATGTGGCGGATCCCCCACACGAGCACGAGCAGGATCGTTCGCACTGACGACCCCTGCAGCCCAGCCCTCCTCCGGGGTCGCGAACTCGTCGCGCCGCAACGGCCTCTCGTGGAAGTCGCCTCCGGCGAACCAGCGGGCGAACACGGAGCCGTCCCGCTCGACGATCGCGATCTCGATGCTCCGCCACGGTCCTTCGACCGCACGAATCAGCATGGCCAGCAGGAGCAGCGGCAGCCCGATCCCCAGGCCCACCCACGACAGCACCTCGCCGACGAGAGCGAGGGTGTCCAGCGTGTCCATGGCTCCATCGTAAAGTCGCCGGCCGGTGACTCTCACGGCCGCCTCGACACGCGAGCTAGGTAGAGATCTGGACTAGTCCGTGGCATGATCTAGTCATGGATTCGACGCAGTGGCCCAGCGAGTGGGCTCGGGCCGCGCTCCCCGGCGCCGTGCTCGCTCTCGTGGGCGACGAGGACGCCTACGGCTACCTGATCGCCCAGCGCCTCGCGGCGGCCGGATTCGGCACCATCAAGGGGAGCACGCTCTACCCGCTGCTCGCCCGCCTCGAGCACGACGGTTCTCTCGCCTCGACCTGGCAGGACGGGGCCGGAGGGCCGGGGCGCAAGTACTACTCGATCACGGAATCGGGCAGGCGAACGCTCGACGAGCACCGGGCCGCCTGGGCGGATTTCACCGCCCGCACCATGACAGTCCTCGGCGACAAGAAGGAGTCACGATGAGCGGCACACGGGACGACTACGGCACGGCTCTCGCGGACGAGCTCGAACTACGCGACGTCCCGAGTGACCAGGTCGATCTCATCGTGCGGGAGGTGAGGAGCCACCTCGCAGAATCCGGGGAGGATCCGCTCGAGACGTTCGGTTCGCCTGAACACTACGCAGACCAGTTCGCCCCGCGCTCATGGACGCGACGGATGCTGTGGGGACTCGTGGCTCTCGCCGGTCTGCTCGGCGCCGGCGCCGGACTCCTGCTGCTGAGCGGAGTCTTCGGGCTCATGGATCCGTCGATGCAGCTGTGGGGGTGGGCGCCGAGCATCCGACTCACGCTGGGGACCCTCTGCCTCCTGGGCCTGGCCGGTCTCCTGACCTTCATGGTGATGGAGTCGCGACGACGCCAGGCGTCGTGGACGCTGCGTCGATAGCGGCCGCTGTCAGCGCGCGACGAGAGCCGCGAGCATCTCGAGCACGCAGAGGGCCGCGAGCCTGACCGTGCGCATGTCGTCGGTGTCGGCCGTCGCGTCGACCTCGGCGATATCGGCGCTCACCACGCGAGGATCCGCGACGATCGAGCGGACGAGAGCACGCAGCTCCCACGCGGCGAATCCGCCGGGCACACTCGCCGGGCACCCGGGCGCTGCGGCCCGATCGGCGGCGTCGACGTCGACATCGAGATGGATGCGGGCGGCCGCACCGGCGCCGGCGATGCGCGTTGCCTCCGCGACGACCTCGTCGATCCCGCGGCGCCGGACCTCGTCGAGGGTGATCACGCGAATGCCCCACTCGGCGGCGCGCGCCGCGTAGGCGGCGGAGTTCGCGAAGTCCGCGATGCCGATCTGCACGATCTTCGTCGGATCGATGCGTTCCTTCTCGGGTGCGTCCTCGATCAGTCGCCGCACGGGCGACCCGTTCGAGATCCCGTCGCGCAGGTCGAAGTGCGCATCGATCGTGATCAGTCCGGTGGCCCCGGCTCCCCGCGCGACCGGGTAGGTCAGCGCGTTGTCGCCCCCGAGGGCGATCACGAGACGAGCGGATGCGGCGAGCTCATGCACGCGCGCGACGCTCGCCGCGATGCCGGCCTCGCCGTCGGGCTCGGCCACATCCCCGGCGTCGAGAACGCGCAGCGCCTCGCCGAGATCGACGACAGGCGGACCCATGAGCGTGGCGCTGTACCGGGTCAACGCCTCCCGGATCGCCGCGGGGGTCGCATGCGCGCCGGTCGGCGAGAGCGAGGTGCGCCAGGTCGGAACGCCGAGCAGCACGGCATCCGCGTCATCCTCCGCAGCGAACGAGGGCCAGGATCCGGCGCGCGGCCAGAGGTCATCGTGCGACAGGGCCATGGTTCTCCGCTCCTCGTGCCTTCGACGCTGCCGCGAAGACCGCGACCCCGTCCTTCCACACCTGATCGACCAGCGGCACTCCGGGTCGATACGCGAGATGGATGCGCGTGGGCGCGGTCAGCAGCACGAGGTCCGCGCGTGCTCCCACCGTGATCACGCCGACGTCGTCGCGGCGCAACGCCCGCGCTCCCCCGGCGGTCGCCGCCCACACGGCCTCGGCGGGGGTCATACCCATGTCGCGTACTGCGATCGCGATGCAGAACGGCATGGACGACGTGAAGCTCGAACCAGGGTTCGTGTCGCAGGCGAGGGCCACGGTGACGCCCGCATCGATCAGTCGGCGCGCGTCGGGATACGGCTGCCGGGTCGAGAACTCGACGCCGGGCAGCAGGGTCAGCACGGTGTCGGAGGCGGCGATCGCTGCGATGTCGTCGTCGGTCAGATAGGTGCCGTGATCGATCGAGGCCGCACCGAGCTCGACGGCGAGGCGCACCCCATCGCCCGGGCCGAGCTGGCTCGCGTGCAGTCGGGGTGTGAGGCCCTTCGCGACGCCGGCCTCGAGCACCCTCCGCGACTGCTCGACCGAGAACGCACCGGTCTCGCAGAACACGTCGACCCATTTCGAATGCGGAGCACAGGCGTCGAGCATCGGGCCCGTCACCAGATCGACGTAGTCGTCGGCTCGGTCGGCGTACTCGGCCGGCACGACGTGCGCCCCGAGGAACGTGACCTCCGGCGTGACCTCGGCGGCGAGGCGCACGAGGCGCTCTTCATCCGCCACGCTCAGCCCGTATCCGCTCTTGATCTCGACCGTCGTGGTGCCCTGCGCGAGCATCTCGTCGAGGAAACCGCGCAGGCGCGCGCGCAGCTCGTCGTCGCTCGCCGCTCGCGTCGCGGCGACGGTCGAGCGGATGCCACCCGCGGCGTACTTCTGCCCCGCCATCCGCGCCTCGAACTCGGCCGCACGATCTCCGCCGAAGACGAGGTGGCTGTGGCTGTCGACGAACCCGGGGATGACCGCCCGCCCGCCGGCGTGGACGATCTCGTCGGCCCCGGGTGCGGCATCCGCCGAGCCGACCCAGGCGATCCGTCCGCCGTCGACCAGCACGGCCGCATCGTGCAGCGTGCCGAAGCGGTCTCCGTCCGGTGAGCCGACGTTGGTCGTGAGCTCGCCGATGTTCGTGATCAGCATGGTGGTCACAGCATCGGCACCTTCAGGCCGCGCTCGCGGGCGATGTCGCGCGCGTGCTCGTAGCCGGCGTCGACGTGTCGCATGACTCCGGTGCCGGGATCGTTGGTCAGCACGCGTTCGAGCTTCTCGGCGGCGAGCGCAGAACCGTCCGCGACGCTGACCTGGCCGGCGTGGATCGAGCGTCCGATGCCGACACCGCCGCCGTGGTGCAACGACACCCACGACGCGCCGGATGCCGTGTTGAGCAGTGCGTTCAGCAGAGGCCAGTCGGCGATCGCATCCGAGCCGTCCTTCATGGACTCTGTCTCGCGGTACGGCGAGGCGACCGAGCCCGAGTCGAGGTGGTCTCGACCGATCACGATCGGTGCCGACAGCTCACCCGACGCCACCATCTCGTTGAACTTGAGCCCCGCCAGGTGGCGCTCCTTGTAGCCGAGCCAGCAGATGCGCGCGGGCAGTCCCTCGAAGTGCACCTTCTCTCCGGCCTTCTCGAGCCAGCGGTGCAGCGCCTTGTCGTCGGGGAAGAGCTCGGCGATCGCGCGATCGGTCTTGTAGATGTCCTCGGGGTCGCCCGAGAGCGCCGCCCAACGGAAGGGTCCGCGGCCCTCTTCGAACTGCGGACGGATGTATGCCGGCACGAAGCCCGGGAACTCGAAGGCGCGGTCGAAGCCACCGAGCTGAGCCTCGGCGCGGATCGAGTTGCCGTAGTCGAACACCGCTGCCCCCGCATCCTGGAATGCGACCATCGCCGCGACGTGCTGCGCCATCGACTCGCGCGAGCGGTGGGTGAAGGCCTCGGCATCCCGTTCGGCCTCGGCCTTCCAGTCGGCGACCGAGATTCCCACCGGCAGATAGGCGAGCGGGTCGTGGGCGCTGGTCTGATCCGTGACGATGTCGATCGGCACACCACGGCGCAGCAGCTCGGGGAAGACCTCGGCCGCATTGCCGACCACGCCGACCGAGAGCGCTTCGCCGGCCTGTTTCGCGGCGACGACCCGGGCGACGGCCGCGTCGAGGTCGGTCGTGTACTCGTCGAGATATCCGTGTTCGACCCGGCGAGCGAGGCGCGACTCGTCGACATCGACGATCAGCACGACGCCGTCGTTGAGGGTGACGGCGAGCGGCTGCGCGCCGCCCATGCCGCCCGCACCGCCGGTGAGGGTCAGCGTCCCCTTGAGCGACTCCCGGCCCAGCGAACGGGCGACGGCCGAGAACGTCTCGTAGGTGCCCTGCAGGATGCCCTGGGTTCCGATGTAGATCCACGATCCGGCGGTCATCTGGCCGTACATGATCAGGCCGAGCTCTTCGAGCTTGCGGAACTCGGGCCAGGTCGCCCAGTCGCCGACGAGGTTCGAATTGGCGATCAGCACACGGGGTGCCCACTCGTGCGTGCGGAAGACGCCGACCGGCTTGCCCGACTGCACGAGCAGCGTCTCGTCCGGCTCGAGCTCGTCGAGAGTGCGGACGATCGCGTCGTACGCCTCCCAGCTGCGCGCCGCCTTTCCGGTGCCGCCGTACACGACGAGGTCTTCGGGGTGCTCGGCGACCTCGGGATCGAGATTGTTCATGAGCATCCGCTTGGCCGCTTCTGCGCCCCAGCTCTTGGCGGTGCGCTGGTTGCCGCGGGCGGCCCGAACGGTGCGCGGCCCCGCCGTGGCGGTGTTGGGCGTCGTGGTGTCAGTCATTCGCGTGCTCCTTTGCGATGCGGGCGACGGCGCCGGACTGCACGAGCGCAGTCACGGCCTCCATGTCGGGTGAGAGGAAGCGGTCGGGTCCGGGCCCCGCCGCGACGGTGCGGACGAGATCGCGGACCGCGCCGGTCGCGGGTCCCGCCTGCAGCGGCGCTCGCAGGTCGAGGGCGCGCGCACCGGTGAGGATCTCGATCGCCAACACGCGGCCCAGGCCGTCGATCGCGCGGCGCAGCTTGCGAGCGGCCGCCCATCCCATCGAGACGTGGTCCTCCTGCATCGCCGACGACGGGATCGAGTCGACGGATGCCGGAACGGCGAGGCGCTTGAGCTCCGACACGATGCCGGCGGCGGCGTACTGCGCGATCATCAGGCCCGAATCGACGCCCACCTCGTCAGCGAGGAAGGGCGGCAGGCCGTGGCTGCGCGCGGGGTCGAGGGCACGATCGGTACGACGCTCCGAGATCGAGGCCACATCGGCGACCGAGATCGCGAGGAAGTCCAGCACTGCCGCGACCGGCGCTCCATGGAAGTTGCCGTTCGATTCGATGCGACCGTCGACGGTGATCACGGGGTTGTCGATGACACTCGCGAGTTCCCGGTCGGCGATCATCGACGCGTACCCCATGGTGTCGCGCGCGGTTCCGTGCACCTGCGGCGAGCAGCGCAGCGAATACGCGTCCTGCACGCGGCCGTCCTCGGGCCCCTTGTGGCTGTGCACGATCGGAGAATCTCCGAGGAAGGACCGCAGGTTCGCCGCGGACGTGGCCTGACCCGCCTGGGGGCGGAGCGCCATGAGGTCGGCGGCGAACACGGCATCCGTGCCCAGCTGCGACTCGACCGACATCGCCGCGGCCATGTCGGCGGTGAGCAGCAGCGCCTCGAGATCGTGCAGCGCCAGCACCAGCATCCCGAGCATCCCGTCGGTGCCGTTGATGAGGGCGAGCCCCTCCTTCTCGACGAGGGTGAGCGGCTCGATGCCGGCGGCGGCCAGAGCATCGGATGCCGGGACGAGCGCGCCCTCGGCGTTGCGGACGTCGCCCTCTCCCATCGTCGCGAGCGCGATGTGGGCGAGCGGGGCCAGGTCGCCGGAGCATCCGAGCGAGCCGTACTCGCGCACGACCGGGGTGATCCCCGCATTGAGCAGACCCGCATACGTCTCGACCACGACGGGCCGCACGCCTGTACGACCCGACGTGAGCGTCTGCAGCCGAAGCAGCTGCAGACCGCGGACGACCTCGCGCTCGACCTCGGCGCCGGTGCCGGCGGCGTGGGAACGGATGAGGCTCGCCTGCAGCTGCAGGCGGCGATCCGGCGCGATGAAGGTCGTGGCGAGTGCGCCGAAGCCGGTGGACACCCCGTAGTGCGGGTGGGGGTCGGCCGCGAGTCCGTCGATGACCTGCCGGGTCTCGGCGACCCGCACCAGCGCTGCGGGGCTGATGGTCACCGGGGCACCGTGTCGGGCGACCGCGACGACATCGGCGTGGCTCAGGGGTGCATCGCCGACGAGGACGGAGGGCTTTTCGCTCATGTCTCGATTCCACACCCGACAGGTCGCGCGCGACAGACGAACGTGGGATCCTGTGTCTGTGATCCCAGACAATGCGGAGACCGGCGCCCAGGTACCCGCTGCCCAGAACACCCTGCGGATCCTGAGCTATCTGGCCGGACGCCCCGCGCCCGTCGCCGCCTCGGCGATCGCTCGCGAGCTCGAACTGCCCCGGTCGACCGTGTACCACCTACTCACCACCCTCGCGGCGCACGGTTTCGTGCTGCACATGAAGGAGGATCGGCGCTGGGGGCTGGGTACGTCGGCCTTCGAGCTCGCCGGCGGATACGCGCGACAGCAACCGCTCGCACGGATCGGGCGTCCCCTCGTCGCTGCGCTCTCGGACCGCCTCGGCGAGAGCACGCACCTCGCCGTGATGAGCGGTGGTGACGTGTTGTACATCGTCGAGGAGCGCGCCCCACGCAGACAGGCCCTCGTCACGGACGTCGGAGTGCGCCTCCCCGCCCACCTCACGGCATCCGGACGAGCGATGCTCGCAGCGCTCCCTCGTGAACAGGTGCGTGCACTGTATCCGAGCGCCTCCGCGTTCCCCGACCGCACCGGCCTCGGTCCGCGAAAGCCGAGTGACCTGCGTGAGCTGCTGCGCACGGTGAGAGGGCGCGGCTATGCGACGGAAGACAGCGAGGTCGCAGACGGCCTGCGCAGTGTCGGCGCGGTCGTTCGCGATCACGCGGGGTGGCCGGTCGCCGCCGTCGCGGTGACCTGGGCGGGTGGCGAACTCGACGAGCGCACGCTCGCTGATGCTGTCATCGAGACGGCCGCGGTGCTCGAGTCCCGGCTCAAGCGCTGAAACCCGGCGATGAGCTCACGCGCTGAAACGTGATCGTGCCCGGGTGCGCGGCGCCCGGGTACTCGATTCGATCACGAACGTGCGACGTCATCGCTACTGTCGTCGACGTGTACGAATGCACGTTAACGCAGAAAAGCCACCCAACATTGGGTGGCTTTTCTGTTTAAAAGAAGTCCG